>NZ_PNEO01000010.1 GCF_002870125.1 Burkholderia sp. WAC0059
GCTGGTCGCCCTGCTCACCCTCTCGGCCCTGGGCGTGAGATGGGACAACCTCGCGTGGATCGTCAGCGCGCTGTCGGTCGGCATCGGCTTCGGCCTGCAGGAAATCGTCAAGAACTTCATCTCGGGATTGATCCTGCTGACCGAACGTCCGGTCAAGGTCGGCGATATGGTGAGCATCAGCGGCGTCGAGGGAGATATCCGGCGCATCAACGTGCGGGCCACCGAAATACAGCTCTCCGACCGCTCGACCGTTATCGTCCCCAACTCCCAGCTAATCTCGCAGAATCTGCGGAATGTGACGGGCAACAGCACCCAGGGCGTCACGACACTCACGCTGACTTTTCCGCTGGACATCGATCCGGAGCAGGTCCGAGATCTGCTGCTAGGCGCCTACGTCGCTCACGCGTCGATTCTCGAGCACCCCGCACCGTCGGTCAGCTTCAGCCAGTTGACGCCTGCCGGCATTACGCTGAGCGTCACCGGCTATGTGCACAGCCCCAGAATCACCGATGCCACCAAAAGCGACCTGCTGTTCGAGATTCTCAAACGGTTACGGGCAGCCGGCATCCCGCTGTCGAATCCGCAGACAGTCATGGTCCGGAATCTGCCGGAACCGAATTCGGGTGTGGATATAGCCTCTCGCTTCATCTCGCACGGGTAATTCGCGGCGGCCGTTGAGACGGTAATCGTAGCGGAAGGTGACGGTATCGGCAGGCGATACCGTCACGTACATCCCGTCCCGGTCGGAAGCCTTATAAATCTTGGACTTAGGCTTGAGATTGCGTAGTGCAGCGTCGGTGAGCATCGAGGTTTCCTCCGGTATTTTGACGGCTTTACCATCAGGGATCGGGAGACCTGTTGATGCCCGGAAAGCCGCGTAAAACAAGCTTTCCCGAGAAGACTTTTACCGTCAAAGACGGTAAAAGTCTGAATAGTGAACGAGAATGTCTTAATCTGGCCTTGATTTTTACCGCCAACTTGTTTTGCTGGCCGGCGATAGCCACCGATAGATGCCGCGACGTATTTACTTTAAAATCAATACGTTACGTCATCTTTTTCGATAGCTGGCGATAGTCCCCGAAGGACATCAAATCACTCCCACTCGATTGTCGCCGGCGGTTTCCCCGAAATGTCGTACACGACCCGGTTGATCCCCCGCACCTCGTTGATGATGCGGTTCGAGACCCGTCCCAGCAGTTCGTGCGGCAGGTGCGCCCAATGCGCCGTCATGAAATCGAGCGTCTGCACGGCGCGCAGCGCCACGACGTACTCGTAGGTCCGCCCATCGCCCATCACGCCCACGCTCTTGACCGGCAGGAACACCGCGAACGCCTGACTCGTGAGGTCGTACCAAGACTTGCCCGTTTCCCCGTCGATCGTATCGCGCAGCGTTTCGATGAAGATCGCGTCGGCGCGGCGCAGCAGGTCCGCGAAGTCGCGCTTCACCTCGCCCAGAATCCGCACGCCGAGGCCCGGCCCTGGGAACGGGTGGCGATAGACCATCTCGTGCGGCAGGCCGAGCTTCACGCCCAGCTCGCGCACCTCGTCCTTGAACAGCTCGCGCAGCGGCTCGAGCAGCTTCAGGTTCAGCGTTTCCGGCAGGCCGCCCACGTTGTGGTGGCTCTTGATCGTGTGCGCGGCTTTCTTGCCCTTGCCGGCCGACTCGATCACGTCCGGATAGATCGTGCCCTGCGCAAGCCATTTCGCATCCGTCAGCCTGCCGGCCTCGGCCTGGAACACTTCGACGAACTCCGCGCCGATGATCTTGCGCTTCGCCTCGGGGTCCGTCACGCCGGCCAGCTTCGTCAGGAAGGCTTCGCTCGCGTCCACGTGGACCACCTTCACGCCGAGGTGGTCGGCGAACGTCGCCATCACCTGTTCCGCCTCGTTCAGGCGCAGCAGGCCGTGATCGACGAACACGCAGGTGAGCTGGTTGCCGATCGCCCGGTGCAGCAGCGCGGCGGCCACCGACGAGTCGACACCGCCTGAGAGCCCCAGGATGACCTGCTCGCCGCCCACCTGGTCGCGGATTTTCTGGACGGCCTCGTCGATATAGTGCCCCATCTCCCAGTCGGCCTTCGCGCCGCAGATGCCGAGCACGAAGCGCTCGAGCATCGCGCGGCCCTGCGCCGTGTGGGTCACTTCCGGGTGCCACTGCACGCCGTAGAAGCGGCGCGTCTCGTCGGCCATCGCGGCGATCGGGCACGCTTCGGTCGAAGCCATCAGCGTGAAGCCGGACGGCATCTCCGTCACCTTGTCGCCGTGGCTCATCCAGACCTTCAGCATGCCGTGGCCCTCGGGCGTACGGAAGTCCTCGATGCCGTCGAGAAAACGCGTATGGCTGCGCGCGCGCACCTCAGCATAGCCGAACTCGCGCACGTGGCCGCCGTCGACCTGGCCGCCGAGTTGCTCTGCCATCGTCTGCATGCCGTAGCAGATGCCGAACACGGGCACGCCCAGCTCGAACACGGCCTGCGGCGCGCGCGGCGTATCGGCGTCCGTGACCGAGTTCGGTCCGCCGGAAAGGATGATGCCCTTCGGCGCGAACGCGCGAACGAACGCGTCGTCGACGTCGTAGGGGTGGATTTCGGAATAGACGTGGGCTTCGCGCACGCGGCGTGCGATCAACTGGGTAACTTGCGAGCCGAAATCGAGAATCAGGATCTTGTCATGCATGGCAGCGGGCAGAATCTGGAAAAAACGGATACGGAAAAGCCGCGCGAACGGCGCGGCCTGAATTCGGGTTCCGGATGACGAACCGGATCGGCACAACGGACTGGCGGACAAACCGGTCGGCAGGCATGACGGCGACGACACGGGCGGCGGCGATTTCCCCCGGCTCAGCCATGAAAAGGCGGCCGCGAAGAAACGCCCGCGGCTTCGTCGCGAGCGGCTTTTGCTGCCGAGTCCTCGTCCGGGCTGGCCTCGCTACCGGCCGGCCGGGCGCTATCCGTCGTCGATGCGGGCGCCTGTTGAACCGATTCCGGGGCCGGCTCACCCGATGCCGCCGGTGTCGCCCACGACGGCGACACGCGGGGAGTATTCCCGTCAACGGGTTCCCGGCGCTGTCGTGGCGGCTCGGCGGTTTTCGCCGCGCGGCGTGCCGCCGCCGCTTCGGACGCCTCGGCCCGCTCCCGCCGGCGCACCGCGCCGGACAGCCGCGAACCGGCCAGCCCGAACACCACGAGCAGCACGCCGCCCAAACCGCCGGCGAGTTGCCCGAGGCCGGACACCCTCGGCTCGTGCAGCCCGATCATCCAGACGAGGACGAGCACGCCGCACAGCACGTACACGTGGCCGGCCACCCTGCCGACCGCCGACGTGAGCGCACCGTCGATGGCGCCGCGCAACGCGAGCCACGCGAACCCCAGCAGCACGACACCGAACGCCTGCCCGATCAGCGCCGGCTGCGGCGGCACCAGTTCCAGCGCGCTGTAGAACGCCTTCCACGGGGTCAGCAGCAAAAGGCCCCCGCAGGCCAGCATCAGCAACGCATCGATCACCAGCACCACTCGCAGCAGCGGCTTCATCGCGCGTCAGTCCACGTGGTAGTTCGGCGCTTCCTTCGTAATCTGCACGTCGTGCACGTGGGATTCGCGAATGCCCGCCGACGTGATCTCGACGAAGGCCGCCTTCTCGTGCATCTCGTCGATCGTGCGGCAGCCGCAGTAGCCCATGCTGGCCCGCACGCCGCCGATCAACTGGAACAGGATCGCGTTGACCGAACCCTTGTAGGCGACGCGCCCCTCGATGCCCTCGGGCACGAGCTTGTCGATGTTCGCCGAGTTGTCCTGGAAGTAGCGGTCGGCCGCGCCGTCCTTCATCGCGCCCACCGAACCCATGCCGCGGTACGACTTGTACTGCCGGCCCTGGAACAGGAACACGTCGCCCGGCGACTCCTCGGTGCCGGCGAGCATGCTGCCCATCATCACCGCGTTCGCGCCGGCCGCGATGGCCTTGCTGACGTCGCCCGAGAAACGCACGCCGCCGTCGGCGACGACCGGCACGCCGGAGCCGCGCAGCGCGTCGGAGACGTTCGCGATCGCGCTGATCTGCGGCACGCCGACGCCCGCCACGATCCGCGTCGTGCAGATCGAGCCCGGGCCGATGCCGACCTTCACCGCGTCGGCGCCGTATTCGACGAGCGCCTTTGCCGCGTCCGCCGTCGCGATATTGCCGCCGATGACCTCGACCTGCGGGTAATGCTTCTTGACCCAGCGCACGCGCTCGAGCACGCCCTTGCTGTGGCCGTGCGCGGTATCGACGACGATCACGTCCACGCCGGCCTGCACGAGCAGCTCGACGCGCTCCTCGTTGTCCGCTCCCACGCCGACGGCCGCACCCACGCGCAGCTTGCCGTGCTCGTCCTTGCAGGCGGCCGGGTGTTCGGTCTGCTTCGTGATGTCCTTCACCGTCATCAGCCCGCGCAGTTCGAACGCGTCGTTGACGACGAGCACGCGCTCGAGGCGATGGCTGTGCATCAGCGCCTTGGCCTCGGTGAGCGGCGCGCCTTCCTTGACCGTGACGAGACGCTCGCGCGGCGTCATGATCGAACGCACGGGTTCGTCGAGGCGCGTTTCGAAGCGCAGGTCCCGATTCGTCACGATGCCGATCAACTGCGTGCCCTCGACCACCGGGAAACCGGAAATGCCGTGCTGCTGCGAAAGCGCCATCACGTCGCTGATTTTCATCTGCGGCGGCACCGTGATCGGGTCGCGCACCACGCCGGATTCGAAGCGCTTCACCTTCGCGACCTCGCGCGCCTGCTCGGCGGGCGTGAGATTCTTGTGGACGATGCCGACGCCGCCCTGCTGCGCCATCGCGATCGCGAGACGCCCTTCGGTCACCGTGTCCATGGCGGCGGACACGAGCGGAATATTCAGGGAGATGTTGCGGGTCAGCCGGGTTTGCAGGCTGGTGTCGCGCGGCAGAACGTCGGAGAAGGCCGGGACGAGGAGCACGTCATCGAACGTGAGTGCTTTCTGGATTAGACGCATGGCGAATCCTATGGGCGCAAAAGCAGATTATACGCGATACCTCCCCGGATTTCATCAGCGCGAACAGCGGCTTAGCGCCGATCCAACGTTTTTTCGAAGCCGGCCGCGCGGCGAATTTCGCTTCCTCTTTCGGATCGGGTTCGAACCCGTTTCGTTTGCCGGTCCAGGCGGACTGGCGAACGCCAGACTGGGAAAACCCGCTGCAGGATCGAACAAGACAATCGCCCGGCGGCCGGGTAAGCTCGTGGACGATTTCGATTCCGGGTTTCTTCGGGGACAGACAGACGATGCAGCGTGGCGTGTTGTACGGTGTGCTGGCGGGCGCGCTATGGGGCATGGTGTTCGTCGTGCCCCGCCAGTTGGCGGATTTTTCGCCGCTGCTGCTGAGCGCGGGGCGCTACGTGATGTACGGGCTCGTGTCGCTCGCGGCGCTTTTGCCCATGCTGCGCCGCCTGTGGCCGCGGCTCACCCGCGCGGACCTCGCCGCGCTCGTGAAGCTCGCGCTCGCGGGCAACCTGCTCTACTACCTTTTTCTCGCGAGCGCGATCCATCTCGTCGGTATCGCGCCGGCCTCGCTGATCGTCGGCGTGCTGCCCGTCACGGTGACGCTGCTCGGCCGCGGCGACCACGGCGCGGTGCCGCTGCGCCGCCTCGCCCTGCCGCTCGCGATGATCGCGGCCGGCATCGTCTGCATCAATCTCGACGTATTCTCGGCGTCGGGCGGCGGCGATAGTCACGCGGGCGTGCTCACGAAACTGGCCGGCGTCGGCTGCGCGGTCGGCGCGCTCGTCTGCTGGACCTGGTTCGCGGTCGAGAACGCCCGCTATCTGCAGCGCATGACGCATTTCAGCGGCAACGAATGGTCGGTGCTCTGGGGCATGGTGACGGGCGCGCTCGGCGCCCTGCTCTGGCTCGCGGCGGCGCTCCTGCCCGGCGGCCTCGCGCATGCGGCGGTTTCGGCCGGCCGCTGGCAGACGTTCTGGCTGCTGAACCTCGCCGTCGCCGTCGGCGCGTCCTGGCTCGGCAACGGTCTCTGGAACGCGGCGGCCAAGCGGCTGCCGCTCACGCTTTCCGGCCAGATGATCGTCTTCGAGACGCTGTTCGCGCTGTTGTACGGATTCCTTTACGACCACCGCCTGCCCCGTCCGCTGGAGATTGCCGCGATCGTGCTCCTCGTGGCCGGCGTGAGCGCCTCGGTGCGGCGGCATGCGGACGCGCCGCCGCAGGCTGCCCACGGCGACGGCATCGTGCCGGCCGACGAGCCGGGTCAAAACGCGGATGCGGGAACGGCCGGGCGGCGACATCCGGCGGGCTGAGCAAATCTGCTATCGGAAAAATGCGGGGGAAATGCGCGGGAAACCCGGAGTGCAACCCGGACCCGACCGTGGGCTAACCCGCCACAGGCAAAGCCGCGCCGTCCGTATCCGGACCTGCCCTACCGCCTAAGAGAATCCCTAACGCGAGTCTTTGTGCTGCCACTTGCGGCCCTCGATCGAGCCGGCCTTGCGGGTTTTCTCGACGCGCCGCTGGCGGGCCGCCTTCGGATCGACGATGAGCGGCCGGTAGATTTCCACGCGGTCGTAGGCGGCCAGCGCGGCGTCGAGCGGCCGGATCTTGCCGTACACGCCGACTTTCTGGCGTTCGAGGTTTATTTCGGGGTGGCGCCGCAGGATCGCGCTGGCGTCGATGGCCTCGCGCACGGTGGCGCCCGGCGGCAGCTCGACCGCGATCAGCGTCTGCCGGTCGGGCAGCGCATAACAGACCTCGATCGCGAGTTTGTCGCTCATGACTTGCCGTACCGCTGGTCGGCGCGCTTGACGAACGATTCGACGAAGGTGTTCGCGATATGGCTGAACACCGGTCCGATGATCTTTTCGAGGATCATGCTGGTAAATTCGTAATGCAGGGCGAATTCGATCTTGCACGCGTCGGCCCGCAGCGGCGTGAAGCGCCAGTAGCCGGTAAAGTTGCGAAACGGCCCGTCGGCGAACTCCATGTCGATGCGATGGGGCCGCTGCTGCGTGTTGCGGGTCGCGAAATGCTGCCGGATGCCCTTGAAGTTGATGTCGATTTTCGCTTCCATGCCGGTTTCGTCCTGCCGGCGGACCTCGACTCCACCGCACCAGGGCAGGAAATGGGGGTAGTCCGCGACGTCGGTGACGAGATCGAACATCTGCTCCGCCGAATGGCGTATCAACACGGTTTTCTGAACATCCGCCATAAATTGCGTCGCGCGTGGCAAAGGTAGGGGCATGGCGGGCTTTCACCTGCCCGCTTTGCTAAAATTCTAATTTTAAACGAGTTGGGCACTTTCCATTCATGAGCATCATCGACAACAGAAAAGCGTTCTTCGATTACTTCATCGAAGAACGCCACGAAGCGGGGCTCGTGCTCGAGGGATGGGAAGTCAAGGCGCTACGCGCCGGGCGCGGCCAGATCAAGGAGGGCTACGTCGTGATCCGCGACGGCGAGCTGTTCCTGATCGGCGCGCACATCAGCCCGCTGCCCGAGGCGTCCACGCACATCACCCCCGACCCGGTCCGCACCCGCAAGCTGCTGCTGCACCGCCCGGAAATCCACAAGCTGATCGGCAAGGTCGAGCAGCGCGGCTATACGCTCGTGCCGCTCAATTTCCACTACAAGGGCGGCCGCGTGAAGTGCGAAATCGGCCTCGCCAAGGGCAAGAAGCTGCACGACAAGCGCGAAACCGAGAAAAAGCGCGACTGGGAACGCGAAAAGGCCCGCCTGATGCGCACGCCCGGCTGAGCGCCGGCCCGGCGCGCCGTTGCGCGTCCCGGCTCCGGACGCGCTTACCCGTTGCCCGTTTCGGCGCCGCTCCGGGCGCCGGCCACGATGGTCAGCGCCGAGGCGATCATCGTGCTCATGTCGGCCAGATTGCCGGGCACGATCAGCGTGTTGCCCGCCTTCGCGAGATTGCCGAACGCGCTCACGTACTGCTCGGCCACTTTCAGGTTGACGGCCGCCATGCCGCCCTGCGCCCCGATCGACGCGCCGACCTTCTGGATGGCCTCGGCGTTCGCGTCCGCGACGGCGAGAATTGCTGCCGCCTGCCCCTGCGCCTGGTTGATCGCCGCCTGCCGCTCGCCTTCGGACTTCTGGATCGCCGCTTCGCGCGCGCCGGCCGCCAGGTTGATCTGCTCCTGCTTGCGCCCTTCCGAAGCCGCGATCAGCGCCCGCTTCTCGCGCTCGGCCGTGATCTGGGCCTGCATCGCGTGCAGGATCTCCTTCGGCGGCGTCAGGTCCTTGATCTCGTAGCGCAACACCTTGACGCCCCAGTTCGAGGCCGCCTCGTCGAGCGCCGACACGATGCTGTGGTTGATGAAATCGCGCTCCTCGAACGTCTTGTCGAGTTCGAGCCGGCCGATCACCGAGCGCAGCGTGGTCTGCGAAAGCTGCGTGATCGCGAACACGAAGTTGCTCGACCCGTAGGACGCCTTCATCGGGTCCGTGACCTGGAAGTACAGCACGCCGTCCACCTGCAGTTGCGTGTTGTCGCGCGTGATGCAGACCTGGCTCGGCACGTCGAGCGGAATCTCCTTGAGCACGTGCCGGTAGGCGACCCGGTCGACGAACGGCAGCACGAGGCTCAAGCCCGGCGTCAACGTCGCGTGATAACGCCCGAGCCGCTCGACGACCCAGGCGTGCTGCTGCGGCACGATCTTGACGGTCTGCGCGATCAGCACCACGACGATCAGCAGCAAAATCAAACCCACAACCGGAATTTGCATACTCCCTCCTTTTTCCCGATTTTTCCCGACTCGTTCCGATCCCCGCCGGCCGGTTTCAGGCCGCAGGTTTCCTCTTCGCCGCGACGACGAGGCAGTTGCCGCGCAGCGCCGTGACTTCATAGAGATGCGCGCTTTCGGATTCGCCGGGCGCCAGCTCGACGTCCCATTCCGCGCCGCGGTACATCGTGCGGGCGTGCCCGTCGCGCCAGCCGTTCACGGTCAGCGAAGCGCCGATGTCGAGATTCACGTCGGGATTGCGCGCCGCCTCCTTGCGCCGCCCGCGGCCGAAGCGCGAGCGGCGCAACGCGATCACGGCGACGAGCGCGACGGCCGCGGCGGCAACGAGTTGACCGTCGAGCGGCGCGCCGGCTGCCCAGGCGATCAGGCCGGCGAGAAAGCCGAGCGCGATCATCAGCAGATAGAAGGTGCCGGTCGTCAGCTCCGCGACGACGAGCGCCCCGGCACCGACCCACCAGAACAGCCCGTGTGGCCCCACGTCGATCCCCCAAAGTAAAACACCCCGGCTTGACCGGGGTGTTATAGCACGAAGCCGACGCTGCCTTACGGCCTGCGGCGAACGGTACGGCCGGTAGTATGACGAACGAAGCGGCGAGCGGCTTCGTTCGCCGGTGGCCGGCGCCCTTGCGCTTACTTCGCCTGTGCGAGCGCCTGCCAGGTTTCGACGACGGTGTCGGGGTTCAGCGAGATCGACGCGATGCCCTCGTCGGCCAGCCACTTCGCGAAGTCCGGGTGATCCGACGGCCCCTGGCCGCAGATGCCCACGTACTTGTTCAGGCGCCGGCAGGTGTCGATCGCGCGCTTGAGCATGAACTTGACGGCCTCGTCGCGCTCGTCGAAATCGGCCGCGAGCAGTTCCATGCCCGAGTCGCGGTCAAGGCCGAGCGTGAGCTGCGTGAGGTCGTTCGAGCCGATCGAGAAGCCGTCGAAGTACTGCAGGAACTCTTCGGCGAGAATCGCATTGGACGGCACCTCGCACATCATGACGAGCTTCAGGCCGTTCTCGCCGCGCTTCAGGCCGAACTTCGCCAGCAGCCCGACCACGCGCTCCGCCTGCTTCACCGTGCGCACGAACGGCACCATGATCTCGACGTTGGCGAGGCCCATTTCCTCGCGCACGCGCTTGAGCGCCACGCATTCCATCTCGAACGCCTGCGCGAAGTCGTCGGCGATGTAGCGCGACGCGCCGCGGAAGCCGAGCATCGGGTTTTCCTCGTCGGGCTCGTAGCGCGAACCGCCGATCAGTTTCTTGTACTCGTTCGACTTGAAGTCCGACAGACGCACGATCACGGGCTTCGGATAGAACGCCGCCGCGATCGTCGCGATGCCCTCGGTCAGCTTGTCCACGTAGAACGCGCGCGGCGAGGCATGGCCGCGCGCGACGCTTTCGACGGCCTTCTTCAGGTCCGCGTCGACGTTCGGGTACTCGAGGATCGCCTTCGGATGCACGCCGATGTTGTTGTTGATGATGAATTCGAGGCGCGCGAGACCGACGCCCTCGTTCGGCAACTGCGAGAAGTCGAACGCGAGCTGCGGGTTGCCGACGTTCATCATGATCTTCACCGGGATCGGCGGCAGTTCGCCGCGCTGCACTTCGCTGACCTCGGTTTCGAGCAGGCCGTCGTAAATCCGGCCCTCGTCGCCTTCCGCGCACGAGACGGTGACGAGCGAGCCGTCCTTGAGCACGTCGGTCGCGTCGCCGCAGCCAACCACGGCCGGCACGCCGAGCTCGCGCGCGATGATCGCCGCGTGGCAGGTGCGCCCGCCGCGGTTCGTGACGATGGCCGACGCGCGCTTCATCACGGGCTCCCAGTTCGGATCGGTCATGTCGGCCACGAGCACGTCGCCGGGCTGCACGCGCTCCATTTCCGACGGATCGTGGATCACCCTGACGCGACCCGCGCCGATCTTCTGGCCGATCGCGCGGCCGGTTGCGAGCACCTGCGACTGGCCCTTGAGCCTGAAGCGCTGCTCGATCTTGCCCGCCGCCTGGCTTTTCACCGTTTCCGGACGCGCCTGGAGAATGAAGAGCTTGCCGTCGCGGCCGTCCTTGCCCCACTCGATGTCCATCGGCCGCTGGTAGTGCTGCTCGATGATGACCGCGTATTTCGCGAGCTCGATCACGTCCTCGTCGGTGATCGAGAAGCGGTTGCGCTGGTCGTGCGGCACGTCGACGGTCTTCACCCGGCCCGGCTCGCCCGGCTGCGTGAACTCCATCTTGACGAGCTTCGAGCCGATCGAGCGGCGAATGATCGGCGCCTTGCCCTGCGCGAGCGTGGTCTTGAAGACGTAGAACTCGTCCGGATTCACGGCGCCCTGCACGACGGTCTCGCCGAGACCGTAGCTCGACGTGATGAACACGGCGTCCTTGAAGCCCGACTCGGTGTCAAGCGTAAACATCACGCCCGCCGCGCCGACGTCCGAGCGCACCATGCGCTGCACGCCCGCCGAAAGCGCCACTTCGGAATGCGTGAAGCCCTTGTGGACGCGGTAGGAGATGGCGCGGTCGTTGTAGAGCGAAGCGAACACGTGCTTGAGACGATCGAGCACGTCCTCGACGCCGACCACGTTCAGATAGCTCTCCTGCTGACCGGCGAACGAGGCGTCGGGCAGATCCTCGGCCGTGGCCGACGAGCGGACCGCGAACGAGAGTTCGGACGGCGAGCTCTTCTGCAGCGTCTCGAAGCCCGCGCGAATCTCCTGCTCGAGCCTTGACTGGAGCGGCGCCTCGACGATCCACTGGCGGATTTCCCGGCCGGCCTCGGCGAGCGCCTTGACGTCGTCGATGTCGAGCTTCTCGAGCCGGGCGGCGATCCGGTCGGTCAGCCTGTTGTGCTCGAGGAAGTCGCGGAACGCGAGCGCCGTCGTCGCGAAACCGGTCGGCACGCGCACGCCGGCCTCGGCCAACTGGCTGATCATTTCGCCGAGCGAAGCGTTCTTGCCGCCCACGATCTCGACGTCGGTCATCCGCAACTGTTCAAAAGGCACTACATACGCCTTGTCCTTTGCAACGTTAACTGCGTTAGTCATACAAGCCCCTAAGTGTGAAAAAAATACTCGATTGCGCAAGTGGGCTCGTACGCGGGCCGCCCATTGGGAGCGGTTCCACGTCTTGCGCAACCTGTTGGAAAAACAATCGCCGCGGCCTGCGAGGGCCGCTCCCGATGACGTAAAAGCGCAGAAAAGCGCGCGATTGCGCAAAATTAGAGGAAATCGCCGCAGGCTGACGACAGAATCGGCCCGGATACGGGGCGGTTCGGCGCAGTTCGGCTGCAATTGCTTATCCAACAGGTTGCCGCTATTCTACCGTGCCGACTGCCAAATGAGCAGCCGGCGAGCGATCCGCACGCCAGACGGTGTCAGCAGGATTCCTGCCCGGGCGCCGCCGCGCCCACCCTTCCCGCATTGCCATGCCGCCAACCGTATTCATCGTCTCCGACGGTACCGGGATTACCGCCGAGACCTTTGCGCATTCGATCCTGTCGCAGTTCGACCAGAAATTCCGTCTCGTGCGCGTGCCGTTCATCGATTCGATCGAGAAGGCCTACGTCACCGCCGGGAAGATCAACGAGGCGGCGCATCAGGAAGGCCGCCGGCCGATCGTGTTCACGACGCTCGTGGACAGCGATTCGAGCGAGATCGTCAAGCGCTCGAACGCGCTCGTGCTCGACATGTTCCAGACCTTCGTCGAACCGCTCGAGCTCGAGCTTCAGGTCAAGTCGAGCCACGCGATGGGACGCGTTCACCAGAACGCCGATACCGACGAGTACCGCAAACGCATCGAGGCGATCAACTTTTCGCTGGCGCACGACGACGGCCAGTCGAACCGCAACCTCGACGACGCCGACGTGATCCTCGTCGGCGTGTCGCGCAGCGGCAAGACGCCGACGAGCCTGTATCTCGCCATGCAGTACGGCGTGAAGGCCGCCAATTACCCGCTGATTCCCGACGACTTCGAGCGCGGCAAGCTGCCGACGCCGCTCCTCGGCCACCGCGACAAGATTTTCGGACTGTCGATCGACCCGCAACGGCTGGCGGAAATCCGCAACGAACGCCGCCCCGGCAGCAAGTACGCCGCGCTCGAGAATTGCCGGTACGAGATCAACGAGGCCGAGGCGATGATGCGGCGCGAATCGATCAAGTGGCTCTCGTCGACGCACAAGTCGATCGAGGAAATCGCCACGACGATCCTGCAGGAAATCCGGCCCGACCGTTCGGCCTACTGATTCGGGCCCGGCGGCCCGGCTCTTTTTCCGTTTCAGGCGCGGCGCCGCTGCCTGCACTGCTCGAACAGGCAAACGGCCGCCGCCGCGGCCACGTTCAGCGACTCCATGCCGCCCGGCTGCGGAATCGTGACGCGCCGCGCCGCCGCCTCGCGCCAGAACGGCGACACGCCCGCCCCTTCGTTGCCGAACACCCAGGCGAGCGGCCCAGTCAGGTCGCACTCGTCGAGCGGCTGCGCGCCGTGCGAATCGGTGATCACGGCCGGAACGGCGAGCAGCCCGGCCAGCGCGTCGGCATCGACGTTCTCGAACACCTGCAGCAGAAAATGCGCCCCCATCGCCGAGCGCAGCACCTTCGACGACCACGCGTTCGCCGTGCCCGGCGCGCAAAACACCTGCCGCACGCCCGCTGCCGCCGCGCTGCGCAGGATCGACCCGACGTTGCCGGCGTCCTGCACGCCGTCGAGTACCACGCAGGTCTCGTCGACACGCGGCGGCAGTGCGACCTCGGGCCGATCGACGAGCAGCAGCAGGCCGACGCCGTGCACGACGTTCGAAAGCTGGCCGAACAGCGCGTCCGGCAGCGTGACGACGCGCTGCGCGTCGATCCGCCCGATGATCGCGCGGGCCTCGTCGTGATTCAGCGCGCCGTCGGCGACGACGCAGCACTCCGGCTGCCCGCCCCCGTCGAGCCAGGCGCTTGCGAGGTGAAATCCCTCGAGCAGCGCCTGGCCGCTGCGGCGCTGCTGATGCGACGAGCCCGCCAGCGCCTTCAGGCGCTTGTAGAGCGGATTGTCGCGTGAGGTAATGGCTTTCACGGTCGGACGAGAAACGAACGGGTGGACGAACGCGCCGGGCAATGCGCCCGGCATGGGGCGAAATCAGGCTCGGGCGGATGCATCGGCGACATCCGCCGGCCCGGCCCCGTCAGTAGGATGCCGGGCTGCGGGCGACGCCGGCGGCAGGCCGTGCAGCACGAAGGCCTCGCGCACCGGCGCGAACGAGCGCCGGTGATGCGCACAAGGCCCGTGCTCGCGCAGTGCGGCCAGATGCTGCGGCGTGCCATAACCGGCATGGGCGTCGAACCCGTACACGGGAAACGCGCGATGAAGCTCGACGAGCAGCCGGTCGCGCGTCACCTTGGCGAGGATCGACGCTGCCGAAATGCTCGGCACGAGCGCGTCGCCGCCGATCACGGCCTCGCTGCGCACAGCCAGCACGGGACAGCGGTTGCCGTCGATGCGCGCGAGCGTCGGCGTCACGCCGAGCCCTTCCACGGCGCGGCGCATGGCGAGCATGGTCGCGTGCAGGATGTTCAGCGTGTCGATCTCCTCGACCGAGGCCGACGCGACACACCAGGCGAGCGCACGCTCGACGATCGCGTCATACAGTGCCTCACGCTTTTTCGCGCTCAGCACCTTCGAATCGTCCAGGCCTTCGATCGGGCGCGCCGGATCGAGAATGACCGCCGCCGCCGTCACGGGCCCGGCAAGCGGTCCCCGCCCGGCCTCGTCGACGCCGCAGACGATCTCGCCGGGCAAATCGAAACTGAGGCCCTGCTGGGCCAGCGTCGGCTTCGCCCTCGGCGGCCGGCCCGACTTCGGCCCGCGCGATGCGGCACGCCCCGTCATGCGGCCACCCTGCGGCTCGTCGCGACCCGCGCGACCACTTCCGCCGCGCGCTGCGACGTATTCTGCCGCAGCGTGTGATGCAGTTCCGTGAAGATGTCCGTCAGCGTGCGACGGTTCGCCTCGTCGTGCAACTGCTTGAGCGTGGCGTCGGCAAGCGCCTCGGGCGTCGCGAAATGCTGGAGGATTTCCGGCACGACGAAACGCCCGGCCAGAATGTTCGGCAGGCCCACGTACGGCAGATACCCCTGGCGGCGCATGATCTCCCCGGTCAGCCAGGGCACCTTGTAGGAAATGACCATCGGCTTTTTCAGCAACGCCGCCTCGAGCGTCACCGTACCGCTCTTCACGAGGATCGCGTCGGCCGCCGTCATCGCGGCCTGCGACTGGCCGTCGACGAGCGTCAGCGCGAGCCCCGCATGCGCGTCGACGAGCGTCTGCAACTGCGCGCGCAGTGCCGGCGTCGCGGCCGGCATCACGAAGCGCAGGCCGGGCTCGCGCCGCTGCATGAGTTCCATCGCGTCGAAGAACGTCGGGCCGATCAGGCCGATCTCCGAACGCCGGCTGCCGGGCAGCACGGCGACGACCGGGCCGCTCTCGGGCAGACCCAGCGCGCGGCGCGCGCCGGCCTGGTCCGGTTCGAGCGGAATCTCGTCGGCAAGCGGATGGCCAACGTAGGACGCGGCCACGCCGGCCTTTTCGAGAATCGCGGTCTCGAACGGAAACACGCAGAGCATGTGATCGACGGACTTGACGATCTTCTTGATCCGCCCGCCGCGCCACGCCCAGATCGACGGGCAGACGAAATGAACGGTCGGAATGCCCGCGTCGCGCAGCGCATGCTCGAGCCCGAAATTGAAGTCGGGCGCGTCGACGCCGACGAACGCGTCGGGCGGATCGGCCAGCAACTGGCGCTTCAGCTCGTTGCGGATGCCGAGAATCTCGGGAATGTGGCGCAGCGCCTCGACGTAGCCGCGCACCGAGAGCTTTTCCATCGGCCAGTGCGCGTCGAAGCCCGCCGACGTCATGCGCGGCCCGCCGATGCCGTAGTACTGCGCGGTCTCCGGCAACTGGCCAGTCAGGCCGGCGAGCAACGACGACGCCAGCAGGTCACCGGACGGTTCGCCGGCGACGAGCGCGATGCGCAGCGGACTCGATTGCAGCGCCATCGGCTAACGGATAATGCCGCGCTGCGACTGGTCGACGAAGTCGAGCAGCGCTTTCACGGGCGCGTCGCCGTCGCCGCCCGCCGCGGCGAGCTCGATGAGCTGCACCTTGGCCTCTTCGAGCGACAGGCCGTTCTTGTAGAGCAGCCGGTACGCCGAGCGCAGCGCGGAGATGGCGTCGGCCGAGAAGCCGCGGCGACGCAACCCCTCGACGTTGATGCCGTGCGGCACGGCCTTGTTGCCGGCCGCGATCACGAACGGCGGCACGTCCTGCACGAGCGCCGAGGCGCCGCCCAGCATCGAGTGCGCGCCGATGCGCACGAACTGGTGCACGCCCGACATGCCGCCGACGATCGCGTAATCCTCGACGATCACGTGGCCCGCGAGCTGCGCGTTGCTCGACATGATGACGCTGTTGCCGAGCCGGCAGTCGTGGCCAACGTGCACGTAGGCCATGATCCAGTTGTCGTCGCCGATCGTCGTCACGCCGCGATCCTGCACGGTGCCCGTGTGCAGCGTCGTGAATTCGCGGATCGTGTTGCGGTTGCCGATTTCGAGCCGGGTCGGCTCGTCCTTGTACTTCATGTCCTGCGGACGCCCGCCGATCGACGCGTAGTGGCCGATCCGGTTGTCTTCGCCGATCGTCGTGTGGCCCTCGATCACGCTATGCGAACCGATGGTCGTGCGCGCGCCGATGCTCACGTGCGCGCCGACGACAGCATATGGTCCGATCTCGACGGTCTCGTCGAGCTGCGCGCCGGGCTCGACGATCGCAGTGGGATGAATCCTGCTCATTCGCCCTCGCTTCCGGTTCTGTTGCGGGAGCCGCCGCCCGAGCTTGCGGCGCGGCGCCCCGCGTCCGATATGGCGCGCCTTACTGCGCGGCCTGGTCTACGGTCTTCACGGTGCACATCAGTTCCGCCTCGGCGGCCACGACGCCCTCGACTTCGGCCCGGGCCTTGAACTTCCAGATACCGCGCATGTAGCGCTCGAACGTGGCGTTCAGGATAAGCTGGTCGCCCGGTTCGACGACGCGCTTGAAGCGCGCACCGTCGATGCCGACGAAGTAGTAGAGCGTGTTTTCATGGTCGCGCGGATCCTCCGCGAACGTGAGCAGCGCGGCCGTCTGCGCGAGCGCCTCGAGAATCATCACGCCGGGCATGACGGGGCGCGCCGGGAAATGCCCCGTGAAGAACGGCTCGTTGACCGTGACGTTCTTCAGCGCCTTGATGCTCTTGTGCGGCTCGAGCTCCAGCACCCGGTCCACCATCAGGAACGGGTAACGATGCGGCAACAGCGTGAGGATCTTGTGGATGTCGAAGTTGAGTTTTTCGATGTTCATGGTATTTCTGCTCACGCGAGAATTGCGCGAAGGTGACTGCGAATGCCGGCGCGAACCCTGCGCCAGGCGCTCGATGCCGTGTGTCCGGGCGAACCCTCGACACACGGCGTGGCACGCGAAAACCCCTGCCTCGCCTCTCGCCGGCGGCGGCTTTCGCGTGCCGGCCCGTCGACGGACAAGCCCGCAGGCTCCGCCGACCGGCCGATCCGACTCCGGTCAGGCGTTGCCGCCCGAGCGCGCGGCAAGCGCCGTCTCGAGCGCCTTGATACGGTCGCGCAGCTTGTCGAGATTGCGCATCAGGGCCGCGCTCCGGTTCCAGTCGGCATGCTCGACCGCGGGAAACGCGCTCGTGTACATGCCGGGTTTCAACAGCGATTTCGACACGCCCGACTTGGCCGTGATGATGACGTGGTCGGCCAGCGTCACGTGGCCGGCAATGCCGACCGCGCCGCCGATCATGCAGTGGCGCCCGATCGTCGTGCTGCCCGCGATGCCCGCGCACCCGGCGATCACGGTATAGGCGCCGATCCGGCAGTTGTGACCGATCTGCACGAGGTTGTCGATCTTCACGCACGCCTCGATCACCGTGTCGGCCATCGCGCCGCGGTCGATCGTCGTGTTCGCGCCGATTTCGACGTCCGGGCCGACATCTACGCCGCCGACCTGCGGAATCTTGACCCACGTGCCCGTGCGCGCATCGCCCTCGCCCGTGAAGTCGGGCGCGAAGCCGAAGCCGTCCGAGCCGATCACCGCGCCCGAATGGACGATCGCGCGCTCGCCGATGCGGCAGCCGTGATAGACGGTGACGCCCGGATAGAGATGCGATCCGTCGCCGATCTGCGTGCCGCGGCCGACGAACACGTTCGCGTCGAGCCGCACGTTCTCGCCGATCGCGGCGCCGGCCTCGACCGTCACGTTCGGGCCGATCACGGCGCTCTTCGCCACGCGCGCGGCCGGATCGACGTGCGCCGACGGATGCACGCCGGCCTCGGGTTTCGGCGCGGCGAGGTCGATGAACGCCTGCGCGACACGCGCGAAATAAGCGTACGGATTGGGCGTGACGATGAAGTTGCGGCCTTCCGGCGAGGCGAGCTTCGCCAGATCGTCTGCGTTGATGAGCACGGCGCCTGCGCGCGTGGTTTCGACCTGCGACAGATACTTCGGATTGGCGAGGAATGCCAGTTGCTGCGGCCCCGCCTGGTCGAGGGGAGCCAGACCCGCGACACGCTGCCCGGGCTCGCCGACCACTTCGCCGCCGAACCGCCGGACAATTTCCTCAAGCGTGAATGACATGCGTGCACTGCTCCTGCGTCAATTGCCGCTGCTGTTGTCGCCACTACTGCTGCTATTGCTGCCCGAACCGCTGCCTCCGCTGCCCGACTGCGCCGCCAGCGCCTTGAGCACCTGGTCGGTGATGTCGATGCGCGGGCTCACGTATACCGCTTCCTGCAGGATCAGGTCGTAATGCTGCTGCTCGGCGATCTGCTTGATGACCTTGTTGGCCTTGTCCAGCACCGCCGCGAGCTCCTCGTTGCGACGCTGGTTCAGATCCTCGTTGAATTCGCGCTGCTTGCGCTGGAAATCGCTGTCGAGCTGAGACAGTTCGCGCTGCTGCCCGGCGCGATCGGCCGCCGACATCGAAGCGCCGTTCTTGTCGAGCGCGTCGGACATCGTCTTCAGCTTCTGCGCCATGTCCTGCAGATCCTTGTCGCGCTTCGCAAACTCCGCCTCGAGTTTTTGCTGCGCGGCCTTGGCGGGAGCCGATTCCCGCAGGATGCGGTCGGAGTTGACCGCTGCGATTCTTGCCTCCTGTGCCTGCGCGACGCTCACCCCGCCCGAAAACAGCATCGTCAGCGTCAACGCCAATGCCCACGTTGCGCGCCTCGTCAAACCCGTTAGCAAAGTCACCTTCCCGTTTCTCCCAATCATTGCATTCCCGCCAGCGTGGCGTCGCGCCCCCCGACGGAATCGACCGCCGTTTGCCGCAGCGCAGCCGGGTTTTCCGCCCCGAACGACACATGAGCCCGCCACGCGCGGCTTCGCGATGAAACCGCGGGTCCGGACGATACGCGTCGCCAATGCCGGGTGGATAGCTGCATCAGGTCAGACGCTCCTCTGGAGCGCCGCCGAATTCTTTAAAAATGGATTAACCGAGCCAGATCGTTGAACAACGCGATCGCCGAGAGCGCGACGATACAGGCCAGCCCTGCGCGCTGGAGCATCATCTGCCAGCGGTCCGACACGGCTTTGCCCGTGACGGCTTCGACCAGATAATATAACAGATGCCCCCCGTCCAATACCGGAATCGGGAGCATGTTGAGCACGCCGAGGCTGATGCTGACGAGCGCGAGGAACGACATGAAGGCGGACGGCCCGAGACGCGCGCTCTTGCCCGCGTAATCGGCGATCGTCACCGGCCCCGAAAGATTCTTGAGCGACGCCTGGCCGATCAGCATCCGGCCGAACATCCGCAGCGAATAGAGCCCGATGTCCCACGTGCGCCGCGCGCCGAGCCGGGCGCTGTCGAGCAGCCCGTAGCGCACCTCCACGCTCGGCACCTGAGCCGCCAGCGCCGCGCCGATGCGCCCCGCCTCCTTGCCGTCCTCGCCGCGCTGCAGAACCGGCACGACCGTCAGCGATACCGTCTGCCCGGGCGTGCCGCGCTCGACCTGCAGTTGCAGCGGCTCGCCGGCGTGCGCCTCCACGTAGGCGATGAACGTGCTCGCGCTGTCCACGGGCCGGCCGTCGATCGCCTTCAGGCGGTCGCCCGCCGCGAGCCCCGCGCGCTGCGCCGCGCTGTTCGGCTCGACGTCCATGACCTGCAGCGCGCCGCCGCCCGCGTCGAGTCCGAGACGCACCATGAAATCGTCGTCGAGATCCTTCGACGAGAGCCGCGAGAGATCGAGCGGAAAATCGTAGACGCCGTTGCCGTCGCGCGCGACCAGCACCACGTGGCCGCGGTCGAACGCGGCCGCGAGCAGCTTCCAGCGCAGGTCTGACCACGAGCGCACGGTCTTCGTCTCGCCCTCGCTGATGATCGAGACGATCTTCTCGCCGCCCTGGAAACCGGCCTGGGCCGCGGCCGTATGCGACGGCGGCGCGGCGACGATGGCCTGAGGCTCGTTCACACCCGTCGAGAACACAACGGTGAAGAGCAGCACGGCCAGCACGAAGTTGGCGATCGGCCCGGCCGAGACGATGGCGATACGCTTGCCGACCGACTGGCGGTTGAACGCGTGGGGCAGATCCTGCGCGGGAATCGTGCGCAGCGCGTCGCGCTCGTCGAGCATCTTCACGTAGCCGCCGAGCGGCAGCAGCGCAATGCTCCACTCCGTGCCCGTCCTCCGGTCGACCCACTGCACGATCGGCCTGCCGAAACCGATGGAGAAGCGCAGGATCTTCACCCCGCACCATCGCGCGACGCTGTAATGCCCAAACTCGTGGACGACGACCAGTACGCCGATCGCTACCGCGAAAGCCACGACTTCGGTAAGCAGGTTCATAAGCGCCTCGCTGCTGGCAGCGCGCCGGCGTGCGGACTAGGCCGGCACCGGCAGACTGTCGATGATGGCGTGCGCAGCGCGGCGCGCCGCAGCGTCCGCGTCGAGCACGTCCTCGAGATTGGCCGCGCGGCGGTTCGGCAGCGCGTCGAGCACCGCGCCGACCGTGCGGGCAATCTCCATGAAACCGATCCGCCGCGCAAGGAACGCCTCGACGGCGACCTCGTTGGCCGCGTTGAGCGACGCGCTCGCGACGCCGCCCGCGGCCAGCGCCCGCATCGCGAGCGCGAGGCACGGAAAACGGGCGTAATCGGGCTGTTCGAACGAGAGCGTCGCGATTTGCACGAGATCCAGCGGCCCCACGCCCGAATCGACGCGCTCCGGAAACGCGAGCGCATGCGCGATCGGCGTACGCATGTCGGGGTTGCCGAGCTGCGCGAGCACCGAACCGTCGGCGTACGAGACGAGCGAGTGGATCACGCTCTGCGGATGGATCAGCACGTCGATGCGCTCGCCCGGCAGGTCGAACAGCCAGTGCGCCTCGATGACTTCGAGGCCCTTGTTCATCATCGTCGCGGAGTCGACCGAAATCTTGCGGCCCATCACCCAGTTCGGATGCTTGCAGGCTTCTTCGGGCGTCACGTCGACGAGCGTGGCGGGCTCGCGCGTGCGAAACGGTCCGCCCGACGCGGTCAGGATGATCTTCGTGA
This sequence comes from Burkholderia sp. WAC0059, assembly GCF_002870125.1. Classification (GTDB taxonomy): domain Bacteria; phylum Pseudomonadota; class Gammaproteobacteria; order Burkholderiales; family Burkholderiaceae; genus Paraburkholderia. Next base: position 21,334 of record NZ_PNEO01000010.1, read on the forward strand.
CGCCGCCGTGCAGCGCCGCCTCGCGCGGCAGGCACTGGAAAATCGCGTTGTGCTCGCTGTCCACGGGCAAAAGCGTCGCGCCGTGATCGCGAACCGCGTCCATGAAGATCGCGCCCGACATCACGAGCGCCTCCTTGTTCGCGAGCAGGATGCGCTTGCCGGCGCGCGCGGCCGCAAGCGTCGGCGCAAGGCCGGCCGCGCCGACGATGGCCGCGACCACGGTATCGCAGCCGGCGCTCTTCGCGGCGTCGACGAGCGCCTGCGCGCCCCAGCTCACTTCGGTGCTGCAGCCGGCCTCGCGCAGCGCCTGCGCCACCCGCCCGGCCGTGGCGGCGTCGCCGACCACGGCCACGTCGGGCTTGAAGCGCAGACACTGCTCCACGAGCTTGTCGCCGTTGCGATGCGCCGTCAGCGCATGCACCGAAAAACGTTCCGGATGCCGCGCGACCACGTCGAGCGTGCTGTCCCCGATCGAGCCCGTCGAACCGAGCAGTGTCAGTCTTTTTTGCATATCTCTATCTCTAGCCGAGCAGCCACAGCGCGAGCGGCAGCACCGGCAGCAGCGCATCGATGCGGTCGAGCACGCCGCCGTGTCCCGGCAGCAGGCCGCTCGAATCCTTGACGCCAGCCTGGCGCTTGAGCATCGATTCAAACAGATCGCCGATCACGCTGAACGCGACCAGCACGGTAAGCCAGACAAGCGCGCGCGCCATGCCGCCGCGCGCGACCAGCGTCGAATACAGCGTCGGCTCGAACGCGTGCAACAGGACGGCCGCGAGCGCCACCGCCATCACGGCGACCCAGCCGCCCGCCGCGCCCTCCCAGGTCTTGCCCGGGCTGATGGCGGGCGCCAGCTTGTGGCGGCCGAACGCCTTACCCGCGAAGTATGCGCCAATGTCGGCCAGCCAGACGACGAGCAGAAGCGACAGCACGAACGCCACGCCCTCGGTGCGCGCGGCCACGAGCGCCTGCCAGCAGGCCGCGAAAATCGCGAGGCCGGCCGCGAGCAGGAACAGGCGCCAGGCGCCCGTCGCGAGCGCTGGCTTACGCACGAGCACGTACGGGCCGGCCACGATCCAGAACACGCTCGCCGCACGGAACAGCGCGTGGGGCGTCTCGAACTTCGCGCTCGCGGCGACGACGACGGCCGCGACCAGCGCATAAATGACCGCGCCGGCGCCGCCTGTCTTCAGCAGGCGCGCCCATTCCCAGGCGGCGAATACGACGACCACGCCGATCAGCGCGCCGAAGGCGGCGACCGGAGCGAACAGCGTAACCGGCAGGAACACGGCCAGCAGCACGAGCGCCGTGACGACGCGAGTTTTCAGCATGAAAGCGAGTCGGCGTTCTGCACGTGCGGCTCGAGCTGCGCGCTCGTGCGCCCGAAGCGCCGCTCGCGCCGCGTATACGATGCGATCGCGCGGGCCAGTTCGTCGGCGCCGAAATCCGGCCAGTAGGTATCGGTGAAATAGAACTCGGTGTACGCGAGCTGCCAGAGCAGGAAATTGCTGATGCGCTGCTCGCCGCCCGTGCGGATGAACAGGTCCGGCTCGGGCGCGTAGGCCATCGCGAGATGCTGGGCGAACGTGTCCTCGTTGACGAGCGCGGGCTTGCCTTCGTGGACCGACTGCTCGACGAGCTTGCGCGTCGCCTGCATGATGTCCCAGCGGCCGCCGTAGTTCGCGGCGATCGTCAGCGTGAGGCGCGTGTTGCCGGCCGTCTTCACTTCGGCGCGGCGGATCAGGTCCTGGATGCGCGTGCTGAACATCGTCAGGTCGCCGATCACGCGCAGGCGGATGCCGTTGGCGTGCAGCTTGCCGACCTCGCGCTCGAGCGCGGTGACGAACAGGCGCATCAGGAACGACACCTCGTCGGTCGGCCGACGCCAGTTCTCCGAGCTGAACGCGAACAGCGTCAGGTATTCGACGCCGCTGCGCGCGCACGACTCGACGGCCGCGCGCACGGCCTCGACGCCGCGCGTGTGGCCCGAGACGCGCGGCAGGCGGCGCTCGGTCGCCCAACGGCCGTTGCCGTCCATGATGATCGCGATGTGACGCGGTACGTCCGTCACATCAGGCACTCGGACAGTTGAACTGGTATAGGTCATGGCCATTGAACGATAAATGGAGAAGATGGCGGAAAACCCGGCGAAGCGGCGGGCTCTCAGGCTCAGACCGTCATGATCTCCGCTTCCTTGGTCTGCACCAGCTTGTCGATTTCGGCGACGAAACGGTCCGTCAGCTTCTGGATCTCGTCGACGGCGCGGCGCTCGTCGTCCTCCGACGTTTCCTTGTCCTTCACGAGCTTCTTCAGTTGCTCGTTTGCGTCGCGGCGCAGGTTGCGCACGGCCACCTTCGCCGTCTCGGCCTCGCTCTTGACGACCTTCGTCAGCTCGCGGCGGCGCTCCTCGGTGAGCGCGGGCATCGGCACGCGGATCAGGTCGCCCTGGGTCGCCGGGTTCAGGCCCAGGTCCGACTCGCGGATCGCCTTCTCGACGACGGCCACCATCTTCTTTTCCCACGGCTGCACGCCGATCGTGCGGGCGTCGACGAGCGACAGGTTCGCGACCTGCGAGATCGGCACCGGCGAGCCGTAATAGTCGACCTGGATGTGATCGAGCAGGCCGGTATGCGCGCGGCCCGTGCGGATCTTCGACAGATCGGTCCTGAACGCTTCGATCGAGCGCTGCATTTTCTGTTCGGCGCCCTTCCTGATGTCAGCCACAGCCATTTTGAAACCTCCAACCTTCATAACGGAGCGGACCGGCCGGCGCGAGACCACGCCGTCTCCCGGCCCACATTCGAGCCTCTCGCGTGAGCGAGAGTTTACACGTGCACGAGGGTGCCCTCGTCTTCGCCCTCGACGATGCGCTTGAGCGCCCCCGGCTTGTTGATCGAAAACACCCGGATCGGCAGCTTCTGGTCGCGGCACAGCGCGAACGCCGTCGCGTCCATCACCTGCAGGTTGCGGCCGATGGCCTCGTCGAAGCTGATCGTCGCATAGCGCGTCGCCGAGGGGTCTTTCTTCGGGTCGGCCGAGTAGACGCCGTCCACCCTGGTCGCCTTGAGCACGACCTCCGCGCCGACTTCCGAGCCGCGCAACGCCGCCGCCGTGTCGGTCGTGAAGAACGGGTTGCCGGTGCCGGCCGCGAAGATGACGACCTTGCCTTCCTCGAGCTGGCGGATCGCCCGCGGGCGGATGTACGGCTCGACCACCTGGTCCATGCGCAGCGCCGACTGCACGCGCGCCTCGATACCGGCGTGGCGCATCGCGTCCTGCAGCGCCAGCGCGTTCATCATCGTCGCGAGCATGCCCATGTAGTCGGCGGTCGCGCGGTCCATGCCGGCCGCGCCGCCCGCGACGCCGCGGAAAATATTGCCGCCGCCGATCACGACGGCGAGCTGCGTGCCGAGCCGGACCACCTCGGCCATGTCCGCCACCATTCGTTCGATCGTGGCGCGGTTGATGCCGAAAGCATCGTCGCCCATCAGGGCTTCGCCGGAAAGTTTGAGCAGAACGCGTTTATAGGCGGCAGTGGGCATGGAAAGATCCAGATCGCGCGGAAAGGAACAATAACTCGGAACTGTAGGGGTGAAACACGGCTTCGGGCAAGCGGCGCCGGAAACCGGGAAATCCGGCCGCGCCGCACGGCAGACCGGGCCCGCCGGGCGGCGTGGTACTGCTGGCCGCGGCCGGGACGACGCCCCGGCCGCGGGTACTGCGCCTGATGCGTTATTGCTGCTTTGCAGCAGCGACCTGCGCCGCCACTTCGGCCGCGAAGTCGTCCTGACGCTTCTCGATGCCCTCGCCGACCACGAACAGCGTGAACTGCTGCACCGACGAGCCGGCCGCCTTGAGCATCTGCTCGACCGTCTGCTTGTCGTTCTTCACGAACGGCTGGTTCAGCAACGAGACTTCCTTGAGGAATTTCTGCACGCTGCCCTCGACCATCTTCGCGACGATTTCGGCCGGCTTGCCCGATTCGGCCGCCTTCTGCTCTGCGATGCTGCGCTCCTTCGCGATCAGCTCGGCCGGCACGTTCTCCGACGAGAGCGAGACCGGCTTCATCGCCGCGATGTGCATGGCGACGTCCTTGCCCACTTGCTCCTCGGCACCCGCGTATTCGACCAGCACGCCGATGCGCGTGCCGTGCAGGTACGCGGCGAGGCGGTTCGACGTTTCGAAGCGCGAGAAGCGGCGGATCGACAGGTTCTCGCCGATCTTGCCGACGAGCGCGAGACGCACGGCGTCGACGGTCTGACCGTCGAGCGGCAGCGCCGACAGCGCGGCGACGTCGGCCGGGTTCTGCTTCGCGACGAGTTCGGCCACCTTCTGCGAGAACGCGTTGAAGTCGTCGTTCTTGGCGACGAAATCGGTTTCGCAGTTCAGCTCGACGACCGCGCCGACGCCGCCTTCGATGAACGAGGCGATCACGCCTTCGGCGGTCACGCGCGAGGCGGCCTTGCTGGCCTTGTTACCGAGCTTCACGCGCAGCAGCTCTTCGGCGCGCGCCATGTCGCCGTCGGCTTCCGTCAGCGCCTTCTTGCATTCCATCATCGGCGCGTCGGTCTTCGCGCGCAGTTCAGCCACCATGCTTGCGGTAATTGCCGCCATCATTCACTCCTTGGGTCTTCTCTGGTACACGCCGACCGCCTTTCGATGCGGCCGGCCCGAATTCGTTTCGGCGCGACACGTTTTCTTACATCTCGACGCGCGCGCACGATACCGCGGCTCAAAAAAAGGGGGCCTATGAAAGCCCCCTTGTTGGCCGGACGCGGGGCAGCGTTACGCCTCCGCGTTGACCTCGACGAACTCGTCGCCGTCGTCGTTGCCGCGCACGGCCTGCACGACTTCGTTGACCGCGTTGGCGCGGCCTTCGATGATCGCGTCGGCGACTCCCTGGGCGTACAGCGCCACGGCCTTGCTCGCGTCGTCGTTACCCGGGATCACGTAGTCGATGCCTTCCGGCGAGTGGTTCGTGTCGACCACCGCGATGACGGGAATGCCGAGCTTGTTCGCTTCGGTCACGGCAATCTTGTGATAGCCGACGTCAACGACGAAGATCGCGTCGGGAATACCGCCCATGTCCTTCACGCCGCCGATCGACTTCTGCAGCTTGGCGATTTCGCGTTCGAACAGCAGCGCTTCCTTCTTGCTCATCTTCTCGAGCTCGCCCGCCTCGACCGACGCTTCCATGTCCTTCAGGCGCTTGATCGACACCTTCAGCGTCTTGAAGTTGGTCAGCATGCCGCCGAGCCAGCGCGCGTTCACGTACGGCATGCCGGCGCGCAGCGCGTCGGCCGCGATCGTGTCGCGCGACTGGCGCTTCGTACCGACGAAGAGGATCGTGCCGCGATTCGCTGCCAACTGACGCACGTACTTCAGCGCGTCGTTGTACATCGGCAGCGTCTTTTCGAGGTTGATGATGTGAATCTTGTTGCGATGGCCGAAAATGAACGGGGCCATCTTGGGGTTCCAGAAGCGCGTCTGGTGACCGAAGTGGACACCGGCTTCCAGCATTTGACGCATGGTGACTGCCATGAAAATCTCCGCCAGGGTTAGGTCTTAAGCCGGCTGCCGTATCGGCCGCGCGCCGCGCCGGTTCCGTGCGAAATCCACGGTTTCCGCCGCGCCGCGCCGCGCGACACCCAGGGTGCGCCGGCTTGCGAGTGCTGCAATTGGAAAATTGCCGCTGCTTTTACTTCTCTCTTGCTTACTTGCTACTGCCTGATTTTGCCGCTTTCCGCATCGATGCGGCTTGAATCTGCGCTCGCCGTTGCCGCCTGCGGCAGCGACAAGACGGACATAACGGATTTACCCGCACAGACAGGCCTGCACGGACCCGCCATGTCCCGCCGTTCTCTCCCGTTTTCCCTTTCAGGCCCAGCAAGATCCGAAAGAAAACGGGGAATGACTTAGCCGAAGATTATAGCACAGGGAAGGTTTCAGGCTCAAGACAGCCAAGGCTTTCCGCCGTCGAGGGCGGCCGGCCGGGGCCGCCGACGGGCCTCGCTCGCGCTCGCCGTTTGGGCCGCCGAAAAGCAGCGACGGCGGGGATAAGGTGAGATAATGGCCCACTGAACTGCATTTGCGGGCTTCATCACATCATGGCCATCTCGATCAAGAACGAAGACGACGTCGCGAAAATGCGCGTCGCCTGCCGGCTGGCAAGCGAAGTACTCGACTACATTACGCCGCTCGTCGTCGCCGGCGTGACGACGGGCGAGCTCGACCGCCTGTGCCACGAATACATGCTGAACGTGCAGGGCACCGTGCCGGCGCCGCTCAACTACCAGCCGCCCGGCTATCCGCCTTACCCGAAGGCCACCTGCATCTCGGTCAACGACGTGATCTGCCACGGCATTCCGGGCGACAAGACGCTCAAGAACGGCGACGCGCTGAACATCGACATCACCGTCATCAAGGACGGCTACTTCGGCGACACGAGCCGGATGTTCATCGTCGGCGAGGGGTCGATTCTCGCGCGCCGGCTCGTGCAGACCACTTACGAATGCATGTGGCTCGGCATCGACCAGGTGCGCCCGGGCGCCCACCTCGGCGACATCGGCCACGCCATCCAGCGCCATGCCGAAGCGCAGGGCTACAGCGTCGTGCGCGAATACTGCGGCCACGGCATCGGCACCGTGTTTCACGAGGACCCGCAGGTGCTCCACTACGGCCGTCCCGGCACCGGTCTCGAGCTGCAGCCGGGCATGATCTTCACGGTCGAGCCGATGATCAACGCCGGCCGGCGCGATATCCGCACGATGCCGGACCAATGGACCGTCAAGACGCGCGACCGCAGCCTGTCCGCACAGTGGGAACACACGGTGCTCGTGACGGAGCACGGCTACGACGTGCTGACGGTGTCGGCCGGCACGCCGGCGCGCCCGGCCATCGTGGCCCAGACGGCCAGCGCGGCGGCCTGAGCGCGGAGGGACGGCGGCAAGCCCCAAGCCGGAGCGCGAGGAAGCGCGGCCGCGGATGCCCCCCCGGGGCCCGCCGGCAACCGTTTCCGCCGCTTCAGGCCGTGTCCTTCTTGTTGCGCCTTGCCGCTCCCTGTCGTTTTCGCCGCCTCACGGTCGTCCCGCACAAGCCGACAAATCAGCCGATACTCCGGGTCCGGCCCGCGCGCCGGGCCCGCTTTCCGTCCAGTCAACCCCGTAATCCGCGCGCCCCAGACCCATGAGCGTTCCCGCCGCCGCCCTGCCCGACACGTCCTCGCTGAAATCCGGCTACAAGACCGCGAAGGCCCAGTTGCTGGAGCGCTTCCGCACCGCGACCAACGTCGACACGCTGATGCGCGCGCTCGCGCGCACGACCGACGACACGCTGCGTCAAGCCTGGCACGCCTGCGGGTTGCCGGCCTCGCTCGCGCTCGTCGCCGTCGGCGGTTTCGGGCGCGGCGAGCTGGCCCCGTATTCCGACGTCGACATCCTCGTCCTGCTGCCCGAGGATGAGCCGCTCGACCACGTGGAAGCGCGCATCGAGCGCTTCATCGGGCTCGCCTGGGACCTCGGCCTCGAGATCGGCAGCAGCGTGCGCACCGTCGCGCAGTGCCTCGAAGAAGCGGCCGGCGACATCACAGTGCGCACGTCGCTGCTCGAGGCGCGCCGCATCACGGGCAGCGCCGCGCTGTTCGGCGACTTCGCCGGACGCTACCGCGAGGCGCTCGACCCGCGCGCCTTCTTTCAGGCCAAGGTGCTCGAAATGCGCCAGCGCCACGCGAAGTTTCAGGACACGCCCTACGCGCTGGAACCGAACGTCAAGGAGAGCCCGGGCGGGCTGCGCGACCTCCAGTTGATTCTCTGGATCACCGAGGCGGCCGGTTTCGGCAGCAGTTGGCGGGAGCTGGACCAACGCGGGCTCATCACGGGCCGCGAGGCGCGCGAACTGCGCCGCAACGAGTCGTTCCTGAAGACGCTGCGCGCGCGCCTGCACGTGCTCGCCGGCCGCCGCCAGGACATTCTCGTGTTCGACCTGCAGACGGCCCTCGCCGAAAGCTTCGGCCACGAGGATAGCGCAACGCGGCGCGCGAGCGAGCTGCTCATGCGTCGCTACTATTGGGCGGCGAAGGCCGTCACGCAGCTCGCGACCATCCTGATCCTGAACATCGAGGCGCAGCTCTTCCCGAACACGAGCGGCATCACGCGTGTGCTTTCGGAGCGCTTCGTCGAGAAGCAGGGCATGCTCGAAATCGCGCGCGACGACGTGTTCGAGCGCGAGCCGCACGCGATCCTCGAAGCGTTCCTGCTCTACGAGCAGACGCCGGGCGTGAAGGGGCTATCGGCCCGCACGCTACGCGCGCTCTACAACGCGCGCGACGTGATGGACCAGCACTGGCGGCGCGATCCCGGGAACCGGCGCCTCTTCCTCGAAATTCTCCAGCAGCCGGCGGGCATCACGCACGCGCTGCGGCTCATGAACCAGACGAGCGTGCTCGGGCGCTATCTGCTGAACTTCCGGCGCATCGTCGGCCAGATGCAGCACGATCTTTACCACGTCTACACGGTCGACCAGCACATCCTGATGGTGCTGCGTAACCTGCGCCGCTTCGCCGTGCCCGAGCACGCGCACGAGTATCCGTTCTGCAGCCAGTTGATCTCGAACTTCGAGCGGCCGTGGGTGCTGTCCGTGGCCGCGCTGTTCCACGACATCGCCAAGGGCCGCGGCGGCGATCACTCGACGCTCGGCATGGCCGACGCGCGGCGCTTCTGTCGCGAGCACGGCATCTCGGGCGAGGACGCAGCGCTCGTGGTCTGGCTCGTCGAGCACCACCTGACGATGAGTCAGGTCGCGCAAAAGCAGGACACGAGCGACCCCGAGGTGGTCAAGCGCTTCGCCGGGCTCGTCGGTTCCGAGCGCGGGCTGACGGCGCTCTATCTGCTGACCGTGGCCGACATCCGCGGCACGAGCCCGAAGGTCTGGAACAACTGGAAGGGCAAGCTGCTCGAGGACCTCTACCGCGCCACGCTCGCGGTGCTGGGCGGCGCGCGGCCCGACACGCATTCGGAACTGAAGACGCGCAAGGAGGAGGCGCTCGCGCTGCTGCGGCTCGAAACCGTCCCGGAGGACGCGCACCGCGCCCTCTGGGACGAGCTCGACGTCGGCTATTTCCTGCGCCACGACGCGGCCGACATCGCCTGGCAGACGCGCGTGCTCTACCGCCACGTGCACACCGACGCGCCCGTCGTGCACGCGCGGCCCTCGCCGATCGGCGAGGCGCTGCAGGTGCTCGTCTACGTGAAGGACCGCCCCGATCTGTTCGCGGCCATGTGCGGGTACTTCGACCGCAACGCGCTTTCGGTGCTCGACGCACGCGTGAGCACCACGCGCCACGGCTACGCGATCGACAACTTCCTCGTCGCGCAAACCGAGGGCGGCGTCCACTATCGCGACATCGCGAACCTCGTCGAGCAGGAGCTGGCCGCCCGCCTCGCGAGCCCGGACCAGGCGCTGCCCGAGCCGGCCCGGGGCCGGCTCTCGCGGCTCTCGCGCACGTTCCCGGTCACGCCGCGCATCGACCTGCGGGCCGACGAGCGCGGCCAGTACTACATCCTGTCCCTGTCGGCAAACGACCGGCCGGGTCTCCTTTATTCGATCGCGCGCGTGCTCGCCGGGCACCAGGTCGGCGTCCACGCCGCCCGGATCAACACGCTCGGCGAGCGCGTCGAGGACGTGTTCCTGCTCGACGGCTCCGGACTCTCGGACAACCGGCTGCAGATTCAGGTCGAAACCGAACTGCTGCGCGCGGTCGCCGTATAAGAACATCGATGCGAGCCAAACTGACTGCCAAACATCCGCGCCCGACCACGTCGGAGCGCGCGCCCGTCCGCCGCGGCAGCGCGACGGCGCGCAAGCCGGCGAAACCGTCCGGCGCCGAAGCGCGCGCCGGCGGCAAGCCCGCTACGCCCGCCGCTTCTTCCGGGCCGGCCCCGGCGAAGACGCCCCGCACGCCGGCGTCTACTCTGCCCCGCGAAGACCGTGCGCCAGGCCGCCCGGCCCGGCCGCCGCGCGCTGGATCGTCGGATGCGCCGACGCCCCGGTTCGGCAAGAACCCGGCCGCCGGGCAAACCCGGCCCCGGCCGGTGCGTGAGGAACGATCGACCCAACCGGCCGGCCGGAATCGGACGGAAGGCAATGCCGAAGCCCGAACCGGACGATCGTCGGACCGGCCTCCGCGTCGGAGCGATGCTACGGCAGCGCCGGCCCGTAGAAATTGGACGGAAGGCAACGCCGAAGCCCGAACCGGCCGATCGTCCGATCGGCCGCCGCGTCGGGGCGAGGCTGCGGCAGCACCGGCCCGTAGAAATTGGACAGAAGGCAACGCCGAAGCCCGAACCGGCCGATCGTCCGATCGGCCGCCGCGTCGGGGTGAGGCTGCGGCGGCGCCGGCCCGCCGGAATCCCGCGGACCGCGATGCCCGGCCCGTGGGAAAACCGGACCGGAGCGACGGCGCCACGCGCGCGCGCCGCAATTTTGACGAAAACAGCGGAAATCGCCCCGCCCGCTCGCCCGCCGGCCCCCGTAATCCGAACGAGCGCCCGTACGCGGATCGTAAAAAGCGTCACGACGCACCGTTGGCCCAGGGCGACCGGAAAGCCAGGGCGACCAACGGGCCGCAGCGGGGGGCCGGAGAATCGTACGGCCCGCGCGCGCGGCCGACGCCGGCCCGCTCAAGCGCGGCCCCGACCGCCGTCCGCGCCGCCCGCCCCGTCCCGAACGACGAATCCGGCATGCTGCGGCTATCGAGGCGCATGTCCGAGCTCGGCCTGTGCTCGCGCCGCGAGGCCGACGAATGGATCGAGAGGGGCTGGGTGCTCGTCGACGGCCAGCGCGCCGACACGCTCGGCATCAAGATTCGCCCGGACCAGCGCATCGAGGTCGATCCGGCCGCCCGCGCCGCCCAGGCGCGCCAGGTCACGATCCTGCTGCACAAGCCCGTCGGCTACGTGTCCGGCCAGGCCGAGGACGGCTATCCGCCCGCCGTCACGCTCGTCACCGGCGCCAACCACTGGGACGGCGACCGCGCGGGCATCCGCTTCTCGCCGCTGCATCTGCGCACGCTCGCGCCGGCGGGACGGCTCGACATCGATTCGACCGGCCTGCTCGTGCTGACTCAGGACGGCCGCGTCGCGAAACAGTTGATCGGCGAGCAGTCGGACATCGACAAGGAATATCTGGTGCGCGTGACCTACGGCGACCTCGACACGGACATCGACCGGCACTTCCCGGCCGAGAGTCTCGCGATGCTGCGCCACGGGCTCTCGCTCGACGACGTTCCGCTCAAGGCCGCCATGGTGAGCTGGCGGAACGGCGAGCAACTGCGTTTCGTGCTGCGCGAAGGCAAGAAGCGGCAGATCCGCCGCATGTGCGAGCTGGTCGGGCTGAAAGTGGTGGGACTCAAGCGCGTGCGCATGGGGCGCGTCCTGCTCGGCGCCCTGCCGCAGGGCCAGTGGCGCTATCTGACGCCCGAAGAGTCGTTCTGATGGCATTCAGGGCGGCCGGGCGACGAGGAGAATACCGCCTTGCCGCCCGGAACCGCCGCCCAGCCGCCGCTCAGTCGTCCTCGTCCGATTCGAGTTCGGGAAACAGCACCTCGGTGAAGCCGAACTTCGAGAAATCGGTGATCCGCATCGGGTAGAGCTTGCCGATCAGGTGATCGCATTCGTGCTGGACCACGCGCGCGTGGAAGCCTTCGGCCACGCGGTCGATCGGATTACCGTACTGGTCCACGCCCTCGTAGCGGATCATCGAGAAGCGGCTGACGGCGCCCCGCATGCCCGGCACCGAGAGACACCCTTCCCAGCCCTCCTCCATGTCCTGCGAAACGGGATGGATCTCCGGGTTGATGAGGACCGTCTTCGGCACGGGCGGCGCGTCCGGATAGCGCCGGTTGCGGCCGAAGCCGAAAATCACGACCTGCAGGTCGACGCCGATCTGCGGCGCGGCGAGCCCCGCGCCGTCGACGGCCTCGAGCGTCTCGAACAGGTCGGCCACGAGCGCGTGCAACTCGGGCGTGTCGAAATGATCGACCGGCCTCGCGATGCGGAGCAGCCGCGGATCGCCCATTTTCAGAATTTCTCGAATCATGGCAGGTGGCCCTCCAGAAGCTTGCGCATATCGTCTTCGTCGAGTACCGGCACGCCGAGTTCCTCGGCTTTTGCCAGTTTGCTGCCGGCCTCGGCGCCCGCAACCACGTAATCGGTCTTCTTCGACACCGAGCCGGCCACTTTCGCGCCGGCGGCCTCGAGCATGGCCTTCGCCGCCTCGCGCGAGAGCGTCGGCAGCGTCCCGGTCAGCACGACCGTCTTGCCGGCCAGCACGCCCTCGGGCTCCCGCGGCGCCGGCGGCCCTTCGACCCACGTGAGCCTGCCGGGCGCGCGTAGCTGCTCGATCACCGTGCGATTGTGTGCCTCGGCGAAGAACTGGTGAATCGCCTCGGCCACGATGGGCCCGACGTCGTTCACCTCGACCAGTTGCTCGACCGACGCGTCCATGATCCGGTCGAGCGCGCCGAAATGCTTCGCGAGATCGCGCGCGGTCGACTCGCCGACGTGGCGGATGCCGAGCGCGTAGATGAAGCGGGCGAGCGTCGTCGATTTGGCCTTCTCGAGCGAGTCCAGCAGATTCTGTGCCGACTTGTCGGCGAAACGGTCGAGCGCCGCCAGCGTGGCGAAGCCGAGGTTGAAGAGATCGGCCGGCGTGCGCACCAGTTGCTGCTCGACGAGCTGGTCGATGATCTTTTCGCCGAGGCCGTCGATGTCAAGCGCCCGGCGTTGCGCAAAGTGCCAGAGCGCCTGCTTGCGTTGCGCCGGGCAGAAGAGCCCGCCGGTGCACCGGGCGATGGTTTCGTCCGGCAGGCGCTCGATGTGCGAGTCGCAGACCGGGCAGCGCGCCGGCATGACGAACTCGCTCGCGTCGGACGGACGCCGCTCGGGCAGCGCGCCGACGACCTCGGGAATCACGTCGCCCGCGCGCCGCACGATCACCGTGTCGCCGATGCGGATGTCCTTGCGGCGCACCTCGTCCTCGTTGTGCAGCGTCGCGTTGGTGACGGTCGCGCCGCCGACGAACACGGGCTCGAGCCGCGCCACCGGCGTGATGGCGCCCGTGCGACCCACCTGCACGTCGATCGCGAGGAGCGTCGTCAGCGCTTCCTCGGCCGGGAACTTGTGCGCAAGCGCGAAGCGCGGTGCGCGCGACACGAAGCCGAGCGCCTCCTGTTCGTCGAGCCGGTTGACCTTGTAGACCACGCCGTCGATGTCGTAAGGCAGGCTCTCGCGCTTCGCGCCGATGCCGCGGAAGAAATCGAGCAGCCCCTGCGCGCCGCGCACGAGCGCGCGCTCGCGATTTACGGGCAGGCCAAGCGCTTCGTACCAGTCGAGCAGCGCGCCGTGCGTCGCCGGCATCGGCAGGCCTTCGAGCACGCCGATGCCGTAGGCGAAGAACGACAGCGGCCGCTGCGCCGTGATTTTCGGATCGAGCTGGCGCAGGCTCCCCGCCGCCGCGTTGCGCGGGTTGGCGAACTCGCGCTGGCCGGCCTCGCGCTGGCGCTCGTTGAGCCGCGCGAAGTCGCGACGGAACATCAGCACCTCGCCGCGCACATCGAGCACCTTCGGAATCCGCTCGCCCTTCAGGCGCAACGGAATCGAGCGGATCGTGCGGACGTTCGCGGTCACGTTTTCGCCCGTCGTGCCGTCGCCGCGCGTCGCCGCCTGGACGAATTCGCCGTCCACGTAGCGCAGCGAGATGGCGAGGCCGTCGAACTTCAGCTCGCACGCGTACTCGACGTCGGTCTTGTCGAGCGCGTCGCTCACGCGCTTGTCGAACGCGACGATGTCCTCGTCGGCGAAACCGTTGTTCAGCGACAGCATCGGCCGGTCGTGCACGACCGGCTCGAACCCTTCCGCCACCGCCCCGCCGACGCGCTGCGTGGGCGAATCCGCCGTCGCGAGCTCGGGATGCTCGGCCTCGAGCGCCTGCAGCTCGCGAAACAGCCGGTCGTACTCCGCGTCGGGCAATTCCGGCTGGTCGAGCACGTAGTACGCGTGGTTCGCGCGTTCGAGCCCGGCGCGCAGCGACGCCGCGCGAGACGCCGGGGAAGACGGATCGCCGGGCGGGAAGACTGAGGTGTGGGCCATGCCTGGTCAGCGTTACGGAGATGTATCGAGCATCAGATTATCGCAGGAAGCCGCGCCCCGGGGCAGCAGGCGCGACCCGGGCATTCGAGGCCTGCGGAAGATTCGCTCACGATGGCCGAAGGTCGGGCGCGGCTTTCGGGCGCCGGCAGACTTCGGGGCGCCCGGAGCGGAGCCGCAACGCGCCGCGGATGGGCGGAAGTCCGAGCGTTCCCGCCTGTCTGCGGGCGGGAAAATCGGCCCGGCTTATTGGCCGAATTACTGGCTGAAAAGCCGGCGCGTGGTCGGCGAGCCCGCCGGAATGCCGGCCTGCTCGAGCCGGGCGTAGAGCGTCATGAGCTGCTTGTCGATCGACTGCAGCACGCTCTCGGGCAGCGGGCGGCGCTGGTCGTCCACGACGCGCCCGCCGATACGTTCCGCGAGCGACTTCGCGTAATCGCACATCAGCCGGAACGGCAGGATGTCCTCGTCGGCCACGGGCACGTCGAGGATCAGCGTGAGCATCTGGCCGCCCTTGTAGGTGAGGTCGTCGCGCAGGAAATTGGTGTCGCCGAACTGCAGCATGAACACGGGGCTCTGCTTCGCGTCGAGCTTCACGAAACGCGTGCCGTCGCGCGAGAGCAGCAGGCCGTCCTGCGAGGCAATGGCTTGCACATAGTTGGCCGACCACGGCGCGCCGTCCGACATCACGTTGATCGACAACTGCGCGTCGCATTGCGCAGCAAAGCCGTCGAGCTCGCGCGCCATCGACACGGTTTCCATCATGTCCGGAAATTCGGGCGACGCATCGAGCGCGTCGGCGAACTGCTGGACGCCCGTCACGAACTCGGAGAATTCGAGCTCGTTGAGCGGGCCGCTGCGGTTCGCGAGCTGCGCGGCCGCGCGCAATTCCTCGTAGCGCACGCCGCTTTGCAGCAGCTCCCAGGCGCCGCCGCCCTCGGGCCGGCCCTCGATGTGCACGGGCTTGCTGCCGGCGCGACGCAATTTCTGCGCGAGCGGCAGCGCGCGCTCGCCGGCCACGGCGCCCGGCAGCCGGACCGGTACGACGCAGTCGATGCGCCGGTCCACGACCGGGGGGGGCGCCGACGAAATCGTCGTAGCGGCCGGCAGCACCGGCTCGACGGGCTCGTCGGGCCCACCGGACGCGGCCCCCGCCTCGGGGGCCTCCGCGGACGACGGTTCCGGTTCGGGAAAACCGTTCGGCGAGGTGTTCTCGGCCTGGATGTCGGCAGGCGTGTCGAGCGGCGCGGCCGCGCCGAAGCCCGGCTCGATGCGCTCGTCGGACGGGACGTCGCCGGAGAGCGTCGGCTCGCGGCGCGACGGCGCGCGGGCGGGCTCGATGAACGGCCCCGGCTCGGGCTGGTCGTCGCGCGCGAGCGGCTCTTCCGCGTCCGCCGGCATGGGCCGCGGCATCCGGCGGCGCACCTTCGCTCCCTGCCACGCGTTGTACACCACCACGCCCCCGACCACCACGGCGCCCGCGCCGATCAACCCGAGTGTCAACTCGTCCATGCATGCTCCATCAGCCATTCTTTTGCAGCGGCAGTCGCCCTGCGGGCCGCGCGCGGGTTCGCCCCGCCGCCCCGGCGCGCTGGCCGCCGCCCGACGTTCAAACCGTATTCTGGGCGAAACCCGCGGCCGTTTCCATGTCGACCGCGACGATCCGCGATACGCCCTGCTCCTGCATCGTCACGCCGATCAGTTGCTGCGCCATCTCCATCGCGATTTTGTTGTGCGAGATGAAGAGGAACTGGGTCTTGTCCGACATCGCGCGCACGAGGTTCGCGAAGCGCTCCGTGTTCGCGTCGTCGAGCGGCGCGTCCACCTCGTCGAGCAGGCAGAACGGCGCGGGGTTCAACTGGAACATCGCGAACACGAGCGCGGTCGCCGTCAGCGCCTTTTCCCCGCCGGAAAGCAGGTGGATCGTCGAGTTCTTCTTGCCCGGCGGCTGGGCCATCACCTGCACGCCGGCGTCGAGTATCTCGTCGCCGGTCATGATGAGCTTCGCCTGGCCGCCGCCGAACAGGCGCGGGAACAGCTCGCCGAAATGCCGGTTCACCTCGTCGAAGGTGCCCTGCAGCAGCGCGCGCGTTTCCTGGTCGATCTTGCGGATCGCGTCCTCGAGCGTTTCGATCGCGCTCGTCAAATCGGCCGACTGCGCGTCGAGGAACGTCTTGCGCTCGGTGGCCGCGGCCAGTTCGTCGAGCGCGGCCATGTTGACGGGACCGAGCGCCGCGATCGCGTTGTTGATGCGCGTGACCTCGCCCTGCAGCCACGAAGGCTTGAGCTCGGGCGTGAGCTTTTCCTGGAGCGCCGCCTCGTCGACGCCGGCGGCCTGCAATTGCTCGACGAACTGCTCGCCGTTCAGCCGGGCGGCCTGTTCCTTGAGCTGCAGTTCGGTGATGCGATCGCGCAACGGCTGCAGCGCGCGCTCGGCCGAGAGGCGCGTCTCGTCGGCCTCGCGCAGCTTCGTGCTCAGGTCGTCGAGCTCGGCGCGCGCCGCGCGCAGCGCCTCCTCCTTCTGCGCGCGGATTTCGAGCGCTTCCTGCAGCCCGGTGTGCGCGGTCTGTTCATTGATCGTCTCGAGTTCCGCGCGGGCGTCCTCGAGCGACGCGGCCACGCGCGCGTCCTGCTCCTCGGCGATCTGGATGTTGCGCCGCAGCTCCTCGATGCGGTTCGCGACGTTGCGCGCCGCAAAGCGCGCGTCGCCGGCCGCGCGCTCAAGGTCGCGCGCGCTTGCCCGCGCCGCGCCCAGCGCCTCGTCGAGCGACTCGAAGGCCAACTGGTTGTCCTCGAAGCGGGCCTGCAGTTCGGCCAGCCCGGCATCGTGGCGCTCGAAGTTCGCCTCGGACTCGGCGCGCAGCGCGCGCTGCTCCTCGATCTGCGCGGCGATTTCCTCCAGCTCCTCGCGAATCTGCGTGCTGCGCGCCGTGTAGCGCTCGTGCGCCTGGGTCAGCTTGAGCACGTCCATCTGCAGCGCGTGCACGCGCTGCGTCGCGCGCTCGGCCTGCTGACGCAGGTCCGCGAGCGTCGCGGCCGCCTGCGAGTGCGCGGCCTCGGCCCGCACCGACGCGCTGCGCGCCTCGTCGGCCAGCAGCGCCTGGGCCCGTACCTGGCGCGTGAGATTCTCGATTTCCTGCTGGCGCGCGAGCATGCCGGCCTGTTCGGAATCGGCCGCGTAAAGCTGCACGCCGACGCGCGTGACCCGGTGCCCGGCCTTCACGACGAACGCGCCGCCGGCCGGTAGCTGGGCGCGCTGCGCGAGTGCGCCGGCGAGATCGTCGGCGACGAACGTCGTGTCGAGCCATTCGTTGAGCACGGCGCGCAGCCCCGCGTCGTCGATGCGCACGAGCGACTGCAACGGCGTCAGTCCGGCGGGCGCGGTGCTCGCCGCTCCGGCCGCGGGCGGCGCGTAGAACGCGAGCCGCGCGGGCGGCGCGTCGCTCGCGAACGCCTTCACCCAGTCGAGATTCGAAACTTCGAGCGCGGCGAGACGCTCGCGCAGCACGGCTTCGAGCGCGGTTTCCCAGCCCGGCTCCACGTGCAATTTCTTCCAGAGCCGCGGCAGCGCGCCGAGCTCGTGACGGTCGAGCCACGGCTGGATCTTGCCGTCGGTCTGCACGTTCTCCTGCAGTTGCTTCAAGGCGGCGAGCCGCGCTTCGAGCTGATGAATCTGGGCGCTTTCGCTCTGCACGCGCTCGTGCGCGGCGCGGCGTTCGGCGTCGAGGCGCGGCAGCGTCTCCTGCGCTTCGGCCAGGCGGTCCTGCGCGTCGCGCAGGATTTCCTCCTGCTCGGCGAGCTGCACGCGCATCTCTTCGAGCTGCGCCTCGTCGGGGGCGTCGAGCCCGCCCGCTTCGGCCTTGAGCCGTTCGTGGCGCTGCTGGAGCTGCTGGAGCGACTGGTCGGCATTGCGCTGCTGCGCGGCTTCGAGCTTGAGCGCCTGCTCGGTGCGGGCGATGCCGGCGCGCTCGTCGTTCAGGCCGGTCTGCGCGTCGCGCCAGCGGGCTTCGAGCGCCGGCAGCGCGTCCTGTTTCGCGGCGGCCTCGTCCTCGGCGAACGCGGCCCGTTCCTCGGCCATCGCCCGTTGCTCTTCGGCTTCTTCCAGGTCGTCCTTCGCCTTGCGCGCCTGGGCCTGCCATTGCTCGCGCTGCGCCGCGAGCGCCGCGATCTGCGCCTGCACGCGGTTGCGCGACTCGACGATGAACTTGATCTCGGCCTCGAGCCGGCTCACCTCGGCGTTCGCCTCGTAGAGCGCGCCCTGGGCGCCCTGCATCGCGTCGCTCGCCGAGTAGTGCGCCACGCGCAGCGTTTCGAGCTGGGCCTCGACTTCGCGCAGCTTCGCCGTATGCGCTTCGAGATCGACCTGCGCCTGCTCGATGGCGCGCTGCTGGCGCTGCTGCTCGCTCGCGGCCTCGTTCCGGCGCAGCATCCACAGGAGGCGCTGCTTCTCCTCGCCTTCGGCCTGCAGCTCGCGGAACTTCGTCGCGACCACGGCCTGGCCCTCGAGCTTTTCGAGGTTGGTCGCCAGCTCGCGGACGATGTCCTCGACGCGCGTCAAGTTTTCGCGCGTGTCGTGCAGCCGGTTTTCGGTCTCGCGGCGACGCTCCTTGTACTTCGAGACGCCCGCGGCCTCCTCGAGAAACACGCGCAGCTCTTCGGGCTTCGCCTCGATGATGCGCGCGATCATCCCCTGGCCGATGATCGCGTAGGCGCGCGGCCCGAGCCCCGTGCCGAGGAAGATGTCCTGAATGTCGCGCCGCCGCGCGGGCAGGTTGTTGATGTAGTAGCTCGAGGTGCCGTCGCGCGTCAGCACGCGCTTGACGGCGATCTCCGCATACTGGCCCCACTGCCCGGCCGCGCGGCCGTCGGCGTTGTCGAACACGAGTTCGACGCTCGCGCGGCTGCCGGGCTTGCGCGCGGTCGAGCCGTTGAAGATCACGTCCTGCATCGACTCGCCGCGCAGTTCGGAGGCCCGGGACTCGCCGAGCACCCAGCGCACGGCATCGATGATGTTGGACTTTCCGCATCCGTTCGGACCGACCACGCCGACGAGCTGGCCGGGGACCTGGAAATGCGTGGGATCGACGAATGACTTGAAGCCAGCGAGCTTAATCGAGGTCAGGCGCACGGAGAAATCGCTGTTTGAATGGGAGGAAAACGGGACCGGCGCGCGGTCCCGCCGAAAGGCCGTCACGGCCGCCGTCGGGGCCGGACGCGCCTTGGCCGGACACCGCGCGACGGACGGCCGCATCGCGCATTGCCCCTGTGCGATGCGGCACGGCCAGCGGCAATCATACCATCGCGGACCGCCCGTCCCGCCCGCCTCGCGGGGACTGTGGCGCGCGGCCCTCACTGTCCGCCGTCGCGGCCGGGGCGGCCCGCAGGCGCGCCGGGCCACGCTATAATCGAACGTTTTCGACGAGCGGCGCGCCTTCGGCAAACGGCGCGCGGAAACCCGCGGGAACGGGCAAAAACGGCCGAGGCGAGACTTTCCCGGACCGGAGCCATGGCCCCGGCCGCGAGACGCCGCGGCCGGCCCGAGCGACCGGCGGCATCCGTACCGGGATCGAGGCCCGTCGGCCCCCGGTTCGAAATCGCGACCGACCGCCCTTGCGCCCGCGCCGCCGATCCGATCCGGCCCATCGGCCGTCCGTATTGCCCTGCCCTTTCGCCCAGCGCCTTGCCCGTGAATCCGTTACTCGACACCCTCCAGTCCTATCCGTTCGAAAAGCTGCGCGCGCTCTTCAAGGACGCCGCGCCGCCCGCGGACCTGAAGCCGATCAGCTTCGGGATCGGCGAGCCGCGGCACCCGACGCCCGCGCTCGTGCGCGACGCGGTCGTCGCCGCGCTCGACGGCCTCGCGGTCTACCCGGCCACGGCGGGCTCGCCGGCGCTGCGCGAGGCGATCGCGGGCTGGCTCGTACGCCGCTACGGGCTGCCCGGCATCGACGCGAACACCGAGGTCCTGCCCGTGTCCGGCTCGCGCGAAGCGCTTTTCGCGCTCGCCCAGGCCGTCGTCGATCCGACGGCGGGCGTGAAGGACCCAGCGAAGCGCGCCATCGTGCTGTGTCCGAACCCGTTCTATCAGATCTACGAGGGCGCGGCCCTGCTCGCGGGCGGCGAGCCCTGGTACGTCAACAGCGATCCGGCCCGCAACTTCGCCTGCGATTACGCGGCCGTGCCCGAAGCGGTCTGGGCCCGTGCGCAGCTACTCTACGTCTGCTCGCCGGGCAACCCGACGGGCGCCGTGCTCACGCTCGACGACTGGCGCGAGCTCTTCGCGCTCTCGGACCGCTACGGCTTCGTGATCGCCTCCGACGAGTGCTATTCGGAAATCTATTTCGACGAAGCCAGGCCGCCGCTCGGCGCGCTCGAGGCCGCGCACCGGCTCGGCCGCAATTTCGAGCGCATCGTGGTCCTGTCGAGCCTCTCCAAGCGCTCGAACGCGCCGGGCATGCGCTCGGGCTTCGTCGCTGGCGACGCGGCCATCCTCAGGCAGTTCCTGCTCTACCGCACCTATCACGGCGCGGCGCTCTCGCCCGTCTGGCAGGCGGCGAGCCTCGCCGCCTGGGGCGACGAGGCGCACGTGCGCGAAAACCGGGCGCTCTACGTGCAGAAGTTTTCGACCGTCACGCCGATGCTGGCCGACGTGCTCGACGTGCGCCCGCCCGACGCCGCGTTCTACCTCTGGGCGAACGTCGCGCGCACGGGGCTCGCCGATGCGGAGTTCGCCCGGCGCCTGTACGCCGACTATAATGTGACGGTTCTGCCCGGCTCGTATCTGGCCCGCACGGCGCACGGCACGAATCCCGGCCGCGACTTCGTGCGTCTCGCGCTCGTCGCCAGCGTCGATGAGTGCGCCGAGGGCGCGAAACGCATCGTCGCCTTCTGCCGCTCGCTCGCGTAAAACGTCCACGCCGGCACGGGCGGGAGGCTCGCGCCGGCACCGATCACCTTTTCATCCGGATCACACATACACCATGTCGCAACCGCTCCAGCAGATCATCGACAATGCCTGGGAAAACCGCGCCGAACTCTCGGCGAGATCCGCGCCCGCCGACGTGCGCGAGGCCGTCGCGCACGCGATCGCGGAACTCGACCGCGGCACGCTGCGCGTCGCAGAGAAGAAAGGCGGCGAGTGGGTCGTCAACCAGTGGCTCAAGAAGGCCGTGCTGCTCTCGTTTCGCCTCGAGGACAACGTGCCGATGCCCGCCGGCGGCTTCAGCCAGTTCTACGACAAGGTGCCCTCGAAGTTCGCGGACTACACGGCCGAAGATTTCGCGGCAGGCGGCTTTCGCGTGGTGCCGCCCGCCGTCGCGCGCCGCGGTTCGTTCATCGCGAAGAACGTCGTGCTGATGCCGTCCTACACGAACATCGGCGCCTACGTGGACGAAGGCACGATGGTCGACACCTGGGCGACGGTCGGCTCGTGCGCGCAGATCGGCAAGAACGTGCACCTCTCGGGCGGCGTCGGCATCGGCGGCGTGCTCGAGCCGCTGCAGGCCAACCCCGTCATCATCGAGGACAACTGCTTCGTCGGCGCGCGCTCGGAGATCGTCGAGGGCGTGATCGTCGAGGAGAATTCGGTCATTTCGATGGGCGTCTACCTCGGCCAGAGCACGAAGATTTACGACCGGGAGACGGGCGAGATCAGCTACGGCCGCATTCCGGCCGGCTCGGTGGTCGTCTCGGGCACGCTGCCCGCGAAGGACGGCTCGCACAGCCTGTACTGCGCCGTGATCGTGAAGAAGGTCGACGCGAAAACGCGCGCGAAGGTGGGCCTGAACGAGCTGCTGCGCGACTGACCGGGAGACGGGCGATGGCCGCCGCGAAAAAAATAGTCGTCTACGGCATTCCGAACTGCGACACCGTAAAGAAGGCGCGCACGTGGCTCGACGAGCACGACGTCGCGTTCGAGTTCCACGACTTCAAAAAGGCCGGTGTAAGCGCGGCGCTGCTCGAAGGCTGGCTCAAGGAGGTGTCGCTCGACGCGCTCGTGAACCGGCGCGGCACCACCTGGCGCGGCCTCGACGACGCCGCGAAGGCGGCGGCCGATACCGAGGCCGGCGCGATCGCGCTGATGATCGGGAAACCGTCGGTCATCAAACGGCCCGTCGTCGTCGTGAACGGCCGCGTGAAAACGCTCGGCTTCTCCGCCGAACAGTACGAGACGCTGTTCGCCTGAGCGGTTCGTCCGGCCGTGTCGTCGCGTCTCCCGCACGCGGGACGCGGCGCCTGTCCATGTCGTTGCCGGCGCTCGCGCACCGGCAATTTTTCTTGAAGATGGTTCCTCCATGTCCGGCACCCTCGCCCTTACCGAACAGTTGATCGCGCGCGCGTCCGTCACGCCCGACGACCAGCACTGCCAGCGCATCATCGCCGAGCGCCTGAAGGCGATCGGTTTCGCCTGCGAAACGATCGAATCGCAAGGCGTCACGAACCTCTGGGCCGTGCGGCGCGGCACGGCCGGGACCGGCGGGCCGCTGCTCGCGTTCGCGGGCCACACCGACGTCGTGCCGACCGGTCCGCTCGAGCAATGGAGCTCGCCGCCGTTCGAGCCGTCGCACCGGGACGGCAAGCTCTACGGACGCGGCGCCGCCGACATGAAGACCTCGCTGGCCGCGTTCGTGGTCGCGAGCGAGGAGTTCGTCGCCGCGCATCCGAAACACCGCGGCGCGCTCGCCTTCCTCATCACGAGCGACGAGGAAGGCCCGGCCACCGACGGCACCGTCAAGGTGGTCGAGGCCCTGCAGGCGCGCGGAGAAAAGCTCGACTACTGTATCGTCGGCGAGCCGACCTCCACGCGCACACTCGGCGACTGCGTGAAGAACGGGCGGCGCGGCTCGATGTCGGGCAGGCTAATCGCGAAGGGAGTGCAGGGGCACATCGCCTACCCGCATCTCGCGAAGAACCCCGTCCATCTGCTCGCCCCCGCGCTCGCCGAACTCGTCGCCGAACACTGGGACGACGGCAACGAATACTTCCCGCCGACCACCTGGCAGGTCTCGAACCTGCACAGCGGCACCGGCGCGAGCAACGTCATTCCGGGCCACGCCGAGGTGCTGTTCAACTTCCGCTTCTCGACGGCGAGCACCGTGGAAGGGTTGCAGCGGCGCGTGCACGCGATCCTCGACAAACACGGGCTCGACTACGACCTCGACTGGACCGTGAGCGGCCTGCCGTTCCTCACGCCGCGCGGCGCGCTTTCGACGGCGCTTGAACAGGCGATTCGCGACGAGACCGGCGTCGCGACCGAACTCTCGACGACGGGCGGCACCTCGGACGGGCGCTTCATCGCGCGCATCTGCGAACAGGTGGTCGAATTCGGGCCGCCCAACGGCAGCATCCACAAGATCGACGAGCACGTCGAAATCGCCTTCGTCGAACCGCTCAAGAACGTCTACCGCCGCGTGCTCGAGCAACTGGTCGCCTGAAGTCCTTCACCGGTCCCGCCGGGAGTTCCGCCATGACGCATCCGCTGTCCACGACCTTTTCCACCGTGCGCGATCTGCTGCGCTTCGCCGTCACGCGCTTTCGCGGCGCGGGCCTCGCGTTCGGCCACGGGTCGGACAATGCCTACGACGAGGCCGCCTACCTGATCCTGCACACGCTGCACCTGCCGCTCGACCTGCTCGATCCGTTCCTCGACGCGCGCCTTGCGCCCGACGAGATCGAAACGGTGCTCGCCGTGATCGAGCGGCGCGCGACCGACCGCGTGCCGGCCGCCTACCTCACGCGCGAGGCCTGGATGCACGGCCTGCGCTTCTACGTGGACGAACGCGTGATCGTGCCGCGCTCGTTCATCGGCGAGCTGCTCGACGACGGCCTGCAGCCCTACATCGAGAACCCCGAGGAGGTCGGCGCGGTGCTCGAACTCTGCACGGGCTCGGCCAGCCTCGCGATCCTGGCCGCGCACGCGTTTCCGAACGCCGACATCGACGCGGTCGATCTCTCGGCCCCGGCGCTGGAGGTGGCCGGGCGCAACGTGCGCGAGCACGGGCTCGAGGAGCGCATCGCGCTGTTCCCGGGCGACCTGTTCGCGCCGCTGCCCGCGCGGCGCTACGACGTCATCCTCGCGAATCCGCCCTACGTGAACGCAACGTCGATGCAGTCGCTGCCCGACGAATACCGGCACGAGCCGGAGATGGCGCTCGCGGGCGGCGAGGACGGCATGGACGTCGTGCGCCGGATCATCGCCGAAGCCCGCAACTGGCTGACCGACGAGGGCGTGCTCGTCGTCGAGATCGGCAACGAGCGCGCCAACGTGGAAGCGTCGTTCGGCGGTCTCGATCTCGTCTGGCTGCCGACGAGCGCCGGCGACGACAGCGTGTTCCTGATCCACGCCGCCGACCTGCCCGTGTAAGCGCCGCGGCCGGCACTGACCGCGGGCCGGCCGGGTTCGGTAAGATGGGCGCGTACCCTGCGCCGCGTATCCCTCCCGAGTATCCTGAATATTCCGCGTCGGCCTCGCGGCGCGTTCCGGCTTTCCTGGCTATCCTGAGCGCCTATGCCATTCGACTGGTCACACCTCGGCACGCTGCTGCTCGTCATGCACCTGCTGGGCCTCGCGGCGGCCTGCCACGCCATCCTGAACACCCGCACCTCGCAGGGGGCGATCGCGTGGGCCGTCTCGCTCGTGACGATGCCGTACTTCACGCTGATCCCCTATCTGTTCCTCGGTCGCAGCAAGTTCGCGGGCTACGCGGACGCGCGACGGCTGCGCAACGAAATGCTGCGCAACCACGCGCGGCCGCCGGATTGGACCGAGGCGAACGCCGCGACGTGCCCGGCGGACACGCTCGACGCGCGCGTCGTCCAGACGCTCTCGCAACTGAGCGGCATGCCGCTTCTGCCGGGCAACGCGGTCCGCACGCTCGTGAACGGCGAAGCGACGTTCGCCGCGATCTTCGACGCCATGGAGAAGGCGCGCAGCTACGTAATCGTGCAGTTCTTCATCGTGCGCGCGGACGCGCTCGGCGACATGCTCAGGGACGCCCTCGTCGCCTGCGCCGCGCGCGGCGTGCGGACCTACTTTCTCTACGACAGCATCGGCAGCTTCGACCTGCCGGGCCGCTACGTCGACGCGCTGCGCGCGAGCGGCGTGCACGTGCATCCGTTCTCGACGCGGCGCCGCTTCGTCAACCGGTTCCAGCTCAACTTCCGCAACCACCGCAAGATCGTCGTGATCGACGGCGAACGCGCGTTCGTCGGCGGCCACAACGTCGGCGTCGAATACCTGGGCGGCAACGCGCGGCTCTCGCCGTGGCGCGACACGCACATCGAGGTGCGCGGCCCGGCCGTCGCGAACATCGAATTCGCGTTCACCGAGGACTGGTACTGGGCGACCCAGTTGCTGCCGGCGGGCGGCGAAACGGTTGCCGCGACGCACGACGACGACATGTACTGCCTCGTGATGCCGACGGGCCCCGCCGACCGCCAGGAAACCTGCTCGCTCTTCTTCGTCGAGGCCATCAACGCCGCGCGCAAGCGCCTGTGGATCACGACGCCCTATCTCGTGCCCGACGAGGCCGTGTTCTCGGCGCTGCGCCTTGCAGTGGCGCGCGGCGTCGACGTGCGGATCATGATCCCGAGCCGGCGCGACCACTACGTGGTGTTCGAAGCCTCGATGCTCTACGCCTACGACGCGATCCGCGCCGGCATCCGGATTTTCCGCTACCGCCCCGGCTTTCTGCACCAGAAGGTCGTGCTCATCGACGACGTGGCCGCCGCGATCGGCAGCGCGAACCTCGACAACCGCTCGTTCCGGCTCAACTTCGAGATCATGGTGCTGACCGTGCATCGCGGCTTCGCCGCCGAGGTCGAGGCGATGCTGCTGCGCGATTTCGACGAGACGTTCGAGATCGACCGCGGCGAATACCGCAACGCGCCGGCCTGGCGCAAGGTGACGATGCACCTCGCGCGCCTGTTCGCGCCGATCCTGTAGGCGGCCGCCTAGAGCAGCTTCTCGATGTCCGACGCGATCGACTCGGGCTTCGTGACGCTCGCGTAGCGCTTGACCACGGCGCCGCCGCGGTCGACGAGAAACTTCGTGAAATTCCACTTGATCGCCTCCGAGCCGAGCACGCCGGGCGCCTCCTCCGTCAGATAGCGGTAGAGCGGATGCGCGTTGGGCCCGTTCACGTCGATCTTGTCGAACATCGGGAACGTGACGCCGTAGTTCTGCTGGCAGAAACCGGCAATCCGGGCGGCATCGCCGGGCTCCTGCTTGCCGAACTGATTGCACGGAAAGCCCAGCACCTCGAACCCGCGCGCCGCGTAGCCGTCGTAGAGCGTCTGCAAGCCCGCGTATTGCGGCGTGAACCCGCATTCGCTCGCCGTGTTGACGATCAGCAGCACCTTGCCCGCGTAACGCTCGAGGCTCACCTCGTCGCCGCCCAGCGCGCGGGCCGAAAACGAATGGATCGTGCTCATCTGCGTCCCCTGTCGGAAAACTTCAGTCTACCGGGAACCCCTCCGGCCCGCAGGCCAATACTGGCCAATGCTGCCGTAAGGCGGCGCAGTCTAGAATAGCGTTTTCCGAATACCGGCCGTACCTGTGATCCGTTTCGACCAATTCAGTCTGGCCCGCGGCGCCAAACCGCTTTTCGAGCAGGTCTCGTTTTCGCTGAATCCCGGCGAGAAGGCCGGCCTCGTCGGCGCGAACGGCGCGGGCAAATCCACGCTGTTCGCCGTGCTGCGCGGCGAGCTGCACGCCGACGGCGGCGATTTCTCGATGCCCGCCTCGTGGCGGATCGCGCACGTCGCCCAGGAGACGCCCGCCGTCGAGCGCACGGCGCTCGACTACACGCTCGACGGCGACACGGCGCTGCGCGCGATCGAAGCCCGCATCGCCGCGGCCGAGCGCGCCGGAGACGGCGCGGCGCAGGCCGACGCGCACGCCGCCTTCGCCGACGCCGACGGCTACACTGCGCCCTCGCGCGCCGAGGCGCTGCTGCTCGGCCTCGGCTTCACGCTCGAACAGGCGCGCCAGAGCGTCGGCAGCTTCTCGGGCGGCTGGCGCATGCGGCTCAACCTCGCCCAGGCGCTGATGTGCCCGTCCGACCTGCTGCTGCTCGACGAACCGACCAACCACCTCGACCTCGACGCCATCGTCTGGCTCGAGGACTGGCTGCACCGCTACCCCGGCACGCTGATCGTGATCTCGCACGACCGCGAGTTTCTCGATGCGGTCTGCAACGTCACGCTGCATCTCGACCACCGGCAGATCAAGCGCTACGGCGGCAACTACTCGCAGTTCGAGGTGCTGCGCGCCCAGCAGCTCGCGCTGCAGCAGAGCGCCTACGAACGGCAGCAGCAAACCGTCGCGCACCTGCAAAGCTTCATCGACCGCTTCAAGGCTCAGGCGACCAAGGCCCGCCAGGCGCAAAGCCGCGTGAAGGCGCTCGAAAGGATGGAGCTGATCGCGCCCGCGCACGCGGCCTCGCCGTTCACGTTCGCGTTCCGCACGCCCGACTCCGCACCCAACCCGATGCTCGTAATGGAAGACGTGCGCTGCGGCTACCGCGGCGACGACGGAAACGAGACGCCCGTCGTCGAACACGTCTCGCTGTCGATCCAGAACGGCCAGCGCATCGGCCTGCTCGGCGCGAACGGCCAGGGCAAATCCACGCTGATCAAGACGCTGGCCGGCACGCTCGCGTCGCTCTCGGGCAGCCTGCGCACCGGCAAGGGCTTGCAGATCGGCTATTTCGCCCAGCACCAGCTCGAAACGCTGAGGCCCGGCGACACGCCGCTCCAGCATCTCGCGCGCCTCGCGCCCGACACGCGCGAGCAGGAACTGCGCGACTTCCTCGGCAGCTTCAATTTCCCCGGCGAGATGGCGACCGCGCCAATCGCGCCGTTCTCCGGCGGCGAGAAGGCACGGCTCGCGCTCGCGCTGATCATCTGGCAGAAGCCGAACCTGCTGCTGCTCGACGAGCCGACCAATCACCTCGACCTCGAAACGCGCCATGCGCTGACGATGGCCCTCGCGCAATTCGAAGGCACGCTGATTCTCGTTTCGCACGACCGTCACCTGTTGCGGGCGACCACCGATCAGTTCATGCTGGTCGCGAAACACCGGCTGCTGCCGTTCGATGGCGATCTCGACGAATACCGCGACTGGCTGCTCCAGCATGCCGCCGAAACGCGCGCGGCGCGGCGGCTGGAGGCGGCCGGCGTGTCCCCGGCCGAGAGCGACGGCGCGGCGTCGGCGGGCAACCGCAAGGACCAGCGCCGCCAGGAAGCCGGAACGCGGCAGAAGCTCGCGCAGTTGAAGAAGCCGCTGCAGACGCGCATCGGCCGGATCGAAAAGGAGATGGAGGCGCTCACGGGCGAAAAGGAGACGCTCGACGCGTTCGTCGCCGATCCGGCCAGCTATGCGAGCGAGCAGAAGACGAAATTGACCGAAGCGATCCGCCGTCAGGCGGAAGTCCATTCGCGCCTCGAGGCGCTCGAAGCCGAATGGCTCGAGGCCCACGAGGAGCTTGAACAGATCGGCTGACGGCCCTTCCCGTACCCGACGCCCGCCAGCCGGCGCGTCGGTACGGGAAGGCCACCGCCGGCCGCCGCCTGAGGAGCTACGAGTGCCGTCACACGCCACGTTGCAGGGCCTTCGCGTTCTTGACCTGACCCAGTTGCTGCCGGGGCCGATCGCCACGCTGCGGCTCGCCGAGCTCGGCGCCGACGTGCTGAAGATCGAGCCGCCCGGCGCCGGCGACCTGACGCGCATCATGATGCAAAGCGCGGCCGACGAAGTCGCGGGCCGCCCCGGCGCGCTCTACCGGCTCGCCAACCGCAGCAAGCGCGAAACCCGGCTCGACCTGAAGTCCGACAGCGGGCGCACGATCCTGCTCGCGCTCGCGCGCGACGCCGACGTGCTCGTCGAAAGCTTCCGGCCCGGCGTCATGGCGCGCCTCGGCGCCGGCTACGAGACGCTCAGGGCGATCAATCCGAAGCTCGTCTACTGCTCGATCACGGGGTACGGCGCCGACGGGCCGTTCGCCTCGCGCGCTGGCCACGACCTGAACTACGTCGCCTACTCGGGCGTGCTGAGCCAGTTCGCCGGCAGCGACGGAACGCCGGTACTGCCGAACGTCCAGGTCGCCGACCTGCTCGGCGGCGCGCTCACGGCCGTCACTCAGATCCTCGCCGCGCTGTGGCGCGTGGCGCGCAGCGGCGAGGGATGCAGCCTCGACATCTCGATGGCGCACACGGTTTATGCGCACAACGTCATGGCCCAGGCCGCGCTCGTCAACGGCGAGGTGGCGGCCACGCATCCGGGCGGCGGCCTGCTCAACGGCGGCGTGCCCTGCTACAACCTGTACCGCACGCAGGACGGCCGCTGGCTCGCCGTGGCCGCGCTGGAACTGAAGTTCTGGCAGACGCTGTGCAGGGCGCTCGACCGCGACGACTGGATGAATCGCCACTGGAGCCTCGGCCAGGCGATCGGCGGCGCCGATGCCGCCGCGCTGACGGCCGAGCTCGCGGCCCTGATCGAGGCCGAGCCGCTGCAGACCTGGATCGACCGGCTCGAATTGCTCGACTGCTGCGTCTCGCCCGTGCTGCTGCCGGCCGAGGCGGCCCGGCATCCGATGTTCAACGCCGAGGCGAGAAAGAAGGCCCAGGCGCAGAACCGCGACGCGTACGGCGATGATATGGACGCGCAGGACGCCGGCGCCGCAGCGGCCGCCTCGACCGGAACGGGCGAACCGTCCGGCGACGCAGCGTCGGGCGCAAGAAAGAAGCCGTTCACTTACGGCCCATGGGGGTAAAGCAGGATAAAAGCGGGGTAAAAGCCGCCGGGGCCGGACGGCCCCGGTTCGCGATCCGCCGCGCCTACCGCCTCGGTAAGGTCTGCCTCGGCGCACGCTCGTCGTCGTAAAGCACGTGCCGGCGTCCTTCGACGTGATGCGCGATCGTACTGCGCACCTGCGCCGCGGTCACGTCCTCGGCCACGACGCGCCGCGAAATGCGGCCCTCGCTGTCGATCCATTCGACGATCCGGCATGCACTGCCCCAAGGCTGGGGAATCGGCTCGGATATCCGGCAGCCCCGCACGACGATCGAGCGATCGCTTGCGGACACATCAGTCTGCTTCAAGATGCCATCCTTTCCGCTTCGACACGGCTTACGTTTGTGTCAAAGGATAGGGAAAACACCGGGCGAACGGTTTACAGTCAACGCCGGGGTTGTTACCGGACGTTACCCATGGCCGCTACCGGGCGCATCCGCCTCATTCCAGCGTGCGCACGCGGTCGATGGCTTCCTCGATGCGCTCCACCGCGTGCACCTGCAAACCGTCGATCGGCTGTTTGGGCGCGTTCGCGCGCGGAATCAGCGCGCACGAAAAACCGAGCTTGGCGGCTTCCTTCAGCCGCTCCTGGCCGCGCGGCGACGGCCGGATTTCGCCGGCCAGGCCGACTTCGCCAAATACGATCAGACCCTTGGGCAACGGCTTGTTACGCATTGACGAGTGGATCGCGAGCAGCACGGCGAGGTCGGCGGCGGGCTCGGTAATCTTCACGCCGCCGACCGCGTTCAGGAAGACGTCCTGATCGAAGCACGCAATGCCCGCGTGCCGGTGCAGCACGGCAAGCAGCAACGCCAGCCGGTTCTGCTCGAGCCCGACCGCGAGCCGGCGCGGATTGGGCACGTGAGCCGTGTCGACGAGCGCCTGGATTTCGACGAGCAGCGGCCGCGAGCCCTCCTGCGTGACGAGCACGCACGAGCCCGGCACGGTCTGTCCGTGTTGCGATAGAAAGAGCGCCGACGGGTTGGCGACGCCGCGCAGACCCCGCTCGGTCATTGCGAACACGCCGAGTTCGTTGACCGCGCCGAAGCGGTTCTTGAACGCGCGCACAAGCCGGAACGACGAATGCGTGTCGCCCTCGAAGTAAAGCACCGTGTCGACGATGTGTTCGAGCACGCGCGGCCCCGCGAGATTGCCCTCCTTCGTCACGTGGCCGACCATGATGATCGCGGTGCCCGACTGCTTGGCGATGCGCGTGAGTTGCGCCGCGCACTCGCGCACCTGCGCGACCGAGCCCGGCGCCGAGGTCAGCGCATCCGAATAGACGGTCTGGATCGAATCGATGACGGCGACGTCGGGCTTCTCGGCCTCGATCGTCGCCTGGATTCTTTCGAGCTGGATCTCGGCGAGCAGTTGCAGCTCGCTGGCCTTCGAACCGGGGTCGAGCAGCGCCAGGCGTTGCGCCCGGAGGGCGATCTGCGCGGCCGACTCCTCGCCGCTGACGTAGAGCGCGCGACGCTCGCTGGCGATCTGCGCGAGCGACTGCAACAGCAGCGTCGACTTGCCGATGCCGGGGTCGCCGCCGATCAGCACCACGCCGCCCGCCACGAGCCCCCCGCCGAGCACGCGGTCGAACTCGCCGATGCCCGTCGTGAAGCGCGGCACGTCGGCGGCGTCGATCTCGGCCAGCCGGCGCACGGGCGCGCTTTTGGCGAGCGACTGGAAGCGGTGGCCGCCCGGGGGCTCGGCAACGCTCTCGACCAGCGTGTTCCACGCGCCGCAGGCGGGGCACTGCCCCTGCCATTTCGGCGTCTGGCCGCCGCACCCGGAACACGTATACAGCGTCTTCGCTTTCGCCACGGCTTACTCGGCCCGCACCGGCACCCGCTGGGCCACCGCGCACATGAGCTCGTAGCCGATCGTCCCGCAGGCGCGCGCGACGTCGTCGATCGGCAGGCCCGCGCCCCAGAGCTCGACGCGGGTGCCGACGTTCGCGCCCGGACACGGGGTCAGGTCCACGGTCAGCATGTCCATCGAGACGCGTCCGACGAGCCGCGTCGGCACGCCGTCGACGAGCACCGGCGTGCCTTCGGGCGCGACGCGCGGATAGCCGTCCGCGTAGCCGCATGCGATCACGCCGATGCGCGTCGGCTGGCGGGCCGTGAAGGTCGAGCCATAGCCGATCGTCTGGCCTTCGGCAAGCGTCTGCACGCCGATCAGCTCGGAGGCGAGCGTCATGGCGGGCTGCAGGCCCGTGCCCTCGATGGCCGCCGTCACGCCCGAAGGCGAGGCGCCGTACAGGATGATGCCGGGTCGAACCCAGTCGAAGTGCGCGGCCGGATGCCAGAGGGTCGCAGCGGAATTGGCGAGGCTGCGCGCGCCGGCGATGCCCTGCGCGCCGCGCTCGAACGCCTCCATCTGGTAGCCGATGCCGCGCTCGCTGTCGGCGTCGGAGAAATGGGTCATCAGCGTGATCTGGCCGACGCCCGCACAGGCGCGCGCGCGCTCCCAGGCCGGCCGGAACCGCTCGGGCGTGTAGCCGAGACGGTTCATGCCGCTGTTCATCTTGAGCTGGACGTTGACGGGCTTCGACAGACGGGCCATTTCGAGCATGCGCATCTGCTCGTCGGAATGCACGACCGTCGTGAGGCTGTAGCGGTCGATCACGTCGAGGTCGGTCGGCCGGAAGAAACCCTCGAGCAGCAGGATCGGCCCGGCCCAGCCCAGTTCGCGCAACTTCACCGCCTCTTCCAGGTCCAGCAAGCCGAAGCCGTCGGTCGCGCGCAGGCCCGGAAACGCGCGCGCGAGCCCGTGCCCGTAGGCATTGGCCTTGACGACGGCCCAGATCTTCGAATGCGGCGCGTAGCGGCGGACGACGGCGAGGTTGTTGGCGAGTGCGGCGGTGTGGATCGTGGCGGAGAGAGGACGGGGCATGAGAGAGATTTTCGTAAAGACGCTTGCGAATCAGGACCTTACGGCACGTTTTCAAGATCGCGCGATCCGCCGCGCGCGGCAGGCGGGGGATCGGCCGGTCCGGATGCCGCTATTTTCGTGATATAAAGCCGTGCGCACAACCCATTTCGAACGGAATAAGCGGGCAGGCGAGGGCCCTGCCGGGGCGGACGGACCGCAGCGAGGAAAGCATCGCATCAGATGAAAAAAGGTTTTTACACGATCATGGCCGCGCAGTTTTTCTCGTCGCTGGCCGACAATGCGCTCCTGATCGCTGCCATCGCACTGCTGAAAGACCTTGACGCCCCCAACTGGATGACCCCGCTGCTCAAGCTGTTCTTCGTCCTGTCCTACGTCATTCTGGCCGCCTTCGTCGGCGCGTTCGCGGACTCCCGCCCCAAGGGCCGCGTCATGTTCATCACCAACACCATCAAGGTCGTCGGCTGCGCGATGATGCTGGCCGGCACGCATCCGCTCTTCGCCTACGGCGTGGTCGGCTTCGGCGCCGCCGCCTACTCGCCCGCCAAATACGGCATTCTCACCGAGCTCCTGCCGCCCGAGCGCCTCGTCGCCGCGAACGGCTGGATCGAGGGCACGACGGTCGGCTCGATCATTCTCGGCACCGTGCTCGGCGGCGCGCTCATCAACCCGCACATCGCCGCGCCCATCATCCGGCACACGCCCGCCTCGATCAGCACGCCCGCCGAGGCGGCGATGATCGTCATCATGGCGATCTACATCGTCGCCGCGCTCTTCAACCTGCGCATTCCCGACACCGGCGCCCGCTATCCGCGCCAGGAGCACGGACCGATCCGGCTCGTCACCGATTTCGCCGGCTGCTTCCTCGTGCTCTGGCGCGACAAGCTCGGCCAGATCTCGCTCGCCGTGACGACGCTCTTCTGGGGCGCGGGCGCCACGCTGCAATTCATCGTGCTCAAATGGGCCGAGGTCTCGCTCGGCCTCTCGCTCTCCGAGGGCGCGCTCCTGCAGGCCGTCGTGGCCGCCGGCGTCGCGGCCGGCGCCATCATCGCGGCCGCGCGCGTGCCGCTCAAGCGCTCGCTCACGGTGCTGCCCGTCGGCATCATGATGGGCGTCTCGGTCATGCTGCTGGCGTTCTACACGCGCCACCTGTTCGCGCCGCACTGGGGCCTGCACGTCGGCCGCCTGTACGTGCCGGGCTATCTGCTCCTCTCCTATTTCTTCCTGATGATCGTCGGCGGCCTGTCCGGCTTTTTCGTCGTGCCGATGAACGCGCTTTTGCAGCATCGCGGCCACGTCCTGCTCTCGGCCGGCCACTCGATCGCCGTGCAGAACTTCAACGAAAACCTCTCGGTGCTCGTGATGCTCTGCCTCTACGCCGTGCTCGTCTGGCTCGACGTGCCGGTCACCGTCGTCATCGTCCTGTTCGGCACGTTCGTCTGCCTGATGATGTGGCTCGTGATGCGGCGCCACCAGGCCAACCAGCGCGCATTCGACTCGGTGGCGCTGATCGGAGAAAATCACCGGCATTGACCGGCGGCCCGAAAACCGTCCCGCGGCACGCGCACGCCGCCTGCCCGTCCCGTCCCCCCCGCGTTGCCGCCCACGCCATGACCCCGACCATTCCCAACGTTCTGACCATCGCCGGCTCCGATTCCGGCGGCGGCGCCGGCATCCAGGCCGACCTGAAAACCTTCTCGGCGCTCGGCGCCTACGGCGCGAGCGTCGTGACCGCGCTGACCGCGCAGAACACGCGCGGCGTGCGCGCGGTCCATGCGGGAGACGCGGCGTTCGTCGCGGCCCAACTGGACGCGGTGTTCGACGACATCCGCATCGACGCGGTAAAGATCGGCATGCTCGCGAACGCGGCCATCGTGCGCGCCGTGGCCGACGCGCTGCAGCGCCATCGCCCGCCGCACGTCGTGCTCGACACGGTGATGCTCTCGAAGAGCAACCACGCGCTGCTCGCGCCCGAGGCCGTCGCGGCCCTGCGCGACGCGCTGCTGCCGCTCGCCGAGGTCGTGACGCCGAATTTGCCCGAAGCCGCCGCGCTGCTCGGCGAGGCGCCGGCCGACGACGAGGCCGGCATGGTCCGCCAGGGCGAGGCGCTGCGCGCGCGGGGCGCGCGGGCCGTGCTGATGAAGGGCGGGCATCTCGACAGCGCCGACAGTCCCGACTGGCTCGTCGAGGAAGGCGGCGTGCTGCGGCTCGGCGGCGCGCGCATCGCCGTGAAGAGCACGCACGGCACCGGCTGCACGCTGTCGTCCGCGATCGCGGCGCTGCTGCCGCAGCACGGCGGCGATCTGGCGACGGCGGTCGCGCAGGCCAAGCACTATCTGACCGGGGCGATCGAGGCCAGCGGCCGGCTGACGGTCGGCCAGGGCGTCGGGCCCGTGCATCACTTTTACCGCTGGTGGTGAGGCGATTCGTCGTTTTTTGGCCGGCTGACCAGGAACGCCCGGCGTTCAAGCGCTCAATGACGCGCGAAGGCCTGTGCCCGCGCGGGCCAGTCGTCGGGCACGATGAACCCGCGTGAGCATTCGCGCCACTCGCCGTCCTGCGCGACGAAGCCCGCCACCATGACGGGCGAGCGCGGATGCGCGAGCCCCGCGAAAAGCGCGGCGCCGTCGGACATCGAGGCGCCCTCGCCCGCCATGCGCCGCGGCGCCAGCCATTCGAGACGCGGCAGCACGCGCCAGGCTTCGGCGCGATGCGAGGCGAACCGGGGCCAGTCGGCATGCGTCACCCACCATCCGCGCAGATGCCGCGGCGAAAGCCCGGGCACCGGCGTCGACGGCTCCGTCTCGCCGACCTTGCCCGCCTCACCCGCCACGGCGCCGTTTGCTCCGGCGCGATAGAAAAGCCAGCCCTTGACGATCATCTGCGCCTCCCAGGGCCCGTCGTAGCCGAGCGTGGCGAACGCCTCGCGCGCGCTGAGCGGCAACTGATGATCGAGCAGATGCGCGAGCTTCAGATCGAAACGGTCCTGCAAATTCGGGCCGACGAAGTCCGACAGCGTCCCGCTTTCCGCCTCGCCCGGCGCGGCATGGAGATAGCACTTGACCGCGAGCTCCCAATGCAGCCGCCGGCCCTCGGGCGTCGTCACGAGGAAATCGCATTCGCCGAGCGTGCGGCCGGCGCGGCGCAGCGCGACGTTGGCCGCCACGAGCCGCGCGCCCGGTCCATGCCGGAGAAACCATCCGAGCAGACATTCCGCGTAGCGGCCGAGCCGGGTCTGGTGCGCGAGCGCCAGCGCCTCGCGCAGCGCGCCGGCGTCCCGATCGAGGTCGATCAGCCAGTCCGTCGCCGCGACGACGGCGGCATCCGTGTCGAGCGGTTTCGCAAGCGGCCATGACGGCTCCCGCGCATCGGGCAGATCGGGGCTGAACAGAAGCCAGGCCAGATCGCGCACGGCCGGCTCGCGCAGCGACCCGAGCCGGCCGGCCGCGATCGACGGTACGCCCGGCGACGCATCGGCGGCGCGGCCGGCGGCGTTCATCCCTCGCCGCCGCCCGCCGAGCGCCAGGTGTCGCGCGCGAGGCACAGGTCCGTCCAGGCCTTGGACTTGTCGTTGAGGCTGCGCAGCAGGTACGCCGGGTGGTACGTGACGATCACGGGCACGCCCTCGTAGCGGTGCACGCGGCCGCGCAGCGACGCGATGCTGCCGTCGGTCTTCAACAGGCTTTGCGCGGCGAAGCGGCCCAGCGCGACGATGATCTTCGGCTGCACGAGCGCGACCTGGCGCTGCAGGTACGGCTCGCAGCGCATCACTTCGTCGGGCTCGGGATTGCGGTTGCCGGGCGGCCGGCACTTGATGACGTTCGCGATGTAAACGTTCTTGCCGCGCGCAAGCGAGAGCGCGTGCAGCATGTTGTCGAGCAGCTTGCCGGCCTGGCCGACGAACGGTTCGCCCAGGCGGTCCTCGTTCTCGCCGGGCGCCTCGCCGACCAGCATCCATTCGGCCTCGCGATCGCCGACGCCGAACACGGTGTTGGTGCGGCGCTCGCAGAGCCGGCATTGCTGACAGGCGGCCACGCGCTCGCCCAGTTCTTCCCAGCCGAGCGTGGCGACGGCGTTGCGAGAGGCGTCGGCGGCGATCGGAGCGGCGGCATCCGCCGGCTGCGCGCGATCCTCGGGAGCCGCCGCGGGATCGTCCAACCAGGCGAAATCGTCGTCGGGCCCGGACGGGTTGGCGGCGTTAGGGGCGGCCGGCGGCCTCGTGCCCGCCTCCGGCCGCGCAACGGACGGCGTCGAAGGCGCCCGCGCAGACGCTACCGTCGCATCGAAGGCGGCCGGTTCAGACAAGGCGTCCTCGCGTGCTCCGTCGCTCACGTCATCATCGCGCCCGGCGACGGCGAGCGACGACGACGATTCGCCGGTCTTCTGCGCCGCCGGCGCGCGTCCGCGGCTCACCCAGCGCGGCATCAGCCCCAGTTCGGCGAGCGCGATCTCATCGAGCGACATTCGCGCCCTCCCCTGCAAACGAAAAGCGCATCACGATGGCATCCTCGCGGCTGTGATAACGGGCCGGATAATAATTCTTGCGTCGTCCGATCGACAGGAAGCCGAACTGCTCGTACAGCCGGATTGCCCGTTGATTGGACGGCCTCACTTCGAGCAGCAGTCCTTCGAGTCTCGCGGTGCGCGCAATCCGCGCCGCCTCGCGCAGCAGCGCGAGGCCGGCGCCGGCGCCCTGCGCGGCCGGCGCCACGCACAGATTGAGCAGATGCATTTCGTCGACGACCGGCATCAGCACGCAATAGCCGATCAGCGCACCCGTCAGGTGCCGCATGCAGACGCCGAAATAGCCGTTGCGCAGCGAGTCTTCGAAGTTGCCGC
Source organism: Burkholderia sp. WAC0059 (assembly GCF_002870125.1). GTDB lineage: Bacteria > Pseudomonadota > Gammaproteobacteria > Burkholderiales > Burkholderiaceae > Paraburkholderia. The sequence goes on from NZ_PNEO01000010.1 coordinate 58,996, forward strand.
GCGACCACGGGAATTCGTAGGCGGCTTTCTCGACCAGCACCACCTCGTCGAGGTCGCTTTCGGTCATTTGCGCCATGTAGCGGTCGGTCAGCAACACGCCGCTCATCGACGGACCTCGCCGCCTTCTTCGCCGGCCTTCGCGGAACGGGCCGCCAGCCGCTCGGCCGTCGTCTGGGCGACCTTGTCGCGCACGTATTCCGGGGCCGCCTGATCGGCCCTCACGGCCCGACCGGCGCGCAGCGCCCGCAGCGCGGCGAAGGCAAGCGGCCGGGCATGAGGCAGCGCCTCGCCGTCGACCGTCCTCGCCCGCGCCGCCGCGGCGAGCCGCGCACCGAACGCGGCCGCGGCATTGCCGGCCAGCGTGAACGGCGCGTCGGGCGGGGGAATCTGTTCCGGCGCGTCGAGCGCGGCCGACCGCAGCGTGCGCCATTCTCCGGCCGCCTCGTCCCAGCGATAGTCGGCCCAGTAGGCCTCGTCCATGCGTGCGTCGAGCGTCGCCAGCACCCGCGTGACCGACGGGTCGCGCAACCGCGCGCTTTCCGCGCAGACGAGCAGCGTGCCGACCGGCACGACCGGAATGTCGAGCCCGAACGCCAACCCCTGCGCGACGCCCGTCGCCGTCCTCAATCCCGTGAACGAGCCGGGACCGGCGCCGAACGCGATGGCATCGCACCGGGCCAGTTCGAGCCCCGCCTCTTCGAACAGTTCGCCGACGGCCGGCAGAAGCCGCGTGCTGGATACGGCGCCGGTGGCTTCGTGACGGACCCACACGCGAGGTTCGGGCGCGGGCGCACTGTCGGCAGGCGCGGCGGCGGCGCGCAGCAACGCGACCGAACAAAACTCGGTGGAAGTATCGAGGGCAAGCAGCACGGTTTCTGTCATGACCGCTATTGTAATGCGGCGCCCCTGCAAGCCGCGCGCCCGCCTCGCGACGCCGGGTCTGGAGGAATCACTCCAGACATACGCCGATTTGCGCTGCTACCATCGTCTCCACTGTCGATCAAGATGGAGCAAACCATGAGCGATGTCGATGTGCAGTTCGTGCAGGCCCAGGAAGACGTGAAACAACTGCCCGAGCGCCCGGGCAACCTGACGCTCTTGCGTCTGTATGCGCTCTTCAAGCAGGCGACGCTCGGCGACGCCCGCGGCGACACGCCCGGGCTTACCGACATCATCGCCAAATACAAGCACGACGCCTGGGCGGCGCTGCGCGGCACGCCGCAGAACACGGCCAAGCAACGCTATGCCGAACTCGTCGAGGCGCTGAAAAACGGCAGCGCCGCGTAAAGTAAATCCACGGCAAGCCCCCCGCCGCGTCAGTCATCCCATCCGCCGTCCCGCCGCTCCGCCTCGCGCTTTCGCGCGCGGCCGGACGCGCCGGAGAAGGCAATGCCGGCTGCCCGAACATCCCGCTGGCGCGGCGCAGCAAAAATCCTTATAATGGCGGCTGCGCTTGGTCGGAGCCGCTCCGGTTCACCGGATCTGTCCCGAATCCGCGCTTCGTTGCGTTAAGCTCCAATCCAGTTTAGAACCTGTCCCCTCCTGCCGTGGCCCTTCGGGCCGTCATATACCAGGCTGGCGACAAGCCACTTCCGGCGCGTCGCATCCGATACAGCTTCTAACGAAAAAACTCGCCGTGGTTGCGAGTTGCCCCACGTTTTTCGATTTGCTCGCTGCTTCATTGCTCGCTGAATCCGACGACCAGGGTATGCCGATTGGCGCCGACGTTTCATTTCCTGCGTACCAAGGATTTTCAATGACTTCGAGCAATACCCCCAGCCCGCTCAACGCCCTCGCCGATCAGGTCTTCGGCGCCGACGACGCAGCTCCCGCAACGCACGACGATCACGCCACCGTCGAAGCGACGCCCGAAGGCCCGACGTTCGCCTCGCTCGGCCTTTCGCCCGAAATCGTCTCCGCGCTGACCGCCGCCGGCTACAAGATGCCGACGCCGGTCCAGCAGCGCGCGATTCCGGCCGGGATCGCCGGCCGCGACCTGCTCGTGTCGAGCCCGACGGGCTCGGGCAAGACCGCGGCATTCATGCTGCCGGCCATCGAGCGTTTCGCCCAGTTGCAGAAAACCCAGGCCGCGCAGCCGCGCGAGCCGCGTCCGGCGAATTCGGCCAATCCGGCGGGCGATCGCCGCCAGCGCGGCCCGCAACCCGTAGCGCGCCCCGGCCTGCTCGTGCTCACGCCCACGCGCGAACTCGCCATGCAGGTGACGACGGCCGCCTCGGCCTACGGCAAGCATCTGCGCCGCCTGCGCACCGTCAGCATTCTCGGCGGCGTGGCCTACGGCCAGCAGTTGATGCTGCTCGCGAAGAACCCCGAGATTCTCGTCGCGACGCCGGGCCGCCTGCTCGATCACCTCGAGCGCGGCCGCATCGACCTCTCGCAACTGCAAATGCTCGTGCTCGACGAAGCCGACCGGATGCTCGACATGGGCTTCATCGACGACATCGAGACGATCGTCGCGGCGACGCCCGAAACGCGCCAGACCATGCTGTTCTCGGCCACGCTCGACGGCAAGATCGGCTCGCTCACGGGCCGCCTGCTCAGGAACCCCGAGCGCATCGAAATCCTGCAGCGGCTCGAGTCGCGCACGAACATCGCGCAGACGGTGCACTACGTCGACGACCGCGACCACAAGAACCGCCTGCTCGACCACCTGCTGCGCGACTCGGGCCTCGACCAGGCCATCGTGTTCACGGCCACGAAGATGGACGCCGACCAGCTCGCCGGCCGTCTCGCGGACGCGGGCTTCGAGACCGCCGCGCTGCACGGCGACCTGCCCCAGGGCGCGCGCAATCGCACCATCAAGGCGCTGCGCGAGCGCCGCGTGCGCGTGCTCGTCGCGACCGACGTCGCCGCGCGCGGCATCGACATCCCCGGCATCACGCACGTGTTCAACTACGACCTGCCGAAGTTCGCCGAAGACTACGTGCACCGCATCGGCCGCACGGGCCGCGCGGGACGCTCGGGCATCGCGGTGAGCCTCGTGCATCACGCCGAGCAGGGCGCGCTCAAGCGCATCGAGCGCTTCGTGCACTTGACCCTGCCCGTCAACATCGTCGAAGGCTTCGAGCCGCGCAAGGCGCCCCCGGCGAACAATCGCGGCGGCTTCGGCCGCGGCCGGCCCGGTGGCAATGGCAACGGCGGCGGCAACGGACGGCGCTACGGCAGCGGTAACGGCGGCAAGCCGGGCGGCTATGGCAATGCCGGCAACGGCGGCGGACGCGGCGGCTGGAGCGGCAAGCAGGCCGAGGCCGGCGCGCGCAGCGGCGGCTTCGGCGGCCAGTCGCGCGATGGCGGCTACGGCGCGCGCGGCAACGCGGGCAATACCGGCAATGCGCCGCGCAGCGGCCAGGGTCCGCGCGAAGGGTTCGGCCGTTCGCGCGACGGCGGCTACGGCGCGCGACGCAACGACAACCCGCGCGGTCCCCGTCGGGATAGCTGATCCGCCCGCAAGGCATCCTCGACGCGGAAAGATTCGTCATCCTCGATAAAAGACCGGCGCCCTGTTCACACAGGGCGCCGGTTTTTTTCATTTCTCGCCGTCTCGCGCGATACGCGCCGTTCTACCGGTAGACGATCACCGGAATCTTCGTGTGGCTCAGCACGCGCTGCGTCTCGCTGCCGATCAACAGGCTGCCGAGCCCCCGCCGCCCGTGCGAAGCCATGAAGATGACGTCGCAGCCGCCGTGCTCGGCGGCCTCGATGATGCCGAGCCACGGCGACGGATGCACGCTAGTCCGGCTGCGGCAATCGACGCCGGCATGACGCGCGGCCTCCTCCACCTCACTCAGATGCGTGCGCGCCTCGTGTTCGCTGCGCCGCTGAAAGTCGCCCGGCGGCTCGATGGCGACGTCCGAATACGGCGAGCACGGATACTGCGGCAGGCATGCGTAAGCGGTCACGCGCGCGCCGACCGTGCGCGCGAAGTCGAGCGCGCCGTCGACGGCCTTCCTCGACAGGTCCGAGCCGTCGGTCGGCAGCAGGATGTGCTTGAACATGGGGCGTCTCCGTGTTCGACAGCGGCTATGCGGCAACCCGGCCCCGGATCGTCCGGCCGGTCTTCTCCGCGACTGGATTGTAGTGTGCCCGCGCGCGCGGCAGCGCGCCCATGCGTGTATTCCCGATGGCGTCGATGCGTCGTTCGCGCGAACAGGGCGCGTTAGCCCTGGCCCCAGTAATCGGGATGTCCGTAGGTATGCTTGAGAAGATCGAGAAAGAGCCGGACTCGCAGCGGCAAATGCCGGCGCTGCGCAAACACCGCGTGGATGCCGACCGGCGGCGCCTCGAACGCGTCGAGCACGCTCACGAGCCGACCCGCGGCGATGTCCTCGCCCACCTCCCACCACGAACGCCAGGCGAGCCCGCGTCCGTCGAGGCACCACTCGCGCAGGACCGCGCCGTCCGAGCATTCCACCGTGCCCGAGACGCGGACCGACACCACCTTGCCGTCCTGCCGGAACGTCCAGCCGCGCTGCTGGTTCGCGCTCGCGCCGAGCGCAAGGCAGTTGTGACGCGCGAGATCGGCAAGCGTGACGGGCGTGCCGCGCGCCTTCAGGTAGGGCGGCGCGGCCACGCAGACGCGCCGGTTCTCGCCGAGCCGCAGCGACACCAGCGACGAGTCGGGCAGCTCGCCGAGCCGCACGGCGCAATCGAACCCCTCGTTGACGAGATCGACCATCCGGTCCGACAGGTCGAGCGTGATCGTGACGTCCGGATGCTCGCGCGTGAACTCGGGCACGAGCGGCGCCACGTGGCGGCGGCCGAAACCGGCCGGCGCGGACACGCGCAAATGCCCGCTCGCCCGCACGCCGCCGGCCGAGACGCTCGACTCGGCGTCCTGCATGTCCTGGATGATGCGCTGACAGTCCTCGAGGAATGCCGAGCCCTCGAAGGTCAGCGTGATGCGGCGCGTGGTGCGCACCAGCAGCTTGACGCCGAGACGCGCCTCGAGCGCGTCGATCCGGCGGCCGATCACGGCGGGCGCCACGCCTTCGGCCTGGGCGACGGCCGACAGGCTCCCTCTCGCCGCCACGGCGGCGAAGGTCTCGATCTGCTTGAAACGGTCCATCGGGCGGGTACGAAAACAGGCGGAACGGGATTGAAGGGATTGAACGGATCGCAGATTATGTTCTTAAAAGTAAAAGATCAAGTGCGTTCTGATTTATTTATAGCGACTCCCATCACGAATAAGATGCCTCTCGATCTTTGAACCCAACCGATCAGGGAGCCATCATGGCGAACACGTTGTCACTGCCCCAGGGCATGCAGATCACCGGAAACATCCGGCCCGGCTTCGAAACGATCCTCACGCCGGCGGCGCTCGCGCTCGTCGCGCAGTTGCATCGCGCGTTCGAGCCGCGCCGCCAGGCATTGCTGACGGCGCGCGAGGCGCGCACGCAGCGCCTCGACGCGGGCGAGCGCCCCGACTTCCTGCCCGGGACGAAGTCCGTCCGCGAGGGCGACTGGAAGATCGCCCCGCTGCCGCTGGACCTCGAATGCCGGCGCGTCGAGATCACGGGCCCGGTCGAGCGCAAGATGATCATCAACGCGCTGAACTCGGGCGCCGATGCCTACATGACCGACTTCGAGGATTCGAACACGCCGAACTGGGACAACCAGATCACCGGCCAGATCAATCTGCGCGACGCCGTGCGCCGCACGATCTCGCTCGAGCAGAACGGCAAGTCGTACCGGCTCAACGAGAAGACCGCCACGCTGATCGTGCGCCCGCGCGGCTGGCACCTCGACGAGAAGCACGTGAGCGTGGACGGCCAGCGCGTCTCGGGCGGGATCTTCGACTTCGCGCTCTACCTGTTCCACAACGCGAAGGAACTGCTCGCGCGCGGCAGCGGCCCCTACTTCTACCTGCCGAAGCTGGAAAGCCATCTCGAAGCGCGGCTCTGGAACGACGTGTTCGTCGCCGCGCAGGCAGCGCTCGACATCCCGCGCGGCACGATCCGCGCCACCGTGCTCGTCGAGACGATCCTCGCCACGTTCGAGATGGACGAGATCCTCTACGAGCTGCGCGAACACAGCGCCGGCCTGAACGCGGGCCGCTGGGACTACATCTTCTCGGCCATCAAGAAGTTCCGCAGCGACGGGGACTTCTGCCTCGCGGACCGTGCGCAGATCACGATGACGGTGCCGTTCATGCGCGCCTACGCGCTCGAACTGCTCCGGACCTGCCACCGCCGCAACGCGCCGGCCATCGGCGGGATGAGCGCGCTCATCCCGATCAGGAACGATCCGGCCGCCAACGAAAAGGCGATGGGCGGCGTGCGCGCGGACAAGGCTCGCGACGCGACCGACGGCTACGACGGCGGCTGGGTCGCGCACCCGGGCCTCGTGCCGATCGCGATGGAAGAATTCGTCAAGGTACTCGGCGAGAAGCCGAATCAGATCGCGAAGCAGCGCGACGACGTGAAGGTGTCGGCGAAGGACCTGCTCGACTTCCGCCCCGAAGCGCCGATCACCGAAAACGGCCTGCGCAACAACATCAACGTCGGCATTCACTACCTCGGCTCGTGGCTCGCGGGCAACGGCTGCGTGCCGATCCACAACCTGATGGAAGACGCCGCGACGGCCGAAATCTCGCGCTCGCAGGTCTGGCAGTGGCTGCGCTCGCCTAAAGGCAAGCTCGACGACGGCCGCAAGGTTAGCGCCGAACTCGTGCGCGAGCTGATTGCGCAGGAGCTCGCGAAGGTGAAGGCCGTGGTCGGCGGCGACACGAAGCCCTACGATCGCGCCGCGCAAATCTTCGAACAGATGTCGACGGCCGACACCTTCACGGCATTCCTGACGCTGCCGCTCTACGAGGAAATCTGACGAAAGCCGCCTTGCGCCCGCCCGCCTCGGCCAGGCGGGGTGCGGGCGGCCGCGATGCTTCGGGCGGATCGTTACCCCCGAGGCATCGCGTAAATCACCGGCGCAGCACCCGCGAACGGCTCGTGAATCGCCCGGGGATCAATCCGGGCCGCCGCCCGAATCCCGCGCCCGCCGGTACGCGACCCAGTCGCCGCCGGGAATCTCGGGCAGCCCGGCCACCGACTCGCGCGCGACCGGGTAAAAGAGGCACGGCACGCCGCGGCCGTCGATCTCGACGACGATCTCCCGCGCGAGGAACAGGCCCTCCACGCCCGGATACACCTCCTCGATTTCGTCGAGCACGGCGACGAGAGCGTTTTCGATCCCATAGACGTCGCCCACCACGCGCGCGTTACCCTCCCCGACGACGAGCCCCGGATAGGCGCCGAAATCGAACAGCCGCCCGGCCACGGCGGCTTGCCCCACCCGCTTCGGCGCGGCGATGCCGGCACGCGCGGCCGCGACGCCGATGTCGTTGATTTCGCCCGCCCGCAACGTACCGTAGACGAATACGTATCGCATGGTCCCGCACACCCCCCTCGAATTGTCGGTCCGCGTGAAGCCGGCGGCCCGACGCGAACGCCTACAATAGCAAAAGCCCGCGTCCCCGCCGCACCCTCATGCCTTCGTCCGCCCGCACTACGCCGCGCCGCACCGATTTCAACGACATCCCGCCGGAGTTCGAGCCCACGCGCACGCATCCGATCCGCGTGCGCTCGCGGCCGATGCCGGACAGCGTGCGCATCGCGGAGCACACGCACGGCTGGGCGCAACTGGCCTACGCCTCGCGCGGCGTGCTGCGCGTGACGACGCCGGGCACGACGTGGATGGTGCCGCCCTCGCGCGCCATCTGGATACCGCCGCGCGTGACCCACGAAGTCCTGATCGTCGAAGAGGCCTTTCTGCGCACGCTCTACGTCGACGAATCGATCGTGCCTCGCGAGCTCGCGGCCTGCCGCGTGGTCGAGGTCTCGGGCCTGCTGCGCGAGGCCATCGCGGCGCTCGACGTGCGGGATTTGCCCCACGCGCGCGAACGGCTGCTCTGCACGCTCGCGCTCGATGAAATCATACGGTCGGCGCCGCTGCCGCTTGCCGTGCCGATGCCGCGGGAAAAACGCCTGCGCGCCCTCTGCGAAGCGCTGCTCGCCGATCCGGCCCATCCCGGCTCGCTCGAGCATTGGGCCGCGCAGGTCGGCGCGAGCTCCCGCACGATCGCGCGGCTCTTTCGGCAGGAGCTCGGCCTGAGTTTTTCGCACTGGCGGCAACAGGCAATCCTCGCCCGCGCCATCCCGCTCCTCAACCAGGGCAAGCCGATGTCGTTCATCGCCGAGACGCTGGGCTACCGCAGCCAGAGCGCGTTTTCCGCGATGTTCCGGCGCGCCTTCGGACAAAGCCCCCGCGCGTTCATCGCACCGGGCAACGCGCCTCACGCCGACGGTCGCACGGATACGGATGGACACGAAACAACCGCCGGCAAGGCCCGGGAAAGGGAGAAGAAAACGGACGACGACTTGGGGTTGTCCGGCGTCAGGGACGACGACGGCAACCGGCAAGAGAAACGGGACGGGACGCGTTCAGACCGACCGGGTCATATGACGGATCAGGCCTAGCTGCGCGAGCCGCGGCCCGGCGAGCCGATAGCCCATGCGCCAGTAAAGACGGGCCGCGGGATTGTCGACGAACACCCGCAACTGCAGTTCGCGCAGCCCGCGCTCGCGCGCCCAGCGATGCGAGGTGTTGAGCAGGAACGTGCCCGCGCCCTGCCCGCGGTATCCGCTCGCGATCTGCAGGTCGCGGATATGGAGCGAGTCGCCTTCCTCGGTCAGGCGCAACAGGCCGATCGGCTCGCCGTCAGATTCGAGAATGTAATTCTCCGATTGACGATAACTGGCCAGAAAGAACTCGCCGGCCCAGGTCAGACGATGGCGAGTGTAGTAGCCGACCATGTTGGTGCGCGTCAGCGTTTCGGCGAACGCGGAATCGTCCATGCCGGCGGCACGCAAATGGAATCGCGACGAGAGATCGTTCAGGGCGAACATAGGCAAAATTATGAGTCGGCCAGGTCATTCCGGATAGACGTTAAGGTACCGCGCGCCCGCCAGCAATGGAAGCCGGAGGAGCGCGGAGTCCGGGCGCGAAAGTGGACGGGATCGCCCCGGCCGTCAACGCATGCCCTTCGGCGCCTTCCACTCGGGATACAGGCCGCCGTTCGTGGGCGGCTTCGACACGGAGCCACTGCCGTTCTGGCCGATGAAGTTGGGATGCCGACGGTCGTTAACCGGAACCCACTGGATACGGTCGGTTCCCGCCTCCTGAACCATGGCTGGCATCAAATCTTGCCGGTGGCGGTTGTAGTTCTGTTCGGAGAAATGGTTGTCGAGCGCAGCGCTACGCTCCTCCGAGTCGGGCATCCGCGAACGGCCGGACTTTACGGGCATGTGCTGCAGCGAGGATGAGGCGGTCTGCCGCGTACTGTAGCTTCGCGTGGAAGACCGCGAGGACGGACCCGAACTGCGGCTCCGGAAAGTGTCCGTGTCGCTCGGCCACCCGCCGGGCACGCGTTCATTCCCGCTATGGATTGTGTTACTAGAAACATTTCCCATCTCGAGCTCCTGTTTTCAAAGTTCGGTTCAGTCATGGCGGATCGTCGAATTGCCGGGCGAAGAAGGCGAAGAAGATCGTTCCCGGGAACGCTTAAACGCCCTCTCGCGCCCGCGCCTCGACGACCAGAGCATAGTGGAGAGGAAATCGGACCTGAAAACGGCGTTTCGCGTAGGCGGACGTCATTTCGTTTCCCGGTCGGAAATCTGCGGTTGCGGCGATGACCCGCCCGATGCGGCGCGCAGATAAGTGCCACGAGGAGATGGAAAGGGAGCGAGACGGCAAGCGGGCACGCCGGCACCGGGTTTGGCTATCGCCGGCCGGACAATCGTGGCTTCAACCGGGCGATTCAGGACAAATCCAGGACACGGCGCCCGGAAAACACAAAAGGGTTACGTCGCATTCGACGTAACCCTTTAATTTGACTGGCGGAGCGGACGGGACTCGAACCCGCGACCCCCGGCGTGACAGGCCGGTATTCTAACCAACTGAACTACCGCTCCAGTCTCGATACGCATGCGGGCGTCGGTCGTTTCCCGCATGGCGCGGCGCCATTGCATGGCACTGCGAATGTCTGGCGTCCCCTAGGGGATTCGAACCCCTGTACTCACCGTGAAAGGGTGATGTCCTGGGCCTCTAGACGAAGGGGACCGCAACCCAAGGCTTACACCTTTAATTAAAAAGCCCGCTCAAGCATACTTGAACGGGCTTATCTGGCGGAGCGGACGGGACTCGAACCCGCGACCCCCGGCGTGACAGGCCGGTATTCTAACCAACTGAACTACCGCTCCAGTTTCGACACACACGCGGACGTCGGTCGTTTTCCGCATGCTGCGGCTCCATGCTCATGGCGCCGCGAAGTCTGGCGTCCCCTAGGGGATTCGAACCCCTGTACTCACCGTGAAAGGGTGATGTCCTAGGCCTCTAGACGAAGGGGACATAATCTTTGCAGATTTGTCTCGTACCCGCTGCCAACTTTCGTCAACAGCGAAGAACGACATTCTAGCTGCTTTACCGCGCATTGTGAAGCCCTTTCTTCGGACCCTTCTTTGCGCAGCTCATGCGTTCGCTACAACCGGCACGCACAACCTCTTAACCACCTCTAACCACCGGCAGCCACCGCCGAACGCAGATATTTGCCGGAAAGTCTTGTGAAGTGCTTCCTGCGTTTTGCCGTGCTTTCCCGCATAAATCGCGGAAATCGACTGCGAAACCATCGTCAGCGAAGTCGGCGATTATACGCAGCCACGCCGGGCCCGCGCAAGCATTTTCGATTTGCCGAAGCAGGCTGGGCATGGCGCAAGAGGTCAAGGACAGGTGCAAAGACAGGGGCAAATACAAGGGCCGAAGACAGGACTAAGGACACGGCCAAAGGCGCCCCATCCGGAGGCATTCGAGACCGGCATGCCGCGCTCGCCGAGCGTGCATCGAGCACGTTCTCATCGTGCGCCGCGCATCGTCCGGCCTACGGACACGGCCATCGCCCATCCGGCCGTCGCGCTCATGCTACGATTCAGCCCTCGTTGCCACCCTGCCTCTTCACGATGCGCTGCTCCCTGTGCAACCGGATGCTCAAACAACCGGATGCCAGCTCACCCCACTCCGCCCTCTCGCTGTTCGGCAGCCCCCGCAAACTGCGTCCCATGCTTCGCCGGCCCGTCGTGTTGACGCGCTACTGTTGCGGCCTTTGCGGCACGCAATGGCTGCACGACGCCGACCCGTTGCAGCCCGTCGGCCAGCGCTGGATCTGTCTCGAACGCGCGGCGAGCGTGCTCGCCCCGCTCACCATCCGGCTTTCGGCCACGATCGCGCCGTCCGTCTGCTGAGCGGCCCGCGCCGTCGCGACGGCGCGGGCCATGCGTCATCGCCATGTGCGCGATCGATCGACGCGACCCGCGCGCCGTCGGCTCACTCGGGCAACACCTCGCCCTTCGTCTCCGGCGCGAACGGAATGACGAACAGTCCGACCACGAACGCGATCGCCGTCAGCGCCACGGGCACGCCGAGCGTGTGCATGTTCAGCACCGCCGCGCCGAGCAGAAAGTTCACGCCCGCACCGACGAAGCGGCCGAACGACGTGCAGAACGCGAACGCGGTCGCGCGCACACGCGTCTCGAACTGCTCGGGCAACCAGAGGCTGAAGAGTGCGAAGTTGCCGCCGAAGAAGCCGAGCACGACGAGCCACGCAATGAACGGCGCGAGCCCGTTCGGCAGGTAGTAGGCCCAGCCGAAGCTGCCGACGATCGACACGGCCATGCCGACGAAATAGATCGCCAGCGTCCAGCGGCGACCGATGCGTTCGGCAAGCGGCGGCAGCGCGAGACAGCCGAGGATCGTCGCGACGGACAACAGCCCCGTCGCGATCGAGGCCGTGCGGATCGCGTCGGGTTTGCTCGCCCCCGCCTTCGTCGCGAGCTGGATCACGGCCGACGGCTCGTAGACGGCGCCAGCCCACAGCCCGATGATCGCGATCGTCAGCAGAATGCTGGCGGCCCAGGTGCGGCGCCGGTAGGCCGGCGCGAAAATCTCGCGCAGCGGCCGGCTGCGCACGACGCGTGCGTCGACCTTCTGCCACTTCTCCGGCTCCTTCACGCGCAGTAGCACGAGAATCGCGACGACGACGGGCACGGCGCCGGTCAGGAACATCGCGCGCCAGCCGTAATGCACGCCGATCGTGTAGTTGAGCGCCGCGGCAAGGAAAAAGCCTGCGTAATAACCCGTCTGCAAATAGCCCGCGCCCATCTTGCGGCGGTCCTCGGGCCACGACTCGGCCACGTAGGTGCCCGCCAGCGCCCACTCGCCGCCGATCCCGACGCCCGCGAGAAAGCGGTAGAAGCCGAGCTCCCAGACGTTCTGCGCGGTCGCCGCGAGCCCCGTGAAGACCGCGAACATGAAGATCGTGCCGGCGAGCACGCGCGTGCGGCCGAAACGATCGGCCAGCGGCCCCCAGATAAACGACAGCCCCCAGCCGACGAGAAACAGCGCGAACAGGATCGAGCCCGCGAGCCCGACGTGACCCGCCGTCGGCGCATAGCCCGAGCGCGGCAGCAGTTCGGTGAGCGCCGGCGTCAGCACGAGCGCGTAGATGAACGAATCCATGCCGTCGAGCGTCCAGCCCGCCCATGCGCCCCAGAAACCGGCGATCTGCGAGCGGTTGAGCCGCGTGCGCGTGCGCCCGCGCGCGCCGCGCGCAGGCTCGGTGATCGAATTCATGATGCTCCTCTCTGCGGTGCTACGGTTATCGATGGCGGTGCCCGAACAAGACACGGGGCCCAACCGCGCAGCCCACCACGGACCTTGCGTCCGCGGCGCGCCTCCTCCTGATACGGCCCGTCTGGCGCGGGCCTGTCCGGCTGGCGCCGGCTTCGTTTTATATATAATATTTGATCCCATGAGCGACGCAACGAATGGTTTTCCCCTGGAGCGCGCGGGCGTGACGAACGGTCTGCCGGTTGCTGCGGCGCCGCGCACCAGCACGTCGAGGATGGTCGCGGACGCGCTGCGCGCGGCGATCGTCGAGGGCGCGCTCGCGCCCGGCGCGCCGCTGCGTCAGGACGCGATCGCCCGTCACTTCTCGGTGAGCGCAATTCCCGTGCGCGAGGCGCTGCGCCAGCTCGCCAGCGAAGGCTGGGCGAAGATCGAAGTGCACAAGGGCGCGAGCGTCGCGTCGCTCTCCACGGGCGAGGTGCGCGAAATCTACGAGATCCGCTCGGCGCTCGAAAGCCTCGCGCTCGGCCTCGCCATCCCGCATCACACCGACGCCTCGCTGCGCGAGGCGCGCGCGCTGTGCGACGCAGCAAAACGCGAGCGCGATCCGTCGCGCTACGTCGCGCGCAACGAGGCGTTCCACATGAGCCTCTACGCGCCCTGCCGCCGGCCCCAGTTGCTCGACATGCTCGAAACGCTGCACCGGCGCGGCGAGCGCTATCTGCGGCTCAAGTTCGGCTTTCCGGACTACAAGCGCGAGTCCGACGCCGAGCACGCGGCCCTCCTCGCCGCCGTGAAGCGCCGCGACGTCGCCGCCGCGCAATCGCTCGTGGCAGCCCACCTGCTCGGCACCGGCGAGCTGATCTGCAGCGTGCTCGACGCCGGCACCGAACCCGACGCATCCGCCGATGCATCTGCCGACACGAAGCGGCGCCCGCCGAAGCGACGCGCGCCGCCGTCCCGCACCCGGAGTTGAATACGCCGATGACGCCTACCGCCACCACCCCATCCCCGTCGCCGCAGCCGACCCGTTCGTGGACCACGCGACGCGACGAGAAGCACCGCCGTCTCGCGGCCGTCGCCGGCTGGCTCGAGGACGGCGTGCTGCCCGCCGCCCGCATGACCGACGCGCTCGAACTGCTGATCCGTCCGGGAGACCGCGTCGCGCTCGAAGGCGACAACCAGAAGCAGGCCGATTTCCTCTCGCGCGCGTTCGCGCGGGTCGATCCGGCGAAGGTGCACGACGTGCATCTGCTGATCTCGAGCATCAGCCGCCCCGAGCACCTGACGCTGTTCGAGCGCGGCATCGCGCATCGCGTCGACTTTTCCTACGCGGGCGCCCAGAGCCTGCGCGTCGCGCAACTGCTCGAAGACGGCCAGCTCGAGGTCGGCGCCATCCACACCTACGTCGAGCTCTATGCGCGGATGTTCGTCGACCTGATTCCGCAGGTCGCGCTGCTGTGCGCGGAAAAGGCCGATCGCCACGGCAATCTCTACACGGGCGCGAACACCGAGGACACGCCGACCATCGCCGAGGCCGCCGCGTTCAGCCAGGGCATCGTGATCGTGCAGGTCAACGAGATCGTCGACACGCTGCCGCGCGTGGACATTCCCGGCTCGTGGGTCGACCTCGTCGTGCAGGCGGACCGGCCGTTCGCGGTCGAGCCGCTCTTCACGCGCGACCCGCGCCACATCGGCGACCTGCAGGTGCTGACCGCGATGCTGGTCATCAAGGGCATCTACGCGCCCTACGGCATCACGTCGCTGAACCACGGCATCGGCTTCGACACCGCTGCAATTGAGTTGCTGCTGCCCACCTACGGCGAATCGCTCGGGCTCAAGGGCAAGATCTGCCGCAACTGGACGCTCAACCCGCATCCCACGCTGATCCCGGCCATCGAGTCGGGCTGGGTCGAGAGCGTGCACTGCTTCGGCAGTGAGGTCGGCATGGAAGGCTACATCGCCGCGCGACCCGACGTGTTTTTCACGGGCTCGGACGGCAGCCTGCGCTCGAACCGCGTGCTCTGCCAGATGGCGGGACAGTACGGCGTCGATCTCTTCATCGGCTCGACGCTGCAGATCGACGCGGACGCGAATTCCTCGACGGTCACGCGCGGACGGCTCGCGGGCTTCGGCGGCGCGCCGAACATGGGACACGACCCGCGCGGGCGGCGCCACGCGAGCGAGGCCTGGCTCAAGCTGCTCAAGGATGCGGGGCCGGTCTCGCGCGGCCAGAAGCTCGTCGTGCAGCTCGCGGAGACCTGGAAGAAAGGCGGCGAACCGACCTTCGTCGACGAACTCGACGCCGTCGCCGTGGGCCGCAAGAGCGGCATGCCCGTCGCGCCCGTGATGATCTACGGCGACGACGTGAGCCACGTCGTCACCGAGGAAGGCATTGCGCATCTGCATCGCGCGCAAGGCGTCGACGAGCGGCGCGCGGCGCTCGCGGCCGTCGCCGGCGTCACGCCGATCGGCCAGCGCGCGCAGCCGGAGAAAACCGCCGACCTGCGCCGGCGCGGCATCGTCCAGTATCCCGAGGACCTCGGCATCCGACGCGGCGACGCGAAGCGCTCGCTGCTGGCCGCGCGCAGCATCGACGATCTCGTCACCTGGTCCGGCGGGCTCTACGAGCCGCCGGCGCGTTTTCGCAGTTGGTGAAGAACGTCATGCGCGCGCCTGCCGCTCCGCCCCGAACCGATGCCGCGCCGCCCGTCTGCGAACGGGCCGGCGCAGGACGCCCGTGCCCCGATGCGCGCGCATCGGACGAGACGCGCGAGCCGTGCGGCCGACGCGAGGCGCACGACGCCCTGCTCGCGCGTCTCGCGATCGACGCGCTGACCGACGAGGCGCGCCTCACGCCCAAGCCCGCGCTCGTCGATGCGCGCGGCAGCGGCGCGCACCACGACCTCGATCTCGCGACGATGCTGCGCTCGGCCCATGCGCTCGCGCCCACGTTCCGGGCGCTCGCGCGCGCCTCGCGCGGCGCCGCGCCGGGCGTTGCGCTGCGCACGGAACTGGCGCGCCTCGGCCGTGCCGGCGAAGCCGCGATGCTGCGCGCGACGAACGGCAGCAACGCGCACCGCGGCGCGATCTGGATCGTCGGGCTGCTCGTGGCCGGCGCGGCGATGTCGCCCATACTCGCCGTGCCCGCCGCCCGCGCCGCGCGGATCGACGCCATCGGCACCATCGACGCGATCTGCACACTCGGCGCGCAGATCGCCCGCTTCGACGACCGTCTCGCCGTGCCGACCGACAGCCACGGCGAGCGGGCGCGCCGCCGCTACCGCGTGGGCGGCGCGCGCCGCGAGGCGCAGGAAGGCTTTCCGCACGCGCTCCACGTCGGCCTGCCCGCCCTGCACCGGGCCCGCGCCGACGGCCACGACGAAAACACGGCGCGCCTCGATGCGCTGCTCGCGATCATGTCGTCGCTCGACGACACCTGCCTGCTGCACCGCGCGGGCCTCGCCGGCCTCGCTGCCGCGCAGCGGGGGGCACGCCGCGTGCGCGCGCTCGGCGGCATCGCGACTCGCGCGGGACGCGACGCGTTCGACGCACTCGAGCGCACGCTACTCGCGCTCAACGCTTCGCCGGGCGGCGCGGCCGACCTGCTGGCCGCGACGCTCTTTCTCGACGCGCTCGTCGCGCGCCGCCTCGAACCGGGAACCGTCTCATGGAACAACTGACCTTCGATTACCCCGCGCAGCGCGCCGTGACGGCGCGCGCGCACGTCGGCGTCGTCGGCTCCGGCGACCTCGAAGTGCTGCTGCAGCCGGCCGGCGCGATGCGCTCGCGCGTCGTCGTCCACACGAGCGTCGACGGCTACGGGCACATCTGGCAGCGCGTGCTCGACCGCTTCTTCTCGCGCTACGACGGCGCCGCGCTCATCGAGATCAACGACTTCGGGGCCACGCCGGGCGTCGTCGCGCTACGGCTCGCCGAAGCGGTCGAAGCCGCTGAAACCGCCGAGGCGACAGCCGAAGCGAACGGAAACGCCACGCCGGGAGGCACCCGATCATGAGCACCGTCGAAACCGTCCAGCCGCGCACGCTGCTGCGCGAGAGCTTCATCGAACTGTCGGCGCGCGAGCGCTCGCGCGCGCTGCTCGACGCCGGCACGTTCCGCGAACTGCTCGGCCCGTTCGATCACCTCGAATCGCCGTGGCTGCCGTTGCAGGGCATCGTCTGCCAGGCCGACGACGGCGTCGTGATCGCGCGCGGCACGATCGACGGCGAACCGGCCGTCGTCGCCGCGATCGAGTCGGCATTCCAGGGCGGCAGCATCGGCGAGGTTGCCGGCAGCAAGATCGCGGCGGCGCTCGAGCTCGCGCTCGCGGACTGCGAGCGCGGCACGCTCGTGCGGCCCGTCGTCCTGTTCGAAACCGGCGGCGTGCGCCTGCAGGAGGCCAATCTCGGCCTCGCCGTCATCGCCGAGATCCAGGCGGCGATCGTCGCGTTGCGGCGCCACGTCCCCGTCGTCGGCGTGGTGGCCGGCATGGTCGGCTGCTTCGGCGGCATGTCGCTCGCCGCGGGCCTCTGCTCGTTTCTCGTCATGACGAAGCAGGGCCGGCTCGGCATGAACGGGCCGGAAGTGATCGAGCAGGAAGCCGGCATCGACGAGCTCGACGCGAGCGACCGGCGCCGCATCTGGCAACTGATCGGCGGCGAGCAGCGCGCGCGCACGGGCTTTGCCGACGCGCTCGTCGAGGACGCCGCGGACGCCGTGCGCGACGCCGTGCGCACGGCCTTTTCAACCGGCGGGCGCGCCGCGCATCGCAGCGAGCAGATCGAGACGTATCTGGCGCGTCTCGCGCAGATCGATCCAGCCAACGCGACGCCCGAAACGATGCGCGCGGCGTTTCCGGCCGCCGCCCGGACCCCGAACGGAGGCGCAGCATGAACGACAGCACCGACCTCGCAACGAGCCGCGGCGCGCGCTGGCTGCGCGCGCTGGCGGGCGAAAGCGCGACGGCCGCGCCGGTCTGGCAGGCCGACGCGCCGCTCGGCGGCGAGACCGCGCGTTTCATCGCGGTCGTGCCCGACGCTGCAAACCGCTTTCCGCGCGCGAGAGAGAACGTCGTCGGCCTCGAACAGGGCTGGCGGCTCGCGCAGGCCGTGCGCGACGCGATCGGGCAGGACGCGGCAACCGACGCGCGCCGCCCGATCGTCGCGATCGTCGACGTGAAGAGCCAGGCCTACGGCTATCGCGAGGAAATGCTCGGCATCCACCTCGCCTGCGCCTCGGCCGTCGACGCCTATGCGAGCGCGCGCCTGGCCGGCCACCCGGTCGTCGCGCTGATCGTCGGCCCGGCGATGTCGGGCGCGTTCCTCTCGCACGGCTACCAGGCCAACCGGATCGTCGCGCTCGACGCGCCGGGCACGCTGGTCCACGCGATGGGGAAAGAAGCGGCCGCGCGCGTGACGCGGCGCAGCGTCGAGGCACTCGACGCGCTCGGCGAGACGATCGTGCCGATGTCGTATTCGATGGCCTCGTTCGCGAAGCTCGGCCTGCTCGACGCGCTGATCGAGGGCGTGGACGCCGACGCGCCCGATGCCGCGCAGATCGAGCGCGTGCGCGCCGTGCTCGCCGCGATGGTGCGCGACGCGCGCGCCGACGCGACGCGCGACCTCTCGCATCGGCTGCGCCAGGAGGCGGCGCAGCGCACGCGCGCGGCGTCGATCGAGGTCCGGCGCCGGCTCGCGCAGCAATGGAACGCGGGCTGATCCGCCGATGCGCGACGAGGATGACACGCCGGCCATCGTGAACGCGCGCTGGCGCGCGCACGACCTGCTGCGCGCGAGACGGTTGCCGGCCGTCGACGGCGAGGCGCCCGCCTGGCTGCGCGACGCCTTCGCCCGCGCCCCGTTCGCCGTCGTGCGCCGCGCGCGCGCCGCGCCCGGACGCGTGGCCGTGGGGCTGCGCGGCACAACGCGCGCCGAGCGCCTCGCCGCCTGGCTCGACGCCGACGACGTCGAGGCCGCGTACTCGCCCGAGGACCTCGTCGCCCTCGCCCCGCTCGCGGATCGCGCCGCCCTGCCCGCCTTCGCCGCGCTCGCCGCGTTGCGCGACGCGCCGGCCTCGCCGCTGCATGCCTTCGCCTGGGGGCCGACCGGCAGCGCGGGGTTCGAACTTGCCGCGCGCACGCCCGCCGTCCAGGCGTCGAGCGACCTCGATCTGCTGATCCGCATGCCGCGGCGCTGCGATCCCGATACCGCTCGCGCGCTGCTCGATGCGCTCGACCGTGCCGCCCGCACCGCGCACGTGCGCATCGACGCCCAGCTCGAAACGCCCGCGGGCGGCGTCGCGCTCGCCGAACTCGCGGCGGACAAGCCGCGGGTGCTCGTGCGCGGCGCCGACGGCCCCTACCTGAGCGCCGACCCGTGGCGCGCGCCATGACGCTCGCCTGCGTCTTTCCGGGCCAGGGCGCGCAAAGCCCGGGCTTTCTCCACGCCCTGCCGTCGCATCGGGCCGTGCAAGACACGCTCGACGAAGCCTGCGCCACGCTCGGCGTCGACGTGCTCGCGCTCGACACCGCCGAGGCGCTGCGCTCGACCGTCGCCGTGCAGATCGGACTCGTCGTGGCGGGCGTCGCCGTGGCGCGCGCGCTCGCCTGCGAAGGACTCGTGCCGCAGTTCAACGCCGGGCTCTCGGTGGGCGCCTACGCGGCGGCGGTGAACAGCGGCGCCGTCGCCTTCGACGACGCGCTGCGCATGGTTCGCGAACGCGCCCGGTTGATGGAGCGCGCCTGGCCGTCGGGTTATGGATTGGCTGCCGTGGTCGGTCTCGGCGAGACGCAGATCGAAGCGCTCGCCGACGCGCAGGCGCGCGAAGACGGCTCGCGCGTCTACGTCGCGAACGTCAACTCGCCGCGCCAGATCGTGATGGCGGGCTCGGATGCGTCGCTCGACGCGTTCGTCGCGCGCGCGCTCGCCGCGGGCGCGCGCCGGGCGCAGCGGCTCGACGTGGCGGTGCCCTCGCACTGCGAACTGCTCGACGAGGCGACGGGCACGCTCGCGGCCTATGCGCGCGACGTGCCGTTTCGCGCGCCGCACGGCACCTACGTCGGCAATCGCGGCGCCCGCCCGCTTCATACCGGCGAGGCGATCCGCGACGACCTCGCCACCAACATGCGCCACACGGTACGCTGGTTCGACGCGCTGACGGTCATGATCGAAGCGGGCGCGACCGTGTTCGTCGAGGCGCCGCCGGCCCAGGTGCTGACCGACATCGCGCGCGAGCATTATCCCGACGTGACGGCGCTCGCGGCATCGACGCTGCCGCTGGACCGGCTCGCCGCCGTCGTCAGGCGGCGCCTCGAAACGGCGGGCGCCTGAGCCTCGCCGGTCGGCTCTCCCCGGCGCATCGGCTCCCCGGCCCATCAGGCCGGTCCCGTCTCCGATACCGAAACCGATCCGGCATCGGCCAGCTCGCGGTAAGCCGGCCAGAAATAAAGCGCCACGGCGCCGCGCAGCCCCGGGCCCTGGCGCGTCGCGCTGACCTGCCGCTCGCGGAACCAGAACGCCAGCGAGACGACGGCCGTACCGGGCCGAAGCATGCGGTCGAACTGGCCCGCCAGCTTTTTCATCGGCTTCATCATCAGGTAGCAGGTGACGGCGTGCGCGTCGCGCAAATCGCAGGCGTAGAAGTTGGCGCGCGTCAGGCGGACGTTGGGCAGGTTCCGGGTTCGGAAACGGGCGACCCAGTACGGCAGCGGCGACCATTCGATGCCGCGGATGCGCGCGTCGGGAAACGCCTTCGCCAGCGCGACGACGAGCGAGCCCCAACCGCTTCCCAACTCGTACACGACGGCTTGCCCCGGCAAATCGGCCTGCGCCAGCAGGGCCACGACGTCGGCGGCTTCGGCTGCGCTCGACGAAAGCGGCGGCACGCCGGTCCGCGCCTGAAAGACCAGCAACGACCCGCAGAGCAACAGCACGACCGCGAGCAGAATGAGCGAAGGAATATCCGACACGGACCACCTCTCTTCGATGCCGGACCGTCCTCGCCACGCGAGCGCGAGCGGGACGCCGGCGCGCCACCCAGGCCGGCGAACCGGCCTGCCCCGCCGGACCGCGAGTCGTGGCTCGCGCGGCGCGGGCCAAAGTATGCCGAATATCGCGGCGCTCGCGCAACGCCGGCTTCGGCGGATACGTCGCGGCGGATGTCGGGGCCGGCCGCCGGTTCCGCTGGTTTTGCCGGAAATCGCCGGGTTTGCCGGCCAGTACCACTCGCGGGCCCGGCCCGCGCGGCACGATGCCCTGAATTGCAGTCGGCCGACCAGGATCGGGTCGGCCGGCGGAGCGGCGCGCGGCGCTGCACGCAAACGGACCCTCGAACGGACCGCCCGCGGGGTCCATCCCGGGAGCGCGGCTGCCCGGAGAGTCCGCCCCGAAACCCGATCAGCCGCGAATCGCCGGCTCCAGTTGACGCGCAACGTCGAGCAGCGCGAGGTCGCCATCGTAGCGGCTAACCAGTTGCACGCCGATCGGCAACCCGTTCGGGCCCGTACCGACCGGAAGCGTCAGCGCCGGCACGCCGAGCAGCGACCACATCCGGTTGAAAACCGGGTCGCCCGTCGCCGCGATGGGGGGCGCCTCGCCCGGCGCGGCCGGCACGAGTATCGCGTCGAACGTCCGCGCGATCGCATCGAACGCGGCGCGCGCCGCGCGCGTCGTCTCGCGGTAGCCCAGGTAGTCCTCGAACGGCACGCGCCAGCCCTGCTCCATCACGGCCGACGTCGTGGCGGCCATCAGCGCGCGGCGCGGCGGCTCGTATTCGTACAGATGGTTGCGCGCGACCTCGTAGGCCATCAGCGCCGCATGCACGTCGTTCAGCTCGGCGAGTGCGGCCGGCATCGCGACCGGTTCGAGCGCGAACCCGACGCCGGCCAGCCGCGCGCAGGCGCGCGCGAGCCCGTCGGCGTCCGCCGCCGGCGCCGGCGCGAACGGCGGCTGCCAGAAGCCGATCCGCAGCCGCTCTCCCGCCTTGCGCGGCCGGGTGGCCGCCGTCGCGGCGGGCAGTCCGGCGAACACGTCGTACATCAGCAGCAGGTCGTCGATGCCGCGCGCGAGCAGACCCAGCGTGTCGAGCGACGCGGCCAGCGTCTTCACGCCCTCGATCGCGAACGTGCCGAAGCTCGGCTTGTAGCCGATCACGCCGCAGAACGCGGCGGGCCGGATGATCGACCCCGAGGTCTGCGTGCCGAGCGCGACCGGCACGTGGCGGTCGGCGACGGCCGCGGCCGAGCCGCTCGACGAGCCGCCCGGCGTATGCGCCGGATTGTGCGGATTCGCCGTCTTGTTGGGCTGGTACATCGCGAACTCGGTGGTCACGGTCTTGCCGAGCGCGATGCCGCCCGCGCGCCGGATCAGCGCGACGCAGGCCGCGTCGCGCAACGGCCGGTGGCCGCGGTGAATCGCCGAGCCGTATTCGGTCGGCATGTCGGCCGTGTCGATCACGTCCTTGACGCCGACGGGCACGCCGTGCAGCGGGCCAACGCCCGTCCCGGCCGCCGTGGCCGCGTCGCAGGCGCGCGCCGCCGCGCGCGCGCGCTCGGGGTCGAGGAACGCCCACGCGTTCACGACCGGCTCGCGCTCCCCGATGCGCCGCAGGCACGCGTCGACGAGTTCGAGCGAGGTGATTTCCTTCGCCCGGATCGCCGCGGCCGCTTCGCTCGCCGACATCGATGTCAGATATTCCATGTGTACGTCTTCGCTCCGTTGAAAATCAGTGGGCGCGATTCGTCGCGCCGCGATCGAGCGCGCTGCGCGAGAGGCCGACCAGCAGGCACACCGCGCCGGCCGCGAGCAGCGCGGCCATCGCGTAGAGGCCGCTCGCGAGGCTGCCCGTCGCCGTCTTGAGCCAGCCGACGATGGTCGGGCTCACGAAGCCGCCGATGAGCCCGAGGCTGTTGATGAGCGCGATCGCACCGGCCGCGCCGTTCGTGCCCGCGAAATACGCGGACGGGATGGCCCAGAAGAGCGGCAGCGTCGAGTAGATCGCCGTGGTCGCGACCGTCAGCACGACGAGCGACAGCGCAAGGCTCGTGTGCACGAACGGGATCAGCGCGAGCATCGCGGCGCCGACCCACGCGCAGGCCGCGAGGTGCCAGCGGCGCTCCATGCGCGCATCCGAGCGGCGGCACAGCAGCACCATGCCGACGGCGCTCACGGCGAACGGGATCATCGAATAAAGGCCGATCTGCGTGACGTCGTCGACGCCGGCGCTCTTGATGACGGTCGGCAGCCAGAAGCCGATCACGTAGATCCCGCAGATGAACGTGAAGTACGCGGCCGCCATCACGTAGAGACGCGGATTGGCGATCGCCTGCAAAAACGTGTAGGCCGTGTGCGCCTCGCCCGCGTGCTCGGCCCGCAGTGCGTCGGTGATGACGCCGCGTTCGCGCTCGTCGAGCCAGCGCGCGCGCTCCGGCGAATCGGCGAGGAGCAGCGGGCAGACGAGGCCGAGCAGGACGGCCGGCACGCCCTCGACGACGAACAGCCACTGCCAGCCGTGCAGCCCCCACACGCCCTGCAGGTCGTGCATCGCCCAGCCGGCGAGCGGGCCGCCGACCACGCCCGAGAGCGGCATGCCGAGCATGAACAGCGAGATCGCGTTGCCGCGGCGCTGGTTCGGGAACCAGTGCGTGAGGAAATAGAGCGCGGCCGGCACGAGGCCCGCCTCGAACGCGCCGAGCAGAAAGCGCGTGACGTAGAAGCTGGTCGCGTTCGACACGTGGATCATCGCGATCGAAACGAGCCCCCACGGCACCAGAATCCGCGCGAGCGTCCAGCGCGTGCCGAAACGCTTGACGACGAGATTGGTCGGCACTTCGCACAGCGCGTAGCCGAGGAAGAAGACGCCGGCGCCGAGGCCGTAGACGGCGTCGCTGAAGCCGAGGTCCTGCTTCATCTGCAACTGCGCGAAGCCGATGTTCGTGCGGTCGAGGTAGGCGACCACGTAGCAGAGGAACAGGAACGGCAGCAGCCGCCAGCCGGCCTTGCGGAACGTGTGCGCGACGGCGCCGGCATCGGCGCCGCGCGCGGCGGCACGGCTCAGGGTGGATTGGGACACGATGATTCTCGCTGACAGGATAGGAATGGCACTCAATCTATCTGCTGCGTCGCGGAAAAAAAATACACGATAAAATGAGCCAGCCTTCGGCCCAGACGAAGGCTGATTCGCCCCTCCCCCTCCGGAGCTCTCGTCCATGCGCTTCGACCTGAACGACCTGCAACTGCTGATCTACATCGCCGATTCCGGCAGCATCACGGCCGGCGCGCAGCGGGCCAACCTCTCGCTCGCGGCGGCGAGCGCGCGCGTGCACGGCATGGAGCTGGCGCTCGGCGTGCCGCTTTTCGAGCGCGGCCGGCGCGGCGTGCAGCCGAGCGCCGCCGGCCATGCCGCCGTCCACCACGCGCAGCGCGTGCTGCAGCAGATCGAGCGGATGCACGGCGAACTGAGCGAGCACGCGCAGGGCATGCGCGGCCAGATCAGGATGCTCTCGAACACGGCCGCGCTGACCGAATTCCTGCCCGACATCCTCAGCGACTTCCTGACCCGGAACCCGACCATCGACATCGACGTCGAGGAGCGGCCGAGCCAGGACATCCCGCGCGCGCTGATGGAGAACCGGGCGGACATCGGCGTCATGGCGAGCACGGCCGACATGAAGGGACTCCAGACGTTTCCGTTCCGCACCGACCGGCTCGTCGTCGTCGCGCCGAAGTCGCATCCGCTTGCCGCGCGCGCGGCCGGGCCAGGCGTCGCGTTCGCGGAGATCGTCTCGCAGGACTTCGTCGGGCTCGCCGACGGCAGCGCGTTGCAGGAGCATCTGGCGCGGCACGCGGAGCAGCTCGGCAAGCGGCTCAAGTACCGCGTGCGGCTGCGCAGCTTCGACGTGATCTGCCAGATGGTCGAGCGCGAGGTCGGCATCGGCATCCTGCCCGAGCGCGCGGCCGAGCGCTGCGCGCGCACGCTCGCGATCCAGGTCGTGCCGCTCACCGACGAATGGGCCTCGCGCGAACTGCGCATCTGCCTGCGCAGCTTCGACGACCTGCCGGCGTACGGCAAACGGCTCATCGAGGCGCTGCGCGGCTGACGCCGCGCGCCGGCCGAAGTGACCGGTGCCGCCGGAAGCCCAGGGAATCGCGCCGATTCCCGCGCGCCCCCACCACGCACCGGTCACAACGCGCCGGTCACAACGGATAGTCGCGCGCGAGGATTTCCGTGAGGAAGCTCGCCACGGCCCGGATACGCGGCACCCGTCTCAAGTATTGGTGCGAGCTCATCCAGACCGTGCGCGAAACGTCGATCTGGCCCGCCAGGATCGGCGTCAGGCCGAACCGCTCGGGCCGCGCGAACGCCGGCAGCATGACGATGCCGCCGCCGGCCGCCGCCGCGAACATCTGCGCGAGCATGCTCGAGGAATGGAACGCGATGGCCGGGTCCGCGATCACGTCGTTGAGCCAGCGCACCGCGTCGAGCTGGATCAGGTCGTCGATGTAGCCGACGAAGCGGTGCCGCGCCAGGTCGGCCAGCGTGCGCGGCGTGCCGTATTCGGCGAGGTAGTCCGCGTGCGCGTACAGGTTCAGCGCGAACCGCCCGATCTGCCCGATCTCGAGGTTGCTGCCGCGCGGCTCGAAAAACCCGAGAAAGAGGTCGGCTTCGCGGTGCGAAATGCGCACGTCGGTAGCCGAGGTCACGAGCTCGATGGTGATGCCGGGCTGGCGCCGCCGGAATTCGACGAACTCCCCGCTCAGGTAGAGCGACGCGATGCCCTCCATCGTCGCGATGCGCACGTGCCCCGAAAGACCCGGCCGGTCGGCGTTCAGCACGTCGCCGATGGTCAGGATGTTCGCCTCCACGGCCTCGACGGACGCCAGCATCTCGCGGCCCTGCGCGTTCAGCCGGTAGCCCTGCCGGTCGCGCTCGAAGAGCGGCGTCTCGAGCGCGAACTCGAGCGCCGAGATGCGCCGCCCGACGGTGGCGTGGTCCATGCCGAGCATGCGCCCGGCCCGAGAAAGATTGCCGGCGCGCGATACCGCCAGGAAGACGCGCAGGTCGTCCCAGCTCAGGCGGTTCAGGTTCATGTCGGGCAGCCGTCCAGTGTTCGGGCCGCCATTGTCGCTGTGCAATTTTGCACATGCCAGAGATTGTTTTCCGGTTCGCGCGGCGCGGCCGCGTTCGTAGACTGGCCTCCGAAAACCGGACAGGTGTCCGGACGACCTGCTCCGACCGGAGGAATCGTGACGGACAACGACATCGACTGGGAAGCCGTACTCGCAAGCGAGCGCTTCAGACGGCTCGCGCGGCAGCGGCGCAACACGCTCGTCGTGCTGGGCCTGCTCGCCGCCGTGTATTACTTCTCCATTCCGGCGCTCATCGCCTGGGCGCCCGGCCTCTTCAGGATGCGGCTCGCCGCCGGCCTCAACCTCGGCACGGTGTTCGCCGTCTCGCAGTACCCGTTCGGCGGGCTCGTCGCCTACGTCTTCATGCGCCGCACGGCGGCCATCGACCGCTCGTCGGCCCGCCTTCGCGACGAAGCGCGCGCCGCCACGCCGGAGGAACGCCATGCGTACTAGCCGCCGCGCCCTCCTCGCCGCGGCCGCCGCCGTCGCCGCCTGCGCCTCGGCCCCGGCGCGCGCCGACACCGTGTCGGGCTCCGCCATCAGCCACCCCGCGCTCACGTTCGCCGTCTTCGGCCTCGTGATCGCGTCGACGCTCGTCATTACCGGGTTCGCCTCGCGCCGCAACCGGACGGCCGGCGACTTCTACACGGCCGGCGGCGGCATCAGCCCGCTCAGGAACGGCCTCGCCATCGCCGGCGACTATCTTTCCGCGGCCGCGTTCCTCGGCGCCTCCGGGCTCATCGCGCTGTACGGCTTCGACGGCATGATCTACCTCGTCGGCTTCTTCGCCGCGTTCATCCCCGTCCTGCTGTTCATCGCCGAGCCGTGCCGCAACCTCGGCCGCTACACGATCGGCGACATTCTCGCGACGCGCAACCGCTTCCGCACAACGAAGGCCGTCTCCGCCGTGTCGAGCGTCGTGGTCGCGCTCGCGTACATGATTCCGCAGATCGTCGGCGGCGCCGTCATCGTCCGCGCGCTCGTCGGCATCGACTACGACGTCTCGGTCGTCGGCGTCGGCGCGCTGATGCTGCTCTACGTGGCCTGCGGCGGCATGCGGGCGACGACGTGGGTGCAGGTCATCAAGGCCGTCCTGCTCATCGGCGCCTCGTTCGTTCTCGTCGTGCTCGCGTGGTTGCCGTTCGGCTTCCGCGTGCCGGCCTTCATGGACGCCGTGGTGCACAGCCCGTTCGTGCAGGCGCACGTCGCCGCGATGGCGGCCGGCCGCGGGCTCGCCGGCGACGAACTGGGCTGGCGCTTCCTCGAACCGGGGCTCTTCCTGACCCAGCCGCTGGAATTGCTCTCGCTGGGGCTCGCGCTCGTGCTCGGCACCGCGGCCATGCCGCACATCCTGATGCGCTTTTTCACCGTGAAGGACGCGAAGGCCGCGCGGCATTCGGTGATGTGGGCCATGCTCGGCATCGGCGCCTGCCACCTCTTCATCATCGTGATCGGCTTCGCCGCCGCCTACTTCGTCGGCGCGCCGCTGATCGCCGCGGTCGACAAGGGCGGCAACCTCGCCGCGCCGCTGCTCGCGCAGGCGTTGACGGGCGGGCGCGGCAGCGTCGGCGGCGACCTCATGATGGCCTTCATCGCCGCCGTCGCGTTCGCGACCATCGTCGCCGTCGTGGCGGGGCTCACGCTGGCCGCCGCCTCGTCGCTCGCGCACGACGTCTACGTCGGCGCCGTGAAGGGCGGCCATGCCACGGAACGGCAGCAGGTCGTGGCCGCCCGTGTGTCGACGCTCGTCGTGGGCGCCGTCGCGATCGTCGTCAGCATTCTCGAACGCGGGCAGAACGTGGCGCAGCTCGTGGGGCTCGGCTATGCCGTGGCCGCATCGGCGAACCTGCCCGCCCTCGTACTCACGCTGTACTGGAAGCGCACGACGACCCAGGGCGTGGTGGTCGGCATCGTCGGCGGCACGCTCGCCGCGATCGCGCTCGTGCTCGTCTCGCCGAACATGACCTACCCGGCGCTCGTGCGGCAGGCGGCGCTGACCCAGGTTGCCGGCCTCGACCGGCAGCTCGCCGCGCCGACGCTCGACGCCGCGCAACGCGCGCCGCTCGAAAGCGCGCGCGCGAAGGCCGAGGCGACCGCCGACGCCATCGCGCCCGGCGCGACGAGCTTAGTCGGGCTGAGCGCGCCGCTCGTCAATCTTCGCAACCCCGGCATCCTCTCCATCCCGATCGGCTTTCTGCTCGTCATCGTCGTGTCGCTGCTGACGCGCGACCCCAACGCCAGCCGGCGCTGGCCGGAACTCGTCGTGCGCCGCGAAACGGGGTACGGGGCCGCCGGCGCCATCGACCACTGACGGCTGCCGCTTTTCGAATCCACTGAATCCACCGAATCGACTGAATCCACCGGGTCCACATCATGTCCTACCTGCCTACCGTCCGCGTGGCGGCGGTCCATGCCGCCCCCGTGTTCCTGAACAAACAGGCCACCGTCGCCAGGGCCGTTTCGCTGATCCGCGAGGCGAGCCGCCACGGCGCCCAGCTCGTCGCGTTTCCCGAGTCGTACATTCCGGCCTTTCCGGTCTGGGCCGCGCTTTGGGCGCCCATCGACAACCACGACCTTTTCGCGACGTTCGCGAACGAGAGCCTCTACGCCGACGGCGGCGAGCTCGCGGAGATCGCCGCCGAGGCCGGGCGCAGCGGCGTGTTCGTTTCGATGGGTTTCAGCGAGCGTTCGCGCGCGAGCGTCGGCTGTCTCTGGAATTCGAACGTGCTGATCGACGACCGCGGCACGATCGTCAACCATCACCGCAAGCTCGTGCCGACGTTCTACGAAAAGCTGGTCTGGGCGCCCGGCGACGGCGCCGGACTGCAGGTGGCCGACACGCGCATCGGGCGCATCGGCGGCCTGATCTGCGGCGAGAACACGAACCCGCTCGCCCGTTATTCGCTGATCGCGCAGGGCGAGCAGATCCACATTTCGAGCTGGCCGGCGCTGTGGCCGACGCGCCGGCCCGTCACCGGCGGCAACTACGACAACGTGGCGGCCAACCGGCTGCGGGCCGGCGCGCATTCGTTCGAGGCCAAGGCGTTCGGCATCGTCTGCGCCGGCTACATGGACGCGACCATGCGCGACTTTCTCGTCGCCCGCGATGCCGGTGCCGCCGCCGTGCTCGACGGCTCCCCGCGCGCGGCCACGATGTTCGTCGACCCGACCGGCGCGCAGATCGGCGATCTGCTCAGCGACGAGGAAGGCATCGCGTACGCGGAATTCGACCTGAACCGCTGCGTGGAGCCGAAGCAGTTTCACGACGTGGTCGGCTACTACAACCGCTTCGACGTGTTTTCGCTGAGCGTCAACCGCGAGCGGCTCGAACCGGTCGCGTGGCGCAACGGGGCGCATCGCGCGGCCGAGCCGCAGCCGGGCGCCGAAACGGCGCTCGCCGACGATCTGGGTTAGGGCCGGCTCAATTCCACGCGTGGCGCGCGGGCTTGACGCCGTTCAGGTAGTAGTTGCCGACGAGGTGATATTTCCAGCGCACCGGGTCGTGCAGCGTATGCGTGCGCGCGTTGCGCCAGTGGCGGTCGAGATTGTGTTCGGCGAGCGCGGACTGCGTCCCCGCGAGCTCGAACAGCTTTTCGCCGGCCAGCAGCGCGATTTCGGTGGTCAGCACCTTCGCCTCGCCGACCGCCACCGACGCGCGCGCGACGTCGTCCCCGGTCGGCGCTTCCGGCCGCGCCGCGATCTCGTCCAGCACGCGCGCCGCGCGTTCGAGCAACGCCTCGGCCGCATGTAGCTGGATGTGCAGGCGGCCGACCTCGCGCAGCACGAGCGGATCGTCGGCCGCGCGCTCGACGCCGCTGTCGACCCAGGGCCGCGCGCGTTCGCGCACGAACGTCAGTGTGTCGTCGATCGCCGCGCGCGCGATGCCCGCGTCGATCGCCGCCTGAATAATCTGCGAGACGGGGCCGTTCAGCGTCGGACGCTCCGACACCTGGTGCGCGGGAAACACGTGCGAGGCCGGCACCCGCACGCCGGACGCGCTCACGGTGCCGCTCGCGGTCGTGCGCTGGCCGAACCCTGACCAGTCGTCGACGATCTCGAGCCCCGCCGTGCCCTTCGGCACGTAGGCGAGCCATCCGCGACGCGCCTCGTCGAGACCGAGAATCGGCACGTAGTCCGCGAACAGCGCGCCGGTCGAATAGAACTTCGTGCCGTCGACCACGTAGTCGTCGCCGTCCTTCGCGATGCGCGTGCGCAGGTCCAGCACGTTGCGCGTGCCCTTCTCCGAGAAGCCGTTGCCGAAGCGCCGGCCCCTCAGCACTTCGTCGAAGAAGAACTGCTTCTGCGCCTCGGTGCCCGTTAGCGCGATCACGTCGACGAGGCCGAGATGGTTCTGCGGCAACTGCCCGATCGAAGGATCGGCCGCCGCGACGGTCTCGATCACCTGAGCCAGCGTGACGAACGACACGCCCGCGCCGCCGTATGCCTTCGGCACGGTGATCGCCCAGAGGCCGGACTGCGAAAACGCGTCGACTTCCGCATACGGCAGCCGGCGCTCGCGGTCGCGCTGGCCGGCCTCCTTCGCGAGTTCGGCGGCCAGCTCGCGCGCGACGGCGAGCGCCTCGGCGTCGTCGCGAATCACGCGGGCGGCGGGCCGCTCGGCATCCGCCGCGACGGCTTGCGTGCCGCGCGCGGCAACATCGGGAATCGCTGACATCGGTCACTCCCTGAACATCCGGTTGCCCGGCACCCTTCGTTCAATCCGTGCGTCCGCGGCGGTCGTTCGGGCAAATGCGAACGGCGCCGCGCCGCAGCGCTCAGGCCGCGGCCTCCTCGTCGTCGATGTCGTGCGCGGTCGGCTCGTGACGGATCAAGAACAGGAACACGATCGGCGTGACCGCCGCCACCGCGACGATCCAGAACATGTCGGTGCCGAAGCGCGCCTGCAGGATCGGCAGCACGAACAGCGCGAGCGCGCTGCCGATGCCGGTCAGCGAGCGGCCGAAACCGACGCCGGTGCCGCGAATCGAGGTCGGATACGACAGCGCCGGGTAGATCATCATCTGCGCGCCGGGGCCGAAGCCTTCGGCGAACAGCCAGGCCCCGAGCATCAGCAGCGCGAAGCCGATGCCGAGCGCCGCCTGCGGATGGCCGACCAGCGCGAGCGCGACGAGCGACACGAACTGCAGCGCGAAGCCCGCGATCGCGACGTGCCGCGACGGATAGCGGTACGCGAGGCGCATGCCGAGCAATCCGCCCGTCAACGCGAACAGCAGGTTCAGCGCGAGCGACGCGGCGATCGTCTCGAACACGCCGGCGCCGAGGAACTGCGACAGGATCGACGGCAGGAAGAACGCGATCGCGGTGTATTCGAACGGAATGCACAGGTTCATCACGCTCGCGACGATCGTGCGTTCGAGGTACGGCCGCTGGAACAGCACGCGCAGGCTGACCGGCGGCTGCTTCGACGCGGGCTCGCCGGCATCGGGCGCCTCGTGCGCGTGAATGCCGTACGACTCGCGCAGGATGCGCACCGCGTTTTTCAGGTCGCCCTGGTTCGCCGCCCACAGCGGCGACTCGTTCATGAAGCGGTTGCGCACGAGAATGATCACGAGCGCCGGCACCGCGCCGAAGATCAGCGAGGCGCGCCAGAGCCAGCCCGCGTGCGCGGGCGGCAGCAGGAAGTACAGCGCGAACACGATCAGGAAGCAGACCGACGACGCCGCGTACCACATCGGACACCACGCGGCGAGCCGCGACGCCTTGTTGCCGCGCCCGCTGAACTTCGAGAACTCGGCGAGAAACGCCATCGCGACCGGCAGGTCGATGCCGACGCCGAGCCCCATCACGAAGCGCGCGCCGATCAGCACCCACACGTTCGGCGCGAGCCCGGCCGCGATCGCCGCGACGACGAAGAACAGCATGTCGGCCATGAACACCTGGTAGCGGCCGATCCGGTCGGTCAGCCAGCCGCCGGACACGCTGCCCAGAATCGTGCCGATCACGATCGCGGAACTGACGAGACCGGTCAGCGAGGGCGTCAGGCCGAATTCGCGCGTCACGTCCTGGATGCCGTACGAGAGCGTCGTCAGATCGTACGCGTCGAGAAACACGCCGCCGAGCGCGAGCAGCACGATCACGCGCGCATGGCTGGCCGCGGAGCCGCCCGCGTTGATCAGCCGCGAGACGTCGCTCGCGGAACGGATCGGCGTGGAAACCGGCAACGGGGTATCGAATTCGACAGTGCTCAACGCTCACCTCCAGAGTTCGGATTGCTACGGGACGTCAAGCAGTTATACGAAGCGGGGAGACTTCCGGCAACGAACGAGTTGTGCTTTCGATATGAACCGCGCGCACCGCTTCGCGAGGCGGCCGCGCCAACGCCGAAAGGCACGCTGCACCGGCGCGTGCCGATTCGAAGCCGCTGCGTGCGCGGGACGGATCAGCCCCGGGAGACGGCTTGCCTGGCAACGTCGGCCGCTGCCGTCGCGTCGGCCTGCCGCGAAGCGTCCCGTTTCACGCGTTCGATGTCGCGATACCGCGCGGCCGGATGATCGTCGGGCAGCGTCGCGCCGGCGCCGAACAGCTTCTCGCGCAGCGTGCCCGCGCGATAGGCCGTCGGATAGACGCCGCGGCGCTGCAATTCCGGCACCAGGTGATGCACGACGTCCTCGAACGTCTCGTGCGCGACGGCATAGGCGAGATTGAAGCCGTCCACGCCGGTCGCCTCGGCCCACTGCTGGAGAATGTCGGCCACCGTCGCCGCCGAGCCGACGAACACCGGCCCCATGCCGCCGATGCCGCCCCACGCGGCCAGCTCCCCGATGCTCCACGACCGGTCGCCGCCCGCAAGATGCTCGACCGCCGAGACGATCGCGTTCGTCTCCACCCGCCTGACGAGATCGGTCGGCGCGTACTGGCCGAAGTCGATGCCGGTCCAGCCGGACATGAACGCGAGCGCGCCGTCGTACGACGCGTAGCGCCGGTACTCGTCGAATTTCGCCTGGGCCTTCGAGTCGGTTTCGTCGACGATCACCGTCACGAGGTTGTAGATCAGCAGCCCGTGCGGATCGCGGCCGGCCTCGGCCGCCTGCCGCCGCACGTCGGCGACGTACTGCCCGAGCACCGCCTGGGTCGGCGCCGAGACGAACACGCATTCGGCATGCTGCGCGGCGAAGGCCTTGCCCGGCCCCGACGCGCCCGCCTGGTAGAGCACGGGCGTGCGCTGCGGCGACGGCTCGCACAGGTGATAGCCCGGCACGTCGAAAAAGCGCCCGCGATGCCCGATCTCGTGCACTTTCTCCGGATGCGTGAACACGCGCCGGTCGCGGTCGCGCACGACCGCGCCGTCTTCCCAACTGCCCTCGAACAGCTTGTAGAGCACCTCGACGTATTCGGCCGCCACCTCGTAGCGGTTGCCGTGGTCGCGCAGGCCGCCCTGCCCGATATTCCTCGCGCCGCTCTCGAGGTACGACGTGACGATGTTCCAGCCGACGCGGCCCTTCGTGTGATGGTCGGCGGTCGAAAGCCGGCGCGCGAACGTGTACGGATGCTCGAACGACGTCGACGCGGTAATGCCGATGCCGAGATGCGTGGTCGCCATCGCGATCGGCGCGGCGAGCTGCAGCGGGTCGTTCACCGGAATCTGCGCGGCCTGGTGCAGCGCGTGGTAGTTGCTGCCCTTGTAGACGTCGTAATAACCGATCACGTCGGCGATGAAGATACCGTCGAAAATGCCCTTTTCCAGCAGCTTCGCGAGATCGGTCCAGTATTCGAGGTCCTTGTACTGCCAAGAGCGGTCGCGCGGATGCGCCCACAGGCCGGGCGACTGGTGCCCGACGCAGTTCATCTCGAACGCGTTGAAGCGGATCGGCCGGCTCATCGGCGCGCTCCCGTCCCGCTCGCGGGCCCGTTGCCGATCTGCCAGACGTACGGCGGCTCGGTGCCGTTGATCGTCCAGTCGCCGACGATGCGCGCCTTGTAGACGAGCGGATTGTGCGACGACACGGTGCGCGCGTTGCGCCAGTGGCGGTCGAGCGCCTGGGTCGCGCTCGTCGCCGAGGCGCCGAGCGCATCGAACAGATGCGTCGTCGCGCGCAGCGCAAGGTCCGAGACGACGAGCTGGCTCTGCGCCGACTCGATCTCCGCGTCGACGTTCGCCGCCCGCTCCGCGTCCGCGTCGTTGCCGAAGCGCGCCTCGTATGCGCGCTGCAGCGGCTCGGCGGCACGCAGCGCGATCGCCTCGGCGGCGTACGCCCACGACGCGAGTTCGCCGACGACCTGCTGGATCTGCGCGTCTTCGCTCGCGCGCGGCGCGTTGCCGTGGCTGTAGATGCGCGTGCGCGCGCGGACCCGCTCGGCCGCGTCGCGCTTCACCGCCTGGGCGATGCCCGCCAGCGTCGCGACGTGAAAGAGCTGATAGAACGCCGTCTGATAGCGAAAGCGCTGGGCGAAGTCGATCACGTTCCGCGTCTCGACGACCGCGCGCTCGAAGCGGGTCGTCCCGCTCGCCGTGCCGACCTGGCCGAAGCCGTCCCAGTCGTCGTCGAGCCGCACGCCCGGCTGATGCCGGTCGACCACGGCGATCACGTCGCCGCCGTCGTCCGCGCGGCGCGCCAACACGTCGAGCCAGTCCGCGAACAGACTGCCCGTGCTGTAGTACTTCTCGCCGTCGAGCGCCCAGCCGTCGCCGTGCCTCGACAGCCGCGTGCGCACGTCGCCGATCGCGACGTTGCCGACCTCGGTCCAGGCGCCGCCGACTAGCTGGCCGCTGACGAAGCGGTCGAACCACACGCGCTGCCCCGCGTCGGCCGGCGCGTTGAGCCGGTCCTCGACGAACGCGAAATGCGAGCGCAGCGCCTGCGGCAGGTTCGAATCGGCGGCGGCCAACCCGACGATCAACCGGAATAACTGCGGGATCGACGCGCCGAAACCGCCCTGCGAAACCGGCACGCGCAGCGCGCCGAAGCCGGCCGCCTTCAGCCAGCCGATCGCTTCGCGCGGCAGCGCGCGGGTGCGGTCGCGCTCGGCGGCGCCGACGGCGATCCGCTCGAATAACGGCCGGAAACGGGCGGCGAGTGTCGCATCGTCGGCGCCCGTCGAAAGTGCTGTCCCTTCGGGATCGTTCGGCAACGGAGTCATCGGCAGGTCCGTAACGAGGGCCCGCATCGGGTGTCTGCGCGGCATGCGGGCCGGATGAGCGTCGCGGCGGCGCTGATGGTCCGCCGCGTCGAACCTATTAGACAAGCTCCGGCCCGCAACGCCTACCACTGAATCGTTAGTAGCTAATGAGCTTTTGTTGATTCGGCGGCGCGCGTGAAGACGTCGCCAACGATGCAGCCGTTTCGATGCGGCTGCGTCGGGCTGCGCGCCGCGATGCACACCTGGCGGCCGAGGACGCGGGCGATGCGTTTCGGTTTCGGGAGACGCCCGGAAGGAGCGCTATCGCGCAACGACAAGCACAAGCGCGCTTTCGGACCGCGGGAAAAGAATGCCCGACCCCATCCGGCATTCAGCCGCGCACAGCGCTGTTGCGGTCGATGCTGTATTCGTACGGCGGCAGACCGTCGAGCGAGCGCCGCGCAACCCCGCCCGGGTCCAGCTCGATACGGCTCTCGACGTCGAGCCTCATCGTCGCCCGGTTCGTCGCGTCGTACTTCGGCCAAGACGGCAACGCCGGCGTGTTCGGATCGCCGGTGCGCGCGAACGCGGTCCAGGCGCCCATCACGTCGCGCGACAGCCGCTCGAGATGCGGGCCGCGACCCACGAGGCCCGACGCGGCGTCGATCGTGCCGAACACGAACGGCACCTCGATCGTATGTGGCGAGCGCAGCACGCCGTCCATGACCGGCGTGTGCCAGTCGAACACGTAGTCGTATACCGGCGCCTGCGCCGACTGCAGCGCGGCGATGCGCGTCGTGTTGCGGCGAAACACGTAGTCCGTGCTGACCGCCGCCAGCACGTCGCTGGCCGACGCCGATGCGTTCGCACCACGATACGCGTCGACGACTCGCGCAACGCCCGGGTCGTCGAGACTCAGCAACCGCCCCAGCCGGCGCCTGACGGTCGGCCAGTCGAGCGCGAAGTTGCGCGGATCGGCGGCCAGGTAGAGCGTCATCTCGGTCGCCGCGTTGCCGACGAGGAGCGGCACCGAAGCGGACTGCGGCGGCGCGTCGGGGTCGAACGGATGGCGCGTGAAGCTGCGGCCGTCGAGCACCGGCCGGAACGGATCGCTAACCGAACGCATCGCGGCGAGCAGCGTCGCGACCGGCAGCGCCTGCAACGCGGCGCCGTCCGGCCGCGCGAGGCCCAGTTTCGCGCACAGCGCATGCGTCTGCCTCGCTGCCTCGTCCGGCGTGTCGACGTGCAGCCCGCCCGAGCAGCTTTCGACGACGGCCTTGTGAAAGAGCCCACGCGCCGCAGGCATGTCCATTAGCGCCGCGACCTTCGCCGCGCCGCCGGACTGCCCGAAGATCGTCACGTTGCCGGGATCGCCGCCGAACGCGGCAATGTTCTGCCGGACCCAGTTCAGCGCCGCGACGAGATCGAGCATGCCGGCATTGCCCGCGTCGGCGAAACGCGCGTCCGCCTCGCCGAGAGACAGATAGCCGAACAGGTTCAGCCGATGGTTGACGGTGACGACGACCACGTCGCCGCGCTGCGCGAGACGCGTGCCGTCGAAGCCCGGCGCGGTGCCGGCACAGCCCCACCAGCCGCCGCCGTGTAGCCAGACCATCACTGGCCGCTTCGCCTGCGCGCGAGCGGATGACGGCGCGAACACGTTCAGATGCAGGCAGTCCTCGTCGATCGGCTCGATCGAGGCATACCATGCATCGAGCGCGCCGAGCCGGTCCACCTGCTGCGGCGCGGACGGGCCGAACGCCCGCGCGTCGCGCACGCCGGACCACGGCGATAGCGGTTGCGGCGGCAGGAACCGGTTCGCGCCGGCGGTGCTGGCTGCGTAATGGATGCCCTTGAAAACGTCGACGCCCGCCGCATGCAGACCGCGCACGCGGCCCACCGCCGTCTCGATCACCGGCGCGGCCGCGCTTGCCGCGCGCGCGGCGGACGTGAAGAGCGCGGGCGCGAAACCGCCGCCGGCCGCAAGCGCAAGCCCCTTCAGAAGCGCGCGCCGCGCCGGGCTGGACGGCGCGACGGCGGCAACGGTTGCGACGGCTGCGGTATCGCCCAGCGCGGCCGGTCGGGCGTCGTTTTTCTTGTCTGCCATCGTCTGCTCGTCTCCTGTTTCATTGTTCTGCATTCCGGATGAATATGGCATGCCTCGATGCCGCCGCATCGTCCTGCCCTTCAGTTGGCGCCGATCCCTTCGCACCCGAGCGCGCCAACGAGCGCCGATTCGTCGAAGCGGTAGGCCATCAGCGCCGCCAGTCCGCGCCGCCCGTCGATCGACGCCGGCGCGCTGGTGAAGCCGTGCTTCGCGAGCAGCGCGGCCTCGACGGCGTCGGCGGCCGCCTTGCCGGTTTCGAGCGCCGCGATCGGGCTGCCGGCGTTATGCGCCAGGCCCGCCGCCTGGGTCGCGACGATGCCGAGCGCGTGGCGCGCGCGCGTCGCGTCGAGCCGCAGCAGGCGCGCGAGCGCCAGCACCGCGCCGAGGCCACCGAGCGCGGAGGCGACGTTCCAGCGCGCGCGGAACGCGTCGTCCTCGACGGCGGCCGCGACGCGCGCGGCCGCCTCGATGCCGATCGCCGCGGCCGCGGCGAGGTCGTCGTCGGCCGTGCCGTGCGCTTTGCCGTTCACCTCGCCGTACGCGAGCACGACGGCCAGCACCGGGACGGCGCGCGACGCCGGCGCGCGCGACGCAAGCCGTACGCCGAGACGCCAGGCGCGCGCGCGCAGATCGGAGCCGAGCGCGGCGAGCGCGCGCGCCGGCTGCGCGGAATCGTCGGCGGTACGCACCTGCTCGCGTGCCGCGGCAAGCGCGCGACACGCGACCTCGACGGCGGCCGGGTCCAGCCCGTCGCGCGGCGCGGCGGCAAAAGCGACGAGCGCGTCGGAGACGGCAGATTGGGCGGTGGCGTTATGCATGACTCGGTTCCTTGTTCAGCGTCCGTGCGGTACGGGGGGTGCAAAGCGCCCAGAGCGCGTCGAGGTCCGGCGCGCTCCCGATCGAGGCGATCTGCGCAGCAATGCGCGCGGCCGCGCCGGCGCCGAGTACCGGATCGACGAGCCGCGTGACCTTCGCGTTCAGCTCGGCGTCGTTCAGCGGTCGCGCGAGGCTGCCGCGCGCGTGCTCGACGTGGTGCTCGACCGTGCGGCCGTCGGCGAGACGCGCGGCGATGAACACCTCGTCGCGCGCCACTGCACCGTCGGGCGCGAGCATCGTCTTCGCGCGCAGCGCGCGCAGGTCGTCGCGCACCACGCGCGCGTCCTCGTACTGCGCGAGCCCGACTTCGCGGTCGCACAGCGCGGCAGCCACGCCGTGAATCGCGCTGAAGCGCGCCTGCAGGCCGTCCTTCGGCTGCGGGTTGCCCATCAGTTCCGGCACGAGCGGATGGCAGCGCACCGTGACCGCCTCGATCGCGGCCGGATCGGCGATCGACTGCGCGAGCGCGAGCCCTGCGTCGATCGCCGGATGCGCCACGATCCCGCACGGATAAGGCTTGTAGGTGTTGAACAGCAGCTCCCAGCGCTGCCCCATCTGCCCGGTCATCTGTTCGAAGTCGACCCGTGTCGAGAGCGCGTGCGCATAGCCGCCCTGCGCCTCGAAGATGTCGGCAGCCGGCTTCAGTCCCTGCTGCGCCAGCCGCGCGGCCGCGATCCCGTTGGCGGCGGCCTTGCCCGGGTGATACGGCTTGGTCATCGTGCCGAACGCCTCGCGCTGCCCGACGAACATCGACGCGGCCAGCCCGATCGCGTCCGCGAGTCGCGCCGCGTCGAAACCGAGCAGCAGCGCGGCCGTCGCCGCACAGCCGATCACGCCGCAAGTCCCGGTGATGTGCCAGCCGCGATCGTAGTGTTCGGGCGAAATCGCGACGCCCACGCGCAACTGCGCCTCGCAACCGAGCGCGAACGCGCGCAGTGCTGCTTCCCCGCTGGGCCGCGCCTCGCCCGCCAGCGCGGCCAGCACCGCGAGCACGGAGGCGGCCGGATGGATCACCGTCGCGAGATGGGTGTCGTCGTAATCGTCGAGATGGCCCGCGAAGCCGTTCGCGAGCGCGGCGAAGTGCGTATCGACGCGCTCGCCGGTGCCGAGCACGGGCGCGTCCGACACGTCGGCCCCGGCGCCGAGCTCGCGCGCGGTCGCGAGAATCGCGGCGAGCCCGGGATGCCCCGACGCGCCGACGGAGGTGCCGACGACGTTGAACAGCGAGCGCCGCGCCTCGGCGGCGACCGGCTCCGGCAGCGGCTGCTGCGCGAGCGTATGCAGGCCGTGCGCGAACACGGCGGCGATGGAACTCATCGGGACAACTCCTCGAGACGGACGCCATTGGTCTTCGGACCGAGCAGCCCGACCATGATGACGATCACCAGCATCGCTGACGAAATCAGCGCGAATACGGCGGGCACGCCCGAATGCTTGAGCAGCGCCGCCACCCAGAACCCCACGAAGATCGAGCTGAGCCGGCTCCAGCTAAACACGAACCCCACCGCGCGCGCACGGATGCGGGTCGGATAGAGCTCGGCCTGATAGCTATGGAAAATGCCGATCAGCCAGTTGTTCGCGATCGTCACCGCGCTGCCGCACAGCAGGATCGGCGCCGGCGCGCGCGCCATGCCGAACAGCAGCCCGCCGATCGCGACGACGACCGCACAGCCGACCAGTTGCCACTTGCGCTGCAGCCGCTCGGCGCAGAGGATCGCGCCGATGGCGCCGAGCGGCGTCGCGAACGCGATCACCATCGTGTAAAGCAGCGAGTGCGTGAGCGTGACGCCCTTCGTATAGAGCAGCACCGGCACCCACGAGCCGAAGCCGTAGACGCCGAAGGTCTGGAAGAAGTTGAAGCACGACAGCATGATCGTGCGTCCGAGGTAAGGCCGGCGCCAGATCTCGGACCACGCGCCGGGCCGCTCGTCGGCGACGCGCGACGCCTCGGCGGTCGGCGGCGGGAGCGGGCGCCCCGTTTCGGCCACGACGCGCGCCTCGATCAGGTCGACGATGCGGCCGGCCTCGTCCGCGCGGCCCCGGCTCTCCAGCCAGCGCGGCGACTCGGGCAGCCCGCGGCGGATGAACCCGATCAGCACCGCGCCCGCCGAGCCGACAATCATCACCCAGCGCCAGCCCTCCAGACCGAAAAGCCGTTGCGGCACGAGCAGGAACGACAGCACGGCGACGACCGGCACCGAGGTCAGGATCACGAGAATGCTGAACGCCATGTAGCGCCCGCGGCTGCGGTGCGGCGTCAGTTCCGAAACGTAGGTGTCGACGGTGATCAACTGGATGCCGATGCCGACGCCGGCCAC
The DNA here is from genome assembly GCF_002870125.1 of Burkholderia sp. WAC0059. Lineage (GTDB taxonomy): Bacteria > Pseudomonadota > Gammaproteobacteria > Burkholderiales > Burkholderiaceae > Paraburkholderia. Next base: position 99,189 of record NZ_PNEO01000010.1, read on the forward strand.
GAAGCGCCAGGCGTCCATCGCGACCGGCTCGTGCTGGAACGCGGCGACGAACGTCGCGAGCGAATAGGCGAGCATCGCGAACGTGAACACCGCGCGCCGGCCGAAGCGGTCCGTCAGCCCGCCCATGCAGACCGTGCCGACGAACATGCCGGCGAAAAACGCACCGAGGAAGCTGGCGAAGCCGTCGACGTCGAAGAGCCCAGCGGTCGTGGCGCGATACAGCCCGCTGCGGATCAGACCGAGCGCGATGTAGGCGGCCATGAACATCTCGTAGAACTCGAACCAGCCGCCGATCGCGATGCGCGCGACGAGCCCCCGGAAGTAACGCGTGGGCGGCAGCCGGTCGAGCCGCGCCGAGACCGTCGCATCGCTGCGGGGCACGACGATGACGTCGGGCTGCGCGGACTGGACGTCTCCTCCTGCCGTTGCGCTGCGCGTATTCATAGTGTCGACATATTCGTTCTAATTCAGTCCACTTTAGTATCTGAAGCGCCATATTTCCACATAGTGTATACACTTAGAGGAAAACGCCACCCTCCAGCGCCGACGCGGCCGGGTGCCGGTTTGCTAGAATCCGCGCAGGATCGGGGCCAGCCGGCGGAACACGGGACGATGCGGGGGAACGGAATGTCTGAAGATGTCGACAGCGCGGTGGAAGACGACGCGGTCTCGCCGGTGGCCGAGATCGTCGACTGGGTCGCGCGCGGAATCATCGAGGGCAAGCTGTCGCCGGGCGACGACCTCAATTCGGTCGATCTCGCGAGGCGCTTCGGCGTGAGCCGCACGCCCGTGCGCGAGGCGCTCTTCGCGCTGACCCGCGAGGGCCTCGTCGACTGGTCGCCGCGCCGGCGGCCGCGCGTCTCGTCGCCGAGCCTGAAGGAGGCGCGCGAGATCTACCAGTTGCGCGCGATCCTCTACCAGCAGGTTTCCCAGGCCATCGTGGAACGCGCGAACGCGGAGGACGTCGACGCCCTGTGGCGCGCGCATCGTCCACTGGCGGAAGCGGCCGACCGCGAGGACGTCGACGCCTACTTCTGGGCCAACGTCGCGTTCCGCGACGAGGAGTTGCGCATCGCCGGCAACGGCATCTACCGCGAAGTGCTCAACTCGCTGCGCATGCGCATCAACCGGCTGCGCCATCTGAGCACGTCGCTCCCCGGCCGCCTGAAGCACTCGTGCGCCGATCACGAGCGGCTGTGCCAGGCGTATGCGGAGCGCGACGGCACGCTGGCCGCCGCCCTGAACCGCTCGATCGTGCTCGGCGCGCTGCGCGCGATCGAAGCGGCCTGGCGGGAATGATGCCCGGAAGCGCGCTTCCCCTCCCCAAACGCCCGGACGGCCCGGCGCGCCCCGCGGCCGGCGTATCGAATCGGGCGCCCGGCCCCGCCGGGCAAGGCCCGGCCATCTGCTAGAATTCCCGACACTCTGGCCAGCAAGCCCGCTCCGTGCGGAGGTCTTTCCCTATGAAGGCGCGTTGTATTCTCGAGAACAATCCGACGATCACCGCGTATCGGATGAGCTTCCTGACGCAGCGCTACATCACGAAGTTAAGCCGGCTTCTGGAAGACGAGCACGATCTGCTCTTCCACGAGTGGGCGCTGGTCTTCATCCTGTTCCTCAAGCCCGACCTGACGGCCACCGACCTGGTGGAGGTCACCGGGCGGCCGAAGAACACGATCAGCCGGGCGTTGAGCAAGCTGATCTCGATGAAACTCGTCAAGAGCTCGAAAGACGCCAGCGACAGCCGATCCAAGGTGCTCAGGCTGACCGCGCAAGGGCGGTCGCTATACGAGTCGTTCACGCCCGTCGTCGAAGGCATCGAACGCGAGATGTATTCCGTCCTGAGCGCGCAGGAAAGCGCCGCGCTCAACGCCTGCCTCGCCAGGGTCATCGACAGCGAGATCGTAAAGGCCGGTTTCTAGCGGGAACGGCTCGATAGCGCCGTCTTGCGCGCAAAGCGGCGCGACGTTCCCGGCGCCTTTTCGCCCCGCCGCGCAAGCCGAGTCGCGATAGCCGGCTCCCGTGTTCGCCTGCGGCCGCTCGTCGTGCCTGCGGTTCAGGCGTCCCCCTCTTCCCCCTTTCTCCGCCGGCAATTTCCGCGCCGATCCGACCGGCATCGCAAGCGCTTGACGCCAATTTTTTGTCCGACTACTCTCGCAAATAGTTCTATTTGGAACCATTTGCGATGGCGCGCGCCACGCATGTCGAGAGGATGACTGATCATCGACCGGCATGCCGGGGCGATGCCGTCGATCGTCCGCGCGAATCGCGTTTCATCGCGTCCCCCGAACCGGTTTATTGGCAAGCGTTTCCGCATCGAGGTAAAGAATGAAGCAGCGTCCCCTCTGGGCGTACAGCGGCTGCGAACTGAGCGCGGCCTATGCCTCGGGAAGCGCAACCGCCACCGACGCGTTCGAGAGCGTCGCGGAGCAGATCGACAGGCTGAATCCGGCGTTGAATGCGTTCGCGACGCTCGATTACGCGGGAGCGGCCCGGTCAGCGGCCGACAGCACGCTGCGCTGGAAGGACGGTTGCGCGCTGGGCCGGCTTGACGGCGTTCCGGTCAGCGTGAAGGACAACCTCTACGTACGCGGCTTGCGCGCCACGTGGGGAAGCGCCCTGTACGAGCATTTCGTTCCCGAGGTCGACGACCTTCCGGTATCGCGATTGCGTGCCGCGGGCGCCGTCATCCTCGGAAAAACCAACGTTCCGGAATTCACCGTCCACGGATATACGGACAACCTGCTATTCGGGCGGACCGTCAACCCGTGGGACGTCGCGCTGACGCCGGGCGGCTCGAGCGGCGGCGCGGTCGCCGCCGTTGCGGCCGGCATGGGCCCGATCGCGCTCGCGACGGACGGCGGGGGCTCCATCCGGCGACCGGCTTCCCATACCGGCCTGATCGGCCTGAAACCGTCGCGCGACGAGGTGGCGTGCGGAGCCGGCTTTCCGGACATCCTGTCGGGCCTGATGGTGACCGGACCCATTGCGCGCAGTGTCGAAGACGTCGTCGCCGTCATGCAGGTCATCGGTCGGCCGCAAGGCGTTTTCTCCGAGCATGACGACGGGCCGGAGCGGTTCGACGGCAACGGCCGGCGAATCCTGCTGGTGATCGAGCCCGACGCCCATCCGGTCGACCCCGAGATTCGCGAGCAGGTCCGCCATGCCGCCCGCACGTTTCGCGAGCTCGGTTTCGCAATCGAGGACGGGCAGTTGCCCATCGATCTCGACGAAGTGGCGGACCTCTTCTCGACCATCAGCCGATCCCATCTGAAGGCGCTGCTCGACGGCTTTCCGGGGGGAAGCGAACGAATCGGCCCGGCCAACAAGGCGCTGGTCGACTCGGCGGAGGTCGGCGGACCGTCGCTCGCCGCCGCGCTGGCCCGGCGCGACGCCATCGCCGGGAGCGTCACGCGGCTGCTCGGCGAATACGACTTCGTCATGACCCCGAGCGCCGCCGCCATGCCGTGGGAGGCGGGAACCGTCTACCCGGCAACCATCGATGGCCGGAACGTCGGGCCTCGCGGGCACGCGATATTTACCGGGTTCGTCAACATGACGGGATGTCCGGCCGTCAATTTGCCCGCGCGGGCATCGCGTTCGGGCATGCCGATCGGCTTTCAACTGATCGGCCCGATGGGCAGCGACGCCGTCCTGTGCCGCCTGGGACAGGCCTATCTGGAGCGTGGCGGACTGTCGTGGTCGTGGCCGAAACGGGTCGCCACGCCCTGACGGCGCCGGATGCGAAACAGGCCCGATGCGGGCGCGTGCTTATTGAAGAGGGTGAGATGTTGAGGATATTGATCGGTTTCGTCGTGCCGTACCTGGGCGTCATCGCCGCCTTGCCGGTCGTCGCGAAAGTCGACGCGACGGTATTCGGCATTCCGTTTGCCTATGCCTGGATATTCGCGTGGTTCTTCATCACGTCGGGATGCCTGTGGACCTGCTGGCGGCTGTTCGACAGAAAGCCCGACGCGCAGGAAACAGACATCGAAACCCACTAGAACGGAAGATTGATCCGACATGGCTACCCTGGTATTTTGCTTCCTGATGCTGCTGTCCGTCGTGTTGGCGCTGCTTTCGAGGCGCGGACACGCCCGGCAAGGCGTGCGGGACTTTTTCGTGGCGTCGCATCAATTCGGCCCGTTCCTCGTGTTTTTTCTGTCCGCCGGCGAAATCTACAGTCTCAGCACCATGATGGGATTCCCCGGCGGCATCTACGCCAAGGGCGTGAGCTACGGCGTCTGGTTCATGGGATTCGTGCTGCTGGCCTACCCGGTCGGCTATTTCCTCGGGCCGAAAATCTGGGAAGCGGGAAAGAAGTACGATGCCATCACCCTCCCCGACCTGTTCAAGGGTCACTTCGAAAGCCGCTTCGCGGAGACGATGGCCGCATTCACGGCGATCCTGTTCCTGCTTCCGTGGGGCCAGTTGCAGTTTACGGGCCTGCTGTTCGCGCTGAAAGGCATGGAATGGGGGTTCAGCTCGCTGCAACTCATCGCGCTCGCCGCATGCTTCGCGTTCGGCTACGTCGCCATAGCGGGCGTGCGCGCCTCCGCCTTCATCGCGATTCTGAAAGACGTCCTGATGGTGGTGGCCATCGCCGCCGTCGGGCTGGCCGTGCTCAGCAAGGTCGGCCTCCAGTCCGTGTTCGAGGGCGCCGCGAACCGGGCGGGCAACAGCATGAATTCGACCCAGCTCGTGTTTTCGATGAGCACGATGCTGTTCCAGTCGCTGGGCCTGTATATGTTTCCGTACAACGTGCAGAATCTTTTCACGGCGAAGAGCGCGAACACCATCCGGCGGACCCAGATGGTCATGCCGCTCTATATGCTGATGTTTCCGTTTCTCGTGCTCGCCGCGCATTTCGCGTCGGGTCACGAGATGAAACTCGCCTCCGCGAACGACGCCTTTTTTGCCACCGCGTCGGCGTTGCTGCCGAACTGGATGCTGGGCATGGTGGCCGCGGCAGCGGCGCTGTCCGGCCTCGTCGTGCTGGCGGGACTGTGCCTCGCGATCGGTCCGATCTTTACGCGCAACCTGATGCCGGGCCTGTCGGAAGCCAGGCAAAAGAGCGGGTCGAAGGCCGTCATCCTGGTCTACCTCGGACTGTCGATGGTGCTGGCCGTCTCCTCGTCCAACCTGATGGTCACGATCCTCAATACGGCCTTCAACGGGATCACGCAATTTTTCCCCGGCGTGCTGATCGTGTCGCTCGGCATGCGCGTCAAAGGCTATGCGGTGGCCGTCGGCATGCTCGCCGGGCAGATTCTCTCCGTCGTCCTGTATCTCGAGAACGTGACGCTGTCCGGCATGAACGTCGGGCTCGTCTCGCTGCTTGTCAATGTGGTGATCGTCCTGCTGCTCAACGCAGTAACCGGAAAGCGCACGAGCGCGATGTCCGCCCAGTAAATCGGCCGGTAAGCCGCTCAGCAAGCACGGGCGCCCGGCCCGCAATTTGCCGGCGTCGGTCCGGCGCGAGCCGCGTCCTTCCGCGATCGCCCGTCCGATGCTCCGGGCGGCGCGGCACGAAACGTGCTGCGCCGCCCGGGCATCGGATCGTCCGCTGCGAACCGGAGACAGAACTATGACCTCACTTTCGTCGCGACCGTCCGGGCGCGTCGCCGCTGCGCCGGTGCCGGGCGTGTCGCTCGCCGAGTCGGCCTACGGCACGACTCGCGACGGCCGCGCCGTCGGCGAATACACGTTTTCGAACCGCCACGGCGTGACGCTGAAGGTGATCGCCTACGGCGGCATCGTCACGGCGCTGCACGTGCCGGACCGGCACGGAGAAGCCGCCGACATCGTGCTCGGGTTCGATACGCTCGGCGATTACGAGCGGTACAACGGGAACATCCACTTCGGCGCGCTGATCGGCCGTTACGCCAACCGGATCGCGCGAGGCCGCTTCGAACTCGGCGGCCGGTCCTGGCAACTGCCGCTCAACGACGGACCGAACACGCTGCATGGCGGCCCCGGCAGCTTCGACGCGCAAGTCTGGTCCGTCGTCGGGACGCATCGCGGCGCCGCGGCGGCAAGCGTCACGCTGCGCTACGTCAGCCCCGACGGCGAAAACGGCTTCCCCGGCACGCTGACGACCGACGTCACCTATACGCTGACCGACGACAACGCGATACGAATCGACTATCGCGCGACGACCGACAGGGATACCGTCGTCAACCTGACGAACCACAGCTATTTCAATCTCGGCGGCGCGTCGAGCGGCAACGTCGAGCGACAACTCGTGCAGATCGCAGCATCGCGCTTCACGCCGACCGACGGCACGTCGATTCCGACGGGCGAACTCGCGAACGTCGCCGGCACGCCGCTGGACCTGCGCCAGCCGACGCCGATCGGTTCGCACCTGCGCGAGGCGCATCCCCAGCTTCTGCTTGCGCACGGCTACGACCAGAACTGGGTGCTGGACCACTACGACCCCAACCGCCGGGACGACGGCGGCCGGCCCGTGCCCGTGTTCGCCGCGCGTGCCAGCGATCCGGCGTCGGGCCGCTGGCTCGAAATCCATACGACGCAGCCGGGCTTGCAGTTCTACACGGCGAACGGGCTCGACGGCAGCGTGGCGGGAAAAGGCGGCACGGCCTATCGGCAAACCGATGCGTTCGCGTTCGAGGCGGAGCATTTCCCCGATTCGCCGAACCATCCGTCGTTCCCATCGACGACATTGAAGCCCGGCGAAACGCTGCACGAAGTGACGGTATGGAAGGTCGGCGCGCATTGAGAATGCGGTGCGCACGGCTGCATGGAATGCGGAAAAAGCAAAGCCCCGATTTCCCGGGGCTTTGCCTGCATCGACGGCGACGGACGAACGGCGGACAAGACAAAACGGCAAGCGGGGACCGAAAAACCGGCCGCCCCGAAATCAGAAACCGGGCATCGACACCGCGATCCCGCCGACGATCCCGAACAGCACCACCGCGACCGCGACCAGCGTCAGCACGCGCGGACGGAACGAGCGCGAAAGCATCGCGAGCGACGGCGCGCTGACGGGCGGCAGCGTCATCAGCAGCGCACCGGCCGGGCCGACGCCCATGCCGAGCGAGAGCATCGCCTGGATGATCGGCACCTCGCCGGCGGTCGGGATCACGAACAGCATGCCCGCGACCGAGAACGCGACGATCCAGCCGATGCTGCTCGTCACCTCCGGCCCGACGTGCGGAAACAGCCACGCGCGCGCGGCGCCGAGCAGCAGCACGAGCAGCAGATATTCCGGAATCAGCCGCACCGCCATGCGCACGAAGAGCCGCAGCCAGTTCGCGAGCGGATGGCCGCTCGCGCGCCGCGCGGCGAACTGCGCCAACTGCGCGTCCGCGGCCTCGGCTTCGGCCGGCGTGACGAAGCGGTTCACGAGCCAGCCTAGCCCGAACACCATCGCGATGCCGAGCACGAGACGCAGCGCGGTCCAGTGCCAGCCGAGCACGAAGCCCATGAATACGAGCGTCGCCGGGTTGAGCACCGAATTGCCGAGCCAGAACGCGAGCGCGCCGCCGGCCGACGCGCGGCGTTCGCGCAGGCCCGCGACGACGGGCGCCGCGCAGCACGTGCACATCATCCCCGGCACCGCGAGCAGGCCGCCGGCGGCGACGCTGCCGAAGCCGCGGCCGCCGAGCGCGCGCGCAATCCACTGCGCCGGCAACAGCGCCTGCACCGCCGAGCCGAGCAGCAGGCCGAGCACGAGCGCCTGCCAGATCGCCTTGCCGTACGCCCACGCATAATCGAACGCGGCGGCGAACGAGGCCGCGGGCGGCGTCGCCGCCTTTCCCATCAGGATCGAATTGCCGATCGAATGCGTCGCCTCGGCGGTAAACGCGCGATGGTAATACGGCGACCATTTCACGTAGAACAGGCCCAGCACCGCGACCAGCAGGAAAACCGGCCAGCCCCAGGAAGGCGCCCCCGGCGTACTACGCACGGTATTCATGGAGTCCTCGCTTAAACGCCATCTGTTGGAACAGGAATAACAACGCGGAAATTAACATACCGAAGCGTTTTTCAGTCCCAAAGCGGCGTGGCCGGCGAGGCATGCCGGGGTGGCGCTATTGCTGCCCGCTGTCCGCGTCGAGCGCCTGGGCCGGCCCGAAGAATTCGTAGCGAATCCGTTCGTCGGGCAAGCCGAGATCGCGCAGCATCCGCCGGATGCACACCATGAACGGCTTCGGCCCCAGGAAATAGGCGTCGAAGTCGGGCGCGGCCGGCAACCAGCGCTTCAGTTGGGCCGCGTCGGGACGACCCGTGGCGTCGGGCTGGCGCGCCGCCGTCGCGTCGTGCCGCTCGTAGACGACATAGGCCTTGAAGTGCGCATGGCGCGCGGACCACGTGTCGAGCAGGTCGCCGAATGCGTGGACGTCCGCGTGACGGGCATAGTGGATAAACCTGACCGGGCGGCCGGCTTCCAGCGCGGCCTCGGCCATCGCGAGAGTCGGCGTGATGCCGACGCCGCCGCTGATCAGCGCGATCGGCCGGTCGCTCGTGCCCAGCGTGAATTCGCCCGCCGGCGGGAACAGCTCGAGCGTCGCGCCCTCGGACACCCGGTCATGCAGGAAGCCGGAGGCCCGTCCGTGAGGTTCGCGTTTGACGCTGATCCGATAGCTCTGTCCGTCCGGCGGGGCCGACAGCGAATAGTTGCGACGGATTTCTTCGCCGTCGACGATCAGTTTCAGGCCGATGTACTGGCCCGGCCGGAAGCGGACGACCGGACGACCATCGACCGGCTCGAGATAGAACGAGGTGATTTCGGCGCTTTCCGGCACTTTACGGACCACGCGGAACGCGCGTGCGCCGCGCCACCCGCCGGGGGCCTGCGCCAACTGATCGTAAGCGTCGCGTTCGGCGCCGATCAGGAGATCGGCGAGCTGCTGGTAGGCGGCGCCCCAGGCGTCGATGACGGCGTCGGTGGCGATTTCCGCCCCGAGCACTTCGCGGATCGCCCGCAGCAGACAGGTTCCCACGATCGGATAATGCCCGGGCAGGACTTGCAGCGCCACGTGCTTGCTGACGATCTGGGCGGCGAGCGGACCGAGCGCTTCCAGACGGTCGATGTTGCGCGCATACATGAGCACGCCGTTCGCCAGCGCCCGGGGCTGCGCGCCGCTTGCCTGATGCGCCTGATTGAACAGCGGGCGCACCTCGGGGTATTCCGCGAGCATCGTCCGGTAGAAGTGGGTGGTGAGCGCCTCGCCGCCCGTCTCCAGCACAGGCACGGTCGCCTTGATGATGTTGCTTTGAGCGTTGCTCAACATGATTCGACGTTCCCGATGATTGATGGGAACCGGTACAAGGCAGAATCCGTGCCATTTACAAAAGCCATATAAATCAATGACGAATTCTTAATAGAGTCAAAAAATAATGTTATTTTGACTCCAACAACGAATAACGGAGTTGTTTTTTTGACTCAGATATCGAACGTACTGGATGCCCTGGTGCCTTTGATCGCGGACCTCGCGCAAGACGATTTGCCCGCCGAGCTCCGCTATCAGCGCCTGCTCGACGCCCTCCGCCGTCTCCTTCCCTGCGACGCGATCGCCCTGCTGCGCCTCGACGGCGGCGCGCTCGTCCCGCTGGCGGTGCTGGGCTTGAGCGCCGATACGCTGGGGCGGCGTTTCGCGATCGACGCGCATCCGCGCCTGCGGACGTTGCTGGAATCGCCGCGCGCCATGCGCTTCCCCGTCGACTGCGCGCTGCCCGATCCCTACGACGGCCTCGTCGAAGGCCGGGACGGCGATCTCGAAGTACACGACTGCATGGGCTGCGCCCTGCGTGTCGGGCAGGACGTATGGGGGCTGCTGACGCTCGATGCGCTGGACCGGGACCGTTTCTCGCGTTCGGACCTCAGGATTCTCGACACCTTTGCCGGTCTCGCGACGGCCACGGTGGCCGCCATGACGCGCTTCCAGCAACTGTCCCGCTCGGTGGAAGACGCGCGCAGGAAGGCCGAGGCCTATCGCCTGGCCGCCCGCGAGCCCAGGCATCAACTGGTGGGGCGGAGTCCGGCGTACCGGCAGATGATCTCGGAGATCGACCTCGTCGCGCCGAGCGACCTGACGGTGTTGATCACCGGAGAAACGGGCGTCGGCAAGGAACTGGTCGCGCGCCGGTTGCACGCGGAATCCGCCCGCGCGGACAACCTTCTCGTGACGATCAACTGCGCGGCCCTGCCTGAAAATCTGGTCGAGAGCGAACTGTTCGGCCACGTCCGGGGCGCGTTCTCCGGCGCGGTCAGCGACCGCCCGGGCCGGTTCGATGCAGCCGACGGCGGCACGCTGTTTCTCGACGAAATCGGCGAGCTGCCGTTGCGCGTGCAGGCGAAGCTATTGCGCGTCCTGCAGGACGGGCAGTTGCAGCGGGTCGGCTCGGATCGCGAGCATCGGGTGAATGTCCGGCTCATTGCCGCGACGAACCGTTCGCTGGCCGACGAGGTACGGGCGGGCCGGTTTCGCGCCGACCTGTATCACCGGCTCAGCATCTTTCCGTTGCAGGTTCCCCCGCTGCGGGAGCGGCGTCAGGACATTCCGCTGCTCGCGGGCGCGTTCCTCGAGGAAAACCGCCGCCGGATGGGCATCCGGGCGCTGCGTCTTGCGCCCGCGGCGCAGGACGTCCTCGTGAATTACGCCTGGCCGGGCAATGCGCGGGAACTCGAACACCTGATTGCCCGCGCGGCGCTGCGCGCCGAAGGGCGTCATGCCGACGGCAAGACCGGCGCGCCGAGATCGGGCATCGTGACGCTGACTCCCGACGATCTGGATATCGCCGGCCCGGAAACCGCCATGTCGCCCGCGAGAGAAGAAGGATTATCGGCGGGAATGGAGCATGTGCCGCCGGGCGCCGCGGACCTTCGCTCCCAGGTCGACGCGTTTCAGAAACACCTGATCGAAAGATCGCTCCGCGAGCATGACGGCAACCTCGCCGCCACCGCGCGGGCGCTGGGGCTGGATCGCGCGAATCTCACGCGGCTGGCGGCAAGGCTCGGGGTTCCCGTGGCGAAAAAAAGGACGGCCGCCGACACGCGGCCGGATGCTCCCCAGAAACACTGATCGTCGATACGCTCTGCCTGCTGCCCGCCATCGCGGTGACGTCTTCGCGGCTGGGGGCGCCGACGGCCTTCGTTCAGTCAGTCAGTCGGTCAGGATCGCAAATCGACGACTAACCGGCGAGCCCCGCAGAACCAACCTCATGCTCCAGCGACAGGCCGGCGTGCCAGCGGGCGGAACGCGTTCCGCTCCGGTTCGTCGAGCTGGGCGAGCAAGCCGAGCTCCCAGGCCAGATATTCGCGGGACGCCGCCTTGTTGCCCGCATGCCGGTCGTGCGTGAAGAACAGGTAATCGATCCGCGCCGACGGCGGCAAGGCATCCGCCGGCGCCGCCGCCTCGGGGCCGCCGCTCGCCCGCCACGCGGCGAATCCGCCGTCGAGTACGCTGAACGCGTAGCGCTGCGCGTCGGGCAGATCGGCCACGGCCCAGGCGGCGATGCGCGAATCGTCGGCGACCAGCGTCACCGCGTGCCCGCCTTGCGCCAGGGCTGCCGCAAGACGCGGGCGAATCGACCAGACGCTGCCGGGAATGTGCGCGCTCAACCAGGCGGCGCTCGAGCGCAGATCGACGACCGACACGCCGCCTTGCGCGAGACGGCGGGCAAGCGTCTGCGCATCGATGACCGGCAGCGCGACCGGGTCGGGCACCGGCGCATCGGGCAGCGCGAGCCCGCTGTCCAGCCCGTGCTCGAGCACCGACGCTTCATGTCCGAGCTGGCGCAGCCAGCTTGCCGTCACCGGCGCGCGGATGCCGTCGTCGTCGAACAGCACGACGCGCGCATGGCGCACGCCGATGTATTGATCGGTCGCCTGCTGCAGTTGACCGCCCGGCGCATGCTGCGCGCCGGGCAAGGTCCGCGCGGCGAATTCTTCCGGCGTCCGGACGTCGCACAGATACACCGTGCGGTCGTCCTCCGCCAGCCACCGTCGGACCGTCCCGGCATCGACCCACTCGACGCCTGCGCGCGCCGCCAGGGCGCGCGCCGCCGCGACACGCTCGGGCCGAGGTTGCACGTCGGCCGGATAGCGCCGCTGCTGCCCCCGTTCGAGCGGCCGGTCCGCGAGCAACCAGCCCTGCGTGCCGTTCTCGAGCGCGTACACCGGATTGGGGATGCCGAGATGCAGCAGCGTCTGCGCACCGATGATGCTGCGGGTACGCCCGGCGCAATTGATGACGACCGGCGTGCGCGCATCCGGCACGAGCGCGTCGATCCGCAGCGCGAGTTCGCCGTTCGGGCAGCACGACGCGCCCGGAATGTTCATCGCGCGATATTCGCTCAGCGGCCGTCCGTCGAGCACCGTCGGCGGCGTATCCGACTGCTGCCATTGCGCCAGCGTCTGCGCCGGGATATGCGGCGTCTGCGCGACCTGTTCGACCCATTCGCCGAAGGCCTTGGACGGCACGTTCACGCCCTTGAACAGCACGAAGCCCGCGTCCTGCCACGCGCGCGCGCCGCCGTCGAGCGTACGGACCGACGTATAACCCAGTGCCTCCAGCCGGTCGGCCGCCCGCGCGGCCGGTCCGTCGCCGTCGCTATCGCCGTCGTCGAACACGACGACCCGCACGCGCCGGTTCGGCGCGAGGCGTCCCACGTCGCGCTCGAGCACGCTGTACGGCAACGGCACCGCGTAGAACGGGTGGCCTTCGCCATACTGCCCATGCTCGCGCACGTCGAACAGCGCAATTTCGTTGCCGTCGTGCAGCTCGCGCTTCAGCGTCGCGGCGGTGATTCGGGTTGGCATCGTTCCGTGTCCTTAGTCGATGGGCGTCCGGCGCCCGTTCTCATGCTGCCGCCGCCGGCTGCGGGCAGGCGCGGGTATCGATACGCGGCAGCATCGCGTACCGTCCGAAGCACGGCGCGGGTCGAGGTGCCCGGCCGAAAGAGGTCGCGCAACCGCGCATCAGTTCTTCGACGGGATCGGCCAGATCGCCTTTTGGGCCGCGTTGAACCGCGGATCGTATTCGACCGCGACGTTCACCTTCTTCCCGATCGCCTTGCCGGCGTACAGGATGTCCGCGATCCGCTGCTCCTGACCGATCAGGCCGGCATCGAACCTGACGAAACTGCCGCTGCGCACTTCATATTCGAAGGCGGCGCGCTGGTCGGAAATCCCGAGCGTACTTTTGAGAACGCCGATGACCTCCGCCCGGTGCGCGTTATGCCAGGCCCAGTATCCGGACAGGCGGCCGAAGAAATCCTGGAGCGCCGCCACCTTGACCGGGTCCTTCAGATCGGCGGACGTCGTCGTCCATACGTTGAGCGCCGGGATCTGCGTATCGCGGTCCGTCAGCAGGATGCGGCCCGCGCCCGACCGGATGGTGGGCAGGATCGGCCCCAGCCCGCCGACGCAGATGTCCACCTCGCCTGCGTTGAAGGCGGCGGCCGACGTCGCCGCATCGCTGAACTTGATGGGCTGGACGTCCTTTTCCGTCAGCCCGGCCTTCACCAGCGTCGCCAGATATTGGGCATCGGCGTAGCCGCCGTAGTTGTATCCGAACGTGTGCCCCTTGATGTCCTGCACGCCTTTAATGTTGGCGCGGGTCCGTACCGCCGTGACGAGCGCCGGATAGTCGCCCGAATAGAAATTGCGCCAGCCCGCCACGATGCGCAGCGGCGCGGTGGCGTTCGTCCATTCCGTGCGCGCGTTGGCCTGCTCGATCGTGAGCGAGGTGTCGCCCATGTGGCCCAGGTCGATCCGGCCGGCGTAAAGGGCGGACAGGTTGGCGGCAGGGCCGGTGAGCAGGACCCATTCGATCTGGTAGGGCGCGCCGTCGACCAGGCCGGACTTCCGGACCAGGGCGGGAAAGGCCGGGTCCTGATAGGCGACGACCAGTTTTTCGTGCGTCAGATCCGGCCGCGTCTGGGCGCCGGCCGTACCGGACGCGGCCGCGGCCACGGCGGCGAGCAGGACGGCCATGCCGGTACTCAGGAATTTTTTCAGCGACATAAATACCTTGTTGGATGAGATGGGCGAAGACGGAAAGACTCAGGACAGGCTGAGCGAGAACTGACCGAGCAGGTCGCGCTTGAGGGCGTTGAATTCCGGCGAGGTCACGTCGCGTTCGCGGGGCAGATCGACCCGCGTTTCGTGGCAGACCGTGCCTCTCGACAGGAGGATGACGCGGTCGGCGAGTATCAGTGCCTCGTCGAGGTCGTGCGTCACGATGACGGCGCCGAACCGATACCTGGCCCACAGCTTCAGGACAAGGCCCTGCATGCTGCGGCGCGTGAAGGCGTCCAGCGCGCTGAACGGCTCGTCGAGCAGCATCAGGTCCGGACGACGGCTGAGCGCCCGGGCGACGGCAACGCGCTGCGCCTGGCCGCCGGAAAGACTGACGGGCCAGCTCTCCAGCTTGTCCTCCAGCCCGACGTCCTGCAGCGCGCCGCGCGCCCGCGCCCGGGCGTCCGGCCCGCGCGCGTCGTCCAGCAGCACGTTCTTCCACACGCGCAGCGCCCCGATCAGACGCGGCTCCTGGAAGACGACCGAGGTGTTCCCCGATACGTCCGCCCGGCCGCCGGAAGCCGACTCGAGCCCGGCGAGCAGCCGCAGGAGCGTCGTCTTGCCCGTGCCGGACGGGCCGACCAGCGCGACGAATTCGCCCTTGCGTACCGTGAAGTCGACGTTCTCGAGGACCGTGTTCTCGCCGTAGCGCTTCCTGACCGACGAAAGGCGGGCAACGACGGGCGAAACCCCTTGACCCGGTAGGCGGACAGACTCAGACATGGGCGCCTCTCCATGCCAGCACCTTGTGCTCGATATAGCGCAGCAGCGCGTCCACGACGATGCCGAGCGCGGCATAGACGAGGATGCCCGCGATGATGATATCGGTACGCTGGAACTGGTTGGCGTTGTTCAGGATGAAGCCGATGCCGGCGCTTGCGTTGATCTGCTCGGCCGCCACGAGCGCCAGCAGCGCGATGGCGGCCGAATAGCGGACCCCGACGAGGATGCCCGGCAAGGCCATGGGCAGGACGATGAGGCGGATCTGATGCCCGCGCGTCAGCCGGAACGTGCGGCCGAGCTCCAGCAGTTTCGGGTCGATGCCGCGGATGGCGTGAAACGTGCTCAGGTACATCGGCGAAATGGCCGCGCCGACGATCAGGGCCACCTTGGACACCTCGCCGATCCCGAACCAGACCACGAAAATCGGCACGAGCGCGATGAACGGGATCGTGCGCAGCATCTGGAGCACCGTATCGAAGCCGCGTTCCGCGGACTTGCTCAGGCCCGCGGCGAGGCCCAGAAGCAGCCCCGCGCCGCCGCCGATCAAAAGACCCAAGGCCGCCCGCCCAAGCGATACCGCCAGGGCATCCTGCAGATCGCCGGACTGCCACAGCTCCCGGTAGGCCGCCAGCACGGACGCGGGCGACGGAAGCACAAACTCAGTAACGAGGCCCAGCGAGGAGACCAGTTGCCACAACACGAGCAGCGACGCCGGCACGAGGGTACGCAGCAGCGGCTCGCGCAGCGCGGAAAACCGCGAGGAAGCGGCGGCGGAAGCCGGCGCGGGCACCGCCGTCAAGGTCGATTCTTTTGTGGACATAGGCTGTCTGACGGAATAAAGGCGAAGGGCTCGCCCGAATACGGGTACAGGTACGGGAGCGCGTGCGGACCGGACGAACGGCCCTGACCCGCTCGCTTCATGGCGAAACACGGCCCAACCCGGTAACGGGTCATGGCGGCCCTCGCGCTCGCGCGGCTCACGACACCGTACCCGGCGCGGCCGCAACATCGCGCGGCGCCCCGCCGGCGTAGCGGCTGGCCGGGCGCGGCAGGCCGTAGTGCTCGCGCAGCGTCGCGCCGTCGTAGTCGCGACGGAAAATGCCCTTGCGCTGCAGGAGCGGCACGACGTGATCGACGAAGGCCGCGAGGCCCGACGGAAACACATCCGCGTTCAGGTTGAAGCCGTCGGCGGCGCGCCCGGCAAACCAGCGCTCGATATCGTCCGCGATGGTCTCGGGCGTGCCGACGATCATCCGGTGCGCGCCGGGATTGCGGTCGAGCAGGTCGCGAACCGTCAGGTTCTCGCTGCGGGCCAGCAACACCGTGGAGCGGATGAAGCCTCGCGAAACGTCGGCGCGATCGCCGCTGTCGATCAGGTCGTAGGGCAGCGGCGCATCGAGCGCTAGATCGCTGACCTGAACCCCCAGGGCCCGCGCGAATTTGGCCAGCTCCGCGCTGCGGTCGAGAAGCGCATCCATTTCGGCCTTGCGCCGACGGGCTTCGGCGAGCGTGCCGCCGATCACCGGATACAGGCCCGGCAGGATCAGCAGATGGTCGGGGTCGCGGCCATGCGATGCGGCGCGCGCCTTGATGTCGCGATAGAACGCCTGGGCGCCCTCGAACGTGGTCTGCGCGGTGAACACGGCATCCGCGTGGCGCGCCGCCAGGGCGACGCCCGCCTCCGAGCCGCCGGCCTGCACCAGCACGGGCCGGCCTTGCGGGCTGCGCGGCAGGTTCAGCGGCCCCCGCACCCGGAAATGCGGGCCGTCGTGCCCGATGGCATGCACGCGCGCCGGATCGGCGTAACGGCCGCTCGCGCGATCCGCGACGAGGGCGCCGTCCTCCCAGCTATCCCACAGCTTCAGCACGACCTCGACGAATTCCTCCGCGCGCGCATAGCGCGCCTCCTTGTCGATGGCCTCGCCGACGCTGAAGTTCGCCGCGGCGTCCGGATCGTAGGTCGTCACCGCATTCCAGGCGACCCGGCCCGCGCTCAGGTGATCCACCGACGCAAAGCGGCGCGCCAGGTTGAACGGATCGTTGAACGTCGTCGAGGCGGTCCCGATCAGGCCGACATGCTGCGTCACGCCGGCAAGCGCGGTGAGCAGGACGGTCGGTTCGAGCGACTGCGCCGGCCCGTGCGCGTGACCTTTGAGCGTCAGCGTGTCGGAGAGAAACACCGCGTCGAGCTTGCCGCGCTCGGCGGTCTGCGCGATGGCGGTGAAGAACCCGAGGTCGATGATCGACTTCGGATTGTCGAGCGTGCGCCAGCCGGCCGGGTGACGGCCCGTGCCGGTGACGTTGGTGTTCAGATGCAGCCTGCGGGAAGCGCTCATGGTCCTTGTCCGTATGCGGTCGGTGGGGGTGAATCAGCGGACTTGCCGGTCAGTCCGCACGGCGCAGCGCCGCGAGCCGCTCGCTGCTGCGCCCGTCGGTCGGCGTGTCGAAGTCGATCACGTCGATCGAGGCGATACCGTCGCGCTCCAGTTGCCCGACCAGTTGCAGCTCCCAGGCGAGATACGCCTGCATCTGCCGGGCGGCCTGCCCGGGCGCGTAGTGATACGGGCTGTACCATGCGTCGTCGTCGCCGGTCAGGTTGCCGTCGTCGCCCGCCGCCTGCGGCAGACCGAGCGCCAGCCAGCGCTGCGTGCCGCCGAGCAGCGCGGCCACGCCCGGGCGCCGCGCGTGCAAGCCCGCCTGCTCACCCGCGCCCAACCCGGCGTTTGATCCCGCGTTTAATCCCGCTTCTAACCCCGCTTGCAACCCCGCGTTCAGCTCGTCCGCCAGTAAGCCGGCCAGTACGCCGTCGCCGGACGTGAGCACGAGTTGACGCGAAGGATCGTCGATCTGTTCCAGCCAGTCCTCCAGCGCGCTGGCCGCGACGAAGCGGGCCCCGGCGACGTGCGCGCGGCGAAACGCGAGGCTGCTGTCTACGTCCACGACCTGCGCCCTGCCCGCCTCCAGCGCCTGCGCAAGCTGGTCCGCCTCGATCCACGGCGTCCGGCCCGGCGCGCGCAGGATCGCCTGCGGCTGCGGCCCGGCTTCGAACGCCGCCGACGGATCGTCGCCGCCCAGCACGAACACTTGCAAATAACCAAGCTGGACGAGCCACGATGCGGTCATGCGCGCCCGCACGCCGTCGTCGTCGGCCAGCACTACGCGCGCGTGCAGCGTGCCCACATATTCGTCGGTGGCCTGCACCAGTTGCCCGCCCGGCGCCGAACGCCAGCCGGCACGGTGGCCGGCCTCGTATTCCAGCGGGTCGCGCACGTCGAAACGGTAAAGCGTATGCGTCGCCGCCTCGCGCTCGAAACGGGCCAGCGTGGCCCGGTCGATTTCGATGACGCCCGCCCGCGCCGCCGCGCGCCGGGCCAGTTCCCGCGCGCTGGCGAGCGTGGCGCCGTCGGGGCGCGGCGCCGTGCGGATCTGGCCGCGCTCGAGTTCGAGCCCGGCCAGCAGCCACGACATCGACCCGCCCGTGAGCGCGGCAACCGGATTGGGAATGCCGGCGTTGACGAGGGACTGCGCGCCGAGAATGCTGCGCGTGCGCCCCGCGCAGTTCACCACGATCAGCGTGTCGGGCGACGGCGCCGCCGCCAGCGCGCGATAGACGAGCTCGGCGCCCGCGCATTCGGCCCCGCCCGGGATGTTCATCGTCCGGTATTCGGAAAACGGCCGGCTGTCGAGGACCACCACGTCCTCTCCGGCGTCCTGCAACCGTTTGAGCGTGAGCGCATCGATATTGGGGGTGTCGAGCCGATGCTCGATCACCTCGCCGAACGCCTTGCCCGGCACGTTGGTCCCGCTGAATACCTCGAAGCCGGCCGCCTCCCAGCCGCTCACTCCGCCCTCGAGAATCGAGACGTCCGTGTAGCCGAAGCGGGCCAGCCGCGCGGCCGCGCGCGGCGCGTATTCGCCGGCTTCGTCGACCAGCACGACCGGCGTATCGAGGCGGGGCACGAGCCGCCCGACGACCAGGCCGAGACGTCCGACGGGCGCGATGGACGAATAGAACAGCCGGCGGCGGGCCGAGACGCCCTCCTCGCGAACGTCGAGGACGGCAAGCTCGCGCCGGGCGGCCAGCGCCGCGCGCAGCGCCGAAGGGGTCAGCAGCGGAATGGTTGAATGGCTCATCGTCGGACGGGGGAACGTAACGGAAATAGTCAGAAGAACGCGGCGGACGGCAGCGGCACCCCGTTGATCGCGTGGTTGCCCAGCGCTCGCGCCTTGTAGAGGCCCGGGTTGTGCGAGGCGATCGTGCGGATGTTGCGCCAGTGGCGATCGAGCTGCGCGCGTTGCGTGGCCGCCGACGCCCCGCCCACATCGAAGAGCTGCGTCGCCGACTGAAGCGCCAGCCGGTCGATCACGACCTTGGCCTTGGCCGCGCGTTGGGCCGCCTCCTCGAACAGCGCGTTGTCGGGTTCGCCGGCAAGCGCGGTGTCGAACGCGTCGCCGAGCGTCGCGGCCGCGTTCAGCACGGCGGCCTCCGCCACGTAGGCGGCGCTTTGCAGCTCGCCCACGGCCTGCTGGAGCAGGGGATCGTCCGCGGGACGCGCCGCCACGGCGTGGTAGTAGTTACGGGTGCGGCCGGTGACGAGCGCGACGGCGTCCTTCGCGATGCGGCGCAGGATGCCGGCGATGAGGGTGGTGAGGTACAACTGCGCGAACGTCGCCGAGTGCCCGATCTTCACGTCGTCGGCGAGAATCAGCACGTCTTCGGGCGCGACCTCGACGTTCGTGAATACGGTGGTGCCGCTTGCCGTCTGCCGCTGCCCGATGCCGTCCCAGTCGTCCCGCACGTCGACGCCCGGCTGCCGGACCGACACGCGGGCGCCGACTAGCCGGCCGTCGGGCGTTTTCGCGTTCACGATGACGTGGTCGAAATAGAGATTGCCGGTGCTGTAGTACTTCGTGCCCGTGAGCCGCCAGGCACGCCCGGCCGGCTCGAGCCGGGTACGGCCGTCGCCGTCACCGACGTTCTGCGTCCCCAGCTCGCTCGCCCCGAGCCCGAAAAGCTCGCCGGCCTGCACGACTTCGATCCACCGCCGGTAAGGCGGCAGGTGTCGTGCGCGCAGGGCCTTTTCGACGAAAGCGAAATGGTTGCGCAGGATATGCGGGATGTTCGAGTCGGCTTCCGCCAGATCCAGCACCAGTTCGTACAACTGGGGCAGCGTCGCGCCGCCCCCGCCCTCGGCCCCCGGCACACGGAACACCCCGAGGCGTGCCGCGCGCACCCGCGCGATCGCATCGCGCGCGTCGGCCTCCCCGCGGTCGCGAGCCGGCGCGCCGGCCGCCATCGCCGCCACGAGTTCGCGCAGCGCGGCCGAGCCCGGCTGCACGGCGCCCGGGCGCAAGTTTTCGGCCAGCGTTGAATCGATCGTTCCCATCCGTAACACTCCCTGTCAATCCGATGAATTCGCTCCGGCGCGCCGCCTCACGCAGGCGCCTGCACCCGTACCCTGAGCCCGGCCTGTTCGAGCAGCGGCAGCACGGCCTCGCCGAAATACGCGAGATCGGGCTCGAAATCGAAAAACGTTAGCTGGACGCCGTCGATGCCGGCCGCCTTCAGGCGCAGCAGATCGTCGACGACATGCTCGGGAGAACCAATGATCTGAATGTTGCCGCCCACGACGCGCTGCTCGCGCTGATGCCCCTTCCAGGCCTGCGCGTCGCTGCGGCGCCCGGTGAATCCGTCGACCGCGCCGAAATCGGCATGCGCGACGATCGCGTCGTGGTACGCCCGCGCCTCGCCGTCGGTCGGCCGGCAGACGATGGTCGGATTGATGAGCGTACGCACCTGCCGTCCGTGAGCCTGCGCCGCCGCGCGAACCTGGGCGGTATGGGCCGGCAGCACGTCGAGGGCCGCGTCGATCTGCGCGCCGGCCGAGCTCGTCACGAAGATGAGGTCGGAGTGTTTCGCCGCGTATTCGATCCCGGCCGGCGAACTCGTTGCGTTGACCAGCACGGGCCGGCCATAACGCGGCGTGGGCGAGACGAATGCCTTGCGCGTCCGGTACCACTGGCCGTCGAACGTCAGTTCGTCGTCCCGCGACCAGAGCTGCTGCATCAGCTCGACGAATTCGCCCGCCATCTCGTAGCGCAGGTCATGCTCGAAGTGGCCTTCGCGACCGAACATGCCGGCTTCGTCGACCGAATGCCCCGTCACCATGTTCAGCCCCCACCGTCCGCCGGAAATATGGTCGAGCGTCGCGCCGAACTTCGCGAGGTGCAGCGGATGCCAGTTGCCGTACAGGATGTGCAGCGTCGAGATGAGCAGGATGCGGCGGGTAATCGACGCCAGCGACGCGATCGTGATGAACGAGTCGAGCGATTCGCGCCGGTAACGCATCGCCCCGCCGTGCCCGTCCTTGCCAAGCCATTGCGCGAGACCGAACACCAGCTCGAAACCGAGGTCTTCCGCCTTGCGGGTCAGCCGCGCGTTGTAGTCGAACGTCCAGTCGGTCGTGCGCGGCAGCGTCGACATCGACCAGCCCCCGCTCTGGATCGGCAGGAACAGGCCCAGCATCAGCGGCTGGGAGACGGCGCGCGACAGCGGGCTGTCGGGATGTTCGGCGGGCGAGAGAATCGACATGGAATATCGGAAAAAAGTGAGCGCGGCGAGCCGTCAGGCGTCGTGCACCGACGCCAGCGACGAATAGGCCCCCATCGGGGTATTGCTGAAGCCGCCGAGACTCGCCGCATGAATGGCGTAGAAATGCAGTTCGAGCAGGTTGACCGAAGGCACCTGCTCCTGCGCGATCTGCTGCAGTTGATCGATGAAGGGCTTGCGCGCCACCGGGTCGCTGACCGTCACCAGACCTTCGATGGCCCGATCCATTTCCGGCGTGGAATAGCCGGTCGCGTTGCTCGAGGTCGAGCCCGGCCGGATCGCCTTCGTCCAGTAGCGACGCGTCACCCCGAGCTGCGGATCGGCGAAGGCCGCGTACCAGTTGAGCGCCGTGTCGAAGTCGTAGTCCGCATAGACGCGGCGGTTGAAGGTCGGGACGTCGGTCGGCACCAGCGTGAGCGCGACGCCGATGTGGCGCAGTCCGGCCTGGATGAACTGCGCGCTCAGCACGTACTGGTTGCCGAACGGCAGCGGCAGATTGTTGATCCTGAGGCGCACGCCGTCCGCGCCGCGCCGGTAGCCGGCCGCATCGAGCAGGGCTTCGGCGCGGGCCGGATCGTAGTCGTACTGCGGCAGGCCGGGCTTGAAGAAGCGCGTCTGATAGCTGGGAATCGGCCCCTGGGCGGGCTTGGCCAGCCCGTACCAGACCACCTTCGCCAGCGCGTCGCGGTCGATCGCATGCGCGATGGCCTGGCGCACGCGCGGGTCCTGGAACGGCTTGCGGCGCAGGTTGAAATCGAGGAATGAAATCGGCGCAATGCCGTCGAACACGTGGCTCGACACGACGAACCGCGGGTCGCTGCGCAGCCGCACGAGATCGGGCAGCGCGACCGCGTCGGTCGGCGCGTAGCGCAGGTCGCCGGATTCGAGCGCCGCGAGCCGCGTGCCCTCGTCCGGCATGATGCGAAACACGATGCGCTCGAAATGCGGCAGGTTGGTCCGGTCCCAGTAGTCCGGATTGCGTTCGAGCACCACGTAGTTGCCGCGTACCCATTCCTTGAAGACGTACGGCCCGTTGCCGACCGGATGCGCGTTCAGCGGATTCGTCAGCGGCGGGCTGCCCGCATACAGGTGCTTCGGCAGGATCTGCGTCTCGTAGCCGCCGAGCGCCGACCAGACCGCGGGGACCGGCGATGTAAACCGGAAGACGGCCGTATGGTCGTCCGGCGTATCGACCGCCTCGAGCGTCGCGAAGGTCGCGCCGCCGCGCGGATGGAACGGCTTCGTGACCGCCATCAGCGAGTACTGCACGTCCGCCGACGTGAAAGGCTGGCCGTCGTGCCACCTGACGTCCTTGCGCAGATGGAACGTGATGGTCCGGCGATCGGCCGATTCCTCCCAGGACTGGGCGAGCTGCGGCACCGGCCGGAACGCGTCGTCGTAGGTGACGAGACCGTCGAAGACGTTGACCGACACGATGACCGCCGGATTCGAGATATTCAGCCCTGCCACCCAGCCGGCCGGTTCGGGCACGATGACGGCCTGCAGGACATTGCCCTGCGCCGCGTCTTTTGCGGCGGCCTCGCCTGCCGCGAACGACACGCCCGGCAGGACGGGCGCCGCCGCTGCGGCGGCGGCGAGCTGGAAGAACCGGCGACGGGTGATCAACTCAGGGACTCCTCGTGGGTGCGAATCGGGGGGTGGCCGCTACCGCCTGCGCCGCCGCTACCGCCTGCGTCCGGCGCGGCCCGGCGGATCGCCGGCGCGGCATCTGCCGCGAATGCCGGGGCCGACGCGTCGCCGCCGTACAGGTGGCAGGCCACGACGTGCGCGCTGCCCACGGGCACCAGCGCGGGCGGCGTCTCGCTGCACACCGGCCGCGCGTGCGGACAGCGCGACTGGAACCGGCATCCGCGAGGCGGGGCGTACGGATTGGGCAATTCGGCCGACGACGCGACGGGCAGCGGCGTGCCGCGCACCGGAATCGAGTCGATCAGCAGTTGCGTGTACGGATGCGCCGCGTGCTGCCAGAGCTGCCCGCGCGGCAGGATTTCGACGGTCTGGCCGAGGTACATCACGGCGATGCGGTCCGCCAGGTAGCCGACCGCGGCAAGGTCGTGACTGATGAAGAGGCCGGTCATCGCCCGTTCGCGCTGCAGGTCCGACAGCAGGTTCAGCACCTGCGCCTGCAGCGATACGTCCAGCGCGGAGACCGGCTCGTCGCAGATCAGCACGTCCGGGTCCACGCTCAGCGCGCGGGCGATGTTGACGCGCTGACGCTGACCGCCCGACAACTCGTGCGGCATGCGCTCCGCCAGCGCCGGCGCGAGGCCGACCTGATGCAGCAGCGCATCCACGCGTTCGCGCCGCTCGGCGGACGTGCCGATGCGGTGCACTTCGAGCGGGAGGGTCAGGGTCCGGCGCACGGTCTTGCGCGGATCGAGAGCGCTCAGCGGGTCCTGGAAAACCATCTGCATGCGCCTGCGCCACGGCAGCCACTGCCGGCGCGCGAGACTGCCGAGATCCACGCCGTCCAGCCGTACGGCCCCTTCGGCCGGCTTCGTCAGGCCGACGATGGCCTTGCCGAGCGAGCTCTTCCCGCAGCCGGACTCGCCCACGAGCCCGAGCGTTTCTCCGCGCGCCACGGCGAGCGACAGCGTATCGACGGCGTTCAGCACGCCGCGCCGCGTCGCATAGCGCACGCTCAGGCGATCGACTTCAAGCAGCATGGGGCCTCCTGTCGCTTGCCTCGACGCCCGTTTCGCCCGCGCCGAGGACACAGCCCACCCCGCCATCGCCGAGACGCTGCCAGGCCGGCACCGCCTCGCGGCAAGCGGCCTGCGCCTGTGCGCAACGCGGCGCGAACGCGCAGCCGCGCGGCGCGCTGCCCGGCGCCGGCACGGCACCGGGGATATCGGCCAGCCGGACCCGCTCGCCGCCGCGACGGGGTCGCGCCTCCAGCAGGCGTTGCGTATACGGATGCCGCGGATCGTCGAACAGCCCCGCCGCCGCTCGCTCCTCGATCTTGCGGCCGGCATACATGACCGCGACCCGATGCGCGAGCTGCCCGACAATCCCGAGGTCGTGCGTGATCAGCAGCAGCGCCATGCCGGTCTGCTGCTGCAGCGTCGCGAGCAACGTGAGAATCTGCGCCTGGATCGTCACGTCCAGCGCGGTGGTCGGCTCGTCGGCAATCAGCAGCCGGGGCTGCCCCGCCAGCGCCATCGCGATCAGCACGCGCTGGCGCATGCCGCCCGAGAGCCGGTGCGGGTAATCGTCGATGCGCCGCGCCGGCTCCGGAATGCCCACCTGGCGCAGCAATTCGAGCGTTGCGCCGCGCGCGGCCGCGCCGGACAGCCCCTGATGCAGCTTCAGCGCCTCGCCGATCTGGCGCCCGACGGTACGAACCGGATTCAAGGCGGCCAGCGGATCCTGGAAGATCATCGCGATATGGCCGCCGCGCAGCCGGCGCCACGACGCCTCCGGCAAATCGGGCAGATCGGTCCCGGCAAAACGCAGCCGCGTCGCGCTCACGTCGACCTCGCGCCGGTCGAGCAGCCCCATCAGCGCCAGCGCGGTCGTGGACTTCCCGCAGCCCGACTCGCCGACCAGCGCCAGCGTCTCGCCCGCCCGAATCCCGAACGACAACCGGTCGACCGCGCGGGCCGGCGCCCGGCCGCGCCCGGCGGGAAACGCGATACTGAGGTCCTCGACCTCGAGCAGCGGCGCGCCGCTCACAGCGCCCTCCGACGGCGCGGATTGGCGAGGTCGTTCAGCCCGTTGCCGATCAGGTTCAGGCTCAGGACCGTGACCAACACCGCGCAGCCCGGCAGCGCGGTCATGTACCACGCGGTCTGCAGCGCCTCGCGGCCGGAGCCGATCATGCTGCCCCACGTGATCACATTGGGATCGCCGAGTCCCAGAAAGGACAGCACGGCCTCGGTCAGGATCGCGTTGCCGGCCAGGATCGACATCATCACGATGGCCGAAGTCGCCACGTTCGGCAGGACGTGCGTGAGCACGATGCGCGGCCGGCTCATGCCGATCACGACCGCGGCCTGCACGAACTCCGCGCGGCTCACGCGCAGCGCCTCGGCCCTCACGAGCCGGGCAACCTGCGGCCAGTTCGTCAGCGCGACGCCCAGCACGATGGTCGTCACGCTCGGCTGGACCACGACCACCAGCACGATGACGAAGAGCAGCGCAGGCATGGTCTGGAACAGCTCCGTGACGCGCATCAGCACCTCGTCGACGAGACCGCCGTAAAACCCGGCCACGGCGCCGATCAGCAACCCCGCCAGCGTGGCGAGCAGCCCCGCCGCGAGGCCGATCTCGAGCGACACGCGCGCGCCGTAGGCGATGCCGCTGAACATGTCCCGCCCCATCATGTCGGTCCCCAGCGGAAAGGCCGGATCCGTGCCAGGCCAGGTGAACGGCGTGCCGACCATGTCGAGCGGGTCGTTATGAGTGATGTACGGCGCGCCGAGCGCGAGCCCGCACACGGCCGCCAGCAGCAACGCGCCGAGCGTCAGGCTCGGGGACTGCGTGGCGCGCTGCCAGAGGCGCGCGCCGGGTTTCGCGAGCACGACGTCGCTCATCGCTCCACCTCGATACGCGGATCGAACCAGCCGTACGCGAGATCCACCGCCAGGTTGACGACGAGCACGAGCACCGAGCTGAAGAACAGGATGCCGAGCAGCAGGTTCAGGTCGCGCGAGGCGACCGCATCGAGGGCCAACTGGCCGAGGCCGGGCCAGCTGAACACCGTCTCGATCGCCACGGAGCCGCTGAACAGCGCCCCGAACTGCAAGGCGGTCATCGTGACGATCGGCAGCAGCGCATTCGGCACCACGTGCGAGCGGATCGTCGCCACGCGCGATACGCCCTTCGCACGGGCCGTGCGGACAAAATCGAGGCCGGCCACCTCGAGCACCGAGGCGCGCATGAGCCGGGCGTAGATCGCCAGGTAATAGGCCGCGAGACAGAACACCGGCAGCACCATGTGCGCCGCAACGTCGCCCGCGTGCGCCCAGCCGGTCGCAACCACGCCCGGGGTGGTGATGCCCCCGGCCGGCAGCCAGCGCAGATGCGCGGAAAACAGCACCATCAGCATCAGTCCCAACCAGAACAGCGGCGTCGCGAAACCCAGCGTCGCGAGGACGGAGACCGCCATGTCGACCCAGCGCCGGCGCGACACGGCCGCCACGGTGCCGGCGAGGCAGCCGAACAGCAGCGCGATCACGAGCGCGCCCACCATCAGCAGCGCGGTCGCCGGCAGGCGTCCCACGATCAGGTGCAGCACCGATTCGTTGTAGCGGAAAGACCAGCCCAGATCGAAGTGGGCCATCCGGTTCAGGTAGGCGAGAAACTGCAGCGAGAGCGGCTGGTCCGTACCGAACTGGTGACGCAGCGCGGCCAGATACTCGGGGGTCGCGGCGCCCGCCTCCCCCGCCATGACGTCGGCCAGGTCGCCCGGCGCCAGTCTCAGCCAGAAGAAATTGAGCACCGCGATGCACAGGACGAGCGGCACGGCCTGCAGCAACCGCCGCACCGGATAAGGCAACGGCCGGCGCGGCTTCGCGAATGCCGACGCCACGGCGCGGGCAAAAGAGTCAGCCATGGCTCGCCGCGCCGAGACTGACGTCGTCGAGCGACGCGTAGACGCCGATCGGCGTCGTGTTGACGCCCTGCAGGCTCCGGGCATAGATCCGGAAGAACTTCAGTTCCGCCAGCGAGATCGACGGCAGGTCGCGTTGCGCGATGACCTGCATCCGATAAATGGCCTGCGTGCGCTTCTGGGGGTCCTGCTCGTTCTGGATCGTCTCGATGACGCGATCCATCTCCGGCGACGCGTACCCCGAACCGTTGCTCCATGCCGCCCCGCTGATGATGTTCTTCGACCAGAAGCGGCGGATCACGCCGATCTGCGGGTCCGCGAAGGCCGCGTAAAACACGTTCATGGTGTCGAAGTCATGCTCGGTGAACACCTTTCTCAGGTAGGTCGGCAGGTCGTAATTGACCAGCGTGACCTCGATGCCGACCCGCTTGAGCTGCTGCTGGATGAACTGTCCGGCACGCTGGTAATCGTCGCCGTAGGTATGGTTCAGGTGGTTGAACCGCATCCGCACGCCGCTGGCGTCGGGCTTGAAGCCGGCGGCATCGAGCAGGGCCTCGGCCTTTTGCGGGTCGTACGGATACTGCGGGGTGTCCGGCGTGTAAAAGCGCGTCTGATAGCTCGGCACCGGCCCCGTCGCCGGCGTCGCGAAGCCGTAGAACACGGTCTCTGTCAGCAGCTTCAGGTTGATGGCGTGCGCGATCGCCTGGCGCACGCGCACATCCTGAAACCGCTTCTGGCGCAGGTTGAAGTCCATGAAGAACATGGGCGCGTTCGAGCGCCAGCCCTTCGTATCGACGACCAGACTCGGGTTCTGCTCGAGCCGGCGCGCCTCGACGAGCGAGACCGGGGTCAGCGGAGCGTACTGGACGCTGCCGCTCTGCAACGTGATGCTGCGCGCGCTGGCATCCGGAATGATCCGGAAGATCAGTTCGTCGACGCGCGGCTTGCCCTTGTCCCAGTAGTCGGGATTCTTCGCGAGGCGAATGTAGTTGCCCCGGTTCCACTCCTTGAAGACGAAGCCGCCCGTGCCGACCGGCTTTGCGTTGTAGGGGTTGGTCAGCGGATCGGTCCCGGCATAAAGATGCTTCGGGAAAATGAACGCGGACGACGTGTCGAGGTACGCCCAGATCACGGGCGAAGGCTGGGCAAGCCGGAACACCGCGGTATGGGGATCGGGCGTGTCCACGGCGACGATCTGCGCGAACGTCGGCTTGGCGATCGGGTGAACCTTCTTGGAAACCTCCATGATCGAGTACTGCACGTCCGCCGACGTGAACGGCGTGCCGTCGTGCCATTTCACGTCGTTTCGCAGCCTGAACGTAATCGTCCGGCGATCCGCCGATTCCTCCCAGGACGTGGCGAGCTGCGGCACCGGACGGAATGCCTCGTCATAGGTGATGAGCCCGTCGAACAGGTTGCTCGACACCACGTTGGTCGGATTGGCCGGGGTGGACCCGGACGCGAGTCCGGCCGGCTCCGGCAGCGTGTTCGCGACCAGCGTGGCCGCCGTGCCCGCGCCCGGCGCCGCAAACCCGAAGTCGGCCAGAAGGCCACTGCCGGCAACGACGCCGGCCTTGACCAGGAATGCTCTGCGAGTAGTCATAGTGACGAATTCGTATATCCATATAGGTGTCCTATATAAGGACACGGAGCAAACCCGCGAACAGCGTGGAATCCGGCCTGGCCTCCGGCTCGCGCCTACCCGGCCCTCATTGGGCAGCCCCTCGCGAAGACTGGAACACCGCCATCGACGGGCCGCAGGTTCGTCGCGGCAAGGGGTGAGTGCGGCACAATCCGTCTCGGCCCCGCCCGTCGATCCTGTCTTCCACCCTGCAGCACGAAATATCGGTAAAATATTTGAAAATTTCGGAATAAAATTTCCGTTTTATTCTAAGAGCCTGCCGCAGGGCGCCCCAACCAAGCAATTCATATATGCAAATCTGCGTAATGCGACAGTTGCCGTCTTTCCCCGGCTCTGCCCTTTCTCACACGGACCCCGCCGACCATGGCCGTCGTCAACAGGCATGAAGGCGTCGCCGAGCGGCGCGAAGCAGAATCCGGTGCGCTGGCCAGAGGACTGACCATTCTTTCCCGGCTGCATGAGGCCGGCCGGCCGTTGAACCTGCAGGAGATCGCGGAAAGCGTCGGATTGCCCACCAGCACGTGCCACCGTCTGCTGCAATCGCTGGACCTTGCCGGTTATGTCTACCGGGAGGGATCCCTCTATCGCCCCACCCCGCGCGCCGTGTGCCCGCTTCCGCTGGAGCATCCGCTGAACCGGTTACGCCGCGACACGGCCCCGCTCATGCGCGAGCTCCAGGAACGCCACGGCCCGTCCGTGCTGCTCATCGCGTTCCTGGGAGACAGCCGGGTCATCGTGGATTGCGTCGCGGGCAACTACAGCGTCACGCCTTATTTCGATACCAATGTGACGGCCCCGCTGCATGCGTCGGTCTCGGGCAAGATACTGCTGAGCGACCGCACGCCGGAACAGCGCGATGCGCTGCTCGGGCTTCCGCCCTACCCGGCCCGCACAGCATCCACGGTCCAGGACCGCGCCGCGCTTTATGCCGAGCTGGAAGCGGTCCGGGAACGCGGATGGGCGACCAACCGGAACGAAAACGTGACCGGAATATGCGCCATCGGCACGCGCCTCGCCGCCCCCTCCAGTCGCGCGGTGGGCGCAATCGTTCTCACCGGGCCCCACCGCTTCTTCGCCGACGGTATCGATGCCATGCGAAGCGACCTGCAGCAGGCGTCGCAGATGCTGAATTCGACGTCCCATGCGATCCGGGCGATGATCCAGTTCCTGGGTATCTAGCGTTTTTCTCCGCCGGTTCGCGTAGAAATCGCGTAGAAAGTCCGCGTCGCCCGGCAAGAGAATCGAATCGGCGAGGGTTGGCCGCGCGAAAGGTTTGTCGTTTTCGCCTGATCGGAGAGCGCGAAGAGGCCGGGAAAACCGGGGCAATCGTCACCGTGTACGCTGCCCGCGCCGACGCGGGCGACGGACAAACCATGCGCCCGACCTGTCTCGACACGCGCGCGAACGTTCGCCGAATTTTTTCGCCGAATGTTCCCGGGCGGCTGACTGGGCGACTCAAACGGGCCGCGCCCCATGGCGCGCGAGAAACCGGTCCAGTTGTCCGGCGAACGCCTTGCTGTCGTGCGGGGTGTACGGGGCCGGACCGCCGGTCTCGACGCCCGAACTGCGAAGCTGATCCATCACCTCGCGCATCGTCAGACGCTCCTGGATGTTCTCGCGGCTAAACCAGCTTCCGCGCGGGTCGAGCACATAGGCGCCCTTGTCCAGAGCAGCAGCGGCAAGCGGGATATCGGCCGTGATCACGAGGTCGCCGCTCCCGACCAGCTCGACGATACGGTCGTCGGCGGCGTCGAAGCCCACCGGCACCTGCAGCGCCCTGATGAAGGGAGAAGGCGGCGTACGCAAATACTGGTTGGCGACCAGCGTGACGCACACTTCGACACGCCGCGCGGCCCGAAACAACATGTCCTTGACGACAACCGGGCAGGCATCGGCATCAACCAGCACTTGCATCGCGCTATTTCCAGTTAGAAGGCGGGAGCGGTCATATTACTGCCTGCCGCCCTTGCTCGACCCGGAACCGCCACGCAAGCCGGGGCTTTCTCCGGACGGAGCGCGAACGCGGCACCATCGATCGATCTCTCCATGCGTATCGCCGCACCCGGCCCGTTGTGCCGAAATCGTCACGATCGGCGTGCGCCGCAGACAAGATTCGCGCGATTTGGACTCCTATGATGGGACCATGAGAACCGAACGATTCGCGCTGCCCCTATGACATCAAGAGAAACTCATGAGTGATCGCGAAACCAACGGTCTGGCGTGGCGAATCCATCCAGGCGAGTACTTGAAGCAAGCCGGGCAACCGGCATACCGTTTGCCGGCCAAACCGCAGTCGGTTTACGTCCCGATGCGCGACGGCTGCAAACTGGCGGTGGATGTCTACGTCCCGCAATCGGCGGCCGAGGCAGCCAATGCGAAATTTCCGGCGATACTCGTTTTCACGCCCTATTACCGCCGCTGGGAACTCGGGAATGCCGGGAACGGCGAGAACTCGCCGAATGCCGCTGCGTACCGCGATATTTTCGTTCCTCACGGCTACGCCCTGGTCGTCGTCGACGTCCGGGGTACCGGCGCGAGCTTCGGCACGCGCGATAGCTTCCGGTCGCCGAAGGAGCGTGAGGACTCTCGCGAAATCGTAGACTGGGTCATCGCGCAAAAATGGTCGAACGGGTTGGTCGGCGCTACCGGCATTTCCTATCTGGGCGCGGCGTCCGACTTTCTCGCGAGCACGGGACACCCCGCAGTACGGGCTATCGCGCCGATCTCGGGCGTCTGGGACACGTACGCCGACCACTATTACCCGGGCGGTGTGTACCAGAACAAACTGGCTTTTCTATACGGAGACATGTCGATCGCGCTCGACACGGCCGATGTCGACCAACTGAGAAAATTCGCCTACTACAAGGACCCCAACCTGGTCGGCCCGGCGCCGACAGACGGCGACGCGGAGAAAACGGAACTGCGCAAGGCACTGGCGGAGCATCGAAGCAATTTCTACATGCCCGACTACATGGACAGACTGGAGTTTCGCGAAAACCCGTACGTCTACGATGAGCATTTCCACTCCGGCGCAATCAGTCCCTACTGGTATCGGGAAGGCATCAGGCCGGATGTCGCCGTGCTATCCGTCTGCGGCTGGATGGACGGCTGCGGCTACACCAACGGATCGATCGCCCGCTTCCTGACGCTCGGAAAAACCAATCAGCACTGCCATCTTCTCATCGGCCCGTGGGACCACGGCGCGCGCATCAATCACTCGCCATGGCGCAACGCCGAATTGCCGGAATTCAATATTTACGCGGAGATTCTGCGCTTCTTCGACAAGTATCTGAAGGGCCGCGAAAACGGCTATCAACACGAGCAGAGCGTGCACTACTTCGCGCTCAAGGACGAGAAGTGGCACGCGGCATCGGGTTGGCCCCCGCAACCCGCCGCCGACTGGCATCTCGCGCTCGATTCGCTGCACGTGGAAGGCGGCGGGAGCCTCGTGGTCGCACCGACCTTCGCGACCGGCAGCGGCAACCACACCCGTTACGAGCGAATCGCCGCGATCGACTGCCGGGACTATTACCCGGACTGGGACCGCCAGATCGACGCGATGCTCACGCTGAAGTCCGAGCCGGTTGCCGAAGATCGAATCATCGCCGGCCATGTCGAACTCGACATCTGGGTCGAGTCGGACAAAAAGGATTTCGCGCTCTTTGCCTATCTGTCGGAACAGGAGGCCGACGGCACCGTCCGATACATCACCGAAGGCATGCTCCGGGCCGGGCACCGAAAGTCCTGTCCGTCCGACGACCCGTACGTCGCAAGCTGGACGTACCGAAGCTTCGCCCTGAACGATTACGAGCCGGTGCCGCTACGCGTCCCGGTCAACCTGAAAATTCCGCTGCATCCGATCTCGTGGCAACTCTCAGCTGGCAGCCGACTGGTCCTGAGTCTGGCGCAGACCGACAGCGACCATTTCGCGCAAATTCCGCCGGGACAGCCGGCCGCCCTGACCGTCGTCGCCGACGGCGACCATCCGTCCGGACTGTCCGTCCCCGTCCTTCAACATTGAAATGAAGCGGTACGCCGCTCTCGCGATCGAGGCAGGTCTCATTGGCCGGCCCGCGATGGCCGGCAAGCGCAACGGCATGTTGGTCCGGTCGACGTCGACCGGGGTCGACTCGCCCGACCGCCGCTATCGGAGCCTGCGCGAAGTCGTGATCGACAATCAGGCCATGTGCGACACGTTGATGTATCGCCGACCGTCCCGTGGAAAGAGCGTTCCACCGCACGCCGACGCGTACGGATACCGATGCTATTCGTCCATCAGACGAACCTTCACCTTCTTGCCCTTGACCTTCCCCGCGCCGAGCTTGCGCAGCGCGTCGCGTGCAATGCTCCGCTCCACCGCCACGTAGGTCGAAAACTCGGTCACGTTGATCTTGCCGATCTGTGAACCGCTGAAGCCCGCTTCGCCCGTCAGCGCACCCAGCACATCGCCGGGACGAATTTTTTCTTTCCGGCCGCCCAGAATCTGCAGCGTCTCCATCGGCGGCGAGAGCGGCTCGTCGCCAACGGCATCGAGTTCGGCCAGCCGATGCCATTCGACCTCGCGGCCCTGTGCCTGCTCGATGGCGCCGACGCGTCCCATCTCGCTCATGCTGGCGAGACTCAGCGCCCAGCCTTCCTGGTCCGCGCGGCCCGTGCGACCGATGCGATGCACGTGCACGTCCGGGTCGGGCGTCACGTCGACGTTGATGACGGCTTCGAGCTGCGCGATGTCGAGGCCGCGCGCCGCCACGTCGGTCGCAACGAGCACCGAACAGCTCCGGTTCGCAAACCGGATCAGCACCTGATCGCGCTCGCGCTGATCCAGTTCGCCATGCAACGCCAGCGCGTGAAAACCCTGCGCGCGCAGCACGTCGAGCAGGTCCCGGCATTGCTGCTTCGTATTGCAGAACGCGAGCGTGCTCACCGGACGATAGTGATTCAGCAGCATGCCGACCGCGTGCAGCCGCTCGTCCTCGGTCACTTCGTAGAAGCGCTGGCGGATCTTGCTGTCGTCGTGACGTTCTTCGAGCTTGACTTCCTTCGGGTTGCGCAGGAACTGCCGGCTCAACCTGACGATGCCGTCCGGGTAGGTGGCGGAGAACAGCAATGTCTGGCGCTCCTTCGGGCAATGACGGACGACCGTCGCGATATCGTCGAAGAAGCCCATGTCGAGCATCCGGTCCGCTTCGTCGAGTACGAGCGTATTCAGCGCGCCGATGGCGAGACTGCCGCGCTCCAGATGGTCCATGATGCGCCCCGGCGTGCCCACGACGACATGCGCGCCGTGCTCGAGACTCGCCGTCTGCGGCGCCATCGGCGTCCCGCCGCATAGCGTCAGCACCTTGACGTTCTGCTCCGCGCGCGCGAGGCGGCGGATTTCCTGCGCCGCCTGATCGGCCAGTTCGCGCGTCGGACATAGCACCAGGGCCTGGACGACGAAGCGACGCGGATCGAGCCGCGCGAGCAACGCGAGCGAAAAGGCTGCAGTCTTGCCGCTACCGGTCTTCGCCTGCGCAATCAGGTCGTGCCCCGCCAGCGCAATGGGCAAGCTCGCAGCCTGGATAGGCGTCATGGCGGCATAGCCGAGCTGTGCGAGATTGGCAAGCACGGCGGGCGGAAGCGCAAGCTGACTGAAGGTGAAGGACGTAGCGGTGGATTTTTCTGACATCTCTTGACGTCCCTTTGGATGAACGAAGTATCGCTGTTGCAGCGTGATAACCGGAAAGCTGCGCCCGTGCCTATGCACGGACCCAGGCAAGCAAGCCAATCCTCCATCATATACGCTGCCCCGAATAACCCATTACCTTCGCGGTGGCCGCTCGCACGGTCCGGACATCTGCCGGGGCGGTTCTGGAATATGCCCGACATTGTCGGCAAAATCTCCCCGATACAAACCTTCACTGGACAACGACGCGGAAGCGCGTAGGATGGACACACCATCTGCAGCTTCCGCTCGCCATTCCAGGTCGGGCGCCGGGAAGCAGTCCCTCATAGCAGCAACGCGCCACCTATCTGGCGCGCTGTATTTCATCCGGATTCCGCCGCCGAGTGGCGGCCAGGAAAGATTATCCATGGCAGGCAATTTCATCCTATACCACGGGCTTGAAGTCCATCCGCTGGTTTATCCGCGTCGGGCCACGAGGCAAGGCTTCACGCACAACTACGACGAAGGTTTCGATGCGGCCGTCCGCATCCAGGAGCCGGATGATGGAACCGTCATACCGCGCAGCCGGGTTTTCCGGCTCGCGGTCGAGAAGCCGTTTCAGAACCTGGGGGATGCGCGCCGCGCATCGACGGCCTACGCGGAACACCTGATCGACACGTGCCCGTCGACCACCACGGTCTGGGAGCGTGAGGCGTAATGGAGGCTTCCGGTCAATACGGCCTGAAACCGGGCGGGGCCGGTTATCGGCTTCCGGCATGTGCCGCCATCGTCACAAGGATTCGACACGAGCACGGATAAAATAGGCCTGCTGAAATTCATTCAGGAGGACAGCAAGTTTTTTTCGTGTCGTTCCCGCCATCGGAAGCCGGTGACAAGAGCCGACAGTTTGTTACACTCACGCCGCTGCGAGGTAGATGCAAAAGCGTTGCCGATGCGCACTGCTATCCGCTCCATCGCTGCCCTGTAATTGGTCCGTGCCTCGGCCGAACCGGTAACGGCATCACCATTCGCCATGACTACCGGACCTCAACAAAGGAAAAATTTGACTACCGTAATTTTGAAACCCGACGAGCCCGTGGAAGTTGCATTGCGCCGCTTCCGCCGGGCGATCGAGCGTACTGGCCTGATTCAGGAGCTTCGTGCCCGGACAGCCTATGAAAAACCTACGGCAGAACGCAAACGCAAGAAGGCCGCCGCGGTGGCACGCCTGCGCAAGCAGATCCGGCGGTCATTGCCGCCTAAAAAGCGGTATTGAACGAGAGGGTTTGCCGCCAGCTTGCGGCAAACAGTTATGACGGGGATGCGCCGCCAGTCATCTCGACCATGGACGGCCAGTCCCCCTCTCGCCTGAATTGCCGACGTGGGATTTTTCGCTGAACGCGGCGCGAGCGGCCGCCCGACGGCCGCCGATCAACGACGGGGCCATCACCGACTGGATGCGTCGAGCCTGTGAATGATGCTTCCGCGAATAGCTGACGAACGAGCGTCCGTCAGCCGGCCCAGGCAGCCGGCCCGACTCAGCGGCGGCGGCTGAACCCGTTGGGGGACGGTGACGCCGAGGGTCGCTCGTCCTTATGCCGAAAGTTGATACGGCCTTTGGTCAGATCGTAGAGCGACAGCTCCAGTGTGACGCGATCGCCCGCGAGAATGCGGATGTGATGCTTGCGTATGCGCCCCGATGCGTAGGCATTGACGACAATGCCATTTTCCAGCGTGACACGGTATCTGCTATCCGGCAGCACCTCATCCACCACGCCTTCCAGTTCCAGCAGTTCCTCCTTTGCCAACCCGTTCCTCCCATCAAGGTAATTGACCGTAGCCGCGACGACGCACGTTATGCGCGCCACCGGCCTGCGGGATCATGCTTAACCCGGATCTGACCGTAACATGCCCCATGGTCACGAAGCGGCAAATCAAGAGGCCAGAACTCAGGCAAGTCGCCCAGGCCCCGCCTGATCGGGCACAGGCCGACCTGTGCCCGCACGTATACGCGGGACGCTCACCACAAAAGCGAAACGGGCGCCGTACCGAACAATCGGCGCCAGTAACAAGGGCGAGTATTGCCCCAAAACACCCTGTCATGCCAGCCCGGCACCTGAAACGGCGCCAGGGGCTTTCGGACGGGAGTTTACAGCGGCGTGATGTTGGATGCCTGCAGGCCCTTGGGGCCGCGCTTGACTTCGTAGCTCACCTTCTGGTTTTCGGCGAGCGTCTTGAAGCCATCGCCACGAATTTCCGAGAAATGCGCGAACAGGTCGTCGCCACCCTTGTCCGGCGTGATGAAGCCAAAACCCTTGCTATCGTTGAACCATTTGACAATACCGGTATCCATTAAATTTCCTTAAGGCGCTAGAGAGAATAGCGAAGCCCTCGCCTCTCGTATCACAGGCGAGACTAAAAAGAATCAAGGAGGGGAAAGGCCAGCGAACACCGTGGAAGGTGCCAAAGGATAAGCTGTCAAGCTTCTTGATGACTTCGTCGGACAACGATACACGTCTTGGCCCGCCTCGTCAAGTTTCGCCTCGTCCAACGGCAAAGGGGCCGTGGGGGCCATCCATCGTGCGCGCCCGGGTCGCCCGGATCGCCCGGGCCATGGCGGCAGCCTGCGCGAAATCGGAATGCAGACGGAACGGATCGCCCCGCGGCCACCTATACAGGCGCCGCCGAAGCGCCTGCCGCCGCGGAGACCGCAAACTGCACCCGGCCCGTACGTCGCCCACCGCACAGGCGAATTCACCGCGACGTTCAGCGTGGCTTCGCGTAGCCGCTTTCCATCCAGTCTTGCGCGCTTCCGACTGTCAGCTTGAATACCGGCGCAACGCGAACCCTGGCGAGCAATTCGCCGGAAGCATTTTCGGCCGCAAGGATCGCGTGCGGATCGTCTTCGTCGGGCACGATATCGAGCGTCACGCTGATCCGGTCGCCCGCCGAATCGACCCATACCTGTTTATGAAGCACCGCCCGCAACTGCTGCTCATGGCGACGCAGCACTTCGGATGCCGTCTTGACGAGCGTATTGAATGCGGAAACGTCGAGCGGCTTCGGGTTCCTTTTGTCCCGCCCCATCGTCCAGGGGCCCACCAGTGCGGGTTCCGCCTCGCCATGCTTCGTCATCTCGACGGCCCAGCCGTCATCGTCCTCGTTCTTGATCACCCGGCACGTCCATCCGCCGTCGCGCCAGAACCGGTCTTCGTGGATGGCCGAATCGGCGGTGTCGTCCATGTCGGGCATCGAATCGCTAGTTGTGTTCATTCGTCCGTGCGTTGATCGGGAAATCGGAAATTCACCGATGCAGAAATGACTGGACCGTCATTTTATGCGAGTCCGGTCCGCAACTGTGATGCCAGACGCCCCTCTTCCGCACGCATCCACGTGACGGACTCCTCCCAAACCAGGCCGGACTGTCGCCGGTCTCGACGCGCGGCCAGCACGCCCGTCAATACAGCGGCACACCTGTCGCCAAAAATTAACGCGCCCCGGTGGAATAAACCCCGCAATCCGCTGTTCACTCATTCGTACGCCGGCAAATGGACAACGACCTGAATACGGTGCGCCCATCCGCTCGCCGTGTCGAGGAAGAGCGTATGCCCGAAGCGTTAACGAATCCCCCTGGAGAACGATGATGAAATTGAATTCGCTGATGCTCGGCGGCATCTTTTGCTCAGCCCTGCTGAGCACGTCCCCCGTGTTTGCCCAAAGCAACGCGGCCGGCCCGTCCACCACCATCAGGAACGTTGTACTGGTGCACGGCCTGTACGTAGACGGCTCGAGCTGGGCCAGGGTGATTCCGCTGCTGCAGGCGAAGGGCCTGCACGTGACGTCGGTACAGAACCCGACCACGTCGCTCGACGCCGACGTCGACGCAGTCAAGCGTGCGCTGGCGCAGCAGGACGGCCCGACCCTGCTTGTCGCGCATTCGTACGGCGGCATGGTGATCAGCCAGGCCGGCGACGACCCCAAGGTCGCGGGCCTCGTGTACATCGCGGCGCGCGCGCCGGATGCCGGCGAAGACTACCCGGCCCTGACGAAGAAATTTCCGGCCGCGCCTGCGTCGGCTGGCTTGCAGTGGTCGTCCGACGGCTATGGCAAGCTGTCGGAACAGGCGTTCGAGAAAGACTTCGCCGGCGATCTGCCGGTCGCGGAAGCCCGCGTCTACTACGCAGAGCAGCAGCCGATGGGCAAGGCGATCACGATGGCCAGGACGACGGTCGCCGCCTGGCACGACAAGCCGACCTGGTACGCCGTATCCACCGAGGACCGCACGATCAACCCGGACCTCGAGCGATTCATGGCGAAGCGCATGAAAGCGCACACGATCGAGATCGATTCGAGCCATGTGTCGCTGCTCTCGCATCCGGCCGAAGTCGCGAATCTCATCCTCGAGGCGGCCGGCGCGCAGCCGTAAGATCCCGTGCGCGACGATTGAGGCGTCCCGCTTCGCTCTTCCACCTGGCGATCGCAGCGATCGCAGCGGTCGCACCGGACAGACCGCCGATTGTTTGGGCCACTGTTCTCGTTGCGAGAAGGATCAATTCACCTGGCGAGGGATTCTCCTGTACGCCCTGCGTCCATAGACTTTCCTCTCAAGCGCCCGGGACGTCCCGGTGCCCCGACCAGAGGAAATCGCCATGAAGCTTTACGCCCATTCGCTGTCCGGCCACTCGCATCGCGCCCGCCTGTTTCTCTCGCTGCTGGGCATCGAGCACGAACTGATCGAAGTCGACCTGGCCGCGGCTGCGCACAAATCTCCTGCATTCCTGAAGCTGAACCCGTTTGGCCAGGTACCCGTGCTGGTCGATGGCGACATTGCCGTCCCCGACTCGAACGCAATTCTGGTCTACCTCGCCCGCAGGTTCGGCAAGACGGACTGGCTGCCGCCAACGCCGGTTCTTGAAGCGGCCGTTCAACGCTGGTTGTCCGTCGCCGCCGGCGAGATCGCGTTCGGTCCGGCCGCGGCGCGGCTGATTACCGTATTCGGCGCGAAGTACAACGCC
This sequence comes from Burkholderia sp. WAC0059, assembly GCF_002870125.1. Lineage (GTDB taxonomy): Bacteria > Pseudomonadota > Gammaproteobacteria > Burkholderiales > Burkholderiaceae > Paraburkholderia. The sequence goes on from NZ_PNEO01000010.1 coordinate 138,445, forward strand.
GAGGAGGTCATCGCCCGCGCGCACAGGGTCATCAAGCTGATCGACGAAACGCTGACGGGACGCGAATTCATCGTCCACGCGCGTCCGACGATCGCCGACGTCGCGCTGTACAGCTATATCGCGCGCGCTCCCGAGGGCAACGTCGATCTGTCGTTCTACCCGAACGTCAACGCATGGCTGCGCCGCGTGGAAGCGCTGCCCGGCTTCGTCGAGTTCGGCAAGACGCCCGCCGGCCTCGCCGCCGTCTGACCGCGTCTATTGCCGGGAGAGCCATCGGTGCTCTCCGTCCAGCCTGGGCAACAGGACCATCATGAGCACGACTTCCAGTGGGACACCTTCGCCCTGGCACCCGGGCGAATTGGCGCTGCAAGAAAAAGCCGGCGCGGCGGCGAAGATGCACGATATCGGGCAACGCGTCGTCCGCGACCACATGCCGGAGCAGCACCGGGCCTTCTACGGGAAGTTGCCGTTCGTGGCGGTCGGCGCGGTTGACGACGACGGCGACGTGTGGGCAACCTTCGCGTGCGGCAAGCCGGGCTTCATGCAGGCGCCGAACGAAAAGATCCTGCACCTCGACGTCAGCGCCGATGCGCACGATCCCGCGGCGCCGGGCCTTCATGAAGGCGCGGCCATCGGCCTGCTCGGAATCGAACTGCATACGCGCCGTCGCAACCGTCTGAACGGCAACATCCGCAACATCACGGCGCGCGGTTTCGACGTTCATGTGGCACAGGCTTTCGGCAACTGTCCGCGATACATCCAGCTCCGCGATGTCGGATTCGTTCGCGATCCTGCCATCGTCTCCGACGTAGAAGCGAAGGAACTCGACGGACTGACCGCCCGCGCGCAGGCGATGATCGAGACAGCCGATACGTTCTTCGTCGCGTCGTATGCGGGCGACGGAGGTCGCCGTCAGGTCGATGTATCGCATCGCGGCGGCAAGGCCGGATTCGTGCGCATTGGTGAAGACGGCAGACTCGCCGTGCCGGACTTCGCGGGCAATCTGTTCTTCGCCACGCTCGGCAATTTTCTCGTCAATCCACGCGCAGGACTCGTGTTCGTCGACTTCACGACGGGCGACGTCGTGCAATTGACGGGAGACGCGACTGTCGATCTGGAATCTGCGGAAATCGCCGCGTTTCAGGGCGCGGAGCGGCTGTGGCACGTCACCCCGCGGCGCATCGTCTATCGCGCGAACGCGCTGCCGCTACGCGGGAAATTCGGGGCCGACGGGTGGTCGCCGAATGCGCTGATGACAGGTAGCTGGGACGAAGCGGCGCGTCGCCTGAAGGCTTCCGCACCTGCCGATCCGTGACGACCGTTCAAGGTCGCGAAGGTCGTCGATGAAAACACGGCGATTCGCTCATTTCATCTCGAACCGGTCGAGGGCGCCGGCCTCATGCCGCACGCCGCGGGTCAGCATCTGCCCATTCGCGTTACGCCGCCCGGCAGCGACCAGCCCGCGAGCCCGGAATCGGGTGGCGGCAAACGTCTTCAGCTCGATCTTTGAGCGGGCCGGGAGCCGCTCGCGGATACTGTTATGGTTGACGGCCGACCGCCCGTCGAGCCGCGTTTCTCGGCCGGGCGCGGATGCCCCTGGACACTTCCCCATCCTCGATTCCGACATGGACAAGCATCAGGCAATGACCATCTTCGTCACCGTCGTCGAAACGGAAGGCTTCGCGTCCGCCGCGCGCAAGCTGAAGGTCTCGCCGTCGGTGATCACCCGGGTCGTGACGGAACTCGAGCAGCACCTCGGCGTGCGCCTGCTGACGCGAACCACGCGCGTCGTACGGGTCACCGAAGCGGGTGCGCGATTCTTCGAGGATAGCCGCCGGATTCTCACGGAGATCGAAGCGGCCGAACTTTCCGCGGCCAGTGTCAACGCGACGCCGCGTGGCCAGTTGACCGTCACGGCGCCGGTCCTGTTCGGCAAGAGGTATCTCGTGCCGATCGCTCACGATTATCTGACGCGCTACCCTGCCGTCAACCTCGATTGCTGGTTTCTCGACCGCATCGTGAATCTCGTCGACGAAGGAGTCGACGTCGGAATCCGCATCGGCAAACTGCCGGATTCCTCGCTGCAGGCCGTTGCCGTCGGCAAGGTGCGGCACCTGCTTTGCGCCTCTCCGGATTACCTCGAAGCGCACGGGACACCGCAACATCCCGACGATCTCGATTCCCACGTCACCATTCAGGGAACAGGTCTCACGCCGTCGCCGGAATGGCGCTTCCGCGTCGATGGGCGAACGCTTGCCGTCCCGATCCAGCCGCGCCTCATCACCACGACCAACGACTCCGCCATCGCCGCCGGATTGGCGGGACTGGGCATCGTACGGCTGCTCTCGTACCAGATCGTGCAGGAACTGGCGGAGGGCACGCTACGCGTCGTGCTGGCCGACTACGAGTTCGACCCGTTGCCGGTTCATGTGATCCATCGCGAAGGCCGGCATGTCAATCAGAAAGTACGGGCCTTTCTCGATCTGGCCGTCGAAACGCTCAGGGCAAAGGCGCCGCTATGGAATGTTTTGTGACGCCCATGTTCCATAACGCCGACGTCGGCCAACATCGTTACCCCGGTTTAAGCGGCGGAGCTGGCGATCGTTCCGTGGTCTCGGCAGACGGGCTATCTTTACGAAACCGGGGGATACCCATCCGCGGCGAGTTTCCGGACAGGTTGCGGAATTTTCCCTTTGGCCCGCTCCGGTATCGACCTATTCGTCCCGCAACACCCTTATAGGGATCGACTTTGTCGCCGGGACATGGCTGCCCTCGGCGCAGTGCCAGACCGGAACGAGGACGTTGAGCTCGGGATAGTAACCAGCGGCGCATCCGGCCGGGATGTCGAAACCGGTCGCGCGCAGTCCGGCCACCGTTCTGACAATCCCGTCGTGCGCGATGGTTTCCGCTCTCAGCAGAGCCCCCTCCTCGACGCCCAGTTTCGCCATGTCGCTACGGTTCATCAACAGGACGCTGCGCGTGCCCCATACTCCGCGAAAACGATCATCGAGGCCATACACGGTGGTGTTGAACTGGCTGTCGCCCCGCGTAGTCATCAATTGCACCACCCGGGAATCGCTCGTCTCCGGCATGTCGGGATTTTCCCGCAAACTGCTCACTGCGAAAAAATTGGCTTTGCCGTTGGCCGTGTTCCACTTCCGCTCCCGCGCGGCAATCGGACGATGAAAACCGCCCGGCTCCCACAGGCGCCGGTTGAAGTTCGCGAAGATTTCCGGATACGTTTGCGCGATCGCGTCCCGCACCAGGCCGTAGTTGCCCACCCAGGCGTCCCAGTCGACGGCGCTTTTTCCCTTTAGCGTCGCCTTCGCCAAGCCCGCAACGATGGCGGGCTCGGAAAGCAGGTGCTCGCTCGCGGGCTCGTGAAAACCGCGGGACCCGTGGTAGCACCCGGTGGAGTCCTCGATCGATACGGCCTGCTCGCCGGTCGCCTGCCTGTCGATCTCGATGCGGCCACGGCACGGCAGAACGTACGAGACCTCGCCGTGCATGAGGCAGCTCCGGTTAAATTTCGTCACGACATTGACGGTCAACCGCAACCTGCGCCATGCCGGCTCGACCTGCCCGGTGTCGGGAACTGCACGCACGAAGTTGCCTCCCAGCATCACGAATGCCTTGACCCTGCCCTGGATAACGGCCTCGCACGTCTGCACCGTATCCAGCCCCTTGTCGCGCGGCGGCTCGAATCCGTACTGTTTCTTCAGTTGGTCCAGCGGCACGAGCTCGGGCTTTTCGGTAATCCCGACCGTACGTTGCCCCTGGACGTTCGAGTGCCCCCGCACCGGGCAAATGCCCGCGCCAGGTCGACCCATATTGCCTTTGAGCAACAGCAGATTGGTCAGCATCTGGATGTTGTGAACGCCTTTCCGATGCTGGGTAAGCCCCATGCCGTAAAACGCCATAGCCGCGCGCGCGTGCATGTAAGTGCGCGCTGCCTGCCCGATCTCAGCGCGGCTAACCCCCGAGACAAGCTCGATCTCCTCCCAGGCAGCCTGCCTGACGGAGTCACGGAAGGCCTCGAATCCACGGGTATGCTCCGCGATGAAGTCGACGTCGATCACCCGGCCTGTACCCGCCTGCCTGGCCTTCTCGTCCTCATCGAGGACGTGCTTGCACATCCCCGCCAATACGGCTGAATCGCCGCCGATTTTCAACTGGACGAACTGCGAGTTCATCGCGGTCGCCGCCATCGGCGTGAGCATCTCCATCGGCGACTGAGGGTTGACGAACTTCACCAGACCCGGCTCCCGGACCGGATTGAACGCAATCAGCGGAACGCCGCGCTTGCGCGCGGCCTGCAGCGGGTGAAGCATCCGCGGCGCGTTGGTACCGACGTTGTGACCCAGGTACAGGATGCAATCGGTGTGCTCGAAGTCTTCCAGCGTGACGGTACCGACCGCGACGCCGATTGCGGGCGGTAACGCAACGGAAGTCGTCTCATGGCACATGTTGGAGCTGTCGGGAAGGTTGTTCGTCCCGTACATCCGCGTAAAGAGCTGATACATGTAAGACGTTTCGAGCGATGCGCGGCCCGAAGCGTAGAAGACTGCGTCGTTCGGAGGCAGTTGATTCAGTTCCCGTCCAATCTCGTCGAACGCACTTTCCCACGTCACCGGCACATACCGGTCCGTTGCAGCATCCCACCGCATCGGCTCAGTGAGACGACCCTGTCCTTCCAGGTGGAAATCGCTCCACGTCTCGAGTTCGCTACACGTATGCTCTGCGAAGAATTCCGGCGGCGCGCGGCGCGCCGTGACTTCCCACGCCGTGGCCTTTGCGCCGTTCTCGCAGAATTCGAACAGGTGAGGCTCGCCGGGTTTGGCCCACGAGCAACTGACGCACTGAAAGCCATCGGGCTTGTTCTGCTTCGTCAGCAGCTTCGTGCCGTGCAGAACGACGTGCTCCTGCATCAGGATACCGGCCACGGCCTTAGCCGATCCCCAGCCGCCGGCGGGCCCGTCATATCGGGCAATCCGTTCCTTGTTGTCTGCCATTGCAACACCTTTGGGTTGAAAGTCTATAGGCGAGAGACACCCGGCACATCCGGAAAGCGGCCGGCCGCGCATCAGCCGCGATTGACCGGCATCGACACGCACTTCAGGTTTGGCCGCGCCCGCTCATCTCGGGCGCGATCGACGCGTGGTTCAACAGTCCGACAAGCGCGACGCCGCCGATCGTGTTACCGAGCAGCGTCGGAGCCAGGAAGCGCCCCAGATAGTCCGCGAATCCCGCGCCGCCGCCCAGGACCAGGTACGCAGCTTCAGTCGAACCGGCGATGACATGAGAGAGCTCGCATATCGCAACGACATAGGTGACGACCGCGATGATGAGCACCGCGGCCGACCGCGCATTGGGCAAAAGCCAGACCATCAATGCGATGAGCCAGCCGGCCAGCACGGCCCTCAATGTCGTCGAAGCGAAACCTGCCGGCTGCAGGCTGGACTGCGCGAGCGCCGACAGCGCGGGAGCGAGTCGCGCGGTGAATGGTGTCGGCAGGAGAAGAATCCCCGCAAAGATCCAGGTACCGGCCAGATTTCCGCACAACACGATGATCCACAACCGCAGCGCGGCCAGGAGCGTGCGCGCGTCCCGGTGCGTCAAAACGGGAAGGATGACGGTCAGGGTGCTTTCGGTGAACAATTGTTGCCGCCCGAGCACGACGATGACAAAACCGACGCAATAGCCCGCTGCGCCCACGAGCGAGAACGCACCGCTGGCCGGCGGCGACATCCTGGTTTCCAGCACGGCCTGCGTGAGGAACGAGAATCCCATCGACAATCCTGCCGCGAGCGCCGACCACAGCAGCGCCAACGTGTCCCGTCTGAGCGCTGTCTCGCCCTCCTGCCGGATGATCTCGTGGACGACCAGCGCGCGCGGCGTACTGTGGGCGTCCGCCTGATCGCGCTCCTTGTTGGTCAGGTGCGGAGACGTATGCCCCGCGGGCTGCCGGTCCTGTCCCGTGGGTGGGCTCGCCACTGCGATTCTCCTCTGGCAGTACTGCAATTCACCGTATACGACGCGCGGCAGCATCGCGGACAGCGCGCGCGGGCACGCCGCCCCCATGCACAGCAATGGACGTGCCGATCGAGTTGGACACCGGGTTGCCTCTCCCTGTGCCTGACGGTTCCTGTGATGGGCCGCGGCACCTGGCCCGGCGCCAGGAACGCCGCGTGCTGCCAGCCTTGCCTGCACCGCTTCTTTCATGCACGGGTAGCGGCCGCGCACACGCCAGAGTCGCTGTGCTGCGACCCGAGCCCGTGATATCGGGTACGTTGTAGCCGGCAGGTGGCTGTTTCGCCGCGCGGCACGTATCGCACCCTAATCTATAAGGTTTCCTATATATCTGTTTAGGTCTATAACCGGTAGTGGCAATGATTCCCACATCACGTCGCTGCTATACGGGCGGCGCGCCGTGGACGGCGGCATATATCGACACGATCGGCGAGCCGGCCGCGGATCTGCGCTCCAACATTGTTGCCGCAGCACGCGCGAAGGTTATCTATGGATGTCCAGAATGAGGGCGGCGTTACGTTCGCGCAGGAGGGCACATCGGCCCGATTCGCCGGCACGCCCAGGCGGCAATCAGCCTGGGATTTCGGCGGGACGATGCAAAGCGGACCGGATCTGACGACCGGTGAGCAGGCCCATGGCGCACCTCAAAACGCGAATAGCGGCAAACCCATTTGAGGGTACGCCGCGAGATACACGCCCATGCAGGAACACACCGGAACCGGGCGGAAGAAAAGGGACGGCGGAAAAGACAAAGCCCCGATTGCTCAGGGCTTTCCGGACTTCTCTGGTGTTCTGCGGACCATCTGATGGTGGAGGTAAGCGGGATCGAACCGCTGACCTCTTGCATGCCATGCAAGCGCTCTCCCAGCTGAGCTATACCCCCTTGCAGAACAGAAACGAGATTATAGAGACCAATTCCGCGCTTGTAAATACCCTTAATACGCTGCGCTTCATTTCCCCCGTCTTTCGCCCACATGATTTCGCGCACGTGACGGCCCAAGCCGAAACGGCCGCCGGACTCAGGTGCCCGTCGACAATCCCCGCTCCATTCTCGCGATCACCACGTCGCGCCCGAACAGGGCGAGCACGGCGTCGATCGATGGCGTATGCGTCGTGCCCGCCACCAGCAGGCGAACCGGCATCGCGAGTTGCGGCATCTTGAGCTTGTGCGCCGCGAGCGTCGCCTTCAACGCGGCCGCGATGCCCTCCTTCGTCCACTCGGCGCTACGAAACGCGGCCAGCAGATCGCCCAGCGCCGGACGCACCGCGTCGGTCAGATGCTGGGCCAGCGCCTCGGGCTCGGGGTTCGGCTCGCGATAGAACAGCAATGCGTTCTCGACGATCTCGCCGATCGTCGATGCGCGATCCTTGAGCAGCGCGATCACGGCGTCGAGCGACGGCCCCTTCGCGAGCGCCGCCTCGTCGATACCCTGCCGCAGAAAGAACGGCTTCGACAATGCCGCGAGCCTCGCGCTGTCGGCTTCCTTCAGATAGTGGTTGTTCAGCCAGTTCAGCTTGTTGTGGTCGTACTGGGCCGGCGACTTGCCGAGATGCTCGAGATCGAACCACTCGACGAACTGCTCGCGCGTGAAAATTTCGGCGTCGCCGTGCGACCAGCCGAGGCGCGCCAGATAGTTCAGCACCGCCTCGGGCAGATAGCCGGCATCGCGATAGCCGACCACGCTCATCGCGCCGTGGCGCTTGCTCATCTTCTCGCCCTGCTCGTTGAGCACGGTCGGCAGGTGCGCATAGACGGGCGGCTCGCCGCCGAGCGCCTTCAGGATGTTGATTTGGCGCGGCGTGTTGTTCACGTGGTCGTCGCCGCGAATCACGTGCGTGATGCGCATGTCGAGATCGTCGACGACGACGCAGAAGTTGTAGGTCGGCGTGCCGTCCGGCCGCGCGATCACGAGGTCGTCGAGCTCCTCGTTCGAGATCTCGATGCGTCCCTTCACGGCGTCGTCCCATGCCACCACGCCGGTCAGCGGATTGCGAAAGCGCATGACGGGCTCGACGCCTGCCGGCGGCGTCGGCAGCACCTTGCCGGGCTCGGGGCGCCACGTGCCGTCGTAACGCGGCTTCTCGCCGGCCGCGCGCTGGCGCTCGCGCAGTGCATCGAGTTCCCCGGTCGACATGTAGCAGGGATAGGCGAGCCCCTGCTCCGTCATCTGCCGGAGCACTTCGCGATAACGGTCCATGCGCTGCATCTGGTAGAACGGGCCCTCGTCGAAGTCGAGGCCGAGCCAGGCCATTCCTTCGAGAATCGCGTCGACCGATTCCGACGTCGAACGTTCGAGATCGGTGTCCTCGATCCGCAGGATGAAGACGCCCTTGTTGCGGCGCGCGAACGCCCACGGATAAAGCGCGGAGCGAATGTTGCCGAGATGGATGAAGCCGGTGGGACTCGGGGCGAAGCGGGTGCGAACGGAGGTGGTCATGGACGGTTACTCGAAGGACGGCGCCGTGACGTTGCGCGTCGGCGGCGCTCGCACGGCGGACAGCGGACGCCCGGAGCGCATGCCGGCGACGATCCCGCCTGGCGGCGAATGTCATGCCATGGCGGCGCGCGGGTGCGAACGGACGATCCGCGAAAGCACGGACCATCCGCGAAAATTCGAGAGCGGATTATACCCGCGAGGCGCGGCTTCGGCCCGCTGCCGGCGCGCGCGGACGCATTGTGCAGCGCCCGGAACGATTGTTTTATGATGTGCGCGCGCTGCCGTTCGGGCGGCACCGGACGGCGGCCACCGGCAACCGCTCCGCTGGAATTGCGGCGTGCAATGCTCATCGGGACATCCGCGCGCCGCTGCAGGAGAACTTGTTGAAGCCGTCACACCCGCTACCCCCTTGCCTGAGCCGCCGCAACTTTTCGCTGGCGGCCGCCTCGAGCATCCTCGCCGCCTGCACGACCGCGGGCACCCGCACCGCCAGCGTCACGCCGTCCGCGCCGCCGGCAACCACGCCGCCGCTCGCCCGCGCGCCTCGCCCGATCCGCGTCGGCCTCGCGCTCGGCGGCGGCGCCGCGCGCGGCTTCGCCCACATCGGCGTCATCAAGGGGCTCGAAGCCCACGGCATCCCCGTCGATCTCGTGTCGGGCACGAGCGCGGGCTCGGTCGTCGCCTCGCTCTACGCCTCCGGCATGAACGGCTTCGCGCTCAACAAGCTCGCGCTGTCGATGGACGAAACGTCGATCAGCGACTGGGCCCTGCCGTTCCGGCTACGCGGCCTGCTGCAGGGCGTGGCGCTCGAGAATTATCTGAACGCGACGCTCGACAACCGGCCGATCGAGAAGATGAACAAGCCGCTCGGCATCGTCGCGACAGACCTGCGCACCGGCGAGCCGATCCTCTTCCAGCGCGGCAACACCGGCATCGCCGTGCGTGCCTCGTGCAGCGTTCCGTCGATTTTCGAGCCGGTGACGATCGGCGAGCACGAGTACGTCGACGGCGGCCTGGTAAGCCCCGTGCCGGCCGCATTCGCGCGCAAGATGGGCGCCGACTTCGTCATCGCCGTCGACATTTCCGCGCGCCCCGAAACGGCGGCCACACAAAACTCGTTCGACCTGCTGCTGCAAACCTTCACGATCATGGGCCAGACGATCAAGTCCTACGAGCTCGACAAATACGCCGACGTCGTCATCCGCCCGAACCTGAATGCGATGAGCAGCAGCGACTTCAGCCAGCGCAACGCGGCGATCCTCGCAGGTGAAGAAGCAGCCGCGCAGATCATGCCCGAACTGCAGCGCAAGCTGGCGGCCAGCCGGCTCGCCGCCTGATTCGCCGCAGGGGTCGCCTCGTAACGCGCGCCCCGGACGAATGCCGCGGCCCGGCCCATCCGCGAATCGCGAACCGCGACGGCCACAACGAAAAAGCCCGCTTCGCGAAGAAGCGGGCTTTTTTTCATGCCGGGCGGAAACGAACCGGCCAAAACGGGACGAACGACGCGATCAGTTGTTGCCGTTGCCGTTCGTGTTGGCGCCAATCGACAGGCTCACGCGCTGCTTGAGTTCCTGCTGCTGCGGGTAGCTCGTCTCGATCCGGCGCGCACCGGTGAAACGCTTTTCCCAGTAGCCATTGTCGAGATCGTCGACGCGGATCGTGCTGCCCGTCGACGGCGAATGCACGAACTTGTTGTCGCCGATGTAGATGCCGACGTGCGAGAACGTGCGGCGCATCGTGTTGAAGAACACGAGGTCGCCCGGCTTCAGGTCGCTCATGCGGACCTTCTCGCCGACGCGGCTCATTTCCTCGGCGCGGCGCGGCAAGTCGAGGCCCAGCGTGTCCTGGAACACGTAACGCACGAAGCCGCTGCAATCGAGCCCCGAATCCGGCGTGTTGCCGCCCCAGCGATAGCGCACGCCGATCATGTTCAGCGCGCCGACGACGACGTCGCCGGCCTTGCCGGCCATGCCGGACAGGAATGCCTTTGCACCGCCGTGGGTCAGGCCCGTCGGCGGAGGCGGCACATCGTTGCCTGCGGAGGTGGAAAGCGTGGCGGACTGGAGGGACGGCTGCTGGCTACTGTTGTTCGAGTTAATCGAAATATCGTTCGAAGAATTCGAAGGCGCGGAATTCGACACGGCCTGCAACTGCGAAGACTGCCGGGGCGAGGAAACGTTTGCGTCCTGAACTGGCGACGACGCGGTCGAAGATGGTGCGGACTGGCTCAAGTTGCTGGCTTCGTCGGCAAACGCACCGGAAGTTGCTCCCATCATGACGCCAACAAACACTCCGGCGACGGCGCGTGCGCAAACACGGGTTAGGTATCGATGCTGCATTGCCAGGTAAAAATTGCCCGCAAATCAGATGGTTAAGAAATGTTGCGTCGATACTAGCCAGTAAGTATTTGTGTGTCAAAACAAATAGAAAAATACAATCGGGAGACGCACCTAATTGGTGAAAAATCAGCCGCCGAGCGAAGCTTTCAGAAGCTTTCGCGTGTAAGGATGAGCTGGCGCAGCAAAAAGTTGCGCCACCTCCCCGGTTTCGACGATGACCCCGTTCTGCAGAACCGCGACCCGGTGCGCCATCGCCCCGATCACCTCGAGGTCGTGGCTGATGAAGACGTAGCCGAGGTTGTATTTGTGCTGCAGCCCGGTCAGCAGTTTCAGCACCTGCTGCTGGATCGACACGTCGAGCGCGCTCGTCGGCTCGTCGAGCACGATCACGCGCGGCTCCAGCACCAGCGCCCGCGCGATGGCGATGCGCTGGCGCTGGCCACCCGAAAATTCGTGCGGATAGCGGCCGAGCGCCGTGCGGTCGAGACCGACTTCGCGCAGCACCGCGACGACGCGGCTGCGCAGCGCGTCGTCGTCGAGCTGCGGCCGGTGCAGCGCGAGTCCCTCGCCGACGATGCGCTCGACGGTCTGCCGCGGCGAAAGCGAACTGAACGGATCCTGAAAAACCACCTGCAGATTCGCGCGCAGCGCCATTTTTTCGGGGCCGCGGTAATCGGCCAGCGGTCGCCCCTGAAATTCGATCTCGCCGTGCGTAGTGCGCTGCAATCCCAGCATCGCCAGCGCGAGCGTCGACTTGCCCGAGCCCGATTCGCCGACGATGCCGAGCGTCTCGCCCTGGCGCACGGCGACGCTCGCGCCGTCGAGCGCGCGGAACCGGCCGCGACGCCACCAGCCGGCAAAGCCCGGCAGCTTCGTCGCGAACTCGACCGACACGTCTTTCGCCTCGAGCAGCACCGGCGCGATCGGCAGGACCGGCAGCGCGCCGCGCTCGGGACGGCTTGCGATCAGACGCTGCGTGTACGGATGCTGCGGCGCCCCGAAAATCTGCCCGACCGGCCCGCTCTCGACGAGACGCCCGTGCTCCATGACCGCGACCCGCTGCGCGAAATGGCGCACGAGGTTCAGGTCGTGCGTGATCAGCAGCACGGCCATGCCGCGGCGCCTGGCCTCCTCGCGCTGAAGCTCGAGCAGCAGCTCGACGATCTGCGCGCGGATCGTCACGTCGAGCGCCGTCGTCGGCTCGTCGGCGAGCAGCAGGCGCGGCCGGCACGCGAGCGCCATCGCGATCGTCACGCGCTGCCGCTGGCCGCCCGAGAGCTGATGCGGATACTGGCCGGCGCGCCGCGCGGGCTCGGTAATGCCGGTGCGCTCGAGCAGCGCCACCGTGCGCCGGCTGGCCTCGGCCTTCGTCACGCCGTCGTGCAGCACGATCGTCTCCGCGATCTGCTCGCCGATCGTGTAGAGCGGATTGAGCGCGCTCATCGGCTCCTGGAAGATCATCGCGATCTCGCTGCCGCGCAATTCGCGCATCTCGCGCTCGCTCTTTTCCAACAGATCCGCGCCGTCGAAGCGGATCGCGCCCGTCACCTGCGCCTCGCGCAGCAGGTGCAGGATCGCCAGCGCCGTCACGGTCTTGCCCGAGCCCGATTCGCCGACGAGCGCAACGCGCTCGCCGCGGCCGACGGCGAGCGTCATGTCGCGCACGGCGAGCGTGTCGCCGAAGCGCACGTCCAGGTTCTCGATCGACAGCAGCGGCTCGTCCGGCGCGCTTGCCACATCGCCCGACGGAGCGCTCATGACTGGCCTCCGGCGCGCATCGTCTCGGCCATGCGCGTGTCGAGTGCGTTGCGCAGCGCGTCGCCCATGAACGTGAGCAGCAGCAGCGTCGCCACGAGCACGCCGAACGTCGAGAGCGAGATCCACCAGGCGTCGAGGTTCGCCTTGCCCTCGGCGAGCAGTTCGCCAAGGCTCGGCGTCGGCGGCGGCACGCCGAGGCCGAGGAAGTCGAGGCTCGTCAGCGCAAGAATCGCCCCGCTCATCCGGAACGGCAGGAACGTGATGACGGGCGTGAGGCTGTTGGGCAGCACGTGGCGCCAGATGATCTGCCAGCTCGACAACCCGATGGCCCGCGCGGCGAGCACATAGTCCTCGTTGCGGTTGCGCAGGAACTCGGCGCGCACGTAGTCGGACAACCCGATCCAGCCGAACAGCGAGAGCAGCACGATCAGCAGGATGAAGCCGGGCTCGAAGATCGACGAGAAGATGATCAGCAGATAGAGTTCGGGCAGCGCGCTCCAGATTTCGATGAGCCGCTGTCCCACGATGTCGATCCGCCCGCCGAAGTAGCCCTGCACGGCGCCCGCCACGATGCCGAACGCCGTGCCGATGGCCGTCAGCACGAGCGCGAACTCGACCGACACGCGAAAGCCGTACAGCAGGCGCGCGAACAGGTCGCGCCCGCTCGCGTCGGTGCCGAGCCAGTTCTGCCGCGACGGCGGCGCCGGGTTCGGCGCCTTCGAAAAGTAGTTAAGCGTGTCGTAGTAGTACGGGTTCGGCGCGTAGAGCACGAAATTGCCCGGCGCGTCGAAGCGGTGGCGGACGTACGGGTCGAGATAGTCGGCCTCGGTCGGGAAGTCGCCGCCGAACGTCGTTTCCGGATAGGCCTTCACGAACGGGAAATACCAGTGGCCGTCGTAGCGCACGACGAGCGGCTTGTCGTTGCACCAGAGCGGCCCCGCGAGGCTGGCCGCGAACGCGACGACGAACACGACGAGGCTCCAGTAGCCGAGGCGCTGCTGCCTGAAGCGCCGCCAGACGCGCCGCGCCGGCGACGGCGACACGAGGGCCGGCACCGGCGGCTGCGCGCGCGCTCCGGCGCCGGCCTCGCCCCGTTTGAGCTTCAGGTTCAAGATTCAGCGCTCCATTTGTTCGAACTGAATGCGGGGATCGACCCAGACGTAGCAGAGGTCGGAGATCAGCTTCGTCACGAGGCCGATCAGCGTGAACAGGTAGAGCGTGCCGAGCACGACGGGATAGTCGCGCCGCACGACCGACTCGTAGGACAGGAGCCCGAGCCCGTCGAGCGAGAACAGCGTCTCGATCAGCAGGCTGCCCGTGAAGAACGCGCCGATGAACGCCGCGGGAAAACCGACGACGAGCGGCAGGAGCGCGTTGCGAAACACGTGCTTCCAGAGCACCGTGCGCTCGGGCAGCCCCTTGGCGCGCGCCGTCAGCACGTACTGGCGGCGGATTTCCTCGAGAAACGCATTCTTCGTGAGCATCGTCGTGACGGCGAAGCTGCCGACGACCGAGGCCGTCACGGGCAGCGCGATGTGCCAGAGATAGTCGAGAATCTTGCCGCCCCACGAGAGCGTGTCCCAGTCGTCGGAGGTCAGGTTGCGCAGCGGAAAGAGCTGCCAGAACGTGCCGCCGCCGAACAGCACGAGCAGCAGCACGCCGAGCACGAAGCCCGGAATCGCATAGCCGACGAGCACGACGAGGCTCGTCACAAGGTCGAAGCGCGAACCGTTGCGCACGGCCTTCGCGATGCCGAGCGGCACCGAGACGAGATAGGTCAGGAAGAACGTCCACAGGCCGATGCTGATCGACACCGGCAGCTTCGAGACGATCAGCGACCAGACGCTCTGATGGTGGAAATAGCTCTGCCCGAGGTCGAAGCGCGCGAAGCGGCCGAGCATCATGAAATAGCGCTGCAGCGGCGGCTTGTCGAAGCCGTAGAGCGCCCTCAACTGGGCGATCTGCTGGGCATCGACGCCCGTGTGGGCGCGCATGCCGAACGGCATGCCGCCGCTCTGCTGCGCGCCGTGGCGCAACTCGCTCATGGCCTGCTCGACCGGGCCGCCCGGCACGAACTGGATCACCGCGAAAGTCAGCGTCAGCACGCCGAGCAGCGTCGGCAGCATCAGCAGCACGCGTTTGACGATGTAGCTCCACATAGGCCGGGGTCCGTCGGTCGGTACGAAATCGGGGCAGGCTGCGCGTTACGGCGAGGCGGCCGCGCCGGGCGTCTTAAACCACCACGTCGAGACGATCCAGTCGTTCGCCGTGTAATAGAGCGGCAGCGTCCGCGGCCACGCGAGCGTGTTGCGAAACGCGACGCGATGCGTGGCGCTGTACCACTGCGGCACCACATAGTAGCCGTGCATCAGCACGCGGTCGAGCGCGTGGGTCGCGTCGACGAGCTGCGTGCGCGTCTGCGCCGCGACGAGCGCACGCAGGATCGCGTCGACGGCCGGCGACTTCAGGCCGATCAGGTTGTCCGAGCCCGGCTCGTCGGCCGCCTGGCTGCTGAAGCGGTCGATCTCCTCGGTGCCCGGCACCTGCACGTCGGGATAGCGGGTCGTCGTCACGTCGAAGTCGAAGGCGTCGAGCCGCTTCTGGTAGAGCGCGAAATCGACAGTCCGGTAGTTCATCGTGATGCCGAGCCGCTCGAGCGCGTGCTGGTACAGCGCCATGATCGGCATCCAGGCGGCCTCGCCGCCCGAGTCGTCGAGCACCTCGAACACGAACGGCTGTCCCTGCGCGTTGCGCAGCGCGCCGTTGCGGTAAGTCCAGCCCGCCGCGGCCAGCAAGGCCCGCGCCTCGAGCAGGTTCGCGCGCAGCGAGCCGGGCGGATCGGTGTCGGGCTGCACGGGCGGCAGGCCGAACACGGCCGGGTCGAGCTGCGCGCGCCAGGGGTTCAGCAGCGCGAGCTCGCCGGGTGAAGGCAGCCCCCTCGCCTGCAGATCGGTGTTGGCGAAGAAGCTGTCGAGCCGGCGGTACTGGCTGTAAAAAAGCTGACGGTTCAGCCACTGGAAGTCGAGCGCGAGGTCGAGCGCCTCGCGCACGCGCACGTCGCGAAACATCGGCCGGCGCAGATTCAGCACGAAGCCCTGCATGCCGGTGCCGTTGTGCTGCGGGAATTCGCGCTTGAGCAACTCGCCGCTGTCGAAACGCTTGCCGACGTCGCGCCGCACCCAGTTGCGCGCAACGTACTCGACGAGCACGTCGTACTCGCCGGCCTTGAACGCCTCGATGCGCGCCACGTCGTCGGAGTAGAGCTTGTAGGTGATGCGCTCGAAGTTGTCGGTGCCGACGCGCACGGGCAGGTCCACGCCCCAGTAATGCGGATCGCGCCGGTAAGTGATCGTTCGGCCGTTCGAGTAGCGCTCGATCAGGTACGGACCGCTGCCGATCGGCTGCTCGAACGCGAGCTGGTCGAACGGAATGCGGCTGCCGTCGGCGCGCTGGCCCCACTTGTGCGAGAACACGGGCATGCCGCCCGCGATGAACGGCAGCTCGCGGTTGCGCTGCCGGAATTCGAAGCGCACGGTGGCCGGATCGACGACCACGGCGCGCGCGATATCGGCGTAATAGGCCGCCACCGACGGCGCCGCCTGCGGGCTCTTCAGCGTGTCGAGCGAGAATTTCACGTCGGCGGCCGTGACGGCGTCGCCGTTCGAAAAATGCGCGCGCGGATTCAGATGAAAGGTGACGGACAGGCCGTCCGGCGCGACGCGAATGTCGTCGGCCAGCAGCCCGTAGGCCGTCGAGAGCTCGTCGAGGCTGCCCGTCGTCAGGCTCTCGAACAGCATGCCGAGCCCCGGCGCCGCGTTGCCGCGCAGCGTGAACGGATCGAACTTGTCGAAGCTCGTGAGCCGGTCCGGATTGGCGAGCACGAGCGTGCCGCCCTTCGGCGCGTCGGGATTCACGTAATCGAAGTGACGAAAATCGGGCGGATATTTGGGTTCGCCGTACTCGGCGATCGCGTACGCGGCCCGCGCCGGCTGAACGAGGCCGCCCCAGATGCCCAATCCGCAAAGCATGACGGCCGCACCGCGAACCTGGCGGCGCCGGGCATGCAGCCGGAACCGCCGGAACGCGTTAAGCAGGGAGAAAAGCAGGGCTCGAAAGGAAATTTGAAGCAATGCCGGCAAAGCCGTCCGACCGACGCCGCGCGGCGCCCCTCTGCTTCGCGAGCCTGTTGTCATAGGGCGAGGTTTGTCCAGTTGGCTGTTGCAGTGTGAGAGAATTCTACCCAAAACCCACACGACGCCGCGGCCGCAGCGCTCCCGGCGCATTGATCTGACTTAGGAGAATTCATGGGCTTTCTCGCTGGTAAACGAATCCTGCTGACCGGCCTGCTGTCGAACCGTTCCATCGCCTACGGCATCGCGCAGGCGTGCCGCCGCGAAGGCGCCGAACTGGCGTTCACCTACGTCGGCGACCGGTTCAAGGATCGCATTACCGAATTCGCCGCCGAATTCGGCAGCCATCTCGTCTTCCCGTGCGACGTGGCCGACGACGCGCAGATCGACGCGCTCTTCGCCGATCTCAGGCAGCACTGGGACAGTCTCGACGGTCTCGTCCACTCGATCGGCTTCGCGCCGCGCGAGGCGATCGCCGGCGACTTCCTCGACGGCATGACGCGCGAGAACTTCCGCATCGCCCACGACATCTCCGCGTACAGTTTCCCGGCGCTGGCCAAGGCCGCGCTGCCGATGCTCTCGCCGGACGCGGCCCTGCTCACGCTCACGTACCTCGGCGCGGAGCGCGCGATTCCGAACTACAACACGATGGGGCTCGCGAAGGCCTCGCTCGAAGCCAGCGTCCGCTATCTCGCGGTTTCGCTCGGCGCGAAGGGCGTGCGCGTGAACGGCATCTCGGCCGGTCCGATCAAGACGCTGGCCGCCAGCGGCATCAAGAGCTTCGGCAAGATTCTCGACTTCGTCGAGCAGAACGCGCCGCTGCGCCGGAACGTGACGATCGAGCAGGTCGGCAACACCGCGGCCTTCCTGCTGTCCGACCTCGCCGGCGGCATGACGGCCGAGGTCGTGCACGTCGACAGCGGCTTCAACGCCGTGGTCGGCGGCATGGCCGGCGCGAGCGAATGACCGGCCGATCGACCGGCGCGCAGTTCACGTCCGGTCGACGAAACGGAAAACCGGAATGAAAAAGCCGCCCCAAGGGCGGCTTTTCTTATAGGGCGCGTCGCGTTTTAACGCCAGCCGCGATGATGACGATACCACTCGTCGCGGCGCCAATAGCGATGGCCGTCCCAGTAGCGATCGCCGTGCCAGCCGATCACGACAGCGGGCGCCCCGTACGGCGCATACACCGGGGCCGGCTGGTACATGACCGGCGGCGGCGCGTACACGGGCGCCGGCGCGACATAGACGGGGCCGGCACGCCGAAGTTGAGGCCGATGTCCACCCGGGCCATGGCGGCGCCCGACGCGGTAACAGCGGCGCCCCCGACCAGCAATGCAAGAACACGTGCGAACTTCATGAACTCACCCTCAGTGAATGTTGGTTGTCGGACGCAATATAACGCAGCCTCGCTTCCGGTGCATTGCAACTTTGTAAGAACTGATGCATTGCATCGCACTGCGACCGTTGCCGTTACGCCTCGTTACACCCCGCGAAAACCGTAACCGGCCCCGAGATCCGGCACGTCGAAACGACCGCGTGCCCGCGCCGACCCGTCGCGAAGCGAAACACCCGGAAAACAGGGGGAAAGATCGCGCCGCGGCGGCGCTATTGTGCATGAAAGGGGAGCCGCTTCGCCAGCGCCGGATGGGCAACCGTCGAAGCGGTACAACACCGGGAACGGAAAGCGGAGTGAGCGTTCCCGCGCAGAACGAAGCGCCCTCGTCCAGCGGGCGACGAGACCGTGAGCGGTAGAAGCGCAGGCAGCCGCTTCCGGTCCGGCCGCCGCTTCCCCCGCTTCCCGTTTATCGAAACACGCTGACGGCCTCCACGAGCTTCGTCGCCTGTTGCCGGAGGCTCTCCGAAGCCGCCGCGCTCTGCTCGACGAGCGCGGCGTTCTGCTGGGTGATGTTGTCGAGATCGCCGACGGCCTGATCGACCTGGGCCACCCCGCTGCTCTGCCCGGCCGTCGCCGTGCTGATCTCCTCGATCAGGTCCGAGACGCGCTTCACCTGCGCGACGATCTGGTCCATCGTGCGTCCCGCATCGTCCACGAGTTTCGAGCCGGCCTCGACGCGCTCCACACTCGCGCCGATCAGGTCCTTGATTTCCCTCGCCGCGTTGGCGCTGCGCTGCGCGAGCGCGCGCACCTCGCCCGCCACGACCGCGAAGCCGCGCCCCTGGTCGCCCGCGCGCGCCGCCTCGACGGCCGCGTTCAGCGCGAGGATGTTGGTCTGGAACGCGATGCCGTCGATCACGCCGATGATGTCCGAGATCCGGTGCGAGCTGCTCGTGATCTCGTTCATCGTGCTCACGACCTCGGAGACGGCCTCGCCGCCGCGCGCCGCCGCCTCGCGCGCCTCGCCCGACAACTGGTTCGCCTGCGAGGCCGTCTCGGCGTTGCTCTTCACCGACGCGGTCATCTGCGCCATCGAGGCCGCGGTCTGCTGGACGCTCGAGGCCGCCTGCTCGGTGCGCGAGCTCAGGTCGTTGTTGCCCTGGGCGATCTCGTTGCTGGCCGTCTGCACGTTGATGACCTGCTCGCTGACGTCGTCGATGAGCCAGCGGAACATCAGGCCAAGCTGGCTGATCGTCCGCAGCGTCATGCCGATTTCGTCGACCCGGTCCATGTGCATCGCGCTCTGGCTTTCGCCCGTCGCCACGCGCAGCGCCTGTTCGCGCACGCGCTCGAGCGGACGAGAAATCTGCACCTCGAGCCAGTACGAGGCCGCGCACGCCAACGCGACGATGACGGCCGCGAAGCCGGCGAAATGGGCGACCGACGCCGCGCGCAGACCGAGCGCCCAGGCCGCGGCCACGCTCGCCGGCGCGAGCAGCAGGAGCGCGGCGCGAATGCGCCAGCGCACCGGCAGGGTCTTCAGCGCCGAGGTCCAGCCCTGCAGCCCCGTGCGCACGATCACCCCCTTGTGGAAACGGCGATGCCCCGCCTTGCCCTCGCGAAAGTCGCGATAGAGCGCCTCGGCCGCCGCGATCTCCTCGCGCGACGCCTTCGTGCGCACCGACATGTAACCCACGGGCTGCCCCTGGCGCACGACCGGCGTCGCGTTCGCCCGCACCCAGTAGTGGTCGCCGTTCTTGCGGCGGTTCTTGACGAGCGCGGTCCACGGCTCGCCGCCCTTGAGCGTGCGCCACATGTCGGCGAACGCCTCGGCCGGCATGTCGGGATGCCGGACCATGTTGTGAGGCTGACCGAGGATCTCTTCGTGGGAAAAACCGCTCACCTGGACGAAGGCGGCGTTGGCGTAGGTGATGTGACTCTGCGTGTCCGTCGTCGACATCAGCGTCGCATGGTCGGGAAACTCGAATTCGTGCTGCGTGACAGGCTGATTATTGCGCATGACTCCTCCCCGTGAACTGAATCGCTATCGCTCTGGCCTTGCACGTCGACCCATCTGCACTCGCGGCTCTCCCCGGCCGGTGTCGATACCTTTCATCTATATCGGAAGCCCGGCACGAAAATTTATCCCTCGATCAGCATAACTTAGCGTTGTATATGAGCGTGCCAAACGACGGGAGAAGCACGAAGCGAAGAGGAAAGGCGGGGAAATCGGGAAGGCCGCGCGAACGCGCTGGCCGGGTGACGAAGCCGGCGAGACGGGGCGCTGCGGGGCGCCGCGGGACACGGCGACGACGCGGCAGGCGGGCGGACCGATCCGCCCGGGCAGCGCCTATTCGGCCTTGCGCCGGGGCCGCGAGCCGAGGACGCTCTTCGTCTTGTAGGTCACGCCATGCTGCTCGAGATATTCGCGGATCAACTGCCGGACCACCTGGGAGGGCGTCAGGTCCTGGGCCGCGCACAGGTTTTCGAACGCCTCTTTTTTCACCGGGTCAATCAGGACGGTCAGCCGCGCGCTTTTCGATTCCATAGAAGATTGTGACTGGTAGCTATTATGTTAATCAAATTATAATACATGCATTCGCTCCCGGATTCCAGCCGCCCCGGAGGCACGAGCATCCCGGGCTTCAGCCGGCGGCGCATTGCCCGATCACGTCGGCGAAGAACGCGTCGAGCCGCTCCTGCGCCACCGCGTCGCCCTGCTCCACCTCAACGGCACCGTGCTGCACGAAAGCGCCGTCGACATAGATCGCGCGAAACGCCCGCGCCGGCGGCGGCACGTCGAAGAAGCGCCCGTCGACGTCGAGAAAAAGGCTGCGCGTCTGCCGGTAGCGCGCGCTGCGGATCGACGTGGCATCGAACGCATGACGCGCCGCCTCGCGCGGATAGACGAACGCGACGTTGATGCCGCACGCGCCCAGGCGCGCGCCGATCTCGCCGAACTGGTCGAGCATCTGGAAACCCCGCCCCGCCGCCCGGCCGACGCCGAAAACGAGCAGGCCATGCCTGCCCGCGAGCTCGCGCGCCGACAGCAGCGCGCCGTCGTGGGCAAGGAGTGGCGCAGTCACATCGATCAAATCAGGCTCCCGGACATCGCATTCGGCATGGCAATCCGATGCATTCTACGTGTTAATCACATTAACATGCAATGCGAGCCGGGCCGGCGTGCCCGACCGGACGTAATCGCCTCGCGGATAACCGCGGATAACGTATGGCGCAGGCGAAACAAAGCTGCTAGGATGATAAATTCATTACCATCTCCTGCTAACCAAATACTCGTTCCATGTGCCTGACGACAATACCGACAAAGGCCGCCGGACCGACAACGGGCATATGCGCGAAGAGAGACGGAGCGCCGCGAACGGCCGTCGCGAACGCGGCGATAATCGCGATGTATCCCGGCCCGCATGAGGGCCCGCGCAAGACCTCACATCAAGCCTCGCAGGTACGTCGGACTGCCCGTCGCGTGCGCGACGGACGCCTCCCCGATACCGCCCGAACCCGCGCGCCCGTCGCCGGACGCCGCGTCCGGCCCGTCGCCGACGCGCCGCCGGTCACGGCAGAACAGGACACGCAGGCCGGATGACTTCCTTCCCGCTCATCGAGAGCACGCTGCTCGCGCTGGCCGGCTGGCTCGCCGTCGGCGTGCTCGGCCTCGTCAATCCGCATCGCACGCGCCTGATCTCGCGCCTGCTGTTTCCGGCCGGCGCGCTTGTCGGCCTCGCGCTCGGCGCCTGCGGAATCGCGGGCCTGTTCGTCGCGCCCGAGCAGACGGTGCTGCCGGTCGGCCTGCCCGGCCTGCCGTTTCACCTGCGTATCGACCCGCTCTCCGCCTGGTTCCTCGCCGTCCTCGGCGCGACCAGCACCGGCGTGAGCGCGTTCTCGGCCGGCTACTTCCGCAACGGCGAAGGCACGCCGCCGGGGCTGCTCTGCTTCGAGTACCACGTCTGCCTCGCCAGCATGGCGGCCGTGCTGCTCGCCGACGACGCCTACTGCTTCATGGTCGCCTGGGAAGCGATGACGGTCTCGGCCGTCTTCCTCGTGATGACCAACCACCGCAGCGCCGAAACGCGGCGCGCGGCCTTTCTCTACTTCCTGATTTCCCACGTCGGCGCGCTCGCGCTGCTGCTGGCCTTCGGGCTGCTCCAGGCCGGCACCGGCGACTACACGTTCGACGCCATGCGGCAGCAGCACCTCGGCACGGTGGCGGCCTCGGCGACGTTCGTGCTTGCGCTGCTCGGCTTCGGCGCGAAATCGGGGCTTTTCCCGCTGCACGTGTGGCTGCCCGACGCGCATCCGGCCGCGCCCTCCCCGGTCTCCGCGCTGCTGAGCGGCTTCGTGCTGAAAACGGGCCTGTACGGCGTGCTGCGCGTGCTGTTCGACCTGCTGCACACGCAGCAGGCCTCGTGGGGCATGGCCCTCATCGCGCTCGGGCTCTTCACCGCGCTCTCGGGCGTCGTCTTCAGCGCGATCCAGACCGACATGAAGCGGCTCCTCGCCTATTCGTCGATCGAGAACGTCGGGCTCATGTTCGCGAGCCTCGGCCTCGTGGTCCTCTTCCGCGCCTACGGCATGAACCTGCTCGCGGCGCTCGCGCTGACCGCGCTGCTCTACCAGATCGCGAGCCACGCCGTGTTCAAGAGCCTGCTGTTCGTCTGTACCGGCTCGGTGCTGCACGCCACGGGCGAGCGCAAGCTCGGCCGGCTCGGCGGGCTGATCCGCTTCATGCCGTGGACAGCCTGGGCCGCGCTCGTCGGCTCGCTCGCGAGCGCGGGGCTGCCGCCCTTCAGCGGCTTCGTCTCCGAGTGGCTGATGCTGCAGAGCTTCCTCTTCACGCCCACGCTGCCCGACACGCGCCTGAACATGGTCGTGCCGCTCGCGGCCGCGCTGATCGCGCTCGTCGCCGCGCTCGCGGGCTACACGGTCGTCAAGTTCTTCGGCATCGTGTTCCTCGGCCAGCCGCGCGGCAACCACGACGGCCACGCGCACGACGCAAGCGGCTGGGAGCGCGCGGGCTTCGTCTGGCTCGCGGGGCTCTGCGTGCTGCTGGGGCTGTTGCCGGTGCAGGTCGTGCGCTCGCTCGACGCCGTCACGCGCGAGCTCGTCGGCGCCGGCATCGGCGCGTCCGTCGCGAGCCACGGCTGGCTGCTCTTCGCGCCCGTCGACGCGGCCCGCGCGAGCTACATGCCGGCCGTGTTCCTGCTGTTCTTCGGTGCCTGCTGCGCGCTCGCCTGGCTGCTCGTGCGCCGGTTCTATCACGGCCGCCTCCGGCGCGCGGCGCCCTGGGCCTGCGGCTACCCCGTCGTCACCGCGCGCATGCAGGACACGGCCGAAGGCTTCGGCCAGCCGATCCGCGAAATCTTCGCGCCGCTCTTCCGCATCGAGCGGCAAGTACCTTCGCCGTTCGACGAACGCCCGAGCTACGGCGTCACCGTGGCCGACCGCACGTGGGCGCTGATCTACGAGCCGCTCGAGCGGCTCGTGCTGCGCGCCTGCACGCTCGTCGGGCGGCTGCAGGCCGGACGCATCGCCGTCTATCTGATCTACAGCTTCGCCGTGTTGATCGCCCTGCTCGTGCTGGTGACGCGATGATCACCTACTCCGGCCTCCTCGCCCAGGTGCTGGAAATCGCGGTGGCGCTCGCCGCCGCGCCGCTTCTGACCGGCTGGGTCAACGTCTGCCGCGCGCGGTTGCAGAACCGCCGCGCGCCGCCGCTCTGGCAGCCCTACCGGATGCTGCACAAGCTCTTCAACAAGGAGTCGATCGTCGCGCACACGGCGAGCCCGCTCTTTCGCGCCGCGCCCTACGCGGTCTGGGGCTGCATGACGCTCGCCTGCGCGATCGTGCCGACGCTCTCGACCGAGCTGCCGCTCTCGCCCGCCGCCGATGCCATCGCGCTCGTCGGCCTGTTCGGGCTCGCGCGCGTCGTCATCTCGCTCGCGGCCATGGACATCGGCACCGCGTTCGGCACGCTCGGCGCGCGTCGCGAAATGCTGATCGGCTTTCTCGCCGAGCCCGCGCTGCTGATGGTGCTGTTCTCCGCCTCGCTGCTCACGCAGTCGACGCTGCTCACGAGCATCGTCGCGACGTTCGCGCATCACCCGTTCGCGCTCTATCCGAGCCTCGCGTTCGCGGGCATCGCGTTCACGTTCGTCTCGCTCGCCGAGAACGCGCGCCTGCCCGTCGACAACCCGACCACGCACCTCGAGCTGACGATGATCCACGAGGCGCTGATCCTCGAATACTCGGGCCGGCATCTCGCGCTGATGGAGTGGGCCGCCAGCCTGAAGCTCTTCGCCTACTCGTGCATCGGCGTCGCGCTTTTCGTGCCCTGGGGCATCGCCGAAACGGGCACGCCGCTCGCGCTGCTCCTCGCGCTGCCGGCCCTCTTCGCCAAGCTGGCCGTCGGCGGCGCGGTGCTCGCGCTCGTCGAGACGTTCAACGCGAAGATGCGCATCTTCCGCGTGCCCGAGTTCCTCGCCACGGCGTTCCTGCTCGCCGTCATCGGCATGCTGGTCCACCTGCTGCTGGGGGACTGAATGCACGCGCTCGCCACGCAGATCGTCAACCTGCTCGCCGCGGTCCTGCTGCTGCTCTCGTTCGCGCTCCTGAGCCAGCGCCGCGTGCTGATGCTGATCCACCTCTACACGCTGCAGGGCGTGGCGCTCGTCTCGGCCAACCTCGTGCTCGGCTGGGTGACGTCCGACGTGCATCTGTACCTCTCGGCGCTGCTCACGCTCGTGCTCAAGGTCGGGCTGATCCCGTGGATCCTGCACCGGCTCGCGCGCCGCCTCGCCGTGCGCACCGACGTCGAGACGCTCATCAACATTCCGGCCACGCTGCTCGCGGGCATCGCGCTCGTGATCGTCGCGTTCAACGTGGCCGCGCCCGTCAGCCAGCTCGCCTCGTCGGTGGCGCGCGGCACGCTCGGCATCGCGCTCGCCTGCGTGCTGCTCTCGTTCCTGATGATGATCACGCGCACGCGCGCCATCGCCCAGGTGATCGGCTTCCTCTCGATGGAGAACGCCCTCTTCTTCGCGGCCGCCGCCGCGACCAACGGCATGCCGATGCTCGTCGAACTCGGCATCGGGCTCGACGTGCTGGTGGGCAGCGTGATTCTCGGCATGTTCATGTTCCAGATCCGCGAGCAGTTCGACAGCCTCGACATACACCAACTGGAAAGGCTCAAGGATGAGTGACCATGAGTGACGCGCACCTCGTGCTGCTGGTCGTCGGCCTGCCGCTTCTGGCGGCCGGCTGTCTCGCGCTCGTCGGCCAGCGCGACGGCGCGGGCGCGCTGAACGTCGGCTTCTGTCTCGCGACGCTCGTCGCCGCGCTCGCGCTCGCCGTGCGCACGGCGCTGCACGGCCCGACGGTCGTCCTCGACCGGCTTTTCTACATCGATCCGCTCAACGTGTTCCTCGTCTCGCTGACGGCGTTCGTCGGCTGGACCACGGCGATGTTCTCGCGCCCCTACATGCGCATCGAGCGCGACCGCGGGCGCATGACGCCGGCCCGCATGCGCCTCTACCACGCGATGTACCAGCTCTTCCTGCTCGCGATGCTCGTCGCGCTCACGACCAACAACATGGGCGTGCTCTGGGTCTCGATGGAGGCCGCCACGCTCGCCACCGTGCTGCTCGTCGGCCTCTACCGCAGCGCCGCGAGCCTCGAGGCCGCGTGGAAATACTTCATTCTCTGCGGCGTCGGCATTGCCCAGGCGCTCTTCGGCACGGTGCTGCTCTATCTCGCGGCGAACCGGCCGCTCGGCGGCGACGCGCTGCTCTGGACGAGCCTGAACGCCGTCAAGGGCTCGCTCGATCCGACCATCGTCTCGCTCGCGTTCGTGTTCCTGCTGATCGGCTATGGCACCAAGGTCGGGCTCGTGCCGCTGCATAGCTGGCTGCCCGACGCGCACGCGGAAGGCCCGACGCCGGTCTCGGCCGTGCTCTCGGGGCTGCTCCTCAACGTCGCGCTCTACGCGGTGCTGCGCAGCAAGGTGATCGCCGACGGCGCGCTGCACAACGGACTGCCGGGCCACCTGCTCATCGGTTTCGGGCTCGTCTCGGTGCTCGTCGCCACGTTTTCCCTCTTCCGGCAGCGCGACGTCAAGCGGCTCTTTTCGTATTCGTCGATCGAGCACATGGGGCTCATGACGTTCGCCTTCGGCCTCGGCGGTCCCGTCGCGACGTTCGCGGGCCTCTTGCACATGACGGTCCACTCGCTCGTGAAGTCGGCGATTTTCTTCAGCGTCGGCCACGCGGCGCAGAAAACCGGCACCCAGGCCATCGAGGGCATTCGCGGCCTGCTGCGCGTGAGCCCCGTGGTCGGCTGGGGCATGATGGCCGGCGTGCTCGCGATCGTCGGCATGCCGCCGTTCGGCGCGTTCGCGAGCGAGTTCCTGATCGTGACGAGCGCCATGCACGCGCTGCCCTGGGCCGCGCCGCTGCTGCTGCTCGCGCTGGCCGTCGCGTTCGCGGCGCTGTTCTGGCGCGCGCAGGTCATGGTGTTCGGCGAGGCAACGACCGCGCGCACGCTCGAGCATCGCCCCGCGCTCGCGCCCGTATTCATCCATCTCGGCATCGGCCTGATGCTGGGCCTCTACATTCCGCCGGCACTCGACACCTGGTACCGTCAGGCGGCGGCCATGCTCGGAGGGTAGCGATGCGCATCGAACAGACCGGTCTCGCGGCCAACCGGCTCTCGCCGCTGCCGACCCCCGCGGGCACGCAGCCGGCGTTCGTCGCCGACGTCGATCGCGAAACGTGGCTGCGCGTCGCCCAGGCCGTGCGCGATGCCGGACGGCGGCTCGTCACGCTGTGGGGCAGCGACGCACGCACCGAAACGAACGGCGGCGACGAGCGCGCGAACGACGCGCCCGCCGCCGGCCTGCGCGTAATCTGCGCGGCCTACGCGCTCGACGACGGCGTGCTCTGGCTGCGGCTCGCGGTCGACGAAAACGACGCCTATCCCGATCTCTCGTCCCGGTTCCCGTGCGCCGCGCGCATGCAGCGCGCCGTCCACGACCTGCTCGGACTGAACGCGGCCGGCGCGAGCGACACGCGGCCGTGGCTCGATCACGGCCGCTGGCGCGGCGACGCGCCTCCGCTGCGCCGCAAGGCGACCGGCACGGCCGCCGCCGACACACCACGCGACGGACAGGACTATCCGTTCGTCGCCGTCGCCGGCGACGGCGTGCACGAAATCGCGGTCGGGCCGATTCACGCGGGCACCATCGAGCCCGGGCACTTCCGCTTCTCCGTCGTCGGCGAAAAGGTGCTGCGACTCGAGGAGCAGCTCGGCTACGCGCATCGCGGCATCGAGCGCCTGTTTGGAGGCATGGACGCCGAAGCCGGCTACCGGCTCGCCGGACGGATCGCCGGCGATTCGACGGTCGCGTTCGCCTGGGCCTACTGCATGGCGCTCGAACAGGCCCGCACGATCGCGGTCCCGCCGCGCGCGCTCTGGCTGCGCGCGCTGCTGCTCGAACGCGAGCGCGTCGCCAATCATCTGGGCGACCTCGGCGCGCTCGGCAACGACGCCGGCTTCGCCCACGGCCTCGCGCAGTTCTCGCGTCTGAAGGAAGAATGGGTGCGGCTGAATGCCGACGCGTTCGGGCATCGCTACCTGATGGACCGGATCGTGCCCGGCGGCGTGGCCGTCGATCTCGACGATCACAAGCGCATCGCCGCGATGCTCGCGCAATGCGACCGCATCGAAGCGCAGGTGAGCTCGCTGCAACGGATCTACGAAGAGCAGTCCGGCCTGCAGGACCGCTTCGCGCGCGCCGGCGTGCTGGCCGCGGAAATCGTCGAGCACTACGGCATCGACGGCTTGATCGGCCGGGCGAGCGGACGCAGCCACGACCTGCGCTCGAATCATGCGCAGGCGCCCTACGACGCGTTGCGCGTGCGCGTCGCCGGCGATACGCGCGGCGACGTCGCGGCCCGCGTCGCCGTGCGCTTCGCCGAAACCTATGAATCGTTGCGTCTGATCCGAGCGATCCTGCACGGCCTGCCCGCCGGCGAGATCATGGCCGGGCAGACGGCCGGCCGGAACGACGGCGCGCCGGAGCCGGCACGCGGGATCGGCTGGGTCGAGGGCTGGCGCGGCGGCGTGTTCGTCGCGCTCGAAATCGAAACGGCCCGCGACGGCGCGATCCTGCGCTGCCACTGCCACGATCCGTCCTGGCAGGGCTGGCCCGCGCTCGAGCACGCGATCATCGGCAACATCGTGGCCGACTTCCCGTTGATCAACAAATCGTTCAACCTGAACTACGCGGGGCACGACCTGTAATGTGGCAACTCATCAAGCAGATCGCGACCACCGGCACGCCCAGGCAGGCGCGGCCCGACAGCGTCGACGCCTGGCGCGTCGAGGGAGAACGCCTCCGGCAGGACCTTCTCGACACGCTCGGCCGCGCGCTCTGCATCCGGCAGATCGACGCGGGCTCGTGCAACGGCTGCGAACTCGAGATCGGCGCGCTCGGCAACGCCTGGTACAACCTCGAGGGACTCGGCATCAAGTTCGTCGCGAGCCCGCGCCATGCCGACCTGCTGCTCGTCACCGGGCCGCTCACGCTCAACATGCGCGATGCCGTGCGCGATGCCTACGAAGCGACGCCGCATCCCAAGCTCGTCGTGGCCGCCGGCGAATGCGCCTGCACGGGCGGGATGTTTCGCGACAGCTATGCCGTTAGCGGTCCGCTCTCGACCCTGCTGCCCGTCGACGTGACCATTCCCGGCTGCCCGCCCACGCCGCTCGATTTGCTGCGCGGCATCCTGACGGCGGTCCGGGCGAAAAACGCCGGCGCCGCGTAATTCACCGTACCGGCGTACCTGACGTTCGCGCGGACGGCATCCGTTCCCGCGCGCCCCCTTCTCCCTGCCTGCCCGGCAACAGGCGCTGGCAGGCATCAACGCCCTGTGCGCACCTTGCGATACGCCCCCGGACGGCTGCTATATAGTGTCACGCGCACAACCCGCCCCGGCAGCCGTCGTTGCGGCGCCGGTCCTTCACTTCTCGTGAGATATCCCAATGAACAACACGAAAGCAATCGCACGCCTCGTCATCGTCGCGCTGCTCGGCGCCTCGGCCACGGCCTTCGCCCAGCCGCACGACGCCGCGCGCGGCCATTCCGCTCACGGTAATGCCGCGCACGGCGGCCCGGCCCGTCGGGGCGCCGTCCACGACGCCTACATGGGCCGCGCCGGCGGTCCGATTCCGCATTCCGACTGGCACCGGGGCGACCGCCTGCCCAGCGAATACCGCGACCGCAACTACGTCGTCGACGACTGGCGCGACCACGGCCTCTCGGCGCCGCCGCGCGGCTATCAGTGGGTCGGCGTGAACGGCGACTACGTGCTGGCCGCCATCGCGACGGGCGTCATCGCGAGCGTGCTGAGCTCCGCCCGATAATCGCCGTCGCGCCGCAAAGTACGAAGAAACGCCATGAAAAAACGCGCGGTCCGCATCGAGCCGGACCGCGCGCCATGCCCCGCCGGGGCTCGCGGTCGGGTCCGGTTCGTCCCGCGGGACAGGCCGGCCCCTCCGCCTGACAAGTTTACTTCTGCCCCAGCGTCAGGCCCGCCGCTTCCTCGCTGAACTTCGCCATCTCGGTGTGATCGTGGCCCTTGCCGAGCCGGTTCGCGGCCGCGAGCCACAGTTCGCGGCACAACGCCGCGAACGGCGCGGACACGCCGCCGTCGTGGGCTACTTCGAGCGCGATGCCGAGGTCCTTGGCCATGAGGTCGAGCCCGAAGTTGCTGTTGAAGGCACGCGACAGCACGAACTGCTTGAACTTCTTCTGCGTGCTGTTGTTCATCCCCGTCGAGGCGTTCAGCACGTCGACCATCCTTTCCGCATCGAGGCCGAAACGCTGGCCGATGAGCAGCGCCTCCACGCCGATCAGGAACCCGCCCGCCGAAACGAGGTTGTTCAGCGCCTTCATCGCCTGGCCCGCGCCGATCGCGCCGACCTCGGTGATCGTCGTGCCCATCGCGCGCAACAGCGGCATGGCGCGCTCGACCGAGGCCGGCGCACCGCCCGTCATGATCGCGAGCTCGCCCGTCTTCGCGCGCGCCACACCGCCCGACACGGGCGCGTCGATCATCTCCACGCCGTCGGCTTCGAGCGTCGCCGCGAGAGTCTGCGTCACGCCCGGAATGCCCGAGGTCATGTCGATCACGAGCGCGCCCTTCGCGAGCTGCGAACGCACCGGCGTGATCACGTCGACGACGTGACGGCTCGTCGGCAGGATCGTGACGATCGCGTCCGCGCCCTTCACGGCCTCGGCGACGCTCGCCGCCGCCTCGCCGCCGACCTCGGCCGCGAACTTCGCGGCGTGGCCCGGCGCGACGTCGTAGGCCGCCACGTGAAAACCGGCGCCGACGAGGCGGGCCGCCATCGGCCAGCCCATGTTGCCGATGCCGATGAAGGCAACCCGTTTGAAGGCGACCGCGCTCATGACAGCGCCCCTTCCTTCACGAGCACTTCGTGCGCGGCCTTGAATGCGCCGAGGCCGCACGGAATACCCGAGTAGGCCGTGGCGTGCAGCAGCGCCGCCTTGATCTCCTCGACGGTGACGCCGTTGTTCAGCGCGCCCTTGACGTGGAGCTTGAGTTCGTCGGTGTGGCCCGCGACCGTCAGCATGGCGAGGTTCATCAGGCTGCGGGTCTTGCGGTCCAGCGTCGGGTCGCCCCACGCCCAGCCCCAGGCCCAGGCCGTGGTCGCGCGCTGGAACGACATCATGAAGTCGTCGGCGCGCTTCATCGAGGCGTCGACGTACTCCGGTCCGAGCACCGCACGGCGGATCGGCATGCCTTTTTCGAACAGTGCATCATCGTCTTTCACGATTGAACTCCTTGTTGAATGAGTGAAGTAGGTTCGTTGGGATTGACCAGCTCGAGCGGACGGCCGGTCGTGCGTGGCCCGATCGCGGCCACGACGGCGGCAACGACCAGCCAGCAGGCGGAGATGTACGCGAACACGCTCAGGTAGCCGGCGCTCGCGTACAACATGCTCACGATGAAAGGACCGATCACGTTGGTCAGCCGCCCGAGGCCGTAGCACAGCCCCGCGCCGGCCGAGCGCAGATGGGTCGGATACGACTCCGGCGTGTAGATGTAGAGCGTCGCGTTCATCAACTGGATCGTGACGATGACGAGCGCGCCGAACACCACGATGAAGATCGCCGACGGCGCAAGGCCGTAGGCCACGCCGGCGACGGCGATGACGACGGCGTCCACCGCGACGATCCACTTGCGCTCGAAGCGCTCGATCACGAACGTGCCGAGCCAGGCGCCGAGCGGGTTGCAGATGGCGATGAGGCTCGAGTATTCGAGCGACTTCGTGATCGTGAAGCCGTGCTGCACGAGCAGCGTCGGCACCCAGGCGACGAAGCCGTAGAAGCCGAGCGTCTGGAAGACCCAGATCAGCGAGAGGCCGATGGTCTGCTGCCGGTAGCCGGGCGCGAACATCTCGCGCAGCGACGAGCCCGACCGGAGCGGCACGCCGGCGTAGGCCGGACCGCCCGCGACCGCGGTGTCGGCCGGCATCACGCCGCCCGCGCGCTCGAGCCGCTCCAGGATCCGGCGCGCCTCGTCCACGCGGCCTTTCGCGAGCAGCCAGCGCGGCGATTCCATGAGCCTCGTCGCGAACGGGATCGCCAGCAGACCGAAACTGCCCCAGACGAAGACGAGCCGCCAGCCCCAGTCGCCGACCGGCACGACGAACCGCGCCACCCACGCCGTCGCCGGAATGCCGATCAGGCCCAGCGTGAAGATCAGGCTCATGTACTTGCCGCGCAGGCGGGCCGGGAAAAACTCGCTCACGTAGACGTTGGCGATGACCGTCATGCCCGACAGGCCGATCCCCGTGAGGAAGCGGAACACGGCGAGCGAGAGGACGTTCCACGACGCCGCGTTCAGCAGCGAGAAGAGCGTGTAGACGACGATGCTCAGGATGAAGCCGCGCCGGCGGCCGATGCGATGCGCGAGCATCCCGCCGAACGTGCCGCCGATGAACATGCCGCCGAAGCTCGTCGAGGTGATCAGCGCGACGTCGCTGACGGGAATGTGCCAGCTACCGACGATCGCGGGCGCGGCATACGCGAAGGTGTTCAGGTCGGCGAGCTCGAAGAAGTAGGCGAACGCGAGCGCGCAGATGGCGATGCGGTGGAAGGCCGTAATCGGCAGCCTGTCCATCCGCTGGCTGATGTCGTTCATGTCAGGACGTCTCCATTTTGTTTTGGCAACCGATGCCGGCATCCCATGCCATCATCAGATTGTATGGCAATATGACACGTATAAGATTGTCCGTCAATATACCGGGAGCGGGATCCGCATGTAAAATGAGCGCCTCGCGACGACACTCGAACGGACGATGAGCAGCTCTCTCAAAGTGGTGCCCCAGCCGGTGCGACGGCAGGTCGAGGACGCCTTGCGGGCCGCCATCGTCGCGGGCCGCTTCCTGCCGGGCGACCACCTGCCCGACCGGCTGCTCTGCGAAACCTTCGGCACGAGCCGCAGCGTCGTGCGCGAGGCCGTGCGGCTGCTCGAAGCCGAGGGGCTCGTCGTCGTGCATCCGAATCGCGGGCCGTTCGTCGCGATGCTTTCCGTCGAGGACGCGCGCGACGCCTACGAAGTGCGAGCCGCGCTCGAAGCGCTCGCCGGCGAAGGATTCGCGCGGCGCGCGAGCGAGGCCGAGCGCGCCGCGTTGCGCGCGGTCTACGAGGAACTGCGCGACGCGCCGGCCGGCATCTCGCGCGACGCGCTGCTCGACCTGAAGCGGCGCTTCTACGAAATCCTGACGACGGGCAGCCGCAACGCGCTCGCGACGCGCATGCTGGAGCGGCTGCTGATTCGCAACAGCCGGCTGCGCGCGACCTCGCTATCGAGCCCCAACCGCCTGCCGAAAACGGTCGAGGAGATCGGCCGCATCATCGAGGCCGTCGAGCGCCGCGACGCGGCGGCCGCGGCAGCGGCCTGCCGCGCGCACGTCGAGGCTGCCGCCGACGTCGCGATCCGCATCCTCAGGGAGCGCGACGCCGGCACGGCCGGCAACGATCGTCCCGATCACCCTGGCAACGGCGAGGACGCGCGCAGCCTCGCCGACGCCGAGGGCTAAAAGCACCCGCCCAGCGGCGCCCGCCCGGCACAGGCGCAGCGCCGCCGTCGCGCGCCGCGCTCCTCCGTTACAGCCCCGCCAGCCTCGTCCGCGCGTCGGCGCGAGCCTGCTGCTTTTCGGCCGCCGACGGCCAGACGAAAACGAGCAACCCCAACGCACCCGAGAGCGAAATGGCGCCCGCGAGAAAGAACGCGCTCTCGAAGTGTCCGCTCCACTGCACGAGGTAGCCCGTGACGGCCGGCCCCACGATGCCCGAGCAGTTCGAGAGAAAGTGCACGAAACCGCCCACGCCGCCGACGCGCGCCGGCGCCACCGAGTCGCCGATGATCGCCCAGTAGCTCGTCGCCGTCAGATAGACGCTCAGCGTCGCCACCGACATGATGGCCGTCGCCGCCATCGCGCTGTGCAGCTCGCCTGAGAGCACGATGCCGATGCCCGAGAGCGTGAGCAGCGTGCAGCTCACGAGCTTGCGCGAGAAGATGGCGCGGCCGGTCAGGCGGAACACGAAGTCCGACAGGAAGCCGCCGCCCGCCATGCCGACGAACGCGCCGATCCACGGAATCGCGTTGATCATCGCCATGCGCTGCAGCGGCATGTGGTACTCCATCGTCAGATACATCGGGAACCACGAGATCAGGAAATAGATCGTGTAGTTGAAACCGAAGAACGCCCAGGCGGTGGCGAGCAGCGACGGCTTGCGCAGATAGCTGCCGAGCGAGGGGGCGTCGGCGTCGTTGCGCGCCGGGCTGCCGGCGCCGATCTCCTCGCGTTCCTGCGCGCTGACGAGCCGGCTCTTGCCCGGCGAATCGGCGGCGAGCGCAGCCCAGGCGGCTACCCAGACGAAGCCGATCAGCGAGATCAGCACGAACGCGACGCGCCAGCCGAAGCTGAGCGCGAGCATGCCGAAGAGCGGCCCGGCGAGCGCCGCGCCGAGCGGGCCGCCCGCGTTGCAGATGCCGACCGCCGAAGCGCGTTCGCGATGCGGGAACCACTCGTTCACGAGCTTGTTCGCGGTCGCGCTGAACGGCCCTTCACCGATGCCGAGGCCGATGCGCGTGAGCAGCAGCGTAGTGACGTTCAGCGCCGCGGCCGTGAGGCCGCAGAACACCGACCAGACGACGAACGACGTCGTGAACACCCGCTTCGCGCCGAACCGGTCCGCCGCGTGGCCGCCGACGAAGCAGAAGAGCGCGTAGCCGGCGAAGAAGCTGCTGAACACGATGCCGAGCTGCGCCGGCGCGAGGTGCATCTCCCTGACGATGAACGGCGCGGCGATCGATAGCGCCGCCCGGTCCAGATAGGCAACGATGCTGCCGAGAAACAGCATGGATACAAGTACCCAGCGAATACGCAGAGTCATGGGTGTCTCCTTGATTGTTTTGTCTTTATGGGCCGGTGGCGACCGGCACCCGCAACGCGCCATTGCCCGCGCTGCGCATGACGCGCTATACGAACTCGAAACCGGTGGCCCGCGCGTTCGTGTAGACGCCGCCGTCCTGCACGATCAGGAACAGCGCGCGCTTCGCGCCGTCGTTGTGGTGCGAATGACCCGAGCACGGCGGCGTGATCGTGGTGGCCCAGGGCAGCCAATCCTTGCGCTCGCCGTCCACGATGCTGTAGCACCCGCCGCCCTCGATCGTCAGCGTGACCGCGACCGAGTTGTGCCGGTGCGCGCGCTGCATCGTGCCGGGCTCCAGCGTGTTGTAGGCGAGCGAGAGCGTGGGCAGGATGTTGCGCCCGTCGAGCTGCGAATCGGACGAGAAGATGACCGCGCGTGCCGCCGTGCCCTCTTCCTTTTCGAGGCTGTACATGAGGTCGATCTGCCGCTGGATTTCGCGGGCCGGATAGTGAATGGCCTCGATCGGTGCACGATCGCGCGGCGCCGGCTGCCATCCCTCGAACGCCAGCATCGGCTCGTTGCCCACGGCCCAGAGCACCGCGCCCTCGCGCGCCTCGAAGGCCGCGTGCTCGCCGCCGGGCAGGATGAAAACGTCGCCGGCTTGCCAGTCGATCGAGACGTCGCCCTGCCGGACGTTGCCCGAGCCGCGAATCACGTAGTGCACGACGCCCGAGGCCACGAGCTCCGTCGCGATCCGCTCGCCCGCACGGATCGCGATGTAGCGCGCGAGCAGATGCGGCGTCGTGCAGGGCGTCTTCGCCTCGAGCGTGTCGGAAATGTCGCAATAGATAACCGAGGTCGGCGCATCGGCCGCGAGCGCGCGGTCGGCTTCTTCAGCAAATGTCGAGCCCGGAACGCGCGAGAGCTTGCGCATGAAGGCCGTGGCCGGGTTGAAATAGACGGCGCGCCGCTGCGCGTCGGTGACGGCGTCGCGCTGCTTCTGGGGCGGCATCTCGCCCATGCGCGTGACGCGTCGAGTGATCGTCTCCATTTTTTTCCTCCTGCGGTTCGACCGCTTGATGACTTCGTCTCTATGTTCTTTTCCGGTCCGCGCAGCGTCTCCCGCTTCCGCATGGCCGGACTTTCGTGGCCGGCCTGGCGCCGTGCCTGCGTCCACGCAGGACGCGGTGCGGCCTCGCCGATCGTTCCGGCCAGATTATCATTCTGTATGACAATCCGTCAATGATATGAAATTAGGGGATGAAGGGAAAACGGCGCCGCAAGCAGTGCCGGGACGAGCACCGTCCATCCCGCGAAACGCGGGATCGGAGTAAGGAAAACGCAGAGGAAAAACGACCGGAAAGGTTCGGTGCGCCCGGTCAGTCGGCCGTCTCGACCGTCACCTGCTCGAGCGCGCGGAACGGTTCGAGCCGCGCCGGCTCGGCGCCGGCCGACGTAATGAGCCGCCACGCGCGTTCGAGCGGCGTCCAGTGCTGCTGGCGCGCGCGGCCGAGCTTGTCGGTGTCGGCCAGCACGAAAATCTGCGCGGCGCGGCGCACGATGCAGTCTTTCAGCGCGGCCTGCTGCGCGCTGGCCTCGCACAGACCGAAACCGGCCACGACGCCGTCGGCGCCGAGAAACGCCTTGTCCACGCTGAGACGGCTCAGCACGAGTTCGGCCAGCGGGCCGAGCGTGCTCATGCTCGAGCTGCGCAGATCGCCGCCGATCAGCGTGAGCCGCACGCCGGGCGCGCTCGCGAGCGTCATCACGGCGAGCAGGTTGTTCGTCACCACGTGCAGGTCGCGATGTCCCGCAAGCCGGCGCGCGAGCGCGGCGCACGTCGTGCCGCCGTCGAGAATCACCGTGTCGCCGTCCTGCACGTGAGCGGCGGCGGCATGCGCGATCGCTTCCTTCTGGTCGCGCTGCGCGGCCTTGCGCTCCTCGAGCGAGGCCTCCGGTTCGTGCGCGCCGACGAGCGCCGTCGCGCCGCCGTAGGTCCGCACGAGCCGGCGCTGCTGCGCGAGCGTCGCCAGGTCGCGCCGGATCGTCGCCTCGGACACGCCGAGCGCCGAGCATAGCTGCTCGACGTTGGCCTCGCGGGTCAGCACGAGGTCGAGAATGGCGC
The DNA here is from genome assembly GCF_002870125.1 of Burkholderia sp. WAC0059. Taxonomy (GTDB): domain Bacteria; phylum Pseudomonadota; class Gammaproteobacteria; order Burkholderiales; family Burkholderiaceae; genus Paraburkholderia. The sequence continues at coordinate 175,087 of NZ_PNEO01000010.1, forward strand.
GGTGACGGTCGGCTACTTTCATGGCGGGTTCGGGAACACGGAGCGATCGGCAGGACTGCCGATGTTACACGAGCGGGCCCGCGATCTGTCGCGAGACCTGCCGGCGACCGCGCCCCTCTCATGGACGAAACGAAGAAGGGGCGGGGCACGCCATGCCGGCGCTCGCCCGCCCCTTCGATGCGCTTCGGCGCTCGATCAGCGGCGCGTTGCGAGCTCCGCCGCCTGGCGCAGCGCTTCGAGCATGCTGCCCTCGTCCACCACGCCCTTGCCCGCGATGTCGAACGCCGTGCCGTGATCGACGGACGTGCGGATCACTTCGAGGCCGACCGTCACGTTCACGCCCGCTTCGAGGCCGAGCACCTTGACGGGGCCGTGCCCCTGGTCGTGATACATCGCGACGACGAGGTCGAAGTCGCCGCGGCCCGCGCGGAAGAACAGCGTGTCGGCCGGCAACGGCCCCGTGACGTCGAACCCCTTCGCCTGCAACGCCTCGACGGCCGGGATGATCTTCTCTTCCTCTTCGCCATAGCCGAACAGGCCGTTTTCGCCGGCGTGCGGGTTGATCCCGCACACGCCGATGCGCGGCTTCGCGATGCCGGCCTTCACGAGCGTCGCGTGGCCGCGCTCGATCGTGCGCTGCACGAGGCCGGGCTCGATCTTGCGGATCGCGTCGATGATGCCGATGTGCGTCGTCACGTGAATCACGCGCAACTGCGGCGCGACGAGCATCATCGACACCTCGTCGACGCCCGTCAGGTGCGCGAGCATTTCGGTGTGGCCCGGGTACTTGTGGCCGCCCGCGTGCAGCGCTTCCTTGTTCAGCGGCGCCGTGCAGATCGCGTCGATCTGTTTGGCCTGCGCGAGCTCGACCGCGCGCGCGATGAAGCGGTAGGCCGCGTCGCCGGCCACGGGCGAGAGCTTGCCGAACGGCAGGTCGGCCGGGATCAGTTCGAGATCGACGCAGTCGATCGTGTCCCGCTCGAAGCGCGCCTGCGACGCGTCGGCGATGCGCCGCACCTTGAGCTTCGAACCGGTGATGCCGATCGCGCGTTCGAGCCGGCGCGCGTCGCCGATCACGAGCGGACGGCACTGGGCATGCACGGCCTCGTGCGCAAGACTCTTCACGACCACTTCGGGGCCGACGCCCGCGGCGTCGCCCATCGTGATGCCGATAATGGGGAGATAGGTGCTCATGGTATCAGTCGCTTCCTCTGGTTTCGTCCGGGAGCGCGGCGCTCAATGCGCCGCGCCGGACGCCGGGTTCCGGTGCTTCAGGTGCAGCCACGCTGCGTACAATGCATGATCGGTGCCGAACGCGCCCGCCTTCGTGACGATGCCGGGGCGATGCGCGCGCGGCGTGTTATCGAGCGGACGGCACACCGCGACGCCCGCCTCGACTTCTTCCAGCAGATGCAGGCTGCCGATGCCGGCCGTGCCGAGCATCGCGCGGGCCGTCTCGCCGCCGGTGGCGATGAGTCCGCCCGTCTTCGTGAAGTGCGGCTCGACGAGCGCGGCGAGCGCGGCCGAAAGCTGCGCGCCCTCGCCCGGATCGAACGCGTCGTCGCGGCCGATGCGCAACAGCAGGTCCGCGCGCCCGTCGAGCGCCGCGCCGATGCGCGTGCGCCAGCCCGGCCAGTCCGGATGCGTCGCGCCCGCGCGCAGCACGGCCGGCGGCACGATCAGCTCGAACACCTCGCCGCGCTCGCGCAGCATCGCGCACTGGCGCTCGCAGACGGCGGACAGGCTGCCGACGAGAATCAGGATCGGCGCGCCGGCCGATTCGGCCGCCTGCGCCGACGATGCGCCGTTGAGCGCCCGGGCCGGCGCCGCGTTCTCGCGTTGCCGTTCGATCATCGAGGCCATCTCGCGCGCGAGACCGCCCGAGCCGACCCAGAACAGCGGCTCGCTCATCGCGAGCGTCACGCGCGCGAGCGTGCGCAACTCGTCCTCGCTTTCGGTATCGACGATCAGCGCGCCCACGCCGCTCGCCGCCACGCCGGCAATGCGCTGCGCGAGCACGCCGTCGCCTTCGTGCAGCGCCGCCGCGTCGAGCCGCGCGGTCGTGAGCCCGACCGCCGTCAGCATCGACGCCACGTCGGCCGACCGGTCGGCGTGTTCGAGCTTCCAGGTGTCCGTCGTTTCGAGCGGCGCGCCGTGCACGAGCACGCGGCCGCCGCGCAACACGCGCCCCGTCGCCGGGAACGCCGGCGCGACGATGGCGAGCCCGCCGAGCGGCCGCAGCGCGGCGACTTCGGCGGCCCAGTTGCCGCGCAGCGTCGAATCGATCTTCTTGTAGAGGCGCCGGCCGTGCACGCGCAGCGCCGCGAAGGCCGCCGCCGTGCGCGCCGCGGCATCGGACGGCGCGAGCCGCCGCGTGTCGGTGTCGGCCGCGATCACGTCGGCGTCGGCCGGCGCAGCGGCGGCGTCGAGCGTGACCACGGTCCGCAGCCCGGCGCCCGCGAAGCCGATGGCGCAGTCGGCCGCGCCCGAAAGATCGTCGGCGATGATCAGAAAACTCATCGAGCCAGTCCCTCTTGCCGCCCGTGCTCGCGCGCGAGGCGCTTTTCCTGCTGGCGCTTCGCGATCGCGCCGGTCAGGATCGGCGAGACGATCGCCGTCACCACCACGCACGCGGCCACCAGCAGCGTCGCGCTATGCGCCGCCGCGGTATAGACCGGATTCGCCGCCGCAACGAGCGCCGGCACCGCGGCCGCGTTGCCGGCCGTGTTCGCGGCGGCGATGCCGGCCACGCCCGTGCCGCCCGTCAGGCGGTCGACGAAGTAAAGCGGAATGCCCGTGAGCGCCACGACGGCAAGGCCGAGGCCGAGGCCGAGCAGACCCGCGCGCCAGACCTCATGCAGGTCGAGCCCCGCGCCGAGCGCGAGCGCGAAGAACGGAATCATGACCGGCACGGCGCGCGAGAGGAAGTCGCGCATCTCACGGTCGAGGTTGCCGAGCAGCATGCCGAGCAGGAGCGGCAGGATGCTGCCGACGAGCGTCTGCCACGGGAACGCCGAGAGGCCGGCGACGCCGAGCGTCACCATCGTGAGGAACGGCCCCGATTCGAGCGACATGATCGTGTAGGCGCCCACGTCCTCGGAGCGGCCGTACTGGCCCATCAGCGCCATGTAGAGGCCGCCGTTGGTGTCGTTCATCGCGGCGACGACGGCGAGCGTCGAGACGCCCGCGAACATGCCCGACGAAATGGGCTGCTCGCCGAGCAGGTGGCCGAGCACGATGCCGACGACGATGGCCGCGCCGACCTTGGTCGCGAACAGCACGCCGCCCTTCTTGAGCAGATAGGGCGTCGACTTCAGGCTGATGCCGGCGCCCATGCAGACGTAGAACACCGCGAGAATCGGCAGCGCGCCCGTGAACAGCGCGCTGGTGAACGAGCCGAAGAACTTCGGCATGCCGGGCAGGAACGTCGCGACGAGCGAACCGGCCAAAAGCGGCACGATCATCATGCCGCCGGGGATGCGCTCGATCGAGCGTTTGATGGGAATCTGAGCCACGGAAAAGTCTCCTGTCTGAATGGCTGGCGGGCGTGTCGGCACCCCGCGCCCGCGCGTCGGATCGGTCATCGTTATGATTGAAACAATCACGGGAAGTGTAACGCTCCGCGTCATTTTGCGCAATTCGATCATTCTAATGATCGAATTTGATCGCCTCGATCACCGATGACGAAGGCAGCGAACGCAACGCGCGTGCCTTGCGGCGCAAGGCGCGGGAACGGTTCGGAAACGGGAGGCGAAATGCGAAACGGACGGGCCGCCAGCTTCGCGCCGGCCCCGAAAGGAGCCGAACGGTCTTGGGCAATTGGCCCGCCTGGTCCGGTTGGACGTCGGCGGACCCGCCGGAACCGCGGATAGGACAACGGGAAAAGCAGCAGGAAACAGCAGCAGGAAGGCCCGCCGGGCGACGGCGGCGGTGCTACTGCGAGCCGGCCGGGGCGGCGGACATCGTGCTTTCGAGCATCCGCATCGCGGCCTTTTCCGCGTTCGCGACGTGCAGCCGCGCGGCAGCTTCGGCCGCATCGGCGTCGCGGGCCTTGAGCGCCTTGTAGAGCTTGTCGATTTCGCGCAGGCTGTTGGGCAGCCGGTCCGGATGCATCAGCGAGGTCGCGCGCAGCAGATTCACGCGCGAATACAGGCTAGTGAGGATTTCCTTGACGAGCGCGTTGCCGCAATTGCCGAGCAGCACGTCGTAAAGCGCAGTTTTTGCCTTCAGCACGCCGTCCTGATCCTGCGCGACGGCCTGCACGCGCAGTGCCTTCGCCGCCTCGCCGAAACGCGCGATCGCCGAGTCGTCCGCGAGCCGCGCGAACTCGTGCGCGGCAAACCCTTCGAGCAGCCCGCGCAGCGCGTAGAGCTCGGCGGCCTCCTCGCGCGACATGATCGCGACCGTGGGGCCCTTGTGCGGCACGCTGCGCACGAGCTTCTCGGCCTCGAGACGGCGCAGCGCCTCGCGCACCGAGGTACGGCTCACCCCGAGCGACTCGCACAGTTCGCGCTCGATCAGGCGCGCGCCGGGCGCGAAACGCCCGCTCATGATCGCCTGACGCAGCACGTTTTCGACCTGATGACGAAGCGTTTCGGGCCGCACGACGCCAATCTCTGTCGACATTATTGTATTCCCGTCCTACAAACTGATACCGTCCTATCATACACGGAAAGAATTGCCAACCGCTACCGCTTGTGCGCCGCATGATTGTCGCGGGGCGTTCGCACCGCGGCAGGCCCGGTGACGGGAAACAGCGGAAACGGCTGAAACGGCGGCGCTAGAAGTCCACGCCCAGATCGACGTCCTTCGTCTCCTTCAGGAACAGCAGCGCCACGACGAACGACACGGCGATCCAGGCAACCGGATACCAGAGCCCGAAGTAGATGTCGCCCTGCTGCGCCGACAGCGCGAACGAGATCGTCGGCAGCAGCCCGCCGATCCAGCCGCTCGCAAAGTGGTAGGGAAACGACATCGACGTGTAGCGGATGCGCGTCGGGAACATCTCGATGAGCGCGGGCGCCGTCGGCGTCAGCGCGAGCGTCATGCAGGCAAGCAGCACGACGAGCAGCAGGCACACCATCGGCGTGTTGAACTGCGCGGGCGCAGCCGTGCGCGGGAAGCCGGCGGCGTCGAGCGCCGCGCGCAGCCCCGTGCCGAACGCCGACGACTTCGCCCTGAGCACGGCGGCGTCGAGCGCTGCCCCGTCGTAGGCCGCCACCGCCTGCGAGCCGACATGCACGGTCGCGACAGCGCCGGGCGCCGCATCGCGCGTTTCGTAGCTGACGCCCGCCTCGGTCAGCGCCTCGCGGGCGATGTCGCACGAGTTCGTGAAGTGCCGCGAGCCGAGCGGGTTGAACATGAACGAGCAGGTCCGCGCATCCGCCTCGACCCAGACCGGCACGCTCGCCTGCGCCTGCGCGAGCGCCGGGTTCGCATAGCGCGTCATGGCGTGGAAGATCGGGAACAGCGTCAGCATGGTCAAAAGGAAGCTGGCCAGCAGCACCGGCTTGCGTCCGAATCGATCGCACAACCAGCCCGATAAAAGAAAGAGCGGCATGCAGACGAAGGTGGCCAGCGTGACGACGACGTTGGCCTGGGTCGGATCGACCTTCAGCGTGTGCGTGAGGAAGAACGTCGGAAACAGCACCGCCGTGTAGTAGACGCAGGTCATGCCGCCGCAGATCGCGAACAGCGCCACGATGAGACGCTTCACGTTGGCCCAGACGAGGAACGTGTCCGTCAGCGGCGCGCGGGACAGGCGGCTTTCGTTCTTGAGCGCCTGGAACGCCGGCGACTCCTCCATGCGCATGCGGATGCGCACGGAAATCGCGACCAGCAGCACCGAGAAAATGAACGGAATGCGCCAGCCCCACGTATCGAAGTGCGGGCCCGTCAGCACGCGCGTAACCAGCACCACCGCGAACGACAGGAGCAGGCCGATCGTCCCCGTCGCCGAGATCCACGACGTGTTCAGGCCGCGCCGGTTGCGCGGCGAATGCTCGGCCACGTAGGTTGCGGCGCCGCCGTATTCGCCGCCGAGCGCGAGCCCCTGGAGCATGCGCAGCCCGATCAGCAGGATCGGCGCGGCGAGACCGAGCGACGCGTAGCCCGGCAGGCAGCCGACGCCGACCGTCGAGATCCCCATGATGACGATGGTCACGAGGAACGTGCGCTTGCGGCCGATCATGTCGCCGATGCGCCCGAACACGACCGCGCCGACCGGCCGCATGATGAAGCCGACGCCGAAGGTCAGCAGCGCGAAGATGAAGCCCGTGACCGGATTGACGCCGGCGAAGAAGCGGCTTGCGATCACGGTCGCGAGCGAGCCGTACAGCGTGAAGTCGTACCACTCGAAGATCGTGCCGATGGATGCCGCCGCGATGACCTTCGCCGTCGAGGTGCTGATACCCGGCTGCGGCTGCGCGCTGCCCGCGGCGGCCGTGTTCGAACCTGCTGCCATATCCGTCTCCCTGCTTATTGCGTTTTTGTCTGGATGGTTCGCGCGCCCCGCAAAGGCGGCGCGCCGCCCTGCCCTTACAGCGTCACGATCTGCCGCACGGCGCGCCCCTCGCGCAGCCGGTCCATGCCCGCGTTGATCTCGTCGAGCGCGAGCCGGTGCGTGACGAGCCGGTCCACGGGCAGGCGGCCGCGCCGGTACAGCTCGATGAAGCGCGGCACGTCGCGCGACGGCACGCTGCTGCCCATGTAGCTGCCGCGCACCGATTTCTCGTCGGCCACGAGCGACACCGCGGGAATCGCGAGGCGCGTGGCCGGCGGCGGCAGGCCGGCCGTCACGAGCTCGCCGCCGCGCCGCGTGATCGCATAGCCGAGTTCGAGCGCGGCGAGCGCGCCCGCCGTCTCGAGCGCCGCGTCCACGCCGCCCGAGGTCGCGTCGCGCACGGCTTCGGCGACGTCCTGCGCCTTCGCGTCGAACGTGTCGGTCGCACCGAGCGCGCGGGCCAACTCGAGCTTGTCGGCGTTCACGTCGATCGCGACGACGCGCGCGGCGCCCGCCGCGAGCGCGCCGAGCACGGCCGCGAGCCCGACGCCGCCGAGCCCGATCACGGCCACCTGCGAGCCGGGCGCGACGCGCGCCGCGTTCACGGCCGAGCCGACGCCGGTCAGCACCGCGCAGCCGAAAAGCGCCGCCTCGTCGAGCGCGAGGTCGCGATCGACCTTGACGAGCGAGTAGCGCGAGACCGTCGCGTACTCGGCGAACGCTGAGATGCCGGAGTGATGGTTGATCGGCTGGCCGTCGCGCGAAAGCCGGCGTGCGCCGCCGAGCAGCGTGCCCGCGCCGCCGGCCAGCGCGCCGGGTTCGCAAAGCGCCGGCCGCCCGCTCGCGCACGGGTTGCAGTGCCCGCAGGCCGCGACGAACACCGAAACGACGTGGTCGCCCGGCTGCAGATCGGTCACGTACTCGCCGACGGCCTCGACGACGCCCGCCGCCTCGTGGCCGATCACCATCGGCAACGGCCGCGGCCGCACGCCCTCGACCACGGAAAGATCGGAATGGCAGATGCCGGCTGCCGCGATCCGGACCAGCACTTCGCCCGGACCCGGCGGCGCGAGATCGACGCTCTGCACGACGAGCGGCCGGGTGTCGGCATAGGGCGCCGGGAGGCCCGATTGTTCGAGTACCGCTGCGCGAATCTTCATCGCGAATGTCTCCTGCTTCCTGCGAACGGGGCCGCGCGTCAGGGGCGGCCGTTGCGTTTTCCGCCCGCGCGCCGTGGTCGACGCGCGGGGCCGGCGGTTCAGCCGATGTCGACGTCCTTCGTCTCCGGGCCCATCAGCGCGCCGATCGCGCCGATCACCCCGCCGATCGCGAGCAGCACGGCCGGCGCGAAGCGGGCCGGCATGACCGCGCTGAGCCCGTTCAGGTAGAACGCGTAGAACGACGGCACGATCACCGAGAGGCTGAAGCCCACGCCGAAACCGGTGGCCCGCACGTCGGTGGCGAAGCGCTCGTTGATGTAGGTGATGAGCACGCCCCACGGCGCCGTGACGAGCACGGACAGCAGGCACACGAGCAGCATGACGGTCGGCAGGCCGAGCCCGCTCGCGCTCGAGAGCACGTAGAGCAGCCCCGCGCCGAGCGTCGCGATCAGCGGTCCGACGCTCACGAAGAAACGCCGCCGGCCGATTTTCTGCGCGAAAAGACCCGAGGCGATGTAGCTGAAGATCAGCACGAAGTACGAGATCAGCAGCGTCGAGGTGGTCGCGAAGCTGCCGAGGTGCAGCGTATGCAGCAGGAGCCCCGTCGGCACGAAGATCGTGATGATGTTCTGCGTGAGCCAGAAGCCCGTCATCAGCAGCATCACCTGGACGAGGCTGCGCACGCTCTTGCCGAACAGCAGGTCCGAGAGCGGCAGCTTTTCCGGCTTTTCGGTCGCCGTGCTCTGCCAGATCTCGGACTCCGAGACGTGACGCACGTAGTACGTCGCGAGAACGGCCGCGAGCGCGGCGCCGAGCACGAACGGAATGCGCCAGCCCCACTGCGCGTAGGGCGAGTTCAGGCCGTTCAGCGGGAAGAGCGCGAACATCAGCATCGCGACCAGATTGATCGCGACGTAGGCCGCCGGAAAGCCCGTCATGATGAGCCCGCCGACGAGGCCGCGCTGCTCCTTCTTCGCGTACTCGATCGCGAGCGGCACGGCGCCCGCATAACCGCCGCCGAGAAAAATGCCGTCGATAAACCGCAGCAACACGAGCAGCCCATACGAAACGATGCCGATCTGCCCGTAGCCCGGCAGCAGCGCGATGAGCAGCGTGACGACGCCGAAGCCCGACACCGACCAGATCGAGGCCTTGCGCCGGCCCACGCGGTCGGCCACCACGCCGAATATCAGCGCGCCGACCGGCCGGCCGAGCAGCGTCGTGATGAACACGAGCGAGGCGAGAATCGTCTCCATGCCGCCCGACAGATGCGCGGGCTGGAAATACCGCAGCACCGGCGCGAGCACGACCACCGGCAGATAGATGTCGAACATGTCGATGAATTCGGAGAACATCGCGCCCTTCAGGGCGTTGCGACGTCTCACTTCGATGGACTGTCCGCTTTCTTCGCGCACCACGTCTTCCGCAGTCAACGCTTTCATGGTTGTCTCCTGTTTCGTTCATGCCGGCCGGCGCGCGCCCGCACGGCTGGGCGGGTCCGCCCAGAACGGCATCGCGCCGCCCGGCCCCCCTGCCCCTGCGCTCGCGCAACGCTTCGTCCAGATCCTGACGCCGCGCCGGCCGCGTGCCTCGCTTCAGCCGGCGGCTGCCTGCTCGGCCTCGTAGGCGCGAATGGCCTCGCTCGCCACGCGGAACGCCGCGAGCGCCAGCGGCACCCCGCAGTAGATCGCCGCCTGCATCAGCACCGCGCGGATCTCTTCCTTCGTCACGCCGTTGCGCAGCGCGCCGCGCACGTGGACGGCCAGTTCGTGGTGCTGGCTCATCGCCGTCAGCATCCCGATGTTCAGCATGCTGCGGGCCTTGAACGGCAGCGTCGAATCCCCCCAGATCTCGCCCCAGCAGTACTCCGTCACGAGCTTCTGCATCGGCCGGTTGAACTCGTCGGCATTCGCCCACGATTTCTCGACGTGCGTCGCACCGAGCACTTCCTTGCGGTTCGCGAAGCCCTGCTCAAACCGTTCGTTCTGTTCCATCCGTTGCCCCTTTTTCATTTCCGTTGCGCCGACAAGACGACGATGCGGCACGAATATCGTCTTCCCAGATGATTGTCATACATTCAAGCCGGGCAAAATTTTTTGGGGTGCCCGCGACGCGGACACCCCGGCCCGGCGGCTACGCGCCGTAGCCGACCATCGACTTGATCTCGAGGTACTCGCGCAGCCCCGCCTCGCCCCACTCGCGCCCGTTGCCCGAACGCTTGTAGCCGCCGAACGGCGCGCCGAAGTCGGCCTGCGGATAGTTCAGGTGCACGCCGCCCGCGCGCAGCGCGCGGCCGACCTTGCGGGCGCGCTCGAGGCTGCCCGACTGTACGTAGGCCGCGAGCCCGTAATCCGTGCCGTTGGCGATCCCGACGGCTTCCTGCTCGGTGTCGTAGGCCATCATCGAGAGCACCGGCCCGAAGATTTCCTCGCGCGCGATCGTCATGTCGGGCGTCACGTCCGCGAAAATCGTCGGCTTCACGAAGTAGCCCTGCGCGAGCCCGTCGGGCCGGCCCGTGCCGCCCGTCACGAGCCGCGCGCCCTCGTCGATGCCGCGCTGGATCAGCGTCTGCACGCGCTCGAACTGGTTGCGGTTCACGAGCGGCCCGAGCTGCGTCGCCGGGTCTTCGGTCGGACCGACGCGGTAGGTCTGCGCGGCGCGCTTCGCGATCTGCGCGGCGTCGTTCATCAGATGGCGCGGCACGAGCATGCGGGTCGGAATCGAGCACGACTGGCCCGAGTTCGTGAAGCAGGCGGCGACGCCGCGCGTCACGGCCTCCTCGAGGTTCACGTCGTCGAGCAGGATGTTGGCCGACTTGCCGCCGAGCTCCTGGGCCACGCGCTTGACCGTCTGCGCCGCCATCTGCGCGACGAGAATGCCCGCGCGCGTCGAGCCCGTGAACGACACCATGTCGATGTCGGGATGCGAGGCGATCGCGGCGCCCACGCCGGGACCGTCGCCGTTCACGAGATTGAAGACGCCGGCCGGCACGCCGGCCTCGTGCAGCACCTCGGCGAACAGCAGCGTGCTGATGGGCGAATATTCGCTCGGCTTGAGCACCATCGTGCAGCCGGCCGCGAGCGCCGGCGCGATCTTCACGACGATCTGGTTGACGGGCCAATTCCACGGCGTGATGAGTCCGCACACGCCGACGGGCTCGAGCCGCAGGCGCGTGGTGCCGCGCTGCTCCTCGAACTCGAAGCGCTTCAGCACGTCGATGAGCGCGTTCAGGTGCGCCGGGCCGCGCGCGGCCTGGCCGTTGCGCGCGAACGTGATCGGCGAGCCCATCTCGACGCGCATCGCCTCGGCGAATTCGTCGATGCGGCGCTCGTAAATCTGCAGGATGCGCGAGAGCAGCGCGATGCGCTCGGCGACGCCCGTTTCCGAATACGTCGCGAACGCGCGGCGCGCGGCGACGACGGCGCGCTCGACGTCGGCGGCGCTGCCGAGCGCGAGCCGGCCGAACGTGGCCTCGGTGGCCGGGTTGACGAGATCGAACCAGGCGGGCAAAGCCGGCTCGACCCATTGCCCGTCGATGTAGAACTGTGCTGCACGTTGCATTGCGAACGACTCCCGGTGAGTTTCGATGAATTCCGATTCAGCTTCAAGGAAGCAGGCGCGCGCGCAACCGTCTTGCGCGAGGCACGCCCGCCGATGCCGTCAGCGCAGCGCCGAATACTCGGTCGGCGTGAGGAACACGTTCTCGACGCGCTCGAGGATCGGCTTCTCGGCCTCGCTCGCCGCGCGCTTCGCGATCCACTCCGGATCGGCCTGGAACGCGTTCCACTTGGCCTCGCGCTCGGCGAGGCTTTCCCACTTCAGCAAATAGGTCAGCGCGTGGTTGCTCGGGCCGATCAGCGTCGTCCAGAAGCCGATCTGCTCGATGCCGTACTTCTTGAAGAACGCGAGCGTGGTGTTCTTGAAGCGATCGTTCAGTGCCGGCAGGCGGCCCGGCGCGCAGTGATAGATGCGCATTTCGATAATCATCTGTTTCTCCATGAAAGGGAACGGGTAAAACCCGGTCCGATGTTACCTGCTACGCCGCCGGCCTGCCCGACAGTCCGCTTTCGGCGCAAGGACCGCGCGGGCGGCGGCGCGCCCGCCGTCAACGCGGCTCGGCGTCGAGCCGCGCGATCCAGCCTTCGGTTTCGCGGTCGTGCGCCGGGAAGCGCCGCAGCACGTCGGGATCGTGGCCCGGAATCACGTGCGACGGCGAATCCGCCAGCCGGTGCAGGGTTTCGTAGCCTTCGAGCATGTCGCCGACGTTGTAGACGATGGGGAACGGTCGCCCCTGATTCATGTTCGCGTACAGGTGCGAAGCGTCCGACGCGAGCACGACCCAGCCGCGCGCCGTATGCACGCGCACCACCTGCAGGCCGCCCGTGTGGCCGCCGACCCAGTGCAGGGCGAGCCCCGGCGCGAGATGCGAAACGCCGTCGTGGAACTGCACGCGGCCCGTGAACACGCGGTCGACCATCGCCTTCACGTCGTCGGCCTCGAACGTGTTGCGCAGCATGGTGTGGCACATGCAGCGGCCCGTGCAGAACGCCATCTCGCGGTCCTGCACGTGGTAGCGCGCGCGCGGAAAGAGATCGTGGTTGCCGGCGTGGTCGTAGTGCATGTGCGTGATGATGACGTCCTCGACCTCGCTCGCGCGGATGCCGATTTTCCCGAGCCCCGCGTCGATCGGATTGAGGATGCTGCGGCCGCGGCCGGCCGCCGTTTTCGCGTCGAAGCCCGTGTCGACGATGAACGTGCGCGACTCGCCCACCACGGCCCAGACGAAGTAATCGAGCGGCATCGATTCGTCGTGGGGATCGCCGCCGATGAAGTTGTTGCTTGCGGGACGGTCGTGGTGCGCGTACTTGACGGCGTAGACGCGATAGTTCTCGAGCTGCTCGGCCATGTTGATGTCTCCGTGTTTTGTTTCGTGTCGTGTCCGGCTCAAACCTGCGGGCGGTTGCGGGCCGGCCCTCTATTGTGCCTCGTCGCCCGCCACGTTGCTGCGAGCCATTATATTCGTGTCATACAATCAGTCAATAAAAACAGGGGCACCGCGAATCGGGCGCATGACGGTTCCGGCCGCGCCGCCGTCGTGCGGCGCAGCAAATTCCACGCCTGGCGAATTGCCCGACGGCGGGCTTTCGGGTTGTGCCGGTTGCGCAGTTCGTTCCGGGGTGCGCCGGAGCGTTCCGGTTAATCGGCAAGACTGCGCGGCAAGACTGCGCGACAAGACTCCGGAGTGGACGGCACAAAAGAAAACGGCGGCTCGCAAGGCCGCCGCGCGTCGAGTCCGGACGATCCCGGATCGCCCCGCCCCGAGGCTAGACGACTCGCACGCCCCGGGGATTGAGCTTCGAGTCGCGCCAGAACGCGTCGCCCGAGAACCGGCGCACGAGGTCCGGCGGCAGCACCGTCGCGCGCGTGTTGGCCTGCACGCGTGGGCGCACCTCGTGCAGCCCGGGCGTTCCCGCGCGCGTGTCGAACTCGCTCGCGTCGTAGTTCACGTTCTCGAAGTCGTGCTCGAACGGCGCCTCGCCGATGAACTCGTAGAGGGCCGCGAGCGCCCGCGCCGGCTCGTTCACGAGCGTGTCGTACTGGACCAGCATCAGGCATTGCGTGTCGTCGCCGTAAAACGCCTGCTTGAGCGCGTCGTAGGCGAGGCCCACGAGCCCCTCGGGCCCGGCCACCGCGTTGGCCCGCGTATAGACCGTGCCGCCCGTCGAGTAGTTGAAGATCGTCGACGGGCTGAACGCGTTGCGCTGAACCAGCCGCTCGATGCTGTCGACGATCCAGGCGATGTCGCGCACGCAGGCGATCACCTTGCCCTGCGGAAACAACTGGCGAATCGCCCGCAGCCGCATGCACCAGGTGCGGTTGGTGTCGAAGATTACGGGCGCCCCGATCTCGGGGCCGTAGTAGTTCTCGAAGAGCCCGCGCAGCAGGCGCTGGCGCTGCTCGTCGCTGATGAAGAGCGAGAACTCGTTGCGTCCGCTCATCTCGCCGAGCAGCGCGCCGAAAAGGCCCGCGAGCGGTCCCGACATGTCCGCGTGAAAACGCGGATTCTGCCGCAGCAGCGCCGCCAGCAGCGTCGAGCCCGAGCGCGGCAGCCCCGAAATGAAATGCATCTGTCTGGTCATGTTGTCCTTGAGCCCGTGAGAACCGCGCAGCGTCCGGCGTCCCTGGGAACGGCGGCGCCGGCAGTCCGGCGAATGCCCGGCAATCATAGCGTGGCATCGCGGTGACGGAGCCGCCGATCCGGCGCGCCGCCGGCCGACGCTTCGCTTTTTCTTCGAGAAGTTCGCGCGCTCCCGCCTCGGCGGCGCGCGCCGTCACTCAAGTCGAGCCGGACGAAAAAGCGTTCGCAGACGCGAAAGAGACGACGGTTCGGCCACGGCTGGATGGGCGCGCTGCAATGCCGGCGTGTCCATCGCTGCCTCGCCGCCGGCAGGCAGTCAGAACAGATACAGGCCCGCGACGAACACCACGCCGGAAAACAGCAGCGCCGTCACGCAGTAGCCCATGATGTCGCGCACGCCGAGGCCCGCGATCGCGAGCGCGGGCAGCGCCCAGAACGGCTGCGCCATGTTGGTCCAGGCCTCGCCGTAGGCGATCGCCATGGCCGACTTGCCGAGATTGGCGCCGATCGCCTGCGCGGCCGGCATCACGAACGGCCCTTGCACGACCCAGTGGCCGCCGCCCGAGGGCACCGCGAAATTGATCAGCGCCGAGCTCAGGAACACCAGCAGCGGAAACGTGTGGACGTTCGCGATGTCGACGAACCACTTCGTGATGACGCCGGCCAGCCCCGAATGGTCCATCAGCGACTGGATGCCCGCGTAGAACGGAAACTGGATCATGATGCCCGAGGCGCCCTTCGCGGCCGTCGCGACGGCGCGCGCGTAGGCCATCGGCGAGCCGTGCAGCACGAGGCCGGCGGCGAGGAACACGAGGTTCACGGTGTCGATGTCGAGCGCGAAGCCCCGCTTCGAGAAACGGACCGCGAGAAAGACCGCGCACAGCGCGGCGACGAGAATCGAGAGCCACCGGCTCTCCTCGATGCGCTCGGCCAGCGTCGCGTCGGGGCCCAACCTGCGCGCGAAGACGGGCGGGTCCTCGAGCAGCGCCGGATCGACGGCCACCACGTCGCCGGGCTTCGGCATCATGAAGCGCACGAGGATCGGCAGCAGCACGATGAGCGCGATCGTGATGAACGCGTTGTAGCCCGTGAAGATCGTGTCCGACACCGGAATGAGGCCGATCGCCTTTTCCATCGGATTGCCCTTCGTCGCGGCGACGAGCGGCACCGAGCCCGACAGCCCGCCGTGCCAGGTCAGGAAGCCCATGTAGGCCGAGGCGACGAGCAGCCGGTAGTCGGTGCCCTGCACGCGGCGCGCCACCTCGCGCGCGAACATCGCGCCGAGTACGAGCCCGAAGCCCCAGTTGATGGCGCAGGCCACCGCGGCGACGAACGCCACCAGCATGACGCCCTGCCCCGGCGTGCGCGCGCAGGTCGCGATCGCGACGAGCAGCCGGCGCACGGGCCCCGAGCTCGCGAGCGCGTGGCCCGTCACGAGAATCATCGCCATCTGCATCGAGAACGCGAGCAGGTTCCAGAAACCCGTGCCCCACATCATGACCAGATCCGCGGGCGGCTGCGGCGTCAGTGCGAACGACAGCACGAACGTCAGCACGGTCAGCAGGATGGCGAAAATAAGCGGGTCGGGCAGCACCCGATGCACGACCCCCGTAAAAAAGCCCGAAATACGCTGAATCACTTGTCTGCTCCTCGTCACCTGAATGTTGGAATGCGGTCGCGCCTTGTGTTTTTCGTTGCGCGCCGGGTCATGATTCTTGCATAAGACGCCCGCCGGCGGGAACCGGACGGGCGGAAGACCGCCGGGCCCGACCCGGCGCCGTCTACGGCGACGTGTGGCCGAGCACGGCCGCGACGATCAGGACACCGAGCATGGCCAGCGCCTCGACGGCGAGCAGTTGCCCGAAACGTCGCTGCGCTTGCACCTGCGCGAGCGCGGCGTCGCCGGACGCCGCCGCGACCTGCATGCGCGGCAGGAACACCATACGGTTCGCGCCGCCCAGCAGCACCGTCGCGCAGACCAGCACGAGCTTGGCCGCGAGCACCCGGCCGTAGGCCTCGCCGAGCAGCGGCCCGACGGTGTGCGCCGTATCCTGGATCGCGTTGTAGATGCCCGTCGCGGCCACGATCGCGAGCGCCGCCGTGGCCAGTTGCGAGAGCCGCGAACAGAACGCCGCGCGCTGCGGCCCGCCGGAAAGCGCCGTTTCGCGCCGCCGCAGCAGTACGGCCGAGACGATCACGCTGCCGGCCCACAACGCCGTCGAACCCAGGTGCACGACGTGCACCGCTTCGCGCAACGTGAAGTCGCCCGTATCGGCGGCGTGGCTTTCGGCGGCGCGGCCGGCCGCATAGACGAGCGCGCCGAGCGCCGTGACGGTCGCGCCGGAACCGCCCGGACGGCCGGCGCGGCCGGCACTGAAAAAGCCGCCGAGCGCCATGACCGCCGCGCCGGCGCAGCCGACCGACCAGGCGAGACCGAAGTGCGATTCAGTCAGCACGGCCGTCACCGCGGAGCCGGCCTCGGCGAGCGGCGACCCGCTCATCACGGCGGCCTGCAGCCACAGGTAGACGGCCAGCGCGCACGCGAGCGCGAGCGCCGCGCCGCCCTGCCAGCGCGACCAGCGGGGCGCGCCCGCCCCCGCTGCCGCACCGCCGATCCCGGACGTCATCAGGCGGACGGCCAGCATTCCGGCCGCCAGCGCGAAGAGGACGTCCTGCACGGCGGCGACCGCGATCTCCGCGACGACGAGCGCGTCCATCGTCACTTCGCCGTGAACGTGTAGTGCCCCTGCGTGCGGTGGCTGTCCGTCGCGATCGCGACCCAGGCGACGGAATAGACGCCGGGCGCGAGCGGATTCAGCACGACCGACATGTGCCGGTTGTTCGCCGGATCGACGACCGACTTGCCGCGCGTCACCGACTTGCCCTGCGCGTCGGTGACGGTGATCGAGCTGAAGGCGGGCTCGAGCCCGTCGTCGTAGTCGATCGCGACGTTCTGCTGCGTCGTCGCGACGGTCGCGCCGGCGCCGGGCGTCTCGTGGGTCGGATACGCGTGGGCGCTGGCCAGTTGCGAGGCGGCCAGCATCAGCGCGGCGACGAGGCCGCGCACCGTGAGCGTGCCAGTGGAAGTAAAGGAAGTTTTCATGGTCAGAAGAGCGGTTTGCCGAGAGAGTTGGGAAAGATATCGTCGAAGTACAGATGGGCGTCGAACAGCACGCCCGGATGCTCGCCGGTCAGACGGTTGACCGGAATCTGCGCCTCGACGCCGAATTGCCCGTAGCGGTTCAGCCACAGGACGCCCGGATTGAGCGTGCCCGTGGTCTGCCCCGCGCAGGCGCCCGCCGTACAGGTGCTCATCGGCGCCTCGACGACGAGAAAGAGGTTGCTGAACGGCTGCGGCAGCCCGAGGTCCTTCACCTGCGATTGCAGGTAAGGCAGGCTGTACTGCAGCGTGAGCCCCCAGCCGAACGAGTTCGGCCCGGTCTCCGACGACGCCGTCGTCAGATTGGGGCCGATCTCGCCGGTAATCGCGAAGGGCCGCAAATAGCCGAGTTGCGGCGGCAGATCGCCGAAGCCCTTGCCGAAGTAGACGGTCGGCGTGAAGGTCGAGAACGCATTGGCGATCGACTTCGAGCCGGTGCCGCCGACCTCGGACTCGAGCCCGACCGACGCCATGAACTCGTGCGCCGCGTTGGCGTAGACGAGATATTTGACGCCGAGCGTAATGTTGTCCCAGCCCTTCGCCGAGCCGCCGTTCGGGTCGTTTTGGCTCACGTAGTCGCTGGCGATGCTGAACGCGAGGTTCTGCGTGATCAACTTGTCCCACTCGTACGACACGGTGTTGACGTTCATGGCGTCGCCGTCGTCGTCCGGTGCCTTGATGTGGCCGAACTGGGTGTCGAACTCGTCGCCGACGCCGGGGTCGTCGACGGTCAGCGTCGCGGGAAAGACGCGATCGCCGACGACGGCATGAGCCGAGGCGCCCGACGAAACGGCGAGCGAGACCGCGGCAATCGCCATCGGAACGGCGTGCGCGAACCCCGCGCGCCGCGTGAAAAGCGTGCGCATGGTGCGTAATTCTCCTGGTTGTCCTGATGCCTCGCCGGCGCATGCGCGCGACGACGCCGCGCCACGGCCTGCGAACGCATCGGATTGTTCGTGCGAAGACGGAAGATCAGGAGAAAACAGGCGGCGCGCGCGGCTTCGCGGCGGTATGGGAGAACAAGGCCCGCACTTCGTCGTGCGCGAGCGCGACCGACGCATGCGCGACGGCCTGCGCCGCCGCGAACGGGATGACCATGCCGGGCATCACCGGCATGTGCGCGAGCAGCCCGCAATACGCGCAGGCCTGCCAGTTGGACGCGTGCGCGGGCGAGGACTTGTCGCCGTCGCCCGGCATCGCCATCATCATGCCGCCGCTTTCGGGGACGGCCGTGCAGTAGGTGGCGAGCGCCTGTTGCAACCGGTCGCGCGAGGCCAGCGTCTGCGAAATCGTCGGCGCGAGCGTGCTCATCAGGATTGCAAGCAATCCGAGCAGGCTGCCGAGTTTTTGCAGGCGAATGCGTGACATGGCGAACACGGAAGAGTGTGCCGAATTATGCCACGCAACCCGCATACGGGGTATGGGTGAAAGCCGCGGGTTCAGGACGGCAAAACGGACACAAAGCGGCCCGCAAAAACGCGCGCCCCGCTACGTTTCGAAGAGCAGCCGCGCGGCGAAACGGCGATAGAGCCAGCTCGCGCAGGCCGAGCTCGTGTACGTGCCGACGAAGGACCCGAACACCCGCAGACAGGCAATCCACCCCGGCGAAACCGGGACGCCGACGGATTTCGCGTGGACGTGCATGACGACGAACAGGGCGATCCAGACGGCGAGTATCGGCAGCCACGTCACGAAGTGAGCCGCGAAGATGCTCCAGACATGCTCGCGCGAATCGCGCCAGGCCGCGCGCCACGATGCCTGTCCGCCGATGGCGACGTGGCAGCCGAGCAGGCCGAATCTGAAGTACACGGCCAGCATGATGCACACGGCCGCCAGCGTCAGCACGACGACCAGGAACTTCATGGCGAGCGGTCTCGCGGGCAGGCCCCACGCATGCAGGAGATGCGGGAGGCCGACAAGAACCGCGAGGACGATCGCGACGACGGGAATGCTCATGATGAACCCGAGCATCACGTTGACGCGTACGTAGCGCAGCCAGGCCCTGAAGAATTCGCCGGACGAATCGCGCTCGTGATCGTCGAGCAGCATATACCGGATGACGTACACGGACAGGGCGGTCCCGATCAGGGTCTGCAGGCCGACGAACATCGACGTCATGGCGTGCAGCCTGCCCGCCGCCAGCGGCGCGGCGACCGGAAAGGCGAGCCGGCCCAGATTCAGGATCAGCAGCGACACCAGCGAGGCGAACGCGACGCCCGGCCGGCGTGCCATCGCCACACATCCGCCCACCCATGCGCCCCTGACGCACTGCCCCAGCGTGATCGGTTCCATTGCTCCCCCGTCGCCCATTTTTGCCTGGTTATCCGTCGCAATCGTCCGTCGACCCGTCCCGAAACGGCGGGCCGGCCCGGCGATTGCATCCGGATTGTGGGCGATCATTTTGTCGGTGTCGAATGGCGGCGGGTGCTTATTCGGCCGACATGAAGCCCCTCGCGAAGCATCGGCGACGGCGCTACGAGGCCCCGCCAGACGCGATGCGCATGACGATCTGCCGACGGCGCTCGAACGTATCGGCCGACTGCGCGCGCACTCTCGCCACGATCGACGCGCCCGCGCGGTCGGGATGGCCCGCGTCGAACGGCGGCGCGGGCGCATATTCGAGTTCGAGCTGGATCGCCTCGGCTTCCTGAGCGCCGGCCACCTCGCCGGCGAGCGTCAGCGCGAAGTCGATGCCGGCGGTCACGCCTCCGCCCGTGATGAGATTGCCGTCGCGCACGACCCGCTCGTGCACCGCGATCGCCCCCAGCGGCTCGAGCAATTCGTGGAAGGCCCAATGCGTCGTGGCGCGCCGTCCGCGCAGCAGTCCCGCCGCGCCGAGCACGAGCGCTCCGGTGCAGACCGACGTGACGTAGCGGGCCCCGGCTGCCTGGCGGCGCAGGAAGTCGAGCGTCTGCCGATCCTCCATCAGGGCGGCGATGCCGATTCCGCCCGGCACGCACACGACGTCGAGCGGCGGGCAGGCATCGAACGTCGTGTCCGGCGTCAGCACGAGACCGCTGCTCGCGGCGAACCGGTCGAGCGTCTTCCAGACCAGATGGGTCTTCGCACCCGGCAGCGCGGCCAGCACGTCGTGCGGCCCGGCGAGATCGAGATGCTGAACCTGGGGAAACAGCAGAAAGCCGACATGGAGCGTCATGGCGATACCTCGGACGATGGAGGGGAAAAAACGCCGGCAGGTTGCGGGCCGACGGCGATGGACAGATCCAATGTACGCGGGTAAGGTGTGGCGGAATTGCCATAATTCCCACGTTTACCGCCATGGCCGACGCACCCCGATCGATTCTCGTGCTGGCCTTTCCGGACGTGCAACTGCTCGACGTCTCGGGACCGCTGCAGGTTTTCGCGTCGGCCGGCAAGCTCGCGCGGCAACGCGGCCTGCCCGCCCCCTATGCGCCGCGCGTCGTCGCCGCGCAATCCGGCGCCGTCGTCTCGTCGGCCGGGCTCGGCCTGCTTGCCGAAGCGCTGCCGGGCGGAGAGCGCCCCGTCGATACGCTGGTCGTCGCGGGTGGCGACGGCGTCTACGAAGCGGCACGGGACGCGCGGCTGATCCGCTGGGTACGGCGGCAGGCCGCCCGCTCGCGACGCGTCGCGTCCGTGTGCACGGGCGCGTTCCTGCTCGCGCAGGCCGGGCTGCTCGACGGACGCCGGGTCGTCACGCACTGGAACCACTGCCGCCAGCTCGCGCAACGCTATCCGGCACTGCGCGTCGATCCCGACCCGATCTTCATTCGCGACGGAGCCGTCTGGACCTCGGCGGGCGTCACGGCGGGCATCGACCTCGCCCTCTCGCTCGTCGAGGACGATCTGGGGCGCGCCCTCGCCCTCGACGTGGCCCGCGACCTCGTGGTTTTTCTGAAGCGCCCCGGCGGCCAGGCGCAATTCAGCGCGCCTCTGTCGATGCAGAAGGAAAGCGACCGGTTCGCCGAGCTGCATGCCTGGATGGCCGGGCATCTCGCCGCGGATCTGTCCGTGCCCGCCCTCGCCGGGCGGGCCGGCATGAGCGAGCGCAGTTTCATGCGGCACTACCGGACGGAAACGGGCCGTACGCCGGCGCGCGCCGTCGAGCAGATTCGCGTCGAGGCCGCGCAACGGCAGTTGGGAGAGACGTCGTGGTCGGTGAAACGGATTGCCGCCCGCTGCGGATTCGGCAGCGAGGAAACCATGCGGCGTAGCTTCGTGCGCGCCATCGGCGTCACGCCGCAGGCCTATCGGGAACGCTTCGCGTCGGGACGGTCGTCGGGATGAAACCGGCAAACGCGGGCGCGCCGGGCTGCGCGTCCGTGCCCGCCGTCAGTTCGCGGCGCTTGTCGCGCTCGCAGTGCTTGCCGTGCTCGCGGCGCTTGCCGCGGCGGCGGCGCTCGCGCTCTTGCGCGCCGCGCCGTCGCCCTCGCAGCGGGCATGGCGCGGATCGCACAGCTCATCGGCCGACCAGCCGCCGCCGAGATCGCCGATCAGCGAGGCCGTGTCGAGCAGGCGCTGCTGCTGCACGCTCAGCGCGCTTTCCTGGGTGCTGAGCTGCGTGGCCTCGGCCGTCGCCACCGTGGTGTAGTCCACCGTGCCGGCCTCGTATTCGTTCTGCGCAATTTCGGTGCCGTGCGTTGCGTCCGTGACGGCCGCGTCGAGCACGCCCGCCTGCTGCTCGAGGATGCGCAGACCCGAAAGATCGTCCTCGACGTTCTGGAACGCGCCGAGCACGGTGCCCCGGTAGTTAGCGACGGCCGCGTCGTAGCTGGCCCGCGCGGCGGCAACCTCGCCGCTGCGCTCGCCGCCGTCGAAAATCGTCTCGTTCGCGCTGGCGCCGAGCGACCAAACGTAATTGGCCACGTGCAGCAGGCCGCCCAACGGCGACTGCGTGAAGCCGTCGAGCGCCGAGAGCGAAATCGCCGGATACCAGGCCGCGACGGCGACGCCGATCGAGGCATTCTCGGCGGCCATCTGGCGCTCGGCGACGGCGATGTCGGGCCGGCGCTGCAGCAACGTCGAGGGCACGCCGGCCGGCACGAGCGGCAGCGCCGGCAGCGCCGCGCTGTGCGGAATGTCGAGCTCCTCGGGATTCTTGCCGACGAGCACGGCGATCGCGTGCACGTACTCGGCGCGCGAGACGCCGAGCGCGATCAGGCTCGACTGCGCGTTCTCGAGCTGCGTGCGCGCGGCAATGAGGTCCGACGGCGGCACCGTGCCGGCCCGGTCCTGGTCGGCGACGACGCGCAGATACTGCTGATAGGCCTCGACCGTATGCGTGAGCAGGTCGATGTTGGCGTCGGCGACGCGCAGGTTGATGACCGCCGTGGCAAGCGCGATCTGCTCGGAAAGCGTCGCGTTGGCGAGCGTCGCCTGACTGGCCTCGGCCGTCGCCGCGTTCTCCTCGATGGTGCGGCGCACCTGCCCCCAGACGTCGAGGTTCCAGCTCACGTCGCCTTCGAGCGAGCCGGCGTTGTTGATGCGCGCGAGATTGCCGAGGCCCGCGCTCGCCGTCCCCGTGCCGAGACTGCCCGACGAGGTACGCTCGCGCGTGGCCGACCCGGTCACGCCGATGGTCGGGAACAGCGAGCTGCGCGCGATCCGCACTTCGGCGAGCGCTTCCTGGTAGTTCGCGTAGTCCTGGCGGACAGTCTGGTTCGACACCGAGACGAGCGGCTCGAACGTGTCGAGCAGCGGGTCGTTGAACGCGGTCCACCACTCGCCCTTCGGGCCTTCGGCCGCGGGCGCGGCCTGGGTCCAGCCGGGCAGTTCCTTCCAGGCGGTCGGCGCGGTCACGTCGGGCCGGCGATAGTTGGGGCCGACCATGCAGCCGCTGACGAGCAGCGCGAGCGAGGCGGCCAGGACGGTGCGGGAAGTTTTCATGTTCATGCGCTTGCATCCGTACGGCGGTTCCACGGCAGGCCGGCGGACCACCGGGCAAGCCGTGCGCGGACACGGTCGAGGTACAGGTAGATGACCGGCGTCGTGTAGAGCGTGAAAACCTGGCTGAGAATCAGGCCACCCATCACGGTGACCCCGAGCGGCTGGCGCAGCGACGCGCCCTGGCCGATGCCGATCGCGAGCGGCACCGCGCCGAGCACGGCGGCCGTCGTCGTCATCAGGATCGGCCTCAGCCGCACCACGGCGGCCGCGTGGATGGCCCCGCGGGCGTCCAGCCCCTCCTTGCGCTGCATCTGGATGGCGACGTCGACCATCATGATGCCGTTCTTCTTCACGATCCCGATCAGCAGGATCATGCCGATCAACGCGATCACCGAGAACGGCGTGCCGAAGATCAGCAGCGCAAGCGTGGCGCCGATCCCGGCAGAGGGCAGCGTCGAGAGGATCGTGAGCGGGTGGATCGTGTTCTCGTAGAGCACGCCGAGCACGATGTAGACCACGACGAGCGCCGCGAGCACGAGGAGCGGCACGGCGCCCATCGACTGCGCGTAGGCCTGGGCCGCGCCCGCGAACGCGCCGTGGATCGAGGCCGGCATGTCGATGGCGCGGGTCGCCTCCTGGATGGCGTCGGCCGCCGCGCTCAGCGAGCCGCCCGGCGGCAGGTTGAACGAGATCGTACCGGCTACCTGGCCGCTCTGGTGGTTCACCTGGGTCGCCGTATGGCTGTTCAGGTAGCTGACCATGGTCGGCAACGGCACCATCGTCTCGGCCGCCGTGCTGTCCGCGCTACCGCTCGAACTGCCGCCCTTGCTGTTGGAAATGCTGTTGGTGAGCTGGTTCGCCTCGGCGTTCGAGTTCAGCGAGTTCGTGCTCGCCCCCGTCGTCGACGTGCCGACGGCCACGGGCTGCTGGACCGCCGTGACGGTGCCGCCCGGCATCTGCGTCTGGTTCGTGCCCGAGGGGTTGCCCGCCGCCGCGCTCAGGAACACCTGGTTGAGCGACTCCGGATACTGCCAATACTTCGGCGCCACCTCCATCACCACGAAATACTGGTTGAGCGGATTGTAGATCGTCGAGACCGTGCGCTGGCCGAACGAGTCGTAGAGCACGCTGTCGATCTGGTTCGGCTCGAAGCCGTAGCGCATCGCGGTGCTGCGGCTGATGCTGAGATAGGTCTGCAGGCCGTTCTGCTGGAGGTCCGAGTTCACGTCCAGCAACCGGTTGCGATACTGGCCCTTGCCGAGCTCGGTCACGAGCTTCGGCACCCAGTTGAAGAGCGCGTCGGCGTCGTCGCTCGTGAGCGTGTACTGATACTCGGCCGCCGACTGCCGGCCGCCGATGCGCAGATCCTGCTGGGCCTGCAGGAAGAGCCGCGCGCCCGATACGGCGTTGAGCTTCGGCCGCAGGCGGTTGACGACCCCGGAGGCCGAAATGCCGCGCTCGGCGAGCGGCTTGAGCTCGATGAACACGTTGGCCGTGTTGAGCGCGCGGCCGCCCGTGAAGCCGGCGACGGACTGCACCGCCGGGTCTTTCTGCACGATGGCCTGAAGCTGCGCGAGCTTCTTCTCCATGGACGGGAACGAGATGCTCTGGTCGGCGATGATCTGCCCGATCAGGATGCCCGTGTCCTGCTCCGGAAAGAACGTGGCCGGCAGCAGCCGGAAGAGGAAGACGTTGAGCACGAGCAGCGCGATCAGCACGAGCACGACGAGCAGCGAGTGATCGAGCACGGCGGTAAGCGAGCGCGAGTACGCGTCGGTGAAGCGCTCGAACTGCCGCTCGATCCAGCCCGCGATACGCGCCCAGCGCCCGCCCGACGCCCCCTGCTGTTGCGCCTGCTGGTGCTTCAGCAGGTACGCGCACATGGTCGGCGTGATCGTGAGCGAGATGAGGAGCGAGAACAGGATCGCGATCGACAGCGTCACCGCGAACTCGTGGAACAACAGCCCGACGATGCCCGGCATCAGCAGGATCGGCAGGAACACCGCGATCAGCGAGAGGCTCATCGAGATCACCGTGAAGCCCACCTCGCCGCTGCCGCGCAGCGCGGCCTCCTTCGGCGAAAGGCCCAACTCCATGTGGCGCACGATGTTCTCGAGCACCACCACGGCGTCGTCGACCACGAAGCCCGTGCCGATCGTCAGCGCCATCAGCGAGAGGTTGTCGATGCTGTAGCCGAGCAGGTACATCGGCCCGAACGTGCCGATGATGGACAGCGGCAGCGCGACGGCCGGAATCAGCGTGGCGCGCGGCGAGAGCAGGAACACGAAAACGACGCCGACGACGAGCAGCACGGCGATGAAGAGCGTGCGCTCGGTGTCGCCCACCGAGGCGCGCACCGACTCGGAGCGGTCGACCGCCACGTTGACGTGGATGTCGCTCGGCAACGCCGCCTCGATCGAGGGCAGGCGCTCGCGGATCTGCCGCACGGTATTGACGACGTTGCTGCCCGGCAGCGGATAGACGATCACGAGCACGGCCGACTGGCCGTTGTAGAGGCCCGCATTGCGGATGTTCTCGTTCGAATCGACGACCGAGGCGACGTCGCGCAGGAACACCGGCGCGCCGTCGCGATAGGCGACGACGAGGTTGCGGTACGGCGCGGCCTTGCTGATCTGGTCGTTCGAAATGATCTCGTAGCGCTGGCTGCCCTCGTTGAGGTGCCCCTTCGCGCTGTCCGCGTTGGCCGCGCTGATCGCCGCGCGCACGTCCTCGAGGCCGATGCCGTAGCTGTTGAGCTTGCCCGGCTCGAGCTCGACGCGCACCGACGGCAGCGCGCCGCCGCCGAGCGTGATCTCGCCGACGCCGTCCACCTGCGAGAGCTGCTGCTGGAGAACCGAGTCGGCCGAGTCGTAGAGCTGCGCCTTCGTGAGCGTGTTCGAGGTCAACCCGAGCACCATGATCGGCGACTCGGCCGGGTTGTACTCGCGATAGCTCGGGTTGCTGCGCAGCGTCGTCGGCAGGTCCGCGCGGGCCGCCTGGATCGCCGCCTCGACGTCGCGGGCCGCGCCGTTGATGTCGCGGTTCAGCCCGAACATGACGACGATCATCGACGAGCCCACGTAGCTGATCGACGTGAGCTCGTTCACGTCGGCGATCGAGCCGAGCCGCCGCTCCAGCGGCTCGGCCACCGTGGACGCCATGATGTTCGGACTCGCGCCGGCCATGTTCGCCTGCACGACGATGACCGGATAGGCCACGTTCGGCAGCGGGGCGACGGGCAGCCGGAAGTACGCGAGGATGCCGGACAGCGCGATCGCGACCGCCAGCAGGCTGGTCGCGACCGGGCGCCGGATGAACAGCGCCGAAATGTTCACGGCGCGCTCCCCGCGGGGCCCTCACTGGACCGCCGCCGGCGCCCGAAGCGCTGGCCGAGCCGGTCGAAGAGCAGATAGATCACAGGCGTCGTGAAGAGCGTGAGCAACTGGCTCACGGTCAGGCCGCCGATGATCGCGAGGCCGAGCGGCCGGCGCAGCTCCGAGCCCGTGCCGGTGCCGAGCAGCATCGGCAGCGCGCCCAGCATGGCCGCGAGCGTGGTCATCAGGATCGGCCGGAAGCGCAGCAGCGACGCCTCGAAGATCGCGTCGTACGAGGACTTGCCGTGCTCGCGCTCGGCTTCGAGCGCGAAGTCCACGATCATGATGGCGTTCTTCTTGACGATGCCGATGAGCAGCACGATGCCGATGATGCCGATCACGTCGAGGTCGCTGCCGGCAATCATCAGCGCGAGCAGCGCGCCGATGCCGGCCGAGGGCAGCGTCGAGAGGATCGTCACCGGGTGGACGTAGCTCTCGTAGAGCACGCCGAGCACGATGTAGACCGCCACGAGCGCCGCGACCAGCAAGTAGACCTCGCTCGAGAGCGAGTCCTCGAACGCCTGGGCCGCGCCCTGGAACGTCGAGGTGATCGACGGCGGCAGGTTCACCTGCTGCTCGACCTTGCGGATCTCGCTGACGGCCGCGCTCAGCGAGGCGCCGTGCGCGAGGTTGAACGAGATCGTCACCGACGGGAACTGCGCGAGGTGGCTGATCATCAGCGGCGAATGCGTGACGCTGATCGTCGCGACCGCCGAGAGCGGCACTTGCCCGCTGCTGCTCGTCTGGCTCGGCAGGTAGAGGTTGCCGAGCGACTCGACGGTCGGCAGCGCCTCGGGCTTGGCCACGAGAATGACCCGGTACTGGTCCGACTGCTGGAAGATGGTCGAGACGATGCGCTGGCCGAGCGCGTCGTAGAGCAGGTTGTCGACGGTCGCGGCCGTGATACCGTAGCGCGCGGCCAGTTGCCGGTTCAGCTCGACGTCGATGCTGAGGCCGTCGGTGTTCAGGTCGCTCGTGACGTCGGTGATCGACGGCACCTGCCTCATCTTCGCGATGAGCGCCGGCACGTACTTGTTGAACGCCTGCTGGTTCGGCCCGCGCAGCACGAAGCTGTACTGGTTGCGCGACACCGTGGTGTCGAGCGTGAGGTCCTGCTCGGGCTGCAGGTAGAGCCGGATGCCCGGCACCTGCGTGACCTCGCCCTCGATGCGCCGCGCGATCTGCGCGGCCGTCAGCGAGCGGCGGTCGTGATCGCGCAGGTTGATGAGGAAGCGGCCGTTGTTCAGCGTCGGGTTGGTCCCGTCGATGCCGACGTAGGACGTGAGCGAGACCACGTCCGGGTCCTTCAGGATGAGGTCGGCGAGCGCGGCCTGGCGCTTCGCCATCTCGAAGTAGGACACCGAGTTGTCGGCCACCGTGATCCCCTGGATCACGCCGACGTCCTGCACCGGGAAGAGCCCCTTCGGAATGACGACGTAGAGCACGAGGGTCAGCACCACCGTGCCCGTCGCGACGCACAGCGTCAGCACCTGGTGGTCGAGCACCCAGCGCAGCCCGCGCTCGTAGGCGGCAAGCGTGCGCTCGAAAATGCCCTCGCTGAAGCGCTCGAAGCGGCTCGGCGCACGCTGCGCCTGCGCGCGCAGGATGCGGGCGCAGAGCATCGGCACCACCGTGAGCGACACCACGGCCGATATGACGATCGTCACCGCGAGCGTGACGGCGAACTCGCTGAAGAGCCGGCCGATCACGCCGCCCATGAAGAGCAGCGGGATCAGCACCGCGATCAGCGAGATCGTCAGCGAGAGAATCGTGAAGCCGATCTGTCCCGCGCCCTCGAGCGCAGCCTCGAGCGGACTCTTGCCCTCCTCCAGATAGCGCACGATGTTCTCGATCATGACGATCGAGTCGTCGACCACGAAACCGGTGGCGATGATGAGCGCCATCAGCGAGAGGTTGTCGATCGAGTAGTTGAGCTCGTACATCACCGCGAGCGTGCCGATCAGCGAAACCGGCACCGAGATGCTCGGGATGATCGTGGCCGGCACGTTGCGCAGAAACACGAAGATCACGAGCACGACGAGCACGATCGAGAGCAGGAGCTCGAAGGCCGCGTCCGACACCGACGAGCGGATCACGCCGGTGCTGTTGGAGACGACCGTGACCTGCATGCCCGCGGGCAGCGTGGACTCGAGCGTCGGCAGCTCCCGCATGATCTGGCCTACCGTGGCGATCACGTTCGCGCCGGGCTGGCGCTGGATGTTCAGCACGATGGCCGGCTGCCGGTTGTACCAGGCGCCCTGCTCGACGTCCTCGGCCGCCGACGACACGCGGGCCACGTCGCGCAGATAGACGGGCGCGCCGTTCTGGTAGGCGATGACGCTGTTCAGGTAGTCGTTCGGGTCCGAGATCTGGTCGTTCGCGTTGATCGTGTAGTCGAGCTCGGGGCCGTCGAAGTTGCCTTTCGGCTGGCTGACGTTGATGTCGGCGAGCAGCGTGCGCAGGTCGTCGATGTTCAGGCCGTAGGCGGCCAGCTTCTGCGGGTCCGCCTCGACGCGCACGGCCGGCACGTTGCCGCCCGCCGTCGTCACGAGGCCGACGCCCTGCACTTCGGAAATCTTCGTCGCGAGGCGGTTGTTGGCCGCGTCCTGCAACTGCGTGAGCGACATCGACTTCGAGGTGATCGCGAGCGTCAGGATCGGCTGGTCGGCCGGGTTCACCTTCGCGTAGGTCGGCGGCGCGGGCAGGCCCGTCGGCAGGTAGCTGTTGGCCGCGTTGATGGCCTGCTGGACGTCCTGCTCGGCGACGTCGAGGTTCAGCGAGAGGTCGAACTGCAGCGTGATGACCGAAGCGCCCTCGGAGCTGTAGGAGACCATCTGCTGCAGGCCCGGAATCTCGCCGAGCTGCACCTCGAGCGGCGCGGTCACCGTCGTGGCCATCACCTCCGGGCTCGCGCCCGGATAGAAGGTCTGCACCTGGATGGTCGGGTAATCGACGTTGGGCAGCGACGAGACCGGCAGGAACCGTACCGAGACGATCCCCACGAGCACGACGGCGACCATCAGCAGCGACGTGGCTACTGGCCTCAGAATGAACAGACGGGAAAAGTTCATCGGCTGGCGGCCCGCGACTTACGATGCCTGCGACGCGGCGGCCGCGTCCGATGCGCGCGCGTGCCGGCGGTGGCCGCGAGCGCCGCTGCCCGCGGCCGGGCCCGACGCGTCGTCCGCGTCCGCCGCCGCGCCCGAGGCCGGCCGCGCG
>NZ_PNEO01000011.1 GCF_002870125.1 Burkholderia sp. WAC0059
GCGGCGCGACAGGCGCGGGCGCGGCGTTCGCCGCCGGCGCGACGCTTGCGGGCGCGGCCGGCTCGGCGGCGGCCGGCGCGGCGCCGGCCCGGTCCACCGTGATCTGGCTCTCGTCGATCACGAAGCAGCACACCGCGATGATGTCGCCGGACGGCACGTCGGTGTCGAGATAGACGGTGAGATCGTTGCCGTTCTTCGCCTGCTCGACGACGTGGCCCAGGTTGCCGAGCTCCTCGAGCAGCAGCGCCTCGTCGGCCTCGCCGACGCCGCGCAGCACGATGCGCAGATGGCCGCCGCCGGCCGCGTCCCCGGCCGACGTTCCGCCCTGGTCGTGCGCGCCGATCGCCTCGTCGACGACGTGCTCCGGCGCGCCGGACACCGGGGCCGCCGAAGCGGGCGCGGCGGCGGCCCCGGGCGCCGGCTTTTCCTCGACCGGCAAACCGCGGCTTTCCGCGTACAGCCGCTCGAGCTTCGCGCAGATCGCCGCGGTGGCTTCGGCGTCGGGCTCGGCGCTCGCGCGGTAGGCCGAGAGCTGTCCGGAGAGCACGTCCTTGGTTTCGAGGAACGTGTCGATCATGTCCTTGCGCAGCACGAGTTCGTTGTTGCGCGCGCGATCGAGCAGCGATTCGAGAATGTGCGTGGTTTCGGTGAGCGCGGTGAACCCGAACGTCGCCGCGCCGCCCTTGATCGAGTGCGCGGCGCGGAAGATCGCCGCCAGATCCTCGGGATCGGGGCGGCCGACGTCGAGATTCAGCAGAAGCTGCTCCATCTGGGCGAGCAATTCGTCCGCTTCGTCGAAAAACGTCTGGTAGAACTGGGTAATGTCGAGTGTCATGCCTGGGTCACCGCGAAATATCAGGGGTGGGAAGCATCGTGCGCCTGCGGCCGCGTCACGGGTTCGCGGACGGCGCCGCCGTCTCGCCGAGCGAGCCCACCAGGTCGACCAGCAAATCCGGATCGACCGGCTTTTCGATCCAGCCGGTGGCGCCCGCCTCGCGCACCGCCGCCTTGAACGTTTCGTCCGATTCGGTCGTGAGCACGAGAATCGGCGTCGCCGCGTAGGCCGGATTCGCGCGCAGCCGCCGGATCAGGTCGAGCCCGCTCATGTGCGGCATGTACTGGTCGGTCAGCACCAGGTCGAAGTGCTGCGCAAGCGCGTGCTCCAGCCCCTCGTCGCCGTCCTTCGCCAGCGTGAC
Organism: Burkholderia sp. WAC0059; assembly: GCF_002870125.1. Taxonomy (GTDB): domain Bacteria; phylum Pseudomonadota; class Gammaproteobacteria; order Burkholderiales; family Burkholderiaceae; genus Paraburkholderia. The sequence goes on from NZ_PNEO01000011.1 coordinate 1,197, forward strand.
GCCGTAGCCGGCGGCCGTCAGCGTCGCCTGCAGGATTTCCCGCATCGACGCCGAATCATCTATCGCCAGAATATTCGTAATCATCCGATCCTCGCTCGCGTGCCGCTCGCCGGTTCCTGCTTCGCCTGCCCTTTTTGCCGCGCGACCCGTCACGCTGCTCCTCTCATGCCGTCGTTCCCGCCTGCTACGCCATCGTCACCGATGCCATCGCTCCCGCTTGTCCCGCTTGTCCCGCCTGCCCCTCTCGTCCTGCCGCCGCTCACGGCGCCGCCGCCGGCGCGGCGCCTTCGGCGGGCGGCGCCACGGCCGGCGACGCGGGCGCGACGCCCGGCAGCAGCGACTGGGCGCCGGCCGCGTCGTCGGAAATCGTCGTCGCCGTCGTGTCGTCGTGCATCAGCGCCGCTTCCGAGCGGTGGTTCAGCACGATGATGCTGATGCGGCGGTTCTCCGGCGCGAGCGGGTTGGCCTTGTCCAGGTTCTCCGACGACGCGAGGCCGATCACGCGCAGCACCTTGCTTTCGTCCATGCCGCCCGCGATCAGCTCGCGGCGCGAGGCGTTCGCGCGGTCCGACGAAAGCTCCCAGTTGCTGTAGCCCTTCTCGCCGCCGGCATACGGCACGGCGTCGGTATGCCCCTGCACCACGATGTGGTTCGGCACGTCGTTCAGCATCTGGCCGATCGCGCGCAGGATGTCGCGCATGTACGGCTCCACCTGGTCGCTCGCGGTCGCGAACATCGGCCGCTTCTGCGAATCGACGATCTCGATGCGCAGACCCGTGAGCGTCGACTCGATGCGGATCTGCTGCTTGAACTGGCGCAGCACCGGGTTCGCCTCGATCGCGTCCATCAGCCGGATCTGCAATTCGTGCAGCCGCGCCTGCTCCTGGGCGTCCTGCTCGGCGTGCACCTGCTGCCGCATGATCTGGTTCCGGACCGGTGCGATCTCCGAATTGCGCGCCTCCGCCGTGTCGGCGCGGTGGGTCACGCCCTGCTGGGTCGTCGACACGTCGCGGCCGCCGCCGCGCACGATGCTCGAATCCTCGGCGCTGCGCTGGCCGCCCCACAGCGTGATGCGCAGCGGCTGCTGGAAATACTTTGCGATGCCGTGCAGTTGCGGCGGCGAAACCGAACTGAGCAGCCACATCAGCAGGAAGAACGCCATCATCGCGGTCATGAAGTCCGCGTAGGCAAGCTTCCATGCGCCGCCGTGATGCCCCTTCCTCGCCGGCGCGACGCGCCGCACGACGATCGCGCGCTCCTTCTCGTTGGTACTCATCCGCCGTCTCCTCGCATGCCGCGTCACTTCGCCCTTACGCGGCGCACGTGCTCTTCGAGCTCGGAAAACGACGGACGCTCGGTCGAGAACAGCACCTTACGGCCGAACTCGACCGCGATCGCCGGCGCATAGCCGTTCAGACTCGCGAGTATCGTCACCTTGATGCACTGGAACATCTTGGTCGCCTCGGTCACGCGCTGTTCGGCGAGGCTGGCCAGCGGACCGATGAGACCGTACGAAAGCAGGATGCCGAGGAACGTGCCGACGAGCGCCTGGGCGATCATCTCGCCGAGCACGGCGGGCGGCTTGTCGGCCGAGGCCATCGTGTGCACGACGCCCATCACGGCCGCGACGATGCCGAAGGCCGGCATCGCGTCGCCCGTTTTCGCGAGCGCGTTGGCCGGCGCCTCGCCTTCCGCGTGATGGGTCTCGATTTCCTCGTCCATCAGGCTTTCGATTTCGAAAGCGTTCATGTTGCCGCCGACCATGAGCCGCAGGTAGTCGGTCAGGAATTCGATGATCTCGCGGTCGGCGAGGATCTTGGGATACTGGGTGAAGATCGGGCTCTTCTGCGGATCGTCGATGTCGGCTTCGAGCGTGAGCGTGCCTTCCTTGCGCGCCTTCGCCAGCAGCACGTACAGGAGAGCCATCAGCTCCATGTAGACGTCCTTGTTGTACTTCGCGCCCTTGAAAAGGGTCGGGATGACGCGGACGGTCGCCTTGATGGTCTTGATGCCGTTGCCGAGGACGAACGAGCCGATCCCCGCGCCGGCGATCATCAGGATTTCGACCGGCTGCACGAGCGCTGCGAGATGGCCGCCCCCCAACGCGTAGCCGCCGAAAACGGAGGCCAGCGTAACGAGTATTCCCACGAAAATCAGCACAGCCGGATCCTCACAAGAGAGTGCAGCGGACCGCCTTCGACCCGCGCCGTTTACTCGGTTTACGGCATGGCCGCGGAAAACTTTGGGTTTCGTGTCGGGCTTGCGGCAGACGCGCCGGCGCGGTTCGGACGGCCGCCCCGCGGGCGTTTCCGCCCGGCTGCGACAACGGCGCCGCCGGCCGGCACGAATGAGGTCCGAAATGGGGCCCGAGGAACCGGCGCACGGCGGCGGCCCGGGGCGGACCCGCCTGCGGCGCCCCGGCGCAAGCGCGGCGAAAGGAAACGACGAAATCGGAAAGGATTACGGGATCAGCCGATCTGTGCGGCGGGCTGGCTCGCCATCAGAACGGCCGCTTCGGCCGCCGCGACTTCGGCCGGCTTGCCCTTGTCGGCGAGCGAGCCGAGGATGGCGTGGTCGTCGAAGCGGAAACGGCAGAGCATCTGGTTCGACGCGGCAAGGCGCGTGGTCTGCGCGTCAGAGAGATTGACCAGCACGTCGGCCAGTTGCTCGGAAAGCCCCATGCGGAACATGCCCCTCGACTTGTCCTCGCGCAGCAGGCGTTGCGCGAGCAGCAGGTACGACAGGTTGACTTCCCTGATCTCGCTGAGCATGTCGCTCGACGTAGTCGCGCTCATGGATTTTCCCCGAAACTCAATGCTGGCTGGTCGGCCCTGTCGAGAAAACGTTTGCCTGCCCGTTTCACGACGGTCCATCTTTTGCTGGAAGACAGGTCTTCATCGCGTCCCGTCTATGGTCCCGGCCCGATTGTGTCCAACGAATTTGCGGCCGGAAATTGGATGGAAGCCTTCTTCTTTAGAGAGAAGAAAACCAGACTTTCTGTAGGAATTTCTCCTACAGAGCATATTTGGCGGAAATGGAGAGGGCCGGGGAAGGGAAAAAGTACCGGCTCGCGACCGGCTTCATGGGCTGCGCGCGGGCTTCGCTGTAGCGTTTTTATGCATCCTGCTACAGTGCGTATTTCGCGCTGTAACAACATTAAGTGTTTGCAAAATAACTCGAATCGTCCCCCCAGTAGTCGATAATGGGACCTAGGGATAACCCGATGCACCGCTGCGTGCCGTCTGTCAGGCACGCAGCCAGACTCAAGCAAGGAGATCGACTGATGCGAATCGCCCAAATCGCGCCGCTGTACGAAGCCGTGCCGCCCAAACTCTACGGCGGCACCGAGCGCGTCGTGTCCTATCTGACCGAAGCGCTGGTCGAACTCGGCCATGACGTGACGCTGTTCGCGAGCGGCGATTCGGTGACGTCGGCGAAGCTCGAAGCCGCGTGGCCGCGCGCGCTGCGCCTCGACCCGACGATCCGCGATGCGCTCGCGCCGCACGTGCTGCTGCTCGAGCGCGTGCGCAGCATCGCGCACGAGTTCGACGTGCTGCACTTTCACCTCGACTATCTGCCGTTCCCGCTCTTCTCGACGCTCGACACGCCGTTCGTCACGACGCTGCACGGCCGTCTCGACCTGCCCGAGCTACAGCCCGTGTTCGACTCGTTCCCCGACGTGCCCGTCGTGTCGATTTCCGATTCGCAGCGCCTGCCGCTGCCGCAGGCGAACTGGCTCAGCACGATCTATCACGGGCTGCCCGAGCGGCTCCTGACGCCGCAGACCGACCGCAAACCCGAGTACCTGGCGTTCCTCGGCCGCATCTGCCCGGAAAAGCGCGTCGACACGGCCATCAAGATCGCCGCGCAAAGCGGCCTGCCGCTCAAGATCGCGGCCAAGGTCGACAAGGTGGACCAGGAATACTTCAAGACGCAGATCGAGCCGCTGCTCTCGCAGGCGCACGTGGAATTCATCGGCGAGATCGACGAGACGCAGAAGCCCGCGTTCCTCTCGGGCGCGAAGGCGCTGCTCTTCCCGATCGACTGGTCGGAGCCGTTCGGCCTCGTCATGATCGAATCGATGGCCTGCGGCACGCCTGTCGTCGCGTTCAACCGCGGCTCGGTGCCGGAGGTGATCGACCACGGGCTGACGGGCTACATCGTCGAGGACGTGCAGGGCGCCGTGGCCGCGCTGCAGAACATCGATTCGCTCTCGCGCGAAGCGATTCGCGCGCAGTTCGAACAGCGCTTCAGTTCGATCGCGATGGCGCGCAATTATCTGAACAGCTATACGACGCTGATCGAGACGGCACAGCGTCCGGTGCTGCGCCGCGTCGCCGCCGGCGGCTGACGTTTTTTCTTCCGTGTTTCATGAAAACGCCGCATTGAACATGCGGCGTTTTTTTATGCGATCCCGAATAAGGAAGGGATAGCAGCGGATAACGACGAATAACAGCGACAAACCCGCGCGGGCGGCGGGATGGCCAACGACTTGCCGAACCGGCGCATCAGCCGATCAGAAAACGTTCCCGATTTTTGCCGGCAATCCATTTCGGCGGCTTGCCGCGGCCGCTCCACGTCGCGCCCGTTTTCGGGTCCTGGTAACGCGGCGGCAAGGGCGCCTTCTTCGGCGGACGGCCCCGTTTCGCCGCCGCGGCGAAACCGAGATCTTCGGCACTGAGACCGTATTCGGCAATCCTCTGCCGAATCGACGCGATCACCTCCGCAACCTCGTTGCGGCGCGCATCTTCGGCCTGCTCCTGCAGGCGGGCAATCTGCGCCTTGAGCTCCGAGTATTGCGACATTTCAATTCTCCCTTCATTCCTGGTAGATGCGACTCGAACGGCAGATTAGACGTAAATAACGGAATTAGCAATAAACAGCAATACGGACGTCAATACGACTTTAGCCAGCATGGCGGCGATTTATCGTGTCGCCAGGCAGTAAATCCGGACGGGTAATCGGGAAAAATGCGGAATCAATACGCGAGGAATTTGCAATCGTTGACACTTACGCGGATCAATTCGCCCGATTTTCAAATTCCCCCGGGAACAGAGACGGTATTATTGCCGCTCCCTCAAATCGATTTCGCGAGGTATTCACGATGCACTTATCCAAACGACTTGCTGCCGAACTATTCGGCACCGCCTGGCTGGTGCTCGGCGGCTGCGGCAGCGCGGTCATCGCGGCCAGTTTCGCCGGCCCCGTTCAGGGGCTCGGCATCGGCTTCGTCGGCGTCGCGTTCGCGTTCGGCCTGACCGTGCTCACGATGGCCTTCGCCATCGGCCACATTTCCGGATGCCACCTGAATCCGGCGGTCAGCGTCGGCCTGACCGTCGCGGGGCGGTTCCCGGCGCGCGACCTCGTGCCGTACATCGTAGCCCAGGTCGTCGGCGGCGCGCTCGGCGCGCTTTTGCTCTACCTCATCGCGACCGGCAAGCCCGGTTTCGACGTGGTCTCGAACGGCTTCGCGACCAACGGCTACGGCGACCACTCGCCGGGGCACTACTCGATGCAGGCGGCCTTCATCTGCGAGACGGTGATGACGGCCTTCTTCCTGTTCGTCATCCTCGGCGCCACCGATGCGCGCGCACCCGCCGGCTTCGCGCCGATCGCCATCGGCCTGTGCCTCACGCTGATCCACCTGATCTCGATTCCGGTGACGAACACGTCGGTCAACCCGGCGCGCTCGACGGGCCCGGCGCTGTTCGTCGGCGGCGCGGCGCTCTCGCAGCTTTGGCTGTTCTGGGTCGCGCCGATCCTCGGCGCCACGATCGCCGGCATCGTATATCCGCTGGTAGCTGGCCGACGACGTTAAGGTTTGGCCGCAGAGGCGCTTGCGCCGCTGCGGCAATCGGGAATCTGGGGGGGGGAAATCGGGGCGCCCGTGCGCGCGGCGCCCCGATTTCGTGGTCGTACCCGCTGGCAAAACAAGAATGAATAGCCCGGCGGCCCATATGGGAATCAGGATGATCCGCTGCGTTGAAACGCCTGCGTGTGCGGCTCGCCTGCCTCATGCCGCGAGCGACGGCAGCAAACCGCGCGTTTTCGCGTGAGCATGAAAGGCTCGACGGGCGTCCCGGCCCCAGCCTCGGCCGACGATTCAACTCGCCCCTGCTAACGATGGAGGGCGTAACGGTGGAAGGCGAAGAGGACGCACGGCGGCACTTTAACGGCAGTCACCTCGCCGCTATCGACAGCCTTGGCCAGGAATCAACCCGCGCCGCCTCAGCGGAAGGCGATCCCTTTGCGTAACGCCTCCCGCTGCGCCAGCTTCAACGCACCGTGCGCCGAATCGGCAAGCGGCACGCGCAGCCGTTCGCGCACGACCTCGAGCACCCATTCGGAAAGAGTCGGCCCCAGTCCTCCGCATAGCGCGGTCGGCAGCGCGCCGGCGGGATCGAGCGCACGCATCATCTTCACGATGTCCTCGCCGGCCTGCGTCAACAACCTCCCGGCAAGCGGATGGTCGCGATGCGCGAGCACGATGGGCGCGAGCTCGGCGTAGGCGGTCTGATCCGCGGCGCAAAGCCAGACGATCAGACTCTCCCGGTCGGTGGCGCCGACGCGCTTGAGCAGCGCCCGCGCAAAGGCGTCGACAGGCTCGCGAGCGTCGAGCGCCTGCTGCGCGTGGACGATGGCGCGCAGCCCGAGCCAGGCGCCGCTCGCCTCGTCCCCCGACGGAAAACCGAAGCCGCCCGCGATGCGCAGCGTGCCATCGGCCTCCAGCGCGGCCGCGATGCTGCCGGTACCGAGCGCGACGACGAGGCCCGGCTCGCCGCCATGCGCGCCGAGCAGCGTCGTGTAGGCGTCGCTCTCGATGGCCAGCCCCGCCAACTGCGGAGCCTGGGCGCGAAATGCCGCGAGCCAGTCCGGGTTGTTCACGCCGGCGAGACCGCATCCAAGCACGCAGCGTCCGGCATCGAACACGAGCCCGGCATTCGCGAAGACCGAGCGGCAACCGTCCAGGATGGCCTGCCACGCGCGCCCGACGCCGAGTCCGAGCCCGGATGGCCCGGCCGTGGCCTGCGCCAGCTCGACGCCGCGCGGGTCGCCAAGCACGACGCGGGTGCCGCTGCCGCCGCCGTCGATGCCGATCAGATAAAAAGAATGTCGCATGTGATGAGCCGGGTAGTAGCCGGAGGAATGCCTGGGAGCCCGGCGTGTGAAACGGATCGTGCCGTCAAGATTATCGGGCCGGCCCTCGCCCGGCAATTGGCCGAAAGAACTGTCCGGAAGGCCAGGGTGGTGACGCCGGCGCGATCCGCTATGCTGACGTGGCCTGCCAGATCCGTCCGCACAGGAGACCGAACGTGACACACCGCTGCAACTGGGCGACGACCGACGCACTCGCCCACTATCACGACACCGAGTGGGGCCGGCCGTCGCGCGACGACCGGCATCTATTCGAAATGCTCGTGCTGGAAGGCGCGCAGGCCGGACTGTCGTGGTCCACGATCCTGAACAGACGCGAGGCCTACCGCCGGGCTTTCGCCCAATTCGACGTCGACGCGGTGGCGTGCTTCGCGCCGGAGCGCATCGACGCGCTCGTGCAGGACGCCGGCATCATCCGCAATCGCGGCAAGATCGCGTCGGCCGTCGCGAACGCGCGCGCCGTGCAGCGCATCCGCGCCGAACACGGTTCGCTTGCCGCGTTCGTCTGGTCGTTCGTCGGCGACACGCCCATCCAGAACGACTGGGCCTCGTATCGCGACGCGCCGGCTTCCACCGAAATCTCGGACGCGCTTGGCAAGGCATTGAAAAAGCACGGCTGCAAGTTCGTCGGCTCCACCATTTGCTATGCATTCATGCAGGCGATCGGCATGGTCAACGACCACGAGCGCGACTGCCCCTGCCGCATACAGTGCGCCGCGGCAGGCGAGCGGCACGACGCGCGCAGCGAACCCTGAACGCAAAAACGCCGACGGCGGTGCGGCCTCGCAAAAAGGCACGCACCGCCGTCGGCGGAGAGGCAAAGAAGCGCTTAGTGGAGCTTCTTCGGCAGCATCTGGCTGCGCAGGCGCTTGTGCAGACGCTTCACGGCTGCAGCCTTCTTGCGTTTGCGCACGGCGGTCGGCTTTTCATAAGCCTGACGCTCACGCAACTCGGCGATCAGGCCGTTTTTTTCGATGGCGCGACGAAAGCGGCGGATCGCCACTTCGAACGGCTCGTTTTCTTTCAGAACAATCGTCGTCATGTAATTCCTGATTCAATCGCTTGATATACGGTTTAACGGCGTGAGCGTAAAGCCGCACACGCGCCGGCCCTCCGGTCGTTCCGGCCGGGCTAATCGACGCCGGCGGGACGAGAGGCAAGGCGGCCACGGAGGCCGGAAAAGAGAGGGAAGCTCGCGCGGAACGCGGTGGGATGCGCCTAGCAACCCCTCGCCTGCCTCTGCCTTACCTACTTTAGGCCAGCAAGTCCCGCACAACACAGCCCGCTTCATCCTTTACCGCCCCGAACAGGTCAAAAGCAGACGGCAAAACCAGCGGAAATCTCAATTCAACTCGTGATTATATCAGGAAATGTGTCCGTCGGCCACCTTTTCCTGATTCTGCTCAGCACCTTGCGTTCCCGCCAGCGTGCGCCGCGGCTCACGCGCTCGCGTCGTCGAGCGCCTGGACGTCGGCCGGACTCAGCTTCAGGTGCACGGCCGCCGCGAGGCTGTCCACCTGGGCGACCGAAGTGGCGCTTGCGATCGGCGCGGTGATGCCCGGGCGCGCGATCAGCCAGGCCAGCGCCACCGCCGCCTGCGTGGCGCCGTGCCCGGCGGCCACGCGGTCGAGCGCCGCGAGAATGCGCTCGCCACGATGATTCAGATACTTCTCGACGCGGCTGCCGCGTGCACTTTTGGCCAGATCGTCGCGCGAACGGTATTTGCCGGACAGGAAGCCGCTCGCAAGGCTGTAGTACGGAACGACGGCGAGGCGCTGCGCGTGCGCGACCGGCTCGATCTCGGCTTCGTAGCGCACGCGGTCGTACAGGTTGTATTCGGGCTGAAGGATCTGATAGGACGGCAGCCCGTGTTGGCGCGACACCGCGAGCGCCTCCTCGATGCGCGCGCCGCCGTAGTTGGAGGCGCCGATCACGCGCACCTTGCCGGCCTCGATCAGCCGCTGATAGGCCCCGAGCGTCTCCTCTAGCGGCACGCTCTGGTCGTCTTCGTGCGAGAAGTAGACGTCGATGTAATCCGTTTGCAAGCGTCGCAGCGAATCCTCGACGGCCGCCTCGATGTTGCGCGCCGACAGCCCGCGCCGTCGCGGGTCCTTCGCGACCTTGGTCGCGATGACGAGCCGGTCGCGCTTGCCGCTGCGGGCAAGCCACTTGCCGATGATCGTTTCCGACTCGCCGCCCTGGTTGCCGTCCACCCAGGCCGAATAGACGTCGGCGGTATCGACGAAATCGAGCCCGGCGCCGACGAACGCGTCGAGGATCGAGAAAGACGTGGCCTCGTCGGCGGTCCAGCCGAATACGTTGCCGCCGAACATCAGCGGCGCCACCTGCAACGAAGAAGTACCGATGCTGCGTCGTTCCATGGCCGTGCTCCACGATTAATTGGGCGCAAAGGGAGAACAAGCATACGCCGTATCCGCAAAGGCGGCCGGACCCGGCCAAACCTTTCAAAAACCATTCATCCGGCAATCCCCGCCGGCCTCACCCGTTCGCTTTCTTCATCTACCCATCGGGCATCGGCGGGCTCGTCCGGGCGGCCAATCATCCGAATCACCACATTGATTTACAGAAAGTCCACTCAAGTTTTTTTTGCCTGCGCCGTCATCCTCACTGAGGCGGCCAGCAATGAGAGTGCTTCCGCCCATTCCAGCATGGCCATGTATCAAGACTAACGCCTCTACGGAGAATCTCATGCTAACCATCAGCAGTAACATTTCGTCGCTGATCGCCCAGGAGAACCTGAACGGTTCGAGCAGTGCCCTGCAGAGCGCGATTACGCAACTCTCGTCGGGCAAGCGCATCAACAGCGCCGCTGACGATCCTGCCGGCCTCGCCATCGCGACGACCCTGCAAACGTCCGTCAACGGCCTGGACCAGGGCGTGTCGAACGCGAACGATGCCGTGTCGATGGTGGAGACGGCCAGCACGGCCCTCTCGCAAATCACCAACGCGCTGCAGACGATCCGCTCGCTCGCCGACGAAGCCGCCGGCGGTACGCTGTCGTCGAGCAACCAGGCTGCCCTGCAGCAGGAAGTGTCGCAGCAGATCAGCGAAGTGAACCGGATCGCCTCGCAAACCACGTACAACGGCATCAACCTGCTGAACGGCACGGCCGGTCAGATCAACGTTCAGGTCGGTGCGGACGTCGGTCAGACCGTCAGCGTCAACCTGAGCCAAGGCCTGTCGGCCGCCAGCCTCGGCGGCGGCTACGTGCAAGCCGGCAACACGCTCGGCACGCTCACGGGTCTCGACCTGAACAGCAACGGCACGGTCAACACGTCGGGCGGCTCGGGCGCGATCACGGAAGTCAACGTCCTGTCGAACGGTTCGGGCGGCTTCATCTTCACCGACCAGAACAACCAGGTGCTGTCGTCGACGGCCACCAATGCGCTCTTCTCGACCACGACGACCAACGGCGTCGAGCAGCTCCAGGTCGTAAGCGGTTCGGGCCTCACGCAGTCGGACGAACTGACTGGCATTTCGGCCGCCATCAGCGCGTCGACGGCGTCGACGCAAAGCGGCACGGTGCTCGGCGAGATCTCCGGCATCAACATCGACCCGACCACGGGCCTCGACGAAACAACGCCCGACACCGCCAACGTCATCACGTCGGTCACGGTCGAATCGAACGGCAACGGCGGCCTGCTGTTCTTCGATCAAAACGGCAACCAGCTTGCGCAAAGCGCCGTCAGCGGTCTGTTCAGCACCTCGGGCAACGGGAATGCCACGACGCTCGGGTTCGCCAACACGCCGACGAGCACCTTCGACGGCGGCTCGGCCGGCGACGCGACCCCGACTACGCCGACCACCGCGGCCAACGCTGCCGGCGTGGTGTCGACCCTCGGCCAGATCAACCTCAACAACACGCCGACCTCGGTTGCGGACGTCAATGTCAGCACCACGGCCGGTGCGAACCTGGCCATGGAAATCGTCGACAACGCGCTCGCGTCGATCGACAACATGCAGGCTTCGCTCGGCGCCGTGCAAAACCGCTTCACGAGCATCGCGACGGCTCAGCAGGACGAGTCGACCGACCTCTCGAGCGCCCAGTCGCAAATTCAGGATACCGACTTCGCGTCCGAAACGGCCAACCTGAGCATGGCGCAGGTGCTGCAACAGGCCGGTATCTCGGTGCTGGCGCAGGCGAACGCGCAACCGCAGCAAATCCTGAAGCTGCTCCAGTAATAAGTAATGGCGCAGCAGTGTCATCATTCAGGCGCTAAACTTGCGCACGTAGCGTAAGTCCCGGACGAGCAGTCGGTTTTTCACCCGCTGCTCGTCCGCTTTTGTTATCGAGCGGACTGGCTTTTCAGTCCTCGACCCAATTCAAGGCAGTTCGATCCGGCGCGCACGCCATACCGAGATGTCGCGCTGCCGCGCGGCCCCGCTGCAAGATGCTCGGGCCCGGATACCCAGAAGGAGCATGTCGTGTCGACTATTTCGGGCTCTACTTCCAGCACGACGCCCGCGGAAGCTGCCGCGGCCGCGTCGGCCGCCGCCCAGGCGGCCCTCCAGGAGGCGTCGCAGTCGCTGATCAGCGGCGTCACCGGCGATACGTCGATGGACGTCTCGACCATCGTGACGGCGCTCGTCGACTCGAAGGTGGCCGGCCAGCAGGCCGCGCTCGAGACCGAAGTCTCCAACGACGACACGCAGATCTCCGCCATCGGGCAACTTTCGGCCGCCCTGTCGCAGCTCCAGGTCGGCCTCTCGCCGCTGTTCAACGGCGACATCGCCAGTACGTTCAACGCGACCGTGAGCGGTTCGGGCCTGTCCGCCACGGCCAGCACGGGCGCGGCGTCGGGCGCCTACACGGTCGACGTTTCGCAGATCGCGCAGGCGCAGAGCCTGACCTCGGGCGCCTTCTCGTCGTCGGACGCCGCCGACATGGGCACCGGCACGCTGACGATCTCGGTCGGCGGCCAGTCGATGTCGCTCGACATCACGTCCAGCAACGACACGCTCTCCGACATCGCCTCGGCCATCCGTTCGTCGAGCGACAATCCGGGCATCACCGCGTCGGTCATCACCGGTTCGAACGGCACCGAGTACCTCTCGCTCGACTCCAGCGAGACGGGCGCGAGCAACGTCATCAACGTGTCGGTGAGCAACACCACGAGCAGCAGTTCGCCCCTCGTCAACCTCGGCGTGACGTCGACGGCGGGCGCCACGAGCAGTTCCGGCTCGAGCAGCACCGCCTCTTCGATCACCTCGACGAGCGGCGCCTGGACCCAAAACACGGCCGCCCAGGATGCCATGCTCACGATCAACGGCATCGCGGCCAGCAGTTCGAGCAACACGGTCTCGGGCGTGCTGAGCGGCGTCACGCTGACCCTCGGCCAGTCGACGAGTACCACGACGCCGTACACGCTGTCCGTCGCGCCGAACACGAGCACGATGGAAAGCGACATCGAAACCTTCGTGTCCGACTACAACACCGTCATCAGCACGGTCGCCAGCCTGACCTCGTTCAATTCGAGCGGCGCGGCCGGTTCGCAGGGCGGCCCGCTGCTCGGCAGCACGATGGTCAACCAGATCCAGGCTACCTTCGGCGTCATCGTCGGCTCGTCGGTCACGAGCGGCGGCATCACCGCCACGCTCGCGCAGCTCGGCATTTCGCTGAACCCGACGAGCGGCACGCTGACGATTTCGGACCCGACTACGCTCGACAACGCCGTGACGAGCGACCCGGCGCAGGTCGAGGCGCTGTTCAACTCGACCAACGGCATCGGCCAGCAGTTGAACGCGCAGATCACGTCGTTCACGCAGTCGGGCGGCATCATCGACGATACCGAAAGCACGATCAGCACCAACCTGCAGAGCGTCACCTCGCAGACCACCTCGCTGCAGACGTACATCCAGCAACTGACGTCGCAGTACACGGACGAGTTCACCTCGCTGAACGACCTGATGACCACGACGAACAACGAGTCGCAATACCTGACCGCACTGTTCGGCGGCGCCAACAGCAGCGGGACGCTGAACAGCTCGTCCTCGTAATCGCCAGGTCGAATCCGGACGAAACAGGGAAGCGGCGCAATGAGCGATACGCAATCCAGCGCAGCGCAGGCAAAGCTCGTCGAGCAGGTGCTGGAGCTGACGCTTGCCATGGAACACGCCACGCACATGCAGGACTGGCGCGGCGCGGCGCGCCTCGCGCGCAAGCGCTCGCCGCTGCTGATGTCGCTGAGCCGGAACCAGACGCCCGCGTCGCTCGAGCACATCGAGCGCATCCGCACCGTCACCGGCACCATCGCGAAGGAAGCCGAAGTCGCCATGGCCGGGCTGTCGGCGGAGTTCCAGGCGGCGAAAGCGCGCTCCTCGGCGGCGCTCAAATATCTGCGCGGCGCAACGGGACGCTTCTGACCGGGGCGCCCCGCTTCCTGACGAATTGACGAATTACCTGTCAATTCCGCCTTTGCTTGCCCGATCGGGTGTCCTGACGGCGGCCTAGACTGGCGCGAAGCCCCTTCGCGCCCCGCCAGGACATCCTCATGTCGCACACCGCAGCACCGGCCCCCTCGCCTACGCCAGCCGCCCCACTATCCGGGGAGCAGCAGGCCGCGCTGGCGCGCGAGTTCGCCGCGACGCTGGACGTCCTGAGCGCGCGCGGTCGGCACGACGACGCCGAAGCCCTCGCGCGCCAGATGGTGCAACTGCTGCCCGACGAGGCCATCGGCTGGAAAACGCTGGCGCAAGGCCATCTTCGCCGCGGCGATCTGGCCGGCGCGCTGACCCCGTTGAGCCGCGCGGCGGCCCTGCAGCCCGGCGACGCCGAGCTGCAACGGCACCGCGCGGCCGCCGTCGCGATGCGCGACGCGCTGGCGCTCGACGCGGCCGGCCGTTACGCCGATGCGGGCCGCCAATACCAGATCGTGCTCGCGCAGTACCCCCAGCACCCCGAGGCCAACCACCGTTTCGGCGTCGTCGCGATCCGCCTCGGCCAGCCGAGAGCCGCGCTGCCGCATCTCGAAACGGCCATCGGGGTCAACCCGCACAACGGCCAATTCTGGGTCAACTACATCGACGCGCTGCTGCAATCCGGCCAGTTGAAGGCCGCCTGGATCGCGCTCGAGATGGGCCAGCAGCACGGCATGCAAGGGCCCGGCGTGAACGAGCTGATCGGCATCATGAGCGCGATGTCGTCCGACGGCGTCTCGGTCCGACGCGCCCCTTCTCCGGCGGGCAACCCGCCGCTGCCCGCCGCCCCGCAGAACCACGGCGCCGGTCGAGCCGACAGCGCGCCGGCGGCGCCCGAAGGCACGCCGACGAAACAGGAAATCGGCACGCTGCTCGACCTGTGCAACAGCAAACAATACGAGACCGCCGAAAAGCGGGCCCGCGCGTTCGTGAAGCGCTTTCCGTCGAATCCGACCGGCTGGAAAGTCCTGAGCGTCGCCCAGTTCGAGCAGGGCCGCTACGACGAACTGCTCGCCCACGCCCAGCGCGCCCGCGAGCTGGCGCCGGGCGACATCCAGGTCCTGCAGATCAATGCGGTCGTGCTGGGTGCCCAGTTGCGCTACAAGGAGGCCGAGACGGCCTGCCGGCAACTGCTCGAAGTCAACCCGAACCATGCCGAAGGCGTCCGGCTGCTGGCGGTCATGCTGCTGTCGCTGGGCCGCTTCGACGAGGCCGAGCAGACGTTCCTGCGCGCCGGGGAACTCGCGCCCCGCGTGACCTCGGTGCCGGCCGGCCTCGGCTCGTTGTACCTGCAGTACGGGCGCCTGCAGGACGCGGCCCACCAGTTTCGCCGCGCGCTCGAACTCGACCCGGCCAACGCCCTGAACTGGAGCAACCTCCTCTTCTGCCTCACGCACAGCGAGGACGTCAGCCCGGACGAGCTCGCCGCCGAGCATCGCCGCTTCGGCGCGCACTACGACGCCCTGCACGAGGCCGATCGCCTCCCGCACGCCAACGCGAAGGACGCCGGCCGGCCGCTGCGCATCGGCTTCGTTTCGGCCGACTTCCGCCGGCACGCCGTCGCGAACTTCCTCGAACCCGTGCTGCCTCACCTCGCCCGCCAGCCGGGACTGCTGCTCTACGCCTATTCGAGCACGCCGAGCGCCGATTTCGTCACCGAGCGCATGCGCGTGCATTTCGCGGGCTGGCGGAACATTTTCAGGGTCGGCGACCAGGAAGCGGTCCGCCAGATCCGCGCGGACGGCATCGACATCCTGATCGACCTGTCCGGCCACACCGCCGAAAACCGCCTGACGCTGCTCGCCTACAAGCCCGCGCCGATTCAGGCGAGCTGGATCGGCTATCCCGGCAGCACGGGCCTTGCAAGCGTCGACTACTTCCTCGCCGACCGCTTCTGGGTGCCCGACGAAACGTACGCGCGCCAGTTCACGGAGAAGATCGTCCGGCTGCCGGCCGTGGCGCCGTTCCTGCCCGAGCAGATCGCGCCGCCCATCAATCGGCTGCCGGCGCTCGGCAAGGGCTACGTGACGTTCGGCAGCTTCAACCGGCTCGACAAGATCCGCCGCGACGTGGTTGCGCTATGGGCGCGGCTGATGCACGCCGTGCCGGGTTCGCGCATGCTGATCGGCGCCATGCCCCAGGACGGCAGCGGCGAGGCGAAGCTCGCCGGGTGGTTCGGCGCGGAAGGCATCGCCCGCGAACGGCTCGACTTCCGCCTGCGTTCGGCGACGCCCGTGTTCCTGCAGCAGCACCATCAGGTCGACTTCTGTCTCGACACGTTCCCGTTCGGCGGCCTGACGACGGCGCTCCATTCGCTGTGGATGGGCGTGCCGACGCTGACGCTGCCGGGCAAAACAGTGCCGGGCCGCAGCGGCGCGACGGCGATGAGCCATGCTGGCCTCGCGCAGTTCGTGGCGACCGACGCCGACGACTTCGTGCGCCGCGGCGCGGCCCTCGCCGGCGATCTGCCCGCGCTCGACGCGCTGCGCAGCTCGATGCGCGAGCGCTGCCGGCATTCGCCCATGTTCAGGCCCGACGAGATCGCGCGCGGCGTCGGCGAGGCCCTGCGCGCCATGTGGCAGCGCTGGTGCGCGGGGCAGCCCGCCGAAGCGTTCGAGATCGCGGCGGCGCAGGCCGAGCCAACCCGGGATCTCGTCGCGAAAGACACCGCCCCGTCGGCCCGGCAGTGCCAGGAAGCGCTCAACCTCTACAACACGGGACGCGTGACCGAAGCCGAGGAGACCGCGCGCCAGCTCGCGACGGATTTTCCGGACCACCCGATCGGCTGGAAAATCCTCGGCCTCTCGATGTACCGTCTCGGCCGCTACAGCGACGAAACGCTCGCCCATCTGCTGCGCGCGCGCGACATGGTGCCGGACGACCTCGACCTGCTGCAGGTGCTCACCGCGCTGCTCGAAACGAAGCGCCGTCATGCCGAGGCCGAGGAAGCCGGCCGCCGGCTCGTCGAACTCGTGCCCGATCACGCCGAGGGGCAGCGCCTGCGCGGCATCGCGCTGATGTCGCTCTGGCGCTTCGAGGAAGCCGAGTTCGCCTGCACGCGCGCCGTCGAGCTGACTCCCGAGTCCGTGCTGGCATGGAACGCGCTGGCCCTGCTCCACATGCGGATCGGCCGCCTCGCCGTCGCCGCGAAAGAATTCCGGCGCGCGATCGAGCTGGGCCCCGAGGGCGAATCGACGTGGAGCAACCTCATGCTCTGCCTGCAGCACGACGAAACCGTCAGCCCCGACGAACTCTTCGCCGAGCATCGCCGCTTCGGTTCGCACTTCGAAACGCCGCGCAAAAAAAACTGGCCGCGCCACCCGAACAGCCGGGAACCGGAGCGGGTGCTGCGCGTGGGCTTCATCTCCGGCGACCTGTGCCGTCATCCAGTCAGCAATTTCCTCGAGCCCGTGCTAACCCACCTGGCCCGCGACGAAAGCCTGGCGCTGTACGCCTATTCGAGCACGCCGCACCGGGACAGCACGACGGTCCGGCTGCGCGGCCATTTCGGCCACTGGCGCGAGATTTACGGGGCCGCCGACGCGGACGTGGCCGAACTCGTACGCACGGACGGCATCGACATCCTGATCGACCTCTCTGGCCACACCGCCCACAACCGTCTGCTCGTGCTCGCGGGCAAGCCCGCGCCGCTTCAGGCGAGCTGGATCGGCTACCCCGGCACGACGGGTCTCACCGCCGTCGACTATTTCATCGCCGACCGCTTCTGGGTGCCCTCGGACGCGTTTCGCGCGCAGTTCGCCGAGCAGATCGCCTACCTGCCCGCCGTCGCGCCGTTCCAGTCGGAACCCGACGCGCCGCCGGTCAACGCGTTGCCCGCGCTTGCCAACGGCTACGTGACCTTCGGCAGCTTCAACCGCGTCAACAAGCTGCGCCGCGAGGTGGTGAGCCTGTGGGCCCGCCTGCTGCGCGCGGTGCCCGACGCGCGGCTGCAGATCGGCGCCATCCCCAACACGGGCAGCGCCGCGAGCACGCTCGCCGGATGGTTCGACGAGGAAGGCATCGCGCGCGAGCGGCTGACGTTCTGCGAGCGAGCCTCGGTCCACGAATTCCTGGCTCAGCATCACGCGATCGACATCTGCCTCGACGCCTTCCCGTTCAGCGGACTGACGACGGTGCTGCAATCGCTGTGGATGGGCGTGCCGACGTTGACGCTGCCGGGCCGCACGGTGCCGGGCCGCAGCGGCGCGATGGCGATGAGCCATGCCGGGCTCACGCAGTTCGTGGCCGACAGCCCCGACGACTTCGTGCACCGCGGCGCGACGCTGGCGGCGGACCTGACGACGCTGGCCGGGCTACGCTCGGGTCTGCGCGCGCGCTGTCTCGCTTCGCCGATGTTCCAGCCGGAGACGGTGGCGCAGAGCCTGAGCGCGGCGCTGCGTATTATGTGGCGGCGCTGGTGCGAGGGAGAGCCGGCGGAGTCGTTTTCCGTCGGACAAACGGCGGATCAGGATCGGCCGGAAGCCTACCTGGAAGGCTAGAGAACAGACTCGATCGCGGCCGGGACAACCCTGGCGCGCGCCGGGCCTGATTTCGGCAAGGGAACGGAGCCTGCCCCGCTCCGCTCGCGAGGCAATGGCGACATGGCCGGCGCGACGGCGACGGCCCGAACTCCGCTAATCCGTCACAGCCCCCGTCGTTCGACGAGTTCGAGCAACGCGGCGTTTTCCGCGTAAGGGCTGTCGATCTGCCTCACGTGGATGGGCGCATGGGCCGCCACCGGTTCGAGCAGGCGCTCTCCGGTCATCAATTCGCGGCAGCTCATTTGCCCTTTCTGCAACGGAATCGCGAGGTAGTAATCTTCGGGCCGCAGTTCTTCGCCGACCGCGAGATCGCGTTTCGCATAGACGCCGCGCACCAGACCGTCGAGATACGTGATTTCCTTCTGCGGCGGGATGCGCTTGGCCGTCCCCGGCGCGCCGCACATTTCGACGGCCTTCTTGTACGCCCGGAACCAGACGTCCGCCTGCTCGGGCAGCGTGCAATACGGAGAAACCGGAATGCCGTCCGCTTCGATGTCGATGTGTCGTTCGAACGTGCGCGCGCCTTTCGCGTACGCGATCATCACGGAACTGGTCCAGTCGGTTTTCTCGTGCGTCGAGAAACCGATCACGTGTTCGGGATAGCGGTCGCTCAGGAAATCGACCTGGTTGATCTCCAGCTCCTGATCCTCCGACGGGTAGATCGACACGCAATGATTGATCGCCAGCGGAATGTGGCGGCTGCGGAAGAATTTGGAAAGATCGTCGATATCCTTGAGCGACGACCCGCCCGTGGAAACGATCACCGGCTTGCGCGTTTTGGCGATTTCCTCGATCAGTACCCAGTCGTTGAGGTCCGAGCTCGCGATCTTGATGATCTCGACGCCGAGGCGCACGCACAGACGCACCGATTCCTCGTCGAACGGCGTGGACATCGGAATGCAGCTCGCGCGCCGGACCGCATCGATCATCGCCTTGTAGTGGTCGACGCTCATCTGGGTATCGACGGTCTTCTTGATGTAGCGAATGTCGGTGCGATCGCGGAAATCGCGATGAATGAAGCGGTCGACGTCCCGAAACTGCAGCTTGATCGCGGCCTTTACGTTGTTGAAACGGACGATGCGCGAAAAATCGGTAATGATTTTCAGACCGCGCTCGAGCCGGCCCCAATGATTGTTGGCAAGCTCCAGAACGAACAGGCCGTCAAACAGCCGCTGGGATTCTCTCTTGTAATCCATGAAGACTCCAGAACAGGTTCGACCGGCAGACAAGGAAAACCCGCCTTCGGCTGCCGGGGTAAATTGGGCCGAATTCCCTTACTCCGGGCAGCCGGGGTAGCGCATCGCCACGGCAAGCTCCTCGGGCTGCAGAAACGGAAACATGTCTTCGAGCTCCGGGCTGCGAATCGTTCCGTCCGGCAATTGCCGGGAACTGACGCGGGGCTCGAATCCCTGCTGCGGATCGAGCATGACCTCGATCAGGCCCGGTCCGGGCGCCTCGATGGCCGAACGCAGCGCATCCTGGAAATTCCGCTGGTCGATCCGGATGGACGGCAGCCCGTAGGCCGCGCCGACCGTCGAGAAATTCGGGAACGTCACGCCGCTCTCCGGCCCCTCGCCGGCAAGCCGCTTGAAGAAGTTGGCCTGGGATGACCGGATCGACAGATACCCCGCGTTGTTCAGCACGATCAGCTTGATCGGCAACTGGTAATGCACGATCGTCTGCAGTTCCTGAATGTTCATCTGCGCGCTGCCGTCGCCGGCGATCGCCCACACGCGTCCGCCCTCGGGCACCGCGAACGCGGCGCCGATCGCGGCGGGGATGTCGTATCCCATCGACGCGCTGCCGGAGTTCGAGAACAGCCGCACGCCGTGCCTGATCGGCGCGATCTGGAACGGGATGATGCAGGCCGACGCGTTCCCGGTCGCGACTACGTCGCCGGGCCGCGAAAGACCGAACAGCGCGTCGATGAACAGGTAAGGATTGATGTGGCCGCTCCAGGGTCGCGGACGAGCGTCGAGCGCCGGATAGCGCGTGCGGATCCCGCTCACCCACTCGCGCCATTCCGCGAACCGGGCCGGCGCCGCCGTACCGGGCGCGTCGCGCAGCAATAGCGGCACCAGTTCGCGCAGGTCCGCCACGATCGCCTCGTCGGGCTTGAACGTCGGCTTGCGCAGTTCGGCTTCGTCGATGTCGATCTGCACGACCCGGGCATTCTTCGCGAAGCTCGCGAAGTTGTAGCCGGTCTGCCGGATGTTGAGGCGGCTGCCGAATACCACGACGAGATCCGCCGCCTGCAGCACGAAATTGCCCTGACGGGTGCCGATGGTGCCTGGCCGACCGGCGAAGAGCGGATGATCGGAGGGCACCGTGTCATGGGTCCAGCCGGTTGCGATCGGCACGCCCAGGATTTCGGCTGCCCGCACCAGGTTTTCGTGCTGGCCGGACAGCCTGGCGCCCGTGCCGAGCAGGAGCAGCGGCCGCGACGCGCCGGCAATGTCTTGCAGCACGCGCGCAACGGCCGACGTCAGTCCGGCACCTTCGAGCAGGGCGGGCAGCGCAGGCAGCTTGCCGTCCCACGGCTCGAGCGCGTCCGCATCGATCTGCGCCGATTGCACGTCGATCGGCACGTCGATCCACACCGGCCCCGGCCGGCCGTGCCGACACAGCGCCCATGCGCGCTCGATCACCGCGCGGGCGCGCAGCGGATCGGCCAGCGTCACGGCCTCCTTGCAGACCGGGCTGGCCATCGACACGATGTCGACCTCCTGGTCGCCGAGTTGGCGCAAACCCGGAACCGGCGTGGTGACCAGATGCGTGTCGCGCTTGACCTGACCGGACAGCACGAGCAGCGGGATCGAATCGGTGAAGGCGCCGAACACGCCGTTCAGCGCGTTGATGGCGCCGGGGCCCGTCGTCACGTTGATCACGCCGGGCGAGTTCAGCACTCGCGCGATCCCTCCGCAGCCATCGCGCAAGCCTGCTCGTGGTGGCAAAAAACCGGCTGCAGGCCATCGGCATGCGTAAGCGCATCGTTCAGGAACATCGCGCCGCCGCCCGTCAGCATGAATACGTGCCGTACTCCCCGACGGGCGAGGAACTCTGCCAGATATTCGGCAACCCGCATCATTCGCATAGAAAACCCCGCAACCCGCTTTAATATTCCGTAAGCCGCAACGGAGGCAACCTGCGCTCGCGCCGCGGACATACATCCCCAGATTCGTCGAGTATCCCGTCGAATAGCGCCTTTTAAAGCCTGGACTAGACGGGCAAAAACCCACCAATTCGCGAAACAGGGGCGGCACCGGCGGTCTCCGCCGGCTCCGGTTCCGCCCATCGAGGCCTGCCGTGAGGGGGCGCATGCTGGCCGGCCCGCTCGCCGCGCCCATGCCCCGAACCGACGAGGACACGCCCGTCTCCGACCGACGAATCGGCCCCGACCGGCACCGAATTGACCAGAAATCCCCACCCTGCTCCATGAATCAACGGCATGACAAAGGGATAGACTCCATAGCAACCTTCCGACCCACCATGACAACCCGCCATGAAAGATCCCGACTTCATCATTTGCGCGCCCCTGCATATGGTTTTCATGTCGAATGGGGTGCTTGCGCTCACCCAGCTCGCGCGCGCAATCGAGAAGGCCGGGCGGTCTGCGTTCATGTGCGCCTACAACTATGTGAACGGCCGGGAACTCATATTCGGCATAGACTTCGATACCTATGTCCCGAAAAACGACGGTGAAAAGAATTTCGTTGGCGTAATCAAGCGTGCGGAACGGGAACTCGGAATCAGGATGCTGAAGGATTTTTCCCCGCAACACATCAACGAGTGCTATGTCGTCTATCCGGAAGCGATGCGGAATAATGCGTTGAATGCCAAACGTGTCGTCCGCTATTTCCTGAACAAGGACGGCATCATGAATGGAATAAAAGTTAACGTCGGACCCGACGATTTCATTCTTGCCCATTCGCGTGTGATGCACCCGGCCACACAGCACGTCTGTTACTTCGCCGAGGTCAATCCGATTTTTCACAACGAAGGTACGTACCCAGCCCAATACCGGAGGCTGGACATCACGTATGTCGGTAAAGGCGCCGTGTTCGGCGTTACCGGAGCCGTGCCTCACACCGTAGAAATCACGCGCACCTGGCCCACGAACAAGGACCAGCTCGTGCAGCTCCTGCGCAATTGCCGCTTTTTCTATACCGGGGACGCATGCAGCCAGATAAACGTCGAGGCGTTAGCCTGCGGCGCCATTCCGGCATTCCTCGACAATGGCCCATGGACCGACGACGAGCTCGACCGCTTCGAGCCGGGTCCGTTTCCGCGCCTGTACGCCGGCATGACGGCGGGCGAGAACTTTTACGACGAGTTCGAAGTGGCGCGTACGAGGTACCTGACGCGGATACGCGAGCTCACTGCGAGCTGGGACGCCAACGTTGCCGAAATGATCGATAAAGTGGACGTGCATTTCAGCGCAGGCCTGCGTACGGCGCGTGCGACGGACGTCTGAGCCGACCGGGACGTCGGCGCGGGAAACAGGTAAGGCATCGTCTAAAAGCGGTATCGGCGTACCCGGGGTAGCGCGCTGATGCGCATCGGCATGGCGAATGCCGAGCCGACCGCTTTGCTACAGGAGAGTCGTCGTTTATGCGTATCGCCAGTCGCTGCATCTGTTGCACCAACGAAAAGCTTCTATCGTCGCCGGCAATCCTCTCCCCTTTCGTTGCACACCGCGTGTTCGGATATCAGCCCGTCGAGATCACCCCGGCCTGGGAGCTTCGCGATATTCGAAAGGGCAACGCCTACATGATTTGCCGATCGGTTCAATGCCCGGCATGCGAAATGCTCTTCCTTGACATGCGTTTTGACGACGAGGAACTGGCATCGCTTTATCGTGACTATCGTGGCGACGAATATACGCAACTGCGCATTTCGTACGAGCCGGGTTACCTCGAGACCAGCAAGGTTTATGAGCGTCGGGCCGGCTACATCGGCCGGATAGAAGCATTCCTGAGACCCTGGCTACCGGCATCCCCGAAGATACTCGATTGGGGCGGCGACTCCGGAATCAACACCCCGCTCCTGGACGAGGCCAATCTCGTCCACATTTACGATATTTCGGGTAAGCCGACGGTCGACGGCGCGGTTGCAGTCGACCTGCAGACAGTCAAGGAAACCGCATACGATCTGATCATCTGCATGCAGGTGCTCGAGCACATACCGTTTCCGCTCGAACTGATCCGGACCATTGCCGCAAGCATGGATGCCACGACCATGCTTTATCTTGAGGTTCCGTACGAGGTCCTCATGCGCACCCACCACGGATCGACAAATGCTTATCGGTATAAACGTCACTGGCACGAGCACATTAATTTTTTTTCCGAAACCTCGATGAGCGCACTGGCAGAGCAGGCCGGCCTGGAAATCGTCGCGCTCCAGCCTATCGCCACGCCCGACACCAAACAGGGAAGCGTATTGTCGGCACTGTGCCGGCTTGCATGAATGCCTATTCCGTCAGTCCGACGCGCCTTGTGGATTTCCTGTTTCACGGCGTGCGCGGATCCCGGCAGCAGCCCGCCGGATCGCATCCGCGAGCGGAATTTCGTTGACTAGCTGCAGCTCGGCGCGAGCCAAAGAAACGTCGGGCAGGTAACGATTGCGTACTGCGTTGTCCGCTCCCCGCCGGGCCATGATGCGTACCGGCTTGCCCGGAGCCAGCAGGTCGCGGACCAGATGGGCGAGTTCGCCGAGCGTCACGGCCTCGTCCGAACCGACGTTGTAGGCACGCGCCGCCGGGCCGCGCTCCAGCAACGCAAGCAGCCAGCGCGCCAATTCATATTGGTCCAGATACGAACGTACCGGGCTGCCGTCTCCGTTGACCACGATTTCGTCGCGAAACAACGCATCGCGAATGAAATTGCCGATCGCAAAATGCACGTCGAGCGGCAAATCCTCGCCGACGAATGCGAAACAGCGGGCCACCACCGGCTCGATGCCGAAGCGGTTCGCGTACAGCGCGCACAGATGCTCGGCCTGACGCTTCGCAACGCCGTAGGCACCGGATACGTCGAGTGGATCCGGCATGCCGTTGTAGCCTTCCGGAATCGCGGCGAGACTTTCGGGCTGCGGGCCGTACGCGCCGCCCGAACTGGTCAGCAAAAACCGCCGCGCACCATGTTCCACCGCGAACTGCAGCATGTTGCGCGTACCCTGCACGATCTGCTCGTAGCGCCGATAGGCATCCAGATTCCGTACATCGGTCGAATCCGCCGCGGCATGCAGCACGTGCGAAAAGACACCATTTCGCGGCAGGCTTTCCGGCACTTCGATGTCGCCGCGATGGAAAGCGAGCCATGACAGCCCGGCAAATTCCGGATACTCCTGTTGAAATCGCCGGGGATCTCGGCTCAACACGGTGAGCCGCGTCACTTGAGCCTCGCGGGCAGCATCGTCGAGCGCCATCAGATAGCGCAATATCGCCCGGCCGAAAAAACCGGTTCCGCCGGAAAAAAGAATGTCCATGCTGGGTATCCAGGTCGTCGTTCAAAAGACGAACGATCTGCCTGTGCCGCCTCCATCGGCGACGACAGACTTTATCGCGCGCATTCGCAACAGAAATCTCCGGCCGATGGGCGCGATGCCCACGTCTTATGGATCGTTGCCATGGCAAACCCGACAAGACTAACCGCTGCGCTTCGTCGGCAAACCGACAAAAACGGACTCATTTTGCCGGTAATTCGCCTGCCGCCGGCGACTTCGGAACATCGAAACCGCCCGGCTGCGACCTCGAATTGACCCGGGATCCTTGCCCTGATCCGCAAATTGCCCGGGTAACCAGCGGATAAACTCGATAGCGGTGGTCACGGCGCCGAACAATTCGAGCGCCGATGCCGACCGGCAGACAGTCCATCGCCACCGTTCGACGCGATTTGTGTTTCCAGCGAATTACCCGCACGCCAGAGATCGATGAATACCCTCCGAGAAACCGAATACCATAAAATCCTTGGCAATCTGCGGCATCCGGAACGAAGGTCGTGGATACTCATGAATCCGGGCGCCATCGGCGAGACCACAACGGTTTGCGCTCTTGCATCGGCCTTCGCCAGAAAGCACGGACACCCAGTCACGATCATCGTACCGCCCGATCACCAGCCGGTCGTACAGATGTACCCGAACCGTTTCCTGCGCATCGTGACGATGCCGCGAGAATCCATGATAAACATTACCTACAGCTATCTGGATCCGCTCCGGTTCGAACTCGATATCCCGATTTGTGCACATCAATACGAGCTTGGGGATGGCCGTATCGATGACATGCAATATCTTCTTAAATACCCTGGGCGCGGAGGATTGACGTGCACCGACATATTCCGCCATCTGCTGCGCCTGCCATGGAATACCGCTCTCGAGCGTCCGACGGTTCCCGAACAGTTTGTGGCGGAAGCGCGACAATTTGCCGCGAAAGCCGGCATCGTACCTGACCAGTCCGTCATTCTCTTTCCCGCAGCGAATTCGAATACCCGGTATTCGCAACTGCCGGATACGATGTGGAAAACCGTTGTCGCCCGGCTAAAGGAGCTCGGCTATACGGTGTTCTGCAACATGAAGGGCGGTAACCACCGGCCCGCGACGATGCCTGTCGAAGGCGCCATTCCGATTGAAGTTCCCATGCATCTGGCACTGCCCCTGGTGACGATCGCGGGCCGCACGATAACCAGTTCAACCGGCCTGCAATTCTTGATGCTACTCGGTGGGCAGTTCCGGCAAATGACCGTCGTAGTGCCCATGCAGGGCAATTTCGACGATTACAGCATGAACTATCGGACCTACATGGCAATGAGCCCGTTCGCACAATACACGTTGCCAGAGATGTGCCTGAAT
The DNA here is from genome assembly GCF_002870125.1 of Burkholderia sp. WAC0059. Classification (GTDB taxonomy): domain Bacteria; phylum Pseudomonadota; class Gammaproteobacteria; order Burkholderiales; family Burkholderiaceae; genus Paraburkholderia. The sequence goes on from NZ_PNEO01000011.1 coordinate 27,176, forward strand.
ATGCCGCTGTCCGAGTTTGCTGTTCCCATTGACGGGTCGGAAAAAGACTTTACGCGTATCGGGATGGCTATCGCGAACAATGATCGGGCAGACATCAACTGCGTAAAACGTGTAGGACTCGATGGCAGGCTTTATGTCGAGGAAAACGAAAGCTGGTTGAAGGAACTCATCGCTCCGCTAAATGCCTGAGCGACGTGGCGTTTCAACCGGTCCGACAGAAGACCTCATTCTCGCCGCTATCGTCAGGGTACGCATGTCGAAACGGATGCCAGTCATCCGCCTCTGTTCAGCAACACGTTCTTTCTCGTCAGATGGGTTGGGCGAGCCTCACGAGCCCTGGCGACAGCGCTCGCCGCCCTCGGTTGACATCAGGTTCGTACAGCCGTCGCGGCCCGATTCCGTCAGGGGCGCCGCGTTTCCGACGTTCTCCGGCAACACGATGGGCTCCATAGATGGCCAGGACCAACAGGCGTCATGCGTCGAGCTTCGAGTCCGACGCCGTCACCGTCGCGAAAGTAAAGGCGGTATGACGCCTCGCGCGCCCTGTCATTCCCCGTGCAATGCGTTCGCGCGCGCATAGCTCTGCGGGGTACCGATATCGATCAGCAGTTCGGACGTCTCGTAGGTATAAATACGACCGAGCAGTCGCGGCAACACCTCCGTACTGAAATCGGTCACGTCGCCGGCATCGGAACGAAGCCAATCCAGAAACGCAGCCGACAGCAGATAAATAGCGCCGTTCGCGAGATTGTCTTTCGGCTCGGCCGGCTTCTCGTCGAAGGCCGTCACGACTCCGCGCGTATCGAGCGTCACGATTCCGCACGACGACGGCGTTTCGGTGCGGAACGTCATCATCGTCATCAGGCAATCCGCGGGACGCGAACGATGCGCGCGAATGAACGCATCGATATCGGCAAGACAGTAGTTGTCCGCGTGGACCAGCAGGCCGTCCTCGCCGTCGAAAAAGTCGAGATTCGCGCGCACGGTGCCGGCTGTTCCCAGCAATACGGACTCGTGCGTCAGCGTGATACGCTCGGGCCACGCGCTTCGCGACACAAACGCCTCGACCTGCTCCGCCAGGTAGTGTGCGTTGATCAGGAACGGGCCACATCCGGCATCGGCGAGCCGCTCGAGCCAGATTTGCAGCAGCGGCCGGCCACCGACGGGAACGAGGCATTTCGGAACGCGCTCGGTCAGCGGACGCAGGCGGGTACCCAACCCGGCAGCCAGCAGCAGCGCTTTCATCGTCCCGGCTTCCGCAGGAGTTCCAGCAGTTCGTCGGTGCGGATCGGCGTATTCCCGACCCGCCCCACCTGAATGGCGGCGGCGACGGACCCAAGCAGGGCAGCCTCCCAAATGCTGCCGCCGCTCGCAAGCGTAAGCGCACCTGCAATCAACAAGCTGTCCCCCGCTCCCGCCACGTCGCGCGCCGATGTATTCAACGCCGGCAGCCGGTCGGTCAACTCCTCGCCCGCCGGAACTTCCGCAGGGTGGACGAGCAGGCCTTCCTCGCCGAGCTTGAGCAACACGTTGCGGGCACCGGCTTTCTGCCGCAACTGCTCGGCAAGGATGACCAGGCCGTCCTGACGATTGCGCGTGCTGATCCTCGCTTCGTGCTCGGTCGGCGTCAGCAGGTCCATGTCGCGAAACCGGCCGATGTCGCCGACTTGCGACGACGACTGACTGTCGGCCACCAGCATCACGCCGTGCGCGCGCGCCATTGCCGTGATCGCGTCCACCAGCGGCTGGGGCAGGCAGCCGTAGTTGAAATCCGAGAAAACAAGTAGATCGATGTCGCCCGCGATGCGTTCGAAACGTTCGAGCAGGCTCTTCTGCAACTCGAGGGAAATCGCCGTCTGGTGCAGATAGCTGACGCGCAGCAGCGTCTTGCCCTTGCTGCGGAAACGCTGTTTGCGCGTCGTCGGGCGCACTTCGTCGATGAGCAGGTCGGCCTCGACGCCATGCGCGGCGAACCGCTCGAGCGAGAATTCCCGCGCGGCGTCGGCCCCGGTCACTGAGAGGAAGCGCACGCTCGCGCCGAGCCCGGCCGCGTGAGCCGCCACGATGCCCGCGCCGCCGATGAACTGGGTCGAGTCGACCGGCGTCACGACGATCGTCGGGTCTTCCTGGGACATGCCGAGGGGCTGACACGTGATGTACTCGTCGACGATCAGGTCGCCGACGATGCAAACCCTCAAGCCGGAAAACCCCGTCACCAGATCGACGAGCCTCGACCTCTGGATGCCGTGACGGGCAAGATATTCGTCCGGCACGGCGATTGTGCTCGGATCCGATTGATAGAACGCCTTGCGGATCAGGTCCACCGACGAAAACATCGTTTCGCCGGAACTGAACAACAGCTTGCCGCCGTATTGCTCGACGACCGCCAGCTCCGGATTGAAACGGGACTCGTGCTCCTTGCCCTTGACGACCACGTCGGGATGCAGCTTCGCAAGCGCACCGGTCACCGGCTCGTCCATCAGGAATGCCTCGTCGACCCAGACGTTGCTCTGGATACCTTCGAGACGTAATTGCTCGGGGACGTGTGCCGCGGCACCTGCGATCCGGTCGCTTTCCACCGCGACAACCAGCCGGTCGCCGCACTCCTTCGCGAAGCGCAGCAGCCGCACATGCCCCGGGTGGAGCACGTTGAAGTGTCCGGAGACAAAGACGATTTTCTGTTTCACGGCATCGGCATTCATTAAAGCAGTCCGGTTCGCTTGAACACAAAAGTCATTTCGACACTGACGCGGCTCTTCGAGCCGGCATTGACCGCACCGCCATGCAACAGGTTTTCGCCGAACAGGACAGCCTGCCCCGGTACGACCGGCAATAACAGCCTCTCGCTTTCGGCGAGCGGTTCGTCCAGCCTCGGACGCGGATATCCGTCCGCTCCGTTCACGTATTCGACGCGCCACGTCCGCTTGTGTGAGCCAGGTACGACGTAAAGCCCGTTGAGACCCGGCTCCGTATGGATCGAAAGCCACATTTTCACGGTCCTCTCGTCGGGGCCGAAGAGTTCGGCGCCGTTTTGCCCCTGCACGCGATGAAACCACCTGTCCGTGTGCATCGCGCCGACGTCGGAAGTCGCGTCCGGACGCACCAGTCTCCAGTAGATCTCCGGGTAGTCCGGCACGGTGCCGGAGAAAAGCACGACATCCGAGATGCGCGTTCCCGCGCCGAACATGGCTGTCAGGCGCCGCACGAAATCAAACTCCCTGATTTTGATGGCCGTCTCTCTGGGCAGCACGCGCGACTCTTTCTGCCATAACGTCGAATGCGCAACCAGATGCGCATGCCGATGGTAGTGTTCAAGCCCCGCGTCGCGAAACACGTGTTCGTGCTCGGGACACGCGGCCCGGATGCGTTCGATCCACTGCCCGAAGATCGCCGTGCGCAGGAACGCGAGCTCGTCGGCGCCGATGGAGAACGCCGTGCTGTACCCCGCCTCGCCGAAAATGTCGGCGAGGATGTCGGCATCCGTTGCACGGGTATTCATGAACCGTCTCCAGAATTTGAGGTCATGGAAGAATCCGTCAGTACAGCGCGCGCAGCACGTCGAACGCACATTCGGGCGGCGGCGCGTCGAGGCCGAGTTCGGCAAGACCGGCCGGATGGAGCGCCGCATAACGCGGCGCCGCAATCCGCTCCGAGCGATTGCGCGGCACGGGCTGGACCAACTGCCGATCCGCACCGATGCGCTGAGCAATGATCCCGGCGGCCTGCGCATACGTGATATCGTGCGTCGCCGTCGCGTGAACGATGCCGGAGCGGCGCGCCGCCGCGACCCTGCACAGGACATCGATCGCGAACGAAAGCGCCACGGGCGCCATCGTCAGATCCTCGAACGGATGGATGGCCTGCCCCGCACGCAACGCGCCGATCCACCCGTCGAATAGCGGCATGTCCGGCACGACGATTTTTCCCGGACGGACTATCGCGACCCGATGGCCCAACCCGAGCAGCCTCTGTTCGGCTTCGGCCTTCTGCCGCCCATATGCCGTCTGCGCGCCATATGGGTGGTCTGCCTTCGCAAGCGGCGCATCGCCGTCGAACACCAGATTCGTCGATATGAACACGACAAACGTGCCCTGCGCGACGAGGCGCCCGGCAAGTTCGACCGTGTGCAGCACGTTGACGATGCGGGTCTGCTCAGGGTATGCGCCGCACTGCTCCTGCGAGCTGATCGCCGCGCACAGAAACGCGACGTCGGGCGGCACGTCCGGCAACGACCAGTGCTCGGGCGTCTCGGCCAAGTCAAGAAACAGCCGTCTCCCACCCTGGGTGCCTGCCCGACGCGTCGTGCTCCATACCTGATTGGCTGACATCAACGCATCGAGCAGTCCTCGTGCAATGTTGCTTTCGGCGCCCGCGACCAGGACCGAACCCAGCGCCGTCCCGACCGCCACGCTATTCATGCGAATGCCGCTCCCGTCTGCCGCGCCCCGCACCGGCCGGATTACCCGGACGAACGGCCGTCCGTGCAGGCGACATGCCACACGGCAAAACCGCGTGGCGGGCACGGGGGGACTCGTCCGACATCGCAGCCAATGCGGGGCACGTCATTACATTCACTCCGGCGGCAGGACGAACCTCGACGCGGCCACACCGAGACGTCTCGCAATGGCCGACGCGATGTCGGCACGCAATGGAACGAGAATCTTCGCGTCTTCCGGTGCGTCGCGCGGCGCCCGAATCGGGAGGCCCATGTGGTGGCGGCCTATCCGGTTGCTATCCTCGTCGATGAAAAAAGCGGCACGTCCGCCGAGCGACGCAGCCAGCCAGGTCGCCGAAATACTCGAACCGAAGATTCCGCAGGCGCCCGTTACACCCTTAGCCTCGCCCAGCATCGCGTGTAGCCAGACAATGTGAGCTTCGGCAGCCCGCTGTCCGTCGTCCCCTGCCGGATACTGGGCCTTTTCCGCCACGGCGCCGGACCGGCGCCGCGCAAGCAGAGACAGCTCCTTGGCGACATAGCCCGCTTCCGCGGCGACCGGCGCGAACCCCGCATCCGCCACGACGCGCTTCAGCAAATCGGCGGTGAAATGCGTCGCATGATCCGCAATCAGGATATCGAACGGCGACGTCTTCAGGTCCGGCACTTCGATCAGTAGTACGCCGTCAGGCGTAAGGCGTTTCAGGAGCAAAGCCAGATAACGCGCGGGGTCAGGAATATGTTCGAGTGCGTGAATCAGCACGATCAGATCGAACTGCTCCTCAACGTCATCGATCGATCCCGCATAGAATCGCGTCACGCCCGGAATCGCTTCGATAGCGGCGCGATGCTGGTCTCCAAGCTCCAGCCCAGCCATCTTCCAGCCGGGATAGCGCGCCGAGAACGCGCGAAGGAATGCGCCGTTGCCGCACCCGACGTCAAGCACATGGCCGCTCTCGCGTAATTCCCCCACCGACGCAAGCCATTCGACGATACGATTCGAGCGCGCCGTGGCCGCACCGCTGGCCGACTCGAACGCAACCTGCTCTGCGCCGCCGCCCTGACTGTAGATCGCGTACCCTGCATAAATCTCGTTCGCCTCGTCGAGCCAGGCGGCTGTCACGGGTTTCTGCACGGCGCCGCAGGCGCCGCACGCCGCGAGCGCGCCGCCGGCGCGCCACGGACGGCAATCCGACGTGACTTGCACGAGGTCCGCGAAGCCAACGAGCGAATGCAGGGCAGCCCCGCAGACATGGCACCGGCACGAGCGCGCGTCCATGACCTAATCTCCTCCCATCCGCACCAGACACCGCCCCCGCACGCTCCCGCTCCTCATCGCCGCGATCGCTTCGTTGATCTCGTCGAGCGCGTAGTAATCGGTGATCAGCTCGCGCAGCATCAGTCGCCCCGCGCGATACAGCGCGTGATAACGCGGGATGTCGTTCTGCGGCACCGCCTCGCCGCCGTGCGAACCCGAGAGCGTCTTGCCGAAGTGCAGCGGCAGCGAAAACAGGCTGACGTTCTGCCCCTTGCGCGGCACGCCGACCAGCGTCACCGTGCCCTGCGGCTTTGTAATTCCGTAGCCCATCTCGATCACGGCCGGCACGCCCGTGTTGTCGATGAACACGTCGGCACCGCTGCGTACGCCCGCTTCGTCGAGCACGCGCAGAAGGTCCGCGCGCACGTCGTCGAGACTGCGCCCGCTCGCGTTGATCACGTGCGTCGCGCCGAGGCGCTTCGCCAGTTCGAGCTTGCCGTCGTGCAGATCGACCGCGACGACCGGATACGCGGACACGAGCGCCGCGGCCTGCACGATGTTGAGGCCGACCCCGCCCGCACCGTACACGACGACCGATTCGCCGATGCGCACGTCGGCGTTGTTTTCGACGATGCCGAAGCCTGTCGTCACGGCGCAGCCGAACAATGCCGCCACGGCCATGTCGCTATCGGCAGGAATCGCGGTGACGCGGTTCTCCGACACGATCGCGTATTCGTTGAACGTCGTGATCCAGCCGGCGTTCACCTGGCGGCCGTCCCACCGGTACTGCGGCGTCTCCGACTCGATGCCGAGCCCCTTGCGCCAGTGCAGCACGACCTTGTCGCCCGCCTTCACGTGACGCACGCCCGCGCCGACGTCGAGCACGGTGCCCGACGCCTCGTGACCGAGCAGATGCGGCAGGAATTTGTCCTCGCCCTTGGCGCCATCGATCTCGCCAAGCTGCGATCCGCAAATCCCGCTGAAATGGATCTTCACGAGCACCTGGCCCGCTGCAAGCGTGTCCGGCAGCGTGAGTTCGACGACTTGCAGCGGCGCGCGCAGCTCGGTCAGAACGGCGGCCTTCATGGTTTTAGGCGGCATCGGCATCGCGTCACTCGAAATAGATGAACGAGTGATCGCCGGTATAGCCGGCGTTCCCGAACCACCACGCCCATTCCTCGGGCGTGTTGAACGCTTCGCAGGTCACCTGCCAGTACAGCAGATTCGCCTTCTCCTGTTCGTTGCGGTACGACTCGACGCAGATGTACCGGTTGCGCCGCCCGACGCGCTCGATCTCGCGCAGCGCCTTGTCGAGGTCGTAGCAATGCAGGTTGTGCAGCGTGTTGATCGAGAACACCAGGTCGAACGACCCGTCGTCGAACGGCAGCGAGGTCGCGTTGCCGACGCGCAGCCGCTCGCGAACCTCCTCCTTCGCGTTCGCGATCGCATACCCGGAGATGTCGATTCCGTACACCTCGACGCCCGGCACGACCTTCGTGAAGTCGAACAGCAGAAATGCCTTGCCGCAGCCGACGTCGAGAATCCGGTCGCCCGGCTTGATGCCGTAATGCCCGGCCATCGCGCGCGCGACCTTTTCCCAACGGCCTTCGAGGTAGCGATAGCCGCCATAGCAAATGCGCCGGTCGCCGTCCCAGTAATCGTGGCCCCACTGCTTCGCGAGTTCCGCGGCGCGCGGCTTCGGATACTCGGGGTCGTTCACGCGCGCGAGATAGTCGCGCGTCGTACTCTTGTGAATCGCGGAAAGAAAATCGACGTAAGCCATCAGAATGCCTCGATGTGTTCGAAATGCCGCTCGAAGTAGCGGCTTGCCTTGTCGAGTTGCGAGGCCAGTAGTCCGTCCTGCGCCAGGCCCGCATGAATGCGACGCCGGCGGTGCTCGGTCCGGAACTCGTTCAGCAGGATGCAGCACCATTTGAGCCGGTGCGCAGGCAGCAGCAGCGCGACGCGCCCGGCCAGCCCGCTGTCCGGCGCGAGGCCACGCGCGAGCACGCCGACGAATTGCCGCCCCTGTTCGAGGCTCACCGGAATCTCCGGCTGGCAAATGAAATCGCACGCGAGTTTCACGGGATCGTCCCACCCTGCATACTCGAAGTCGACGAACGACAGGCGGCCGTTGTGGGCTAACGCGTTGTGCAGGCCGAAATCGGACGGCGAAAGAATCGGCGCGACGCGATGCTGTCCCGCCTGATGTCCGGCGAGCGTCGTTTCCAGCTCGCGCCACGCCGGCGCGATGCGTTCAGCGACGAATGCGTGCGCCTGTCGCTCGATCGTTGCGCCCGCGTCGTCGCCCGTCAGTTGCGCGATGCGCGCGCGCGTCAGCGCCAGATGGTCGTCCCACTGCATGCACGCATCGGCGGCGCGCGCCAGCGTGCCGGTCTCCGCAGCCGTGTTGCCGGCGTTGATCGCGACGACGAATTGCGCGGCCTGCGCGACGAAATCGTCGGTCGCGTCACGAGGACGCTCGCCGGGCAGGCACGTGTATAACGCGGCCTGCAATGCGCGGTCGATGCCGAGCGGCTCCGCGACGTTCGCGATGCCGCGCCCGCGCAAATAGCCGAGAAACGCGGTTTCGGCGCCCAGCCGGTCGTGCGCCTGCGGCGCGCGCTGGTAATAGCGCTTGAGGATCCACCGTCCCTCCTCATTGCTGATCCGCACAACGCGACTGTTGCGACCGCCGCCGACGGGTTCGACCTCGAACGGACCACGCACGCCGCAGCGTTCGCAGAAGGCGGTCACCGCGTCGTCGAGCGGCCCGTTCATGACAACCCGATCAGCGCCGGCAACGCAGCCCACGCGCGCAGCGTGGGCCATTCCGGCCGCGCGGGCGCGGCGGCGTTCGGTGCGAAGTGAATCTTCCCGATGTGGTCGGGCAGCATCTCGAGAATCTCCGGCAGGTCGTCGACGTAGTGCGTGCAGCCCAGCTCGACGATACGCGCGACCTTGTCCTGCTTCGTCAGCTCGAAGAACACCGCATCCTCGGCCCAGCCCAGCCGCCGCCGGTCGTGAAAGCCCTGGCGATCGAGCCACTGCCGCGCGGCGCCGTGCAAGTCGCACGGTTCGCCGCGGTACGGCGTCTTCGTCTTGTGACTGACGATGCGCATCGCGACACCCTCGCGCGTCAGTCGGTCGAGCGTCGTCAGCACGCCGTCGTACGGCTCGGCCTCGAGAATCCGCGAACCGTAGACGATGCCTTGCAGCAACGTCCAGTCGTCCTCGCGGCCGGCCGCGCGCAGGTAGTCCCGCACCGCGTTCTTTTCGGGCGCGACGGTCTCGGGTATCCATGCCCGCTCGAACGCGACCTTGTGAAATAGCCGGTCATAGCTAATCAGCGTGTTGTCGAAGTCGAGACCGAGCAGCATGAGTTCAGCCCAGAAGGTCGAGCACGCGCGCCGCGATCGCGGCGGCATCGAGGCCGACGGCGGCGCGCGCCTCCTGCTGGTCACCGCAGCTACTCAGGAAGCGGTCCGGACCGCCGAGACACAGCAGTTTGCGCAGGTCGACGCGGCGCGCGCTGCCCCATTCGAGCACCGCGCTGCCGGCACCGCCAGCCAGTCCGTGCTCCTCGAGCACGACGACGAGCTTGCGGTCCGCGAACGCGGAAGCCAGCAGCGCGTCGTCGAGCGGCTTGACGGTGTGCAGGCTGACGACGTCGGCCAGGCAGTGTTTTGCAGCAAGCGCGTCCGCGGTTTCGAGCGCGGTCGCCAGCATGTTGCCGACGCTCAGGATCGCAACGTCGTTGCCCGTCCGCATCGTGATGCCGCAGCCGATCTCGAAGGCGGGCAGCGTCGCATGAATCTTCGGCTCGCCCTTCTTGCCGAGCCGGATATACGTCGGACGGCCGATGCGCAGCGCGTCGGCCAGCGCGAGTTTCACCTCGACCGGGTCCGCCGGGCAGACGACGTGCATGTTCGGCAGCGTACGCAAAATCGCGATGTCCTCCATCGAATGATGCGTGGCGCCCAGCTCCGCATACGACAGCCCGGCACCCGTGCCGACGATGATCACCGGCAGGTCCGGATAGCACACGTCGAGCCGGATCTGTTCGAGGCAGCGGACCGTGTTGAACGGCGTGATCGTGTACGTGACCGGCCGCAGCCCCGAGGCGGCAAGACCGGCCGCGACGCCGGTCATGTTGGCCTCGGCGACGCCGCAGTTGTAGAAGCGGTCCGGATGCCGCTCCTTGAAGCCGTCGAACAGGCGGTTGCCGATATCGCCGGCCAGCATCACGAGTTCGGGATGCTGGTCGCCGAGTTCGGTAACCGCCGCGGCAAACGCGTTTCTCATGCGGCCTCCACCCCGAGTTCGGCCCACGCGCGCGCGACTTCGTCGGCGGTCGGGATGCGGTAATGCCAGTTGTTGTCGTCTTCCATGAACGATACGCCGCGCCCCTTCACGGTATGCGCGACGACCATCGTCGGCCGCGCTTCGGCGGCGGATACGCCGGCCACCGCGCGGCGAATCTGTTCGTGATCGTGCCCGTCGATTTCGTGGACGTTCCAGCCGAAACTGCGGAACTTGTCCGCGAGCGGATCGAGCGCGAGCACTTCGCGGCTACGCCCGGTCGCCTGCCACTTGTTGAAATCGACGAACGCGCACAGATTGCCAAGCCTGTTCGCCGCGGCAAACAGGCTCGCTTCCCAGACCGAGCCTTCGTTGCATTCGCCGTCGCTCATCAGCACGAACGTCCGGTACGCGCGTCGCTGGATGCGGCCGGCCAGCGCAAACCCGCAGCCGATCGGCAGGCCGTGCCCGAGGCTGCCGGTCGCCGCCTCGACGCCCGGCAGCTTCGGCGACGGGTGCTCTTCGAGCAGTGAGCCGGCCTCGCCGTAGGTGTCCAGATCGGCGCGCGTGATGAAGCCGCGATGCGCGAGCGCAACGTACAGCGCAGCGGCCGCGTGACCCTTGCTCAGAACGAAGCGGTCGCGGTCCGCCCAGCGCGGCTGCCGCGGATCGACGTTGAGCACCGACTCGTACAACACTGCGACGATGTCGATACACGACAGCGCGGAAGCCAGATGCGCGGCCCGTGCCCGGTGCGACATCGCCACGACGCGGGCGCGGAACTGTGCGGCAAGGCGCGCGGAGTCGCTCATGCCGCCTCCTATGCGTTCAGGCCCAGATGTTTCATCCAGCGCACGGTGTGGCACTGGTCGTTCTCGACGAGCAGGCCATCCCGGTGGCAATGGATCAGCTCGTCGATCGCGTCGTCCACCGTGCGGCGCGGCGCGAATCCGGTTGCAAGGAGCTTGTCGGAATTCTGCCGGTAAGAGCGCGGATCGTTCGATTCGGACACGACCAGCTCCGCCGAAACCTTGCGGCTCACGCGCTGGGCGATGTCGAGAATCGAAATGTTCTCGAAGCCCGCGTTGTAGCAGCCGGCCGCGAGATCCGGATGCCCGAGGAAATGCCGGTACACGTCGGCCATGTCCCGGACGTGGATGTTCGGACGCGTCTGGGCGCCGCCGAATACCGTGATCCGGCCGTTGCGCAGCGCCTGCCACGTGAACATGTTGACGGTCACGTCGAGGCGCATGCGGGGCGAGTATCCGCACACGGTGGCTGGGCGGATGCAATGCACCTGCATGCGGTCCGCGTAGCTCAGCACGACGCGTTCGGCCACCATCTTGGTCTTGTTGTATGCCGAGATCGGCACCAGCGACAGATCTTCGGTCACCTGCGGCTCGTCCTTGACGCCGTACACGCTGCCCGAACTCGCGAAGAGGAAATGGCGCACGCCGGCTCGCACCGCGCGGTCGGCCAACTGCTGCGTTGCGAGCACGTTGACTTCCCACGAAAGCGTCGGGTTCAACTCGACACCCGGATCGTTCGCGATGTTCGCCAGATGGATCACCGTGTCCACGCCGTCGAGCGGCAACGCGTCGACGTCGCGCGTGTCCTGCCTGAACACGGACAGACGCGGATGCGACACCAGGTGATTGCCGAACCACTGGGTATCCACGACACGCACGTCGTGGCCGTCTTCGAGCAGCAGGCCGGTCAGCACCGTGCCGATGTAACCGCAACCGCCCGTCAGCAGGATATTCATTTGAAGCCTTAAGGTTTATGGACGTAGTCCGTGCGCTCGTTGCGCAACGTGGCGAGATTCGCGTCGACCCACGCCAATGTCTCGCGCAATCCGTCGGCCAGCGCGACGCGATCCTGCCAGCCGAGCTCCGCGCGGATCTTGCCGCTATCGAGCAGATACGCCTGGTCCTTGCCGAGCCGCTCGCCGACCACCTCGACCAGTTCGTCGAAACGCGCATCGACGAGGCCGCAGATCATCCCGACGAGCTCGCGGATAGAAACCGTCTCGCGCGTCGAGATGTGATAGCTGTCGCCGGGCCGTCCGGCCGTGGCGACGCGCCATGTCGCGTCCGCGACGTCGTCGATGTGGATGAACGAGCGGATCGAGTGGCCGCCGCCGTGAAGCTGGAGCCTGCGTCCGAGGCGCGCGAACAGCAGCGTGCGCGGAACGATCCGGTATAGCTGCTGCCCGGGCCCGTAGACGTTCGCCGCGCGCGTGAACACCACGGGAAACTGATAGGCCTTGAAGAAGCTCATCAGGTGCAGGTCGCAGGCAGCGCGCGACACTGCATACGGCGTGCTCGGCGCGAACTCGAAGCGCTCGGCGATCCAGCCGTCGGTGCTGCCGTATGCCTCGGGCGTCGACACGTGCACGTAGCGGCGAATAAACGGCAACTTGCGCAGCCTGTCGTGCAGCCGGACCTGGCCCACCACGTTGGTCTGATACCAGTGCTCGGGCGTTACCCAACTCTGCGCGACCATGCCCTGCGCGGCGAAGTTGACGACGTACTCGGGCTGGAATTCGCCCGTCAGCGCCAACAGTTCGTCGAGTTGATGATTGATGTCGATCTGCGCGAAGCGGAACCGCTCCGCGGCATTGAGCGCGCGATACGGCAGGTAGACGTCGTGCGGCTCGGCGGAGCGGCTCACGCCGAGCACCTGATGCCCGTTCTGCAGCAGATATTTGACGAACTGCGCGCCGGAAAACGAATTGCTTCCGATCACCAGAAAGCGCTGACCGGTTTGCGCACCTGTCATTGAACGACTCCGCTGGATCGCGTCGGCACCACGCCGCTGACCGGATTCGCGTACAGCCACTGCATGCAGATATGGCCGATCATCAACTGCAAGTCTTCGGCAATCTGCATGTCGTCGATCGCGAAATGGATCGGATGGTGCGCGAGCGTCTTGCAGCGCCCGCCGTCGAACGCGAGGATCGCGAACGTCGTCATCCCGAGGCGATTACCGGTTTCGAGCGCCTTCACGACGTTCGCCGAATTGCCGCTGCCGGACAGCACGACCAGCACGTCGCCGGCCTCGGCCTTCACGCGTAGCTGCTCGCTGTAGATCTGGTCGTAACCGATGTCGTTCGCAAGGCAGGTCAGCACGGCGGTATTCGCGCTCAATGCCTCGACCTTCAGACCGCCGCGGCGATTGTTCAGGCCGACCCCGTACAGCATGTCGTTCGCCAGATGGACCGCGTTGCCGGCGCTGCCGCCGTTGCCGCACAGGAATACCGAACGGCCCGCGCCCCACGCATCGCGCAATGCGGCGGCCAGCACCGGCACCTGGTGCATTGCATCCATCGCCAACGCCTGCGTGAGCCGGGTAGCGTAGTTATGTATGAGTTCCTGCATGCGATCCCGTCCTGTCGACGTTTGCCCCCCGACTCCGCGCCATGGCGCGCGCATCGGACTCGCTTCATTTTCAGATTGCAAGAGCAGTTTACTGATCGTCAGCCGGCGTAAAACGGGGAATACAGGCCGGTTTCACCAGCAATTTGCCGTCCAGCGCCGCCGGGCACGGCCGGATTGACGCCAGGCCAGGGCAGCCGCGGGCCAGGTACGCGCCGTCGCCCTCGAGCCGAGGCTGAGCCAGGCTGGAGCCAGGGCGCGATGCCATCCGGCCGCCCAACAGCCGCTCACCCCCGCCCACTACCGCCGCTCACGTTGCCGGCGCGCGGTGACAACTACCGCGGCGTCCACCCGTTCCGCCGTGGCCTAGTCGCGCGACGATGGCAGCCGCAACGGCACGGGCAAGTGGGCGAGTGGTTCACGCTGTTGCGGTGGCACGGAGGGGGACGCGCGAAGGGGGACGACCAGGCAGGACGAAATCCGCGCACAAGGCCATCACGCAAAGAGCGGCAGGCAAGTCGCGTTTCTTCAAATAGAAATGTGAACCTTCGCCTGTTCGATCGATTGGTCTCGCTACCGCGACGCTATGCTTAATTTGGCATAGTCCACCCAAGCATTCGAACATATAGAAGTCGTTCATTCTGCCTGCCAATACGCAGGCGGCCGCCCTATTTTGCTATCGCCGCCACCATCATGATTTCTATCGTCATTCCGGCGTATAACTGCGCGAATTACCTGCCCGACTCCATCGAGAGCGTCCTGCAGCAGGGCATTGTCGATATTGAACTTATCGTGTACGACGACGGCTCGACGGACGATACCCCGGAAATCGCCAAAGCGTTTGCCTCCAGAGACAGTCGAGTCAAGTATGTCCTTAACCAGAAGAGTCTCGGTGCCGTACATAACATCAATCAGGGCGTCAGAATGGCGGAGGGCGATTTCATCCAGATTCTTGGCCCAGGCCACGTACTGGTTCCAGATGGCCTGCAAGCGTTAAAGTCGGCGCTGGATGCCCATCCTGAATGCGGCTACGCCTATGGGCGCTACGCAATGCTCGACAAGGACGGACAGCGTAGATCGCTCCGGCAGCCGGGATGGATGAATGGAAACTACTTCGGCACACGCGCCGAGTTTCCCCATCTTCTGCAGTTCGATCCATACATCGATATCGAGGGCGCAACGTTGTTTCGCAGAGCGGCTCTCGGCACCGATGACTTCTTCGACACGTCTCTCGACGCATCGGTCTCGGCATTCGGCGAGTCCTTCTTCAGGGCCACCGATTTGGCACTGGTGCTCAGGCTATCGGCGCAGGGTGTCAGAAGCGCCTTTGTCGACCGTGATGTCAGTATCAGCGTCGATCAAACCGAATTGACGCAGAGCTACGAAAAATCTGGACTCTCGTTTCTTGAGTTTTCCGTATTACTGAAAAAGTATTTCACAGTGCAGACTGCCGCTCGACTTGTGCCGCATGTGAACGATATCCTGAAGTTCTACATGGGCAAGCTCGATACGCTTAGGACATCCGTCACCCCGGAGTTGTCCGGACGACTGGAAATATGTGTCGCATATGCGTCAGAGATACTCGCCACCATCAGGTCGGTGATTGCGGAGTTCTCACGCGAAAATCATTTCAACCTGGCGGAAAATCCTCCCTCCCCTGCCTCCGACAGGTCGAGCAGCCTGAATATCGATGTCTGGAAAAATCAGGCAAAGCAGGCGCTTTCGACCAGTCGAGGCATTCGCGAAACAATTGCCACGGTGGAAACCCAGGGTGTGAGCGAGTCCGACTGGGAAGCCCACCTGCTGCTTGGCTTGCTGTACGGCCGAACCGATAACGTTGCCAAGGCCATCAGGCACCTCGAGCTCTCGCTCGTCCACAACGCCCGGAATCCGGACACAGTATTCTTTCTGGGCCAATATCGTTGTCACCTGGTCGGTAGCCATAAGGGGTGGGCAATTCAACGCGATCACGCGAGAAATGCCCTTCGATTGATCGAAAATACACCGAACCCTGCAAGCTGGCCCCAACTCAAACTTTGCCTTGAGACCCTGGCCCAGATGGCAACTTACGTTGGCCCGACCGAGGAAGCTGAATATGCGTATCGCTGGCTCATACGGCTCGACCCGGAAAACGCCAGTTACTATGCGAAGCTTTCCCAATTGCGTGCCAATGATAATTTCGAAGAGGCCATCGAACTGCTGGACAAGGCGCAATCCCTCAATCCCAACGTAACAGACAAGAGCGAGGCCGAATTCTCACGCGAATTACGGCGTAGCAGCTCCCGGCGATCCCCCAAAACGCGTGCAAAATATCCGACGACGACGGAGATGAGCGGTGATCTGAAGTCCGTCGTCGAATCCACTCTGGTGCGAGGAATTGCGAAGCAGAATTTCATCACACGGAATACCCGGTTTTTTACGCTCGGTTCCTGCTTTGCAAGAGAGGTCGCGGCCCGCCTGCGCGAACGCGGCTATCAGGCCGACTACTTCCAGGTGGCCGAGCATATCAACTCTACTTTTGCCAACCGAAGTCTGATGGACTGGGTGTTTGGCCGCTGCGAAGGTCAACCCCGGCAGCGCCTCGATGAACTTTTTGCCCCTCTTAACGTCACGCCGGAGAATCTCAAGGCGCGTCTGGCAGCAGCCGAAGTATTTGTCTATACATTAGGCGTGGCCCCTGCGTTCTTCGACAGAAAATCAAAAGAATTCGTAATGCCAACCGATTCGCTTCTAGGTACACGGGCATTCGCAGAGCTATTCGACTTCCGAACCACAACTGTCCAGGAAAATCTGGAAAACCTGGAATACATCACGTCGTGTATTAAATCGTTAAATCCCGATGCCAGGATTGTGATTACGGTAAGTCCCGTTCCTTTACATGCGACGTTCGAATTCAAATCAGCAATACAGGCAGACTGCATCTCGAAGTCCATATTGCGTATAGTCGCACATGAGTTCGCTTCAAAGTACCCGGAAACAATCTATTGGCCAGGCTTCGAGGTCGTGCGTTGGCTTGGTGGGCACGTTGGTCCGTACTATGGTCTTGACGACGGGGCTGCCTGGCATATCGGCGACGATATCGTGAAGACCATCACAGATTTGTTCATCGAGCACTTTTCCGATTCGGCCGCCGGGAATATTGACGATGGTCTGGCTGGCGATATCCCGGAAGGGGCATCTGCCCATGTATAGAGCGCTTTCATCCAGCTCCCGCAAAGACGAGAGCAGTTCGTAAGCGCAGCGTTGTCGTTACATGGAATGTTCTTGTCAGGAAGGTTGCTCGCTAATGCGTCGCAACCTTTTTTATAGCGGATAGATGGGCTACTCGTTCTCCCGCGTCATGTCACCCTCAATGTAATCGGACACAGCAGGTTTCGGCACAAAAGACCAGCATGTGACCCAGTTGTCGTCGGCCTACGGCTTTCCCTGAACGACACCATGGTCTCGCCGCTCTCGGCGTTCGCCCCGTCAAAGCAGCTCACCGGTTGCGCGACGGTGACCGAAGCGGCCTCAGCGGGCCGACACCCACTCCCCCAACGCCCGCCCCACCCGCCCGACAAGCCCCGCCCAGGCCCCGCCTTCCCCCGCCTGCCGAAACAACCGCCCTCCCGGATACCACGGCGAATCCTCGCGCCCATGCATCCACCGCCAGTCGACGTCGTGCGCCGGCAGCATCACCCAGCACGGCGTGCCCAGCGAGGCGGCCAGGTGCGCGACCGACGTATCCACGCAAATCACGAGATCGAGCTGCGCGACAATGGCCGCCGTATCGGCCAGATCGGCCGCGTCCGAGCCCAGATGCAGCAGCGGCTGGCCCGCGGGCGGCGACTGCGCCTCGTGTTCCCCCTGCCCCTTCTGCAGGCTCACGAACCGCACGCCCGCTACATTCCAGAGCGGAGCAAGCGCGGCGAGCGAGGGTAGCGAGCGGTTCGCGTCGTTGTGGTGACGCGGATTGCCCTTCCAGACGAGCCCGACCCGGCGGCCCGGCGCAAGCGCTTCGAGCCGCGCGCGCCAAGCCTCGACGAGCGCGGCGTCGGGCCTCAGATAGACGGCCGGCACCGTCGCCTCGCCGCGCAGATGCAGCGGCACGCCGAGCAGGCTCGTCCAGCAGTCGAACGTCAGCGCGCGCGCCTGGGCCGCGTCGTGATCGAGCACCTCGTCGACGCCGGCAACCGAGCCCAGCAACCGGTGCAGCGCGGGCATGCAGGCCACCGTGAGCCGCGCGACGCCGCGCGCCTTGAGCTGCGCCAGATAGCGCCCGAACTGGATCATGTCGCCGAGACCGTCCTCCTGCCACACGAGCAGCGACCGGCCGTCGAGCGCCTCGCCCCGCCATCTCGGGCAGCGCAGGATCGACACGGAGCGGTGATGGACGAAGCCCGGCATCGCATAGCGGGACTCGTAGAGCGGCCAGGCTTCCTCGAAGCGCCCCAAGCTGAGCAGTAGCGTCGCGAGCCCGAACTGCGCCTCGGCATAGTCGACGCGCAGCGCGACCGCCTGCCGGTAGGCGGCTTCCGATTCGTCGAGCCGGTCGAGCCACTTGAGCATGGTGCCGAGGTTGTACCAGGTCTCGGGCAGATCGGCGCGGCAGGCCAGCGCCCGCCGGTAAACCGCGATCGCCTCGGCCGCGCGGCCGCCGGCCTGCAATACGCTGCCGAGGTTGTTCAGCGTCTTCACGTCGTCCGGACGCAATTCGAGCGCGCGCCGGTAGCTGGCCTCGGCGTCCGCCAGCCGGTTCTGCGCGTGCAGCACGATGCCCAGGTTGTAGTGGCACGCGGCGAACGGCTCGCGGATCGCCAGCGCCTGCCGGTAGGCGGCCTCGGCCTCCGCGAGGCGCCCCAGTTTCTCGAGGATGGTGCCGAGATTGTTGCAGGCCTCGGCGAAGGCCGGGCGCTGCGCGACGGCGAGCCGGCATGCCGCTTCCGCATCGCCGAAACGCCCGAGCATCTTCAGCACGCTCGCGAGGTTGTTCAGCGCGAGCGGATAGTGCGGACGAATCGCGATCGCCTGCCGGTACGCGGCCTCGGCCTCGGGCAGGCGGCCCAGTTCGCGAAGCACGTTGCCGAGGTTGTTGTGCGATTCCGCGTGCGCCGGATGCAGCGCCAGCACGCGGTGGTAGGCGGCCTCCGCTTCGGGCAGCCTGCGCGCGGCCTGAAGCGCGAGCCCGAGGTTGTAGCGGGCCTCGACGTAATCCGGACGAATCGCCAGCGCGCGCGCGTAGGCCGCTTCGGCCTCGTCGCGACGGCCCAGCTCCTGCAGCACGGCTCCGTGGTTGTTGTGGGCCTCGGCACGATCCGGGCACAGCGCGGCCCATTGCCGGTAGAGCGTCTCCGCGTCGGCCAGCCGCCCGAGTCCCTTGAGCATGGTGCCGAGATGGCAGTAGGCGTCGGCGAAACCGGCGTCGAGCCCGATCGCGCGGCGCCAGCAGGCCTCTGCGTCGCCGATCCGGCCGAGGCCGAGCAAGCACACCGCCGCGATGTTCAGCGCGTGCAGCCGCGCCGGTTGCGGAACGTCCGCGCTCGCGTCGAGCGCCGGCGTCACGCGCGTTAGCGCCTCGGCGAACCGGCCCGCACGGCAGAGCGCCTCGGCCGACGGGCCGGAATCTTCCTCACCATGTTCCGCACCATGCGCGGGCAAATCGCTCGGGCGTGTCTCCAACGGGGGGTCCGCAATGAAAATAGAGGGGCGAGGATAAGGTAACGCGGGCCGCACGCGCCCAAAGCCCTTATCTGGGCCTCATATGCGGTTCAAATTGGAGATTTGCCCGTACGTAACGCGCGAAACGGCGCCGCTACTCCCCGTCCTCACGCCAGAACTTCGGCAGTTCGCGAAGCACGTGCTGCGCGGCGTCGAATGCATCGTAGCGCGTCGTGTCGATCCGGATTTCAGGCGCCTCGGGCGCCTCGTAGGGCGAATCGATCCCCGTGAAGTTCTTCAGCTCGCCGCGGCGTGCGCGCTTGTACAGGCCCTTGGGGTCCCGCGCCTCCGCCACGTCGAGCGGCGTGTCGACGAAAATTTCGACGAATTCGCCGGGCGCGAGCAGCTCGCGCGCGAGGCGCCGGTCGGCGCGAAACGGCGAGATGAGCGACACGAGCACGACGAGGCCGGCATCGACCATCAGCCGCGCCACTTCGGCGACGCGACGAATATTCTCCACGCGGTCGGCGTCGGTGAAGCCGAGGTCCCGGTTCAGGCCGTGCCGGACGTTGTCGCCGTCGAGCAGGTAGGTCGACCGCCCGAGCGCGTGCAACTGCTTCTCCACGAGATTGGCGAGCGTGGACTTGCCCGCGCCCGAAAGACCCGTAAACCAGAGCACGCACGGCCGGTTGCCGGTCAGCGCCGCGCGCGCGCGTTTCGTCACTTCCAGCGACTGCCAATGCACGTTCCGGGAATCGGGCGACTCGGGGGAAACGACGTCCTTGCCCGATGCCCCGCTTGTCCGCACTTGCGCCAACTGAATACCTCCCGCCGATCTTCGATCACCCATGATTTCCGGCACCCGCGCGATCCAGTCCGGAGACAGCCCCTCCCAAAACCCCTGCCGACAGGCAGTAGATGAAGCGCCCGGAGACGATCGACTATCATGCCGACACTGCAACGATGATACTTCAACGCCTCTCGCCGCCTCAGAAGCGACCGGGGAAACGAGGCTCCATTTGGTGCCGCCCCGCGAGGCCCGGCGAACAACCCCGACGCCCCCATGCCGACGACGACCGTTTCCCGCTCCGCTATCCTCCACGCCTCGCCGCCGGGGCGCCGCCGCCCGGCGGCGGGAGACGCCTGATGATGCAAGCCCGGACCATCGCCATCGTCGGCGCGGGTTTCAGCGGCGCCGTCACCGCGATCCAGCTCATGCGCCGGGCCGCGGCCCCGTTGCGCGTCGTGCTCGTCAACAAGTCCGGCCAGATGGCGCGCGGCCTCGCCTACGGCACGCACAGCCCCGACCATCTGCTCAACGTGCCCGCCGGCAACATGAGCGCGCTCGACGACGAACCCGACAGCTTCCTCGACTATTGCCGCCGCGCCGGCCTCGCCGTGCAGGCGCACGGCTTCGTGCCGCGCGCCCTGTACGGCGCCTATCTCGACGACCTGCTGGAGCGCGCCGGATCGAACGGGCCGGGCGTGCTCGAACGCGTCGTGGGCGAAGTGCTCGACGTCTCGTCGGCGGACGGTTCGCGCGTGACGGTCTCGCTCGACGGCGCACGGCGGATCGATTGCGACGCGGTCGTGCTCGCGTTCGGCCATTTCGCCCCGCGCGACGTGCTGCCCCGATCGGCGCTCGACGCGCTCGGCGCGCGCTACGTTGCCGATCCGTGGTCGGCCGATCCGCTGCGCGACGTGCCGCGCGACGGCGACGTGCTCCTCGTCGGAACCGGCCTGACCGCGCTCGACGTCGTCAGCTCGCTGCACCGCGTCGGCCACGCGGGACGCATCGTCTGCGTGTCGCGCCACGGCCTCGTGCCGCGCGGTCATCGCCGCGAGGGCGCGACGGCGGGCGTGATCGACGGCGCCGCGCTGGCGGCCGCGATGGGCACGTCGCTGCGCCAACAGGTTCGCGTGCTGCGCGAGGCGACCGAAGCGGCCATGACGCACGGCGAAGACTGGCGCGACTGCATGGCCGCGCTGCGCGCGCACACGCCCGCCCTGTGGCAGGCCCTGAGCCTCGCCGATCGCGACCGCTTCCTGCGGCACGTCCGCCCCTACTGGGATGCGCTGCGCCATCGCTGCGCGCCCGGCGCGCTCGACGCCGCCCAGGCGATGCAACGGGATGGCCGCCTCGAAATCCTGGCGGGCCGGCTTTGCGGCGCCCGCCTCGACGCCGCCGGCCTCGCCGAGCTGACCGTCAGGCGGCGCGGCACCGCGGAGCTTGTCGGCCGGCGCGCCCACGCCGTCGTGAACTGCACCGGGCCCGGCAGCGACCTGCGCCGCAGCGGCGTGCCGCTGCTCGACCAACTGATCGAAAAACGCCATCTGCTCCCCGACGCGCTGGGACTCGGCCTCGCCGTGGACGACCGCTACGCCGTGCTCGACGCGCAGGGCGTCGCCCAGCCCTGGCTGCGCTACATCGGCCCCCTGCTCAAGGCGCGCGACTGGGAGGCGACCGCCGTCCCCGAGCTGCGCGTGCATGCGCGGCGGCTCGCGGTCGATCTGCTGGCGGGAGCCTGACCGGGCAAGGCAATCGACGCCGGCCGGGCCGAGGAAGTGACGCTTCGTCCGCCGGATCGGCCGTGGTAGACTCGCCCGCAGTACAGCCCTTTAAGTAAGTACCTGTCCAGACCCCGCGGAGACGTCCCGAATGAGCGAAGCCCCCTTTCGTTGCGGCATGGAAGCCGTGCTCGATCTCGTCGGCGGAAAGTGGAAGCTGCTGATCCTGTTCCACCTGAGCGCGAAGCGGCGGCGCTTCGGCGAGTTGCGCCGGCTGGTCGGCGACGTCAGCGAAAAGATGCTGAGCCAGCAGCTCAAGGAGATGACGCGCGACGGGCTGGTCCGGCGCATCGACTTCCAGACCGTGCCGCCTCACGTGGAATACGAACTCGAGGCATTCGGCCTCGACCTCGGACGCGCGCTCAAACCCGTCTGCCAGTGGGGCACGCGGAACATGGAGGCGGTCGCGTCGATCGCCGACGCGCGCAACGCGCTCGATGCGTCCGATGCGCTCGGTATGCAGGCCGATGCCGACGCGACCGGCGACGCGCCGCCGCCGGCCGTCGCGTCGGCATCGGCATCGGCATCGCGCGCGCGCCGCGCGGCGGCGGCAAAATCGCCGCGCTGAGGCCGGCTTCGGGGCCATCGCAATGGCGGCGTCGCCCGCTCTTTTTCGACATGGTAAAGTGCCGCCCACGGAGATGGCATTCCTCCGCTAACCGCCGCGCTTCGCGGCTGATGATGCCTACGTGATGGCCGGACAGGCCGCGTAGGTGTCGCTCGCCTGTCCAGAACGAAAATCGACCGACAACCAACGGACAGCGCATATGTGGAAACCCATCCTGGTACTTGCGATCGGCTCGATCGCGGGCGGACTCTCGCGATGGGCGCTTGGGCTCAAGCTCAACGCGCTCTTCCCGACCATGCCGCCCGGCACGCTCGCGGCCAACTTCATCGCCGCCTACGTGATCGGCGCGGCGGTAGGCGTTTTCTCGCAGATACCCGGCCTCTCCCCCGAATGGCGGCTGCTGATCATGACCGGGTTCTGCGGCGGCCTCTCCACGTTCTCGACGTTCTCGCTGGAGGTGGTCTCGCTGCTCCAGCGCGGTCAACTGGCGTGGGCCGCCGGGGAAATCGCCGTGCACGTCTGCGGCTCGCTGGCCATGACGATCGCGGGCATCGCCTCCGCCCAGTGGCTGCTGAAATCGCACTGAAAAACCGGCGCCCCGCCCGCGGTTCGGGCCGTCCGCCGTTCGATTGCCCGATTGTTTTCGCCGTAGCGGAATAAACGCGCGTTTCCCGCGTTTACGACTGAAGCCCCGATCTTCCGCTACGCGAGCCGTGGAAAAAGCCCCAGTTTCCGATTCCCGCATCCCCCGGGTCGACTGGCGAGCCTTCGGGCCCCGCCTGCTTCGCCTCGGGCGCCGGCCTGTTCTCGCCAGCGCGGCCGCTGTCGCGATTGCAGCCGCGGCAGGGATCATGATCGGCGCGCTGCTCACCTCCTCGACCGGCCCCGCCCTCGAGGAGGCGGCCGTGACGTCGCTCGTGGAAGCGTCCGCGCAAATCCGGCACGCAGGCGCGGCCGGCGGCACGCCTGCCTCCGGCCCGGCGGCGCCGGACCTCTCGAAAGCCGGGCTGAAATGGGTGTCGTCGGGGTCGGTCGCGACCGGACCGTTTTTCACCGCGTCCCGCCATATCTACGAGACGGCCGACGGCACGCCCGTCGTATTGCTGATCGCCTTCTCGCCGGACTTTCGGCCTCGTCCGCAGTGGGTGGCTCACCGCGTGGGGCCCTACCGGCTCCTGACGTGGACGCGCTTCGGGCGCCGCTACGTTCTCGGCGGCGCGACCATGACCCGCGGCATGATGGAAGCCGCGGATATGATAGGCGGCGCATAGCGGAAAGCCGCCCGGCGCGTCGCGCCGGCCTCGCTCCGTGAAACGGAACACAGCCACCATGGATATTCGTGAGCAGTTGTACGAGCATGTCCCGCGCCTGCGCCGCTATGCCCGGGCGCTCGTCAGCAATCGCGACCTGGCCGACGACCTCGTCCAGGACACGCTCGAGCGCGGCCTGAGCCGCTACCGGCAATTCACGCCGGGCACCGACCTGCGCGCCTGGCTCTTCACGATCATGCACAGCCTCTTCGTGACCCAGACGCGCAAGGTGTCCGCACGCGCCGAGCACGTCTCCACGGACGACGAGCATTTTGTCCACGACGCCGACCTCGCGGTGCCGGCCGGCCAGACCCATCCGCTGGAAATCCGCGATCTCGACTACGCGCTGCAGCGGCTACCCGCGGAACAGCGCGCGGTCGTGCTGCTCGTCGGCCTCGAGGAAATGAGCTATGCCGAGGTGGCGAGCGCGCTCGACGTACCGGTCGGCACGGTCATGTCGAGGCTGTCGCGCGGACGCGAACGACTGCGGGCGTTGATGTCGGGCGCGCCGCAGGGCACGAAATTGAGGGTAGTACGATGAACCAGCCATCCACCACGATTACCGACGACGATCTGCATGCCTACGTGGACGGGTCGTTGCCCGACGAGCGCCGTGCCGCCGTCGAGGCCGCGCTCGACCGGGACCCCGCGCTGGCCGCGCGCGTCAGCGACTATTTCGCGCTGAACCAGATGTTCCACGAGCGCTTCGACCGCGTGCTGGGCGAGCCCGTGCCGGCGCGTCTGGCCGCGCCCGCGGCGGCCCGGCGCGGCTGGCGGGCCGCAAATCTGCCGCGGTTCGGCGCGCAGTTTGCGGGGCTCGCCGCCGCGCTCGTGCTCGGCATCGGGATCGGCACCGAAACGCGGATCGGTTCGTCGCTGATGCAGCCGGTCCGCTTCGCGCTGCAGGGCAACGACGACAATCTGGCGCGCATGGCGAGCGCCGACAGCCCGGCGAGCTTCGCGAAGGAAGCGGCCCTCGCCCACGTCGTCTACATGCCGGCGGTGCAGCGGCCCTCGGACATGGACTCGGGCCACGAAGACGACTTCTCGCAATGGATGTCCGCCCAACTGGGCACGGACACGCACGCGCCGGTGCTGACCGCGGCCGGGTTCGAGCTGACGGGCGGCCGCATGCTGCCGGGCCACGTCGCGCAATACATGTACCGGAGCGCCAAAGGCGAGCGCCTGACCGTCTGCGTCGCGCATCGCGACACGAGCGCCGACACCACGGCGTTCCAGTTCTACGAGGACGGTCCGGTGCGGGTCTTTTACTGGGTGGACGGCAAGTTCGGCTACGCCGTGTCGGGCGGATTGCCGAAGAGCGAGCTGCTCAGCGTCTCGCACGACATCTACGGGCAGCTTACGGGGCGGAGTTAGCCGCGCGGGGCGCGCAGGCCGGCTTCGTCCGACGCGACGAAAGTTCGCGCGGGCCGTGTTTCAGGAAAGCGGGAAGGGAAATACTGGCGTTTCATCGCAGCTCCCGCTACCGCCTGCCCGTCGAACGGATGCGTTTATGACGAAGCCTGTCGGCGAAACCCATACCGCGAGCGATATCGAGTCTTCCTCGCCAGCGCAGGAATCGACACTCCACGCGCATCGTGCCGGACATACGCTGGCGAAAGCCGGCTCCATGAAAACGGACGGCGTCCTGGCCGGGCTAACAAGGAAACAGGTATCGCCCGACTCCTTCAAATGGATTCCTGTGCCGAGCGCATCGCTAAAAAATGCCGACGGCGCGGACGAGCATGACGGCATCCGGGCCGAACAGGCCGGTTACCTTTTCATCCGCGCAGCGGACGGGCGTCACGTGGAGGGGCGCGATCTCGACATGCTCGACCGCGCCCAGACGGCCGTGGACCAGACACGCGCCACGCTGCGTTACGGCCGGGCCAACGTCATCGGCGCGTCGGACGAGGCGATCAGACGTCATCACGCGCTCCGGGAAGCAACGTACCCCTACCTGGAAGAGGCATTCGATTTCGTGGAAAGTCCCGACCCAATCGGCTCCGTTACCAGCATCGAGGCGGGAGCGGCCAGGTTTCTCGATCAGGGGAATTGCAGTGAGCATGCCGCGATAGCCCTGGTTCTTGCCGGCAGGACGATGAAGGACGACGAGACGATGTTCTATGCGACCACGCGTACGAAAATGGACCATGGGTGGGCCGTGATCTCCCGCAATCCGCTTCACGCGAAGCACGATACAGGCAACCACGGCATCGCATCGCGCACCCCGACACCCGACGACGTCGTCATGGACGCATGGGCCGAAGGTCCTGCCGTTTTTGCCGGCGACGGCACGTTCTCGAAGCCGGATGCCTCGACATACGAGCGCCCGACAGATCGGGAGTCCGCCCAATTTGCGGGCGATGCGGCCGACATCATCGAGGCCCATCTGCGTGAAACCACGACGCCCGAAAACGAGATCCGGAAGTTTTCCGACACGGGCAAGCCAGTCGGCAAACCCGGATGGCGCCAGGACGAGATCCCCTCGCTCGACCGCGACCTCGCGCGTTCCGTTCTCGACCGACTCGATCAGCCGGCCGCCCTCATCGCCAACGAAGACGGTAGCGTCGAGCGCCTTCGGCCCGCAGGCGGCGACCCCGTCGCGCGAACCGGCGCCGAAGTGAAGGACGACCGGGTCGAACTGCGCAAGGCCATCCTCGCCGCGAGCGTGGCGCGATCGCTCGGCAAGGCCTCGCTCGGGGAACACGCCCCGGCCGTGAGCGTCGCCGATGCCGCCAGAATGGCGCCGGAAATCATCGAGGCGACAGAGAGGCTGGCCGGCCCGAACAAGCCGTCCGAGTCCTGAATTCTGCGATCGGCTTCGTCGGCCGGAAGAAATCGGCGGCGTCCGCACCGACGGATCGACTCGCGCACGCCCATCGCATTGCCGGCGCTTCGCGCCGCCCGATCCGGCTTGCACGCCGTGTCGGCTACACGTTTTCCATCGCCGCGTCACCCCGCGTTCGGATAATCCGCATAGCCGGCGGCGCCGCCCGCATACCACGTCTCCCGCGGCGGCACGGGCGCGAGCGCCGCGCCGCGCTTCAGGCGTTCGACGAAATCGGGATTGGCGAGGTACGGCGTGCCGAACGCCGCGAGATCGGCATCTCCCGCGCGAATGACCGCCTCGGCCCGCTCGCGGTCGAGGCCGCCGTTCGCCATCAGCACGCCGTCGTAGAACCGCCGGAAATACCGGGCCGTTCCGTCGTTCAGCGCCTCGACGGGCGTGCCGGCCAGATCGACGTCGGGATGCTGGAGCTGGAGGTACGCGATCTTCAGCTTCGCAACCTGCGAGACGAGATATTCGTAGGTCGGCAGCGTCTGCGCCGTCGGCTGCAATTCGCCCAGCGAGGCGCCGGGACTGAGCTTCAAGCCGATTCGCCCCGGCCGCCATGCGGCGATCATGGCCTCGAGTACTTCGAGCGGAAAGCGGGCGCGATTCTCGATGCTGCCGCCGTAGCGATCCTCGCGCAGGTTGAAGCGGTCGTTGAGGAATTCCGGAATCAGGTAGCCGACGGTTCCGTGCAGTTCGACGCCGTCGAATCCCGCCTGCTGCGCGAGCCGCGTCGCGCGCGCGTAGTCGTCGATCGTGCGCGCGATGTCGTCGGCCGTCATCGCCTTCGGGACCGGCGAGACCTGAAACCCGCCCGGCGTAAACACGGGCTGGGCAACGCTGACCGCCGACGGCGCCAGCGGCGGCGCCCCGCCGAGCAGATCGGGGTGCGAGACGGCGCCGCAATGGCCGAGCTGCACGAAGATCCGGCCGCCCGCCTCGTGGACGGCCCCGGTCACGCGCTTCCAGCCCTCGGCCTGCTGCTCGTCGAACAGGCCCGGCACGTTGATCGCCCCGATCGCATCCCGGTTCGGCCAGGTGCCCTCGGACAGGATCAGCCCGGCCGATGCCCGCTGGCGGTAGTACTCGGCCTGCAACGGGACGGGGATCAGCCCCGGGTTGTCGGTGCGGGCACGCGACATCGATGCCATGACGATACGATTCGGCAATTCGACTTCGCCGAGCCGAATCGGCCGGAACAGAACGTCGTCGGGTGTACTCATGATGTGCTCCAGTCAGAATTTGAGAACGACGTTGCCGCGCTTATGCGGCGATGACACGGCATCGATCGCGGCCGGCAGCTCCGCGAGTCCGAACTCGCGGTAGCCCGCGAACAGCGCCGGGAATTCGCGTCCGATCCGGATGGCCGAGGACACGTCTTCGCGGCAGGTGTCGGGGCTCGACTCGGTGCGCCACGTGCCGATCGTGACGCCGCGCAGCGTGAGCGACTTCGGCACGAACAGGTTCAGGTCCGCCAGGCGTGCGCCGAGCGCGCCGTACGTCACCACGGTTCCGCCCGGGTTCAGCAGCGCCGCCAGTTCGCCGAGCAGCGGGCCGCCGACGCCGTCGAATACGACGGGAATGTCCCCCCTCGCCCCGCTGCGCACGGCGTCCTGCCAGCCGTGGGACGACGTATCGACGATCTCCGCGCCGGGCAGCACGGCCGCCAGTCGTTCGGCGCTTTTGGGCGAGCGCACGAGCCGGATCGGCACGAGACCGGCTTCGAGCGCCGCCACGGTGATCAGCTTCGCGACCGCCGACGCCGCGCCGCTCTGCACGATGCAGCGCGGCTTCGCCGGCAGCAGGCGCAGGCCCGTGCGCAGAACGTGCCGCGCGGTGATCGTGTTGATGAGAACCTGGGTCGCGACGCTGTCGGGCAGATCGTCGGGCACGGAAACGAGGCTCGTCGCCGGCACGACGGCCCGCTCCTGCCAGGCGCCCGGCGCAAAAAACGCCACGCGCGCGCCGGGCCCGATGCCGGTGCCGTCGAGGGCACCGGGCGCGGACGCTTCCACGACGCCGACGGCTTCGAGTCCCGGCACGCGTCCCCCCACAATGGCGGGCGCCGGCTGCGCGTAGCGCGACTCCACGAGCTGGAGATCGCCGGGGTGGACGATGCTGCGCGAAACGCGCACCCGTACTTCGCCGGCGGCCGGCGCCGCGATGCCGGACACGGTTTCGACCTGCAGCACGTCGCGCGGATCGCCGTAGCGGTACTGGACGATCCGGCGGAACGTATCGTTCTGTGCCTCCATCGTCAGGCGCTCCACGCGTCGCCGTTGAAAGCGGGAAACGCGCGCGGCGCGGGCCAGGGCACGAAGAAATCGTGCCCGGCAATCGGTCCGCCCACGGCCTGAATGCGACCGCCCGCGCGCAACGAACCGAGATCGACAGGCGCGAAGCCGAAGCGCTCGAGCAGGTCCGCCACGGTGTCCTTCGCGTCGCGATCGTCGCCCGAGATGAACGCCGCGCGACGCAACGCGCCCGAAACCGGCGGCTTCGCGAAATTCGTCATGAACATCGTGTTCAGCGCCTTGACGACGCGAGCGCCGGCCGCGAGTTCGGCCACGCGCTCGCTCGAGCTGCCCGCGCCGAAATCCACGAGTCCTCGAGCCGGCGTGCCGTCGCGGAAGCCGTTCGTCGGATCGACGAGGATCTGGCCGCGCCATGCCGGCAGCGCCTTCAGCGCCGCCTCGACCTTCGGCCAGGGAACGGCGAGCAGGACGACGGGGTTATCCAGCGCCTCCTCGCGCGTGCCGGCCCGTGCCGACGGACCGAGCGCCTCCACGACGGACGCCAGGCTGTCCGCCCCGCGGCTGTTGCTGAATACGACTTCGTGCCCTGCATCGATCGCCCGGCGCGCAAACGCCTGGGCAACCTGTCCGGCACCGATGGCGCCAATCCGCATGTTTCATCTCCCGACGCGCGAAGGAGCGCGTGCTGCGGAGATAGTAGTGTCGCGATTTACCCATTACCAGTACATACCAATTTGTAAGTATGAAATTTGTGGCGACGGCGAGGCCGGATGCGGCTGTATTCCGGGGGGCGAAAATGGAGAACGAAGCACCGGCAATCGGCGAGGCACCGGCGCACGAAGCACCCGCCCCCGGGCAAACGGGGACCGGAGTTCCGGGAAAAAGCGGGAGGGGAAATGCGAGCAGCCGACGCGCCGCTCGCGAAGCAACCGGTCGTTTCGGGAACGCACCGGCTGGCGGGTGTCCGGTCCGGCATCCGGCACGCGCCCGGACCGGCGATGCGCCCGGCCCCGGCGAACGAAGGCCGGGAGCCGGGGCGCCGCCTAGAAACCGGCCGCGAGACCGTCCTTGCGGTGGTCCGAACCGGCGACGTAGGCATCGCCGCAACGCTGGATCAGTTGCGCGCCGCCGAAGCCGAAGTGATTGTCGAGCGCGTCGCGCGTGACTTCGTGGCCGAGCGCCGCGAGATCCGCGGCGGTCTTTTCCGGCATGCCCCATTCGATCGCGATGCGCCGCCCGGACACGAAGCGCCAGCGCGGCGCGTCGCTCGCCGTCTGCGGGTTCTGCCCGAACAACTGCGTGCGCACGACCATCTGCAGATGCCCCTGCGCCTGCATCGGGCCGCCCATCACGCCGAAGCTCATCAGCGGCGCGCCGTCCTTCATCACGAAGCCCGGAATGATCGTGTGGAACGGCCGTTTGCGCGGGCCGACCTGGTTCGGGTGGCCTTCCTCGAGCGTGAAACCGTAGCCGCGGTTCTGCAGGTGGATGCCCGTGCCCGGCACGGCGACGCCCGAGCCGAATCCCGCGTAGTTCGACTGGATGAACGACACCATCATCCCGTTCGCGTCGGCCGCCGTCACGTAGACGGTGCCGCCCGCGGTCGGCGCGCCGGCCCCGGGCATCGACGCGCGCGCCGGATCGATCAGCGCGGCGCGCTTTTTCAGGTAGGCGGGATCGATCAGCGCCGACGGCGGCAACTGCATCGACGGCAGTTCGGCGACGTAGCGTTCGACGTCGGCCAACGCGAGCTTGATGGCCTCGATCTGCAGATGGATGCATTCGGCGCTGTCCGGATCGAGCGCGTCGATGCCGGTGTGCTCGAGCATGCCGAGCGCCATCAGCGCGGCAATGCCCTGCCCGTTCGGCGGAATCTCGTGCAGATCGACGCCGCGAAAGCGCGTCGAGAGCGTGCCGCACCAGTCCACTTCGTGCGCCGCGAGATCGTCGGCCGTCAGCGCGGCGCCGTGCTCGCGCGCGAACGCGGCGATGCGCTCGGCCAGCGCGCCGCGATAGAACGCTTCGCCGTGGCTGTCGGCGATCGCCTCGAGACTGCCCGCGAGCGGCGTGTTCACGAACAGCTCGCCCGGCGCCGGCGGGCGGCCGCCCGGCATGAAGGTTTCGCGAAAACCCGGCTGCTCGGCGAGCACCTTCGCGCCCGCGCTCCAGAGCGTCGCGATCGTGCGCGAGACCGGAAAGCCGTTGCGCGCGTAGCCGATCGCCGGCGTGAACAGGTCGGCGAACGGCAGGCGGCCGAACCGCTTCGACAGCGTGCTCCAGGCCGATACGGCGCCGGGCACCGTCACGCTTTCCCAGCCGCGCTGCGGCATCTTTTCGAGGCCGGCGAAGCGCTCCGGCGTCCAGCCGGCCGGCGAGCGGCCCGAGGCGTTCAGGCCGTGCAGCTCGCGGCCGTCCCAGACGATCGCGAACGCGTCGCTGCCGAGGCCGTTGCCGGTCGGCTCGACGACGGTCAGCGTGATCGCGGCCGCGAGCGCCGCGTCCATCGCGTTGCCGCCGGCCTGCAGCATCCGCAGCCCGGCGTTGACCGCGAGCGGCTGCGAAGTGGCGACCACGTTGCGCGCGAAGAGCGGCGCGCGGCGCAGGGGATAGGATCGATCGTCGGGAAGCGGAAGCGTCATGATGCGGATGTTCAGAGAAAAGAAAACCGCCTCGATGCTAATGCCGCGCCGCGCCGGCACAAAATCCGTTTTTCGTCGCCGGATATCCGCGCCGCGCGGGCGCTGTCGGCGGTAAACCGCGCCTCAGGCGGCGTCGCGCTCGCGCGCCGGCCGGCGGTAGTCGTTCTCGATCGCCTCGCAACGCTCGACGAGACGCGCGAGCAGCGAGCGCGCGACGTTCGACATCACGAGCTTCTCGGAGCACAGGATCGAGAAATCGAAGCCGATCACGGGCACGATCGGCCGCACGACGAGGCCCGGCACCGGCAGCGTAAGCGCCGTGATCGGGTCGATCACGGCGATGCCCATGCCGAGCGCGACGAGCCGGCATGCGGTATCGGCAAGGTTCACGTAGAGCGAGCCGCCCACGGGCACCGTCTCGACCTGCACCGAGCGGCGCAGCGTCGATTCGACGTTCGAGTGCGAGTTCATCCAGATCACGTTGCGACGGTCGCGGCACGTCAGGTCGATCACCTCGGCGGCCGCGAGCGGGTCGTCCTCGCGCAGCACGCCGACGCACGGCGCGCTGAAACTGCGCGTGATTTCGGTGCCGACGAGCTTCGGCGTGTCGCCGACCACGGCGAGATCCGTCGTGCCGCTCGACACCGATTCGCCGAGGCTCGACGACGTCGCGACGGTCAGCTCGAAGCTCGCCTGCGGAAACTCGTGATGGAACCCGGCGACGATCTCCGGCATCACCGAGAGGCTGAACGCGGGAAAGCAGCCGACGCGCAGGCGCACGCCGATGTTGTTGCGGATTTCCTCGGCCACGCGCCGCAGATAGTTCGCGCCGAGAAACACCTTCTCGACGCTCTCGTAGAACACGAGCGCCTCCGGCCGCATGTTGGTCTTGCCCTGGCGGCGGTCGAAGAGGCGCAGTCCGATCGACTTCTCGAGGTCGCTCAGCAGCCGGCTCATGGTCGGCTGCGACACGTGCAGTTGCTGCGCGGCCGTCGAAATGCTGCCCGTCTTCATCACGAGCCGAAACGCTTCGAGCTGCTTCTGATTCATGGTACGTGTCGCGGCAATGGGTTCGGACTCGATTGCGCACGGCGGCAGGCAACGAGCAACGGGCTGTGTGTAAGGGGACGAAGCGCGTCGCGTCGTCCGCGAACCGCGCGGGCGGCGGCATGGCGGGCGGCGCACGGGGGCGGACAGGCGCGGTTTTGCGCGCGCGGACACCCGCCACCGGCGATGCGCGCAGAGACCCGTCCGGCCTCATGGTAAACCGCTAAAAAAAACCGCGCTTCTGAATAATCGACGACGAAAAACGAGTTTTGAGGGTGTCCGGACCCCGGCTTACCATTGCTTTTTTCTATCGACTCGGGTCGCCCGCCGGGCCGCCCGATCGTTCCATCCCACGGCAATCGCCTTGAAGAGCAGGAAGGTCAGACGCGCATGAATCCCGCGGATGTAATCGTGATCGGTGGCGGCCTCGTCGGCAGCGCCATCGCGTGGGGGCTGAACCGCAGCGGCCGGCAGGTAACGCTGCTCGACGGTGCCGACCAGGCGTTTCGCGCCGCGCGCGGCAATTTCGGCCTCGTCTGGGTGCAGAGCAAGGGCGCCGGGCTGTCCCCGTACGCCACGTGGACACGCAGTTCCGCCACGCGCTGGCCGCTTCTCGCGCGCGAACTGCTCGAGGAAACCGGCATCGACGTCCAGTTGCGCCAGCCGGGCGGCTTCCATCTGTGCTTCTCCGACGAGGAGATGACGCGCCGCGCCGCGATACTGCAGACGCTGCGCGACGAACTCGACGGCGACTACCCGTTCGAGATGCTCGACCACGCCGACGTGAAGGCGAAGCTGCCGGCGCTCGGCCCGGAGGTCGTCGGCGCCAGCTACACGGCGATGGACGGCCACGTGAACCCGCTCAAACTGTTGCGCGCGTTGCACACGGCCTGCCGGCTGCGCGGCGTGACGCTCGCGACGGGCCAGCAGGTCGAGCGCGTGGAGCCGACGGGCAACGGCTTCATCGTGCGCACGACGACGGACACGTTCCGCGCCGAACGCGTCGTGTTCGCCGCCGGCCTCGCGAACCGCGCGCTCGCCGAGCCGCTGGGCCTGAACGTGCCGGTCGGGCCGAACCGGGGCGAGGTGATGATCGGCGAGCGCGTCGGC
The DNA here is from genome assembly GCF_002870125.1 of Burkholderia sp. WAC0059. Taxonomy (GTDB): domain Bacteria; phylum Pseudomonadota; class Gammaproteobacteria; order Burkholderiales; family Burkholderiaceae; genus Paraburkholderia. The sequence goes on from NZ_PNEO01000011.1 coordinate 60,518, forward strand.
CATTTCCTCGACTATCCGACGACCTACATCCGGCAGACCGACGAAGGCACGATCCAGATCGGCGACTCGCACGAGGACGTCGGCTTCGACGACGGCGTGAAGACGGACGTGCTCGCGACCATCGCGCAGCGCGGCATCCGCTCGTTCCCGGTGCTGGCCCAGATGAAGCTCGTGCGCGTCTGGGGCGCGCTGCGCGTGATGAGCGCGGACGGCTTTCCGATCTACCAGGAATCGCCGCAGCATCCGGGCGCGTTCGTCGCGACCTGCCACAGCGGCGTGACGCTCGCGGCCGCCCACGCACTGCGGCTCGCGCCGTGGATCGCGGGCGCGGAGCCGCCCGCCGGCATCGAACCTTTCACGGGCGAGCGCTTCCGCGCGGGCAGCCCGGTCCCTCAATCCGCCCACTGATCCTATGGAAAGCCTGTTCCGTATCCTGGACTCGTCGTCGACCGCGGCATCCGCGCCGGGCGTCACGATCCGTTTCGACGGCAAGCCGCTCACGGTGCCGGCCGGCATGTCGGTATCGGCCGCGCTGCTGGCGAACGGCGCGCGCAGCACCCGCACGAGCGCCGTGAGCGGCGCGCCGCGCGCGCCGTACTGCATGATGGGCGTGTGTTTCGAATGCCTCGTCGAGATCGACGGCGTGCCGAACCGGCAGGGCTGCCTGACGAGCGTGCGCGACGGCATGGAAGTGCGCACGCAAAACGGCGCTCGAGAGCTCGACGCCGGGGATGCGGCGACGCAAGGGAGCGCGCGCCATGCCGGTTGAAACTGTCGACGTCGCGGTCGTCGGCGCGGGCCCCGCGGGGCTCGCCGCCGCGACGCTGGCCGCGCAACAGGGCGCGAGCGTCGTGCTGCTCGACGAGCAGGCGAGCCCGGGCGGCCAGATCTACCGCGCGATCACGAAGGCGACGGCGCGGCGCATCGAGACGCTCGGGCCCGACTACGCGGCCGGTGCCGGGCTGGTCCGCGCGTTCGTCGCGTCGAACGCGCGTCACGAGGGCGAGGCCGCCGTCTGGCAGGTCACGCGCGAACGGACGGTCCATTACCTGCAGAACGGCGTCGCGAAGACGCTGCAGGCCAAGCGCCTGATTCTCTGCACCGGCGCGCTCGAGAGGCCGTTTCCGGTGCCGGGCTGGACGCTGCCCGGCGTACTCGGCGCCGGTGCAGCGCAGATCCTGCTCAAGAGCGCCGATACGGTGCCGGCCGTGCCCGTCGTGCTCGCGGGCAGCGGTCCGCTCCTCTACCTGCTCGGCTGGCAATATCTGCGGGCCGGCGTGAAGATTCGCGCCGTCGTCGACACGAGCGGCTCCGACGATTACCGGCGCGCGTTCGGCGAGCTCGGCAGCGCGCTCGCCGGCTGGCGCGCGCTGGCGAAGGGCGTCAAGTATCTGCGCGCGCTGCGGCGCGCCGGCGTACCGTTCCATACCGGCGCGCGCGCGCTCGCGATCGAGGGCGACACCGCCGCGCGCGCGCTGACGTTCGACGCGCAGGGCAAGCGCCAGCGCATCGACGCGTCGCTGATCCTGCTGCACCAGGGCGTCGTCCCGCACACGCAGTTCACCTGGTCGCTGCGCGCCTCGCATCGCTGGGACAAGGCCCAGCTTTGCTGGGCGCCGCAGACCGACGCCTGGGGCGAGCTCGATGCGCCCGGCGTGTTCGTCGCCGGCGACGCGCGCGGCATCGGCGGCGCGCTGGCCGCGGCCGAGCAGGGCCGCCTCGCGGCGCTCGGCGCGCTCTGCGGAATCGGGCGCATCGACGCCGCGCAACGCGATGCGCTCGCCGCGGCCCCGCAACGCGCGCTGCGCGAGACGCTGCGGATCCGCCCGTTCCTCGACGCACTGTACCGCCCGAAGGACGAGCACCGGATTCCGGCCGACGATGTCGTCGTCTGCCGCTGCGAGGAAGTGACGGCCGGCGAAATCCGCCGCTGCGTGCAGCTCGGCGCGCCGGGGCCGAATCAGGCGAAGGTGTTCAGCCGCTGCGGCATGGGCCCGTGCCAGGGTCGCCAGTGCGGGCTGACCGTCACCGAGCTGATGGCGGCCGAACTGAAGGTTTCGCCGGCGCAGGTCGGCTATTACCGAATCCGGCCGCCGCTCAAGCCGATCACGCTCGGCGAGCTGGCGAGCGCGGCCGAACCGGACCTCGCCGCGCCGCCGAACGGGCATTGAGCGGCGCGGCGAGTGGTTTCCCGGCAGACAGGCCGCGCGACGCGCGGCCTGTCTGCGTTCGTTTAAATTTTTACGTCCACAAGGATTTTGTATGAGCGACATTACCCGTTACCAGACCGCCGCACGCCTCTCGCGCATCGTCGTGCACAACCACACCGCGTACCTCGCGGGCCTCACCGCCACGGACCGCAGCGGCGACGCCGAAGCCCAGGCGAAGGACATCTTCGCGAAAATCGATACGCTGCTCGCCGACATCGGAACCGACAAGACGCGCATCCTGTCTACGCAGATCTGGGTGGCCGACATGGAACGCGACTTCGCCGCGATGAACCGCGCGTGGGAAGCGTGGATGCCGCTCGGCTTGGCCCCGGCGCGCGCGACCTGCGAAGCGAAGCTCGCGTCGCCGGAACTGCGCGTCGAGATCATCGTCACGGCAGCCGTCTAATCGGGCGGGACGCCGGCCGCGCCGCGCGCGCCGGCGGTCGTCCCCGCAATCAACCCTCACGAGCCAGCGAGCCATCATGTCCACCTTCATCACGCCGACTTTCCGCCCGATGATCGCGTCGTCGAAGTATTCGGTCGCGACGGGCCATTATCTTGCCTCCGAGGCCGGGATGCGGATTCTGCGCAAGGGCGGCAACGCGATCGATGCCGGCGTGGCCGCCGGCATCTGCATCAACGTCACGCAACCCGACCTGACGAATCTCGGCGGCGTCGCGCCGATCATCATCTATCTCGCGAAGACGCAGGAGGTCGTGACGATCTCCGGGCTCGGCCGCTGGCCGCAAAAGGCCAGCCTCGAATATTTCCGCGACGAGCTCGGCGGCAAGATTCCGCTCGGCGTGCAGAACGCGATCACACCGTCCGCATGCGACGCCTGGCTCACCGCGCTCGCGCGCTACGGCACGCTGACGCTCGCCGAGGTGCTCGAACCGGCGCTCGAAATCGCGACCGACGGCTTCCCGGCGAGCCGCCTGATGACGCACATGCTCGAGGGCATCTACGACAACCTGAAGCAATGGCCGTCGTCGTCGGACTATCTGCGTCCCGACGGCACGCCGTTCCAGCCCGGCGACGTCGTGCGCCAGCCGACGCTCGCGAAGACGTTCCGCACGCTGATCGAAGCCGAGCGCGCCGCGCAGTTCCAGGGCCGCGAGGCCGCGATCATGGCCGCGCGCGACGTGTTCTACAAGGGCGAGCTCGCCGAGAAGATGGCGCGCTTCTCGCAGGAGAACGGCGGCTTCCTCGACTACGACGACCTGGCGAATTTCAAGGTCGGCATCGAGAAGCCCGTGAAAACCGATTACCGCGGCTACGAGGTCTACACCTGCGGCCCGTGGTGCCAGGGGCCCGTGCTCGCGCAGACGCTGAACATCCTCGAGAACTACGACCTCGCTTCGTTCGGCCACAACTCGCCGAAGTCGCTGCACGTGATCCTCGAAGCGCTGAAAGCCTCGTTCGCGGACCGCCACGCGTTCTACGGCGACCCCGAATTCGTCGACGTGCCGATTCGCGGCCTGCTCGACAAGCGCTATGCGCAGCAGTGGGTCGAGCGCATCTCGCTCGACCGCGCCTGGAACGAGATGCCTCAGCCCGGCAACCCGTGGGCGTTCGAGGACCGGCCGGCCCCCGACGGCTACCGCTCGCCGTCCGCGCAGCCCGGACCGCTCGGCTCGGACACGAGCTATCTGTGCGTCGTCGACGCCGAGGGCAACGGCTTCTCCGCGACGCCGAGCGACGGCGTACGCTACACGCCCGTCGTGCCCGACGTCGGCGTGGTGCTCTCGCCGCGCGGCTTCCAGAGCTGGCTCGATCCGAATCATCCGTCGTCGCTCGTGCCGGGCAAGCGCCCGCGCCTAACGCCGAACCCCGCGCTGATGCTCAAGGACGGCAAGCTCGCGATGACGTTCGGCACGCCGGGCCTCGACGTGCAGCCGCAGGCGATGACGCAGCTCGTCGTCAACGTCGTCGATTTCGGCATGGATCCGCAGTCGGCGATCGAGCAGCCGCGCGTCGCGACGTACAACTTCCCGGCCACGCAGCATCCGCACAATTACACGCCGGGACAGATGTGCGCGGAAGGACGGATTCCGGAGGCCACGCTTGCGGAGCTGGCCACGAAGGGCCATCAGGTGACCCGCTGGCCCGACTTCATCGCGAGCGCCGGCGCGCTGTGCGCGATCTGCTGCGATACGCCGCTCGGGCCGCGCGTCGCCGGCGCCGATCCGCGTCGCACCGCATACGCGATGGGCTGGTAATCGCCAGCCGACACCGTGTCGGCGCACGCGGATCGTTTGCTGCGTCGACACGGTTTTTTCTGGCCGCCTGCGCGCGGTCGGCGTGCGCAACGCCCGTCGCATCAGCGCTCGCATAACGACCGTCGATATCGGCGGTCGATTTCCCGCCTCTTTGCGCCGCCCGTTCCGGGTGCGCTCCTTCGCCGACCCTTTCCTCCCGCTGCACCGCTATCGGGCGTCGCGTGGTTCTCGCGTCGTCGTTACCCGCGTTCGGCCGCATGACACATGCTTCGGCTTCCTTGCCGTCGGGCATTGGCGCCCGATGCGCACGACCTCTCGCGCACCATTGCGTCGCATGCCGTCGGCACGCAACGGTGCGCGGATTTCGAATAACTGGCCGCAATAAATGAATTTCGATTTTCAAATATGACGAGTTATTGTCGCCGTGTGGTGCTAGCGGAACCGCAGTCATGGCACCGTCAAGAGAAATCCGGCGTACCGGGAAAAAAAGCATGACGTGCCGGCGCAATGCGCGCCTCTCGCGTGATGACTGGTCGGCTCCGTCTTCCGGGTGTCCCAATTCGAACCATCGGCAGGAGTACTACTTGAACAGGAAGCTTATTCTTGGGCTATCCGTGCTCGGGGGCATCGCGAGTACGGCGGCGCACGCACAGAGCAGCGTCACGCTGTACGGCATCGTCGACGCCGGCTTCACCTACAACTCGAACAGCGGCGGCCAGAAGCAATACGCGCTGACGAGCGGCAACGGCGCGGGCGACCGCTGGGGGTTGCGTGGCCGCGAAGATCTCGGCAACGGGCTCGCGGCGATTTTCGACGTCGAGAGCGGCTTCAGCATGGTGAACGGCACGACGAGCCAGGGCGGCACGATGTTCGGCCGGCAGGCGTACGTCGGCCTCGCGGGCTCGAACTACGGCCAGTTGACGATGGGCCGGCTGACCGCGCTCAGCAACGACTACGTCGCGAAGTTCTCGTCGGGCTCCACGTGGGCCGCCGCCGGCACCGGCTACGGCGCGCACGTCGGCGACATCGACAACCTCGTCGCGCTGAACCGCACGAACAATTCGATCAAGTATCAAACCCCGACCTGGAACGGACTGACGATCGGCGGCGCGTACACGTTCGGCGGCGTCGCGGGCGAAACGTCGGAGAACCAGATCTGGCAGGCGGGCGCGAACTACGCGAACGGTCCGGTGAAACTCGCGGTAAGCTACCTGCTCGCGAAAAATCCGAACTACTCGTTCTTCGGCAACACGGCGAAGGCGAGCGCGACCGGCAACAACCTGACGAGCGACAGCGTCGCGTACGGCGGCTATGCGTCGGCGGGTTCGGAGCAGATTCTCGCGGGCGGCGGCTCCTACACGTTCGGTCCGTTGATCGTCAACGCGATGGTCAGTAGCGTGCAGTTCGCCGACCTCGGCGCGACCTCGGTTGCCGGACTTTCCGCGCGCGAGAAGTCGTATCGCGGCGAAGCGACGTTCAACACGGCGGAACTGAACCTCGAGTACTACATGACGCCCGCGCTGATGCTGGGGCTCGCGTACAACTACACGAAGCTCGACGGCGTCGACGGCGAGAACGCGCATTACATGCAGATCAACGCCGGCGGCCGGTACTATCTGTCGAAGATGACCGATCTCTACCTGGCAGCCATTTATCAGCGCGCGGGCGGCGTGGATTCGACGGGGGCACCGGCCGTCGCGACGATCACCAGCGTCACGGCGTCCACCGGGCAGTCTCAGCTCGTCGTCACGACGGGCATTGAAAAGAAGTTCTAGCTCTATGCTTTCTGGTCTTTTCGGGATGTTCATGTCTAACCGACGCTCCGCCGAGATGCGTTCGCTGCTGCACGTCGTATTCGCAAGCTTCGCCGGCAGCACGATCGAGTGGTACGACTTTTCGGTGTTCAGCGCGTCGTCCGCACTGGTGTTCAATCGCATTTTCTTTGCGAACTTCAGCCCGCTCGTCGGGCTGTTGCTGTCTCTGCTGACCTATGCGGTCGGCTATGTCGTGCGGCCGCTCGGCGGCGTCGTGTTCGGTCACTTCGGCGACCGGATCGGCCGCAAGCCCGTGCTGATCGTTACGTTCCTGATGATGGGCAGCGCAACGATCCTGATGGGCCTGCTGCCGACCTACGCGACGATCGGCGTGGCTGCGCCGCTGCTGCTCGCGGCGCTGCGCATCGTGCAGGGGCTGGCGCTCGGCGGCGAATACGGCGGCGCGGCGCTGCTCGTCACGGAGAACTGCCCGCCGAACCGGCGCGGGCTGTTTTCCAGCTCGGCGCTGATCGGCCTCGCGGCCGGTTCGATGCTCGGCACGGCCGTGTTCGGCGTGTTCAGCGCGCTGCCGCGCGCCGAGTTCATGGACTGGGGCTGGCGCGTGCCGTTCCTCCTGAGCCTCGTGCTCGTGGTGATCGGCCTGTGGATTCGCACGCGGGTCGACGAAACGCCCGACTTCAAGCGCGTCGAGCGAACGAAGAAGGTGCACAAGCTGCCGATTCTGGAGGTGCTGCGCAACGACATGAAACGCGTGTTGCTGGTCTGCGGCGCGCGGGCGGGCGAGACGATGCAGTACAACGTCGTGGCCGTGTTCGCGCTGCACTACGCGACGCACGCGCGCCATATCGCGCCGGCCATCTATCTTTCCGCGATCAGCCTGTCGTCGCTGCTGTCGATCGTCGTGATGCCGCTGAGCGGCGCGCTTTCGGACCGCATCGGCCGACGCCCGGTCGGACGGTTCGCGGGCATCACGGCCGCGCTGTTCGGCGCGGCATTCATTCCGATGATCCACACCGGAGCGGTGGTCTGGGTCACGCTCGCGGTGGTCCTGATGCTCGGCATCTCGGCCGGTATCGGCAATTCGCTGCCGAGCGCGTATTTTCCGGAACTCTTCGATGCGCCCGTGCGCTACACGGCCGTGTCGCTCGGATATCAGCTCGGCACGGTCGCCGGCGGACTGACGCCGGCGATCACGACCGTGCTGTTCATGTACTTCGGCATCACCGCGATCGGCGCGTATCTGGTGATCTCCGGGCTGCTCGTGCTGTTCTGCTTCGTGATGCTGCCGGAGACGCTGGGGAAGGCCTCGGCGCGGACGGTCGAGACGGTGCGGGAGTGAGGCTCGGGGGCGGGCGGATGCGGGAGATGCATTCGCTGCTGCCCTCTCCGCTCTCCTCCATAGCGACTCGGGGCGGCACAGCGACTAATGGACGGCGATCTTGTTACGGCCGCATCCAGCGCTCATAGTCGCGCCGCGGCAGCCTGAATGGCAGAAGATCGTCGTAAGCACCGGCCGCAAACGGCGGCGGCGCATGCCATTGGATGGCGCCCATCTCTGCATCGCGTAGACCATCAGCCTGCTAAAATTTCGGGCCGGCCCCGATCCCAACCGTTCGGCTCAGGCCGAAAACCCTCCGTCGATACTCAGCGCAGTGCCTGTCACCATGCCGGCTTCGGGACTGCGGCCGAGCCAGGCAACCATCGCGGCCACCTCATCGGCGCGTGCGTGTCGCTTGATCGCCATGAAGCTGTGCATCGTCTCGTTGAGCGGTCCGTCAGCGGGATTCATGTCGGTATCCGTCGGGCCCGGCTGCACGACGTTGACGGTAATGCCGCGGCCGCCGAAATCGCGCGCCAGCCCCCTGACCATGCCCTGCAGCGCGGCCTTGCTGGCACCGTAGGCGGCCAGCCCCGTCATCGGCATGCGGTCGGCGTTGACCGAGCCGATGAAGATGATGCGGCTACCATCGCGCATGGTGCGCGCGGCCTCGACCGCGGCATGATACGGCGCATGGATGTTGATGAGAAACAGGCGGTCTATCGCGTCCGGCGCGACGCTCAGCGGGTCGCCCGCACCGAGCACGCCCGAGTTGACTACCAATACGTCGATGGGGCCGTGCTCCCGGATACCCGTGGCGACGGCGACGCGATCGGCACTGTCCAACCGCACCGCGGTGCTGCCCGTCTGCGCCGCGAGATCGGCTGCCGCCTCGTGCGAGCCGAGCCAGGTGAACGCGACGCGATCGCCATCCTCTGCGAAGCGTCGGACGACGGCGGCACCGATGCCCCGGCTGCCGCCGAGCACGAACACGGACTTTTGCGTGGATTCCGGCATGGTTGATTCCTCATGATGGGCTGGCGTCCAAGCCGTCGGTGCGCGAACGCCAGCGGGGGTTAATGTTCGACATCTACCGCCGTTTCCAGCGGATAGCCGGGAACCTGAATGGCGGCTGCCCTGTGTCCGCGCGGAAAGCCGTACGGATGGGCGCGAAAGGCGACCGCGAACCCGGCGGTTAGCCATACCAGCATGGCCCACGGAAACGCCCCCGCACCGAGGTGATCGAGCAGAACGCCGCCGAGCAGACCACCGCCCGCGATAGCGCCGTTCCAGGTGACCACGTTCATCGACAGCGCGACGTCTGCGCCCTCGCCGGCCGCATCGGCCAGCGCCGTCTGCAGCAGCGTGGCGGCACCGCCGAAGGTCAGCCCCCAGACGCCCACGCCGGCATAGACGACTGCCGGCGAGCGGCCGGCCAGCCCGAAAGTCAGCGAGACGAGCGCAAAAGCGGCGAGGCTGGCGAGTACCGCGGCGCGCGGATGACGGTCGACGATCCGGCCCGTCACCCAGATGCCCGACAGGGCCGCCACGCCGAACACGAGCAGCACCGCGTCGACGGACTGGCCGAGTCCCGCCATCGCGACGAAAGGGGCGATGTAGGTGTAAAGGAGGTTGTGCGCGAGCATCCACGTGACGACGACGACCAGCACGGGCCGTACGCCCGGCGTGGTCAACACGCTGCGCAGCGGGACGGGCTGCATGCCGGACTGGCCGGGATAGTCCGGCACTTTCGCCAGTACCCAACCGATCAGGACCAGCGTCAGCAGCGACATCGCCGCAAAGGAAAGACGCCATCCGAGCAGGATGCCCAGCCACGTGCCCAGCGGTGTGCCGAGCGACAGCGCGATAGGCGTGCCCACCATCGCGACGGCCAGCGCGCGTCCCTGAAGCGGCGCGGCAACCATACGCCTCGCATAACCGGCGAGCAGGCTCCACGCGAGGCCTGCCGATGCGCCCGCGAGAAACCGGGCGGCCAGCGTCAGGACATAGCTCGACGACCAGGCCGTGGCCGAATTGAACACGAGGAAACCCGCGATGGTCAGCAGCAGGACATGGCGCCGCCGCCATGTACGGGTGGCGAGGGTCAACGGAATGGCAGCCAGCAGCGAACCCAATGCATAGACCGTGACGGTCTGCCCCGCCAGCGAAGGCGAGACGGACAGACCCGCGCCCAGTTGCGGCAGCAAGCCGGCCGGCAGGGTCTCCGTCATGATGCAGACGAACCCGGTCATCGCGAGGGCCAGCAATGCCGCGACCGGCAGCCTGTCTTTGGCCGGGGGCTCGTGCATATCGGGGCGGTTCATCGGATATAAATATATCGATCAGTACAGAAATTGGCGAAAAGCATCCCGCCATGCCGGGAATTACATGGAGAACGCACGTAGAACCGCTGTGTCGCAGACCCGACAATAACGAGTCCGCTTCAATATAAGTACTATTCGGTACAAATGTAGGCGCCGCCCCGAACCTTGTCAACAACTTATGTACCGACTAGTATCTATTGCATCGAAGGGAAAGGGAGATCGGAATGGCACAGATGGGGCGTCCCCGCACGTTCGACCGCGACGCGGCGGTGACGAAGGCCATGCACCTGTTCTGGGAGTACGGCTACGATGCCACGTCGCTGAACCAGCTCAAGGCCAATATCGGCGGGGGCATTACCGCCCCCAGCTTCTATGCGGCGTTCGGCTCGAAGGAGGCGCTGTTCCGTGAGGCCGCGGAGCGTTATCTCGCCACCCACGGCAAGGTGGTCGACTGTCTGTGGGATGCCGGCCTCGCGCCACGCGATGCGATCGAAACCGCATTGCGCCGTTCGGCGAAAATGCAGTGCGAACGCGGCCATCCGAAGGGGTGCATGGCCGCGCTCGGGACGGTAAGTGCATGCGCGCCCGAAACGGTGGCCGTGCTTCAGCCGCTTCTCGAATCGCAGGCGCGCGCGCGGGCGGGAATCGCGGCCTGCGTGAAGCGCGGAATTGACTCGGGCGAGTTGCGCGCCGATACCGACACGCGCGAGCTGGCCACGGTGTTCGACGGTTTCCTGTTGGGGCTGACGCCGCTCGCACGCCGCGGCGTCCGTCATGTCGTGCTCGATGCGGCGGTCACGCGCATCATGGGCATCTGGGATCAGTCGGCGGCATAGCCCGCCGTCTGAAGGCGAGCATCCGCATCACTCCGGTTTTGTACCGGCACCGTTCCGCCGCTCCTTCATCGCGTCCGGCAAGCTGCCCACCCAGCTTGCCGGACGCACAGCATGGCGGCTCCTGATTCGCCGGCAGCGAGAGCCGCTGCCGCTTTGGAGGCGTACCTGCCGGAGGCACCGGCATTGTCCTGTCCGCGTCAGCCGATCTGCATGACCGCTTTACCCAACTGCCGGCGCTCTTCGAGCGCCGCATGCGCGGCCTCGACGTTGTCGAGCGTATAGCGATCGCTGATATCGACGGTGAGCGCCCCCTCCGCCACGGCGGCAAAGATATCGTCCGCGCGGCGCTGGACGGTCTGCGCATCGGCGAGGTGATCCGCGAGTCTCGGACGCGTAAGAAACAGCGAGCCGGCTTCGCCGAGCTCGTAGGGGTCGAGGTCGTTCAGCGAACCCGACACGGAGCCGTAGTTCACGACCAGCCCCCTGACTTTCGTCGCGCGGAAGCTGTCGCGCAACGTGGTACGCCCGACAGCGTCGAAGACCACGTCGACGCCCCGCCCCGCCGTTGCGTCGCGTATGCGGTCCGCGAATCGGCCGTCTTCGTAGAGCATGACGTGATCGGCCCCGTGCGCCCTGGCCACCGCGGCCTTTGCGTCGCTACTGGTCGTCGCGAACACCGTGGCCCCGCGACGTTTGGCGAGCTGGACCAGCAGTTGCCCGATTCCGCCCGACGCCGCGTGCACGAGACACGTATCGCCCTCGCCGATGCGGGCGACGTCCTCGAGCAGATAATGCGCGGTCGAACCCTGGAAGATCGTCGCTGCCGCCACGTCATAGGGAATGGCGGACGGGAGCCTGGCCAGCCGGGCTGCCGGCACGACGGCGTATTCCGCATAGGCGCCCCATGCGATGCACCAGGCGACCCGGTCGCCCGGTTTGCACGAAGTCACCTGCGCGCCGACCTCGACGACCTCTCCCGCACCCTCCATGCCCAGCGTGCACGGAATCCGCACGGGATAGGTGCGGGAATTCCTGTACTTACCCTGGCGCGTATGGACGTCCATGAAGTTGATCCCCGCATAGGCTATGCGCACCAGAACCTCGTCCGCAGCCGGCACGGGAATCGCCACTTCGACGCGCTGAAGGACTTCCGGACCACCGTATTGCTCGATACGAATTGCTCTCATGCGCTTCTCGCTATCAGTTGTTCAGTCGGACGCGAAGACCGCCAATGGCGTAGCTTCGGCCATCCATCATAGGAGAATAACGACGTGTCGTTGCGGGAGAGCGGGCATGCCGGCAAAAAAGCGGGCGTTGACGAACCGCCCGATACCGGCCGCCGCCGGATACCGTTATTGGCCGGCCAGCCAGGAAAGATCGGCATCGTCCGCGTCGACCGACCGGCTTACCGATTCCCACTGTGCGGCCAACGCCTCACGCTGGCTGTCCACGTGGCGAATGAGCGTAAAAGCGTCACTACCGAGAATGAGGTGCGTCGGCAGTTCCTGCCTGCGGGACAGTTCGAAGATCGCTTTCGCTACCTTGTGGATGTCGCCGACTTCCTTGCCGTTGATGGCGCGTAGCGTACGGAGAAAAGCGCCCGCGCTGCTGTCGTAGTCGGTATCGGGCTCCGGCGCTTCGCTCAAGGTGACGCTGCCAAAGTTGCTGCGCATGCTGCCCGGCTCCACCGCGACGACCTTCACGCCCAAACCGGCCACCTCCTGGGCAACCGCTTCCGTCAGTCCGCCGACGGCGAATTTGGCGGCACAGTACGCGGCCTGGCTCGGCATCCCCATCCGGCCCGCCGCCGACGAAACGTTGATGATGCAGCCGGCGCGCTGGCCCCGCATCACGGGAATGGCCGCGCGCATCAGGTTGACGACGCCGAAGAAATTGGTCGCGATCTGCGAGTCGAATTGCGCCGCCGAAGTCTGCTCGAACGCGGCGGTCAGACTGAAGCCCGCGTTGTTCACCAGCACGTCAAGCGAACCGTAGCGGTTCACGGCTTCCTGTACTGCCCGCTTCGCAGCGGACGCGTCGGTGACGTCCAGCCCGGCAACCATCACCCTGTCGCGGTGCGCCGCCTGCAGGTCCGCAAGCTTGCCCGTGTCGCGCGCGGTCGCAACGAGATTGTCGCCGTTCGACAGAACGGTCTCGGCGATCGCCCGACCAAGGCCGCTCGAACTGCCGGTAATGAGCCATGTTTTTGCCGTCATACTTCACCTGTCTGAGTGTGCGCCGCCACTCCGGCACGCAACGAACCCGATCGGCCCTCCGGCCGGATCGCGGCCTTGCCAGTCTGGCAACGGGTTGATGGAATCGGGACGACTACGATGACATGGGAAGCCGTATCGGCGTTACCGCGATCCCACGAGATAGGTGCCCGATCCTGCAAATCCGGTCGGCCGGCGGTTCGAACCGGGTTACCATGAAAGCGCCCGACACTCCTCAACGGTAACGATGACCGCCACGACGTTGCGCCGGATCGCAATGAGCATTGCGCGCCATGCTAGGCAGGATGGCGACATGCCTACGGCCATCGGCGGACTGTTTCTTTCGCGGCGGACGTCGCCTTCGCCGGCAGTCCACCTCGCCCAGGGTCCGATGTTCGGAATGGTCGTGCAGGGAAAGAAGAGCATGGGGCTGGGAAGCGAGGTCCGACACTACGGCGTCGGCGATTATCTGCTCGTCTCGTTCGACGTTCCGGTTACGTCCAGGATCGTTCGCGCCACCAGGGAAACGCCGCAGCTCGGCCTCGGTCTGGAGATATTCCGTGAAGATCTGCACGATGTGCTGGATCGGCTGCGAAGGCCTTCGCATCCGGTCGCCGTGCCGAAGCACGCCGGTAGCATTGCGGTCGCCCGTGCAAGCCAGGACCTGCTGGATGCAACGCTGCGGCTCCTGAGGTTGCTGGACGCGCCCGCCGATATTCCGGTCATGGCGCCGCTCGTCAGGCAGGAGATCATCTACCGCCTGTTGCTCGGCCCGCACGGCTCGCAGTTGATACAACTGGCTAACGCAAACAGTCCCGGTAGCCGGATCGCGAAGGCCATCGACTGGCTTCGCCAACACTACGCCGCACCGCTTCGCATGGCCGAATTGGCCAGACACGCCGGCATGAGCGAATCGTCCCTCTACCACCACTTCAAGGCCATCACCCGGTTGACGCCCGTGCAGTACCAGAAGCGACTGCGTCTGCATGAAGCGCGTCGCCTCATCCAGCTCGAACACAGCGATATCGCCAGCGCCGGCTACGCCGTCGGCTATCAAAGCCGTTCGCAGTTCAGCCGAGAATATCGCAGGCTGTACGGGCTGCCGCCGGCGCTCGATATGAAAGTCGGAATCTGAGTCGACTGGTTCATTGCCGGTCAGTTCGGCAACGGGGTTCGCCATGCGACGGCCGATCAGGATGTCCGCGAATCCGCACAAGCGCGCGCCGGATTTGCGCCGCGGCTATACCCGAACCCGTGAGCAATGGCTCAACAAGAACGAGTACCTGTGTACGGAGGTGGCGTACCTAAAAAAACGATGCCTTGATTCTTGATTCGCGGGGCAACGCCCGACACGACACGCAAAGCGCAAGTAGTGCTCGAATGAGCCATTGGTCATCCTGCTGGACGTAGCCGAATTGGCGAGTATCTGGCCCAAAACCATCGCGATCTGGCCGAATTCTCGCAGCGGATAGTCCGTGGTCGAGACATCATCTGGCGATGCGTTTATTGAAGGCTAAGTTGCTCATGGCCAGTTCCCGTTTGGTACGTTTGGCATGTTTTCTGACAATAGGAATCGCCTTGCTTGTCGCGGGTTGCGCCGGGACCAGGGTGGGACCGGTCGCAAGCCTGGCGCCGAATATCCCGCTCAGGCCTCCGCAGACGATTGCCGTAATCGTGGAAAACGACAGCCCTGCGCCGAAGAAAGTATCCCGACGCAAGAGACAGCTTGCAGATGCTCAAATGGCATCGGCAGCGCTCTCGCAGAGCATTTCGAAGCTCCTCGCCTCCCGGCAGATTTCCGCCGTATCGGCAGGCAGGCCGGCTGATCTGATACTTCGATGCCGCATTCTCGATGTTCGTAGCGGGAGCAAGGCGCTTCGTGCGCTCGTCGGCTATGGCGCCGGCAAGGCGGTCTTGCGGGTAAGCGTCTCTCTGTACGAACCTGGAGCCGAGGGCAGTACGCCGCTTCTAAGCTTCGAGACCGATGGCTCGACCGGCAGCATGCCAGGCGCCGGGTTTACCGCTCCGGCGTTAGTGGGTGACGGTTTGAGTGCTTTGAAGAAAGATGGTCTACCGAAAGAAGTCGACCAGACGACGGCAAGTATTGATCAGGTGCTCGCCAAATATTTTGCGGCACGGAACTGGCCTTATCCCAAGCCGGATGAATCCGGCGTAGGGCCATGGCTAAATCGTAACGTCCTGAACAGGTAACCGGATCATGGAAGGCACCCCATAGCGGTCACGGCAAAACGCGGCGCGAGCCCATGACCGCACTGGCAAGCGCACCGGGACTCAAACCGGTGTGCCGCTGGCATAGCACCGCGAAACTGCTCACACTGTCGTAGCCCAGCGTAAAGGCCGTCTCCGTCACGGATTTTCCGGCAGCCAGCAGCTCGATACCGTATATCAGGCGTGCGATCTGTCGCCAGAGACCTACTGACAAACCCGTTTCCGCCTTGAAATTGCGAGTCAGGCTGCGACGGGACATGTTGGCCCCGGCCGCCAACTCGTCGAGCCCCGCACTGTCGTCCGGCTGGCGCAGCCATCGTTCGGCCACACGCCGCAGCGACGTATCCCGCGGCATCGGCAGGACGATCGGTACATCGCGCGCACCGCTAATCTCGTCGCACAGCACGGCCACCAGCCGGCTCTCTTGCGGCGACAGCGAACTGCGCGGCCCCGCGTGCGCCGCCAGGCGATCGACCAGCGCCGCGACAAGCGACGTAGCCGCGAGCACTCGCGGAACCAGCGGCAAGCTAGTACATAACGCCCCCGAAAGATGGATGCGCACGCCGTGCGCCTGCTCTATCTCGGCGCCGTGCGATGCGCCGGGTGGTATCCAGCAGAGATGCCCCGCCGGAATCAGCCACTGCCCCGCATCCGATACCGATTTCACATAGCCCGAACGCAAAAGAAAGATCTCGCCGTGCGGATGCGCATGCGCGACCCGGTTCAGCATGTCGTCCGCGTCCGTGATCACGGACAGGACGACTGCATCCCGGTTCAGCGCATCAATCTCTCGTAGTAAAACGGATGTGGGTTGCCGCATTGCGTTGGCCTGAAACCCTACTTTCGTGGATACCGCTCCCGGCTGGGATCGAAAGAATTGGCGGGAGGCCCGCCAATTAAGGCGCAAACCAACTAACTTTTTATCGGGTACGACTTCCAGCGCCACGTCAGTGTCGCTCTAATTATTTGCAACAAATTGTTACGGTGCGTCGGCACCCGCTCCAGGCCCTTACGCGCATGTGCGCCAGATTGCCGATTGGTAACGTGCAGCGCAACCCGCAGAGATGCCCGTGGGCGCTACCGTACGTACCTATATTGCCGGAATCAGAGTCTCAGAACAAGACGCAGATTTGAGGTTTTGCCCGATAGCGGTTAATGGCCCAATATGAAAAAACAGCCTGTGGGGAGTGAGGAGAATTCACGGATAAGGATATTTCTCTGGGGATTTTTATGGCGGATCATCGAATTGCGAGCTTACCGCACGCGGGACAAGTGTTCCTGTCCACGAAGCTCATTCCTTCCGTCCCGTAAGTGCAGCGCGCCTACACGATTCGTTCGAGCAGTTCACTTATCAGCAATTGCACATACTCGTGGGCTCCATTGGGATACCAAATGACGTCGATGCTCAGATTGGCTAAGCGAGCATTATGTGCAACTAAATCGACCGGACTTTTCGGCGCTTCCAGGATCGCGAAATGCCGCGGTACATTGGCTAGCCCAGCTTCGGCGACCAAGTTTTCAAAAACCCTAAGCGTCCTGTCTCCCACTAAGCTGCAGCCGAGAAAGAGGATCGAACCGTGCTCGAAGATGTGTCTTAGTTTTCGAGGCAGCGGCAATTTCATGTCTGGTATGCCAAGCCCATAGTTCGCGTCGTACTGCTTGGCGCTTAGGATCCAAGTCGTTGGTAAACGTATGTCACCATGCACCTTGAGCAGCGCGCGTTGTCCATTTGATTGGGCGCGTATCAGGCGAGCGTTTTCCTCCCCGGCAGTCAACAGTTCTACCGAGGCCTCCCCGATTGCAGACAATGCTTGCTCCAAGACGCGGTCGTAGTTTGTTGTAACGATGACGCTTCTTGTGAGTTGAACGACCATCTTCGCGAGCTGCAAGTTTGAAGTCGCGCCATCGAATGCGTCACGCATTTCCTGAGCAAACAGACCTTCACCCCTCAAGGCTACGATGTCATCGACGACGGCTTCATATTCTCCATTTCCCAGACGAGCCGCCGTGGCATTCGTATCCAAACCCGCGCTCTTTGCCTGATGCAGTACATGAGCTGTCCAACTCGGTAGAGACGATGCACACGAAATGCCGGCCCCGACAAAAGGGATGACATGACGCGCAGTTAGTGGCTCAAGTAGCGCATTGAAATGTGCACGATTTTTTCCGACCCAATGATCATCGATGCGGTCTTGACCAAGTGCGCTATCCAAGCGACGAGTTTGAAACCGCTCGAGTTCCTCGTGGTAAGCAACGCGATCTCCTGCAAAGAGTGCCTTGCTAGGGGCGGCGACGATACGACCGATACCTAGCGTCTTGAGGACGGCGACTGCCTCATCATCGTCACTGTCAAGCCATGCATTAAACGTCTGGCGAAGCTGGTAGCCGGAATGCTCATCGTCCTCGCACCATTTATTTACAGACACGCTTAGACGCCTTCAAATCAGTCGCGAATAACTTACTGAGTTCGAGCATTGCCGACTGGACGCTGAACTCCGTCAAATTGAGCTTAGCGATCTTGTGTCGCCAGACGTCTAGATCGCTGATGTAATCAAGAATGCGTTTCGGCGTGACGGGCTGACCTTCATTGCCAAGTGTCCACGTCGCGTAGTCAACGGTCGCGAGACGTTCCCAGTCGTCATTTTTCCGAAGAGCAAAGGTATCTCGCACCCAATTCACGATAGATTGAATTTCTTTGCTTGCTTTTGCATATGCGGCATTAGAGCCTCTTATGTGGCCAAATCCGAAGCGCCCCTTCGTTTCCTTTATCCATCCCTGCGCTTTTGCAACAGCGATGCCGCCCGAGTAGCGCATCTTCGGATTGTAGGGACCAGCAGCCTTCCGAAGATAGTCGCTATTGACCCGACTATCACCCATTCGGCGACGCGCAAAATACACGGCCTTTTGTAAACGGAAGTTTCCTAAAGGCTCTTCCGATTTTTCATAGAACGCGCTCACGACAGCCGAGACCAATACAGCTTCAAAGGCCCGGTCATCATCGTGTCTCAGGCTTAGATCGAACGGCCGTCCGACAGCCGCGCTGCTGAACGATTGAAGTTCTTCGCTAGGAGCGTCGGCGGCTGACTCGGCCGCCTTCCCTCCGGAATCGTTCTGGTGCAATTCAGCCTTTGATCCACGAGCAACCCAAGCAGAGAGCAATTCCAACCCATGTTTTGCCCGGTCTTCAATTGCCTGCTCGACTGTCGTGCAAACGGTCATAAGGCTATCAACCATAGCGACAATACGTTGCTGTTGCTCGAAAGACGGTAGCCGTATGGGTACAGATCGCACGGTGGCTTGATTGATCTTTGGCATCGTTCCAGACGTTCCACTGGCCCGCTCTCTCATATGAGCGCGTGCTCTCGAGCAAGACAGCGCGAGGTGCAGAAAACGACTATCCACGCCAAGTTTAGGCGTGATCCGCATTATCAGATCAGGGTAAATGAACTCTCCAAGCATGCCGGTGTAGACCGCAGAGACTCCAACGTACTCTATCGTGTTAGCGCGCTGCAGTAAGATGTCGTTCGGTCTGACCCAGAGGTCGGAATCAGGCGCGGGACGATCCTGTACGTACTTGAACGCGCTCGCGTCAAACGTGCCCTTCGTAACGGCTGACAACGACATTGTCTTTGTGTCAGTCGGCCCCGAAACCGGCTTCGGTGAAAAGCCATTTTTAGGTCCAAAAGCAGTCAAAGTCGAAAGAGTTGTGTCTACCACCGGCTTGCCGTCTTCGCGGACAAGCAGCCCTTTCATCGCAACGTCAATGATAGCGGCGCGAAGTTGTTTAAGCGCCTCGGCGTCATCGAACCAAAACTCGAAGTGATGACTGATTTCAGACCAAGCGTCCTTGACTTGGTCGTGATCGTCGGCTTCGACAAGTGCGCGAAGAGCCGCTGTTACTGCCGTTTTCTGCGCTTTTCGCTCGTCGAGTCGCCTGTCTTCGACATTTGCTAGAGCTTCCTCGACGGAACTAAAGGCTTCAATCGTGGCGGCTTGGTCCTCAAGCGAGGGGACGGGGATCGCCAGCTCTCTGAATTTCTTAAGCGATACGCCGCCGATAATGCCGGACATGTTGCTCTGGAACTGCGTGTAAAAGTCTTGACTCCGCAGGACATAACTCAAATACACCGGCAGCACATTGGGCCCGGCGACCAAAGCGTAGAGCTTGTTTCCGAAGCATACAGGCTGATCGGTAAGCCCCACTTTTCTGCCTGCACTCCCTCCTTCCGCGCAGATTAGTACTGATCCTGTTGGCGCAACCTTGAACCCCGCTTCGCCTTCCGGAATGCGGACTCCGTTGTGGTAGTCGATCACACCAGTGTTAAGCGCGACGTCCTTTGTTGCTATGTAGGGCAGACCGTCGGTCAAACCCATATAACGCAGTTCTTTCTCCGCCGCATTTACACTAGTACCGGTGAGCAGTTGAGCTACATCATCCAATCGAAGCCTGTTTCCAGTCTTTCCCGGAGCACGGCCGGCCACGAACGCGCCACCGACGGCAAGTTCCAAGGCGAGCTGATGCAGATAGCGATCGGCGCCAGGCAACGCGCTCAAGCTAGCAAGACGTTTAAAAAGTTCACTTACCATCATTCGGACCGCTCGAATTGACCCAACGCAGACTGAAGCGCGGTTAGCAAGGCTGAACTAGCTTGGACCAGTTGATGCTGACTATGATCGTATGCTTTCGTTAGCTCGTCGATGCTGCGCGCATCCGCGTCCGGCTTAAATGGATTGGGGATGTCTAAGTTATATCCACGAGCCTTTATGTCTTCAATACCGACCTTCCAGCTATTCTGGGTTTGCTTTCTTCCTGCGCGCGTAGCGTCCCCCCACCATGCCTTCTCAGAGTCAAACTCTTCGAGTCGGATAGGGCGGGACTTGGAGTAGTTTTTATAGCCGTCTGGATACGGATGTTCGTAGAACCATACGTCTTTAGTTGGACTACCCTTCTCAAAAAACAGAAGATTGGTCTTGATGCCGGTGTACGGATTGAAAACGCCGTTCGGCAGTCGAACGATTGTATGTAGATTGCATTCCGCTAGAAGCTTTTCTTTGATGCGTGTCTTCGTGCCCTCTCCGAACAGCGTGCCGTCGGGCAAGACGACAGCTGCGCGACCGCCATCTTTGAGGAGTTCTATTATCAAGACCAAGAACAGATCCGCCGTCTCTCGAGTCTGAAAAAGCTGAGGGACATTCCGTTCAATGCCATCCTCTTCGATTCCGCCGAAGGGGGGATTGGTAAGTATGACATCAACTTTTTTGCGAAGAGGGTGATCTTTAATTGGTTTGCTCAGCGTATTTCCTCGGACGATGCTTGTCGGGCTTTCGATTCCGTGCAGCATCATATTGGTTGTACAAAGCAAATGAGGAAGAGCTTTCTTCTCTACGCCACGTATTGAAGACTGCAAAACTTCGTAATCATCTTCACCGTTCACATACAGATCAGTCTTATGGTCCACCGCGCAGGAAAGGAAGCCGCCGGTACCGCAGGCCGGATCAAAAACTATATCCGACAGTTTAGGATCTACCATTTCGACCATGAACTGAGTCAAGGCTCGAGGAGTGTAAAATTCTCCCGCATTTCCGGCACTTTGCAAATCGCGCAGAATCTGCTCATACACATCGCCGAACGTGTGCCTGTCACCTAAGTTATTAAAATCAACGGTGTTGATTTTATTAATTACTTGACGTAGCAGCGTCCCAGATTTCATATAGTTTATAGCGTCCTGAAAGACTCCATGAACCACGAGAGCGCGAGAGCGTTCCGCCACATCAATATTGATGTTCTTTAAGCCTGGGAAAAGCTCATTATTAACAAACAAAAGTAGATCGTCCCCGGTTATTCCTTCTACGTCTGCAGCCCAAGCCGACCAGCGAAGATTTTCCGGTATAGGCGAACGATATTCCTCGTCGAGAAGAACGAGCTCCTCCTCTCTATCGTCAAAGATTTTTAGGAAAAACATCCAAACAAGTTGACCAATGCGCTGCGCGTCGCCATCTACGCCAGCGTCTTTACGCATTGTGTCTTGGATCGCCTTTAGGACATTCGATACGTCTGCCATATCAGGCCTCCGCATAAATCTGTGATTCAAGCTCGCGAATTGCGGCTTGGTAGTTGTCTTTACCGCCGAAAATGTTACGGATAATCTGTACAGGTGTTCCTATTTTGTCAAACGGCTTCAGGTGCAGGATCTTGCCGCTCTCAAGCGCAACACTGTCATCGTCGGCATATTTTTCGAGAAGTGCGTAAAGGACCATCCTTGCAGCCTCGCCGTAGCCCGAAAACGGATCGCGACTCCTTACGCGTGCCGCTCGCTCTTTTCGAGTCGTGAGAGGGCGGTCAAACGCGAGGTGGCAGACCAAATCGAAGACATCATATCGTTCGCCGTTCGCGGCCTCCTCGCGCAATGCGTCGAGGGGCACCCCAAGCTCCTCTATCTCGTTTAGTACAGCTTGTTTCCGCTCGGCTGTAGTCCAACGAGTTAGAAAATTTCCCAAGGTAGTGTATCTCTGCTGAAGCTTCTGCTTAACGTAAGCGCTGAGCGCGACAGTGATTAACTTACCTTGAGCATCCAAATACTGCACGCGGCGAGCAAGCACTTCTACTGTTACGCCATCTATATAATATTTACGCGGCTGGAGGCTATCTTCAAATGGCTCAGTTGAAGATTCAGTAAGATTGGCGCTGTCTAATCCGGACTCGAGATCCGACAGTGGGCTCTCGAGATTCGGTTCAAAAATTTGCACTGGGTCGCCATCGAATGCAGCGTCAGCAAACAGCTCCGTTGCCCGCTTGAAATCCATTATCGTAAAAAAGCGCTTGCCATGATTCTCGTCAATCCGAGTGCCACGGCCGATGATCTGCTTAAACTCAGTCATCGAGCGAATTCGTTGATCAAGAACAATCAGTCTGCAAGTCTTTACGTCGACACCGGTTGTCAGCAGTTTTGATGTGGTTGCTATTACAGGATACGGCGAGAACGGATCAATGAAATTATCGAGTTCTGCGGTTCCAGTCGGGTCGTCCCCCGTCATTCTGACGACATAGCGATAGTTTTCCGCTACTAGATCAGCATTCGCGTTTGCAAGGGCCTTCCTCATCCGGTCGGCATGCTCCGTGTCCTCGCAAAACACAATAGTTTTTCCGAAGCGGTCGTTTGCTTTGAGGAATTCAGTGACTTTCTCAGCAACAAGACTTGTACGAGGATCGAAGACGATTTTGGTATCAACATCGCGCTGAACGTAAATGCGATCTTCTATCTCGTACCCAAATCGATCAACCATTCCGGCTTCGGGGCGGTAACCCGTCAGGTCCAGATCCAAATCGTAACGAATAACCTTATACGGAGCGAGAAAGCCGTCCTCGATTCCTTGACGGAGCGAATATGTATAAACAGGATCGCCAAAGTAGTCGATGTTGGATACTTCCGTCGTCTCTTTGGGAGTCGCGGTCATTCCGATCTGAGTTGCGCTGGAAAAATACGTAAGAATTTCGCGCCACGCTGAATCGTCCGCAGCACTGCCCCTATGACACTCATCGATTATGATTAGGTCAAAAAAATCCGGAGAAAACTGTTTGTAGATATTTTGCTCGTCACTGCTCCCCGAAACTGCTTGATAAAGGGCGAGAAAAATTTCGTAGGACTTATCAACCTGACGATTTATTACCTTCGTCATAGCTCCGCCAAAAGGCGTAAAGTCGTTGCCTTTGGTCTGATCGACGAGAATGTTTCTGTCTGCCAAAAACAATACTCGTTTCTTCGCTTTTGCTTTCCAAAGTCGCCATATTATCTGGAAGGCAGTATAGGTCTTGCCAGTCCCGGTCGCCATGACGAGTAAAATGCGGCTCTGACCTTTCGCGACAGCAGTTACAGCGCGGTTGACTGCGGTTGCCTGATAGTACCGAGGAGAGCGGCCGTCAACGCCCACGTGATATTGCTGTTCGACCAGACGCGAAGATTCCGGGCTTAAGCCTTTCCAACTTTGATACTTTGCCCAAAGAAGCGCTGGACTCGGAAACTCGTCCATCGCAATCTCGCGCTCGACCTGGCCATCTGTAGCCGTTTTGTCATGAAAGATGAACCGGGCGCCGTTTGATGAAAAGACAAACGGTACATCGAGCATTTCAGCGTAAACGAGAGCTTGTTGAATGCCATCAGATGCGGTGTGCGATTGATCCTTGGCTTCAATCACAGCCAATGGCACATTGGGACTGTGGTACAGAACGTAATCCGCGCGTAGCTTCCGTCCGCGCGTGGACATT
Organism: Burkholderia sp. WAC0059; assembly: GCF_002870125.1. Lineage (GTDB taxonomy): Bacteria > Pseudomonadota > Gammaproteobacteria > Burkholderiales > Burkholderiaceae > Paraburkholderia. The sequence goes on from NZ_PNEO01000011.1 coordinate 83,905, forward strand.
TTGCCACGCACGATAACTCGGCCATCTGTGAGGGTGACCTCTTCTCGTAGCTGCGTATTGACGTCCCAGCCGGCAGTAACGACCGCTGGCGTGATCAATTTGGTACAAATATCTCGTTCGCTAAGGCTCAATGACTCCTGCTCCCCATTCATGTTTAAACTCGTCAAAGCATACGTTGGCTGTCGGCAGCACGCCCATTTGTGCGGAGTACGGCAAGAACCCCGACGCTTTAGGTTGGAGGGTCAGACACTTGTCAAACGCAACCCGCCGGTCATCTCGCGATCGCACATCGACATCGCTCTGGCATCAGGCCTGTACAGAACGCGAACCAGATTACCTCTAAAGAGCGATTGAGCACCGGCTAGGCGCGACCGTTGCCGACGAACATACCCGGCTCCCCAAATGGTTGAATTATGGGCTGCGTTCAGAGGTGGAACAAGGGGCAGTTCGGGGATCGCCTCGGTCATAAGTCCAGTACTTGGCTAGCGTATTTTTGCTTTGGCATGCGCGGGCGGTGAGTGCATTTCTGCGACTTTGTATTGGAGGGGAGCTTACCCGAGCTTTGGGATAAGGCTCTCGGGGTTAAGGTGAGTGTACCGCTTCAACATCTGCATGCTTCGGTGACCTGTTATCGAAGCAACTCCCATTGGGTGAAGCCCTTTCTCAAACAACCTCGATGTGACTTCGTGTCGAAGGTCGTGCCAGCGGAGGCTGGCTACTGCTGGATTGTCTGTGCTGGCGATTTTCAATGTCCGCTTCCATACGCAAATTACGGCATTGGCACTTGTCCCGAATACCCGGCCCTTCAATCCGGCGAGCCTGACGTCGGCTGGGCCATGAGAGGATCGAGCTAGCCGAGCGTCCACGCCCTCAGCGATGGCCGCAAAGTTACGGAAGACCGCGATGGCGCGCTGCGAAAGGGCGAGTGCGACCGGTACGCTCTCGTTGACAGCCCTGCGCGCGTCAGGCGGGAATTTGATCAAGCGGCAACGTACATCCACCCATTCCCGGCAGATCGAGAACAAAGCCGCCTGCCGCAGACTGGTCTCGATCGCAAGCTCGAGGGCGGGCCCAGCCCAAGGGTTTCGGCTCGCGAGAAGGAGGGAGTGAAGCTTTTTCGAACTCCGTTGGAAGCAATCGCCGGTCTCGGCTATGGCTCCCGGCCGGTTTCCGAATGTTGTCTAGAGGGTTAAGTAGGCCTTCCATGCCCCATTCCTTGCGCGCTATCTCGAAGAGATGGCTGACAATCTGTAGCTCCAGCCGTATGGTGTTTTCCGCTCGACCCATCGCGCGACGTTCATCGCGATATTTTGCGAAATCAGCGCCCCGGAGGCTCGCGAGCGTCCGGTAGGCCAATTCTTGGCCAGAGTTTCATCTCGGCCTCCACGCGTCGCGCCCACGTCTGCGCCTGTTGCTTTGTGTCGAATGTGCGGTAGACGGGCTTGTAGCCTCGACGGCGAATCTCCGCACGCCAGTAAGCTCCACGCTGACTGATATATGCCATTTCAAGCTCCAGAACAATTTTAGAACGCTTGGTCTGGATTCTCGAACTCCGGCGGGTTTCCGGCAAAGGCCAGTTTTTGATGCCTGCACATGCGGAATATAGGCGAAAAAATGCACCACGATTTCTCGTAAGCGATTGATTTAATACAGTTTAATTCAGCAGCGGGACGTGAGTGACTCGAACACTCGACCTACGGATTAAGAGTCCACGAATCGAAAGTGTCGGACGGTACTCCAAAATTGTATAGGTCAATCACACTAACTATATATGTCGCTCAGTCGCATAACTGTGGCGCCAGTCGCACCCACTCTGGCGCCCTACGTCTACACAGTCCTCAACAAACACAGAATGATCGCCCGCAGCGCATTTAGTTCGACAAACGCTCGCCGCAGTCCTACGTCGTCGCCCATGAGCGTCGAAAAATTTTCATCGCGTAATCGCATACTCCATCTGCCGTCGCCGCACATGTGAATTCATCGTCTTGCCATAACGCTCTCTGGACTCACTTCACCGGCCCCCAAAAAACCAAATACAGCTGCTCCGAGGCATTTCGTGTCCATCCGGCACGGCGATCGTGTCTCCTTCCATAGGCAGAGACAAGTCGAAGAGTGGATGGCGCCCAAACCCGGCGCATGCCTATCCTGCCCTCCCTTGTTTTTATGTCGCTTTCACGCGGCTTAGTCGAAGCTTCTGCGTGAGGTTGACCAAGTGAATTTGTGAGGTACCCGCGCCCCGTTCGTGAAGCCACCTGTATCAGCCGAAAAATTTTCGTGAGATTGACGAAGCGAGTTTGCGAGGTACCCATGACCAGTTCGCGAGGTTGCCCGTTTCAGTCGTAAATTTGCGTACCGAGTGCGTTAACCTCACCCCATCCGGTCAAATGATTTGCGTGCCCGATGTGCGAAGGCATCCAAGATAAATGCGAATCGGGCGTGGACTAGATGCGCCGCTTGGTCGAGGTCGCTCGATGAGGTCTGCGGAGTTCATTTACGCGTGCGACTACGCATGTCTTGAATGCGCCGGTCAAATTCCTTGCGTTTTGATATGTGTCGCATGCTCGCGACACGTCAAAAATAAAGCGAAATTCCGGCGTTGTCCATGCACGTCCGACACGTTCCATAACGATTTTTCGCACTAGAAACACGTGTTGACGAGCTGCGTGCAGCTTTGCAAGATGTGCTGACGGTGATCGAAGGGAGCAGATCATGCCGAATGCAAAGAGCTTTACGCGGACGCAACGGGATACGGCCGCACAGACCCTTGCGGCATTGCCCGAAAAGCCCGAAAGCGAACATCGCCTGAGCACGCGCGATATGGTGAAATCCATCCAGGCGCACATTCTCGCGGCACAAAAGAAGGGATATACCTTCGAGGAACTCGCCGACGTGATTTCCAAAGCGGGAGTCCGTGTGAGTGTCGGCACGCTGAAATACGCCATGCGCGTAGTCGCCGAAGAAAAAAAGCATTCGCAAGTATCGGGCGGATCTACGCGGACGGGAAATGCTCAGTCTTCGAGAAAAAATTCAGGACTGGCTAGTCCGGTACGCAATGGTCAATCGCACATCGCTCCGCGACTGCGAGAGAACGAGAAAATGAACAAACCGAGCATCCCACCGATACGAGGTACGTTTGGATTTCCGATCAGCCCAGACACCGAAAATCTCTAGGGGATGACGCCTCACGCAGTCCTGCTCACCAAGCGCAGTGTCCTAGCAGGTTTCGGAACGTTCCCCGCCGCTAGTTCATCGAGAAAATCGGCCCAGTCCTGAACCATTTCACGACGCTGTTCAAGAAACGTTGCGCGATCGTAGCTATCACCCAGCTCCTCGCTCGATGCGTGGGCGAGATGGCGCTCGATCACCTCCCTGTCCCATCCGAGATATTCCCGGCGAGCTGCAATGCCGCACGGGTAATTACATGGCCGTTGTAGGCTCGAATATCGCGCAGCAGTTGTCCAAGCTGCTCCGGATCAGTGATAGCTGGGTAATGACGGCTGCGGACCGCTGGAAGTCCGCCTGTACGGCCGTTCACAAAATTCTTGACTGGTTCCAGAACGCCGGTATCGACTGCGTACTGATACACGTGCTGAATCGTCTCGCGTACCCGCATCGCGGTTTCAAGATTGCCGCGCTCTTTGATGCGGTGGAGACAACGCACAACTTCGGTCGGTTTGATCTCCTCCACCGCAAGTCGCCCCACCCAGGGAAACACGTGCAGTTCCAGGTAGCGGATGATTTTCTCGGCGTAACCAGCAGACCACTGGCGATCCTTTTCTGACGCCTTATGCCACTCTCGTGCCACCAACTCAAACGTGTTGAGCCGAGTCGCCTGCTCTTGCTCCCGCTTCTCGCGCCGAGCTCTTTGGGGGTCAATCCCGTTCTCTCGCCGCTTCATTTCCTCTCGGGCCTTCCGCCGCGCCGCCGCCAGCGACACAATCGGATAACGACCAAGCGACAGCTTGATGCTTCTCCCGTCGCGCGTATAGCGATAGACCCAAACCTTGCGCGTCGGCCGCACGTGCAGGAACAAACCATCGCCATCCGACAGGAAGTAATCCTTCGCGCAGTGCTCGGCGTTTTTTACTTTTAAATCAGTGAGTTGCCCCATGATCTCGTACCCAAAATGGCAAAATCGAGGAACCCCCATTTTGGGTACATGCAAACGCCGGCTTTGGCCGGATTTCCCCGGACGCAAAAATCCCGCAACGCCTTATCTGGCGCGGCTTTTCAGGATTTCAGGGGATGACTACGGAAATAGGGATGGCGCGCCCGGCTGGGATCGAACCAGCAACCCCTGCCTTCGGAGGGGTGTAAGAGATCCAATAGCGGCGCGGCCTTCCGGCTGATTTCTGCGTTCATAGGACGCGTACAGGACTCCTGGCGCGAAGTGACGCAGATGGGAACGATCAGCAAGTATGTAGCAAAAAATGGGGCGATAACATATCAGGCGAAGGTGCGGCGGAAGGGAGTCCCGCCCCAATCGCGTAGCTTCCGTGAGAAGAAGGACGCAGCCGTGTGGGTGCGAGCGACCGAAGCGGCGTTGGATCGCGGGGAGCTACCGAAGGCCACGAAGGTGCAGCCGGACGGCCTGAACACTCTTGCGGACGTGCTGCGGCGGTACGCGAGCGACGTAAGCCCGAAGAAGCGCGGCGGTGACATCGAAGTGCTCACACTGCGGCGATGGCTCCGTGAGTGCCGCGAGTTTATATCGACTCCGCTAGGGCAACTGGATGCTGCGAAGGTTGCCGCATGGCGCGACTCGCAGATGGAGGGTCGGGCCGGGTCTTCGGTCGCGCGGCAACAAAACCTTCTTCTCAGTGCGATCAATCTAGCGCGTGCCGAATGGGGCTGCGATATACCCGTGTTCAAGGTGGCCCGCCCGAAAAGTCCGCCGCACCGTGATCGCATTTTGAAGCCGAAAGAAGAGAAGGTGCTGTTGGCCGAAGCTCGCCGCGCGCAGAACGCGTACCTTCATCCCTGCATCGTGTTCGCGCTCGAAACGGCGATGCGGGCCGGCGAGATTATTAATGCGCGGTGGACTGACATTGATTGGGACAGGCGCGTAATCCGCCTACCACGAACGAAAACGGACGTGCCGCGTGATGTTCCACTGTCGGCCAAGGCGCTCGCCGCGCTGGAACCGCTCGACCGGGACACGGAGCGCGTGTTTGCCGGGTTGACGAGCGAAACGCTCAAGCGCCAGTTCATCCGGCTCGTGAAGCGATGCAAGATTGCCGACTTCCATTTCCATGACTGCCGCCACACATGCCTGAGTCGGTTAGCGCGCGAGAAGGGCTGGAACCCGATCCAGTTGGCGACGCTCTCCGGTCATAAGGACTTGAAGATGCTCCAGCGATACGTTCACCTGCGCGCGGACGATCTGGTGGCAATACTGTAAACTTTTTGTAGGAATTGCGCGGCGAGCGGCAGCGGCCCGCCGCGCTCCGTGCGCCAACCTTCCTCACCGAGTCGTATATGTACGGCTATTGCAAAAACTTCCGCTTTGCGCGACATTTTCTACGTTTGAGGCTGTTTTACCGAAAACGTAATGACAATCGGGGCAACTACAGTGACGACCAGCAAAATCAGAATCAAGCTTGGCGCAATCGAAGTTGAATATGAAGGCTCGGAGACGTTCTTAAAGGAAGAGTTGCCCGCCCTATTGTCGGCAGTCTCTGATCTATACCAGCGCTCACAAGCGGACGGGGCTTCGGACAGTGATCTGCCAAAAGCAACGAACCCCAGCACCTTGAACGGCTCGGAAGGCTTGAAGCACGAGCCTCTACAAGGGACGACAAATACGATCGCAGCACGACTTCAAGTCAAAAAGGGCCCTGATCTTGTCTTGGCCGCTGCGGCACGGCTCGCCCTCGTCCAGAATCTCCAGCTCTTCAGCAGACAGCAAGTGCTGGATGAAATGAAGAGCGCAACTCAGTATTTCCGTCCCGCCCACCTGAACAATCTCACCCGGAGTCTTCACGGCCTTGTGAAGGACGGCAAGCTAAACGAGCCATCCAAGGATAACTACGCATTGACTGCGGCATGCAAGCAAGAGTTGGAGGCACGGCTTGCTGGATAACGAAACGATCAAAGAATTGCTTGCGCGATCAGACATAACGGATCGCAACAAGTTGCTGATCTGTTTGGCGCACGAGCCGTTGTGCCCTAAGCAGGTATCAGAGGTAAAGGAACTCGCTATCGGCCTTGGACTTCGGGCCGCCAAAAGCTGGAACATCTCACGCCACTTCTCCAACGCAAAGACCCTCGCGGTTCGCATCGCGACTGGATGGGAGTTGACGGCCGCAGGAAGGAAGCTTGTAGCCGAAATCGCGGGTCCACTCTTGCCGCCTGTGACCGAGATAGTGGCAAACGGCCTTCGCAAGCAATTGGCCACGATAACCAATGAGACGACACGAACGTTTGTAGAAGAATCGATTAAAGCTTTGGAGGCGAGGCTATACCGTTCCGCGATAGTGCTGTCATGGGTTGGCGCGGTGTCCGTGCTGTACGACCACGTGTTGAGCACATGCCTGAATAACTTTAACGCTGAGGCGGTGCGTCGCGAAGCTAAATGGAAGGCCGCCAAGACACAAGATGACCTCGCGCGAATGAAGGAATTTGATTTCTTGCAGGTGCTCGCCGCGTTGTCGGTGATCGGAAAGAGCGTAAAGGAAGAACTTGAGGTTTGTTTGAAACTGAGGAACGGCTGCGGCCACCCGAATTCTTTGGTAGTCGGTGAGCAAAGAGCGTCCGCACACATCGAAATGCTCATACAGAACGTTTTTGCGAAATTCTGAGCTTCGCGCCTTCCGGTGCGATGCACGCCTACCGTTGCTCCCGTCCTCTACGAGTCGCGCCGTGAGCGTGTGGGCCACGCCAAGCGTGTTGGACTGCCCTCACGCGGCAGTTACTTCCACAAACCGAGTAGCGCCAACTTGCCGCGAGGCGTTGCGGCAGCAGCTACCCTCTGCACCTCATGGAAGTGTATGAAATTCTCTGGCTTCCGTAATAAGGCATACTTTTCCGGGTTATCGCCGATTAAGCTGACGAGCTTCAACTGCGGGTCAAGCGTGCCACTGATGTAGCACTGAAATGCCAATCCGCAGACAGTAAATCCATGCAGCCACCCGTATGGTGTTTTCACTGATGACGGCATGGTGAAGTAGCCTTCTGGCCGCTTTAGCAGGCTAGATGGTTCAAGTATCGCCATGCTCATGGACATTTCGGACGGGAAATCCATCTCTCCCAGCAAGTACCGCCTTAACGGCTCGGCATATTTCCCGAGCTTGCAGTCATCAAACATGACGTAAGCGCGCCAGATAACGCTTGCGGCAAAATAGGCAATCGCTTCAGTATCAACTTCAGCTTTGAGCTGAACGACATTAGTCACGCGAGGGTCTGGACGCGTTACATTGCTCAAGATGTTGAGCGTTCCCACTGGGTCAACAGCCGACAAACCAGACACATAGTCTTCGCGCGTGCTGAATCGCTGCTCGCACTCCCCGCACAACAGATGCTTCGTCACTTGACGGCTCGTTATTGTGGCCGAGCCATTCTCAATCGCTATCGGGTCTTGACGACCGCGATCTGTCATCTGTAACCGCTTGTATGCCCACTTCGGCATCAGATGGCTATTCTTCAAATCTCTCCGCTGTCCGCAGAGAGCACAATTTCCCATGTTGCGCGGTTCCTCGTCGTTCATTTTCTGCACCCCGGTCAATCCGGCCAATTTTCAGAACACCACGATCACGCGATGGTGTTGACTTCGCTCTCTTTATGGGACGTCCAACACTGGCGTTCCCTTACAGGCTTGATATTCACCATTTCGAATTTGGTCGAGCGTGTAGCCGTGTTTCTGCCACGCGTATGCCCGATTCACCATACCGATATAGTCGTTGTAAGTTTCCGTCGAAACGTGAATTCCGTCCAGCGACTTCGCCATTGCGGCACGAGTCTTCTCTATGGGCACTCCGTTGGCGCTTGCCTGCGCGACCTGATATGCCGTATCTGCATCTGTGCGGCATTGCTGATCATTTTGATCTTTAGCAAATGGTTTGATACTGGCCTCTGCCGACGCGCGTTGTATCTTGTACTTCTCGTAACCGTGCTGCTTGATATACTTCGCGCGAAACGCCTGATCGGAGTCTAGGCGCTGCGCGTCGTGCTCGGTCACACCGTTGTCCAATATGTTGTAGCCCCACTTGTCGAAGTTGTAGCGCACGAGCCGTTCGCCTTCTCGATTGAAGCGAAGGTCGTATTGGGCGCACTGAAATGTGATTGGGCCGCCTGCCATCTGGCCTTCACGACACAACTCAGCAAGTGACGGAAGCGGTCGACCATAGGCGTCGAATCGCTGGCCTGTCGCTGGGTCGTATCCCTGCGCGATAGCAACGGTAGGCAACAGCAGCGCCGCAAGCAATGCGGTTTTGAATTTCATCGGTCTCTCCTTCTTATTGTTCCCGTAGGTGCGATTCGCACGATGTACAGCGAAGTCTGATTATCTGATTGCTTCTCGAATCGTTGTAGATGCTCCCTGCCTATCGTGGGCAGTCCGCGCGCTTACCCAATCTGCGTTTGATCTTCAGCAGGACGCGTATGGGACTCGTGCGGGTGTTGCGTGCGCACGACGGAAGCGAAACGGATAGACGAACGCAGAGGAAGGCCCACCGCGAAGCACGAACGGGCGCTATAGAGTGTTCAGAACGGCGGTTGCCTAGCTTCGACCAGCGCCGAGCGATACGAGCCACGACCAGCCGCGCCATGCCCGCTCTTCTTGACCCTTGCACTTACGCTGGCGGTCGGCTGCACGCTTGGCGACTTCTTCCGGATGCGCTGACCGTTCCGCACGGTGCGTGCTGAATAAATCGCGCGGATCGTCGCTCAACAGAACGTCGTGATTGAGGCGCTTACCACCTTCGATCTTGACGCGCGATGTGGACTGCGCTGGCTCGATCGCTTCGGGCGCTTTGACGGTGCCGGTGTCTTCGCGCCATTGCCGCTGGTCGATAATGGGCGCGCCTGACGGCTCGAAGTTGTCGAAGAACACGGATGCGGGTTTCTCTGCTGCTTCCGCTTCGGTCGCTTTCGATGGGCGCTTGGATCGTAGGCTCATTGCTTGTTCTCCTGTTTTTGCCGGCTGGCGGCTGGCAGCTTCGACAGCAGCGCTGCGGCTTCCGGGGTTCCGGGGTCGGGCCATCTATGCGGCTCTTGCTCGCCGCGAATCCATGCGAACACTTCGCCAAGTGCATTCATGTCACCTTCGCCCAGACTCGCGGACCACGCAGTCCAGCCGCGCCAGCCTTCGAACCACGCGCAGAACGTTGCCCCGTCTTCGACCATGACGAACTCGCCTTGATCGTCGGAAATCGCGTCATAGACGTCATTCGACTCGTCGCAGATGAGGCTTTTGTAGAGGAACGCGATGACCCATTTGCCCCAGAACTCGCGCGCCTTGACTAGCTGATCGAGCCAATACGCGCTCTGGCCGCCCGTCAGGTGATAGATGATGCTGTTCTCGTTGTACGGGTGATCTTCATACAGCAGCGTCCACCCCATCGGATCGAACTGGCGAAGCACTCCCGTTCGGCAGCGCTCGTTCTCCGGCAGCTTCCGCTCGTCGCCATAGCACGCATAGAATGACGTCCAATCGCGCTGCTCAGGCGATTTCTCCGCGATGAAAGCGCGTGTTGCGACGAACCGCCCGTGCGTGTCGAGCAGGCGTTGATAGGTCGCGCGGTCGATCATCAATGGACCTTCGACGCTGCGCCCGGTGCGGACGGCGTAATCTTGAGCAGGTCTTCGACAGTCAGACCGCCGCGACGGGTGTTGCCCTTGTCGTCAATGATCGTGATGCCGAACAGCACGTTGAGTTCCTTCGCTGCTGCGATGCGTTCGGCGCGCTTGGCGGTCTCGTCCGTGGCGATGGAGAAGAGCACGCGAGCTGACGTTTCTGCGTCCCAGAGCGGGTTGTCTTTCTTCGCCGCCACTGCCGCGACCAGCGTGCGCTTGTACGCGTCCGACGTTTCGATCAGGTTGATATAGATGAACGGGTGCATCGTCATCGCGTAGTCGCTGCCGAACGCGCCGACCAGAGCCGCGATGCTGGTATGGCCGTCCGCGCGCAGGTTGACGTAACGAAGCAACGCATCATTATGGTAGTGCGCGATGACTTCGTTACGGAAGGTGTCCGGGTCTGCGATGATCATGATCGACTCTCGATTCGATGTACTCTCGCGCGTATGATCGCCGCGCCCGCATGTCGATGGCTACGTGTTCCGGTGTCGTGGCCGTAGAGCGGTCGGGCGGCGCGCTGGTACGGTTCTGTGGGCCGGGTCGATGCAGGGCGGGAGAACACGGTTTTCGCTGATCGGCGCGGGTTCGTCGGGTCTTCCGGGCGAGCGGCTCCGGGTTCGCGAACGGTCGCCCGTCCTTCTCGCGTCCCGCGCCTTCCTCAACTGTTGCCCGGATTGTGCGCGACAGCCTTAATCGGGCAGGGTGCGTGATTCGGCGTGGGCTGGCGCACCGTCTGGTTGGGGCCGACGATATAGCCGCAGGGTGCTGCGCAGATGCGCTTGAGGAAAGGTCCACGGCCCGTGGTCCGAAGCGGCTTGCCGCGCAGGATGGTGAATCGTTCGCGCTTAGAGCCGGTGATAGCCGCAGCAGGCAGGGCGGTCTAAGAATCGCTCTAGCTGATTCTCCTTTGCCTTCAAGCGCTTATTCCTTCTTAGACCCTTAGAACCTTAGATATACAGACGGAGAAAGTAACTAGAGCGATAAAGAGGGGTATATATAGTTGCAAACGCGCGTCGATCTAACTCTTAGGTCTAAAGCCCTCACCGACCAATGTACAAGCCTCGCGGTTCAAGGCTCTCCGGTGAACGCCCGCATAGAGACCGCCCGAAGCTTAGAGTAGAACGTCAGACGATCTAAGCCTCCGCCGCATAAGAACGTATGTCGAATCACACCGCCAAACGTCCGCAGAAACGAAAACGGCGTCACCCGAACCGAGCAACGCCGCACCATCGCCACGCTGAGGCGAGCGTCAGAACCGCTCTTCTTCAACCTTCGTTTCCTCATCATCAAGCGAAGGGCTGCGAGCGGTAAGCATCGCATCGAACGCTTTTTGGTCCTTCACTTTCGCAAAACGATACTTCTGCACGCCCATCGGCTTCACCTCATCAGCACCACGCGCCGCCATCGCTTTCCGTAGTCCGTTCGGGTGAATCTTCGCTTTGCCGTTCGACAGGCCGTGAATCATGTCGAGCAGTTCAATGCGATCCACACGCACGCACGTCTTGCCGCTGCCGTCACGCATATTAACAATCTCCAACTTCACCTTTCGCAGCGCGGCGTCCAAGTATGTCTCAATATCGCCATCCACGACAATCCCGCGCTCTGCGGCCATCTCACCCTTGTTGAATTCAAGTACCTGCCGCACGACTTCACGGACAAAAGCCTCATACCCGCTCTCTCCATTTTCGTCCATCCATTCAGCGCACTCCGCCATGATCTGCCACACGTCATCCTCGAAGCAGATGCCGCGCTCCTTATCATCGAAGATCGCTTCAAAGTCCTGACGCCAGCGCGGCTGTCCGCCGACATCTTCCAGTTGGCCGCAGAAGAGCGGCATGAAGCGCCGGTTGCCGGTCTCGTCGCGCTGAAGCTCATACTTATTCCCATCCAGCATCATGATCCACTGGCGCTGCTGCTGGAAAGTCCCTTCGAATTTTTGGTGCATTTGATCCGAAACGCGCGTCGTGATGTCTTTGATCTTGTTGGTATCGGCCCGCGTGAAGCCGGCCATTTCACCAACGGTGGCGATGACGCTATTTCCAGTGATCGCTCGCAAGAACTCCATCCAGTCACCGTCAAGATTCAACTGAACCGAATCGGCCTCATCGTTCCCCGTGATGATCTGGCACAGCTTCTTGGCGAAGAGCGACTTGCCACAGCCCTGCGCGCCGATGAGGGCAATCGCAATCGGGGCCAGCGAGCCCGGAATCATCACGCGGTTGTACAGGCTCAGGAAGAAGTATTGGCCGACGTTCTGGATCAGCGGCGTATCGCGCAACTCGAAAAGTTCAATCAGCTTCTTCTTCATGCGCGGCTTGCCGTCCCACTCCGGGATTTTCTTCTCCAAGCGGTCGATCAAGTCGTTGCGTTCGTGGTCCAGTGCGAACTCTTTAACCACTTCGCGCGCCGCCTTCAACGAAACTCCGCTCAGGCCCGCCGCAGAGAATGCCGCGATCAAACGCGTCACGGGGTAGAACTCGTCAATAATCTTGTCTTCATGGTCCACGATCCGCCCGCGATAGTGGTCACGGTGCGGCAGATCATCTTCGCCATCGAACAGTGCGTTCAACACGCAAAGCTTGTTCTCGTCGGTCATCAACGGTTGCGTGATGAACGAATCGAGCTTGCGAACCATCTTCACGTCTTTGTACTGAATCTGCTGCGCAGCAAACAGCTTCTTGGCTCGTTTCACGATGTCGGCCTCTTTACGCATCTCGCGCGCCTCAGCAGCAGATTCCGCAGAGCCGGAAATGCGCCGTTCACGCATCGCCTCAAGTTCAGCCTTTCCCTCTTCGAAGCCGTCAGAGACAATCTTCACACCGCTAGTCTCACGGCGAATCTGCGCGGCTTCCTCTTTCTTGCGCTCGTCCTCAGCGTTGCGACGTTCGATGCTCGCTTGCACCTTGCGTCCCACCCGCTCCATCGCGCCTTCCATCGCTTCATCAAACTCTTCGGCATCGGAATCGGCGCGTGCGGACACAGTAACGCGCTGGGCCGGAACGGAATTTTCGTCGCGACTATTGCCACGGTCATTATTTTCAGCGATACTCATCGCTAAGGATTCCTGTCATTTTATCCGGCTGGTAACCGGATCGTGTTAAGTGATTAGGACTTTTTCTTGTCGTGTGAGAGAATTATTCCACGCCGCTCCGGTTCACGCCGCAGCGGCTTTCTTTTATGCCGTTCGCCTCGCGCCGAAGTTCGGGTTGCCCTTGCGACGCATGCCGCTTCTCGCGGCAAACGCGGCCGCAGGACGTTCCTTCATCGCATAGATGACGGCCAACCTGATAAATTCGCTCTTCGTCAGGCCAAGCGACGCGGCAGCACTTTCCACCTCAGCGCGGAACTCCGACGAAGTAACGAACGTGATGTTTGCGTTTCCTTGCATCTGTCGCTCCTTGGCGCGTTCGGTACGGCTCTATTCTCGCGTCTTAACTCGTGTCCATTTACGCCATTGTCGCGCCATCCGCTCCGAAGGGGCTGATGGCCCTGACACCGCAAGCGGACAAAGGCCCGCGACCAAGAAAGCCGCGAGCCATCACCGCGCCGGAGCACCGTTCAGCGGTCGAACCAAGTTTTGATGTTGCCCAGGTGCTTGTCGGTGCGGTCGTCCATCACGTCCACCGCCCAGTGCAGGCAGTAGAGCGCCGCAACAATCTCGCGGTTTTTCTTTTTGATGCCAAGGCGTTCCGCGACGATCATCGCGTGCTGATAACGTTGTTCGAACAGGGTCATGCCCATCTGTCTATCCTCAGAAAATTCGCGCGAACGAGCGGAGACCGCTGCGTGCTCGCGGCGATTTAAGTCAATAAGGGTGGGTTGTTCGCTTCTTATGCCGTTTGAACCGCATTGCGCGATTCGAGCGAACTAGACAGACGGCGGGGTATGCCGGTGCTCTCTCTGAGCAAGGCCAATACTAGATCAGCGCCGCTCGCATCGCAATCTGGCACCACTTAATATATGACTTTGTGAGGACACTCTTTTCGTGTAGGCGAGTCCACGCGCCGCCCGATCCGGGTGTATCTAAATGTCCGATTCGTCGGATTCGCCATCCCCACCCATCAGCACGGCCAACTCTGCCGAAGTCTTGAACTTGCCCGGTAGCAGTTGAACGGCGGACCGCAATTCTTGCGCTTCGGCGCGTCGAGCCTCTCCACCGGCCCGATGCGACTGCGCTATTAGCGCACGCTCGACCGACATGCGCGGCTCCGTCAGCGATGCGCTTGTGACAGTTCCGGTCGAAAACAATTTCCCGCCGATGTAGGTACGAGATTCGAACCTTGCCATGACCTTATCCATTCCAACGTAATTCGGGCGCTGGAATTATCTCCCGCGCGTTGCTGCGGCCACGTACACCGGGAACACCTATATTCACGACTAAGGCGTAACAAACGACTCACGCCGCCTTCTTATTACTCACTAAGGATCACTAACTGTTATGACAACCGGAATCGCTCAACGCTCCCAGCTCGAATTCATCCGCATCCGAGAATGTGACGACGCGCGCAACACGCTTTTGCCGGACGACTTCGCATCGCGGCCCGTCATGCGCGCCATCACCACGCCGCACGACCGACGCACTCACGCCACGCTCCGCGCCATCGGCTTCGGTCGCTTCGAATCCTTCGCGGCAGTGTTCGGTAAGTACCTCATCGCCGCTCCCGAAGCGCTCGATGCAGCAGCCGGCCACTACGAAGGTTCCAGCCTCTTCGAAGCCGAACTGCTGTTCGCACTCGGCACGCTCGGCGGCAAACGTGATGCCGAACTCGACGCCCGAGTTTCGGAACTCACGCACCACGCGTCGGACGTGGCTCGCGCCGTCAGTATGGCTCTGAGCGACAACGTGTACGACAAGAGCCTCCACCGCCAGCCCACCGACAGCCTCGCGCTTGGCGGCATCCTCAACGCGCACGCTGCGGAACTGGAAGAGAAAGACGCCTTGGGGCGTGGCGACGGCACGGCTCACTGGGATCGCAAACTCGAAGGCGAGTAAGGAGACCGACGTGCAAACGCCCGTCCCGCCCGCACAACTCGTCGCGAAGGCCAGAACCGGCTTCACGCGCGACGGGCGCGTAACGGTCGAATCCACGGAGCTACAGCGCATCGCGCAGGAAGCGGGCTGCCGCGTCGGAAGGCACGCGCGGCTCTCTCATGCCATGAAGGCACTCGGCGCGGAGCGAATCGCGAACGGCCATGAAGGTGTCCGCTACGCCTTCTCCATCCCGACCATCGCGCATATTCGCGAACAATTTAAGGATCAGTAATGGCGGAAGACCTCGACAAATTCGTGCTCCAGTACCAAGTGGACCTCAAGGACAGTATCAAGCGCCTTGAGATGCTACAGGACAAGATGAGCAAGGTTGGTGACGGCAGCAAGAACAGCGCCAACAAGATGAAGCAGTTCGCCGCAGACGCGTCAAGCGAACTCGGCAAGCTCGTGCCCGGTCTCAACGCAGTGTCGTCCGCTGTCCGCGTGATGGGTGCGGAGTTCGCCGCCGCTACGGTCGCACTCGGTTTTCTCGCGGCGGGCGTGAAGTCCGTAATGGATATGCGTGAGAGGTACAACATGCAGCGTTCCGAAGGGATGCAGTTGGGGGTATCGGCAACGCGGGTCGAAGACTATCAGCGCAAGATGGTCCGCATGGGGCGCGGCTACGTTACGCGCGACTCGGCGCTGGAAGGCGTCAAGACCTTCTCCGACATGGCGAATGCTGCCTATACGGACCCGTCCCGCCTTGGCCGCGAAGCCCGCACCATGCGTATGCTCGGTGTCGATGTAGGCGCACGCGGCGAAGCTGCGACCGGCACGAACACGCGCCTCACGCAGTTGGCAACGCACCTTCAAGGCATGTCCGCCGGTCAGGTCCAAGGCATCGCAAAGTCCACCGGCCTTAATCAAGATTGGCTGCTCACGCTCCAGCGGCTGGGTCCGTCCATCGGCAAGATCACGGACATGACCTCGCAGGAAATCGCGGAGCGTGAGAAGGCAGAGGCGTCACTTTCCAAGTACAACGATTCTGTCTCACAACTGACGGAGCAGTTCACGCGTGCGGAGAACGTGCTGGCGCAGCAACTTTTGCCGACGTTCACGAAGTTCGTTGATCTTCTCACCGACGTGGCCAAACTCATTCCTACCGCAGCCCACAACCTTAGTGAACATCCGGTCGGCCAGATCAAGCATAACGCGTACACCCCCAGCAAAGCGACGGGCTGGCTCGGCATGGCGCGGCGTCTCCTTCATATTTCCGATCCGGTTGCGGACGAGCCGAAGAAGGAAGGTGCAGCGGACAAACAGCAAGCGAAGCAAGCGCAGAAGAAGGAGCAAGACAAGCGCGATGCGGCCGTGGACAAGATGGATGAATCGAACAAGCAAGGCTTGCAGACAGCCAATCAAATGTCGCTCGCCGTCAATATGTTCGCGGGCGCAGTCCAGTCGTTCTCTTCGGCCATCAATATTCAGCAGGCGTGGGCCGCATGGGCGGGTGAGATCGGACGCGCAAGCAATCTTCCCGGCTCGACCGGCTCCGGCGCACCAACACTGTCAGGCGGCGGTCGCGGGAACTGGACGGCGAACCAATACGCGTCGCAGATCAAGTCCGCGTCGGACAAGTACGGCGTGGACCCGCAGATGGTCTATTCGATCATGATGGCCGAATCGACCGGGCGCAACGGGCAATATAGCTCGACGGGCGCGGGCGGTCTCATGCAGGTCACGCACGGCAACTGGAAGGCTTACGGAAACGGCGCGGACGTGATGGACCCGGCAAGCAACATCATGGTCGGCACCCGAATCTACGCGGAGAACTTAAAGCGCTTCAACGGCGATCAAGCCGCAGCCCTGCGCGCGTACAACGGCAACAGCGATCCGAACTATGTCGCGAAAGTATCCGGCTTTTACGGTGGCAACGTTCACGGCATCGGTGAGAGCAAAGAGAAGATCAACATTCGCAACGTCCAGCAGAGTATCGCGGACTGGCTCCACGTTCCAGTTGACCAGATTCAGCGCGGCGGCGTTTCTCGCGGCGATGCGTCATGGGCACGCTCGCAGATAGAAGCGGGCATCCAGAACAACATCTACGGCATCCAGAAACAACTCGCCGTGGGCGGCCTGCCGCAGCAAGATTACGCGAAGCTGCAACGGGAACTCGTCGCACAATCGCGCGGCCTTGACCTCATGCGCCAATACGCAGGCGGCGTTGTGGATCGCCAGCCGGTCGGCGACCGACAACGCACTATCGGGGAAATGCCGATCACGATCAACATTAACGGCGTGACGGACCCGAAGGCCGTCGGACAAGCGGTGAACGACGCGTTGCGTAAGAGCATGACTGATTTGCTGGTGAATAACGCGACGGGGATCAAGGGTTGATTTGCCACGTTTCCGGTGTTTACGTTGGTGACGGCGGACACCGAACGACAACGATACTTACGACTAAGGCGTGACAATCGGATCGCCGGTCAACCAGTATTCATCAGGAATACTATCTATTAAAGGAACCATCATGGCAACCATCCAACATAACACCCTCATTCGAGACCGCATGAACGTCAAGCAGAACGCGAAACCGCAGCCCCGTTCGCGCCGCACCACCGACACGGTCTCGCCGTCCGTTCGCGGCATCCGCACCATCGCCCCTTCCACTATCGGCATCGCAGACCGCGAATATTTCAGCCGCATCGCGAAAGTGGCTCAAGCCGCAGGCGATGCGCTCGCCATCTGCCAAAAGCTCCGCGCGACCGGCGATGCCACAGCCATGAAGACCGCAGACGCAGCCATCAAGCCCATCGGCAAGCTGCTCGATTCGCTCGATTCGATCCTGCGCGAGCAGAACGCCCAGCAGAACACGGACGATCCGGAACAAACGGTCACGGAGACCCACGGCACCAGCGCCGTGAGCGCGGCCAGCGATGCCGCCATCCGCCACGCCCGTTTCAGCGTCGCACAGGACAACGCCGAAGCGCTCGGCGCAGTGAACCCGGCCCGCCTCGCCGCAGGTCTACCGGACGACGTGCCCGAAGACGTGTACGAGCACATGAAGAACCTGTCGAAGTAACGCACAGCCAGCCGCACTCTTCACCGGGCGCGGCCATCAATATTTATCAGGACCACTATAAATCATGAATAAAGAACTCGCGACAACCTTCTTGTTCGCCAAACTGTGCCGCTCGATCAACACTATCCCAAACTTCAAGCCGTGCTTCGATAACGTCCAGCTTGTATCGAACGTGACGAAACTCGACGGCAAGCTGTCCATGTTCAACGGCGCGTTCCGCACGCCCAACGGCTGGCTCGTCTTCCCGTTCACCATCACCTTCTCGACTGGCACGCAAGGCGATCAGGTCAGCGGCCTTTGGCAACTCGCGCTCGCTTCTGCTGCTCGGCGAAACGAGCGCGTGTGGGCGTTCCTCTCGATCATCGACTATCTAATCGACACCGGCCTGTTGCCGAAACGCTCGCGCGAAGACCACAAGGAGCGCATCAGCAAGGGCGGCTCTAAGCCTGATATCGAGTATGCCATCACCAAGTATGACGACTTCTGCGAACGGGCGGCAAAAGACCTTCCATACGATACGTCGGAAGTCGTGCTGGCGCATCTCAAGTACGGCGATATGGCTGCAGCATGACGACCAGACGCGCGGCGGTACTCGCAGTTGCAGCGATGTACTTCGCCGCGCGAATAACCGGAATCATTTTCAGTTTGTTTGAGGGGAAGAAGTAATGAGCGTCATTGACGACTTGTTGGTCAAGATGTACGGCGAAATCGCGCAGAACCCGGATGCGCCGTTTGAAGAACAGCACGACGCTCTTCAGCACATCGCCCTTCGCGTCGGCGCGATCAGCGTGTTTCGCGATTCGAAGGGCATTCGGCACGTTTCGCCGCGAATGCTGTACCACGAGACCGTGGAGCAACTTCTCAAATGGGAGAAGGAAGACGGCGCAATCTATCTCCCGGCGCACGTCGCCCGCCCGATGAAGGTCAAGTCGGACCCGGACGCGTACTCCCTCAAAGGCGGCGGCGGAACCGGAGCGCTCAAGGGTGCAAGGATCGGAAAGAGAAAGCCGCGCTGACCGCATAGAACGTGCCCAGACGGCTCCGCGCGCGGGCCGTCCCACCGAACCCTAAGCCCGCTGCGCCGACCGCCTAGCGGGCTTCTTCTTACCCCCGCTCCTACACTCGGCGCGGCGACCCTAGCCGGTATCCGTCCACGCGCCGATTGATCCGCGCTTTATATCGTGTCTGTTCGGGCAGCACCCGTCCTTTCCGAGTCCTACGCCGCAGCGGTCCCGCTCCCGCGCACACGGCGACCGCCTAAATAGGGTAGGGACTAGCTCGTAGGCCAGACGTTTTTGAAATCCATTTTTATGCGTATGGGCGTCTTGAAGTCCATAATCGCCCTCGCCGCATCTACCTCGCCGCATCTACCTTGCCCCACCAATCATCCACGATATAGGTGTTGACTCTATCCCAGTAGCGGTAAGCACTATTCCCGATTTGCTGGTCGGCGTTCGCCGGTGCCAGCACGCAGATCAGCCCAAGACCGGTGATGGCACTCTGCGGCAGGGTCATTGATTGGTTTTGAATGTCCACCGAAAAAACTTGGTGACCATCAGCAATCTGGATGGTTACTCCGAATCCGTCCGGTAGCTCGTCACCGTGGGCTAGGCTGCAACGAAACTTTTCGTACACGATGTCAGCAAACGTGACTCCAATCTTTCCTTTCGCGTCCTTGAAGGGGAACAACGTCTCCACCAAGTTGATGCCGCCAAACATTAACTCAACGATGTCCATATTGTCGTTGATGAATTTTCGAAAGCGCGGTCCGACCTGGCTGATGTGGGTGTAGGTCTTTTTGGCCGTGCCGTCGATAGCTAGGCACGCGTACAGCATCGCTTGATCCATATCCTGCTTGTCAAGCGCATCGAGCGAATGCTTTATGTGATCGGCAATCTTCACCTGTCGCGTCCTATGCTGCAGCGGGTTGATCACGCTACGGTTTTTGGCCCATCCGTGCCGCTGCGATAGCGGTCTGCTGCTGGCCGATTTGACGTCTAATATCATCGTCCGCGGCAAGCTCGCCGCGATACTTCTCGACCAATTTGGACAGGCTCGTTTTGATCTTGTGCACGGCCACTAGCTCCGTCTCCAACTGCGCTTCGGACAGGGCGGCAAAGTCGGTTCCTTCGCTCAGAATGGCCGCCGCGATCTTTGCTACTTCCGCGCGATCAGCCTCAAGCGTCCTTTCCCAGACGACCATATTGCCTGATTTGTAAAGTCCTCTGGCAGCTAGGGTTGCTCTTCTGGAGCCTTCCGCCGAAGACATCAATTCTCGAAAGGTTGTAACGGCTTCGCGCACCTCTTCCAAATCCTTGCGAAGCGCTAGTCGCATGTCCAGCGCCTTGATCTGGTTGCTGCGCCGGTACGCGATATAGCCCATGACCGCGCCAGAGATGCCGGTCAGCATGCCGACAATCCCAGACATCACGCCAACGTAGTCCGTCCAGCTTGGATTAGGCATTTAGCCTCCCGCATGGGTACTTTTCACGTGAACATTCTGCCACTGGACATGACGTGACCAGCAGAACTGCCTACCGAGTCCGGCAGAGTAAAATAACGGCACCCGAGCAATACCGCTCAGGGCAATCAAGCAGAAATCGTCGGACTCGTATAGGACGCGCGGTGTGCGCTGAGGACAGATTCAGGTTTGCGGCCATTAGCCTAACCACTTGAATCTAAAGAAATTCTTGGCGCGCCCGGCTGGGATCGAACCAGCAACCCCTGCCTTCGGAGGGCAGTACTCTATCCATTGAGCTACGGGCGCTTCGGCGGGAGCGCACCGTCATGATGGAAATAACGGTGCGATAGTGAGACCGAGAGCATACCCGGTTTCGCCCAGAGCGTCCACCGCGCCCGGTTCATCGGGGCCGAAGCACGCGCGGACCTGCCGGCGGCCACGGAGGCGCTCGCTCACTCCTTCTGCAACAGCGCCTTCAAACTCGCGAGCCGGTCCTTCGGCGACATCGGCGCCTCGTCGGCGGTCGGCGGCGGCGCTTCGTCGAGCCCCATCTCGGGGACGAAACGCGACTGCTCGCACACCACCGTCTCCCGCGCGCGCTTGCGCTTCCTGCACCAGTTCAGATGCAGGCTGCGCTGCGCGCGCGTAATCGCGACGTACATCAGCCTCCGCTCCTCCTCGATGCGCGCGGCGTCGACCGTCTCGTCGTCCGCGCCGCCGCGGTGGGGCATGATGCCCTCCTCGACGCCCACGAGAAACACGTGCGGATACTCGAGCCCCTTCGCGGCGTGAACCGTCGACAGCCGCACCGCGTCCGGGTCCTCGTCCCGGCCTTCGAGCATTGACATCAACGCGATGGTCTGGACGAGGCCGAGCAGGTTCTTGCCGGTGTCGGCGAGACCGTCGGCGCTGTCGTAACCGGTCGCCTCGCCCTCCTCGCCGATTTCGGGCTCGGGCTTCGTGCCCTTGCGCTTGAGCCACTCCAGAAACTCCAGCACGTTCTGCCATTTCGACTGCGCCTGGCGCTCGTCGAACGCGTCGTACAGGTAGGCTTCGTAATGGATCGCCTCCATCAGGTCGTCGAGGACGGCGCTCGCCGGGTCCTTGTCGGCCCGCTCGGTCAGGCGCTGCATGAAATCGCAGAACGCGCGCATGGGCTCGATCTGCCGCGCGGCAAGCCGCGCCTCGATGCCGCCCATGTAGACGGCCTCGAATAGCGACACCTTCGCCTGCCCCGCGAACGCGCCCAGCGCCTCGAGCGTCGTGTTGCCGACGCCGCGTCGCGGCGTCGTGATCGCGCGGATGAACGCGGGATCGTCGTCGGGGTTCGCGATGAGCCGCAGGTACGCGCAGAGGTCCTTGATCTCGGCGCGATCGAAAAACGACTGGCCGCCCGAGAGCACGTAGGGAATCCGCTCGCGCCGCAGCACCTGCTCGAACACGCGCGCCTGGAAGTTGCCGCGATAAAGGATCGCGTAGTCGCGAAACTGCGCGCGCCGCTCGAACTTGTGGGCGGAGAGGCGAAACACGACCGATTCGGCCTCGTGCTCCTCGTCGTTGCAGGGCGTGACGGTGATCGAATCGCCCATGCCGTGCTCGGACCAGAGCTTCTTCTCGAAGAGCTTCGGGTTGTGGGCAATCACGTTGTTCGCGGCGGTCAGGATGCGCACCGTCGAACGGTAGTTCTGCTCGAGCTTGACGACGTGCAGCTTCGGAAAGTCCGTCTGTAGCTGCGCGAGGTTTTCGAGCGTGGCGCCACGCCAGCCGTAGATGGCCTGGTCGTCGTCGCCGACGGCCGTGAACGCGGCGCGCGGCCCGGCCAGCAGCTTGAGCAGCGAGTACTGGCACGCGTTGGTGTCCTGGTACTCGTCAATGAGCAGATAGCGCAGCCGGTTCTGCCAGCGCTCGCGCACGGGCTCGTTCTGCGCGAAGAGTTCGGTCGGCAGGCGGATCAGGTCGTCGAAGTCGACGGCCTGGTACGCGTGCAGCGTGGCGACGTAGTTGCGATAGACGATGGCCGCCTGGTGCTCGTCCTCGTTCGACGCCGTGGCAAGCGCCTCCTCGGGCGTGACGAGCCCGTTCTTCCAGAGCGAGACGATCGACTGCATCTTGCGGATGAAGCCCTTGTCGGTGGAGCCGACCTGCTCCTGGATCATCGCGAAGCAGTCGTCCGCATCCATGATGGAGAACTGCGGCTTGAGCCCGACGTGCTCCGCCTCCTGCCGCAGGATCTGCACGCCGAGCGAGTGGAACGTGCAGACGGTGAGCTGGCTCACCGGCACCTTGCGGCCTTCCTTGCCCGGCGTGGTGAGCGTCTTGCCTTCGAGCAGTTTGCCCACGCGCTCGCGCATTTCGGCCGCGGCCTTGTTCGTGAACGTGACGGCCGCGATGTGGCGCGGCTCGAAACCCTTCGTCTCGATCAGGTACGCGATCTTCTGCGTGATCACGCGCGTCTTGCCGCTGCCTGCGCCGGCGAGCACGAGACAGGGACCGTCGAGATAGCGCACCGCTTCGCTTTGGGCGGGATTCAGGCCTGCGGACATCGTTGCTGGAAAGGAAAGACTTGGGGGTACGGCACGGGGAAGTCGCGCGGACGCGGCACGCGGCGCCGGCGCGGCGCGAAACGGGCGAGCGGCGCTCGGGCCGGCCCGTCTCGAGCGCCCAGATGTTAACACGAGTCGGGGCGGCAGCCGGAGCGCCGTCACCCGTCGCGCGAGCTCCGGATGCCGCGCGCATCCAGCCCGCGCGGCATCCGCCGCCATGCCACAATGGCGCCTTCCGCGCGCCCCCGCCGGCAACGGCGGCCGGCCCGGCACACCGCTTTTTGCAGGAAGCCCGCATGCCTTCGTCCGCCCCGCTGAAAATCGGCCTGACCGGTTACGGCTTCGCCGGCCAGACGTTTCACGCGCCCGTCATCGCGCACTGCGGCGCGGCCGTCGTCGCCGCGATCGCAACGAGCCAGGCCGAACGTGCCCGCGCCGATTTTCCCGAGGCTGCCGTCGTCCCCGATCTCGACGCGCTGCTTGCCCTCGACGATCTCGACTGCATCGTGATCGCCACGCCGAACGACACGCATTTCGCACTGGCCGAACGCGTGCTCGCGGCCGGCCGCCACGTCGTCGTCGACAAGCCCGTCACGCTCAGCGCCGCCGAGGCGCGCGCGCTCGCCGATTTCGCCCGTGCGCGCGGCCTGCTGTTCGCGCCGTTCCACAACCGCCGCTGGGACGGCGACTTCATCACCGTGCGCGCGCTTCTCGAGAGCGGCCGGCTCGGCCGCGTCACGCATTACGAATCGCACTTCGACCGCTTCCGGCCGCTCGTGCGTCCGCGCTGGCGCGAGGACGCGACGCGCGGCGGCGGCCTGCTCTACGACCTCGGGCCGCATCTCATCGACCAGGCGCTGGCGCTCTTCGGCGCGCCCGAGACCGTCGGCGCCATCGTGAAGACGCATCGCGAGAACGGCGCCGCGCCCGACTACGTGCATCTGATGCTCGGCTACGCGCGGCACGAGGTGCTATTGCATGCGAGCGCGCTCGCCGCGTTCGCGCCGCGCTTCGTCATCCACGGCACGCACGGCAGCTATCTGAAGCACGGCCTCGACGTCCAGGAAGATCAGCTCAAGAGCGGGCTGCGCCCCGGCCATCCGGACTTCGGCGCCGGCAACGCGCCGGGCCGGCTGCACGTGCTCGAGGACGGGCAGGAAACCGAGCGCGCGCTGCCGACGGCCGACGGCGACTACGCCGGGTTCTACCGCGCGCTCGCGGCGACGATCCGCGAAGGCCGGCCGTTCCCGGTCGGCGCGCAGGATGCCGTCGACGTGATGCGCATCGTCGAGCTCGCGACGGCCAGCGCCGGGGAAGGCCGCACGCTGCCGTTCGCGCGCGAGCGCTGAACACCGCATGACGAACCGGCTTCCAGTCCGCTGACGCCGCCGAAAGGAATAAACCGTTACAAACGCACCCGGCCGCGCGGTCATCGAAAAGCGCCGGCCGGGCGTTTGCGGACGGTACTACGGTATGAACCACAAGGAGAACCGCCCATGTCCCGCCTGCTTCGTCTGCTCGCCGCCGCCGCGCTCGCCTCGACGCTCGCCGCCTGCGTCGTCACGCGGCCGATCGGCCAGCAGCCGCGCCCCGCGCCCGCCCCCACGCAGCACGATTTCGCGCTGGAGCGGCTGCGCCAGGTGGACGGCCGGATCGACGACATGGGGCGCCACATCGACATGCGCGTGGGCCAGGGCGCGTACCCGCAGGCGCAGGGCGCCCAACTGCACCATCGCCTCGACGTGATCCGCGAAGAGGCGCACAGCATCGCCTCGCAGCACGACGGCGGCCTCTCGAGCCCGGAACAGCGGATGCTGAACGACGAGCTCGACACGGCCGGACACGTGATCGACGAATAAGGGACAGCGCGCCCGCCTCCGCTATTTTTCTCACGTTGACACACCCCCCGCGCGTCGCGCACAATCGCCACGCGCGCCGGGAGAGCGCGCCGGACGGCCTCATCGGGGCCGACACCCGGCGCCGCCGAAGGGGCAACCCACAAACTCTCAGGCAAAAAGGACCGTGCGCGCCGGACCGCCGATTTCGCCGCTGCTTACGTACGACGTATGCGGACGAACCCGGCGCCAAGGTCCGCACTCTGGAGAGCGGCGGTAGGCCCTTGCGAACGCCATGCACCCGTGCATGCGCTGCCGCCGGTCAGGCTGCCCACCGAAGGGGCGCGCGCCGGTCCATGCGGAATCTTCCGCGCGGAGCGGCGCAATCTCTCAGGTACCGAGGACAGAGGGGCCATGCATGAAGCGCTTACGGGCATACCGCCCGCAAGGTTTCGATGCATGGCCCTTTTTTGTTTTCGCCGACCGTTTCCGGCAGTGCCGAGGCCCCATGACCGAACTTAAACACACCCCGCTCAACGCCACCCATCGCGCGCTCGGCGCCCGCATGGTCGATTTCGGCGGTTGGGACATGCCCGTCAACTACGGCTCGCAGATCGACGAGCACCACGCGGTGCGCACCGACGCGGGCATGTTCGACGTGTCCCACATGTGCGCCGTCGACTTCTCGGGCGCGAAGGCGCGCGCGTTCTTCGAGCATGCGCTCGCCAACAACGTCGGGAAGCTCAAGACGGCCGGCCGGGCGCTCTACTCGTGCATGCTGAATCCGCAGGGCGGCGTCATCGACGATCTGATCGTCTACTACTTCGCCGAGGACAATTTCCGCGTCGTCGTCAACGCGGGCACGGCCGAGAACGACATCGCCTGGTTCGGCAAGCTCAACGCCGACGGCGGCTTCGGCCTTGCGATCACGCCGCGCCGCGATCTCGCGATCGTCGCCGTGCAGGGCCCCGACGCGCGCGAGAAGGTCTGGCGCGTCGTGCCCGGCGCGCGCAGCGTCACCGAGCCGCTCAAGCCGTTCAACGCCGCGAAGGTCGAGGCGACGCCGTTCGGCGAGTTGACGATCGCGCGCACCGGCTACACGGGCGAAGACGGTTTCGAGGTGATCGTGCCCGCGAACGTGGTGGGCGAGTTCTGGGACGCGCTGGCGCGCGAGGGCGTGAAGCCCTGCGGGCTCGGCGCGCGCGACACGCTGCGCCTCGAGGCCGGCATGAACCTCTACGGCCAGGACATGAACGAGCAGGTCTCGCCGCTCGACGCGGGCCTCGCCTGGACCGTCGATCTCGCGGCGCCGCGCGACTTCGTCGGCCGCGCCGCGCTCGAAGCGGCGGGCTCGCGCGCCGCGTTCGTCGGCCTGATCCTGCAGAAGGAAAACGGCAAGGCGGGCGGCGTGCTGCGCGCCCACCAGAAGGTCGTCACGCCGCACGGCGAGGGCGAGATCACGAGCGGCACGTTCTCGCCGACCATGCAGGAATCGATCGCGTTCGCGCGCGTGCCGACGGGCGTGCAGCCGGGCGACGCCGTGCAGGTCCTGATCCGCGATAAGGCGCTGCCCGCGCGCGTGGTAAAACTGCCGTTCGTGCGCAACGGCAAGGTCCTCGCGGCCTGAGTCCGATCCGCGCGCGGTCCATCCGGTTTCAAGCTTTCTACCCTATTACCTGCATTTAGCACTGGAGCATCCCATGAGCATCCCGGCCGATCTGAAATACACCGAATCGCACGAATGGGTCCGCGTCGAAGCGGACGGCACGCTGAGCGTCGGCATCACCGACCACGCGCAGGAAGCGCTCGGCGACATCGTCTTTCTGGAACTGCCCGAAGCCGGCAAGACCGTGGGCGCCGGCGACGCCGTCGCCGTGATCGAATCGGTGAAGGCCGCTTCCGACATTTACGCACCGGTCGCGGGCGAAATCGTCGAATCGAACGCGAGCCTCGTCGACGCGCCCGACCAGGTGAACGGCGAGCCCTACGCCTCGTGGCTCTTCAAGATCAAGCCGGCGGCCGGCGTCTCGCTCGACTCGCTGCTCGACGCCGCCGCCTACGGCAAGGCCATCGGCGCTTAAGCGCCGTCGCTCAAGGCACTTAAAGTTCAGGCTGCCGGCCCGACCCAACCGACAAGGCGCGGCGCCCGCCGCCGCGCCGGCAGGAACCCTTCATGAAGCTCGAACACCCGGATCGTCCGATGAATCGCCCCTCTCTCTCGCTCGCGGCGCTCGAAGTGCGCGACGCCTTCGCCGCACGGCACCTCGGCCCCGACGCGGCCGACCAGCAGGCCATGCTCGACGCGCTCGGCTTTTCCTCGCGCGACGCGCTGATCGACGCGGTCATCCCGGCCGCCATCCGGCGCGCCGACGCGCTGCCGCTCGGCCCCTTCGCCGCGCCGCGCGGCGAGGCCGAGGCACTCGCCGCCCTGCGCGCGCTGGCCGACCAGAACCAGGTGTTTCGCTCCTACATCGGGCAGGGCTACTACAACACGCATACGCCGACCGTCATCCTGCGCAACGTGCTCGAAAACCCGGCGTGGTACACGGCCTACACGCCCTATCAGCCGGAAATCTCGCAGGGCCGCCTCGAGGCGCTGCTGAACTTCCAGCAGATGGTGATCGACCTGACGGGCCTCGACATCTCGAACGCGTCGCTGCTCGACGAGGCCACGGCCGCCGCCGAGGCAATGACGCTGCTGCAGCGCATGGGCAAGTCGAAGTCGAACGTGTTCTACGTCGCCGACGACGTGCTGCCGCAAACCGTCGAAGTCGTGAAGACGCGCGCGACGCCGGCCGGCATCGAGGTGAAGGTCGGCCCGGCCGCCGACGCCGCGAACGCCGGCGCGTTCGGCGTGCTGCTCCAGTACCCGGGCGCGAACGGCGACGTGCGCGATTACCGCGCGCTCGCCGAAGCCGTTCATGCGGCCGGCGGCTACGTTGTCGCCGCCGCCGACCTGCTCGCGCTCACCGTGCTCGCGCCGCCGGGCGAATGGGGCGCGGACGTCGCGGTCGGCAACACGCAGCGCTTCGGCGTGCCGATGGCGTTCGGCGGCCCGCACGCGGCCTACCTCGCCGTGCGCGACGACTTCAAGCGGCAGATGCCGGGCCGTCTCGTCGGCGTGACCGTCGACGCGCAGGGCAACCCGGCGCTGCGCCTCGCGCTGCAGACGCGCGAGCAGCACATCCGTCGCGAGAAGGCGACCTCGAACGTCTGCACCGCGCAGGCGCTGCTCGCGATCATGGCCAGCATGTACGCGGTCTATCACGGCCCGCGCGGCCTCGAAACCATCGCGCTGCGCGTGAACCGCAGCGCCGCGATCCTCGCCGCCGGCGCGCAAAAGCTCGGCTACGCGCGCGTGAACGAAACGTTCTTCGACACGCTGACGTTCGAAACCGGCACGCGCACCGCCGCGCTGCACGAAGCCGCGCGCGCGCGCGGCATGAACCTGCGCCGCGTGAGCGAGACGCGCGTCGGCGTCTCGGTCGACGAGACGACCACGCGCGCCGATCTCGCCGACCTGCTCGCGGCGTTCGCGCAAGTCGCGTCCGCAAGCGACGTGCCGGCCGTGGACGCGCTCGACGCCGAACTGGCCCAGACCGGCGCGCCGACGCTGCCGGTCGCGCTCGCGCGCCAGAGCGCGTACCTCACGCATCCGGTGTTCAACCGTCACCACTCGGAAACCGAAATGCTGCGTTACCTGCGCAGCCTCGCGGACAAGGACCTCGCGCTCGACCGCACGATGATTCCGCTCGGCTCGTGCACGATGAAGCTGAACGCGACCTCGGAAATGCTGCCCATCACGTGGCCCGAGTTCGGCCAGATTCACCCATTCGCGCCCGCCGGGCAGACGGTCGGCTATCGCGAGATGATCGACCAGCTCGAACAGATGCTCGTGGCCGCCACCGGCTACGCGGCCGTGTCGCTGCAGCCGAACGCGGGCTCTCAGGGCGAGTACGCGGGTCTGCTCGTCATCCGCGCCTACCATGCGTCGCGCGGCGAGGGCCATCGCAACGTCTGCCTGATTCCAGCCTCCGCGCACGGCACCAATCCGGCCTCGGCGCAGATGGCGGGTCTGCAGGTCGTCGTCGTGGCCTGCGACGCGCAGGGCAACGTCGACATCGCCGACCTGAAAGCGAAGGCGGCCCAGCACGCCGACAAGCTTGCCGCCATCATGATTACCTACCCGTCGACGCACGGCGTGTTCGAGCAGAACGTGCGCGAGATCTGCGAGATCGTGCACGCGCACGGCGGCCAGGTGTACGTCGACGGCGCGAACATGAACGCGATGGTCGGCCTGACGGCGCCGGGCCAGTTCGGCGGCGACGTCTCGCACCTGAACCTGCACAAGACCTTCTGCATCCCGCACGGCGGCGGCGGGCCCGGCGTCGGCCCGGTCGCCGTCGGCGCGCACCTCGCGCCGTTCCTGCCGAACCAGCGCTCGACGGGTTACGTCCGCGGCGAACAGGGCATCGGCGCGGTCAGCGCGGCGCCCTACGGCTCGGCCGCGATCCTGCCGATCTCGTGGATGTACGTCGCGATGATGGGCGCGCGCAACCTCACGGCCGCAACGGAAGTGGCGATCCTCAACGCGAACTACGTCGCGAAAAAGCTCTCGCCGCACTACCCGGTGCTTTATTCCGGCCCGGGCGGGCTCGTCGCGCACGAGTGCATTCTCGACCTGCGCCCGCTCAAGGACGCGAGCGGCATCACCGTCGACGACGTCGCCAAGCGCCTGATCGACTACGGCTTCCACGCGCCGACCATGAGCTTCCCGGTGCCGGGCACGCTGATGGTCGAGCCGACCGAATCGGAGCCGAAGGAAGAGCTCGACCGCTTCATCGACGCGATGATCGCGATCCGCGAGGAAATCCGCGCCGTCGAGGAAGGCCGCGCGGACAAGGAGGACAACCCGCTGCGCCACGCGCCGCACACGGCC
This sequence comes from Burkholderia sp. WAC0059, assembly GCF_002870125.1. Classification (GTDB taxonomy): domain Bacteria; phylum Pseudomonadota; class Gammaproteobacteria; order Burkholderiales; family Burkholderiaceae; genus Paraburkholderia. Next base: position 113,532 of record NZ_PNEO01000011.1, read on the forward strand.
GCCGTCGTGATCGCGAACGACTGGCCGCACGCCTACTCGCGCGAGACGGCGGCTTACCCGCTGCCGTCGCTCGTCGCGCGCAAGTACTGGCCGCCGGTCGGCCGCGCCGACAACGTCTACGGGGATCGCAACCTGTTCTGCTCGTGCGTGCCGGTCTCCGAGTACGCGTAACTGCCGCCCCGCGCGGCGCGACCGCCCGCTGGCCCGCGCCGCGCCGGCGCGCGGCCGGCGCTCGCGCCGCCGTCCATCGACGCAAATCCGCCGCAAACCGTTAACATCACACACCTGTCAGCCCTGACCAAGGAGTCCCGCATGGTGCGGAAGGTGCGAACGGCAACAATCGGACCGGTGCGCGGCGCGCACCCGGCCGCCCGGAAACGGATTGCGATGCTGGCGGCGGCCACCCTGCTCGCGCTGGCGAACGCCGCCCACGCGGCGATGAACTTCTGCGCGGCGCCCGCGCTGCAATCGAGCGAGCGCACCAATGCCGACCCCGGCGTGAAAGCGCTCGTGGCCTACGTCCTCGCCCATGTGAACGACGCGCCCCATCCGCTCGCGCAGCTCCACACCCAGGGCCTGCTGCCGCACGAGGGCGCGTACGACCAGAGCGTCGCGGCCGAGCAGGACTTCGACCTGATGCGCGACGCCGCGCTCGCCTGGCGGGCGACGAGCGACGACCGCTACCTGCGCCTCGTCGACCGCTTCCTGGCCGCCTGGGTCGCGACCTACCAACCGAGCTTCAACCCGATCGACGAAACCCGTCTCGAGGGGCTGATCCTCGCCTACGACATGACCGCGAGCGCGCTGCCCGTCAGGACGCGCAACGAGACGATGGCGTTCCTCACGCGGCTCGGCAACGGCTACATCGCCCAGATCGACGCGCAGCCGCGGCCGCTCAAGGGCGACTTCGCGAACAACTGGCAAAGCCACCGGATCAAGCTGATCGCGATGGCCGCGTTCACGCTCGACAACCGGCGAATGATCCTCGCGGCGCAGCGGCTCTTCGTCGAGCACATCGGCGACAACATCGCGCCGGACGGCGCGACGCTCGACCTCTCCGAGCGCGACGCGCTGCACTACGTCACCTACGACCTGCAGCCGCTCGTCACGGCGGCGCTGGCCGCGCGCCGCCACAACCGCAACTGGCTGATCCAGCGGGGCAGCAACGGCGCGTCGCTCGCGCTCGCCCTGAACTGGCTCGCGCCGTACGCGCTCGGCACGCGCACGCACGACGAGTTCGTCCACTCGGACGTGCCGTTCGACGCGCGGCGGCGCGCGGCGGGCCTGCCCGGCTACTCGGGCGAATGGGACCCGCAGAACGCCGCCGAACTGTTTCACCTCGCCGCCCGTCTCGACGGGCGTTACGTACCGATCGCGCGCAAGCTCGCGCCCACCCCGCCGGCGTGGCTGGCGGTCTGCCTGCCGCTGCCGGCGCGCTGAGCTTGCCGCACTCTCCATTCCGTCAGCAGGAGCGCCCCTCATGGCCGTCAGCGTTTTCGACCTCTTCAAGATCGGCATCGGGCCGTCCAGTTCGCATACGGTCGGGCCGATGCGCGCGGCGCTCATGTTCGCCGAAGGGCTCGAACGCGACGGCCTGCTCGACGCGGCGGCCTCGGTCAAGATCGAGCTGTACGGCTCGCTCGGCGCGACCGGCAAGGGCCACGGCACCGACCGCGGCGTCATGCTCGGTCTCATGGGCGAAGTGCCCGACACCGTGAACCCCGACACCATCGCGAGCCGGCTCGACGCCGTGCAAAGCTCGCGCACGCTCGCGCTGCTCGGCCGGCACACGGTGCCGTTCGTGCAGAAGGAGCACTTCGCGTTCTACCGCCAGGCGCTCGCCGAGCACCCGAACGGCATGAAGCTGCGCGCGCTCGACGCGGCCGGCGCGACGCTGCGCGAGTCGACCTATCTATCGGTGGGCGGCGGGTTCGTCGTGACGGCGGGCGCGCCGAACACGAAGGTGCTGTCGGCGGCGGCCCAACTGCCGCATCCGTTTCGCTCGGCCAACGAGCTGCTCGCGCGCTGCGAGGAAACAGGCAAGTCCATCGCGCAGCTCATGCTCGAAAACGAGCGCGCCTCGCTCGACGACGCGGCCATCCGCGCCGGCCTGCTGCGCATCTGGGAGGTCATGCAGTCGTGCGTGTCGCGCGGTTGCGGCATCGACAATCCGGGCGCCGAAGGCACGCTGCCGGGTCCGCTCCAGGTGAGGCGCCGCGCGCCGCAGCTCTACCGCACGCTGACGCGCAACCCCGAGCGCGCGCTGCAGGACCCGCTGTCGATGATCGACTGGATCAATCTCTACGCGATCGCCGTCAACGAGGAGAACGCGGCCGGCTCGCGCGTCGTGACGGCCCCGACCAACGGCGCGGCCGGCATCGTGCCGGCGGTGCTGCACTACTACGTGCGCTTCACGCCCGGCGCGAACGACCAGGGCGTGATCGACTTCCTGCTCACGGCCGCCGCGATCGGCATTCTCTACAAGCTCAACGCGTCGATCTCGGGCGCCGAAGTCGGCTGCCAGGGCGAGGTCGGCGTGGCCTGCTCGATGGCGGCCGGCGCGCTCGCCGCCGTGCTCGGCGGCACGCCGCGGCAGGTCGAGAACGCCGCCGAGATCGGCATGGAGCACAACCTCGGCCTGACCTGCGACCCGGTCGGCGGCATGGTGCAGATTCCCTGCATCGAGCGCAACGCGATGGCCTCGGTGAAGGCCGTCAACGCGGCGCGCATGGCGCTGCGCGGCGACGGCGCCCACTACGTCTCGCTCGATTCGGTCATCAAGACCATGCGCGAAACCGGCGCGGACATGAAGACGAAGTACAAGGAAACCTCGCGCGGCGGGCTCGCGGTCAACATCGTCGAGTGCTGATGCGCCGACGCCGGCCCGCGCGCCGGCCCCGCAAACGAAGAAGCCCCCGGCCGTCAAAACCGGGGGCTTCGTTTTTCGACGGGTACAGCGGTGGAATTAGCGGCCGCCCACGCTCTGCAGCGTCGTCCACTGGCCGTCGACGACCTTGTACAGCGTGATGCCGCCGTTCTTCAGGTCGCCGTGCGAGTCGTACGCGAGATCCTTGGTCGTCACGGCCGGCATGCTCGTCTTCGCGAGGAACGGCAGATACTTCGCCGGGTCGGTCGAGTCCGCCTTCTTCATCGCGGCGAACATCGCCATGGCGCCGTCGTAGGCATAGGGCGAATAGGTCTGCACGTCCTGGCCGAAGCGCTTGCGGTACTTCTCGACGTAGGCGCTGCCGCCGGGCATCTGGTCGAGCGGCAGGCCGGCCTGCGAGGCGAGCGAGCCGTTGGCCGCGGCGCCGGCGATCTTCAGGAACGTCGGCGAGTGGATCATCTCGCCGCCCATCAGCGGCGCCCTGATGCCGAGCGACTTCATCTGCCTGACCATCGGCGCCGCCTGCGTGTCCGCGCCGCCGTAGTAGATGAGATCCGGATTCACCGCCTTCAGCCGGGTCAGGATCGACTTGAAGTCGATGGCCTTGTCGGTGGTGTACTCGCGCTCGACGATGGTCCCGCCGGCCGCCTTCGCTGCCTTCGCGAACTGGTCGGCGAGGCCCTGGCCGTAGGCCGTGCGGTCGTCGACGATCGCGATGCGCTTCATGCCGAGCGACTTCACCGCGAACGTGCCGGCCACCGAACCCTGCTGCGTGTCCGAGGTCATCATGCGGAACGTCGTCCTGAAGCCCTGCTGCGTGTATTCGGGCGCCGTCGCCATCGCGATTTCGGGAATGCCCGCGTTCGCGTAGATGCGCGAGGCCGGGATCGTCGTACCCGAGTTGAAGTGGCCGAGCATGCCCTTGATGCCGTCGTCGACGAGTTTCTGCGCGACGGTCGTGCCCGTGCGCGGATCGGCCTGGTCGTCGGCCGAATCGAGCACGAAGCGCACGCGCTGGCCGCCGATCACCGGTTTCGTCGCGTTCTCGTCCTCGAGCGCGAGCGTGATGCCGTTCTGGAAATCCTGCCCGTAGTGTGCCTGCGCGCCCGTCATCGGGGCGGCGAAGCCGATCTTCACGTCCTCCACCTGCTGCGCCTGCGCGGTCCCCGCCAGCGACAGGACCGCAACGAGCGTTGCGCCTGCCAGCTTCGTCATCGTGTGCTGCATAGATTCTCCTTGATACCAGATAGAAACGGAGCGGCTTCGGGGTCCCCCCGCCGCTTCTTTATTGAGCCGACCGGAAGATCAACCGATCGTCATCAAATTCGCGTTGCCGCCCGCCGCCGCCGTGTTCACGCTGACCGAACGCTCGGCGACAAGCCGCTCGAGCGCGTAGTCCTGCGCGTAATCGTCCCCGCCGTTCGCGAGCGCGCCCGCCGCCACGCCCTGCACCGACACGATCGGCCCCGGACGCTTCGCGACCTCGCGCGCGAGCGCGAGCAGCTCGTCGCTGTCGCCCTCGAAGAGCACGGCGTCGAAGGCCGCCTCGGCGCCGTTCTTCACGCCCGCGTGAGACTTGAGCGCCGCCGGCAGCGCCGCGACGAGCGCCTGGCCGGCCGGGCCGTCGAAAAGGGCACGGTTGCCGGTCGCGAGCGCGGCCGCGAACTGCGCGCGCGCGCCGCTCTCCGTCGCCGCCACGCAGAGCACCGTGCCGCGCGCGGAGAGCGAATACGTATTGCGCTCGCCGGTCGGGCCCGGCAGCGCCGCAGTCGCGCCGGCCGGCAGGTGTTCGAGGTAGCCGTCGCAGCGCGCGGCGAGCGCCGGCTCGCCCTCGGCGATCAGCCAGTCGCGCAGCGCCGCCAGCGCGGACTGCGGATTGTCGCCGTTTTCGCCGCGCGGCGCATCCGACACCAGCGCGCGCGCGAGCGCCGCCGGCAGACCGGCCGGGCGCCGCGCCAGCAGGCGCGACAGGTAGAGCGGACCGCCCGCCTTCGGCCCCGTGCCCGACAGCCCCTCGCCGCCGAACGGCTGAACGCCGACCACCGCGCCGATCACGTTGCGGTTCACGTAGATATTGCCGACGTGCGCCGCGTCGATCACGTGCGCGATCGTTTCGTCGATCCGCGTGTGGATGCCGAGCGTGAGCCCGTAGCCGGTTGCGCGAATCTGCCCGAGCAGACGGTCGAGCTGGCTGCGGCGGTAGCGGATCACGTGCAGCACGGGGCCGAACACCTCGCGCTTCAATTCGTCGAGGCTGTCGATCTCGATGAGCGTCGGCGGCACGAACGTGCCCTGCGCGCAGCCTTCCGGCATCGGCAGTTGCTCGACCTTGCGGCCCTTCTCGCGCATGGCCGCGACGTGTGCCTCGATGCTGCGCTTCGCGTCCGCATCGATCACGGGGCCGACGTCGACCGAGAGCCGGTCCGGGTTGCCGACCGTCAGCTCGCGCATGGCGCCCGTCAGCATGTCGAGCGTGCGTTCCGCGACGTCCTCCTGCAGGCACAGCACGCGCAGCGCCGAGCAGCGCTGGCCGGCCGAATCGAAGGCGGACTGGAGCACGTCCGCCACCACCTGCTCGGCGAGCGCCGACGAATCGACGATCATCGCGTTCTGGCCGCCCGTCTCCGCGACGAGCGGAATCGACCGGCCGTCGGGGTCGAGCCGGCCCGACAGCGTCTGGTTGATGAGGCGGGCCACGTCGGTCGAACCCGTGAACATGACGGCCCGCGTGCGCGGATCGGCCACGAGCGCGGCGCCAACGGTCTCGCCATCGCCGGGCAGCAACTGCACCGCGCCGGCCGGCACGCCGGCCTCGCGCAGGATCCGCACGGCCTGCGCGGCGATCAGCGGCGTCTGCTCGGCGGGCTTCGCGAGCACCGTGTTGCCGGCCGCGAGCGCGGCGGCGACCTGGCCCATGAAGATGGCGAGCGGGAAATTCCACGGGCTGATGCAGACCACGGGCCCGAGCGGGCGGTGCGTATCGTTCGAGAATTCCGTGCGAATCTGCGCCGAGTAGTAGCGCAGGAAGTCCACCGCCTCGCGGATTTCGGACACGGCGTTCGACAGCGACTTGCCCGCTTCGCGCACGATCAGGCCCATCAGCGTGTGCATCTGCGCTTCGAGCAGGTCGGCGGCGCGCGCGAGGCAGTCCGCGCGCGCATCGACGGGCGTCGCCTGCCAGATCGGCGCGGCGGCCACCGCGTACGCGAGCGCGGCGCTCACGTGCTCGGGCGTCGCCTCGACCACGGTGCCGACGAGGTCGCGCTGGTCGGCCGGGTTGCGCACATCGCGCGGCGTGCCGATCGCCTTGCCGTCCGCGGGCTCGTCGTCCTCGAGCATCGGCGCGGCGCGCCATGCGTGGTGCGCGCCCGCGAGCAGCGCCGAGGAGAGCGAGGCGAGCCGGTGTTCGTTGGACAGATCGAGCCCCGTCGAATTGCGGCGCTCGCTGCCGTAGAGGTCGCGCGGCAGCGGAATCTTCGCATGCGGCGCGCCGGGCGGCACGACCTTCGCCGCTTCCTCGACGGGATTCGCGACGAGTTCCTTCACCGGAATGCTCTCGTCGGCGATGCGGTTGACGAACGACGTGTTCGCGCCGTTCTCGAGCAGCCGGCGCACGAGGTAGGCGAGCAGCGTTTCGTGCGTGCCGACCGGCGCATAGACGCGGCACGGCCGGTTCAACCGTTCGCGGCCCGTCACCTCCTCGTAGAGCGGTTCGCCCATGCCGTGCAGGCACTGGAATTCGTACTGGCCGGGATAGTAGTTCTGGCCCGCGAGGTGGTAGATCGCCGAAAGCGTATAGGCGTTGTGCGTGGCGAACTGCGGATAGACGGCATCGGGCGCGCCGAGCAGCTTCTTCGCGCAGGCGAGGTAGGACACGTCGGTGTAGATCTTGCGCGTGTAGACGGGATAGCCTTCGAGCCCGTCCACCTGGGCGCGCTTGATCTCGCTGTCCCAGTACGCGCCCTTCACGAGACGCACCATCAGCCGGTGGCGGCTGCGCCGCGCGAGGTCGATCAGGTAGTCGATGACGAACGGGCAGCGCTTCTGGTAGCCCTGCACGACGAAGCCGATGCCGTTCCAGCCCGCGAGCCCGGTGTCGAAGCACAGCGCCTCGAGCAGATCGAGCGAAAGCTCGAGCCGGTCGGCTTCCTCGGCGTCGATGTTCAGGCCGATGTCGTAGCGGCGCGCGAGCAGGGCCAGCGCGCGCACGCGCGGCAGCAGCTCGCTCATCGTGCGCTCCTGCTGCGCGCGCGAATAGCGCGGATGCAGCGCCGAGAGCTTGATCGAGATGCCCGGCCCCTCGTAGATGCCGCGTCCGCCCGCCGCCTTGCCGATGGCGTGGATCGCCTGCTCGTAGGAGGCGTAGTAGCGCTGCGCGTCCGCCTCGGTGGTCGCCGCCTCGCCGAGCATGTCGTACGAATAGCGGAAACCGCGCGCCTCGTACTTGCGGCTGTTCGCGAGCGCCTCGGAGATGTTCTCGCCCGTCACGAACTGCTCGCCCATCAGGCGCATCGCCATGTCGACGCCCTTGCGGATGAGCGGCTCGCCGCCCTTGCCGATCATCCGCGTGAGCGCCGACGAGAGGCCCGCCTCGCTATTGGTCGTCACGAGCCGGCCCGTGATCATGAGCCCCCAGGTCGCCGCGTTGACGAACAGCGACGGCGCGTGGCCGAGATGCGATCTCCAGTCGCCCTTGCTGATCTTGTCGCGAATCAGCGCGTCGCGGGTGGCGCGGTCGGGAATGCGCAGCAGCGCCTCGGCGAGGCACATCAGCGCGATGCCTTCCTGGCTCGACAGCGAGAACTCGTGGATCAGCCCGTCGACGCCGCCGCCGGTGCGCTTCGCGCGCAGCGTCTCGACGAGGCCCGCGGCCATCTTTTCGACCTCGGCGGCCATGCCGGCCGGCAGCCGCGCCTCGCCGATCAGGAACGGCACGCACTCGGGCTCGGGCCGGCGGTAGGCGGCCGTGATCGCCGCGCGCAGCACCGATTGCGGCTGCACGTTCTGCGCGAATTCGAGGAACGGGTGCGTCGAGCCTTCCTCCTCGGCCTCGACGGCCGCGCCGTCGGTCAGCTCGGTAGTGCCGGAGTGGCCTGCCAGTTCGGGCGGAAGCTGGCCGTGCTCGATCCGTTCGAGGTAGGCGAAGATGGCCTGCTTGATCAGCCAGTGCGGGGTGCGTTCGAGGCGCGTCGCGGCATCTTTCAGCCGGGCGCGCAGGAGATCGTCTACTTTGACGCCGAGTGTGGTGCTTGCCATGATTTTTTTCTCACACCGGCTGACCTGCGCCGGCCCAGGACCGAAAAGTTCGGCGCAATCCTACGCTGCCCAATAAAAAGGTGCAACCCAATTCGAGATTGGGTTGCACCTCTCGCGAAGCCTTATGGCGCCTGGGTTTCCGGCTGTCGCCAGGACATTCTGGTCCGGGTTCGGCGGGCTCGGTGTTTTCCCTGGCCGCGCGTGCCTCTGACCCGCTTTATTGAAACGGCCGACGAGCCGTTATCCAGGAAGGGACGCGCGAGGAAGCGGCGCGCTTCGGGAGTTTCTTGGGGAACGCGGGTTGGGGAAGCGGGAAATGGAAAAGATACTGGTCGTGACGGGGATCTGGACGATGTGCGCGCTCTGCGCGGTGCTGTTCGTGCGCGGGGCGGTGGGTCGGCCGGCGGAGGCGGAATTTTCGCGGCGGCGCGCGCCGGCCGCGCAGCCCGTCGTTTCGTACGAGGTGTACGACGCGCATGAGGTCCGCGAGGACCGCGCGGATCGCGTCGGCGAGAAACTGTAGATCGCCGGATAAGAAAGGACGCGGCGGCGCTCAGCCGCCGTCGCGCAATGCGAACTGCCCGCAGGTGTCGGACGGCGAAACGAGTTGGTCGCGCAGCAGGCAAAGCCGGCTCGCCGCCACGCTCTCGCCGAATCCGGAGCCGAACACGATCAGGCCACCGATGCGCTGCTCGAGCACGCGGCGGTCGTCGGCCCGGTGCCGGCACTGCGCGCAGACGGCGAGCGGCGCGGCGGCATCGCGCGCGTCGCTCCGCTGCGCGACGCGTCGCGCCACGCGGCTCATCATGCCCCCTGTCCGAGGCTCGTCCAGTAGGACGCGAAGACGTGCGCCGACAGCACGTAGCCGAGCACGACGTTGATCGCCACGCCCACGGTGAACGCGAGGAACGGCTTCACGCCGGTCGCGGAGAGCGAGCTCAGCCGCGTCGTCAGCCCGATGCTGAGGAAGCAGAACGTGAACGCCCAGACGCGCAGCGCCGTGATCGGCGCGACGAATCCCGGCGTGACGACCGTGCGATAGTCGGTCAGCGAATAATGGCCCGCGATCCACGTGACGAGCGCCGACGCGACGACGAAGCCGAGCACGAACTTCGGAAAGCGCGCCCAGATCTCCGTGGCGTTCGCCTTCGCGGCCACGCCGCCCTCCTCCCGTTCCCAGCGCGTCGTCGCGACGAACGCGAGCACGAAGGCCCAGACGCCGATCCAGAGATCGCGCCCCACGACCTTCATCAGCGTGAACGTCTGCACGGCCGCGTCGGGCGTGCCGGCGATCGCGCCGCCCGCGTGACGCGCGAGATCGGCATACGCCTGCGCCGCCGCGACGCCGGCCGCGTCCGCGAATTCCGAGGTGCCGATCCACGCGCCGCCGACCGCCGCCGACAGGCCCAGCGAGCGCGACACGAACGGCAGCACGAAGATCATGACGATCGCCCAGAGCACGACCAGCGTGATGGCCACCGACGCCTGCTCGCGCTTCGCCCGTATGGCGCCCGCCACGGCGATCGCGCCCGACACGCCGCACACGGCGCCGCCCACGCCGAGCACTGCGGCCAGACGCCGGTCGAGCCCGAGCGCCTTGCCGGCAAGGTAGATCGCGAAGAACGTCACGAGCGAGACGATGCCGGCCTGCGCGACGGCGACCGGACCCGCCCAGATCAGCAGCGTGAACGGCAGCGTCGCGCCGAGCAGCACGATGCCGACCTTGATGTAGAACTCGACGCGCAGGCCCGCGAGAAACCACTCCGGCAACCGGATCGTGTTGGAGACGACGAGGCCGACGGCGAGCGCCACGAGCGGCGGCTCGAGGTTGTACTTCGTCGCGTCGACCCAGGCGCCGATCGTGAAGATCAGCGCCGAGGCGACGAACAGGATCAGGAACGACGGCAGGAAATGCGCGAGCCGCTGCCCGAGCGCCGCGATGCTCGCGCCGAACAGCACCGCGAACACGACGAAGAGCGCGACGTAATTCGGCAGGTGCGCCGCGAGATCCGAGGCGGCGGCACCGACGGACGACCATTTCGCGGGCGCGACGGCCAGCCACTTGATGCTGTTGCCGGCCGAGAACAGCCCCCATGCCACGACGATGACGAGCAGGCCGACCCAGACGGCCCACCAGTCCTCGGTCGAGAAGAAACCGCTGCCGCGCGCCTTGCGCGCGACGTCGTCGCCGGCCGATGCGGCACTGGCCGGCAGGCTGTGGTTGGTATCGCTCATCGCCGAATCCCCTGTGAAGTTGAGATGCAGCGGCGCAAAAATCAGGATTGTTGAATAAGTTGTCGCCCGTATTGCGCCGGTTCGGCGAAATATAGTCGAGCGTCGGGGCCGAACGAAACGATCTTTCGCTCTATGAATATGACCGAAAGGGATTTGCAGGGATACGCCGGCCCGCGCCGGCTTCAAATGTCGAGCGGATCGACTTCGAGACTCCAGCGCAGCACGCCGCGCAGCGTGCGCAGCGCCGGCTGCCAGGCGCGCAGCGTCGCCAGCAACGCCGCGCGCGACGTGCTTTCCACGAGCAATTGCGCGCGGTGCACGTTCATCACTTTCACGACCGTCATCGGCACCGCGTCGTAGGCGTGCACGCGCGCGGCCGCCGGGATGGCCTGCAGCGCGTCGGCCGCCTGCTGCAGGAACGTCAGCGCGGCCTCGAGCGTGCGCCCCTCGGCGCGCAGCAGCGCCTGCCAGGCGAACGGCGGCAGATGCGCGTCGCGTCGCTCGGCGAGCGTCGCCGTCGCGAAACCCAGGTAGTCGTGACGCGTCAACGCGTGATAGAGCGCATGACGCGGATAACGCGTCTGCACGAGCACCTCTCCCGGCAATCCCGCGCGGCCGGCGCGGCCGCTTACCTGCATGAGCTGCGCGAACAGCCGCTCGCTCGCGCGAAAGTCGTGCGAGAAAAGCGCGTTGTCGGCATTGAGCACGCCGACGAGCGAAACGCGCTGAAAATCGTGTCCCTTGGCGATCATCTGCGTGCCGACGAGGATGTCGACCTCGCCCGCGTGCACGTCCGAGAACAGCGCCGCCGCGCTGCCCTTGCGACGCGTGCTGTCCGCGTCAATGCGCAGCACGCGCGCGCCGGGCACCGCGCTCGCGAGCGCTTCCTCGATGCGCTGCGTGCCGCGGCCCATCGGCGCGAGATCGACGTTGCCGCAGTCGGGACAGGCGCGCGGAACACGGGACTCCCAGCCGCAGTGGTGACAGCGCAGCACCCGCTCCGGCTTATGCAGCACGACGTAGGCGCTGCAGCGCGGGCAGCCCGCCACCCAGCCGCAGGCGTCGCACGAGAGCACCGGCGCGTAACCGCGCCGGTTCAGAAACACGAGGCTTTGCTCGCCGCGTTCGAGACGCGCCTTCATCGCCGCGACCAGCGGTCCGGACAGACCGTCGAACGAGGCCCGGCCGCGTCGGCGCTCGTCCTCGAGGTCGATCAGCCGGACCGACGGCAGCGCCGCGTCGGCCATCGCGCGCCGCGAAAGCGTGAGGCGCGTGTAGCGGCCCTGCTCGGCTTGCCACCAGCTTTCGAGCGACGGCGTCGCCGAGCCGAGCACCACCGGCACGCCGAGCTGCTTCGCGCGCCAGACGGCGAGGTCGCGCGCCGAGTAGCGCAGGCCCTCCTGCTGCTTGTAGGCCGGGTCGTGTTCCTCGTCGACGACGAGCATCGCCAGACGCGGCAGCGAGGCGAGCACGGCGAGGCGCGTGCCGAGCACGATCCGCGCCTCGCCCGTGTGGGCGGCCAGCCAGTTGCGCGCGCGTTCGCCTTCGGCGAGGCCGCTGTGCAGCGTGACGATCGCGCCGTCGCTCAGCGTCGCCGCGAAGCGCGCGCGAAACGTCGCTTCGAACTGCGGCGTCAGGTTGATTTCGGGCACGAGCACGAGCGCTTGGGCGGTCGGGTCGCGCGCGAGCCGCTCCGCCAGCGCGCGCAGATAGACCTCCGTCTTGCCGCTGCCGGTCACGCCGTGCAGCAGGAACGGCGCGAAGCCGCGCGCGGCGAGAATCGAGTCGACCGCGACTTGCTGCTCGTCGCTCAGGACCGGCAACGGCGCCGGATCGCCGGCGGCCCCGCTTTCGCGCCGTGCCGCCGGGATGGCATGCGACGCGCCCGGCGGCAGCGTCTCGCGCTCGACCCAGCCTTCGCGACACCACGCGTCCAGCGTCGCCGCCGCCTTCGGGTGCCGTTCTCTCGCCTCCGCGAGATCGAGTTCGCCGCTCTCGCGCAAGGCGAGCGCGAGCCGCCTCAGGGCGTGAGCGCGAGCCGGCAACGCGTCCGGCAGCGCCGCCGCGCCGGCCGGCAAGAGCCGGTAGCACTCGCGGGGCGCGAGGAGCCTCGCCCATCTCAACGGATCGCGCAATGCCTGCGGCAGCGCAGGCAGGGCGACTTCGCCGAGGCCGCGCTGGTAGTAATCGGCCGCGAAACCCGTCAACTCGAGCCATTGCAGCGAGAGCGGCGGACACGCGAAGCAGGTCGCGCCGACGTCGCGCAACCGCTCCGCCGGGACTTCACTGTGAGCGCTCACTTCGAATATGAGCCCAACCATGTCCCGGCGCCCGAACGGCACGCGCACGAGCAGGCCGGGCACCGGCGTCGGAGCGTCCGCCGGGTAGCGGTAGTCGTAGAGAGCCGGGAGCGGATGGTCCAGCGCCACCCGCACGAACAGGTCGCTCATGCGCGTCGTCACCGTGTCGACGGCAACGCGATGCGCGCCGGATCGAGTGACTTAAAGTAAACCTTCACATTCGGCGCTAAGTTTTGGATTCCGCAGAACAATTGCGCCCTCGTCTCCGCACCTGTGGATAACTTTGTTAAGAACTCGGTATGGCCCGGCTGCGGGCCGGATTGCGACGATCCCCGGCCGAATCCCGCGAATTTAGGTGTGGAGCGGCCAAAGCCTTGCCTGTCAAGGGATTGGCCGCTTTCGCACGAATATTGCAGCCGTATTGCACGAGGCCATCTTCGTTGCGCGCCGCAACGTGACGAATGTGCATAAGTCAAGCCTTGACATCCTCGCGATGGCTTGTGGACGGCCTGTTCCGCACGCCGCGCACCCTCGTCGCCCGGTTCGCCCCGCTGCAGCGCAGCACTGGGCCTATCGGGCGGACGGCTGCGCGTTCCGGGCTGCGGCATGGATCGTGCGGCTATGGCGGTGCACTTCGTCCACGAGCTCCGCGACGTTTTCGAGCGGCGTGAACTGGGAAATGCCGTGGCCCAGGTTGAACACATGCCCCGGGTGCGGACCGAAACTGTCGAGCACCGCGCGCGCCTCGGCGCGAACCGTCGCGGCCGGCGCGAACAGGATCGTCGGGTCGAGATTGCCCTGCAGCGCGACGCGCGTCCCGACGCGCTCGCGCGCCCACCCGAGATTGACCGTCCAGTCGAGCCCGACCGCGTCGACGCCCGACGCCGCGATCTCGTCGAGCCAGAGCCCGCCGCCCTTCGTGAACGCGATCACGGGCACGCGCGCGCCGTCGTGCTCGCGCCTGAGTCCGGCCACGACCTGGGCAATATAGTCGAGCGAGAAGCGCTGATAAGCGCCGTCCGCCAGCGCGCCGCCCCAGGTGTCGAAAATCATCACGGCCTGGGCGCCCGCCTCGATCTGCGCGTTCAGATAGGCTGCGACCGCGCGGGCGTTGACGTCGAGAATGCGCCGCATCAGGTCCGGCCGCGAATACAGCATCGACTTCACCGTGCGGAAATCGCTCGAGCCCTCGCCCTCGACCATGTAGCAGGCGAGCGTCCACGGGCTGCCCGAAAAACCGATCAGCGGCACGCGCTGGCGGCCTTGCGCGTCGGTCAGCGCGCGGCGGATCTGCCGGATCGCGTCGGTCACGTAGCCGAGCGTCGCGCCGATATCGGGCACCGCGAGGCGCGCCACGTCGCTTTCGCTGCGCACCGGATGCGCGAACTTCGGCCCCTCGCCCTGCAGAAAGTCGAGGCCGAGGCCCATCGCGTCGGGAATCGTCAGAATGTCGGAAAAGAGAATGGCCGCGTCGAGCGGGAAACGGTCGATCGGCTGCAGCGTCACCTCGGTCGCGTAGTCCGGATTCTTCGCGAGGCCAAGGAAGCTGCCCGCGCGGCTACGCGTGGCGTTGTACTCCGGGAGGTAACGACCCGCCTGGCGCATCAGCCAGACCGGCGTGTGATCGACGGGCTGCCGCTGCAGCGCGCGCAAAAAAGTGTCGTTCAGGAGAGTGTGGGCCACGTTGCGGATTGCGCGAGGCGCGTCAGGGCAAAGCGGCATTTTACCGGAGCACGTCTGACGCGCCGGGCGATTCGTTCACGAGGCGCGCAGCAGCGGAGCGTCGCGTCCCGGGGCGCGGTCGTCCGATCGACGCTCATTCAGGCGCGCGACGCATAGAGATAGAAGAAGCCGGAATAAACACGTCGATATGTCGAGTGCAAGTTGCAACCAGGCGTTGCAGCGCTTCATCGCGGCGATTTTCGGCCTATGCTTGAAGTCGTCATGTCCGACGATGCCCGGACGAATGCCTGGCTTCATGGAAAGGGAACGTTTTCGAGGCAAACGCGTATGGGGCGGGAAGGGACCGATGCATCGCGAATCTCAGCCATGAACAGACCCGCGAGGCCTATCGAGCACCGCCGGTAAAAATGACTTTGAGCCAACAATCAGGATGGCAAAAAATCCCGCAAAGCCTTATCCGGCGGGCGTTACAACCTGAAACACTTTGTTACCGCGTCTCCATCTCAATTCGCCCACAATGCCTTCAACGGTTTCAACACGGATGTGGCTTGATGCAAGTGTGAGCGGACACAACACATCGGCCGGTCGGCTTCGAGCCGAAGCCCTTCACAGGGGCATCCCTGTTGGAGTCGTACCCGGCGGACGGTGTCGCTCCCCGGCTCCTTCATTGGTCTCCTCGCGCTAACCCCGTAGCGTGTGGTTTTTAGCGGGCTCCAGGCCCGCTTTTTTTTTTCGTCTTCCGAAACGTTCGATTCGATTCGAACGTCCAGCGTCTTCCCCATTCTCCGCGCGCCGCGCACGCCCCAAAGAAAAAACGGGCTCCCACAAGGGAGCCCGCCTCGAGCGTCGTCTCGACCTCAAATATCAGTGCCGGACGCTCATCGTGCGCAGACGCTCGATCGTCGCCAGTTGCGCGATCGCATAGGCCAGTTCCGCCTGTGCCGTCGCGTATTCGAGATTCGAGCTGGCGTTCTGCAGCGCCTCCTCGGCGCGCTTGCGGGCCTCGTCGGCCTTCGCTTCGTCGAGATCCTTGCCGCGGATCGCCGTATCGGCGAGCACCGTCACCGCGCCCGGCTGCACTTCGAGAATCCCGCCCGCGACGAACACGAACTCCTCCTCGCCGCTTTCGTGGACGATGCGTACCGCACCGGGACGAATGCGCGTGATGAGCGGCGTGTGGCCCGGCAGGATGCCGAGGTCGCCCGCCTCGCCGGGGAGCGCGACGAACTTCGCCTGGCCCGCGAAGATGTTCTCTTCCGCGCTGACGACGTCTACCTTGATGGTTGCCATATATGTCGACTCCTGGTTGAGTGTGATGCACGCGGCGGAACCGGCCCAGCCGATTCCGCCCGACTGCCAGCACTCGAACCGTTACTGGATCTTCTTGGCCTTCTCGAAGGCTTCGTCGATCGTGCCGACCATGTAGAACGCCTGCTCCGGCAGGTGATCGCACTCGCCGTCGACGATCATCTTGAAGCCGCGGATCGTTTCCTTGAGCGGCACGTACTTGCCCGGCGCGCCCGTGAACACTTCCGCGACGTGGAACGGCTGCGACAGGTAGCGCTGGATCTTGCGCGCGCGCGCGACCGTCAGCTTGTCTTCCGGCGAAAGCTCGTCCATGCCCAGAATCGCGATGATGTCGCGCAGTTCCTTGTAGCGCTGCAGCGTCTGCTGCACGCGGCGCGTGATCGAGTAGTGCTCTTCGCCGATCACGTTCGGGTCGATCTGGCGCGAGGTCGAATCGAGCGGATCGACCGCCGGGTAGATGCCGAGCGAGGCGATGTCGCGCGAGAGCACGACGGTCGCGTCGAGGTGGCCGAAGGTCGTGGCCGGCGACGGGTCCGTCAGGTCGTCCGCCGGCACGTACACGGCCTGCACCGACGTGATCGAGCCCGTCTTCGTCGACGTGATGCGCTCCTGCAGCTTGCCCATTTCCTCGGCCAGCGTCGGCTGATAGCCTACGGCCGACGGCATCCGGCCCAGCAGCGCCGACACTTCGGTGCCGGCCAGCGTGAAGCGGTAGATGTTGTCGACGAAGAACAGCACGTCGAGGCCTTCGTCGCGGAAATGCTCGGCCATCGTGAGGCCCGTCAGCGCGACGCGCAGGCGGTTGCCCGGCGGCTCGTTCATCTGGCCGTACACGAGCGCGACCTTGTCGAGCACGTTCGAGTCCTTCATTTCGTGGTAGAAGTCGTTCCCTTCACGGGTCCGCTCGCCCACGCCCGCGAACACGGAGTAGCCGCCGTGCTCCTTCGCGATGTTATTGATGAGCTCCATCATGTTGACGGTCTTGCCCACGCCCGCGCCGCCGAACAGACCCACCTTGCCGCCCTTCGCGAACGGGCAGATCAGGTCGATCACCTTGATGCCGGTTTCGAGCAGCTCGGTCGACGGCGACAGCTCTTCGAACGCCGGCGCCTTCTGGTGGATCGAGCGCTTGTGCTCGCTCGTGATCGGGCCGGCTTCGTCGATCGGGCGGCCAAGCACGTCCATGATGCGGCCGAGCGTCGGCTTGCCGACCGGCACGCTGATCGGCTGCGCGGTGTTCTTCACCAAGAGGCCGCGGCGCAGGCCGTCCGAGGCGCCTAGGCAGATCGTGCGCACGACGCCGTCGCCCAGTTGCTGCTGGACTTCGAGCGTAATCTCCGAGCCGTCGAGGGTCAGGGCGTCGTAGATCTTCGGCATGTGTCCGCGCGGGAATTCCACGTCGATCACCGCGCCGATGCACTGTACGATCTTGCCTTCTACCAAAGCAGTTGTACTCATCGTTCTTCCTTTAAATACCTGAATTCTTCATTCGCGCAAGGGCGCAGTGTCGAGGCGCCGCGCCTGGCCTGTCCGGACGTCGCGTCAGACCGCCGCCGCACCGCTGACGATCTCCGAGAGTTCCTTCGTGATCGCGGCCTGGCGGCTCTTGTTGTACGAAAGCTGCAGCTCGTTGATGACCGTCTTCGCGTTGTCCGACGCCGCCTTCATCGCGACCATCCGCGCCGACTGCTCCGACGCCATGTTCTCGGCAACGGCCTGATAGACGAGCGCCTCGACGTAGCGAACCAGCAGTTCGTCCACGACGGTCTGCGCGTCCGGCTCGTAGATGTAGTCCCACGACGAGCGCGGCGTCGCGCCGTCGTCGAAACGCTCCGAGGACAGCGGCAGCAACTGCTCGATCACGGGCTCCTGCTTCATCGTGTTGACGAAGCGCGTGTACGCGAGATAGACGGCGGACAGCTTGCCTTCCGAGTACTGGTCGAGCTGCACCTTGACCGCGCCGATCAGCTTCTCGAGGTGAGGCGTGTCGCCGAGATGCACGACGTTCGAGGCGACCCGCGCGCGCAGGCGGTTCAGGAACCCGAGCCCCTTGCTGCCGATTGCCGTGGCCTCGACCGACTTGCCCGACGCCTCCAGCTCCTTGAGCTTTTGCAGCGACGCGCGCATCACGTTGGTGTTCATGCCGCCGCACAGCCCCTTGTCGGTCGTCACGAGAATGAAACCGGCCACCTTCGCGTCGCCGTTCTCCGTCATGAACGGATGGCGATACTCGGGGTTGGCGCGGCTCATATGCGCGGCGATGTCGCGGACCTTGTCGGCATAGGGACGGGCAGCGCGCATGCGCTCCTGGGCGCGGCGCATCTTCGAGGCCGCCACCATCTCCATCGCCTTCGTGATCTTGCGCGTGTTCTGCACGCTCTTGATCTTGCCGCGAATTTCCTTCATTCCAGCCATTGCTTGCTCCCTGGCGAAGCGCGAGGGGCGCACTGACACGCCGCCCTTCGCGCCTCAAGGTCCGTTTTACCGTCTATCGTCGATGATCCGCGGACCGGACGATCAAAAGGCGCCGGACTTCTTGAAGTCCTTGAGAATCGCGTGCAGCGCGTTCTCGTCGTCCTTCGAGAGATCCTTCGTGTCCTCGATGCGCTTCACGAGGTCGGCGTGGCTCGTCTTCAGGAATTCGCGCAGACCCTTTTCGAACGGCAGCACGGTCTTCACGTCGAGATCGTCGAGGTAGCCGTTGTTCGCCGAGAAGAGCGCCACGGCCAGCTCCCACACCTGCAGCGGCTGGTATTGCGGCTGCTTCAGCAGTTCGGTCACGCGGCGGCCGCGCTCGAGCTGCTTGCGGGTCGCTTCGTCGAGGTCCGACGCGAACTGCGCGAACGCGGCCAGCTCGCGGTACTGCGCGAGGTCGGTACGGATGCCGCCCGAGAGCTTCTTGACGACCTTCGTCTGCGCCGCGCCGCCGACGCGCGAAACCGACACGCCCGCGTTGATGGCCGGGCGGATGCCTGCATTGAAGAGGTCGGTCTCGAGGAAGATCTGGCCGTCGGTGATCGAGATCACGTTCGTCGGCACGAAGGCCGTCACGTCGCCGGCCTGCGTCTCGATGATGGGCAGCGCGGTCAGCGACCCGCTCTTGCCCGTCACGGCGCCGTTCGTGAACTTCTCGACGTACTCTTCCGACACGCGCGCCGCGCGCTCGAGCAGACGCGAATGCAGATAGAACACGTCGCCGGGATACGCTTCGCGGCCCGGCGGACGGCGCAGCAGCAGCGAAATCTGGCGATATGCCCAGGCCTGCTTGGTCAGATCGTCGTAAATGATCAGCGCGTCCTGACCGCGGTCGCGGAAGTATTCGCCCATCGTGCAGCCCGAGTACGGCGCGAGATACTGCATCGCCGCCGAGTCCGACGCCGTGGCGGCGACGACGATCGTGTATTCGAGCGCGCCCGTTTCTTCGAGCTTGCGCACCACGTTCATGATCGACGAAGCTTTCTGGCCGATCGCGACGTAGATGCAGACGAGGTCCTTGCCCTTCTGGTTGATGATCGTGTCGATCGCCACGGCGGTCTTGCCGCACTGGCGGTCGCCGATGATGAGCTCGCGCTGGCCGCGGCCGATCGGCACCATCGCGTCGATCGACTTCAGGCCGGTCTGCACCGGCTGCGACACGCCCTTGCGCCAGATGACGCCCGGCGCGATCTTCTCGACCGCGTCGGTCATCTTCGCGTTGATCGGGCCCTTGCCGTCGATCGGGTTGCCGAGCCCGTCGACCACGCGGCCGACGAGTTCGGGTCCCACGGGCACTTCGAGAATGCGGCCCGTCGTCTTGACGACGTCGCCTTCGGAAATGTGCTCGTACTCGCCGAGAATCACCGCGCCGACCGAGTCGCGCTCGAGATTCAGCGCGAGACCGTACGTGTTGCCCGGAAACTCGAGCATTTCGCCCTGCATCACGTCCGACAGGCCGTGAATGCGCACGATGCCGTCGGTCACGGAGATCACGGTGCCCTGGTTGCGAACGTCCGCGCTCGCTTCAAGGCCCTGGATCCGGCTCTTGATCAGCTCGCTGATCTCAGAGGGATTGAGTTGCATTATTCGCTCCTGGTGTTCAATTCTGTTGCGTGCCGGCCGCGCAATTACGTCAAGGTGGCGTCAGGCGGTCAGTGCCGCCTGCATGCCGGCGAGCCGCGCACGGACCGAGGTGTCGAGCACTTCGTCGCCGACCGTGACGCTCACGCCGCCGATCAGCGACGAATCGAGTTCGACGCTCGCCTTCAGTTTGCGCTTGAACCGGCGCTCGAGGCTCTCGACGAGTTCGTTCAACTGCGCGCCTTCGAGCGGGAACGCGCTGACGATCAACGCGTCGGCCGCACCTTCGCGGGCGTTGCGGAGCACTTCGAACTGGATGGCGATGGCCGGCAGCAGTTCCAGACGATGATTGTCGACGAGCATCTGCACGAAATTCTTCGCCTCGGCGCTCGCCTTCAGCGGCGAGGACACCGCCGAAAGCAGCAGGTCGACCATCTGGGCGTGGCTCACCTTCGGGCTCGACGCGACCGACAGCACCTCGGGCAGGGACGCAACCTGAGCCAACTGTGCAGCGAGCGTGGACCAGGCAGCGACGTCGCCGGCCTGCGCGACCTCGAACAGCGCTTCTGCGTAAGGGCGGGCGATGGTTGCAAGTTCGGCCATGATCAGAGCTCGGCTTTCAGTTGATTCAGCAGTTCGGCATGAACCGTCTGGTCGACTTCGCGCTTCAGGATCTGCTCGGCGCCCCGAACCGCCAGCAAGGCGACTTCCGAGCGCAGCGCCTCGCGCGCCTTCACGACCTGCTGCTCGGCGTCCGCCTTCGCCTGCGCGACGATGCGCGCGGCTTCGGCGCGGGCCTGCTCCTTGATTTCCTCGGCGATCGCGAGCGCACGCTTCTCGGCTTCGGCGATGCGGTGCTGACCCTCGTTGCGGGCCTGCGTGAGTTCCTCGCCGACGCGCTTGTGCGCGGCTTCGAGCTCCGACTTGCCCTTTTCCGCCGCCGCGAGGCCGTCGGCGATCTTCTTCGCGCGTTCGTCGAGCGCGTTGATCAACGGCGGCCACACGAACTTCATCGTGAACCACGCGAGGATCAGGAACACGATCATTTGCGCAAACAGGGTTGCGTTGAGATTCACGGTGTTTCCTTATCTAGCTGGACCGGAAAAATAAACGACGGGGCGCGAGCCGCAGGCCGCGCCGCCGTTCGTTCTGCCATGCGCCGCCCATTCCGCGGCGCATCGGTTTCTCCGAAGGAGCCTCAGCCCGCGAGCCGCGACAGCAGCGGGTTGGCGAACGCGAACAGCATGGCGATACCGACGCCGATCAGGAACGCGGCGTCGATCAGGCCGACCAGCAGGAACATCTTCGTTTGCAGCGGGTTCATCAATTCCGGTTGACGCGCACAGGCTTCGATGTACTTGCCGCCCATCATGCCGATACCGATACATGCGCCACAAGCGCCGAGACCGATGATGATGCCGATGCCGATGGCGGTCGGCCCCTGAACGAGGGCGGTCAGAGCATGGATGTTGGCGAGCAGTTCTTGCATGGTGATTCCTCTGTTAAAAAGACTTGATTACTTTATTTAAAAGACCAGAAACCGACGAAACGAAATCTGTGACGCGAAAACCGGAACCGGCGCTGCGCGCAGCGCGCTCAGTGCTTGTCGTGCGCCTGCCCCAGATAGACCAGCGTCAGCATCATGAAGATGAACGCCTGCAGCAGGACGATCAGGATGTGGAAGATCGCCCAGATGCTGCCCGCGATCACGTGCCCGATGAAGCCGAGTACGGTGAAGTCGAGGCCGAAGCTCCAGAGGCCGCCGAGCAGCGCGATCAGCAGGAAGAGCAGTTCGCCCGCGTACATGTTGCCGAACAGCCGCATGCCGAGCGAGACCGTCTTGGCCACGTATTCGATGATATTCAGGCCCAGATTAGGAATCCACAGCAGCGGATGCGCGCCGAACGGCGCGGTGATCAGTTCGTGCAGCCAGCCGCCGAGACCCTTGATCTTGATGTTGTAATAGATCATCAGGACGAAGATGCCGAGCGCGAGGCCGAAGGTGACATTTATGTCGGCCGTCGGCACGATGCGGCTATAGGGAATCTTTCCGGAAAGGCCGAGCACGCCGATGACGCGGCCGACGAGGTCGACCGGCAGCAGGTCGAGCGAATTCATCAGGGCGACCCAGACGAAAATGGTCAGCGCGAGCGGCGCGATGAAAACGCGGCTGCCGTGAATCATGCTCTTGGACTGGTCCTCGACCATCTCGACCAGCATCTCGATCGCAGCCTGGTAACGCGACGGCACGCCCGAGGTGGCGCCGCGCGCCGCCTTCCACAGAATCAGGATGGTGACGAGGCCGGTCAGGATCGACCAGAACAGCGTGTCGTAATTGACAATGGAAAAATCGACGACGTTCAACTGCGGCTTACTGGAGAAGAACGTCATGTGGTGCGCGATGTACTCCGACGGATCGAGTAGACGCGATTCGCTTGCTGCCATTTTCTAGACACCCCAGCAATATTCAAAACTTCCAGCCTGCCGCCCTCGGCCCGTCAGCGCGCCCCGCCGACAGGACATGCGCACCCGGTTGCCTCGCTCGACAGGCACATGATCAAAACGCCAGTGCGACCCAATATGTTTTGAGCGCCACCAGATAGGCCACCAACATCGGCAACCAGCGCGCCTCGTGCCAGGCTTCGCCGATAATAATGAAGAGTGCCGCCGTCATTCCGGCCTTGACTGCCTCCCCCGCCACCAATGCCATCCTGGAGCGGCTGCCCGCGCGCTTCAGGTACAGCGCGAACAGGCTGGCCGGAGCCCAGCACACGGCGCCGCCGAGCAGGGCCGACAGCGTGGCCTGCGTCGAGTGACCGAAAAACAGCCAGACGATGAGCGCCACGACCAGGGACAAAGCTATTTGCGCTGCCACGACCCGCTGCGGCATGACGCGCGACGGACGACTCACCTTCGGGCCGAACAATTTCTCGGCCTCGGCCCGTGTGAGCGGAGTGATTTGATTTTCTTGTTCGATGCCCCAATCGTCTTGCGGGTCGGATGCCCGGGCATCGGAACGTCCACGTGTCCCCTGCGGGGCTGACGCCTCGACGGGCGACAGGTCAGGCGATTCACGCATCATGCAGATCCTCGATCCGGCCCGCGCCTTACACAATGCCTTTAGGCGCATCAAACTGATAAACCGCGGCGATTGTAAGCGATAGTTGCAGGCGATTCAAGGCTTTACCCCTGCCCAAAAACCCGTGAAAACAGGCTTCGCGATGCAAAAAAGCGCATTCTCCGATACCGCAATGCAGCACTTGTAAGGTCGTGCAGTCACGGTTCGGACACGCGGGCGCCGATTGTGTCGAGGGCGCCCCAGGGCGTCATGTCACCCGTATTGCAGCAGCAATGCGCCGAGCATCAGCGCAACCAGACCGAACGGAATGCTGACGAGATGGAACGGCAGCCACATGCCGCGCGTCTTTGCGAGCCGTACCGCGATCAGATTGGCGAGCGATCCGATTGCGCAACCGAAGCCGCCGACACTGACTCCAAACCCGAGCGAGCGCCAGTCCGGCGTGAACGACGACAGCAGTATCGTGGCCGGAACATTGCTGATGCCTTGCGACAGAACAGCCGCTGCGACATAAGCGCGCAGCGGGGTGCCGAGCCCGAGTTGACCGAGCGCGGCGTGCATCGAGGGTAGCGCAACGACACTGCGAAGTATGACGAACATCAAGACAAAGATCAGGAGTAGCAACCAGTCGATGCTCATGACGATCCGCGGACGCCACGCCGCAAACACCCCGATCACCCACGGCAACGCGAGTCCGACCCGATGTGCATCGGCAAGCATAACGAACGCAACGAACAGCAGCAACGCGACGCCGGTGAGCGGCCCGTCGACGGCAACGGGCTGCGCCGGCTGCGTCGCCTCCTCCCGCAGCGCGAGCGGCCGGGCGCGAAACGCACAGGCCGTGAGCACGGCAAGCATCGCGAGCAGCAGCGCGGCGAGCGGCGCGAGCGCGAGCACGAAGCGGCCGAACGAGACCCCGCTCGACTGCCATAGAAACAGGTTTTGCGGATTGCCGAGCGGCGTCAGCACGGAGCCCGCATTCACGGCGAGCGCGAGGAAAATCACGAAGCGCTTGATCGGCAACCGGCTCAGACGGTGCAGCGACAGCGTGAGCGGCACGACGACGAACAGCGCGACGTCGTTGGTCAGCACGGTCGATAGCGCGGCAGCCAGCGCGATCAGCGCGAACGCGAGCGCGCGTTCGGAGCGGAGGCGCCGGGTCAGGCGCTGCGCGAACGCGCTCAGGCAGCCGGAATATTCGAGCGCCCGGGTCAGGACCAGCAGGCCGGCGAGCGTCGCCACGGTCTGCCAGTCGACCAGCGCCGGGAGCGACGCCCACGCGCGCGGGTGCAGCGCCTGCAGCAAGGCCAGCGCGATCGCGAGAATCGCCAGAACGGGCTCGCGTGCCGCCCAACCGGCCAGCACGCGCAGAATCCGCGCCGGATAGGCGACGCCCCGGCGCGGCGGGGTCATCGGGCACGCTGGCGGTCTGTCACGTCGCGCGCCGCCCGCCGTGCACGGAAACAGGCCGATACGTTCACGCCGCCGCTTCGCCGCGCAGCCGTACGAGAATGCCGTCGAGCGCGTCGAGGCTGCCGAAGTCGATCGTCAAATGCCCCCGGCCTCGACGTCCAAGCTTGATCTTCACGGCCGCCGACAGCAGATCGGACAGCTCTTCCTCGAGACGGCGCGTGTCGCGTCCGCCGTCCTGCTTCGCCTTCGCCTTGACTACCGGCTCGGCGCGGGTGGTTGCCGTGACAAGCTTTTCGGTCTCGCGCACCGACATCCGCTTGTTGACCACCTGGTTCGCCAGCGCGATCTGCGTCGCGGCATCCACGGCGAGCAGCGCACGCGCGTGCCCCATGTCCAGATCGCCGGCGAGCAACATGGTCTGGACCGGCGCGGCCAGATTCAGCAAGCGCAGCAGGTTCGACACCGCGCTGCGCGAGCGACCGACCGACTCTGCCGCCTGCTCGTGCGTGAACTTGAATTCGTCGAGCAGACGCTGGATGCCCTGCGCTTCTTCGAGCGGATTCAAATCCTCGCGCTGGATGTTCTCGATCAGCGCCATCGCGGCGGCCACCTGATCGGGCACGTCCTTCACGAGCACGGGTACCTCGGTCAGTCCCGCAATGTGAGCGGCGCGGAAGCGACGCTCGCCCGCGATGATCTCGTAGCGGCCCTCGCCGACTGGCCGCACGAGTATCGGCTGCATGAGCCCCTGCGCCCGGATGCTCGCGGCCAGCTCCTGAAGCGCGCCCTCGTCCATCCGCGTGCGCGGCTGGTATTTGCCGGCCTGCAGCTTCGTGAGCGGAAGCGCATTCGGCGCGCCGTCGATCTTCACCGCCTCGGTGATGTTCGAACTGCCGCCGAGCAGCGCCTCGAGCCCGCGACCCAGTCCTTTTTTCCTTGCTACTGCATTCATTGTGCTTCCCCTGTCTGCGTCGGGCCCGAAGCGCGCCTCACAATGCGCGCACCCGCTCGATCATTTCCGCGCCGAACTGCACGTAGGCCTGCGCGCCGCGCGAGGCGCGGTCGAACACCACGCCCGGCAACCCGTAGCTCGGCGCCTCGGCCAACCGGACGTTGCGCGGAATCACGACGTCGAACACCTTGTCGCCGAAATGCTCCTTCAATTGATCGGAAACCTGTTGCTGCAGCGTGATGCGCGGATCGAACATCACTCGCAGCAGACCGATCACCTTGAGGTCGCGATTCAGATTCGCATGGACCTGCTTGATGGTGTTGACGAGATCCGAGAGCCCTTCCAGCGCAAAGTATTCGCACTGCATCGGGATCACGACGCCGTGCGCCGCGCACAGGCCGTTGAGCGTCAGCAGCGAAAGCGCCGGCGGGCAGTCGATCAGCACAAAGTCGTAATCCGCCACGACCGGCGCAAGCGCGCGCTTCAGACGCCGCTCGCGCTGCTCGACCGACACGAGCTCCACCTCCGCGCCCGCCAGCTCACGGTTGGCCGGCAGCACGTCGTATCCGACCGCTTCCGGGCGTACCCGCGCGTCGGCTATCGGCACGCCGTCGACCAGTACTTCGTAGACGGTGTTCTCGCACGCGGCCTTGTCGATGCCGCTGCCCATCGTGGCATTGCCCTGCGGGTCGAGATCGATGAGCAGGACACGTTGTCTCTGCGATGCGAGGCTCGCGGCGAGATTAACCGTTGTCGTCGTCTTGCCGACGCCGCCCTTCTGGTTCGCAACGCAGAAGATTTTTGCCATCTTTCGTGTGTCCCTTTACTGCCCGAATGTTTGAAGGTTCGATTACGTTCTCTCGCGGCGCGATCCGCCAGTTGGCCGTTCGCCCGACGGCGGCTCAGCCCGGCTGGGGGTCCAGCACCACTTCGACCAGATGACGCTCGGCATCGAGCATCGGCACCACAAGGCGAATGACCTGCGCGGCATGGGCGCCGGCGGGCAGGCGCTCGATCTCGCCATCGGGCCGCACGCCCTTCATCGCCCAGATGGCGCCGCCCTGGGCAACCAGATGCCGGGCCAGTGTAACGAAATCGCCCAGCTCCGCGAATGCGCGCGACACGATCAGATCGAAATTTGCCGGCACCTCGGCGCCCGGCCGCAACGACTCGACGCGGCCGGTAACGACGGACAGATTCGCGAGACCCAGCTCCGCCTTCGCCTGAGCCTGGAACGCCGTCTTCTTCTGCACGATGTCGTTCAGCGTCACGCGCCAATCCGGCCGGACGATGGCGAGCACGATACCGGGCAACCCGCCGCCGGAGCCGACGTCGAGCACGGTCGCCGCACCGGGCCGAGCCAGATGCGGCACGATCGACAGCGAATCGATCACGTGCTGAATCAGCATTTGCCGGGGATCGCGAATGGCGGTGAGGTTGTAGACGGCATTCCACTTGGCCAGCAGCGCGACGTAGTCGAGTAGCTGGCCATGTTGGGCGTCGCTCAGGCCCATGCCCAACGCGCGGCTGCCGTCGGTCAGCAGAGCAGAGAGTTCTTCCCGATCGATCCGGCCGGATTGCCGTCCGCGGACCGTCATTGCGCCACCGGCGTACTGCCGCCGGCGCCGGGTGTGCCCTCCGTGCGACGACGGCCGAGGCCGCGCTTCAGATGCACCATCAGCAACGAAATGGCCGCCGGCGTGATGCCGGAGATCCGCGAAGCCTGACCGATCGTTTCGGGCCGAAACTGATTCAGCTTCTGGCGAGCCTCGAACGACAGTCCCCGCACTTCGGCGTAATCGATGCCCTCGGGCAGCCGCGTACCTTCGTGCGCGCCGTTGCGTTCGATCTCGTCGGCCTGGCGGTCGATGTACCCTTGATACTTGATGCCGATCTCGATCTGCTCCTTGATCTGGTCGAGCAATACCTCGTCGTCGGCCAGCGGCGTCTCCGGCCCGCAAGCGCCCTCGCGCAAACTGCAGACACCGTCGTAGCCGACGCCCGGGCGTCGCAGCAGATCGGCCAGGTTATATTCCCGGTCGATCGGCTTGCCAAGCAGCGCGGTCGCTTCTTCAGCGGATAGCGTCTTTGGGTTCACCCACGTCGAACGCAGCCGCTCTGTTTCACGTGAAACAGCATCGCGCTTGCGCCGGAAGGCATCCCAGCGCATGTCGTCGACGACGCCCAACTCTCGGCCGATTTCCGTCAATCGCATGTCGGCGTTGTCCTCGCGCAGGCTCAGCCGGTACTCGGCTCGGCTTGTGAACATCCGGTAAGGCTCGGACACCCCGCGCGTCACCAGATCGTCGACGAGCACGCCGAGGTAAGCCTGATCGCGCCGCGGGCACCACGCGTCCTTGCCCTGCACCTGCAGACCCGCGTTGACGCCGGCCAGCAACCCTTGCGCAGCGGCCTCTTCGTATCCGGTCGTGCCGTTGATCTGCCCCGCGAAAAACAGGCCGTTGATCGCCTTCGTCTCCAGCGACGCCTTCAAACCGCGCGGATCGAAGTAGTCGTATTCGATCGCATAACCCGGCCGCAGAATGTGCGCATGCTCGAGGCCCCGCATCGAGCGCACCAACTCCAGTTGCACGTCGAACGGCAGACTCGTCGAAATCCCGTTCGGATAGAACTCGTTCGTCGTCAGTCCTTCCGGCTCCAAAAAAATCTGATGCGACTCTTTCGACGCGAAACGGTGAATTTTGTCTTCGATCGACGGGCAATAACGCGGCCCCACGCCTTCGATCACGCCCGTGTACATCGGCGAGCGGTCGAGACCGCTGCGGATGATGTCGTGCGTACGCGCGTTGGTATGGGTGACCCAGCACGGAATTTGACGCGGGTGCTGCTCGGCCCGTCCGAGAAACGAGAAAACGGGCACCGGGTCGAGATCGCCGGGCTGCTCCTCGAATTGCGAGAAATCGATGGTCCGACCGTCGATACGCGGCGGCGTCCCGGTCTTCAGCCGGCCTTGCGGCAGCTTCAGTTCCTTCAGTCGCGCGGACAGCGTAACCGCCGCCGGATCGCCGGCCCGACCGCCCGTATAGTTGTTGAGCCCCACGTGAATCTTGCCGTCGAGGAACGTCCCCGCCGTCAGCACTATTGCCCGACTACGGAAGCGGATACCGACCTGCGTCACGGCGCCGACCACGCGGTCGCCCTCGACCATCAGGTCTTCGACGGCTTGCTGGAATAGCCATAGATTCGGCTGATTTTCGAGGCGACGACGAATCGCCTGCTTATAGAGCAGCCGATCCGCCTGAGCGCGCGTCGCCCGCACCGCCGGCCCCTTCGAAGAGTTGAGGATGCGGAACTGAATGCCGCCTTCGTCGGTAGCGGCAGCCATCGCGCCGCCCAGCGCATCGACTTCCTTCACCAGATGGCCTTTACCAATGCCGCCGATCGACGGATTGCAGCTCATCTGACCGAGGGTCTCGATGTTGTGGGTCAGCAGGAGCGTCTTGACGCCCATTCGGGCAGCGGCAAGCGCGGCTTCGGTGCCGGCGTGACCGCCGCCGACAACGATTACGTCGAACTCAGTGGGATAAAGCATGGCAGACCTCACGCACGACAAGCCGCGTGAGCCCTCTCAGAAAAGTGGTATGCGCGAATTATAGCGGGTTCGCGTTTGAGATCGTTCGCGCCCGAATTCTGCCGACGACACATGTTTCACGTGGAACACGAAGCCTTGTTCTCTACGCCGGCAAATCTCGCGAAATCCGGCGAACAAACAAAAAGCGCTGTTGGATATCAATCCAACAG
Organism: Burkholderia sp. WAC0059; assembly: GCF_002870125.1. Lineage (GTDB taxonomy): Bacteria > Pseudomonadota > Gammaproteobacteria > Burkholderiales > Burkholderiaceae > Paraburkholderia. The sequence continues at coordinate 142,463 of NZ_PNEO01000011.1, forward strand.
CGCTCTTCGTCCGGGCATTTATATGCCTCAGTTGTCTCCTCGTTCTCCACCTGCAAATTCAGCAGTGCATCGAACTGTATGCAAGGATAAATATCCGCCCCCTCTGCTACAACTAGCATTTACCCTAGTGGTGCAGCGAGCACCAAGTTGGGGCGGCCCGACATCTGGTCGTCGCAATTCGGCCCGCGTTTGCACCATCCGCTTCGCCGGATCTTGCCGATTCAATTGCATGGGATTCCGAATTAACTGGCATGCCGCCAGAATGCAATCTCCGATCAGGCTTCCGTCAGCGTATCCACCCGGCTTTCCCCAAGCGACCATTGTGCCGCGGCAGCGCCCGCACGACGATCCTCGCGCATCATCGTCGCCGCGCGTTCGGCGATCATCAGCGTCGGCGAGTTCGTGTTGCCCGACGTGACGAGCGGCATTACCGACGCATCGACGACGCGCAGCCCTTCCACGCCACGTACCCGCAACCGGCTGTCCACGACGGCGTCGACATCGGCGGCGCGACCCATCCGGCAAGTACCGACGGGGTGGAAAATCGTCGTGCCCACGTTGCCCGCCGCCTCGTGCAGTTGCGCTTCCGTCCGAAATTCGGCGCCCGGCAAAATTTCCTGCGGCTCGTAGGGCGCCAGTGCCGGTGCGGACACGATGCGCCGCGTCAGCCGCAGCGCGTTGGCCGCCACGCGACGGTCGTAATCGGTGGACAAATAATTGGGCGCAATCGACGGCGCCGTCGCCGGATCGGGCGACACGGCATGAATGCTGCCGCGCGACGTCGGCCGCAGATGGCAGACCGACGCCGTGAACGCATTGAAGCGATGCAGCGGCTCGCCAAAGCGGTCGAGCGACAACGGCTGCACGTGATACTCGAGATCGGGCCGGGTAAGCGCCGGATCGTTCGGGTCCGACTTCGCGAACGCGCCGAGTTGCGAGGGCGCCATCGCCATCGGCCCGCTGCGCAGCAAGGCGTATTGCAGACCGATCATCGCCTTGCCCCACCAGTGGGCGGCCAGCGTATTGAGCGTGCGCACGTGGCTCACGCGAAACGCCATGCGCAACTGCAGGTGATCCTGCAGGTTCTCGCCCACGCCGCGCAGATCCTGCACGACATCGATACCCAACTGCTGGAGCCGCGCGCCCGCGCCAACGCCGGATAGTTCGAGCAGTTGCGGCGAATTCACCGAGCCCGCGCTCAGCACGACCTCGACGCGCGCCCGGACAACGCAATCGACACCCGCGTGCCGATATTCGACGCCGACGCATCGGCGCCCCTCGAAAATCACTCGCTGCGTCTGCGCATCCGTCGTCACGGTCAGGTTCGGACGCGTCGCCGCCGGGCGCAGAAACGCCTTCGACGTGTTCCAGCGCACGCCGCGCCGCTGGTTCACGTCGAAATAGCCGACCCCGCCGTTATCGCCGCGATTGAAGTCGTCGGTCGCGGGAATGCCTGCCTGCTGAGCAGCCTCGGAAAACGACTCGAGAATTTTCCACTTCAGCCGCTGCCTCTCGACGCGCCACTCGCCGCCCGCGCCGTGCCATTCGCTGGCCCCACCGTGATAGTCCTCGCTGCGTCGAAACACCGGCAACACGGCGTCCCACGACCACGCCGCATCGCCCGTCACGCGCGCCCATTCGTCGTAATCCTCGCGCTGCCCGCGCATGTAGATCATGCCGTTGATCGACGAACTGCCGCCCAGCACCCGGCCGCGCGGATACGAGAGCGCGCGGCCGTTCAAACCCGCCTCGGCGACGGTCTTGTAGCGCCAGTCGGTACGCGGATTGCCGATGCAGTAGAGATAGCCGACGGGCACGTGAATCCATGGGTAATCGTCCTTGCCGCCGGCCTCGAGCAGCAGCACGCTCACGTCCGGGTCTTCGCTGAGCCGGTTGGCGAGCGTGCAGCCGGCCGTGCCGGCGCCGACGATCACATAGTCGAATTCCCCCACCATCCGGCGGTCGGCGCGGCCGCCTGCCGCGAGTTCGCTCGTTGCCATGATGTCGTCTCCTTTTCCGCTGCCGTATGGTCGGCATGGAATTCAATTTGTTCTGTACTGCTATGGACCAATTTCATCTCGATGAGCGAGCGGCAATAACCGCTCGCCCGACGGGTTGCCGGAAGCCGGCCGGACCGCCGCGATCATCGGGACGGTCCGATCGCGTTGCCGCCGGCCCTGCTCCGCCTACTTCGCCACCGGCATCGTGAACTCCGCGCCCTTGCCGATGCTGTCAGGCCAGCGCTGCATGACGCTCTTGTAGCGCGTGTAGAAACGCACGCCCTCTTCGCCGTAGGCGTGGTGGTCGCCGAACAGCGAGCGCTTCCAGCCGCCGAACGAATGCCAGGCCATCGGCACCGGAATCGGCACGTTGATGCCGACCATGCCCACCTGAATCTGCCGCGCGAACGCGCGCGCAATCCCGCCGTCGGACGTGAAGCACGAGACGCCGTTGCCGAACTCGTGCGCGTTGATGAGTTCGACGGCACTCGCGAAGTCCGGCACGCGCACGACGCAGAGCACCGGCCCGAAAATCTCCTCGCGGTAAATGCTCATGTCGGTCTTCACGTCGTCGAACAGCGTGCCGCCGACGAAGAAGCCGTCCTGGCCCGTCACTTCGTGCGTGCGGCCGTCCACCACGAGCTTCGCGCCGGCGGTCACGCCCGCGTCGATGTAGCCCGTCACCCTGGCGCGATGCGCGGCCGTCACGAGCGGTCCCATCTCGGAGGCCTCGTCGAGGCCGTTGCCGATCTTGAGCGCCTTCACGCGCGGCACGAGGCGCGAGATCAGTTCCTCGGCGACGTGCCCGACCGCCACCGCCACCGAAATCGCCATGCAGCGCTCGCCGGCCGAGCCGTAGGCCGCGCCGATCAGCGCGTCGACGGCCTGGTCGAGATCGGCGTCCGGCATCACGACGAGATGGTTCTTCGCGCCGCCGAGCGCCTGCACGCGCTTGCCGTGCCGCGTGCCTTCCCTGTGGATGTACTCGGCGATCGGCGTCGAGCCTACGAACGAAAGCGCCGCGACGTCGGGATGCGCGAGCAGCGCATCGACGGCCACCTTGTCGCCGTGCACGACGTTGAACACGCCGTCGGGCAGGCCCGCCTCCCGCAGCAGTTCGGCGATCCGCAACGACACCGACGGGTCGCGCTCCGAAGGCTTGAGCACGAACGTGTTCCCGCAGGCGAGCGCGACCGGGAACATCCAGCACGGCACCATCATCGGGAAGTTGAACGGCGTGATGCCCGCGACGACGCCGATCGGCTGGCGCAGATTCCAGTTGTCGATGCCGCCGCCGATGTTGTCGGTGAATTCCGTCTTCAACAGGTTCGGGATGCCGCACGCGAACTCGACGACCTCGATGCCGCGCATCACCTCGCCCTTCGCGTCCTGGAACACCTTGCCGTGTTCGCGCGTGATCAATTCCGCGAGCTCGTCGTGATGCGCGTCGAGCAGCGCCTTGAAGCGGAACAGCACGCGCGCGCGCCGGATCGGCGCGGTCTCGCTCCACGACGCGAACGCGGCGCTCGCCGCCGCGACGGCCGCGTCCACCTCGGCGACGCTGGCGAGCGGCACGCGCGCGCGGACCTTGCCGAGCGCCGGATTGAACACCTCGCCGAACCGGTCGCTCGTGCCTTCGAGCGGCTTGCCGTTGATGAAATGCGTGAGCGTGCGCACGCCCGTCTCGCTCAAATGTGTCTCGCCCATGTGAATGCCTCTCTTTTGATAACAGGAGTGTGGCACGCGGCCGTCTTCCCGGCGCAGCCGCATGCAGACGACTAGCGTAATCGCGAAAGCCCGCCCCGATCCAATGAATATTGCTCAACTGCGCTATAAGCAGCGTTAATATCAGCGGATGGACCTGACCTTGTTCCGGGCGTTCGTCACCGTCGCGCGCGAAGGCAATCTCACGCGCGCGGCCGTTCATCTGCACCTCACGCAGCCGGCCGTCAGCCTGCAGATCAAGCATCTGCAGGAAACGCTCGGCGTCACGCTCTTCACGCGCACGTCGCACGGGCTCGCGCTCACGCGCGACGGCCAGGCCCTGCTGCCGCACGCCGAACGCGCGCTCGCGGCCGCCGCCGACGTCCAGCGCGCCGCCGCGACGCTGCGCCACGAAGTGCGCGGCCGCCTGCGCATCGGCACCATTCTCGATCCGGACTTCCTGCGGCTCGGCGGCTTCCTGCGGCAACTGGTCGAAACGTGGCCGCAGATCGAAACGGCGCTGCGCCACGGCATGTCGGGCTGGGTGCTCGAGCAGGTGCGTTCGCGCGCGCTCGACGTCGGTTATTACATCGGCCGGCCCGCGCTCGACGGCACGCGCGACGGCGCGGCGTTCCACGCGGTCGCGCTGACCCGTTTCCAGTACCGCGTGCTGGCGCCGGCCGGCTGGAAGGAGCGCGTGAAGGGCGCGCGCGACTGGCGTGCGCTCGCGGCGCTGCCGTGGATCTGGACGCCGCCCGCTTCCGCGCACCACCGGCTGCTTTCGCGCGAGTTCGCCGCGGCGGGCGTCGCGCCGTTCAGGGTGGCCGAAGTGGACCAGGAGCCGTCGATGCTCGACCTCGTCAAATCGGGCGTGGGCCTCACGCTCGCGCGCGATGCGATCGCGCTCGCCGAAGCGCATGCGCACGCGCTCACGATCGTCGAAGGCATCACGGTGCCGACCGAACTCACGTTCGTCACGCTGGCCGAACGCCGCGACGAGCCCACCATCGCGGCGGCGCTCAAATTGATCGAGACCCAATGGGCGACATGAGCGCGGCTCATGGCGAGGCCCGCGGCCACGTCACGGTTGCCTGCTTTTTGCTAGATTGAACGTTCCGCGCGGCTTCCGCCTGCGCCGGCCACCGCCGCGCGCGAGCCGGGCATGCCGTTTCGTTCCTCGTCCGACCAGGAGACCAGCATGGCCCGCAACATCGAAATCAAGGCTCACGCCCGGGAATTCGACATCCTGCGCGAGCGCGCCGCGCGACTTTCGCCCGATGCGCCGCTGATCTTCCGCCAGCAGGACTTCTTCTACGACGTGCCGCGCGGGCGCCTCAAGCTGCGCCAGTTCGACGACGGCACGCCGGCCGAACTGATCTTCTATCTGCGCGACGACCTCGACGGACCGAAGGCCTCGTACTACACGCGCAGCCCCGTCACGAACGCGGAAGCCATGCATTCGCTGCTCGCCACGGCGCTGACAACGCGCGGCATCGTCTCGAAGGAGCGCCACGTCTATCTGGCCGGGCGCACGCGCATTCATCTCGATCGCGTCGATGGCCTTGGCGATTTCGTCGAGCTCGAGGTGCTGCTCTCGCCCGACGACGACGAGGAAGGCGGCGAGGCGGAAGCGCATGCCATGTTCGCGAAGCTCGGCGTCGACGCGTCGGACCTCGTCGCCGTCGCCTACGTCGATCTGCTCAACGCCGCGCACGGCCCGTCGGCATCGAAAACCGCCGAAGCCGACGCGCTCGCGCGCGCCTGAGGTCCTCGCCGCCGTCCCTCCGCGAAGCGCGCGCCCCGAGACGGCCGCCTATCCGCGCCGGCCGCTCTCGGGCGACGCGGCGCCTGACGCAAGATGACCGAGCGGCAGCGGCCCGTTGCGCTTGAACGTGGTCAGCACGATGTTCGAGCGCACGCTGTCGACGCCGGGCACGCGCATGAGCTTCTTCATCACGAACGACGACAGCGTGTTCAGGTCCGGCGCGACGATGCGCAGCAGGTAGTCGGCATCGCCGACGACGGCATGGCATTCGAGCACCTCGGGCAGCGCCTCGATCTCCTGCTGGAACTGCTCGATGATCGAATCGCCGTGATGCTTGAGCTTCAGGCCCGTGAACGCGGTCACGCCGAGCCCGAGCTTCTCGGGCAGCAGCACGACGCGGTAGCCGTCGATCACGCCCGACGCTTCGAGCCGCTGCAGCCGGCGGCCGATCTGCGACGGCGACAGCGGCACCTCTTCGCCGAGCTGCTGGTGCGTCGCCCGCCCGAAGCGCTGCAGCACCTCCAGCAAGGCCAGGTCGAAATGGTCCAGCTCCAGCATGATCGATCTCCGCGTCGGGTCGCCCGACGATGCGGAATTATTGCATGCGGGTCGGGCCGGGAATCGGCAGGAAGACGAAATGGGCATCGCGTGACACGACGCCATCCGTGGAAAAATAGCGGATCGGCCGCCGTCGTTCGACGTTCGCGGTCTCCATCCAGCCGACAGGGTATCCATCATGATCCATCGACTCACGTCCGAAGAACGCGCCGCGCAACTCGGCCAACTGACGGATTGGCTCGCGGCGACCGGCCGCGACGCGATCCAGCGGCAGTTCGTTTTCGCCGACTTCAACGAAGCGTTCGGCTTCATGACCCGCGTGGCGATCAAGGCGCAGGAGATGAACCATCACCCGGAATGGTTCAACGTCTACAACCGCGTGGAGATCACGCTATCGACGCACGAGGCCAACGGCCTCACCGCGCGCGACATCGAACTGGCGCGCTTCATCGACTCGATCGCCGCATCGGGCGCCTGAAACCGGAAACGCGGGCGGAAAGAACCGGTAAAAACCGGTTGAGACGAAGACGGGACGGCGGCCGGCAAATGAGCGAACGAGCGCGCCATTAAGCGCACGATCGTGCGCAATCCGCGCCGTTCTGAAAGCAGAATGCAGGGCCGGACGCCCCAAGCCTTCAGTTTCAGAGGCCATTCTTAAGTCGGACGTAAGACTCCCACGCGGCGCGCGCGGGCGGCTCCAACGCTTCCGGTGACAGGGCGGCTCGACGCTGTACAATCATCAGCGCATACGGCGTGGAGAGCACGCTTGCCTCCTTGCACAACGCGAGTTCATCGCCGCGCGAAGGCGAGCGATTGCGCCAGAAATTGATTGCGGCTTCCAGTTCGGTGATCGTGATATCGGACATGTCGGTCGTGACGTGCAACTGACGCACCGGCCGTGCCGGAAACGCCGCCGGTGCCTCGCGCGCCCGTTAGCAGCGTGCCTGAAACGCTAAACCCATTGTACTTGAGCGAACCCCATGCGACTCCTTCTGATCGAAGACGACCGTCCCATCGCACGCGGCATCCAGAGCAGTCTCGAACAAGCCGGCTTCACGGTCGACATGGTCCACGACGGCATCTTCGCCGAACAAGCCCTCACGCAAAACCGCCACGAACTCGTGATCCTCGACCTCGGGCTACCCGGCATCGACGGCATGACGCTGCTGTCGCGCTTTCGCCAGAGCAACCGCCACACACCCGTTATCGTGCTCACCGCGCGCGACGAGCTGAACGACCGCGTGCAGGGCCTCAATTCCGGCGCCGACGACTACATGCTCAAGCCGTTCGAGCCCGCCGAGCTCGAAGCGCGCATTCGCGCGGTGATGCGCCGCAGCGGTCCGCACGGCGACGTGCCGCGCCCCGAGGTGTCGCTCGGCGGCGTGCGCCTGTCGGGCGTGGACCGCCGCATCTTCAACGACGACAAGCCGCTCGAGCTCTCGCCGCGCGAATTCGCCGTGCTCGAAATGCTGCTGCTGCGCCACGGGCGCGTCGTCAGCAAGGCCCAGTTGCAGGATCACCTGACGCACTTCGGCGGCGATCTCGGCGACACGGCCATCGAAGTCTATGTGCACCGCGTGCGCAAGAAGCTCGAAAGCTGCCGCGTCGAAATCGTCACCGTGCGCGGCTTCGGGTATCTGCTGCAGGAAATTCGCCAGGCGGCATGAGGCGCCCGCCGCCGTCCGTCGACGCGCCATAGCGGACGCGTCGACACATTGAGGCATTGACGAACAGGCCGGCCGAGCCGACGAAATCGGCCGGCCTTCGGGGCAGTCGGTGACAATCCGGCAAGCGGCGCCAGGCGGCCCTTCCGGGCCCGTCGTCCGGCCGCGCCGATCGCCCCGAAGCGCCGCAACGCCCCGCTTTTTCCGACCCGACCATGTCCTACCCGGCCGCGAACAGTCTGCGACGCACGCTGCTGCGCCGCCTTGCCGCTCCGCTGTCGCTGCTCGCGCTCATGAGCGGCCTGATCGCGTATTGGCTCGCCTGGCAGTACACCCAGCACGTGGTCGACCGCTCGCTCGCCGATCTCGCCACAGCCATCTCGCGGCAGATCCAGATCGCCGGCCCCGAGGCGCGGGTTACGGTGCCGCCGCTCGCGCAAGCGATGTTTTCCGATCCCGTCGAGCATCTCGTCTACCGGATCAGCACCGGCGACGCCGAAATCGCCGGCGATCCTACGCTGCCGCTGCGGGGCGACAACGTGCAGCGCATGCACTACGCCTACGTGTTCGAGACCGTCTACCACGGCGTCACCGTGCGCGTGGCGCAGGTCCGCGTGCCGCAGCCCATCGGCAATCCGATCGTCGTCGAGGTCGGCCAGCCGGTGCGGCGCCGCTTTCGCATCGCCGCTGAATTCCTCGTGGCGATCATGATCCCGCTACTGCTGTTGCTGCTCGCCGGCTGGGCCATCGTCTGGCGGGTCGTCAACCAGCAACTCAATCCGCTGACGCATCTCGCCGATTCGCTGAACCGGCAGACGCACACGTCGCTCGAGCCCGTCGACGAGACCTACGTGCCGGTGGAGATCCGCCCGCTCACGGGCGCGCTCAATGCGCTGCTAGGCCGCCTGAAGACGGCGCTCGAGGCCCAGCGAAAGTTCATCGCCGACGCGGCGCACCAGCTCCGCACGCCGCTGACGGCCGTGAAGCTGCACGCCGAGCAGGCCGCGATCGCGCGCGAGCCGCAGCAAGTCAGCACCGCCGTGCGCGAGCTGCGGGCCGCCGCCGACCGCGCCGTGCGTCTGTCGAATCAGCTCCTGTCGCTCGCGCGCGCCGAGCCGGGCGAGCAGGCGGCGCGCTTCGCGAACGTCGACGTCGCGGCGCTCGCGTTCGAAACCGGCGCCGAGTGGGTGCCGCGCGCGCTCGCCAATCATGTCGATCTCGGTTTCCAGCGGCTCGACGCGCCCGAGAACGACCGGCCGCTCATCGTGCGCGGCAACCCGGTGCTGCTGCATGAAGTCATCGCGAACCTGCTCGACAATGCGCTCAAATATCTGCCGCCGGCGCGACTCGACGGCGGCCGGATTACGGTGACGGTTTCGCAGGTGACGGACGGCGGCGCGCCGGCGGCCGAGATCGTCGTCGAGGACAACGGCCGGGGCGTGCCGCCCGCGCAGCAGGCCGACCTGTTCAAGCGCTTCTTCCGCGGCGACGGGCAAAGCCAGAGCGGCGTCGACAGCGGCGCCGGGCTCGGGCTCGCGATCGTCCACGACATCATGGCGCTGCATCACGGCAGCGTGCGCTACGAGGACGCCGCGGAAGGCGGCGCGCGCTTCATCGTGACCGTGCCGCTCGCCGGTTCGCAGATACCTTCGGGCGTTCCGCCATCCAGCGTCGGCGCAAAGAAAACGGCGCACCAGGCGCCGGTCGACATCTGATCCGAAGAAGGCAGGCCGAACCCCGGCCTACTTCTTTTTCTTTTTATCCTTGCGCGCGGCCTTCTTGCCTGCCCCGGCCGATTTTTCGGGCGGCGCGAGCATCGTGCCGCGGCACTTGCGGGCGCCGCAGCGGCACTCGTATTCGCGCTTGAGCTTTTTGGTCTGCTTCGCGTCGATAACGAGGCCGTAGTCGTAGAACAGCTCCTCGCCCGGCGCGATGTCGCGCAGCGCGTGGATGTAGACGTGGCCGTCGATCTCCTCGGCCTCGCAGTTCGGCGCGCACGAGTGGTTGATCCAGCGCGCGCTGTTGCCGTCCACCTTGCCGTCGATCACGTTGCCGCTGTCGAGCGCGAAATAGAACGTGTGATTCGGTTCCGCCGGGTTGTGCGGATGACGCCGCAGCGCTTCCTTCCACGAGATCCGCTCGCCCCTGTATTCGATCAGGCGCGTACCGGCTTCGATGGCGCCGGCTGCAAACACGCCCTTGCCGTGCACGCCCGACTGGCGCACGACGATCCTGCGTGAACTCATTGAACGAATCCTTGTGAAGTCCTGACGGAGAACGCCCCGGCCGCGAGGATTGCGGCACGAAGCGCCGCGCGGTTTCCGATCCTGATGGCAAACGCGGCGCCCTGACGGCGCCGCGTGGTCTGCAACGCGCCTCGCGCGTCACAACCGGCATCGTACACGTTCGCTACCGCTTCGTTCAACCCGTCGAAGTCGCGAACGGCCTGCCTGCCAGGCGAAGGCGATCAGCGCTGGCCGAACGAGACCTCGCCGAACAGTTTCTTCTGATCGTTCGGCTGCGAGCGCCAGTATTGCGGCGGGGCTTCGACGGTCGCGCCGAGCTGGGCGGCCGCGTGCCAGGGCCAGCGCGGATCGTAGAGCACCCCGCGCGCGATCGCGATGAGGTCGGCCTTGCCTTCTTCGAGAATCTGGTTTGCGTGCTGCGCATCGGTGATGAGGCCGACGGCAATCGTCGTCGCGCCAGTCTCCTTCTTCACGGCCTGCGCGAACGGTACCTGGTAGCCCGGCTCGAGCGGAATCTGCTGCTTCGGCGAAACGCCGCCCGAGGACACGTCGACCCAGTCCGCCCCGCGCCGCTTCAGCTCGCGCGCGAAGGCGACCGTCTCTTCCGGCGTCCAGCCGCCCTCGACCCAGTCGGTCGCCGACACGCGCACGCCGACGGGCCGGTCGTCGGGAAAGGCCGCGCGCACGACGTCGAAGATTTCCAGCGGAAAACGCATGCGGTTTTCGAGCGAACCGCCGTACTCGTCGGTGCGCTGGTTCGCGATCGGCGAGAGAAATTCGTGCAGCAGATAACCGTGCGCCGCATGCACTTCGATGGCGTCGATGCCGAGCCGCGCGGCGCGCCGCGTCGACGCCGCGAACGCCTCGCGGATCCGGTTCAGGCCGGCCGTATCGAGCGCGAGCGGCGGCGCCTCGCCCGCCTTGTGCGGCAATGCGGAAGGCGCGTGGGGCAGCCAGCCGCCGTCCGCGACGGGTATCAACTGCCCGCCGTCCCAGGGCGCGTGGCTCGACGCCTTGCGGCCCGCGTGAGCAAGCTGTATCGCGACACGAACCGGCGAATACTGGCGGATCGCCGCCAGCACCGGCTTGAATGCGGCCTCGGTCGCGTCGTCCCAGAGCCCGAGGTCGCCGGGCGTGATGCGACCGTCCGGCTCGACGGCCGTCGCTTCGATGCAAAGCATGCCGGCGCCCGACAGCGCCAAGTGCCCCAGGTGAAGCAGATGCCAGGCAGTGGCTTCGCCCCGGATGGCGGAGTACTGGCACATCGGGGAAATGAAAATGCGATTGGGCAGCGTCACGCCACGGAGCGTGAGCGGAGTGAAGAGCGTGCTCATGGAATCGGTCGCGAACGAGTGAGGGGAGCGTTCGAGAATAGCACGCGGGTTTGATCGCCGCTTGCGGGACCCAACGGCTTGCGTCCCGGGGGTAAGCGGCTTAACCGGACGCGGACCGCAAGGTGCCGGCAATGGCCCGCTGCTGGTGGATCAAGGCCGTGGACCGGCCTTCGCGTCGAGTTCGTCGAGCCACTCGCCGAACATCCGGCTCGCGGCCGCTTCGAGACCCGGCCCGAAACGCGCCGTTTCGGCGCGCAACTCGCCCACATCCTTGCCTTCGGCCGCGATCTCGGCCGCATGGCCGATCAACCAGGGCTCGAAACGGTCGGCCCGCACTTCCGGATGACACTGCAGGCCCAGCACGTGGCCGCTCCAGGCGAAGGCCTGGTTTTCGCAAATCGGCGTCGAGGCGAGCCGGACGGCATCCTTGGGCAGGTCGAACGTGTCGCCGTGCCAATGCAGCATCGAGGTTTGTGCACCGTCGAGGTGGCGCAGCGGCGAGATCCGTCCGGCATCGGTCAGATCGAGCGGCGTCCAGCCGAGTTCGCGCGCCGGTGCCGCATAGACGCGCGCGCCGAGCACGCGCGCGATCAATTGAGCGCCGAGGCAGATGCCGAGCGTCGGCCGCCCCGCCGCGATGCGCTTCTCGATCATGGCGGCCAGCGGCCCGAGCGTCGGATAAAGAACGTCGTCGCAGGCATTGATCGGCCCGCCCAGCACCACCACCAGCGAGGGCGCGACGGGGTCCGGCGCGTCGATGCGGGCGAAGCCGACGTCGAGGTAGCGTACGAGATAGCCGCGATCGCCGAGGACCCGCTCGAAACTGCCCAGATCCTCGAAGTGCACGTGACGCACGGCCAGGACTTCATGATTCATCGGCCCATTCCTCGGGGGAATTGCTGGGTTGAATCGACGAAAAGAATGGCGACGACGGCAGCGGCGCCCGCATCGCCGCAACCCGCATGAGGCGAGATTCCCGCCTGCCGTCGGCTTCCCGTTACTGCGCGAAGATTTTCCAGTTCTTCTTCTGGAGCGTCGCGTCGGCCGGCTCGTACACCGAACAGTCGAGCCGCAGATCGGTGTCGGCCAGCGTGGCGCGCAGCAGCGAGCAGTGGTGCGAAGGCTTCTTCGAAGCCTTGCCCGCCTCGAAATGCGAGCAGGTCAGACACATGCGGTGAGCCGGAATCTGTTCGCGCGCTTCGAGCTGATACACGGTCTTCAGCAACGTGCGGTAGAACACGATCTGCTCTTCGCCGCGCAGCGTGCCGACGGCCTTCGTGAGAAAGTCCGGCCATTGCGCGGCGCGCTTCGCGGCCGTGCGGCCGCGCGCGGTCAGGCGCACGGCCAGCGCGCGACCATCGTCGAGCGCGCGGCGCTTTTCGACGAGCCCCTTGCTCTCGAGCGTGCTCACCGCATCGCTCGTCGTCGCGGCTGTCAGCGCCGTTTCGCGGGCGATCTCGCCGAGCCGCATCGGTCCCTTGCGCTGCATGAGCAGCACGAGAATTTCGCCCTGGGTCGGCGTGAGACCCGCGCCCTCGGCCCAGTCCCATGCCTGGCTTCGCATGGCCGTACTCAACCGTAACAGGCTGTGGGTCACCCGCCCCGCCGCCTGTTCTCCGTATACGCCTTCGCTCATAGTCTTTCGCTGGTTATCGACAGCTCGCGCTGCCATCGTCAACTGCCGGCCCCGCCGGCCACGTGTGGGGACGACCGGTACGCTCCGATTGCCGGAATCGTCCAGCCATCTCAAAAATTTCGGTTTCGCCCGCCGGATGCCTACCCGGCATCCCCGAAACGCGCCCGAAGCCGGACGCTACTGCGGCGAACCGACATTCTATGCGAGAGCGCCGAATCGCACAGCTAAGTTATCCAGCGGCAATTGTGGATAACCCGTTGAAAAGCAAGCCAACTGTATGTGTGCCGATTCTTGACAACTGCGAACCGTCATCGGGCGGCCACCTGGTTATCCCGACTTCGCGCGCGCAACGCAAACGTAGTCCGCAGGGTTGTCGTTCACGCAATTCGTTGACTTCACAGCGAATTATCCGGTTGCCCACAGACGGACGCAGTGCTTGTTAACTACTACCTATGTGTAAACATGTAAACGTTTGGAAAACCAATTGGCTCCGGATATCGCGGCTTCCGGAATAGCCCCGGCCGCTTTTTTAGCCCTGCGACGTAAAACCGCGTTTAAACAGTTTTGCCAAATCGATACAGGTAATTGTCGATCAAGATGCCTGTTTTTATTTCCGTCCGTTACGCGCGCCAGCGCAGGCACTGCTGGCGGACGGCCTCGTGCAGCGACTTCTCTTCGGCCATGACGCCGCGTAACCAACTCGCATCGTTCGATTGCGCACGGGCGATCGCGCCGATTTCGGCTAGTGCGTCCGTTGCGCCGAGCACCTCGCCGTGAGCGGCGATCCGCTCGAGCGTATCGAGTATGTCTTCCGAAATGGTCCGGTGCTCGCCCGTCTGCGGATCGACGCAGGTGCCGGCAAGCCCGAAGCGGCAGGCCTGAAAGCGGTTGAACGTATAGACGAGATAGTCGTCCTCGCGCGGCACGACGGGCCTGTCGAGAAGCAGATGGCGCGCGAGCGTCTGGATGTAGCAGGCGATCGCCGCGGCGCGCTCGACCGACAGCGGCGTGTCCATCACCCGCACTTCGATGGTGCCGAAGCCGGGCTTGGGCCGGATGTCCCAGTAGAAATCTTTCATGCTGTTGACAACGCCCGTATGGACCATCTTCGAGAAATACTCCTCGAAACCGTCCCACGTGAGCACGAACGGCGCGCGACCCGACAGCGGGAACGCGAACACCGAGTTCAGGCGTGCCGAATGAAAACCGGTGTCGACGCCCTGCACGTAGGGCGAGGAGGCCGAGAGCGCGATGAAGTGCGGAATGAAACGCGAAAGCGCGTGGAGCAGAAAAAGCGCGCTGTCCGCGTCGGGACAACCGATGTGCACGTGCTGGCCGAAAACGGTGAACTGCTTCGCGAGATAGCCGTAGAGCTCCGAAATGTAGTGAAAGCGAGGCGTATCGACGATGCGCCGCTCGCTCCACTGCTGGAACGCGTGCGTACCGCCGCCGCAGAGTCCGACGTTCAGACGGTCCGCGGCGGCGACGAGCGTGTCGCGAATCTCGCGCAGCTCGGCCACGGCCTGCTTGTGCGACGTGCAGATGCCGGTGGACAGCTCGATCATGCTCTCGGTGATCTCGGGCGTGATGTTGCCGGGAATCTTCTCGTCCTTGACGAGCCGCATCAGATCGCTACCGGCCTTGGTCAGGTCGTAGTCGTGCGTGTTGACGATCTGCATTTCGAGCTCGACCCCGAACGTGAACGGTTTCGAATCGACGAACGGTTCCAGTGACATGGCGTTTCCTGTTCAGGTCTTTCAGGATTCCCGGCGCTCGCCGACGACCGCGAGCGATCGGTAGACGAGCCATGGCCCGACCAACTGCAGCACGACGATCGAGCACATCACGATGGCGCGCAGTTGCGGGTCGAAGTTCGGGTAGAGATCGTAGGTGTCGTCGACGAGCAGCAGCGCGAGCGCCGACATGGGCGAGAGCGAGAGCCCGAGCGCCGCGCCCTGCTTCCATTCGAGTCCGCTCGGCTTCGCGAAGATCAGCACGCCGACGAGCTTCGACGCGAGCCGCGCGACGATGAGCCCCACGGCGGCGACGCCGCCCGTCGCGATGTCGTGCCATTCGAACGAGGTGAGCGTCAACACGAACAGGATCACGGTGAGCAGCCAGCCCGCAGTGCCGAAATGCTGCGGCCAGAGTTGCGGACGGACTTCGAGGTTCTTCACGACGATGCCGGCGACAAGCAGGCTCAGGATCGTCGAGAGCCTGAGCATGTGCGCGATGGCGATGGCGAGCAGCACGAGGCCAAAGAGCGCGACGAACGAATGTTCGTCCTTAGGACTGAGCCGGCGATAGAACAGCAGACAGGCACGCGCGAGCAACCACGCGAGCACGAGCGAGCCGACGAGCAGATAAAGCGGCTGGAGGACGGTCGCGAACACGTTGCCGTAGATTTCCTGATGCAGCCAGCTCGAGGCCAGCTTCTCGACCACGACGGCGTACATGCTGTTGAGCGCAGTCAGCGTGATGAGCCTCTGCGTCACCTGGCCTTCGGCCCCCAGCTCCGTTTTCAACTGGATCACCATGGCCGGCGACGTCGCCATCGCGATCGACGCGATCACGAGCGCCGTCATGACCGACACGTGCAGGAACAGCAGCACGACGAGCACGAGCACGAAGGTCAGCGTCGCCTCGGCGATGCTCGAGAGAATGAGCCATGGATTACGGCGGATCCAGCGCAGATCGAGCCGGCTGCCGAGTTCGAACAGCAGCAGACCGAGCGCGACGTCGAGCAGGGGCCGCGCCGCGCTCGACGTTTCGGTGTCGATCACGCCGAAACCGGCCGAGCCGGCGATGAGGCCGATGACGGCATAGCCCGAGACGCGCGGCAGGCGCCATCTGCGATAGCAGAGTTCTCCGCACAGGCCGGCGACGAGCAACGCGAGACCGGCCCAGAAGATGCCGTCCAGATCGAACGGCCAGGCAGGAAGAAACGAAAACGCCGACTTCATCGTGGTGGCTTCTCCTTTAGCGCGGTGGTCCGGCTGCACTGGCTGCCGGCACGGCGGGCCGGCGCCTGAATGTCGGGCGCATGTGTCCTTCGGTCGCGTGGAGTGCAATCCACGTTCCGGAACGTTCCGGGGGCCGGCAAAAACGCCGCGAAGCACGCCTGCGGAAACGGTAACGGGGACCACTGCGCCGGCCCGCCTGTCGCGGCGAGCAGCCGGTACGGGTGCGCATCGCGCGTGCGCGAGCACGCCGAACCCGCGATTGATGGAAGAACGTCGTCGGCTTCCCCGAATCGTCAGATTCGGACGTCGCGACGACTGTTCCCTGGATGCGTCTGCCCGTCTGATGCGGTGCCCGACGCGGGAAGAACGGCGATTGTGCCACAGGTTTTTTGCGCCTGTCGGCACGAATCGGCTCATGGCATGACGTTCGGTAATTACGCCCGTGTCAGGGCGTTTGGCCGGGAAAAATGACCGGACCGAAAAGACGTTCCCGGATTCGGGGATTCGTCGACAGACGCGTCAGCGTTGGGTTTACAGGCTTATCCGTATGTATACGTAGTAGCAGTTAACAAAGCTCGTCCGTTTCTGTGGATAACCGTCGTTTACCGAGGACGATCAGTCATTTGCCGAATGCACAACCGGTCTTAAAGCATGTGCGGCAGCGAGGCGTTTCGCGGGTCAACTTTTCGGCCATGCAACGCGATGGCCAGTTACCCCGTTTACGTCCACATCGATTCCACACGGGTTGAGTCTGCAATCCGGCGGCTTTTCCACAATCGGACGTGGATAACCTTGGGGGGAATCAGGACAGGGTTTGCTGGCGCAGCGCGCGCAACAGGAAGCGTGCCGGATCGAGATGGTCGGCGAGTTCGCGTTCGATCGGCCAGGGTTCGCCTTCGAGTTGCGAAGCGATCAATTCGGCGCCGAGCGCGGCCCAGACGAGCCCGCGAGACCCGTAGGCGAACGCGCCGTACAGGCCTTCGGCGCGCGGCAGATCGAGCGGCCATGCGCCCCGCAGACGTTGCGTATCGCGACGCGCGGCTTCCTCGTCGGCGAGCGGGCCGAGCATCGGCAGTCGGTCGCTCGTCACGCAGCGAAACGCGACGCGACCGGCGCAGTCCGTCGAACGACTGAAGGCGGTGCCCAGTTCGGGCAGCATCGCGGCGACGCGCGCGAGATTTTCCGTGTGGCCGGCCGGCCGCAAGGCGACATCGTCGTCGTCGACTTCGTAGGTGGCGCCCGCGAGCGTGACGCCGTCGGCGAGCGGTACCGCATAGCCTTCGCCGATCACGGGCACGCGCAGATGCGCGAGCGGGCTTTGTGGCAGCAACGTCAGTTGGCCGCGCACGATGCGCGTTGGCGCATGACGCAGGCCGGCGGCGCGCGCGGCATCCTGCGCGTTGGCGAAGATCACGACGGGCGCGCGCGCGAGGCAATGCCCGGCGGCATTGTAGACGGACCATTCGCCGTCGATGCGTTCGATCCGTGCGACCTGTATGCCGAAATGCGCGTCGAGTCGTTCGCCGGCAACGGCGCACTGAGCCGCGCACAGCGATGCCGGATCGATCCAGCCGCCGCCGGGATAGAACCAGCCGCCGTAGCCGACGTCGACGCCGGCCAGGCGCTTCGCTTCTTCGCGCGATACCGGCACGACGTAGTCGCGCGGATAGGCGAATGCAGCGAGCGCTTCGGTCATCAGTGCGGCCTCGCTATCGTCGGTGGCGAGTTGAAGCAGTCCGCCGTTGCCGCGTTTCGGCGCATGACCCACGGCTTCGAGCGCGTTCCAGCGCCGTAGCGCATAGAGAAAACCGGCTCGCGTGATGTGCGATGCGCTGCTGTCGTCGCGCGAAACCAGCGGATGGAACACGCCGGCCGGATTGCCCGAGGCGTCTCGCGCAAGCGCGGCATTCCGTTCGAGCAGCGTAACCTGCCAGCCGCGCGACGCAAGACGCTCGACCAACGCGCAACCGGCGAGCCCCGCGCCGATCACGACGGCATGTCGTCGCGCGAGCGCAAGCGGTCGGGGCGGCTCGTAACGGCGCACGCGCCAGCGCGGCGCGAACCGGCCCACGAGCATCGTGCGCTTCGTGCCGAAGCCCTCGACCTTGCGATACTCGAAGCCGTTCTGTTCGAGTGCGCGCTTCACGTCGCCGGCGCTGCTCCAGGTGGCGAACGTCGCGTGTTCGGCGGCGATGCGCGCCAGCGAGCGGAAAACGGCCGGCGACCACAGCTCGGGATTCTTCGATGGCGCAAAACCGTCGAGATAAAACGCATCGGCACGCAGCCAGAGTTTGGGCAACGTTTCCGACGCGTCGCCGAACACGAGCGTGAGCGTCACGCGGCCGTCCTCAAATTCGAGCCGATGCGTGCCGGGCACGAGTGTAGGCCACGCTTCGGCGAGCGTGCGCGCGAGCGCATCTGTCGATGCGTTGGCGCCGATCGCTTCGTAGGCGCGGCGCAAATCGTCTTTCCCGAACGGATGCTTTTCGACCGAGACGAAATGCAGCCGCTCGCAACGCGCCGGGTCGGCGCGCCAGGCGGCCCACGTCGCGAGGAAGTTCACGCCCATGCCGAAGCCGGTTTCCACGACCGTGAAGATTCGCTGTCCATGCCACCGCTCAGGCAGTTGATTGCCGCGCAAAAAGACGTGTCCGGACTGGGCGAACGCGCCCGACGCGCTGTGATAGACGTCGCCGTAAAGCGGCGAAAACGGCGTGCCGTCGTCGCGAAACGCGAGCGTGGCGGGAATCAGGGCGGCGGTCATCGGGAGACGAAAGGCGACGTGGAAAGCGGCGAAAAAGTCCTGAAAGCGTTCGCGAGGCCCATCCGTGCGGGGTTTGCAGACGCTCGACGTTGGCAAAAACCAACGTTTGCGAGCCGGAAACAGACAAATCGACGCTCGCCCGACGGGCCGGCGAGACAGAAACGGGAGCTTCGGGACGATTCGGAAGAATAACGCTGCAAATCTTCGAAACCCTTGTCGTTATTGGGTTTGCGCTGCGCTATCATAGCAGGCGCCGCACAGGGAAGCGGCAGCACGGCCGTTGCGGCGCGGTGGATCACCCCGCGCCACGGCGCGAATATCCGGGGCGCTCCGGAACCGTCGCTGCTCGACGGCGCGGCACGCGCACGTATAATCGGCGCGTTCGCGCTGTTCGTGTCAACCTAAACTCAGAAAGGGAACCTTAATGAACAAACAGGAACTGATCGACGCCGTCGCAGCACAAACCGGCGCTAGCAAGGCGCAGACCGGCGAGACGCTGGACACGCTCCTCGAAGTGATCAAGAAGGCTGTGTCGAAGGGTGATGCGGTGCAACTGATCGGCTTCGGCAGCTTCGGCTCGGGCAAGCGCGCGGCACGTACGGGCCGCAACCCGAAGACCGGCGAAACCATCAAGATTCCGGCCGCCAAGACCGTCAAGTTTACGGCTGGCAAGGCGTTCAAGGATGCGGTCAACAAGCGCTAAGTCGCTTGTAGACGCCTCCGGACGATACCCGCCTTCGGCGGGTTTTTTTTCGTCCGCGTATTCCGTCCGCGTGTTTTGTTCGTGCGTTGCCCGTGCAATGCGACGGCGCGCTATCGCGCTTTATCTGCCGTCGTCTGCTTCGCCGTCGCGATGGAGAATTTCGCCTTCGCCCGCTTCAGGCGTTTCGTCGTCGACGTCCCACCGTGGAAACGGATCGGCGAATTCACGCCAGGCATCCGGTCCCGCCGCATATTCGGCTTCGGTCACGAGACAGGCGTCGAGTCTCGCGCGCCAGGCCGATTCGTCGAGATTCGTGCCGATCATCACCAGCTCCTGACGCCGGTCGCCGATGCGCGTGTCGGTCGGCTCGCCGTACCAGTCCGCCGCAATCTCGCTTTCGAGCGCCGCGTCGCGCGGCCAGTCCTCGCGAGGCTGCGCCGCCCACCACATGCCGGCCGGCCCGTGCCGGCACACGCCGCCCGCCTGCGAGAGCGAACCCGCCATGTCGTTGCGCGTCGCAAGCCAGAAAAAGCCCTTGCTACGCAGCACGCCGGGCCATTCTTCGTGCAGCAACGCCCAGAGGCGCTCGGGATGAAACGGCCGACGGGCTCGGTAGACGAAGTTGACGATGCCGAACTCGTCGGCCTCGCCGTGATGCCCGTGACCGTGATCGTGCAGCGACGCGAGCCAGCCCGGCGCGCTCGCGGCCGCGTCGAAGTCGAAGCGGCCCGTATTGATCAACTCGCCGGGCGGCACCGTGCCGAAACGGCTGACGATCTGCACGGCGCGCGGGTTGAGCCGCGCGAGAATGTGCTGCAACCGCGCGAGCTCGTCGGCGCCGACGAGGTCGGCCTTGTTCACGACGAGCACGTCGCAAAACTCCACCTGCTCGATCAGCAGTTCGACGAGCGTGCGGTCGTCGTCTTCCGTCGCCGCGAGACCGCGCTCGGCGAGCGCGTCGGCGCTCGCGTAGTCGCGCAGGAAGTTGAAGGCGTCGACGACCGTCACCATCGTGTCGAGTCGCGCGACCTCCGCCAGCGACATGCCGTCGTCGTCGACGAACGTGAACGTTTCGGCAATCGGCATCGGCTCGGCGATGCCTGTCGATTCGATCAGGATCGCGTCGAAGCGCTGCTCGGCGGCAAGCCGGCGGATTTCGGTCAGGAGGTCGTCGCGCAGCGTGCAGCAGATGCAGCCGTTGGACATCTCGATGAGACGCTCCTCGACGTGCGAAAGCACCGATGCGTCGCGCACCAGCGCTGCATCGATGTTGACGGCCGCGAGGTCGTTGACGATCACCGCAACCCGTAGCCCGGCGCGATTCGCGAGCAGATGGTTGAGCAGCGTGGTTTTACCCGCGCCGAGAAACCCGGCGAGCACGGTGACGGGCAGGGGCGGCTGGTTCATCGCAGTGTGACGGAAAAAGGAAACGGGGTGGGACGGCGCGCGCGGCTTCGAACCTGCATTGTGCATCATGCGGTCGGCCGGCGCTGCCGGCGTGGGCAACGCGGCGCGCAGAACGGCGGGAAGGTCCGCGTTGCGGTTATGGCCCGAGCAGATGCCACCGGTGCAGAATGTCCGCGATCTGCCGGGCGTACTGGTCGCGCAGCGACGGGGTTTCCGAGTGATAGGCGCCGACGGCGGCCCACGTGTTGCCGTACTTGTTCATCTCCTGGCGCAGATGCCACGCGGCGATGTAGACGTTCTTGCACGGCTGCATCAGCGTGTTCGACGAAATGCCGTACTGTGCCAGCGCGCGCAGATGGATCGAGTTGATCTGCATGACGCCGTAATCGGTCGATCCGTTGGCATTCCTGTGCATGGCGTCCGGCTGATTGTGCGATTCCTGCCAGGCGATCGCGCGCAGGATCAGCGGATTGACCTTCTGGTAGCTCGCCGCGTCGTCGAAGCAGTCGGCGCGCGCGGGCCCGCTCGCGCACAGGAAGCCTGACGCGGCCATCAGCACGACGGCGAACGAAGTCGGTTTCATTGCATTGGCGAAATGAGTACGGGCAGGCGCCGCGGGAAACGGCCGGGGACAGCCCTGCGCGGGCCGGCCGGCGGTTTCGCGCCGCCCGTAATCATTACCGGCAGCTTGGGCCGCGTCAAGCCGGCGGTTCGCCCAGTCCGGCGTCGGGGTGCGCGACGTGAACGTGAAAGACGGCGAATTTTCCGTTCCGGTGTAGCCGGCCACGCGCTGCCATTAGAATGGCTGCCACATGCCTTGATCGTCGCGCGCCGAAGGACATCAGCGCGAACGGCCCCGGGCGGGAGCGTTTCGGCATGTTCGGACCGACGTTTTCGTCAGCCAGCATTTTCCGTCGAGAGGTAGCAAGTCATGCACAGGTGGACCAGACGCCACGTCGGGGTCGAACCGCGGCGCGAGCGCGGTCAGGGCGGATTCACGCTCATCGAGGTCATGACCGCGCTCGCGATTCTCGGCATTCTCGCCGCGCTGATCGTGACGAAGATCGTGAGCCAGCCCGACGAGGAACGACGCGCGGCGGCCCGGCACGAAATCGGCGGGATCGTGCGGGCGCTCGACGCGTATCGCCGCGACAACGGGCGCTACCCGACCCAGGGTCAGGGCTTGAGCGCGCTCGTCCAGAAGCCGGACACCGATCCCCTACCCGGCCACTGGCGGCCGGGCGGCTACCTGAAGCAATTGCCGGACGACCCCTGGGGCAGCCCGTACCGGTATCTGAACCCCGGTGTGCATGGCGAAATCGACGTGTTCAGCTACGGGGCCGACCGCAAGCCGGGCGGCGAAGGCAACGATGCCGACGTGGGGTCGTGGCAGTAGCGTCGCCGGGCGCTGCTTCGATGGGGCGGCGCGGCACGATACGCCGGCAGGGGCCGTCGTGCCGTAACCGCAGTGGCCGGCCGTTGTCGGGCCGGGGACGACGCGACGCGATTACTGCGCGGCGCTCGAGCTGGCGCCCTCGGCCGCGGACGGCGATACGGTCGTGCGCTCCGCGCCGGTGCCGGTCGCGGAAGGCGGCGCGTTCTCGCCGGTGCGCACGAACTGCTTGAAGTCGGCGCCGGCCTGCCACGGGTTCGGCCGGCAGCCGAGCGAGCTGTCGCAATGCGCGGAGAAGCCGATCGTCGAGGTGCCGTCGCCGTTGTCGGTTTTCGTGATCTCGTAGGCGAGCGCGCGCTGGCCGCCGCCGGGGCCCGACGTCTGGATCAGCGTATCGGTGGCGGTCTGCACCTGGTAAGTCGAATGGTCCTGCACCCAGTCCAGCGAGCGCTGCCACCACTGGTCGCATTCGGTCTTGCCCGAACAGGTGAGCGGCGCCGTGGCGATCTGCATGATGCCGGGGTCGACCTGGCCGCGCGTCGAACAGCCGGCCGCCGCCAGCAGGCCGAGCAGAGCCAGAAGAGTTCGTCGTTTCAGCAGCATGGGGTTTCCTCCCAGGGGGTTGTCACCGGTATCGGGTCGCGAAGGCGGCCGCCGATGCGGGCATTTGAAAGATCAGACTGTGCCTGCCCAGCGGGTTTCAAGCAATTCCAGTACCCGGCCGGCATTGGGCTCGGGCCGGTGGAGCGGGGGCGACAGGACAAAGACGATGGGCCGACAGGCATGCGGGCGCGTCAGACGCTGAAGCGGTTCAGCGTGTAGGCGCGGTAGGCGGCGACGAACGCGTCGAACGAACCGATCTCGTCGCGTTCGAGTTGAGTCTGTTCGTCGAGCGACTGGCGCGCGAGCGCCTCGAAGCGCTGCGTCGCGGCCGGGTCGAGCGGTCGCGACAGAAAATATTCGGCATGCCGCTCGCTTTGCGCGAGACCGAATTGCAGGAAGCCCTGCTGCCGCTCGCGCATCGTCTGCAGCACGCGCGCCGACGGCGTGAGCGAAGCGTCGGCGAGCTTCGCGCGCTGCCCGGCCACGGCGCGCGCGTGATCGTCGCCGCCGCGCAGCGCGTCGAGCACGGCGGCGGTCCGGTCGATCTTTTCGAACAGCTCGTCGGCCCACTCGCGCATCGGAATGCTCCGGCCGTCGCGCGTCAGTTCCAGACCCGGCCGTCGTCCCTCCATCGTGACGCGGCCGAAGTTCTCGTTCGCCTGCGCGTAGGCCTGCGCGGGCAGCGGCGGGCTGTCGTCGAGCGCGCACGCGAGCAGATAGGCGTCGAGAAAACGCGCCGTGCCGAGCGCGATGCCGGTGGGCTCGAACGGATCGATGTCCATGCAGCGCACTTCCACGTATTGCACGCCGCGCGCCGCCAGCGCGTGCAGCGGCCGTTCGCCCGGATGCGTGACGCGCTTCGGGCGGATCGTCGAGTAGAACTCGTTTTCGATCTGCAGCACGTTCGTGTTGAGCTGGACCCATTCGCCGTCGCGGTGCGTGCCGATCGCCTCGTACGGCGGATAGGGCCGGCTGACGGCCTGCGCGAGCGCGTCGAGGTAGCCCGGCAGCGTATCGTAGTCGGCATGCAGCGCGGACTGGCCCGTCGTGTTCGAATAGCCGAGATCGCTCATCCGCAGGCTCGTCGCATACGGGCGATAGAACGTGTCGGCGTCGAAGATTTCGAGCGTGTGCGCACGGCCGCGCAGGAACCGCGCGTCGAGCGCCGGCGACGCGCCGAACAGGTACATGAGCAGCCAGCTCGTGCGGCGGAAATTGCGGATCAGCGCGAAGTAACGCTCGGACTGATAGTCGGTCAGCGTGGCCGTGGACTGCTGGTCCGCATGCAGCATGCGCCAGACTTCCTCGTCAAGCGAGTAGTTATAGTGGATGCCCGCGATGCACTGCATCGTGCGGCCGTAGCGCAGCGCGAGGCCGACGCGATAGACGTGCTTGAGCCGGCCGATGTTCGAGTTGCCGTAATCGGCGATCGGGATGCCGTCGTCGGTGTCGGGCAGAAGGCCCGGCATCGACGCGTTCCAGAGAATTTCGCCGTCGCGCGCGAGCACCGCGTAGACGTAGCGATGAAGCTCGTCGAGTTCTTCCAGCGTGGCGGATGCGTCGCGCGCGGCCGACGTGATGATTTCAAGGAGTGCTTCAGAATAATCGGTGGTCAACGACGCATGCACGAGCGCCGAGCCGAGCGCCGCCGGATGCGGCGTCAGCGCGAGACGGCCGTCGTGCGTCACCCGCAGGCTTTCCTTTTCGATGCCGCGCAGGCCGCGCACGAGCACGTCGCGCTGCGGCCCGGCGCTCAGCACGGAAAGTCGCTGCGAAAGCACGTCGTTCGTGCGGTTAGAGATCGTGTCAGACATTGAGACGGATTAAGCGCGTGTCGGCCGCGCGGCGATGCGCGCGAACCGGAGTGATTTTTCGGTAGCGGGCACTTTAACATCTCGTCACGAGACCTGCTTGAGGCCCTCCGGACAGGGGGCGGGCGCACTGGACGGCAGGTGCGGGCGCACACACGAGGGGCGATGGCGAGGATGGATCGGCCGGACGAACGCCGAAATTTCCTGTCGCTATCCGCCGCGGGCGGCGCCGGCGCGATCGGCGATCTCGTTCCACAAATGCATGGCGGCATAGGCGCGCCACGGCCGCCAGGCGTCGGTGCGCACGCGTTGCCCCGCCGCGCGTCCGAGCATCGGGTCGCGTGCCGCGATGGCCTGCACGAGCACGAGGTCCGAGGCCGGCCACGCGTCGGGGTCGCGCCATGCGCGCATCGCGACGTATTCGACCGTCCACGGGCCGATGCCGGGCAAGGCGAGCAGTTTCGCGCGCAGGTCGGTCAGGTCGCGCCGCGTCTCGTCCGTCGTGACGCCGCTATCGTTGGCCGGGTCGATTCCGTCGATCGGCAGCGCACCCGTGGCGACCGCCTGCGCGAAGCCCTGCAGCGCGGCGACGCGCCGGCCCGGCATGCCGATGGCGGCAAGATCGGCGCCGGCGAGCGCGGCGGGCGTGGGGAATAGCGAGGCGGTGCCGGCGGGGAAACCTTCGACGGGACGACCGGCTCGCCCGACGAGACGCCCGACGATCGTCGTCGCGGCCTTCACGCTGATCTGCTGGCCGACGATGGCGCGCACCACCAGTTCGAAACCGGACCATGCGCCGGGCACGCGCAGCCCCGGCGCGGCCTCGACGAGCGGCGCAAGCCACGGGTCCGAACCGAGATGCGCGGCGATGGCCGCGGGCTCGGCATGCAGGTCGAACAGGCGGGAGACCGGACCAACCAGCGCCGCGGCGTGGACGCTCGCGGGGCCTTCGACGGTCATGCCGAGGCAAGGGCGGCGGGGATGCCGGCGCACCGTCAGCATGCCGCTCGCGCCGGCCCATTCGATGGCGCGCCGCCAGGCGTTTGCCTCGACCGTCTCGACGCCCGGTATCGCGCGTCCGGCGAGAAAGCGCAGGACGCGGGGCCAGTCGTAGGGCGCCCGGAACGGCAGGTCGAGCGTGACGGCGCCCGGATGCGGCACGGTGTTCAAGCGGCGGGTTCCGGCGCGATGACGCGCGGCGCGGCGGGGGAAGCGGCTTCGTCGCGGCGCGGCGTGTCGACGGCGTTCCCCGCTTCGTCCGCGTGCGCCAGACGATGCCGGCCGGCCTCCGCATCGAGCAAGGCCGCCTTGCGCGCGAGTCCCCAGCGATAGCCCGCCAGCGCGCCGCCCTTTTGCACGACGCGATGGCACGGAATGACGAGTGCGACGGGGTTCGACGCGCAGGCGCTCGCGACCGCCCGAACCGCGCGCGGCATGCCGAGCGTTTCTGCGATCTGCGTGTAGCTGCGGGTTTCGCCGTACGGGATGCGTTGCAATGCATCCCAGACGCGCTGCTGGAACGCCGTCGCCGCGAGGTCGAGCGGCAGGTCGAAGCGTTCGCGCCGGCCGCGCAGCCAGGCGTCGATCTGCGCGACGAACGGCGCGATGGCGTCCGCGTCTTCGGTGAGCCGCGCGTTCGCGAAATCGGCGTGGAGGTTTGCGACGAGCGCCTCGGCGTCGTCGCCGAACGCGACCCGGCAAATGCCGTTGTCTGTCGCGGCGACGAGCACCTCGCCGAGCGGCGTACCCGCGACGGCATAGCGGATGGCGCGCCCCGCGCCCTTGCGGCGCCAGGCAGACGGGCTCATGCCGAGTTCCGCGCCGGCGCTCTGATAGAGCTGCGACGGCGAACCGAAGCCGGCGTCGGCGCTGGCCCGCGTGACGTTTTCGCCCTGCGCGAGCGCTTCGCGCAGGATCGCGCCGCGCCGGGCCGCCTGGTATTGGCGTGGCGACACGCCGAGCACGCGCTTGAAGAGTCGTTGCAGATGGAATGGGCTCAAATGCACGGCGTCGCTCAACTGCGACAGCGTGAGGCGCCGCTGCGGATCGGCGTCGAGCGCCGCGCAGGCGCGCTGTACGACCTCGAACTCGCGCGGCAATTGGCCGGGCCGGCAGCGCTTGCATTCTCGATAGCCGGCGGCGCGCGCGGCGTTGGTATCGGCGAAGAACTCGACGTTCTCGCGTCGCGGCTGCCGCGATGCACAGGACGGGCGGCAAAACACGCGGGTCGTGCGCACGCCGTAAAAGAACGCGCCGTCGGCCCGCGCGTCGCGACCGACGATGGCGCGCCAGCGATCGGCTTCGGTGGACCAGTCGGCATTCATCGCGGGGCTCCCTGTAATAGCGCTGTCGATGCCTTCACTGTAGCCGCCAGGCGTCGCGTGAGCATGCCGGATCTTGCGCTTTCATTGGTGGCCAGATCGCGCCGCGTCGCTTGCCGGAAGTGGATCGGCCGAGGTGCGACAAATTGGCACAATTACGGGTTTTCCCTTAAAAAAACATTGCGATGCATCAGGCCGCTGTGTATAGTCACTTCTGTCTCCTCCATGTCTCCTCCTGATATGGATTAAGCCCGCTCTAGTTAGCGGGCTTTTTTTCGTCCAGGCTTTTGGCACTGCCGCCGGCGCTTCGTCCGGCTGGCTGTTTCCTCCGCCTTCAGACTCGCTCTGGCGCCTTGAACACGGTCCACTCGATCGCAACGGGTTCCGTGCTCGCGCTGCCGAGCCACGCCGCGCCGTCCTGGACCGTGCACTGCAGACGCATCGTGCGTTCCGCCAGCGCACCGAGTTCCGCCGCCACCGGCTCGCCGAGCGACCACACCGTGACGTTGCGCAGCCGTTCGACCTTGTTGCGCACGCCCTGCCACCAGATGTCCGACGCGCGTCCGCCGTAGGCGATCACGACGACCTCGTTCGCGCGTCCGCTTGCTCGCGCGATGCGCCGCTCGTCGGGCTGGCCGACCTCGATCCACGTTTCGATCGCGCCCGTCAGGTCCTTGCGCCAGAGGTCGGGCTCGTCCGTGTCCGAGAGCCCCTTGCAGAATTCGAGCCGCTCGTGCGCGAAAAGCGCGAATGCGGCGATGCGCACCATCATCCGCTCGTCGGTTTCCGAGGGATGACGCGCGATGGTCAGCGCATGGTCGGCGTAATAGTGCCGGTCCATGTCGGCGATCTGGAGTTCCGCCTTGTAGATGGTCGATTTGAGAGCCATGCCCTGTCCGGAGCCCGCGCTGATACGGGCGGTTGATGAAAATCGTCGGCCTGTCGGCGGTTTCCCGCAACCGGGGACCCTATGCCGGCGAGGCGCGCGACATGATAGCGAACTTTGCAATCCGCACATGATGTGCCGTGCGGAACGCTTTCCGCCCCGTCGTGCCGACGATGGTTCTCCATTCGGATGGACGGCGGCCTGATCGCTGGCCGTGTTGCGGAGTTCTTGATCGGGATGGCTGAATTTCCGTCCGTCCGTCGATTGTGCCGGTCGCGCCGGTCGGCACTGTACTTGCGGTATGTGTCCCGAGACGGTTTCACGCCGATCGGCGTGGGTCTGTTCGCCGCTGCCCGGAAAAAGACGGCTGCCGGAGCCGGATTTGCACGGCGGGACGACCCGATGCGCCCGGTCCGGTCGCCGCCGATGTGAGTAAGCATTCGCGCACCGTGCAATCTGTCGCGCGACGACTACAATAGAAACTCCACTCCTTGACTGCCAGGAGGCCATTGTGATTGATCACGTAATACTCGGCGCATTTCTGGTCGTGCCTCTGCTGATCGTGGTGTTCCTGTTCTCCGATGAAATCATCGAGGAGCACAGGCAGCGTCTCGAGGATCGCGAGCATCATCATGCCGACTGGCGCCATCCGCTGCGCCGGCTCCTGCATCATTGAACCACTTCACCCGCCCGGCGAGGCGCGCCGCGAACCGGTTTTTTTACCGGTGTGTCGTGCGCAAACGGGTTGCCGGGGTGAAGCCGGTGGTCGTCCGGCAGGGCGGACGTTACCTGTCGGGATGGCGTTCGGCCCGAGCGGGCGAGCCGGTTCGGGTTTCAGTCGGACAACCGGGACTTCTCGGGCCAGCCCCTCTCGGGATCGTATTTGGCGACGTCTTTCGTGCCATGACGCCTGATGGCTTCCTGGTCTTTGACCGATAGCTCGGCGATCGGCACGCTGAGTCCGCGCGTCGTGATGATCTCGGTTCCGTTGTTGGTCGTTGCGATCTCCGTGAGCCGGCCGGTCGACATACTTCTTACCAACTCCCTACTCGTCGGCGTCAATGGCCTCTCCACCGGATCCGGGCTCTCCTCTGGATTCGGGAGCGTATTCAAATGAGTCAATGCGCCGACAGGACTGTTGACCCCTTCGTGCGGTCCCAGATCTTTCGCGTTGGACGTGACGCTGTTGAGTTCGCGCAGAAACGCCTCCTGATGGCCGCTGTTTTTACGGTCCGCAATGAGGGCCTCCCGGGTGGTCAAATAGGCCTGCAATCCGGTTTCAATGAGCTCCAGCAGGCGCTGTTTTTCGTCGTCCGCGAACTGGTCGTTTTTCCCGATCGCGTTGGCTCGCTGCTGTGCGAGCCGGACAAAGCGATCCGTCCAGCGCCTGAAATCTTTTTCCGTGTCGTTGCCTGACACGAACTCGTTGAGGTTCTCTCTCTCGGCGAGATACGACATCCGGTGTACCTGGGCCATGTTTTTATCCCGCAAACCGGGTTTTTCGACCGAAAGCGGGCCGCTGGGACCCCGGTTCATGTTATGGGTCCGGATCGCGGCTTCCCTGGATTCCTCGGTGAAGGTCGGGCGTTCCCGCAGGCCTTCGGGGAGTGTCTCCCGCGAGGCCCTGTGGAGGTCGCGTGCAGGCACAGGCACGGGCGGGAGGTTGGCCAGCCTCGGAGAAGAAGAAATATCGCCCATTGAACGGGGCTTCTTCAATTTCGCATTTCGTGACGACGGCGAGCGGCTTGTCGAGGTCTCGTCCGTCGGTGGGGAGTTCACCGTCCGGTCGGCATGCGACGGGAACGTAGTGGCTCTTGTTTCGCGAGGCATCGTAGCGATCCTTTCGGGGCAGGGGCTTTCACGTTAGAAAGCGGATGTGTCTTTTCCGCTACCTGCTGCGATGAACCGTACGAAAAAGCGAAGACGCGAGCGCCGGAGTCTTGATGAAATCGTTTTTTCGCGGCGAGCGGCCCCCTGATTCCGATGAGGCCGTGCGATGGGAACGGTGCAAGTACGTCCCGGCGGGCGCCGGGACGTCTGCGTTTGTCTGTCTCCGAATCCGTCCCGGATTTGTCCGGATCCCGGACAGGGGACGACGGGGAAGGAAGGGGTCTCCTCGGCGCGTTGTTCGTGTTCGATCGACTGTCGTATCGGTAAGCGCCGTTTCACCGGATGATGCCGCAAAGTCGTCGCGGCGACGCTTGTGGAAAGCCCCAATAAGGCCCGGCAAACAGGCCGCTCGCCGAAGCTTGGGCGATAACGGCGACGGCAGGTATCACGTCAGTTGATACCGCCGTCCCGGCGTCGCGTCCTCCGGTATGGCCTCGCCGCACAATTCGAGCGTCGAGCGCTCGATGGTCCGCGTCATCGCGTCGAGGGCCAGGTTGTTGGGCGCGAAGCCGAACGGATCGGCGATGTCGCTCGCGATCGCCTCGAGCGCGATCATCGTGTAGGACACGAAGAGGCTGATGAGCGGCGTCGCGATGCCGATGGAGTCGACGAGACCGAACGGCAGCAGCAGGCAGTAGGCGTAGACCGTCCGGTGCAGCAGCACGCCGTAGGAAAACGGAATGGGCGTCGACAGGATGCGCTCGCACCCGCCCACGATCGTACCGAGTTCGGCGAGCTGGGCGTCGAACATCCAGAGCTGGGTGTCCGAAATGCCGCCCGCGCGCTGCAACCCGGCGAGGCGCCGTCGCATGTCGTCGAGCAGCTCGACCGGGCGATAGTGACTTTCGAGCAGCGCTTGCGCACGCGCCTCGCCGAGCAGGCGCGCGAAATCGGCCGACGGGTCCGAGCCGCGTAGCTGATGCTTGAGCGCGCAGGCGAACGCGTTCAGCTCCCGCACGAAGACCGCGCGGTCGAACCGGGCCGGATCGGCGGGTGCGTAATGGAGCGCCTGCGAGGTCAGCGTGCGCGCGGCGATCAGCAGGTTGCCCCACAGGTGCCGCGCCTCGCGGTAGCGCTCGTAGCTGGCGTTGTTGCGAAACGCGAGGAAGATCGTGAGCGCCACGCCGCATAGCGTCATCGGCGTCGGGTTCAGCGTGATCCGCTGGTTGAGGATGTGTCCGTGCGTGGCGGTCGCCGCTGCGCTCACGAGCGCCATGACGGCGAGTTGCGGAAGGATCGACCGAAGCACCGAGCCGTCCCAGATGAACAGCATGCGCAGCCAGTTCTGCGGGGGTCTGACGATCATGACGGATGGGTGGGCGAATCGGTGCGAATGAGGTTATCGGATGAGTTCGCGCCCGGCGGCGCGGTCTCGCCGCGCGCGCCGGGCGTGGCGGCCGTGGCCGCCGTCGCGTCAGGCGGCGATGGCCGCGACGGCGCCGGGCGCGGCCGAGCGGTGCAGCAGCACCGGGATCGACTTCGAGGTCGGCGTGTTGCAGACGTCGCCGACGCTCGAAAGCGGCACGAGCGGGTTGGTTTCCGGATAGTACGCGCCGATGCAGCCGCGCGGAATGTCGTATTCGACGAGCAGGAACGAATCGGCGCGCCGCTCGACGTCGTCGTCCCACACCGTCGTCATGTCGACCCATTCGCCGGCCTTCAGGCCAAGCATCGCGAGATCGGCCGGATTGACGAACACCACGCGGCGCTGGCCGAACACGCCGCGATAGCGGTCGTCGAGCGCGTAAATCGTCGTGTTGTACTGGTCGTGCGAGCGCGTCGTCATCAGTGTCATCACGCGCTCGCCGTAGCGCGCCTTCGCGCGGCGGATCGGCGTGTCCTCCTCGATGTGGTGAACGACGAAGTTGGCCTTGCCGGTGTCGGTCTTCCAGTCGCGCTCGCGCGAGGCGACGCGCAGGTGGAAGCCGCCCGGATGCGCGATGCGCTCGTTGTAGCGCTCGAAGCCCTCGAACACCTTCTCGATCTCGTCGCGGATCAGCGCGTAGTTGCCGGCCAGCCTGAGCCAGTCCACCTTCGCGCTGCCGAGCGTCGCGTGCGCGATGTTCGCGACGATGGCCGTCTCCGACATCAGGTTGGGCGAGGCCGGCTGGTTCATCCCGTACGAGATGTGGACCATGCTCATCGAGTCTTCGACCGTGACGCCCTGGGCGACGCCGTTCTGCAGGTCGATCTCGGTGCGGCCGAGCGTCGGCAGGATCAGCGCGTCGCGGCCGTGCACGAGGTGGCTGCGGTTGAGCTTGGTCGTCACGTGCACGGTCAGTTCGCACGAGCGCAACGCGTCCCAGGTGCGCGGCGTGTCGGGCGTCGCCATCACGAAGTTGCCGCCCAGGCCGATGAACACCTTCACGCGGCCTTCGAGCATCGACTCGATGGTGTTCACGACGTCGAGGCCGTGCCCGCGCGGCGGCTCGAAGTCGTAGACCTTGCCGAGCCGGTCGAGGAATGCTTTGGTCGGCCGCTCCTCGATGCCGACCGTGCGGTCGCCCTGCACGTTCGAGTGGCCGCGCACGGGGCACAGGCCCGCGCCGAGCCGGCCGATGTTGCCGCGCATCATCATCAGGTTCGAGAGCATCTGGATGGTCGCGACCGAGTGCTTGTGCTGCGTGAGCCCCATGCCCCAGGTCGAGATCACGCGTTTGCCGTTCGCGTAGATGCGCGCGAGGCCTTCGATGTCCTCGCGCGCGACGCCCGACTCGGCTTCGAGCACGCTCCAGTTTTCGGCGCGCAGATCGGCGGCGAACGCCTCGAAGCCGGTCGTGTGCTCCGCGATGAAGTCGACGTCGAGCACGCGTTCGGCGCCCTTCTCCCGCGCTTCGTCGTCGAGTTCGAGCACGTGCCTGGCCACGCCCTTGATGAGCGCGAAGTCGCCGCCGAGCTTCGGCTGGATGAACGTGGACGCGATCTTCGTGCTCGAGAACGTCAGCATTTCGATGGGATGCTGCGGGCTCGCGAAGCGCTCGAGGCCGCGCTCCTTGAGCGGGTTGATCGAGACGATGGTGGCGCCGCGCTTCGCGCACTCGCGCAGCTCGCCGAGCATGCGCGGGTGGTTGGTCGCCGGGTTCTGGCCGAAGATGAGCAGCGTGTCGGCGTGCTCGAAGTCCTCGAGCGTGACCGTGCCCTTGCCGATGCCGACTGTGCCGGGCAGCCCGCGGCTCGTCGCCTCGTGGCACATGTTCGAGCAGTCGGGGAAGTTGTTCGTGCCGTACAGCCGCACGAACAACTGGTACAGATACGCGGCCTCGTTGCTCGCGCGGCCCGACGTGTAGAACGTGGCTTCGTGCGGGCTGTCGAGCCGTTTCAGGTGCGCGGCGATCAGGCCGAACGCATCGGGCCAGGAAATCGGCACGTACCGGTCGGTCTGCGCGTCGTAGACCATCGGGTCGGTCAGGCGGCCGTGCTGCTCGAGCTCGTAGTCGGTCTCCTTCATGAGCGCTTCGACCGTGTGCTCGCTGAAGAAAGCCGGCGTCACGCGCTTGCCCGTCGCCTCGGCCGCGACGGCCTTCACGCCGTTCTCGCAGAACTCGAAGGTCGAGGCGTGCTCGCGGTCGGGCCAGGCGCAGCCGGGGCAATCGAAGCCGTCGGGCTGGTTCTGTTTGAACAGCGTGCGGTACTTGCCGCCTGCCACCTTCTCCTTGACGAGATTGATGGCGACGTACTTTAGCGCCCCCCAGCCCGCGGCCGGATGATGATAGGGCGCGATGCGCCCTTCCTGCTTGCTCTTTTCCATGACGATGGCTCCATGACCGGCGCCTCGCCGTACCCGGCGGGTACCTCAGCGCACTTTCGATCGCCCGTAGATTAAGGGCAGCGGGCCAGGCATCAAAAACACACATCCACCCGCCCGGAAAGAGTACAGTTCCGGTGGGCGGTGTCGAGTGCGAGGCACTGTGCCTGAAAATGGCGGGCGCGTCCGTCCGGAAAGCGGACGACGACGGCAGCATACGGGAAAGCCAGAACGGGCGGCGCCGCGGTGCGCGCCCGAAAAATCGGAGTGCCGGTGAAACTGTACGAAAAGTTGGCGAAGGAGATCGAGGCGCAGATTCGACGCGGCGTGTTCCGTCCGGGCGAGCGCATTCCGTCGGTCAGGCAGACGAGCCAGCATCACCGGCTCAGCATCACGACCGTCATCCACGCTTATCTGCAGCTCGAGAGCAAGGGACTGATCGAAAGCCGGCCGCAGTCGGGTTATTTCGTGCGGCCCGACGCGAGCGGACGCCGCGTCGTGGCGCCCGAGCTGAATCCGTCGGCGCCGCTCGCGGTCTCGGCGCAGGTGGACGTGAGCCGGCTCGTGCTTTCCACGCTGCGTTCCATCGGCGCCGACGACGCGATTCCGCTCGGCTCGCCCTACCCCGACCCGGCGCTCTTCCCGTTCCACAAGATCAACCGCTATGCGTACGCGATCGCGCGCCGCCAGAAGCAATGGGGCGTGACGTCCGAGCTGCCGCCGGGCAGCCCGCGGCTGATCCGGCAGATCGCGCGGCGCTACCTCGAAAACGGCGAGCCCATCGATCCGAACGAGATCGTCGTGACCGTCGGCGCGACCGAGGCCATCAACCTCTGCCTGCAGGCCGTCGCGAAGCCCGGCGACACGATCGCGGTCGAGTCCCCGACCTTCTATGCGATGCTTCACGCGATCGAGCGCATGGGCATGCGCGCCATCGAGGTCGCGACGGACCCGCGCACGGGCATCGACGTCGGCGCGCTCGCGCAGATCATGGAGCGGCAGCCCATCGCGGCCTGCATGGTGATGCCGAACTTCCAGAACCCGCTCGGCTTCCAGATGCCCGACGAAAAGAAGCGCGAGCTCGTCGAGCTGATGACGCGCCGCGACGTGCCGATCATCGAGAACGACGTCTATCACGAACTCTATTTCGGCGACGTGCATCCGGGGGCGCTGAAGGCCTGGGACACGAAAGGAATCGTGCTGCACTGCGCGTCGTTCTCGAAGAGCCTCACGCCCGCGCTGCGCATCGGCTGGGCGCTACCCGGGCGCTACCGGCAGCAGGTCGAGAAGCTCAAGTTCCTCAATACGCTGACGACGCCGCTCGTCCCGCAACTGGCGATTGCCGATTATCTCGAGAACGACGGCTACGAGCATCACCTGCGCCGCGTGCGCAAGGTTTTCATGCAGCAGGCCCGGCTCATGCGCGCCGCGGTCACGCGGTTTTTTCCCGAAGGCACGCGAACCTCGCAGCCGGCCGGCGGCTACGTGCTCTGGGTCGAGCTGCCGCCGCAGGTCGATTCGATGCGGCTCTACCAGCGCGCGCTCGAAAGCGGCATCACGATCGGGCCCGGCTACATGTTCTCGACGTCGGCGGCCTACGCCCACTTCATCCGGCTCAACTACAGCTATGCGTGGTCGCCCGCGATCGAGCAGGCCGTGACGACGCTCGGCAAGCTCGCGTCCGCGTGCCTGCGCGAAAGCGCGTGAAGGTTGCGCGTGCCGGGAGATGGCGCGAGATTCAGCCGCCGACCAGCGACATCCTCACGACCGGGTAGGCGCGCTTTCGGCCGGTCGCCGCGAGCTGGCCGCGCAACTCCGAATAGCGGTCGTCGCGCCGGAGCCAGTGCCGGCGGATTTCGTCGGCGAGCGCGGCCGGCGAACGGCCTTCGCTGAGCCACGGTTTCAGGTCGACGGAACCGGTCGCGAACAGGCAGAGAAAGAGCCGCCCGTCCGCCGATACCCGCGCGCGCGTGCAGTCGCCGCAAAACGGCTGCGACACGCTCGAAATGAAGCCCACTTCGCCGGCGCCGTCGGCATAGCGCCAGACGCTCGCGGTGTCGCTCGCGCGCCGGCCCGGCACCGGCACGAGCGGATGGACGCTTGCGATCCGCGCGCGCGTTTCGTCGGACGTGAGCACCTTGTCGCGATTCCACGACGCCGCGCCGCCCACGTCCATGAACTCGATGAAGCGCACGGTCACGCCCGTATGACGGAAGCGCTGCGCGATCGGCAACACCTGCGAGTCGTTCACGTGCTTCTCGACCACCATGTTGACCTTCAGCGGCGCGAGCCCGGCCGCCCGCGCGGCGTCGATGCCGTCGAGCACGCGC
The DNA here is from genome assembly GCF_002870125.1 of Burkholderia sp. WAC0059. Taxonomy (GTDB): domain Bacteria; phylum Pseudomonadota; class Gammaproteobacteria; order Burkholderiales; family Burkholderiaceae; genus Paraburkholderia. Next base: position 178,186 of record NZ_PNEO01000011.1, read on the forward strand.
GAGACCGGCGCGCCGACGCCGTTCATGCGCCCGAACAGCGCGTCGTCGAGGCTGTCCAGGCTGACCGTTACGCGCGAGAGCCCCGCGTCGCGCAGCGCGCGGGCTTTCTGCGCGAGCAGCAGGCCGTTCGTGGTCAACGCGATTTCGACGTTCCGGCCGGCCGGCGTGCGCAGCCGGGCGAGTCGCTCGACGAGCGTCTCGAGGTGCCGGCACAGCAGCGGCTCGCCGCCGGTGATGCGGATGCGTTCCACGCCGAGCATGACGAACGCGCTGGCGAGCGCGGTCATCTGGTCGAACGACAGGCGCGCCGACCTGGGCAGGAACGGATAGTCCGGCGTGAACACGTCCTTTGGCATGCAGTAGGTGCAGCGGAAGTTGCACTGGTCGATGACCGAGAGGCGCAAATCCCTGAGCGGCCGCCCGAGCCGGTCGAGACAGTCGTCTCCGGCGGCCGGCAGCGCGCCGCTGGCCGTGGCGTCGTCGGTCAGGTGCTGCGGGGGGGAAAGAATGGCCGTATCCACGTCGATTCCTGAGGGTTCTCCGCGCCGCCGGTCCTGTGCCGGCCGTGCGTCGTCCGCGATCACGGCTCCGTGCGCTCGCCGCGCGGTTCGTCGTCGTGGCCCGGATAGCGATGCTGCCCGTAGCGGAGAATCAGCACGCCAATCGCCAGCACGACGATGCCGGCCGCCGTGAACAGCAGCTCCTGGCCGCCCGCGACGTTGACCCGCAGAATCAGATCGCGCGCGAGCGAGGCCATCGCGATGTAGAGCGGAAAGCGCACCGGCAGTTGCCCGAGGCGCAGATAGCGGGCATCCATCGCAAGCACTTCGAGGTACAGGAACATCAGCAGCAGATCGGTCAGCGAAACCTGGCCCGCCACCACGATCTTCCACACTTCCTGCCCCATCGCGAACGTGGTGGCCAGCCCGATCAGCACGAGGCCGACCAGTTCGGCCAGGTCGATGAACTGCTCGAACTGCCGGCGCAGGCGCTCGGTCCATGACCGGGCGGCGTTGTTACGGGTCGTCATCGTCTTGCGGAGGGAGCCGGCGGGCTCCGTTGCCATCGGCCTGCCATCTTTCCATATCCGCATGCGCAGAGGATGCACACTTGCCCCCGAGGGACGGGAGCACAGTTTCGTTCGGCCTGCTCAGCAGCGCGCGACTAGGGGCTGGACGAACGGGATTCGCCCGCGGGGAGCGGGCGAGGGGCGGAACGTTGCCGGGAGGGCCGCCCTTGCCGCGTCAGGCTTTCGGCGACGCGAACATCAGCAGCATCGAGTCCCACAGGCGGCTCGGCAGGTTCGCCTGCGGCACGGCCTGAAGGGTCACGAGCGGCGCCTCGGCAAGCACCTTGCCCTGCGAGACGAGCTGGACGTTTCCGACCGTCTGGCCGGCCGCGAGCGGCGCGATCAGTGGCGAAGTCACCGTTACGACCGGCTTCGCCTCGTCCGCCGCGCCGCTCGGCAGCATCACCATCAGGTCGTGCGCGACGCCGATGCCGACGCTCAGGCTCGTCCCCTTGTAGACGCGCACCGTGCGCACCGCCTGGCCGACCTGGTAGACGCGGGTTTCCGCGAAGGCGCGGTAGCCGAAGTCGAGCAGCTTCATGCTGTCGCTGACGCGGTCGGGCTCGGTCGGCTCGCCCATCACCACGCTGATGATCCGGCGCTTCGCGTCCGGCGCGTCCGGCACCGGACGCAGCGCGCTCGCGATCAGGCAATAACCCGCCGCCTCGGTGTGGCCCGTCTTCAGGCCGTCGACGGTCGGGTCCAGCCAGAGCAGGCGGTTGCGGTTCGGCTGGCGGATGTTGTCGTAGGTGAATTCCTTGACCGAGAAGATCGGGTAGTACTCCGGAAAATCGTGAATCAGATGATCGGTCAGGACCGCCAGATCGCCGGCCGTCGTGTAGTGCTCTGGATTGGGCATGCCGTTCACGTCGGCGAAGTGCGTGCCGGTCATGCCGAGACGATGGGCCTCGGCGTTCATCATGTCGACGAAATTGGCCTGGCTGCCCGCGACGAGTTCGGCGAGCGCGATGGCCGCGTCGTTGCCCGACTGCACGATCAGCCCGTAGACGAGATCGTGGACGCTGACCGGCTTGCCGGCCTCGATGAACATGCGCGACTGGTCGTTGCCGACCGTGCGCACCGCGTCGCCGGGCAGCACCGTCTGATCCATCGAAATTTTCTTTTCCTGCAGCGCCTGGAACACGAGGTAGGCCGTCATCAGCTTCGTGAGCGACGCCGGTTCCGCGCGTGCGTTGGCGTTGCCGGAGGCCAGCACCTGGTCGCTGGTCGCGTCCATCAGCACCCACGAACGCGCGAGCACCGACGGCGGCGCGGCCTGGGCATGCGCGGCGGGAACCGTCGCGAACAGGGTCGCGCAGAGCAACGCGGCGCGCCGCAGGACGGCGCAGGCGGACGAGGTCCGGAACGCGGGGCGAAACGGGGTAAGGCGCATGGGGCTGGATTCGGTGGGTTGAAGAGATGCGGCGGGATAGCGAGGGACGGCGTGGGCGTTCGAATTACTTAAGATAACTGATAGTTAACTGTAGGGATGAGTCCGGTGCCTGGGGCGTTGCCTTGTCCGCTTGTCCTTCTTGCGTTCAGGGCAGGTTGCCGGCGAATTTACCAGCCCAGTGGTGAGTCGTCTAATGTATTTGTTGGTTTTATAGATGAGTTTTTTGCATTAATTGGGGTGTGTTGTCCTGCTTGATGCCTGTGGTCTGATGGTGGGACCGACTCGAATTGCCCCTTGCCGGAAAGGTTGTTAAACGAAAATGATTGGGGGTCACTTGCCGATACAAAACCGACTAAAAATAACCCCCAACAAATCGTCCGACGTAAATTCCCCGGTAATCGAATTCAACCGCTCCTGCGCGAGTCTTAATTCCTCGGCGAACAGGTCGAGCGCCTGCGCATTCTGATCCGCATGGTCCGCCGCCGTAGCGAGGTGACCGGCCGCGGCGCGCAGCGCGATCAGGTGACGTTCGCGCGCGAGGTAGACGCTCTGCGCGTCGGCCTGCCAGCCCGCGATGCGCAGCAATTCCGCGCGCAGCAGCGCGATGCCGTCGCCCTCCTTCGCCGAGAGCCGCACCTCCCGCACCTCTTCCCGCGCGCCCGCGTCAGGACGGCTGCCCACCCGCGCCGGCAAGCCGGCCAGATCGGTCTTGTTGAGCACCTGCACGACCGGCACGCCGGCCGGAAAGCGCGCGGCAATCGCGCGGTCCTCGTCGGTCAGGCCCGTGCGGGCATCGAGCAGATGCAGTACCACGTCGGCGCGCTCGATCTCGCCCCAGGTACGCTCGATGCCGATCTTCTCGACTTCGTCGTCGGTGTCGCGCAGGCCGGCGGTGTCGATCACGTGCAGCGGAATGCCTTCGATCTGGATGGTCTGCGCGATCTTGTCTCGCGTGGTGCCGGCTACCGGCGTGACGATCGCGAGCTCCGCGCCGGCCAGCGCGTTCAGCAGCGACGACTTGCCGACGTTCGGCTGCCCCGCCAGCACGACCGCGAGCCCTTCGCGCAGCAGCGCCCCCTGGCGCGCCTCGGCGAGCACGCGCGCGAGCCGTTCGCGGATGCGGGCGAGCTTGCCGCGCGCGTCGGCGGCTTCGAGGAAGTCGATTTCCTCCTCGGGAAAGTCGAGCGTCGCCTCGACGAGCATGCGCAGCGCGATGACGTCGTCGACGAGCGCGTGAATGTCCCGCGAGAACGCGCCGTCGAGCGAGCGGCCGGCGGAGCGGGCGGCGGCTTCGGTGCTGGCCTCGATCAGGTCGGCGACGGCTTCGGCCTGGGCGAGATCGAGCTTGTCGTTCAGGAACGCGCGACGCGTGAATTCGCCGGGCTCGGCAAGCCGCAGGCCGAACGCACGCGCGGCTTCGAGGCAGCGCCGGAGCACTAGCTGCAGCACGACCGGGCCGCCGTGTCCCTGCAGCTCGAGCACGTGCTCGCCCGTGTACGAATGCGGCGCCGGAAAGTACAGCGCGATGCCGCGGTCGAGCACGGTGCCGTCGTCGTCGACGAACGGCACGTAGCTCGCGTGACGCGGCGCGAGCGTCTGGCCCGTGAGCGCGCGCATCAGCGCCTCGGCCGCGTCGGCACCGGCGCGGCCCGCCGACACGCGCACGACGCCGATCCCGCCGCGTCCCGGCGCGGTAGCGATGGCGACGATCGGATCGGAATCGGTGGGGAGCATGGCGTAGTCGAGAGGCGGGGGCGGGCGTGGGCCGACGTTTCGGGCACGACAGGTGCCGGCATTGTAGCGCGAGCCCTGCTCCGGATTGCGCCGGCCGTTTCCGTCGGATCGGCGCCAATAGCCGCTCTGATCCGATCTCGCCTTTTATCCCGATTTATCTTAAATTAGTGGGCGGATATCCCGGATGCGCGGCCCCGTTCGGGAACGCGCGGAAGGGAGCGGACACCCGCTCGCGGTATTTTCGTGTCGCCCAGGCTTTGCGCTGCGACGCGCTTCCATCCGGAAGACGGGCTAAGTTCTTCGCCGACAGGTTAAATCTAGCCTGGCAGGTTGCCTTCGCTGGCGAAACCGGATTGCACAATCTGTGCCCATGCCGACCGCCGATGAAAAAGCCGCCTTTGCCGAGCGACTGAGATTCGCCATGAAGCGCGCACCGGAGCGGCTGCGCGGCGGCACCGATCTTGCGCTGCACTTCAACCTGCGCCATCGCGGCGCCCATCCGGTTTCCGCCCAGACCGCCCACAAGTGGCTCAGCGGCCGCACCGTTCCCACCGACGACAAACTGCGCACGCTCGCCGACTGGTTCAAGGTGGACCTGCACTGGCTGCACTACGGTCCGCCGCCGGCGGGCATGCCGCCGGGGCCGCCGAAACCGGTGCCGCGCGATGCAAAGTACCCGCCCTCGACCGAGACGCTGGAGCTGGCCTCGAAGATCGAGGCGCTCACGCCACATCACCGCTACCTCGTGCAGGAGCTCATCGAGCAGTTCTACGGCGACGCGGACAAGGGCTGAAAACGCGTCGCCCGTCCGCAAACAAAAAAGCCGCCCGGCGCGAACCGGGCGGCTTTTTCATGATTGCCGATGCCGGCGACCCGGCGCGGCGTCAGGCGCTCTTCTTCTGCCTGCCCTTGCCCATCACGCGCGTGATGTAGTACTGCTGCGCGATCGAGAGCACGTTGTTCACGACGTAGTAGAGCACGAGGCCGGCCGGGAAGAAGAAGAACATCACCGAGAACGCGATCGGCATGAACATCATCATCTTCGCCTGGACGGGGTCCGGCGGCGTCGGGTTCAGGCGCGTCTGGAAGAACATCGAGACGGCCATCAGCACCGGCAGGATGAAGTACGGGTCCTGCTGCGAGAGGTCGTGAATCCAGAGAATCCACGGCGCGCCGCGCATCTCCACCGACGAGAGCAGCACCCAGTAGAGCGAGATGAACACCGGGATCTGGATCACCATCGGCAGACAGCCGCCGAACGGATTGACCTTCTCGGTCTTGTAGAGCTCCATGAGCGCCGCGTTCATCTTCTGCGGGTCGTTCTTGAAGCGCTCGCGCAGCGCCTGCATGCGCGGCGTGACCTCCTTCATGCGGGCCATCGACTTGTAGCCCGCGGCCGAAAGCGGGAAGAACACGGCCTTGATGAGCAGCGTGAGCAGCACGATCGACCAGCCCCAGTTGCCGACGTAGCTGTGGATCTTCTCGAGCAGCCAGAAAAGCGGTCGCGCGATGATCGTGACCCAGCCGTAGTCCTTCACGAGCTCGAGTCCCGGCGCGATGCCCGCGAGCATGCGCTCGGCCTCGGGGCCGGCGAAGAGGCGCGCGGACACGTCGTCGGACTGTCCCGGCGCGATCGTGCCGAGCGGCTGTTCGACGCCGACGCGGTACAGCGACGGATCGATCTTCTCGACGTAGATCTTGCGCTCGACGCCCTGCTGCGGAATCCACGCGGTCGCGAAGTAGTGCTGGACCATCGCGATCCAGCCGTTGTTGGCGCTCGACGCGTAATCGGCCTTGTTCTTGTCGATGTCGGGGAACGTGATCTTCTGGAAGTGATGCTCGTTCGTGTAGACGGCCGGCCCGATGAACGTGTGCGAGAAGCGCGGCGTCTCGACGGGCTGGCTGTCGCGCACGAGCTCCATGTAGAGCGTCGGCGAGACCGGCGCGGCGCCGACGTTCTCGACCTTCGTGTTCACGCCGATCACGTAGCTGCCGCGCGTGAACGTGTAGGTCTTCACGACCTTCACGCCGCCCTTCGCCGGCGATTCGAGGCTGATCTGCAGCGTGCTCGCGTCGCCCGTCAGGTCGCGCGGGCCGGCATCGGCCGTGAAGACGTCGTTGTGGTTCGGGAAGTCGCCGCCGAGCAGGCCCGTGCGCGCGAGATACGTGTGGTCCTTCGTGTGGTCGAACAGCGTGACGTAGTCGCCCGGCTGCTTGCCGTCGGCTTCCTTGAGCAGCGAGAGCTTTTCGAGCGTGCCGCCGCGCGTGTCGATCTCGCCATCGTAGAGGTCGGTGCGGAAGTGGACGAGCTGCGTCGCGACCGCCGGCGCGGTTCCGGCGCCGCTGCCGGGCGTGCCCGCCGCTGCTGCGCCGGGCAGGTCGGACGCCGCGGCGTCCGGCGAGGTCGAGTCAGGCGAGGCGCCCTGCGTTTGCGTCGCCGGGCTCGGGAAGAACATCGACGGGCGTCCGTGGGCGCGTTGCCAGTTGTCGAACAGCATGACGACTGACACGAAGAAGATGACCCATAGGACGGTGCGTTTGATATCCATGCGTTGTCTCAGTGTCGATGAAGCGGCGCATCAGCGCGTTTTTCGGGCGCGGGCGGGACGAGATCGATGCCGCCGGCGGAAAACGGATGGCAGCGGCACAGGCGTTTGGCGGCGAGGTAAGTTCCGCGCGCGGCGCCATGATACTGGATTGCCTCGCGCGCGTAATCCGAGCAGGAAGGGTAAAAGCGGCACCGGTTGCCGAGCAGCGGGCTCACGGCAAGCTTGTAGAAACGCAGTAACGCGATCAGTACCGTTTGCATGATCGTGCGGCCTCGCTGCACCGCAAAGAGGAAAGGCGTCGGGCAGGGTCCGTCGCGCGGCATCGCCGGAAGGCCGTCATGGCGCGGGCGGCGTTTCGCCGTCCGCGGCCCGGCGCTTCGCGACTTCGCGCGCGGCCCGCTCGAACAGCAGCTCGATCTCGCCGCGGCACAGCGCCTTCAGCGGCGGCGAAGCCGCGCCGGGCAGCGCCTTGCCGTCGAAGCGCGTATGCAGCCGCAGCAGCAGGTCGAAGCCGTCGAACTCGGCGCGGCGCACGCGGAACGCCTCGCGGGCGAGCCGCCGCACCAGGTTGCGCGTGACCGCGCGCGGCGCGAACTTCTTGCCGATCACGAGCCCGAGCCGCGCTTCCTTGCCGGTGGGCCGGCCGTAGACGACGAAATGCGCGGCGCGCCGCCAGGGACGCAAACGAAAAACGGATGAAAATTCATCCGTTTTCAGCAGCCTTGCGGCCTTGGGGAAAGCGGCTGGCGTATGCAATGCGACAAGCCCGGATGCGATGCGGTTGTCGGCCTTCCGCTCGCCGTTCCTGCCGGCGGCCGGGGCCGGTGACGACGGTCGCCGGGCCGATACACAGGCCGCGCGCCGATTCACCGGACCCGCGGAGCAGTCGGCCACCGACCGGCCCCCGGCAGTCCGTGCGCTTCGCCTCGCGTCTTAGACGGCGAGACGCTTGCGGCCCTTCGCGCGGCGGGCGTTGATCACTTTGCGGCCGCCGGCGGTCTTCATGCGCACGCGGAAGCCATGGGTGCGCTTGCGGCGCGTCACGGAAGGTTGGTAAGTACGTTTCATGGTGCTCTCACTTGGGTATTGAGACCGGCTGCCGGTTCGGTCACCGGGTTTGGCCACCGATTGCCCGGAAGCGGCGGCGGATCGTCCGGACGCCGCGGGTCGAAACTGCATTCAGCCTGCACAGTTTCAGCCCGCAGTTTCAGCTATTTCGGTCGCCGTTGCGGCTACGGTTCGGTGCGATCGGCCGACGGTTCAGGGGCGGCTTTTCGCGGAACCCGCTATTTAAGCCGGTTTTTCGTTGACCGTCAATAGCTTAGGGCGAGGTGCCGGGCGGTCCGACCGGCACGGGGCCGGTATCCGGCCCGCATAGAACCTGCATGAAAACCGCCCGGGACCGACATGAGGCCGGCCGCCGCGCGTGGATCCGTCCCTGTGGATAACTTACTGACCGGTCCGTTTTGGCGGTAGAATCTCGCCTATCCCAAGAATCCTGTACGCCGCTCCGGCCCGCCTGCCTGTCGCGAATTCCTTGCCGCACGGGCGTCCGGAGCGTTTTCCGTCCGGCCGTCCAGGGCCCTGTTGCGCCGTGCGCAAAAAGGGGCGGCGGGAGCAGGTTCGGCGTGCACACAAAACGAACACAGCCACTCGATGAACGATTTCTGGCAACACTGTTCCGCACTGCTGGAGCGCGAGCTCACGCCCCAGCAGTACGTGACGTGGATTAAACCGTTGGCCCCGGTCGCCTTCGACGCCGCTGCGAACACGCTGCAGATCGCGGCGCCCAACCGCTTCAAGCTCGACTGGGTCAAGAGCCAGTTCTCGGGCCGGATCGCCGATCTGGCGCGCGACTTCTGGCATGCGCCCGTCGACGTCCAGTTCGTTCTCGATTCGAAGGCGGGCCTGCGCCCGGTCGCCGTGCCGCGCGCGCCGCTGGCTCCGCTCGCGGCCCGCGCCGCGGCCGACGCCGCCGTTTATGCCGCGCCGGGCGCCGGCGCGAACGGTCGGGCAAGCGGCGGCGCCAACGGTTCGGCTGTCGTCCACAACGTCAACGGCGGCATGAACGGCGCCGCGACGGACATCGTCCAGGCGGCCGCCGACGACGCGGCGGACCTCGACCTGCCGAGTCTCGACGCCCACGAAGCCGCCGCCGCGCGCCGCACCTGGCGCCCGGGCCAGGGCGGCGCCAACGGCGAGGCCGACCCCACCTACGAGCGCTCGAAGCTGAACCCCGTGCTGACCTTCGACAATTTCGTCACCGGCAAAGCGAACCAGCTCGCGCGGGCGGCGGCGATCCAGGTCGCGGACAACCCCGGCGTCTCGTACAACCCGCTGTTCCTCTACGGCGGCGTGGGCCTCGGCAAGACCCACCTGATCCACGCGATCGGCAACCAGTTGCTGATGGACAAGGCCGGCGCGCGCATCCGCTACATCCATGCGGAGCAGTACGTGTCCGACGTCGTGAAGGCCTACCAGCGCAAGGCGTTCGACGACTTCAAGCGCTACTACCACTCGCTCGACCTGCTGCTCATCGACGACATCCAGTTCTTTTCGGGCAAGTCGCGCACCCAGGAAGAGTTCTTCTACGCGTTCGAGGCGCTCGTCGCGAACCGGGCGCAGGTCATCATCACGAGCGACACGTACCCGAAGGAGATTTCGGGCATCGACGACCGGCTGATCTCGCGCTTCGACTCGGGGCTCACCGTCGCGATCGAGCCGCCCGAGCTCGAAATGCGCGTCGCGATCCTGATGCGCAAGGCGCAGTCCGAGGGCGTGAGCCTGAACGAGGACGTGGCGTTCTTCGTGGCGAAGCACCTGCGCTCGAACGTGCGCGAGCTCGAGGGCGCGCTGCGCAAGATTCTCGCGTACTCGAAGTTCCACGGCCGCGAGATTTCGATCGAGCTTACGCGCGAGGCGCTCAAGGATCTGCTGACGGTGCAGAACCGGCAGATTTCCGTCGAGAACATCCAGAAGACCGTCGCCGATTTCTACAGCATCAAGGTCGCCGACATGTACTCGAAGAAGCGGCCCGCCAACATCGCGCGGCCGCGCCAGATCGCGATGTATCTGGCCAAGGAGCTCACGCAGAAGAGCCTGCCGGAAATCGGCGAGTTGTTCGGCGGACGCGACCACACCACGGTGCTGCACGCGGTGCGCAAGATCGCCGACGAACGGGGCAAGGACGCGCAGCTCAACCACGAGCTGCACGTGCTCGAGCAGACGCTGAAGGGCTGAAAAGAGCCGGGCGCGGGCCGTCCGGCCGTCGTTGCGTGGAGCGCCCCCAATTTAGGGAAACGGTTCGTTTTCAGGCACAATATGGGTTTGACCGCCCGGCGGTCGGGGGTGGATTTCAAGCTGCGGCCTCCTGTAGCAAGGCGGCGTCGGGGCCATGCGGCACAGCCGCCGGGCGGGGCTCCGAAGCGGGGGGCGCAGGCCGTCACATCTACGAAGGAACTCTATGCAACTGGTCAAGACCGAACGAGATAACCTCCTCAGGCCGCTGCAAACGGTAAGCGGCATTGTCGAACGCCGCCACACGCTGCCGATCCTCGCCAATCTGCTGATCACCAAAACCGGTTCCGATGTGTCGTTCCTGTCGACCGATCTCGAATTGCAGATCACGACGCACGCCGACTTCGGCGTGGGCGCCGAATCGGTGGCGACGACCGTCGCCGCGCGCAAGCTGCTCGACATCCTGCGCGCGATGCCCGACGGCCAGGTGAGCCTGACGCTTGCCGACAAACGCCTGACCGTGCAGTCGGGCAAGAGCCGCTTCGCGCTGCAGACGCTCGCCGCCGACGAATTCCCGACCGTCGCCGAGGCGAAGGATTTCGGTGCGAACCTGTCGGTCGCGCAGAAGACGTTCCGCCAGCTCATCGGCATGGTCTATTTCGCGATGGCCCAGCAGGACATCCGCTACTACCTGAACGGCATGCTGCTCGTCGTGGACGGCGACCAGCTCATGGCGGTCGCGACCGACGGCCATCGCCTCGCCTACTCGTCGATGAAGATCGAGGGCTCGTTTCCACGCCAGGAAGTCATCATTCCGCGCAAGACGATCCTCGAGCTCCAGCGCCTGCTCGAAGACATCGACGACGCGCTGAAGATCGACATCGCGTCGACCCAGGTGAAGTTCACGTTCGGGCAGGTCGAGCTCGTCTCGAAGCTCGTCGAGGGCAAGTTCCCCGACTTCCAGCGCGTCATTCCGAAGGCGCACAAGAACATCTTCCTGATCGGCCGCGACGAGCTGCAGCGCTCGCTGCAACGCGCGGCGATTCTCACGTCCGACAAGTTCAAGGGCGTGCGCTGGGTCGTCGAGCCGGGCCAACTGAAAATCCTGTCCACCAACGCCGACCAGGAGGAGGCGCAGGAAGAACTGGAAATCGCCTACCAGGGCGACACCGTCGACATCGGGTTCAACGTCACGTATCTGCTCGACGTCCTTGCGAACCTGAAGGTCGACACGCTCCAGGTGAGCCTCGGCGACGCCAGCTCCAGTGCGCTCATCACGATTCCCGAGAACGAGGAATTCAAATACGTGGTGATGCCCATGCGCATCTGATGCCGCGACAGAAGCACGAACACCGGGGGGCGCAGCGCCCCTTTGGCGTTTTATGGCTTTTCGAAACGTATCGAGCAGCAACGCAGGCAGTAACGCAGAACCGGAAAAACCATGACTGAAACGAATCACTCGCAACCCGACAACAGCAGCTACGGCGCTTCGTCCATCCAGATCCTCGAGGGCCTGGAAGCGGTGCGCAAGCGCCCCGGGATGTATATCGGCGATACGTCGGACGGAACCGGTCTGCACCACCTCGTGTTCGAAGTGCTCGACAACGCAATCGACGAAGCGCTTGCCGGCTACTGCAACGACATCCACGTCACCATTCACGCGGACAACTCGATTTCCGTGACCGACAACGGCCGCGGCATTCCCACCGACGTCAAGCTCGACGACAAGCACGACCCGAAGCGCAGCGCCGCCGAAATCGTGATGACCGAACTGCACGCGGGCGGCAAGTTCGACCAGAACAGCTACAAGGTGTCGGGCGGGCTGCACGGCGTGGGCGTGTCGTGCGTGAACGCGCTCTCCACCTGGCTGCGCCTCACCGTGCGGCGCAACGGCAAGAAGCACTTCATGGAGTTTCACCGCGGCGTTGCGCAGAACCGCGCGATCGAGGCGCGCGACGGCGTGTCCGTCTCGCCGATGCAACTGCTCGGCGACACCGAAAATCGCGGCACCGAAGTGCACTTCATGGCCGACGAGACCATCTTCGGCAACGTCGACTACCACTACGACGTGCTCGCCAAGCGCATCCGCGAACTCTCGTTCCTGAACAACGGCGTGCGCATCCGCCTGACCGACCAGCGTACCGGCAAGGAAGACGACTTCGCGCTCGCGGGCGGCGTGAAGGGCTTCGTCGAGTTCATCAACAAGACCAAGAGCGTGCTGCACCCGAACATCTTCTACGTGAGCAGCGAGAAGGACAGCGTGGGCGTCGAGGTGGCGATGCAGTGGAACGACAGCTACAACGAAAGCGTGCTCTGCTTCACCAACAACATTCCGCAGCGCGATGGCGGCACGCACCTGACCGGCCTGCGCGCGGCGATGACGCGCGTCATCAACAAGTACATCGCCGACCACGAGATCGCGAAGAAGGCCAAGGTCGAGACCTCGGGCGACGACATGCGCGAAGGGCTCTCGTGCGTGCTTTCGGTGAAGGTGCCCGAGCCGAAGTTCAGCTCGCAGACGAAGGACAAGCTCGTCTCGTCCGAGGTGCGCGCGCCGGTCGAGGACGTGGTCGCGAAGGCGCTCGAGGAGTTCCTGCTCGAGACGCCGAACGACGCGAAGATCATCTGCGGCAAGATCGTCGACGCCGCGCGCGCGCGCGACGCCGCGCGCAAGGCCCGCGAAATGACGCGCCGCAAGGGCGTGCTCGACGGCGTGGGCCTGCCGGGCAAGCTGGCGGACTGCCAGGAGAAGGACCCGGCGAAGTCGGAAATTTACATCGTCGAGGGCGACAGCGCGGGCGGCTCCGCGAAACAGGGCCGCGACCGCAAGTTCCAGGCGATCCTGCCGCTGCGCGGCAAGGTGCTCAACGTCGAGAAGGCGCGCTACGACAAGCTGCTCTCCTCCGAGCAGATCGTCACGCTCATCACGGCGCTCGGCTGCGGCATCGGCAAGGACGACTACAACCTCGAGAAGCTGCGCTACCACCGCATCATCATCATGACCGACGCGGACGTGGACGGCGCGCACATCCGCACGCTGCTGCTCACGTTCTTCTACCGGCAGATGCCCGAGATGATCGAGCGCGGCTACGTCTACATCGCGCAGCCGCCGCTCTACAAGCTGAAGGCCGGCAAGGACGAGCGCTATCTGAAGGACGACGCCGACCTGAACGCGCACATGCTGAGGCTCGCGCTGCACGGCTCCGAGCTCGTCCCGGGCGAAGGCGCGACGCCGATTGCCGGCGACGCGCTCGGCGAGCTCGCGCGTTCGTACCAGCTCGCGCGCGCCGTGGTGGACCGCCTGAGCCGCCAGTACGACGAGCGCTCGCTCGAGGCGGTGATGGACGGCGTGAACGTCGATCTGACGGACGAGGCTTCGACGCAGGCCTCGGCCCGCGCGCTCGAGGCCGCGCTACGCAACGATCCGCTCAAGCCCGAGGTGTCCGTCGCGCCGATGTACGACCCGGTGCGCGAGTTGCGGTCGCTGCGCGTCGAGCGGCGCCATCACGGCAACGTGAAGGTCTCGGTGATCGACGAGGAGCTGCAACTGACCGCCGACTACCGTCAGCTCCTCAACACCGCGAACACGTTCGAGGGGTTGATCGGCGAGGGCGCGATGATCAAGCGCGGCGAGCGCAGCATGGCGGTTGCCGACTTCAAGAGTGCGATGAAGTGGCTCATCACCGATGCGGAACGCAACGTCTCGAAGCAGCGCTACAAGGGCCTCGGCGAGATGAACCCCGGACAGCTCTGGGAAACGACGATGGACCCCGCCGTGCGGCGCCTGCTGCGCGTGCAGATCGAAGACGCAATCGCGGCCGACGGCATCTTCACGACGCTGATGGGCGACGATGTGGAGCCGCGACGCGCGTTCATCGAGTCCAATGCGTTGAGGGCGGGGAATATTGATGTTTGAGGGGGGATTGTTGTCGTGAGACTGGCAAAGCGGAAATCGTGGGACTCTCCGGACTCAGGCGGCAGCGGGGAGTTGAACGACAGGCTCAGACTACGCGGCTGGTAGGGCCGCCCTCTAAAGGGTCGCAGACGCCCCACCCGTTTAATCACTAATCACGGAAATGACCGTGTCCGATCCAGGCGTCTTTCGACCGGACGCGGGCACTATATCGGCTTCCAGGCTGGAGCGGCCAGCCGTACGACCACTCATCAAGCCCGTCCGCGATGGTGTGCACGCGCCTTCACGCCGCCTCGGCCAACGCGGTACGATCGCGTGCTTTGAGTATTCGCGACTTCATCAGTTTTGCGACGGCTTCGAAGACAGGAACGACGACCGAGTTGCCGAACTGTTTGTAAGCCTGCGTATCTGAGACCGGGATGCGGAAGGTGCTGCCATCGGGGCGATCGTAGCCCATCAGCCTTGCGCATTCGCGTGGCGTCAGCCGGCGCGGGCGATGGAGAAGATTGTCATGGTCGCTCAGCGGGCGAGACGGATCAAATCCGCGGTCAATCAATATCTCGGAGCCGTCCTTGTAGTAACGGGCCGACAGCGTGCGCGTGATGTCGCCAGGACCAACCAGTCCATAGCCGAAACCGTTGCCCTTTGCCTTGTGCTTGATGGAGTAGTTGAATAGATACTCCCAAAGCTTCGGGGTGAGGATATATCGTTCGTCTACGCGCGGTTCGAGCAGATCGCCGAGTAACACGCGCTTTTTCGGGAAGTAGCGACGAACGTCGCGCAGCGTGAAACCCTCGTGAACAGCAAGGTCTTTGCGGAAGCCAACCAGGACAATCCGCTCGCGGTGCTGCGGAACGAAGTGCTGCCCATCAATGATCTTGGGATCATCCGCGCCGCTAGCATCGACGTCGGCAATCCAGTAACCCAGCTCCTCGAGCGTCTCCACGATGACATGGAACGTACGTCCCTTATCGTGGCTTTTGAGGTTTTTGACGTTTTCAAGCACAAACGCGGAGGGGCGCTTGGCTGCGAGTACGCGGGCAACGTCAAAGAACAACGTGCCCTGAGTCTTGCACTCGAAACCGTGCGCACGGCCCAAAGCGTTCTTCTTTGACACACCGGCGATCGAGAACGGCTGGCATGGGAAGCCGGCGAGCAACACGTCGTGGTCAGGAATTTCCTTATCAATATGGCGATAGGCCTCCGCTTCACTGACATCTTCGCGTTCACTCAGGGTGACTTCTCGAATGTCGGCATTGAAGCGGTGATAGTCAGGATCGCAGTAGTAATTCGCCTTGTACGTGCGTACGGCTTGCTCATTCCATTCGCTGGTGAAAACGCATCGGCCGCCAATGCCTTCGAAGCCGCGTCGGATGCCTCCGATGCCAGCAAACAGGTCGACGAAATCGAACTCCGACTGAGAGATTTTCGCCGGGGTTTTGGGCAGTAGGGCATGCAGAGCTACAGACTCTCTGCGATTGAGCTTCGGCGACGCCTTTCCATTGACCCAGCGGTTAATTGTCTCCCGGCACCAGTTGTCAGGCGACGCGCCGTTCAAGACCTCAGCCACCTGTTTTTGGTCGTAAACCTCCAGGACCCTGCGGACCAACTCAAGATCATCAAGGCCGTTTATCATATTCAGGGCTCACTGGGTTAAATGCGTGACATCGTATCACTCATTTGACCCAGCGGATAGCGCGGCTGGGCAGGGCTCGGCACATCTCTCGCACTAGGCGGGACGTATCAGCGATGGGCGCCGCTCTCGAATTTCATGCCTGAAGAATTCGAAAAAGGTAATGACGTTTGACTTTTGTCTGTAGACGGTCTCGTTCGAATACTTCAGCCGTTCGGGTACCACGAGCACGATGTCCTGGGCGGCCATAGCGTCGATTGCGTCTGCGGAGACGCGGTCGTCGACTGTCGCGAGAAAGAAGGCGCTGTTCACCTGCTCGAGGCTGACCTGCTTCCACCGTTCCCGCAACGTCGTTTTCGCCGAGAGGATCATGGCTTCGTCGTTGACGCCTGTGGCTGCTAGAACTCGTTCAAGTGTCGGGAGCACGAAATCCGGCCGCGTGGATCCCCGCACCGCCTGTGCGTGGTGCAGGATATTTCCCGCCGTCAGCATGGAGGAAATGTGATGCTCAAAAGACCTGCCTGCCCTGGACTTGCGGACTTGGCTGGCACTCAGAAAAATTGCGTTGAGCTCGGCGAACCCGCGAACCACCGCGCCGGCCAGTCCATCGGGCGATTCAACCCCCAGTAATTGGATGACCTGGGCTGCGCGGTGTCGCAGTTCCAGCCTCTTGAAAAGATCGAACTCGACGTCGCGGCTGATTTCCATGATGGCGTCGCCCGGGTAGAGCATCTGCCATGGATCGAGCGTCGGAACGTGCATGCGGCGTTTCCACTCCTCCTGAGCTCTTTGCGCCATAGTGGCCGGATCAGGCAAAACGGCGGCCTCCTGAATGAAAGCGTGCAGTGTTCCGGCTTCGATTGCTGCTACCAGTTCAGCCTGCAGCCTCTGAGCGTTGAGAGTTTCCTGCGCTGCAGGATCGGCAATACCGAAGATGTTGGCTTCGAATTCTGCATCGATGTTGTACAGCGTCTCAAGCCACTCTGCGTCCTCGGACACAGAGTCGACTACGACGAACCAGTAAAATGCGCCCGCTACCGGTTCAGCAAGCAAGCCCACGAGTAGCAAGGAGGCGGGGCTCAGGCTGGCAAACTCTTCCTTCGGTACGCCTGTGAAGTGAGTTTCGCGGCCCTTATTTGTGTAGCGGACGAGGCGAGAGCGCCGCGTTTCCCCGAATGAGATCCACAAGGTCGGCAGCGTGGTTTCCCAGATATGCCGCTTGTCAGTTCGCTGATGCGTTGGCGGGAAGAACTCACCATCCATCAGGGCTCTCGGCACGTAGAACCCGTTCTGATGACTGTCCCGGCTGTCCGCCCATTGGCAGTCGTTTCGCGCGAGTTTCTTTATTGCGATACACCTACTTTGGCGCATCCATTGTTCGATGTTTTCTCTTTGGCTCTCTCGCATTATTGTTTTCCTTGCGCTCGAAGGTGACCGAACACTAGCGCTGCAGTCTGCCCAGAAAACGGGAGCGGGTCAAAACGTAACATGGCATGTGTGGCGAATGCCCGGTCCGAGGTGCGGATTCAACCGGTCGATGCAACGAATTGGTGAAACCGCTCAGCCGGCGTATCAAAGTCTAATATTTTTCGCGGACGTTCATTGAGTCGCCTGGCCACGGCGTTGAGGTTTGCCTGCGAATCAGAAGCCCATTCGTGTTTTCATTCGAGCCGCGATGCAGGGGATTGTGTGGGTCGCAGAAGTAGACCTTGATGTCGGTTGCCACAGTGAAGCGCCTGTGGTCAGCCATCTCCTTTCCCCGATCGCAGGTCGGCGATTTGTACAGTTCTTCGGGCAGCTTGCCGGCGTACTTTATCGGCGCGTTGATCACAGTCTTCATGTCCTTGCCGGAGATCTTCACCCGCATCACGAACCGGGTTTGACATTCGACGAGCGTGGCGATCTGGCTGTTTGTATCGCCGAACAGCAGTTCGCGATAACTGTTGTAAGCAGCGCCCTGAGGCTATAGGGGCAACCTTGGCTTGTGTATGTGCGGTGCCGTCCCGCGAGGTCGGCCAGCGCCTCTTGAAATATCCCAGGCCTGTTGCTGAATATTCAGCTTGATGGACGAGTATCCGTTGGCGTTTCGTGGACGCCTTGTACTATCGCGACTCTTGACGCAAGAACAAAACGGGCGACCGCCGGCCGGCCGGCACAACAACCCGGCCAGCATTGACGTGCTCCACGAAAAGACCATACAGGGCGCTGATCCACAAGATGCTACCGGCGGCAAAACATGCGGCGGCATGATTGGGCACGGCAGCGATGAGCGGGTAAGCGAGCGCCACGGAAAGCAATGCGAAGCCGGTCAGGTAATGTGGTCGGTACTGCGCAGCCTTGCCAAGTGCGAGGCAGGCGAGGCTCGTCAGCATCATGAGGATCGGCGGCAGCCAACCCGGATGGCCCAGCAGTTCCAGCGCAAACACCAGATTGAACAACAGCCCGGCACCGCACAGCAGACCTTCCAAAGCAGAACCCACACCTGATCCGCCCGCAGATTGAAAGCGGCGCGCGCCGGGAACCCCGTAGCCGCTGCGCGCGGCACGGTGATCGCACCAGGCCCACAGGAAGATCGCGGCGCCGGCCAGCAACACCACGCATAGCGTCGAGAGATCCTGTACGTGCTTTTGCAGGCACCAACCCAGCATCCAGAGCGAGCCGATTGCACTGAAGGCCATCTGGTCCGCTGCCCGGACCGCCTGAATCGATTCTCCATATTTCATCGCAACTCCTGACAAGGATGAGATGCTGCCCGGCAGATCCTCTACGCGTCGCCGTCGAGAATGCTGCGCAAGTGATCGACGTACTGCCGGAAGGCCCGCCGCCCCGCCGTGGTCATCGCAACCCGGGTGCGCGGCTTCTTGCCGTTGAAATCCTTGACCACTTCGATATAACCGGATTTTTCCAGCGTCGCGAGGTGCGCGCCGAGATTGCCTTCCGTCGCATCGACAATTTCTCGCAGGCGGACAAATTCGATCTGCTCGTTTTTAGGCAGCGCTTTCAGGGCCGCCATGATCTTCAGCCGAACCGGTTGGTGGATGGTCTCGTCCATTTGCGTCATTCAGGTTCTCTTCATCCAGAAGCCGGCGAGGATCAGGGCGGCGCCGCCTACCACCGCCATCCACAAGTCGTAATGCGCGCGTACCTCGTAAAAGCCGAACGCAGTCAACGCTGCCAGCGCTATGCCCGTCCACCCCATCCGCGGGCTGCCCCACAAACCGCGCAGCACGTAAAACATCGAGACGATCGACATCATCAGGGACACGACCTGGCGCTCAGCCGTAGGCTGCATGATCAGTTGGACGGCGACGAAGAACGCCATGATGGTGAAGATCGAGCCCAGCCAGCGCCAGGTCTGGTTCATCTTGCTCAGGCCTCGCTCGTCGCGTGCGTGACGGTTTCGGGTCTGCAGATATGTGCTGCATGCGATCCCGAGGATGTCCAACGGAATCCAGACCAGATTGATGTGGCTGGGGAAGAAATCGTTCAGGCTGAAACCCACCAGCCAGATAAAGCCCCACAGGAAACAATGCGGTGAGGCTTTTTGATATCCATAGAGCGTGCGGCTCAGCGCACGGGTCTGCTCGACCTCGCGCAATGCTTGTGCTGCCTGTTCCGATGAAATTGGCATCGCCCGGCACCTCCGCTGTGTTGATGCAGACTACTCTATATCACAGAGTAATCTGCTGCAAGAGGAGTTTAGATATCGCTCAACGGGGCAGGCGGCTTAACCGACACGACCACGTGCGAACCCGCGGGCCAAATGGGTTGGTCCCGGTCTGTCGACGGTTAACCATCGTCTCGAAATGAAACGTCAGACCGCCGTCGGCGAGGGCGGCATCCGGGTTGCCGGGCGGTGCTGCTCGAGGAGGACGGGTCCGCATTGCGGACCAGGGTCGACTCGTGGGAATGCCCCTGGCTCATCTGGCGGCTGAAGCATTTCCATTGCTTCCCCGCTCAAACGCCGAAACAAGATATTCGATCAATACCCGCACTCTCATCGGTACCCGGCGACCTGCCGGATAAACCAGATGAACGGGCAACGGTTCCGGCTGCAAATCCGGCAGCAGCACCCGGACCTGGCCGGAGCGGATCTCGTCCGCCAGCAGCCAGAACGGCACCTGGGAAATGCCGAGGCCGCACAGTACGGCCGCGCGAATATGTTCGGCATCGCCCGTCAGCAGCGACCCGTGCGGAACGTAAGAGACGGTTTCCCGCCCGACCCTGAGCGACCAGGGGCGGCGTTCGCGGCCTCGCGCGAAGACGACGCAGGTATGCGCGTCGAGGTCCGAAAGCCGGGCCGGCACGCCCTTCGCGGCGAGGTAGTCCGGGCTGGCGACGAGGATGCGATCGGTCGCGGACAATTTCCTCGCGGTGAGCGAGGAGTCCACGAGTCGCCCATGGCGGACGGCCAGATCGAAGCCTTCGCCGATCAGGTCGACAGGCTGCTCCGAGACCGACACTTCGACGGCGACATCCGGATACCGCCGGAAGAACTCGGGCAGCAGCGGCGTAATGCAGAGTCGGCCATGCGCCGGAGCGGTACTGAGCCGGACCAGTCCGCGTGGCGACTGCTGTCGGTCGCCGACGGAAGATTCGACCGCGTCGAAGTCGTCTATCAGCGGCTTTGCCGCTTCGTAGAACGTCTGTCCCGCTTCCGTGATCACGATCCGGCGCGAGGTGCGCAATACGAGCTGGGCGCCGAGATGCCGCTCCAGCGCGGCGATCTGCTTGCTCACCGCAGGCTGTCCGACGCCTTCCTCGCGTCCCACGGCGGAAAAACTGCCGCATTCGACAAGGCGAACGAACAGGCGAATCGCATCCAGTCGGTCCATCGGGCGGTCACCATCAATTCCGGAATGGAATGGATGGTATGTCCTGAACCGGCGTTTCGGCAATGGATGAGGTGGCTTATGTTAGGGGCTTGCCCGGTCGCAGACACCGGGACACAAGGAGCCTGTTCATGAAAGCGATTTGCGTGACGCCTGGCCGGGAATTGGCGGTTCGAGAGGTCCCGATGCCGGACGAGCCGGCGCCGGGCCATGTTCTGGTCGACATGGAGGCCTCGGCGATCAATCACGGCGACAAGATTTTCCTGAGAATGCCGGCCGCGGCGGGTAACGCGCTGGCGGCGAGCCGGCATGACGTCTGGGGCGTGTCGGGAGCGGGGAGGGTGGTCGCGGCGGGGGCGGGCGTTCCGGCGGACTATGCGGGCCGGCAGGTGGCGATCTACCGGTCGCTCGGCAGGAGCCCGGAGAATATCGGGCTTTGGTGCGAAAGAGCGCAGGTGCCCTGCACGAGCTGTCTGATCCTGCCGGATCACGTTCGTGCGAGGGACTATTGCGGCTCGCTCGTCAACGTCATGACCGCCTTCGCCTTTCTCGAGGAGATCGCCGAAGCGGGCCACAAGGGCGTGGTCGTCACGGCCGGGAATTCGGCGACCGGCCATGCGCTGGCGTCGCTCGCGCGCAGACGGAAATGGCCCGCGATTTTCCTCGTGCGCAGCGCGGCGGCGCGGGAGGCGCTTTGTCGTCTGGGTGCGGAGCACGTCGTCGTGACGGACGAGGGTTTCACCGACACGCTCGGCGCGCTGGCCGCCGAACTCGGGACGACCGCGGTATTCGACGGCGTCGGCGGCGACTTGCCCGGGAAAATCGCGCCGTGCCTGCCGATGCATTCGACGATCTATTTTTACGGCTCGCTGGGCGGGGCGGCGCCGTTCTCGATTCAGTCTTCGCTCTTCATGATGAAGAACCTGAGCATGAGGCGGTTCAGCAACTTCGAAAGCCGGACGGTGAAGGAGCGCGAGAAGCTGGTCGCCGCGCTGAAGGCGCTCGAAGGGATGATCGACGATCCGATGTTCGCGACCAGAATCGGCAGGGCATTCGGTTACGATCAGATCGAACAGGCCATGGCTTACGCGTCGGGCGAGGGCGCCAAGGCCGTCCTGGTAGCGAAGACTTCATAACGGGTTCCGGGGCGAAGACGTCTTGCATCGATGATGTTTGCCCCGGTCGTTTTGCTCGTTCGCGACGGGCAAGAGATTTGCTGGCGCGTTGGCGTATGGATTCGAGGCGTCGTCGACGGGCCCCCACGGCATTTGCGCATCCGCTTCCAGCTGGTTGGCGGCGGAACGCGCGTCGACCAGACGGGGCGGTTCTCGGGCGTGCGGGTCGGGCGACTGACGAAAGACGTCATCGGGGACGCCCGGGAAAACTTCGGGGAGACGAATGCCGCGCTCAGGTTACGCGTGGAATGGGCGTTCCCCTGAACTGAACGACCTGCGTTCCCGTGCGCAATGCGAAGTCGCCGGTCGACCGGAGGCGGACCGTGGGGCCATGCCGATGGAGGTGACGTTCTTGTTTCGTTCAGTTCTGCTCGATATTGCCCGGCTGTGTCCGGTCGCGCTGGCATTCGCGGCCTGCTCGAGCGTACCGTCGAGGCCGTCGCCCGGACCCGTGGCCGTGACCGTCACGGTGGTCGAGCGCGGCTGGCATACCGACGTCTGCGTTCGCGACGAGGATGCGGGTGCCTGGGCGCGATCCCTCGCGCTGGGGCTGGGGTTCGACGGGGCGCGCTTCCTGTGTTTCGGCTTCGGCGAGCGGCAATACGTGCTTACGCGCACGCACGATCCGCTGGCAACCGTCTCCGCGTTGTTTCCCAGCGAGGCGGCCGTGCTGATGACGGTATTGCGCGCCACGCCGGCAGAGGCGTTCGGGCGTTCCGGCGTGGTCGATCTCGGCATCAGCCGCGCCGGTTTGATCGGACTTCAGGCGTTCCTGCGGCGGTCGATCCGGATCGACGCCGCAGGACGGGCGATGCAACTGGGCGAGGGCCCGTACCCGGGCAGCGTGTTCTTCGCCGCGACCGGAACCTACGACGCCTTTTATACCTGCAATACCTGGACGGCCGATGCGCTGCGATCGGCCGGGCTGCCGGTGCAAGGCAGAGTCCTGTTTGCCGGCGACCTGATGTACAAAGTGCGGCAGCTTCCGGGCGTCCAGATGATTCCGTCCGTTCAGGCGCAGCAACCCGCTGCTCCGTAGTAGTCCGTGCTACTGGCAGGAGGAGGACGTGCAGGTCGTCGTCGAGCCTGTGCCCTGCTGCGGCACGACGACGGTGGTTTTGTTGGGCGGCGGCGGATCGCTGCTGCTGAACGAAAGGCATCCGGCGAGCGCAAGCGGCATCAGGAGTAGGGCGAATCGGAATCGTTGCATGACATGTCCCCATGCTTATACGCAGTAGACGCACGTATCGCCCCGGATCGCCACGCGGCAAAACGGGGTCACGGCGGGATGGGGACGGTGTCGCCCCCGTCGTCAGCAAGAGGGAGCAAAAGGGGTGCCCGGTCGGTCGGATTATTGGGGAAATGCGCGGGGACTGCCGGTTCCCGCGTCGACACTTCGGTTTTGCCGCCGCGACTTCGGACTGGCTGTCGGCATTTGCGCGGCGCTTCGGTACAGTGGAGACAACCGATTCTCCCCGCAACCTGACCGTCAGGAACGTGCGATGCCCGTTTTTCCGAACCCGATTTCGGGCAGCAGCCCTGGCGGCATGAGCCTGCCTGCCGGGGGCGGCAGGACGAGCTGCCTCGGGTCGCGCCGACGGTTTTGCTCAGTAGACATATCGCATGGAGATGTTGACGGCCTGAGTGGAGCCCGAGCCGATGCCGAAGGTGGCGCCGTATCCGATGCCGATCCGGAGGTTGGAGGTGAGGGTGTCCTCGAGGTGCAGGCCCACGCTCACGCGATTGTGGGGCAGCGCGACTCCGGGCGCCCCGAAGGGCGTGCCGTCCGGGGCCTGGACCGACACGGCGCGCGCGGTGCCCAGCAGCTCGTGCGCGTACCCCAGGTCCAGCCCCACGGTCACCGGCCGCACGCGGCCGAACGTCCTGCCGAACGACACCCCCACGTACGGCTGCAGGCTGTGCACGTTGTCCGTGCCCACCGTCA
>NZ_PNEO01000012.1 GCF_002870125.1 Burkholderia sp. WAC0059
CCAGCGCGATCTCCTTGCCGATGCCACTGGCCGCGCCGGTCACTACGGCGACTTTTCCTTGCAGGTCACTCATCGTTCAGTCCTCCACGTTCGGGTTCAGGGTCACACATCTGTCAGCATTCATTTCGCGAGGTAGTCGTGCACTACTTCGCCCAGGCCGAGCGTCAGGTCGGCAATCACGTGACGCGCGCCGACGATTTCGAGCACCGGCAGATCGGCGACCGGCGCAAGCGCGTGAGCGATGCTCAGAAGCAGGAGATCGCAACTTCTATTACCAATCGTCACTGTGAAGCCACTGGCGCACCGCCCTTTTTCGTTCAGGTCGTTATTGAGGAAGAGGGATCGTCGAAGCGTTTTATTGGTGGCCTGGCAACGACTGAGTACATCTGGATACGAGTCGATATGCGTGCAGGACGGTCGGAAGAGCAGCGCGAAGCACTCATGCTGCACATCGTCGGCGACGTGAGCCGCATTTCAGGAATTCCCGCTGAAAACGTGTGGATTAACCTGTGTATGCTCGAACCGACAGACATGGTGGAGTATGGCCGCGTCCTTCCAGGGCCTGGCAAGGAGCAGCAATGGTTCGAGACTCTCCCTCTATCAGTCAGGATGCGGTTGGAGAGCCTTGGCATCGATCAGCACAAGTTCCAGCTTTGATATTGGGCTCACAGGTTTCTGAATTACCGACTCGGGGCCTTCGTGGGCAGCGCCGCTGATATCGACGTCAAGGAGATGAAAATGCAACCAACCGCAGTTGTCGTGGGCGTGGGTTCTGAAGAGGGACTCGGCGCCGCAGTGGCCCGTCGCTTCGCAAAAGGGGGCTTTCACGTAATCGTCGGCGGACGAACCGCGAAGAAGATTGAGCAGGTAGCAAGCAGTCTCGGCGATAGCAATGGCACGCCGGTCCAAGTCGACGCCACCAAGGAAGAAGACGTGTTGCACCTGTTCCATGCTGCATCGACGCCAGGAACAGGAAGGTCACCGGCGAGCGTTGTAATTTTCAACGCGGGCAACAACCAGCACATTCCGTTTCGTGAACTGTCAGGTGCGCAGTTCGAGGATTTCTGGCGCATAGGGTGTTTCGCCGGCTTCCTCGTCGGCCGGGAGGCCGTGAATCTCCTGCTACCTCAAGGGGCTGGAACGATCATTTTTACGGGAGCCTCGGCAAGTCTGAGAGGCCGTCCCGGTTTTGCGCACTTTTCGGCCGCGAAGGCCGGACTTCGCATGCTCAGTCAGAGCATGGCCAGAGAGTTCGGACCGCAAGGTTTGCACGTTGCCCATGTCGTGATCGACGGCGGAATCAACGGCACCAGATTGAAAGCCTTGCGACCCGAGATAGTCGATGAGCGGGGAACGGACGGGTTGCTGAACATCGATGCCATTGCCGAAACGTATTGGCAATTGCATCTACAACATCCGACGGCCTGGACACATGAGATCGACCTGCGGCCGTTCAAGGAATCGTTCTGACTTCCTCCGCGCGGACGGGTTGATGATACGCTCCGGACGCAAGTGCGATTTCCGCTCACAGCCGAAAGTTCCGGGGGTACATTTGGGGGTATATTTTCAGCAAAAAACTTCGTTTCCACCTGATATAGCAAGCTTCGTCGCTCATTGCGATTCCCGGCGGCGACGCGCGCTGTCCGTCAGCGCCTCTTTTTCGCATGCGAAACTTGCATATGGAGTCGGCGTAACAGTATTGCAAGGGTCGCATCGCACCACTTTTGGGAAAAGATAAATCGCCACATCTGATATCTGATAACTGCCTTGTCATGAGTGGCAATTGCTCTTTTGTGTACCGCTAACCAGCACTCATTTCCCAGAATGGCGCCGCGTTGATTGCTGAAGCCGACGGCGGCCAATACATCCACATCGTTGAACTGCCCATGCCGGGTCAGATCTGTGCCGCCGTCGCCACTTATGAATGAGCCGCTGTCCACCATTCAGGCATTCGGATGGCGAGGGCAATCAGTTCAATACATGATCTTGCCAGCCCGGATGGCCTGTCGTGCTTTTGCCAGCGCCGCCTCGCGCGCCTGGTATTCGTTTTTTCCATCCCCCAGAAAGGTCGACTGCGTCCATTCTCCATTGGAGCGCAGGACATGCACCTGGCACCGGTAACGGTTGGACCGGAGTTTGTTGATCGGGTAAATCACGACGTCGTGGTCCTGATCGAGCGACTCCCTACGTGGTCCCGGCACCCCTCGTACCGGCCCTGCCCCGCGGCCCGTCATTTCAGGATGAGGAAATCCCGCTCCGCGCGGGGATCAAACCAGGAGGGAGGTCGGCCGCGTCCCGACCAAGTCGCCCCCGACCGGGGATCGCGGTACTTCGGCACCGCGCGGCGGCGGTGTAATGGCTTGCTACGATAACGCTGCAAGTCCTCGACGGTTAGCCCGTATTCGTCCATCTGCTGCCAGATGGAGGCAATAACCAGTCCGATTTCCTCTTCCCGCGCACGCTCGATGTCCCGCTCCAGCCTATCACGCGCCGCGAGCAATTCCCTGTAAGTCTGCATCCCCTTCAACCCCTCCGGCATGAAGCCGTCTCCAGTCAGGGAATGTCAGCCCGCTCCGGTCGCGAGGCGCACCCTCACGATGCTATCCCCCGTCCGTCAGACGTCCCTGCCAGCCGCCCTCATTAATTGCCATAATTTAGCGTTTTAGCCATATACCAGGTGCCATTCCGCCAGCATTCCCTCATTACTACCTCTCACAGCGCGCGCCATCCCCAGCTACGGCCAGCCGCACCGCCCATGCGCCGTTCTATCCGCTGCTACCCTTTGGAGGCTCCGGAGCCCGATGCTATAGTTGTCACCAAAATGTCACAAATAGCCCTGATGCCCTGTTCTGCCTGCCTGCGACTGTCCAACGGAACTCATGCTGGCGCGCCCCACCCCGAGCTGACTCCAGTCAGCCGCCAGCACCGGTTGCGCCCCATGTTCCGGCGACCCATTGTGGTCATCCGTTACCACTGCCGGATATGCCTGACTAACTGGCTGCGGGAACTCGACTCACTCAGCTCAGTACCGGAATCGTGGATCTGCCAGCACGAAGCAACGAACATCCCCACACCAAGGGAATCCGGCAAGACACGCGATGCCCTGCGAAGCGCCCCTGCGACGACGAACGACACCGTCGTCACCGCGACATCCGCCCGGAGCGCATCAAATACTCGCCTTCACAACCAAGGGACAACCTGACCAGTGCTTCATCGCGCGCTAGATAACACCTGCATGACAGTCAACGCACATGGTTAAGCAAAAGAGCTTAACGCCCGCTATCCGCGCATCCATGAACATTTTTGGTCTTTTGGTACGTACAACTTGGCATTGTTGGACGCCCCTACCCATCCAGATGCCCGCATGCCCACCACTGCATCGAACCGTCCTGCAAAAAAAAGCGCCGGCACGAAACCGACGCAAAAGAAGGTTCCGGCTACTCCTCTAAGGTCATTCCGGAACCTTTGCGACACCTGCTCTTTCGCGCCGCGACACGCGCGCCGCGCTCAGTCCATCCACCACCAACAGTCAGCCAGATCAACGGAGTCGCCCGTCACACCCACGACAGGTCGCAAACTATGCATGCCCATAATATATTGTTTTAGCCATATTATTAGTTATTCGATCCTTCTTCAAGTCGTTTCGACATCGCACACTGCCGGCTTTCCCAATACGGAATGCCAGTGAGGAAGAAGGAAGACGAACCACCCACCCTGGCAAAAGCCGTGGGGCGCGCCATCGCCCGCCACCGCCGCGCGGCCGGTTTAACGCAGGAACAGCTCTCAGAAGCGGTCGGGATTGCGCAATCCTCGCTCTCGCACATCGAGCGCGGCCTTGTCACGCCCAGCCTGGAGCGACTTGCCGGCATTGCTGAACAGCTTGGCTGCCGGCTTGTCGACCTTCTTGCCGAATCGGGAAATGGGGCGGCGGATCGCGCCGCACGCATCCACGCAAAACTTTCCGCCCTTGAGCCGGAACAGCAGGCCGCCGTCGAGACGCTGGTGGATACGGCTATGGCGCTGGCTGCCCCTTCGGCCGCTCGCCGTCGCTCACGCAAAGGGACGCTGTAGCGCATCACCTGCCAGCAGGTGACATGTCGATACTCCGAGCGCCTTCGCCTGGAACATACCCGCGACAGCATCACGCAGGGACGTTGCAAGATCAGCGCGATCGCCCCGAACTGGACCCGCTGCCGGAAGAAAGCAGGCCAGGGACGCTTCCGGCCTGGTCGACTGCCCGCACCATCACAGGCTCCACGCAAATCCCAGGCTCACCGTCTGCGCCCAGGTGCGCGATGCGGGCTCATACCACTCCCCGGCCAGCCCGCCGAGAACGCCCGCCTGCGGTGGAGATGCGCCATAGGCAAAACGCGTCGCCCGATAGTCCAGCCGAAGGTGCGTCCGGCGCCCGACGGCCACATCGAGGCCCAGGCCAGCATTGCCTTCGAACCGGGTCCCGAGCACATCGGGCGCAAGGTCCACGGTTTTCATGCGGGCATCAAAAGTACGCTCGGCGGTCAGATCCCCCTCGACAACCACCGTCGATGTCAACGCATACTGCACGAGCGCACCAACACCGGCCGCCTGATGCTGATAGCGCTCAATCGCGTTGCGCATCCAGTCATGAAAATCATAGGCGAGCCACGGAATCAGCCGCAGGCGTCCCCCTGCGAGCATGGCAACCGGGTAGCCGAGCCTGCCGGATGCATCAACCTGTGTGCCCCAGTCACGATACGCCCGAGATGCCCCGTAGCCTGTCGGCGACAGGGTATCGAAGGCGAATCCTGTGTAATCTGTGCCGCCCCGTGCATATGACACGGTTGCCTGCGCATACACGCCACCCAGAACCGGAACATGGAATTCGCGACGCCATGATGCTGCAACCGCCGGCTGCGTACCCACCTCGGAATCGAGATAACGTGCGCCGGCGGGCTGGTTGCGGGCAACCTCGTGATAGGACAGCCAGCGGGCTCCGGCTGACAGCCCGAGTTCGTTGTCGACCGAATCAATCACTGACGGTGGGACCGCGACAGCCTGCGCATCATCCGCCCAGGCACAATTCGTCCAGAGCGCCCACCAGGCCGCCGCCACAACGCCCACCCATCTCGCACCAACGATGCAGGAGACGAGGCGAGCCGCTATGCGGGTCATGGCGACTCGAACAGGCGCGCGGAGCTGAACGGCACGGCGAGAGAATGGCACGCGGACGATCAGATGCCGGGGATCAGTGTGAGCCCTGCGCACCACGCGCGCGCAAGAAACGAATCCTAGCCGGCATGCGATACGGCGTTGCGGCCCACCATAGCGCCTTTAAGGCGCGCCGCAACCGACGGCGCACCGGCAACGGAATATGTGCACCGACAGAGCGGGCAATACCGAGCACGCGCCACGTGGTACTCGCCCGAATCACACCGAGTTCATCCTGCGCCGATGAAAATCTGATGCTGGCGGCAGACAGGTCGGCCTGTAGCTGGCCGATGACTTGCTGGCCGGCTGCCACATCTTCCCGCAGACGCGTCGTTTTTACCATTTCGTCCGACAGGAGCGTACGCAGGTTCTTTTCGCTCTGCCCGTGCGCGTCCAGTTGTTGCTGCAGGGTCTTGACCCGCTCGCCCAGTTCAACACGCGTCTGGTCGAGCATAAGCTGCGGCGAAACGGCTGCGCCCAGCCGGGCATACACCTGCCGTGTCCGCACGCGCACATCCTCACTGGCCGCAAACAAAGGGCGCACGCCCGGCGGTATGCTCGCCCCCGGACACAACACGCCGAGGCCATGGCCGTGGATGAACTCAAACGAGGGGTGCCTCTCCTTCAACTCCTCCCACAAGCGCCAGACACCGAAGCCACGCTCCCGAACATTGGTATCGTGAAACAATACGACGGCCTGCTCCGACAGCTTCGGCAACCAGGTGGTGTAATCGTCCACCACATCTTCGTAATGGTGCCGGCCATCGATATGCAGCAGGTCGATCTCGCCGTCGGAAAAATACGCGCACGCCTCATCAAAACGGGCACGGATCAACTGCGAGAATCCGGAGTAGTGCCGGTCCTGGATACCGGACAGATCACGAAACACGTCCTCACCATAAAACCCTGCATGTTCGTCGCCTTTCCATGTGTCAATGGCATAACAGGCAGTCGGTAACCTGAGCCGCTCGACAGCCTGACACAAGGCAAGAAACGAAAAGCCGGTATGTGTGCCGAGCTCAACAAATACGCGAGGCCGTAAAACATCCATCAGCCAGAATCCAAACGGAGCGTGCTCCAGCCACGCTGACATCACGACATGCTGTGGTGCCCAGAACGACACAGGGCTCACGCACGGCAACAACATCCCCAGGCCCTCGGAAACTTGTCTCGCGGGCACGTCAATCTGTTCGAACATTGCATTTCCCCCAAAGTGAAGGCCCATCTATCCAAGGCGATAGCAACAGGTGCGCATGAGCGGTCGGCTCGAACGTTTTTTCCTGTGAAGCAACCGGGATCAACGCAAATTCACAGGCTCCACTCCGCCTGGAAGTGCAGACCGCCGGCCATCGGTCTACCGTCAACCTTCCCGTTTGCGCAAGACCAGCGTGTTGAACTACTTTCGTCCACAACAAGTGCCCGGAAAAGAGAATCGGCATGTCTTCCGCCAGGCTCCACACGATCACGTCGACCAGCTCGCTGCCACAGCGGGATACCCATCGTCCAGTCACGGGTTCGACATGCGCTGCAAAGAGCAGCAAGCCACAACAGCAATACGGCATAAACGCAATGACTATGAGCATGAGCACCATGACACCCCCCGCATCAACTGGCTACAAATCAGATCAGGCTGGCACCGGTGTCACCAGGCAGCCCATCCGTAGCAATCTCCCCATATTTCGTCAGCAATCCCTAGTTTTTACATCGCCCGCAGCCACCTGAGACGTCGGAGCGCTCGCGTGCCACATGCCTTCACAGAAAAATCAGCGACCGGCGCCGCGCAGCCAGCGTCTACACTTCACCCTGTCGCCGATCGCCTGCCCTCCTGCCCACCGCCAATGCCCAGGCTGCCAGACAGCGCCTTTGCGGGTGCTGCATCGGGATTGGGCTGGATGTGCAGACGAATCCGCAACGGTTGCCGCATGTCGGGTGGCGGGGAACTCGGAACAGGATGAACCGTGAGCAGCGTACGCAACGTGGCATCGGCTCCGGTGTCTCCGAGCGAGTCGAACAGCACCTGCGTCACACGGCCATCCGGTCCGATCCATGCCCGGACCAGAATCGTCGACGCAGGAGGATGATCCGGACTGGCCTCGCCCATACGCGCATCCAGGTACTGATGAAATCGGTCAGCATCTGGATCGTCTGCCTCGATCCACGCCTGAAACTGCTGCCCCACCTGTTGTGCGTAGATCACCCATGACTGGGGAACATCCGTCGTTGCGGCACGCGACGGCATGCCGGGCACCCCGGTCAGCATTGCCACGACCGCCGCGCCGAGACGGCGCCAGTATCCAAGCTTTGTCACGATTATCCTCATCACGTCCAATCCGGCCTGACACCGCGCAGCCCAATGCGAAACGGACCCGCGGACCCGCCTTTCGCGCCATCACTCACCGCGCATCGGCACATACAACCGCGCGTTTCCGCGCTGTATCAGCAGCGCGGCGTTCCCGCCCGCCTGCCGTAGCTGGTCCACAAACTGCGTGAACGTCGACACCGGCGCCTGGTCCACGGCGAGCACAATGTCACCCGGCTTGAGGCCTGCCCCCGAGGCCGGCCCGCTCACCTGCTCGATCAGCAGCCCATGGTCCACCTGGGCATTACGTTGCTCGGCAGGTGTCAGCGCGCGCGCGGTAATTCCCAGTACGCCCTTGCCCGCAGCACTCCCGTCGCTGGCGACCGCTGTCAGTGTGCCAACGGTCACGCCCACATGCGCTGCACCACCGTCACGCCACACCGTGAGATCCGCGGTCGAACCGGGCTTCAGTTTCGCAACAGTGACCAGCAGGTCTGCCGAGTCTTCCAGGGCTGCCCCGTTGACTGCGAGCACCACATCGCCCGGACGAAGCCCCGCCTGCGCAGCTGGCCCACCCGCCTCCACGGAGCTGACAAGCGCCCCGTCAGGCCGGGTCAGGCCAAACGAGCGGGCAAGCGACTGACTGACCTCCTGGACGGAAACACCGAGCCGGCCACGCACTACATGGCCCGACTTCAGCAGTTGATCCTTCACATCGAGTGCTATGTCGATCGGAATCGCGAACGACAGCCCCTGATATCCACCTGTACGCGAATAGATGGTCGAATTGATACCGACCACCCGACCCTGCAGGTCGAACAGCGGACCACCCGAATTGCCGGGATTGATGGGCACGTCAGTCTGGATGAAGGGGATATAGGATTCGCCAGGCAGTGATCTCGACTTCGCGCTCACGATCCCGGCCGTAACCGTATTGGCAAATCCGTAGGGCGAGCCGATCGCCATCACCCAGTCGCCCACTTCGGTCCGCTGCGGATCCCCTGTTGTCACCACCGGCAGGTTGTCCGCATCAATCTTCACCAGGGCAACATCCGACAGCGCATCGCTGCCGATCACCGTCCCCTTGAACTCCCGCTTGTCCGTCAGCTTGACCTCCACCGACTGCGCATCCGCCACGACATGCCGGTTGGTCAGGATGTACCCGTCAGACGTCACGATGAATCCCGAACCCAGGCTGATCTCCTCCCGGTTGCCGATCACCCGCCTTGCAAAGAACGGCGCAAGAGGATTGCCAGGCTCCATGCCCGGTGGCAACGCCAGTCCGACCTGCGCCACCTCATGCACCACACTGATATTGACGACGGTAGGACCGTACCGTTTCACCAGCGTCGCGAAATTCGGCACGCTCACCTGAGGCACTGCGTTGCCCGGCCCCTGCTGCGCCATGACTGGCGCAGCAACAGACCCGGCCAGCACGAGCAGCATCGCGGCACAACCACAGCGCCACACGGCCATGCGTCCCCGTTCCTTTCGTTCACCGCCACCACGTACCATTCCCGTTCCCCTACCGTTCCTGATCCGACAGCACCTCAGTCACCGACCATCCCGCCCGTGTCGTGCAGATCAATCCAGTCGATCACCCACCGCCTTGCATGCTGGACAGCCTCTTCTGCACGTCCGAAACATTCCCGTGGCGGAAACGTCCGGCTCACCACCATCACACCGCTGACACGACGCGTAATGATCACCATCGCGCAGAACTGCCCATCAGGCTTTCGTACCGGCTCACAACTCAGGCAGTACGGACCATGCTCAAATACAACCGTTACCATCCCTTCATCCTGGCTACCCTATAAAGGGCGCCTATTATCCGGGAACGGCCTGACAGGCTTGTGCATACCGCCGCCCCGATCGCTTTACGCGTGTTGCCGTCCAACAGACCTTCCCGCGTCACTCGCGCACGGCAGGCGTGGCGATGAACCGCTCGAATGCCCGCACGTCGCGACTGCTCACACCCGGCAGGTCCCCCGTCATGAACTGCCCGTCGCGGTCCAGCACCTCCCAGCAGATCATCTGCGCGCCCGTCGGAAACGGCGTGAGGACGGGTTCGAGATAGATCATCCTGAAAAACTGCACATCCTCCGCGCGCTCCGGCAGCCAGAGATCACTCACATCGCGGATGCGGCGATCGAAGAAGAAATGCACCCAGGTCGATCCCCCCTCCGTGCCCGGCTGCCGGATAAACCCCGCGAGTGCGAGCAGGACATAGGGAACGTCGACCTGGCGTAACCCCGTGTGCGACCACAGGTTCAGGACGTTCGCGTACTCGACCAGGCAGACAAAGCGCTGGATACCCAGTGCCGGGACCAGTTGCTTCACCATGCCGTAGTGACGGATCCAGTTCCCGAGGAAGGCCTCATACTGGATCTGGCTCGTCTGCGGATCGCGCTGCTGGCGCACGTTCAACCCTTCTGGCTGCCACGATGTCGTCGTAATCGGACACCGGCTGTCATCCGCGGCGGCGCAGTGCGCAAGGTACCGCCCTGCCGGACCGCGCTGCGCCGCCCGTAAAAGCTCGCCACGACATACCGGGCACCGGCATCCATCCCATCCCTGCGGGATGCGCACCGGTGCGGTGACAGGGCCGCCGCGTAGTGGCACGGCACTTCTGCCCACACGGCTTTCACGAGACCACGACTGTGCCGGCAGATCGTGGGAGGACGCCGCGACAGAACCGGACAGCTCCGTTACGCTCCGCCTGCACGGCATCGCCCCCCTTCCGCCATCAGATGGCGTCCTTCTCGACGCACGGGTGGCGCCGGACTGAAACGATTCATGTCGGTTCGATTTCATGCTGCCCTCAATGCAACGCCGGCGGTACCGCAGGTACGGGCGCCGGCCGCTGCGGGATCGCTGACTTCTGCCAGCTGGAACCAAAACGGATGCTCTCCGCTGACCAGTTGAACGTACCCGCCTTGTTCGACGGGGACGTTGCCAGACCCTCAGCGGTATTCGATGCAGCCGCGTCCTGCGCAGACGACGCCGGCACCAGACGCCGGTTCAGGCAGTCGTACGACAGTGCACGCTCACCATTCACTTCCGCATCCACACAGACACCCTCCCGCTGGTCGCCGGACACGGCCGATGCAGCCGGTGCAGCCCATACGGCGTGCCCGGGCATGACCCACGCAAGCACCGCCAGCATGACCACCGCACGCACAACCGGTTGCCACCCGAGCCCGCCCAGTCCTGTCATGCCGTCGCCGCCGTTCATAGCCAATCCTCCGATACACCCGACAAGCGGGTACGACGCTGCGCCTCGTAGCGCTCCAGAAAGCGTGCGAACGATTTCAGCTCGCTACGTGACACCCGGGGCACCGAAATGTCCGCAAGGCGCGTCACCTGCCGCACCGGCTCCCAGTACATAATCGATGCCGCCGTCGGCAGCGGCGTCTGCAGCGGAGCCCGGTAGACCACACGGAACAGCGTGGCTGGCACTGTCCGTCCCGCACTCCACAGGTCGCCTACGTCCGCGACGCTGCCATCGAACCAGAACCGCTCACGTGTCAATTCCCCGCTCGCCGTCCGCGTGCTGATGAAACCTGCCATCACCAGCAGCACATAGGGCGCATCGTCCAGGCGGAGCGCCGGATAGGACCACAGGTTCATCACGTCGGCGTATTCAATCATCCGCGT
The DNA here is from genome assembly GCF_002870125.1 of Burkholderia sp. WAC0059. Taxonomy (GTDB): domain Bacteria; phylum Pseudomonadota; class Gammaproteobacteria; order Burkholderiales; family Burkholderiaceae; genus Paraburkholderia. The sequence goes on from NZ_PNEO01000012.1 coordinate 11,144, forward strand.
GAACAGCGGTAGCGAGAACCACGGCGTCACCTCCCTCACCCGCCGGTAATGCCACTGCCACTGCTGCAGGAAGCGACGCCGGTATCTCAGTTCGACCATCGGATCGCGCACATATCCCACCGACATCCCCGGCAACTGGTAACTCGAGGTGGTCAGCGCACACCGCTCATCATCCGCCGGCTGCTCGTGCCTGAAGTAACGGAATCCACCCCGGTTGTGTCCCGTCGGCACCAGCGCCCTGAAACACAGCGGACACCGCGGCCACGATGACTGTGGCCCCCCCTCTGCCGTCTGCTGGTCAGGGACACCATAGGCATCGAGGTAACGCTCATCCAGTGGATGCAAACCCTTATCCACCGCAACCCTTGAAAACCTGACTCCCCGTCAGGGACGTCATGAACCCCGGCCCATGCAGTCCAGTCGTCTGCCATCGCCGGGACCGCGCATGTGGCGTGCGTGCCGATCGCCATCCATCCTGCATCCCCGTCCATGTTTTCCCTGTTCGTCCCCAGGTTCCGGTATCGAGGTTCAAAAGCAGGCCCCATCGACAAACTCCACGTCGCGCAGCGCCACGCCGCGCTCCCGAACCAGGCTACCGTCAGACAGGCGGATATTGGCCAGCGCCACACATCGGAACCCGCCATCCGCAGACTTCGGAATCACGATCCGGAACGACTCCCATACTTCAGGTATCCAGATCTCATCGTATGCAACCTCCTCATCAATACGGATCTCCATCGTCGCGCCGAACTCCGAACGCCAGCGTCCCTTGAGGACGCCCGGCGCACATTCGAACTGCACCGACGCGTGGCTCCACGCGAAGATCGACGCCCCGTCAGACTCGATCGCATGGAAGCCGCTGTCTGCCGGGGCAACGCGAGCCTCGCCGAGCAGCCCGCGGTAAACCTCGACCAACTGCTCCACACACCGGTCCCACGTAAAGTTGGCGTCCGCGACAAGAGTGGCCAGCAAACTCCGCCTGCGGGAGATGCCCTGCATGATCGCCATCCGGATGCCTTCGATGTCGTCGTGATCAACGTACAGGGCGCCTTCGCCGAAATACTCCCGCGCGCACCCTTCCCCGGTCACCACGACCGGCGCGCCGCAGGCGAAAGCCTCCAGTGCCGCGAGTCCTGGCGTCTCGAGCGTACTGGGCAGTGCAAAGACCGGACAGGCCGCATAAGCCGAATGCAACTCGTCGGAATCGTGCGAAAGCGGCCCCAGATAGCGCAACTGATCGCCTCCCTCGGCAAAGCACTGTTCCGCGTACGTCCTGTCGCGCACATGTCCGATGACCACCAGCGGCAATTCCGGATACGCCTTCAGCGCGTGGATCAGGTTCAACTGGTTCTTGCGCGGCTCGATATTCGCCACATTCAGTACAAAGGGACCGTCAATGCCGAACGTGGAGCGAAAGAGTTCAGGATTCGCTGGCCGCAGAAACCGGCGATCGATGCCGTTGTAGACCGTGACGAATTTCTCGCGCTCAATGTTGAACACCGCGGCGAGAAGATCGCACTCGGCATTCGAATTGCACACGACGCGATTGGCCACCACAAACATTCCGCGGATCTCGTCAACTGGATACTGGTCTTTCCTGTCCTCCGTGATCCACAGGTTTGGTGAGACCAGGACCGGCAGGCCGAGCCTCCTGACAAACCCGCAGAAATGCAGGGAGCCACTTATGCATGAAAAAAAATGCAGAAGATCGTGATCCCGGAACGGCGGCGACCACACGTCGAACAGCGTGACACCCACCTGCTGCTTATGCAGATACCGGTAATACTGCATGAGCTGCACTTCCCCACCACCCGGGGTGTGAAATGCCATCGGATACGTGTTGAACAGGATTTTCATGCTGCATCGGCCCATCTTTCTCCGCACGCCCGCAAGATCACGGCTGGCTGCTGCAACCGCGCCCGCATGACGTGCTGTACCCATCTCGCCCGTTACTGCGATGCGCTGAGCGCCTTGCGTACAGCGTCCTCGTTGATCGACACAGCCGTCGGCCCCACTGCCTTGGCGAGATAGGCCTGGGCGTTCTGCTGTGTGCGCTGCTGGCGCAGCATCGCCTTGATCTGGTCATGCACGTCAGCGAGCGGTCGCACCGTCGCAGGCTGCGTCCCGATCAGCTTGATCACGTGAAAACCCATCGCGGTCTGGACTGGTTCCGACACCTCACCCGGCTTCATGCCGTCTGTGACCTTGCGGATTTCCGGCAGCAGCATGCCCTGCGGGACCAGCCCCATGTCGCCACCATTGGCCGCACTGGACTTGTCCTCCGAATCGGCCTTCGCAAGGGTCGCGAAATCCGCGCCCGACGCATGGGCCTGCTTTGCAATGTCGACCGCCTTCTTGCGCGCAGTGTCAATCTCTGAAGCCGTGGCGCTCCGGGGAACTGCAACGAAGATCTGCGCGAAATGCAGCGAATACGGAACCGTGAACATCGCCTTGTTCTCGTCATAGGCGCTCTGGATGTCCTGCTCGCCCGGATAGTCCGCGGGCGGCCGGGCAATCGACGCCAGATAGGAATCGGCCACCGCCTGGCGCTGTGCCCACTCGACCGCCCGCTTGACCTGGGGCTGCTGGTCCCAGCCCTTCGCCTTCGCTTCATCGAAGACGACTTTCTGCGCGAGCCGCGCGCGCACGAGCTGATCGAGACGCGACGGGTCGGCGGCCAGCCGTGTACGCACGTCGGGCGCAAGATTACCCAGCATCGTCGTGATTTCTTCCTGGGTCACGGTGGCATGTCCGGCACTCGCCACCACATCATCCTGCGCCCAGGCCACCGAACCTACGCAGGCAAGCAGCCCGCACAGAGCCATCGCACTTCGTTTCATTGCTTCCACTCCTTTCGTTTCAGGCACTTCCGTACGCAGCCATCCATGGCATCAGATGACCTGGCCATCCTTTCAAGCCTGGCCCCGGGAACCCGGGCCGACCGACCGGTCGCTGCAGAATCATCGCAACACGAAACGGCTGACGGCACAGGTTCGGCAAAGGGCCCACATAAACCGGATGCGCCAGCAGCGCCGCCCGCAACGCGTCGTCATCCCCGGGGCGGTATCCGGCAAACTCGACGCGTACCACCCACCCCGCCGCATCCATCCATGACAGGATGTCCAGCCGAATGGCATCGGCACCCTGTCGAGCCGGTCTCGGCCAGTCCCCGGCACTCACGCCGTCGTACCACTCGAGCGCAGCTTCGAACTGCTCACGCAGTTGCCGCATCACGAACAGGCGCGGGTGACAATCCCAGCGCCCGCCCCAGTGCGACCACGCGCCACCGGGATCAGGAGGAAACGGGATGCCAGGGACGGCGAGTCTCATTGCATCGTGCCCGTGGTGCTGTCACTCTGGACCAATGCCGCAGTCGACTCCACGCTGCCGGGCGCGCTGCCCGCAGGACGCTCGGCTGCCGCCATGGCAGGGCGGTTGCGCAGATGCAGCACGAACTCCTGCATCAGCCGGTCCCACAATTGCGTCATGGAGGTCAGGTGACGGACGCTCACCCCGCCGGACACGACCACATCCATTTCCAGCACGAGAAACTGCCCCTGGGCGGACAGGCGGGCAAACCGCTTGGTACGCGCCCACGACGGAACCAGCTCGACGGGAATATCGCCCTGGACCTGCATGACACATCCCAGGGTGAAATCGAAGAAACGCCCCTCTTCGGCCGCACGATTGCCAAAGCGCACGGCAAAGCCGATCCCCTGGCTTGCGCTCATGAGCTGCACATGGCCGTTCTGCTCGGCCGGCGTCACGCGATAGCCCGACTCCCGAAGCAGATCCGCCAGCTCGTCTACCGAGACTGATTCGTAAAGCGGCACGGCCCCCGGTACCTCCACCGCTGCCTCAGCCGCTGCCTGTGCTGCCCGTTCCTGTTTGCTTGCCATCTCTGTCTGTCCTGTGAAAATTCGGTGCGGGAATGTCCCGCGGATTGACCCCGTGCCGTACTAATGCGGCGCTGCCGGCGCGGAGGCCGCAGCCGGTTTCGCATCGGGATCGAACTTGCCCGTATAGAGCTGGTCACCGTAGTCCTGGGCGATCTGGTCGTACTTCACGCGCGTGGCCTGGGCAAACGGCTCACGCGATGCGAGGAATGAGCCAAGCCCCGCATGCTCATACGCATCCAGGATCTGATGCCCGACGCTATAGAGCTGCGCGTTCTTTGCCTCGCACTGCTGCAGCGTTGCGTCACGCGCCTTCAGCTGGGCATCGCTCTCTTTTGCTTCAGCTTCGCGGGTACGCGACTGCGCGGCGAGGCTCTCGTAATCGGACCGATACTTCGCAAGCTGCGCGCTGTCCTGCGCATGACTGGCGCGCTCGGCCGCCAGCGCACGCTCCGCCGCATCCGTCGCATCCGGCCGGCCCTTCGCTGCGACAAGCGCAGTCTGTGCCTGCTTCAGATCGGCCTGGGCCTTGTCCCGATCCTGCTGCGCTGACGAAAGCTGCGCCTGCAACTGGGACTGGCTGTCCTGGAGCTGGCGCAACTGCTCAGTCGTCTCACGCAGCTGGCTGCGCAGCCGGTCCTCGAGACTCTGTGCGGACGCAGGCACCGGCAGGACAGCCAGACTGCCGGCCAGCGCGCAGGCACAGAGAAAAAGATGACGTACTCTCATGGCCGTCTCCATCAGAACCGTGCATTCATCTCAAGCTGCAGCACGTCGATCGTGAGCGGCGGACCGTACACCTCGTGCGCGCTCATCCACCGGGCCTGCAGCCACGCATCGCGCGCGACCGCGTACTGCGCACCGATGATGTAACCCTTCGTATTGGTTCCCCCGAGATCGAAGTCCGGGTCGACGAAGGCGTCGAGCACTGCATCGGGCTGGAGATACTTGTAGGTCACCGAGAAGTTCCACTGGCCCTTCTCCAGCGTGTCCGGCTCGCCCAGCGTCGCCTTGAACATGAAGCCGTTGGCGCCGCTCCTGTAGTCGGCCTGGGTAACAGTGGTCGACGAGCTGCTCGCGTTGTTGAAGTTGTTCACGACCGGCGCCGCGCCGGCTGCAAATGCCTTGTTGGAGTTGTAGGCCAGGTTCCGGACATACTCGCCGTCGAGCCTGATCTTGTAGCGATCGGCCAGCTTCGTGTCCCACTCAAGCTTGGTGTCGAGGATGCGATAGTTGTAGGCCAGACCGAAATACTGCGGATCCGGCGTATCGCCCGGCGCGAGGTTCGGATTCTGGATAATGTTGCGCAGCGCAACGAGCGTATTGCCCTTCTGCATGAACGCAGGCGCTTCGTTATCCGTGCTGCAGCTTGTCGCACCGAGATACAGCGCGCAGGGTGCCGACAGCTGCCCCTTCATGTTCATGAAGTCGTAATAGGCAACCGCACCCTTGAGCCGGTTCTGGTCGTTGATCTGCCATTCGGCGCCAAACTGGCCACCCGCCATCCACTGCGTCGTGCCGCCCGATGTATCCGGATTCTGCGCGAGGAAGCTGTCGGAGCTGTACTGGATCGGGAACACGCCGAGCGTGCCGAACAGCGTCACGTTATCGTGTCCCGGCAGCAGATGCCGGAAGCTGGCCGCGATGCCGTCGAACTGCAGATCGTTCGAGTACAGCAGGTCCGAGGAGAAGAACGGATTGTCGAACCGGCCCGCCGTGATGTCGATCCAGGGGACAGGCTTGTATTTCAGGTAAGCCTGGTTCAGCCAGATGTCGTTCTTGGCAAACCCGCCACCGAGCAGGCTCGTCGTCGACACCGGGCCGTCATCGTTGCCACTCGCCAGTTGCAGACCCGCCGTGAGCTGATCGGAGACCACGGCCGTCACCCCGAGGCGCGCGCGGATGCTCAACTGGTCATCCCGGTCATGGGTCGTGTTCTGCGTCGGAAACGGGCTGGTGTTGGTGTTCGGATTGATATCGACCGGGCTGCCCTTGTTGATCGCTGCAAAATTGGTCAGACCTGTCACGTTACGCGGAGAATAGAAGTCGAACTGGTCCCGTACCCGCACGTCGCCGTTGATCGTGATGCGCGAAACCCAGTCCGGAAAAGTGTTGGGCTGCGCCCAGTTCTCTGCCTTCGCCTGCGAGACGACTTCCTGCTTGACCTCGTCCCGGATCTGGTCGCGCACGACCTGCGGCACATAGGGCACGGCGACGTCGCCAGGCTGCGTCGGCGCATTGACAACCTGCGCACCTGCGCCCCCCGCTGCCCCGGACGGCGCGGCCTTCGTCTGGCTTGCTTCGTTCTGTGCTTCAGCAATCAGTTCGGTCGCGTTCTGCTGCGTGAGCACGCCACGCTTGACCAGCAGCTTGATCAGATTGATCACCGTGCTCCCCGTCGGCGTCGCCGCGGCGTTCGCCGAAGCCTCTGCGGCCTGCGTCTCGAGCGACTGCGCATGCACATGCGGCGCCGCAGCCATGCTCAACGCCAGTATCGCCAGACTGGTACGCGAGAGGCGGATACGCCCGCACGCACGGCTCCCCGCTGCGTTCCGCTCTTCCATTCTCTGAATCATCCCGACTCTCCACATAACTTGCGTTCTTCTGCCCCGACGACCACGGCCCTATCCAGGCCGGCGTCCGTTCAACCTGACCAGTACCGGGTACGTCGCCCCCGGCGGCGGCGCTTCATCAACCTTGCCCAGCGACTGGATGGCATTGACCACAGCCGCGTCCAGCTTCGGGTCCCCAGTCGACTGGCTGACCGTGACCCGCGTGATATGTCCGTCCGGGTCCATCCAGAGATTCAGCTCCACCGCAAACCGGGCGCTGCCCCCCGCTTCCTGCACCTGCCTGTCCCGCTCAACGGTCTGCTGCAGCAGATACGCCATGTACTGCCGGTAGGTCGCGTTGCCGAAGCGCCCACCGCCTCCGCTGCCCACCATCCCCGTGCCATCACCGGCACCCAGGTTGAAGTTGTCGCTGCCGGCCTGGGCCGGCGCGTTCATCGTCATCTGCTTCGGCTGGTTATCCGAAGGTTTTGGCGTCTCGGCCGGCTTCGACACTGGCGTCGGCTTCGACACCGGCGTCTGCACCGTCTGCTCGATCTTCGGCGGCGGCGGCTTGACCTGGGGCGGTGGTGGCGGGGGCGGGGGCGGCACCGGAATCACGGTGGTCACCTGCGGCGCCTCCGTGCGCTTCACGCCTGCGCGGTCACTCGCCAGCTGCCACACGAGCCACGCCGCGCCCGCCACCAGGAGTACGATGACCGCCGGCTTGATCCAGCGGCGCCACCCGTTCGGTGGACCGTCGCCGTGGCCGTTCTGGTAGGTCATTTCCATGACGTCATCCGCCTGCCGCGCCCTGCGCGGGCTTGCCGGTCACCAGACCGACCTGCGAGAGATCAAGACGGCGCAGCAGATCAAGTACGTCCATGACCTTCTGGTACTGCACAGTCGAGTCGCCCTTGAGCACGATCGGGAAATCCGCACTGGTTGCCTTGGCCGTGCGAAGACGGCTCTCCAGTTCGTCCATGGACACCGGATACGCGTCGAGATAGATCTGGCCGGAGTCGGAAACCGTGATCGCCTTCGTCTGCGGCTTCGCGAGGCTCGTCGACGAACTCGCGCGGGGCAGGTCCACCTTGATACCCTGCACCGAAGCGGTCGTCATGATGATGAAGATGATCAGCAGTACATACGCCAGATCCAGCATCGGCGTAATATTGATGTCGTCGTAGGGCTTCTCGTCGTCCTGGACCCGCATGATGGTCTCCTCAGGCCGCCGTCAGCGCGTGATCGGGATTCGCATGCGCTTCGGCGAGGCGCGTGACGAATTCGTCCACGAACACCTGCATGTTGGCGCTCACGTTCTTGTTGCGCGTCAGCAGGTAGTTGTAGCCAAAGAGTGCAGGGATCGCGACGAACAGGCCCGCGACTGTCGCAAGCAGTGCAGCAGCGATACCCGGTGCGATCGCATTCACGTTGACGTCGCCCGCTGCGGCAATCGCCGCGAACGTGATCATCACGCCGACCACCGTGCCGAGCAGACCGAGGAACGGGCCGCCGGAAATCGCAATCGTGAGCAGCACCATCGACTTCGACAGGCGCTGGTTCTCGCGCACGAGCGTCGCGTCCATCGTCGCCCGGATCGCCTCGATGGACTCCGCGCTGATCACGCTGCGCCCCTGCTCGTCGATGCGGCTGTGGATTTCATCGACCCCTGCCCGGTACAGGCGATACAGGGACGACTGGCCGAGACGCTGCCCTTCGTCGGATTTCGCATCCACCTGCGCGAGGCCCACGAGCTTGCGGCCCGCCACCTCGCGAAAGCGCTTCAGGAAAAAACCGTTGGCCTTGTCGAGCCGCCCCACGTAGTTCGCCTTCATGTACATCACGACCCACGAGATCACGGCCATGGCGAGCAGGATCGCAATCACGAACCATGCATCGACCGTCACCGAATGGACGATCACGCCGAAGTAGCCGAAGCCGAAGCCCGACTGTTTCTCGTCCGCGCCGTAGCTCACGAGCTTCGACTCGGCGCCCTCGTTCAGGAAGTCGAGGCCAATCAGCGTGGGCGAGCGCGCCACCTTCGAGAGCCGCAATTCATCCATCTCGCCGGAGAAGGCAGCAAATCCGGCCGGTGCGTTCGCGACATCGCCGCCGATGGCCGTGGGCGTATTGAGCGCGGGCAGAACCGCAGCCACCTGCGCATACGGTTTGCCACCCACATAGAGCACGACGTTGTGGCCGTCCGCGGTCACCGCGATATCGCTCCACTGTCCGGCTGCGACCGGCTGGCCAGCCGCCGTGCGCACGGGCGCCGGGCCCCCGTCGATCTCCACAAACGGCACGCCGTTGTCGAGCCCGACCAGCAGTGCACTGGCTCCGTCGCGACGGCTGTAGAGCAGCGTCTGGGCAGCAAGCGCAGCAGGCTTCACCCAGTCACTGAACGTGAACTGGCCACCGGCGGGGATCGCGAGGGACGGGCTCGCGGCAAGCAGGAGCGGCGTGCCACTGAACTGTGCCGCCCGGCCAATGATGCCGTCCTCGACCACACGGACCGACGCATCCTGCGCGTTGTTGGCGTATGCCGTGGCATCCTTCGGCGGCGTACCGCCCGCATCGTCAAAGTGGAAGACGGCCGTGTAATCCGGATCGAACGTCGCTGCAGGCTTGCTGCCATCCGGCGTCTTCTTGTTGCCGTAGTACATCCAGATGTTCTGGCTCGCACCGGCCGGGAATTGCGGAATATCCACCCAGACCAGCGCCACACCCAGCACCGGATCGTACTGTTCGACGTGGTAGTTCAGCGGCGTCTTGTCGTCAGCCGCCACGAACCGGATGTCCGCCCCACTGTCCTGCAGCCCGTCGAACTGGAAGTTCCCGGAATGCAGGCGAATGAGCAGCGGGACACGTCCGGCCGCCTGCGTGATATTGGCGCCTTTCGGGCTGGTATCGACCGTGATCGACTTCCGGTATGACCAGTCGTTCTGCCACCACGCATTGGCTGCACCTGGCAGCCATGCGAACGCAATGAGTAAAAGGAATAATGCGCGCTTCACAATCCACTCTCCTGAGATACCGGCACCGGTCCGTCCACCGGCCCATAGTCAACAAACCGTGCTAGAAACTCGCCCGTACGTAGAAATCGAACTGCGGGTGATACGCCTTCGTGAACGTCCCTGCGTGCAACGGGAACGCCATTTCAAGGTCGGCACTCGCAAACCGCAGTACCTGGATGCGCGTACCCAACCCCGCACTCACCAGGTTGAAAGAGGATGTCTGCTCCGGCAGCGGGCTGAGCAGCCACAGGTGTGCAGCGTCAACAAACCCGTGGAACCGCCACTCGTTCGCCCAGCTGCCCACGTACTTCGCGATCGAGGGCGAGCGCACTTCGACCGAACCGATCACGCCGCTGTCCGATGTGTCTTCCGCCTCCAGATAGCCGCGCACCGTATTGATGCCGCCCGCCGCAAACTGCTCGCTCGACACCAGGGGCTCGTTGGCAAACTGTGCCGACACATGTCCGTTAAGCTGCACGTCGCGCGGCAGGTCCTGGGTATGGTTGACATCGAAACGGCCGTACACAAAATCCGAGGTCGCGTTGTAGCGCTTGTTGTCGAACTCATCGGCGCTGCTGCCGACACCCCTGATGTTCGTCGTCAGCGACGCCGTGAACGACGTCTGCGAATTCTTTCGGTTGAGCTGGCCGTTGTAGGAGAACGTCACCGGCAGATAGGTCAGCGGCGCTTCCGATAGCTGACCAGCCACCCGGTCGTCTTCGTCAAAGTGCTTGTGATCGATCTCGATACTCACCGACTGCGAATACGTATCGGTGGCGGGCAGCGTATAGATCGCGCTCAGACCGAACGACGTCCCCTTGCCCAGCACCGTGGTGGCGGCACCCGACGCCACATCGCTGTCGGAATGGAAAACCGTGGCCTGCAGACTCCAGTGCGTCCCCTGAATCGGCGCAAGATAGGAGAATGAATAGACCTTGGCGTCCTCGGGGTGCTGCGGTGCGATCAGGAAACTGCCCGAAAAGACATGTCCGAGCTGCCAGAGGTTGGAGTAGCTCAGCGAGGCAACGGTGCGCAGTTCGGACGTGTCCGGACTGCGGTCGTTGTTGACCTCCAGACTGCCGTGCCACGGACTCTGGTCATTCACCTTCAGGTCCACATCGAGCGTCTGCGGCAACGTACCGGGCTTGAGCACCGGCGCCACCTGCCGGTCTGCGCTGTTCAGCGCCGTCAGCTGCTGCTGAGCCGCCGTAAAGTCTGGCACCGTGCCTTCCGTCAGGGCCGGTACCGCGTCCCGGATCACCTCGGGCGACGTATATTTCTCGCCCTCGACCCGGACACGCCCCACCTTCGCCTCGACCACCTGCAGCACGATCACACCATTGCTCACATGCTGCTGAGGCAGCTCCACCACCACCGACTGATAACCCCTGTCCTGATAGACCTTCTGCAGCGCATCGCGCGCAGCCTGAACATCCTTCAGCGTGCGCCCCGGCCCTTCAAACGGATACACGGCCTTCTCGATATCGAGACCGGGCAGCGTGGAATTGCCCCGGACGATGAATTCGTTGACGTCAAACGTCCCGGGCGCCGATGACGAAGGCGCCTGCGCGGTACCGCCCGCAGCAGCCGCACCTGCCGCCTGCTGCGCATGCGCGGATGACGCCAGCGCCATACCGCCAGCCAGCAGTACGCCGGCCCAGCCGTACCCATGCCACCCGCCTGACTTCTCCCCGTAGAACCGTGGCGCCATTACGCCGCTCCCCTTGATACACGTCGACGACACAAACCTTCCCCGCCACCCAATACCGGGCGGACCCTGTTCTCTGGATATTTACAATTACTTCATACGTAGTACGAACAAACACATACACTCCGTGAATGCCCGTGTGACTGACCAACGATCCTGAATACGACCCCGGCGACATACCGTCGCCGGATCAATCCGGAAGGCAGAGGAGGTCGCAGATTCCCTCGTCCGTCACGGGATCTGCTCGTATTGAATGGTTGTGGAGTATAGGGACCGTTGCCGTCATTTTTAAGACGGATGTTACGTACCATTGAAGTTTTATCGGACCGGAAAGCCTGCCCGGAAAATGTACGTAACATCCGTCAAGATGACGAAATACATTGCCCGTAGGATCGCTCCGTTATAGCGCCCCTTCCTTCCGGAAGCATTCTGCTGGCGAGAGGTACACGTGAAGCATCCGTCGCTCCGAGGACAACGACCTGTGGCCGGCGGCAGGCGTCAGAAGGGCATCGCTGTCATCACGGCACTGCTGGTCGTCGCACTGGCCGCCTCGCTCGCGGTGAGCATCGTCTGGCGGGAGCTCGTGGCCCTGCGCGATATCGAGAACCAGCGTCTCGCGCTCCAGACCCTATGGCTCGAAAGAGCCGCGGTGCAATGGGCGCGCGCCACGCTGCGCGTGCAGAGCACGCAGTCAAACGTGTCCTATGTGGGACAGGCCTGGTCTGTGCCCGTGCGTAACCTGAGACTGGCCGACCTGCTTCCCGAAGACACCCAGCGCCTGAATGGGGAACTCAGTCAGGCCACCCTGTCAGGTGAAGTGGAAGACGCCCAGGCGAAATTCAACCTGACCGACCTGATCTCGCGGTCCGGCCCGGGACAACCGTGGGCTGTCGATGCGAGCGGCCTGTATACGTACCGCCAGTTGTTGACGGAACTTTCCCTGAACCCCGGGCTTGCGCAGCAGACGGCCGCCTACATGCTGAATTCTGTGAACGACCGGATTCCGCAAGGCGAGTATTCAGAGGACGATCATCCGAGCCTGCTGGGCTGGCCGATGCAGCTCGTGTCCATCGCAGATCTTGACAGGGTGCCGGGTTACGATACGCAGACCATCAGGACTCTGGCACCCTACGTCACCCTGCTCCCCGATTACACCTACGTCAATGCGAACACCGCACCTGACGTCGTCCTGGCTGCAGCACTTCCCGGGCTTTCGGTGGAACAGGCCCACACCCTGACCGCACGCAGACAGACCGCCTACTTCGTCAGCACCGGGGACATTCCGCTGATACTCGCACCGAACGCAGGCAGCACAACACTTCCCACCGGCTCACTGATCTCCGTCAACAGCGGCTACTTCATCGTGCATTGCCGGATCCACTCGACGCGGATCGACATCCGGATGGACACGCTGATCGGTCGCTTCGGCATCGGCGACTTCACAACCACGCGCGTCCTGTGGGTTCACCGCCTCACTGCCGGACAGACGTGAGCCGCGCACTCAGTCACGCGCGCACGAACCTTTCGAGCCCGACTGCCCGGCGAGCTGGTCGACAGGCACCGTCGGTACCTCCATCTCCTGGAATACGACTTCCTGTGCCTGCTTGAGCAGGCAGTCCCAATATTCAATCGATACGATGCACGCGACCGGCTGGCCATACTTCGTGATCACGACCGGACCATCCTGTGCGTCCCGCAGGGCGCTGGACGGATTCCGGCTGAATTCCCGTGTCACCATCGACTTCACGTGCTGCCAGAAATGAAGATCCACCGTTGGTCCCCTTTGCCCCGCGTTTGACCGCGTAGCCCAACATGCAGTCCGGGGCACCTCGCCGCGTTATTCGGTTCAGTGTGACTTAAACCCGGCCATTAATTCCTCGTCGAGGATGCGGATTATCGGCACCATGAAAGCAGCCCAACCCGCGCGTTCCAAATCGGCGATCTTAATCCATCATCAAAACCGCCTTTACGACATCTTCGAGGCAGAATGTACGTACAACGCAAACCATTCAAAACGCTTTCATCATGGTAGCGTCATACTAAATCCAGCCCCCACAAGGACGTACACACCTTTTGACACAAAAAATTCATCTTCCAGCGTAATTAATCAACACCACATAAAATCCAGTCGCCGCAATTTTCTTTAACTTTATGTTTCGTCTGAATATCCAGCACATTCACGTCAGCCACCAATCACCCATTGCCGCGAAAAGGCCACCCAACAGGCTTTCCAAAAGAACTTCTCCCTGATTCATCATTAATTCAGCAAATATCTCCGTCAATCAGAAAATCGCGTCCTGAATCATCTTTCTGCAGGTCACTGCGAAAAGGATAATGTCCGGATACCATCCGGTCTCACAGACTTTGTGCAGCCCGAATACGCATGACGCTGGTCTTCACGTGCGAACCCGCACATTCTCCTCACCGCGAAGCACTTCGCACCGCCCACCTGCTCCACCCGGCGAGCCCGCGTCTGGCTTGTATGCGCAACCAGTCTCCTTCACTCCATCTGCCATCTGGCGCAGCCGCCGGGCTGGATTTCCGCTCCACCACCACACCCGCCTGCCGCATCTGGAGACCGCCTGCCACCTCGACTGAGCACCTGACATGCTCGCCCGCCAACATCATTTGCCGCGAGCCACTTATACTGGACAGGCAGGCTGGCCATCCTGTGGAAACGTTTGCTCCAACCTCGAAAGTCGAAGCATCGTGACCACCCAATATTCCATGGCGACGTTTTCCGATATCGCCACATCTCACCTTGATGGCTGCCTGCTGGCGGCTCCGTCATCAGCCAATGTGTAGCGCTGCCGCATCTGCATTCCGGACGACACCCGACAGATTGCAGTGATGCGACGCCCTCGTGGCCCACGGTCATGCAATGACCGCACCGTGACAGCAGCAACCAGTTCGGCACGAAAACGCCTTAAATTCCGTGCACTGTATTCACGACGGAAAGGGTGTCACAGTTCGAGCTCCGTTTAAACCGGACGTTCGCTATTTCAGTGATGGAAAAGTTGAATGGATCACGATGAAACCCCTCGATATCGAAGCCGTTCAGGCCTTTGTGCTCGTCGCAGACACGCACAGCTTTACCCGCGCAGCGGACTTGCTGAATACAACCCAGTCAGCCATCAGTATCAAGCTCAAGCGGCTCGAACAGCGCGTGGGACAGCAACTGATCGAACGTACGCCACGCAAGGTACGGCTCTCCCCGAAAGGAGAGTTATTCCTTCGCTCGGCTCGTGCACTGCTCGCCGCACATGACGATGCCATTACCTCGCTGGTGGCTAACCGTATTCCCCTGAAAATCGGAATCAGTCATCACCTGGTAGGCAACAATCTGCCGGTACTGCTCCGGCACCTGCGGGAGGCCAACCCGCATCTGCAGATCGAGCTTCGGGTGTCCAGCTCGCGCGACATGCAGGCGCAGTTTGACCAGGGCCAGGTGGATGCCGCCATCGTGCTGTCACACGACGATATCCGGCATGACGGAGAAACACTCGTGCAGGAGCAGTTCGGATGGATGGCCATTCCGGACTGGACGCAACCACCTGATGCGGCGATTCCGCTTGCGCTGCAGGCACATCCGTGCCGTGTGCGTGCGATGGCCGTCGACGCGCTCGCACTGGTCCGCATTCCCTGGGAAGAGGTATTTGTTGGCGGCGGTGCCGCGACCCTGGCCGGCGCGGCGCTGGCAGGTCTCGCCATTGCACCGCTCGCGCTGAGCGCCGCACCGGCAGGCACGATGGATATCGGTCCCCGCATCGGCCTGCCCGTGCTTCCAACGCGCGAAATCATCCTGTATTCGGCCTCGTCCGAACCGGAAATCCGTGTAGCCCTGCGCAAGCTCGGTGAGGCCTTCCAGGACGCTACCATCAGGATGCCTGCCGCAACACCGTCACACGCTGTAGCAGCCGCGGCCTGATATTCCAAAGTCCTGATCAGCGACTGCCCGGCCCTCCCCGATGCCGGGCACCTTACGACGCCGGACTGCTCCTGGGCACGTCCGGCTGGTTGTCAGGCAGGGCCTGCTGGAAAGCGGGCAGATCAAGACAGGCCTGCACAATCCTGTCGACCACCGGATAAGCGGCCGGATCGACACCATGGCGCCTCGCCGCCAGCACCTGGGGCACCAGGAACACATCGGCGAGCCCCGGCTCGTCTCCGTGACTGAAATGTCCCGTCCCGCCGTACTGGAGCTGTGCCTCAAAGGCGCGCAGTCCTTCCGCTGCCCAGTGTCGCTGCCACGCTGTCACCGCCGCCGTGTCGACACCCAGGTTCCCGCGCAGATAGTCCACCACCCGCAGGGTGCCAAGCGGATGTGTATCGGCACCCAGCAATGCAGCGAGTCCGATTACACGCGCACGTTCCGCAGGCGCGGTCGGGATCAGTTGCGGCGTCCGATAGCGGTGTTCGAGATAGTCGATGATTGCGAGGCTCTGCGTCAGGACAAGCCCGTCCACCTCGAGCACGGGTACAGCCGCAGCGGGGTTCAGTGCCACGTAGTCAGCGTTGCGCTGCTGCGCACGCGACAGGTCATGCGTCACCTGGGTATAGGTAGCGCCCTTCAGGTTCAGCGCAATCCGTACCCGGAATGACGCGGACGAACGGTAGTAGCCATGCAGCTTCATCCTCTGTCTCCTTTCAGCATTTCGACCATCACACAGCATCCGGGCGATCCCCGTCGGACGGCGCTTCAACTGCCGGCTTCAGCCATGCCACCAGCCACCGGATGAAACCCGGCAACTGGAGCGCAAGCGCGATCCCCAGCGCCACCCGCCACGCCACAACCGGATAATGGAATCCAGCGTCGGGATGCCAGATTCCAAGAATCAGGCCAAAGCCCCCCTGCACAATAAAAGCGCCTGCAAAAATCAGCAGGTTCAGGCACGTCGCAGCACGCCCCGTCATGACCGGCGGCACGCTCTGCGCCACGATCGTATATTCCAGCCCCGCGACCGTGCCAAACAGCGTGAAACACACCGACAGGAACGGCACCAGTGCCGGGACATTGAACATCATCAGGATCTGGACGAGGAGAAAGAGTCCGATGCCGCAGCCTGCGACGTCCCGCGGCTTCATGCCGAAACGCCTGGCCGCCCATTCGGTCACGTTGCCCAGCGACAGCGAACCCGCCACGATCGCCCCCATCCCGACCAGCAGGAAGGCGGCCGAGTCCTGCACGCCGAACCGGCCGATATCCTGCAGCCATTGCCCCATCCAGAGCCCCTGCAGACCGAAGGCCACCGCGTGAGACGGCAGCAGCAGGCTGATCGTGCGCCGGAATGCCGGGTCGCGGTAAACCTCGAGCAATGCACGGGGCGATGGCAGACGACTGATCCGGTGAGCAACCGGATCGGCCGGCGTCAGCAACCCGATGGCAACGGCAGGCAGCAGCGTGAGACCCGCGAGCACCATGAACAGTGTGCGCCAGTCCATGTGCTGCAGCGCCAGCGCCACGGGCAGCGTGGAAGACATCGCGCCCAGGCCGCCCACGGCCAGCAGATACCCATGGATCGATGGCAGCCTTGCCGGCTCGACCCAGTACGACAGGACCTTGATCGACCCCATGAAGCAGGCCGACAACCCGATGCCGGTCAGCACCCGTGCAATGAACAGCATGCCGAACCCGCCGCTCGTCGCGAAAAGAAGCGATCCCAGCGAAGCAGCCACCAGCAGCACAAGCTGCACCCGCCGCGGCCCGTAACGGTCGAGCGCGACACCGACTGGCAGCTGCGCAATGCCGAACGCAGCAAAATAGGCGCTCGACAGCAGACCAAGCTGCGTGGCGCCCAGCTGCAGGGACGCCACCAGATACGGTGACAGCACCGCATTGATGGTGCGGAAAATAAAGGACATGTAGTGTCCCAGCGCAAACGGCAGGAACACACTGGTATAGAGGGCGACCCGGCCCAGGGGCCGTATGCCTGTCGACTGCATCATTCGAACTCCCGGTAGTGAAAGGGCGCGCCAGCGCATCCTGCCGCCGGCGCCACCCGGCGGATTACTCTCCAGCAGAACCAGTCCCCTCGACAGATGCAGACGTCCGGCGGAACACATGGTCAAGGCTGCCATCCGGGGCCTCTCTCAGCAGCGTGCCGAGCCCCGCCAGTTGCGGCAGGTTCTGAACGACATACAGCACGAGTGCGTCATCTGCGTGAGGGTTATCCAGCCAGTGCGACGCCCACGGCGGGACGTAGAACACGTCCCCTCGCGCCACCACGTAGTCCGACTGTCGCAGAGTGCTGCTCCCGGCCCGGGAACTGCGGGACAAATCGCATGCGACATGCGCCCGCCCCTGCCCCTGCGCCACCACATACAGATGCCAGAAGGCGTGGCGATGCGCGCTCGTGACCTCGCCCGGACGCACCACCTGGACCGTCATCGAAAGGCCGGGCGCCACCTCTCCCGTTCGACCCGCCGCACCGCCCGGTACCAGCGCAACCGTGCCCCGCTCGCCATGCGCGACCTTCTCGCACCCAGCCTCCAGCACCGAATGGCGCCAGTGGGCCGGTTGTGCGGGATCGCGGGCCGACATCGCCAGATAGCCCGCAAACGGCACCAGCGTCGCGTCCGCGTCGCCGGACGGCACCGGGTCCGCATACGCTGTCATGCTGGCCGCAATGTTTCGTGCCTGCCCGCTCATACGGCCTCCGTCGCATCGCTTGCCTGCCGGAGCGAAGCCTCGACAGCCGTGCCTTCCTGCAACTCGCGCATCAACTGCAGCACGCACTGGTCGGCATCGGCGGTCTGCCGCGACGGAATCTGCGGACGCGGTAACGCATGCGTATAGAAATGCACGCCCTCGACCACGAAGCCCACCGCCCACAATCCGTTGCGCACCTGGCCATCCGCACCGAACGGCCGCAGATGCCGGTCGATGTCGATCCCCCCGGGATGGTAGTCGCCGTTCCGGTACGGCCGGATCAGCCCGCGCTCAAGCAGCCTCGCCGTCAAGGTTGCGTCGTCGGTCAGCGGCGACCATGCATCGAGCCTGGCCGTCACCAGCACATCGGCCCATTGCCGTCCGATTCCGTCATGCCAGGGCGTGTCGATGCGAAAGCGCGCGGTGTCCTCGTCGAAGCCAACGTGTGCCCCCGGCCCGCCCCCCAGACCCAGCACGCCCGCCTTTCTGAGCGCCAGCAACTCCACCACGCGCTGCATGGGTGGACCGAACGAAATCCGGTTGGTCACGGCGTTGAACACCTCTGCGAAATGCCTGTGCGATCCGGGCGTCAGGCCACCGAACTCGACAGCCGCGCGCAGCGCCTCGCGCGTGTCGCGCAGCACGTCGGTTGCCGCTTTCACCGGACTGCGCAGGTTGCCACGCCGCGCCTGCGCCAGATCATCCGCGACCAGCCCGTCGAAATACGCCTCGAAGGCCGCCTGGGAAGCGAACTGGCGGCCCTCCAGCGGCCAGAGGATCCCATGGACCGCACGCTGCTCCGCTTCAGTCGGCACGAATGCGTCCGGGTCCGTCCCGCGTCCGTCGACTGCCATCCGGTACGCGAAGGCCATCTCCCGCACGATGAGGGGCATGACATGCGCCTGGAAGTCCAGCCTTGCCTCCCCCGTGGCAGCCCGTACGTTTTCAACCGCCTGCGGCGTGAAGAAGCGCGCAGGATGCCGTCCCGTCAGCCCCTTCTGGTTCAGCCCGCGGGCAGCAAACGGCAGGCACTGGCGTGAGAACAGCAGCATGCGCGGCTCCCGGCCCGACGGCGCGTACCGCAGCCCGTCGGAGGTCGCGACAAACTGCCCGCCACGCCCGACCGTCAGCTGCGAGATCACATCGTGCGCAGTCAGCCCGAAGCCCTGGATCGCCACCGTCGCCTGCGCGTCGAGCCCGGCCAGTTGCTCAACCGGATACGGGCAGGCAACGAAGCGCAGCGCCGGATTGCGCCGGCCGTGCCCGTCCACGAACGCCGCGGCTGCACGATCGTCACTGGTTGGCGCTCGCCGTCCATGTCCCATCGCCAGCACCACGAAATCGGCATGGCAGTGCTGGCCGTTCTCCAGCACCACGGTATAGCCGTCGCCGCCGGCCCGCGGTGCCACATCCGTTGCCCGGGTACGATGGTGGCATAGCGTCACCCGCTCAGGCAGCAGGGCTACGATCTGTGCGTATACCCACGCCAGATATTCGCCAAGCAGGCTGCGCGGCAGATGGTCAAACTCCGTGATCTCGTGACCCGACTCATCGCCCACCCGGAAGAAGCGGCGGCCAAAGCGACGATACCCACTCTGGCGCGCCCACTCCACCAGCGAAGGTCCACCCGTCGCTCGCGCGGCTACGCTCGCCGGAGCAAACATCGTGACCTGCGACGCCACTGTGTTGATCAGCAGATGGTCCGGCTGCATGGAGGGATGTGCCCCCTGACCGCACTCACCGGGGTCGACGACGTCGACGTGCAGGCGCACGCCGTCGGGCAGACGGTGCGCATGTTCCAGCACCCGCTCGAGGATGCTCAGTCCGCGGGGACCCATCCCGACCAGCGTGAGAAAGCGTTTCGTCATGGCTGTTCTCCTCTCAGGTCCAGCGAACCCGCGAGCGAGAGCCGCGGCCGCGGCGCGCGGATCTGGCGCACCGCACCCTCCGTCCCGGCCACCGGACGGGGTAGCGAACGGGGCGCCTCGTGCAGCGCGAGGATGTCGGGTTCCGACGGCAATGACGGGAACACGGTGCGAACCAGGGGATCGTGCCCGGGAATCACGTGCATCGGGCCATCAGCCAGCGACTCGATCTTCCCGTGCGCATCGAGCATGTCCGGCACACTCGCCACGATGGGAAACGGACGCCGCGCCCGCAGGTTGTCCCAGTAATGGGCGGCATCGCTGGCCAGTACCACGTGCCCTCTTGCGGTGGACACCCGTACCACCTGGAGCCCGGGCGTATGGCCGCCCATCCGGTGCAACGTAATGCCCGGCAGCAGCTCACTGTCCCCGTCAAGAAGACACATCCTGCCGTCGAACAGTCCGCGCACGGCCTGGACGACATCATCGGCCTCGAACGGTGCGCGTAGCGCGCCATGACACATGCAGCGCCCCGTACAGAACGCCATCTCGACTTCCTGCAGGTGAATGCGCGCGCGAGGAAACATGTCGAGGTTGCCGGCATGATCGTAGTGCATGTGCGTAATGACCACGTCCGTGACATCGTCAGCATCGATGCCCAGCCGCGACAGCAGCACCTTGGGACCGGCAAACCAGTTCCGGTGGCGCGCCTGCGCCGTGCGCCGCTTGCAGCCCGTGTCGACCACCACCGTATGGCTGGCGTCACGGATTACCCAGAAATAGAAATCGAACGGCACAGGCGCGTTGCCGTGCGGATCGTGGCCGAGGTAGTTCTCGCCGGTACGCCGCCCTTCATGCGTGGCGTACCGGATTGCATAGACCTCGTAGTGTGGCAATACGTTGCTCATAGCGACACCTCCGCGAGGCTTTCACCCTGTGCCCGGACAACGTCGCCGGCATGAACCGGAATCACGAGCCTGTCGCCCTGGTGCTCCTGCTGGAAGAAAAATGCCTTCTCGCCGAACGCCGGCGTGAGCTCGTCGAACCACGTGGCCTGCGGATCGAAGCGTGCGTAAAACGGGCGCCGCACCCAGGCTGCGTTGCGGGCCTGCAGGAACTGCAGCGCGAAGACCTTCTCGCCCGCCACCGTCACGATGCCATCGATCATGACCTTGCCCGGGAAGGCACTCATCGACGGACCCCGGACCGTCCGGGCAAGACCCGACACCGTCCGGTAGGCCTCGCAGAAAATCCGGTACGCTTCGGCAAGCGGCAGGCGAAAGTAATCGGCCGGCCCGGTATCGCGCTCGACGAACATGTAGTACGGAATGGCGCCAAGGCGCGTACCCAGCGTCCACAGCCTCGCCCACGCGCCCGGGTCGGTGTTCACATGGTTGATCAGCGGCGCCTGCATACGAAGCGTCGCCCCGGTCCCGATGATCCGCCGCACCGCCTGCTGCGCGATGACGGACTCCAGCTCGTTCGGATGACTGTAGTGCCCCATGATCGCAAGATTGCGCCCGGCAGCCACCACCGACTCGAACAGGCGCATGACATCATCCGCATCGCGGTCCGTCACGAACCGCTGGGGCCAGTAGGCAACCGACTTCGTCCCGATCCGGATATTCTGGACGTGCGCAAGCTCGGGAACGAGCAGCGGCGTGAGGATCTGGCCGAGCAAGCGCGCATTCATGACCAGCGGATCACCGCCGGTAATCAGCACGTCGGTCACCTCCGGATGCCGCTTCAGATAGTCGACCAGATGAGACGACTCGCGCGCATCGAATTTCAGGCCGGCCATCCCGACGAACTGCGGCCAGCGAAAACAGAACGTGCAGTAAGCGTGGCACGTCTGTCCCGCCGAAGGAAAGAACAGTACCGTCTCCCGATACTTGTGCTGCATGCCGGACAGCGGCACACCGTCCAGCCACGGCACGTTATGGGTCTGCTGTCCGGCCGGATGCGGGTTCATCCGCATCCGGATCTGGCCAACCTCACGGTCGATGATCTCGCGCGGCGCGTCGCCGTGCACAAGCTCCCGGAGCGCAACATACTCGCTCTCGCGCAGCATCTCGCGCACCGGAAACGTCAGCCGGAACAGCGGGTCGTCCGGGACCGCGTCCCAGTCAATCAGTTCTTCGAGTACATACTGGTTGACCCGGAACGGCAGCACCCGCCCGACGATATCGATCGCCTCCCGATGCTCGGGCGAAAGACGCCCCCAGACTGATGCCTCATGTATGGTCTGCCTCGTATATGCCCTGAATCTTCCTTTTATTTCGTCATCCATAATAATTACCCCAATTCGTCTTCACCGTCTACTTTCCCGTTAACATGAAACCGGACACGACTCCCCAAGCCGCAGTCCGATGCGTATGAACCGACACAGCGGTTCAATGTCCAGATATCGTCCCGTACCGTCTCACTTTCATCACGACCCTCGATTCATGCGGTTTAACGTATTCCCCTATATTTCGTAGTGCTATATATTTATATCGAAATCTTTATTTATCACTTGAATTGCCTGATAAATTCGATCTTTT
Organism: Burkholderia sp. WAC0059; assembly: GCF_002870125.1. GTDB lineage: Bacteria > Pseudomonadota > Gammaproteobacteria > Burkholderiales > Burkholderiaceae > Paraburkholderia. Next base: position 33,371 of record NZ_PNEO01000012.1, read on the forward strand.
TACACCCTGACGCCGCACGGCATCCCGATGCGTACAGCGCATCAGTCGGTATATCTCACGAGGGGTTATCCGCCGGCATGCACAGAATAGGCACTCACCAGGGCCCGCCCGCCTGGAGCGGGCCCTGGTACCTACCGGCCTGGTCTCGTTATCGCCCGCCTCGTCGCCGACAGAAACGTCGGGTACGTAATGACAGGACTATTCGCGCGTCACTTGAAAAGAAGCATAGGCGCAGGATGTGCCGTAGCGGTGACAGATGGTACTAACCTTGCCTCTGCGGAAGGAAACGCGCAGTTTATGCATGGTGCCTTGATAATGCCGGCATTTCGTCATTGAAGTTCCTCTGGCGGCTGGAGGGTGGCGGAAACCGTGGCCATCCCCGGATGCGCCTCCGCCTCGGCATGCGCGTACGCGACACGCACATGCAGCTTCGTGCGGGCTACCTCAAGCCACGTCATCCAGACATTGAAAGGCACCCCTTTCGCATCCATCTGGACGCCCTGGCCGACGACCACCAGCTTCGGGTCCGGGATACCCGCATCCTTCAGTAATGCAGATAACGCGTCGCGAAGCGCAATACCCGAGAGTGGCCGGATCGCGGACGCGCCCCGGAAGCTGCGGGCAGTCACGGCCTGGGCACGCAACTGCGCCAGACCACCCTGCAAGGCGGGCAGATCTCCGTAGATACGCCGGGATCCGTCCCAAGCAGGTGTCCACAGAACGTTGTAGACGAGCGCAATGAGCCCCACGCTCACGCCGGCAACCAGCAGCTTTCTCTCACGGGGCGCACGGCTTTCCAGCCAGCCGCTTATCGCGGTCGCGATATTGCGGATGCGAGTATCCATTTCCCATCCTCCTGCCTTGCTGACAGCCCGTTGGATGCAAGCCGCTTTCTGAGACCATCAGCGTCAACAGTCGCATCCGGGCGGAATGTGACCGACAGCGACCCGTTGCTGTAGTCCAGCATACTGATCGATGTTGAAGGAACCGGCGGCAATGCGCGGGACAGCGCTGCAGCCTCCACAACAAAGTCGTCTGCCCGCAGCGCACCGCTCGCATTGGCGAGCCCTTTCAGGCGCGACACCATCTGGGCCTGGGGATCCACAACCACCGATATGTCCGGGAAGGTCGTCTTCAGGACAGCAACCATCTGCGCATTCAGGGCATCACGTCGATGCATGAGCTGAAACCAGTGCACATTCACCGCCGTCAGCGCGAGCACGACCGCTGCACCTGACAGTCCCGCCGCCCATTGCCACCATCTTTTCGCACCTTTCGATCCACGCCCGGAGCGGGCAAACTCGAACTGGCACAGATCAAGGCGACACGCCATCGCAGCCTCCGCCAGCGCGCCCAGCGGGAGAACTGCCAGTCCCGCCCGTTCCGGCACCGGGCGCAGGACCGGCTCGGGATCGATCGCATGCCCTTCGTCGCGCGCGGCACCCACGACATCCGGGGCGGCCGCGGAAAGCTCGTACAGGTCGGTCGGTGCCCGCTGCACCATCCTGTCCAGCGTCGCAGGCAACCGTCGCTCGTCAACCTCGAGACCCAGCCCCAGGCCGCCCTGCCTGAGCACGACCTCGACGATCACGGATGTCTCCGACCCGGCCATCGCTGCGGGATACCGCACGACCAGCGCCGACGCCGGTTGGCCACCCACCTCATCCATCGTCACAACCCCTGCCGCCTCCCCGGCCGCCGACGGCATGACCGGCTCCCCCCCATCGGCTGTCTCTGTCTGCACCGGCCCGGCTGTTTCGACCAGCGCCAGGGCGGGTTCCTTCTCCGTGACCGCCTGTGTTGCTGACGCATCCGTTCCACCGGCCGGTGTCCCTTCCCCGTGCGGCAGAGGAACACAGCGCGTCAACGGCACGACCTTCAGGCGCCCGCGACCTTCAAGGGTGAACGCGGCGATCACCGATGCAAACCATTCGCGGTCGACCACGGCGATATAGTGTCCACCCTCCGGTGCCGGAACAGGATCCACGCAGATATGGCAGCGCTGCGCATCCTGGACCAGCTGGTCCTCCACCATGTTGGGCAATACCCGCTGCAGCCGCGGCCCCGTCACCGGTGGCAGCGTAGCCTTGAGCAGCAGCGTGTCGCATGCGGACACGACAACGACAGTCATGTCGCTGTGCGGCAGCTCCGCCGCGACCGCGACGCCCTGATCCACGATCCGGCCCGCGGCAGCTACCCGCACATAGGCAAGGGGCGCGGATGCCCACGTCTGTTGCGCCGCCGTGGCAGAAGGCGGCAGCAGGACAACGAGGCTGATCATGGGCGCACCCTGTTCGCCGGGCGCCCGGCACGGCCCGTTCCGTGAGGCTTCGCGTCTGCAGTGCGCGCGGTCCCCGTCATTCGCCCCGTCATGGCTGCCTCACCTCGAAGTTACCAATCCCGTTACTGACCACGTCCAGCCGGCTGTCGCCCGCACTCAGCACGATCGTCACCGGCGCATCAATGCTTTCATCACCGAAGACAAGACGCCGCACTGTCTGGGCGCTGCCGGTATAGTGAATCGCCACCCCGGTGACGTCCGCGCGCCAGCGGTACGGCTTGAGCAGATCGTCATCAAGAACCTGCCATCCGCCGCTCTGCGTCGACTGCGAAAACATGTACCCCCCGTCGACGGGTTGCCACGCGATCGATATCGAACGCACCTGCGCCTCGTCCGCGGCCGACTCGAGCAGCGCGGCAAGACGCTGCGCCTCTTCCGTCAGCTCCGTCCTCTGGTTACGTCCAGGCGCCAGCGCAGCAACCGCTATCACAATCCCGACGATCACCAGCACGACCAGCATCTCGAGCAGCGTGAATCCCCGCGTGTTGCGGGCAACCCCCACCCGTGCGCTGCTACTGCCACGACCCGATGTCCGCATCATTGCCGTCGCCTCCAGCCTTGCCATCCGCCCCGAAGCTGAACACGTCAATGTCACCATGCGCCCCGGGATTGAGGTACTGGTACGGATTGCCCCACGGATCCATCGGCACCCGGTCGAGGTAGCCGCCCGACTTCCAGTTGCCCGGGACCGGATCGACAGTCGGCTTCTGCACCAGCGCCGGCAGCCCCTGGTCCTGCGTCGGATAGCGCCCGTTATCGAGACGGTAGAGGCTCAGCGCCTGCATGAGCGTGCCGATGTCCTGCCTGGCCGCGACAACACGTGCCTGGTCGGGACGGCTCATGATCTTTGGCACGATCAGCGCCGCCAGGATCCCGATGATCGCAATCACCACCATCACTTCGATCAGCGTGAATCCTCGCCCGCGCCTGTAGCGCGCCAGCCTGCCAGGGCGGTATTGTGCGAGCCTGCCCAGATCGGTCATCATTCGTTCACCTCGCTGTCCAAGAATGCCTTTCAGCCACAACCTTCATGGTGTATGGCCCAACCTGTGCCACACACCCCGTGCATCACCTACGTCCCGGGCCTGCCATGTCACTCCAGCTGACTCTCCCATTGCGACTGACCCTTCCGTCTACCGGACCGCACCTGCCGGCACTCGCCGCCATGGCCTCCGCACTGCTCCTTGCCGGCTCACTCATCTGGTCCGTCCAGCAGCTGCGCCAGCCTCTGCCCGTACCGCCAGCCGCGCCAGCGCCTGTCGCAACGCTCGATGCGAAGAGCGGCCAGACCCTGTTCGGCGCCCAACCGGACGGCGGCAAACACGATGCGATCCAGCTGCTCGGCATCCTCTCGTTCGATGCGCGTCACGCCGCCGCCGTCATCAGCACCGGCGGCGACGCTGCCCGCGTCGTCGGCCTGCAGGCCAAGATCACTGATGCCACCACCCTCACCGACGTCCGTCCTCATTCGATCGTCGTGGAACACAACGGCGTGCAACGGGAGATACCGCTCACGGCGCCCCAGAATCCACTCGCCTTCGTCCGCTAGAACCGTGCCCTGCAGGGCTGTCCAGGTGATCCGGCGGCGATCCGGAACACCCTTGCGCGCTACCTACTGCACGAGATTGTTCAGGTCGATGATCGGCATCATCACAGCGAGGACAATCACGAGCACCACGCCCCCCATCGCCAGGATCAGCAGTGGTTCGAGCAGGCTGGTGAGAAACATCGTGCGACGTTCCAGCTCGCGCGACTCGCCTTCCGCCGCCCGGTCAAGCATCGTTGTCACGTCACCCGTCGCCTCGCCCGAACGGATCAGGTGGACCAGTACCGGCGGAAATGTCTTCGAATTGCCCAGTGCCCGGGACAACGATGTCCCTTCGCGCACACGCACAATCGCGTGATCGATATTGGTCCGCATGGCCCGGTTGCTCAGCGTCTCGCCCGCGGCCTGAAGGGCGCGCAGGATCGGCACGCCGGCGGCCGTGAGAATGCCGAGCGTGCTGGCAAAGCGCACGGTGTTGTAGCCCCTCACGATGCGGCCCGCCAGCGGCGCGCCGAGCAGCCACTTGTCGAAGGCCAGCCGCGGCCCCTCCCGGGCCAGGATCCGGCGGACCACCCAGATGACGACGGCAACCCCCACGAGCGTCGCCCACCACCAGTGCCTCACGTAAGCGGACAGCCCCAACATCAGGACCGTGAGCAGCGGCAACTGCTGCTTCGTGCTGGCAAACACATTGGCGACCTGGGGCACCACATAGCTGAGCAGGAACGTCACGATGCCGAAGGCAATCACGGTCACCACAGCGGGATAGGTAAAGGCGAGCAGGATCTTCTGGCGCAGCCCGTTGCTCTGCTCGATGTAGTCCGCCAAGCGCCCCAGCACGATCCCGAGCTTGCCGGTATGCTCACCCGCCGCAACCAGCGCCCGGTAGATTCCCGGGAAATCCCGCGGATGCTCGGTCAGCGCGTTGGCAAATGAATGCCCGCCCACCACCTCCGAGCGGATTGCGGCCATCAGTTCGCGCACGTAGTCCCGCTCCGCCTGCTCGCTCAGCACCGACAGCGCTTCGTCGAGTGGCAGGCCCGCAATCAGCAGGCTCGCGAGCTGGCGTGTGATCACCCCCTGCTCACGCTGCGACAGGCGCCGACCCAGCGCGAGCCGCTGGCTGCGGGCGCCCTGGGCGCGGCTGGCCGCAGGCTCCACGGCCAGTGGCGCAAGTCCCTGGGTGCGCAGCTGCGCCCGGCCCGCTCGCGCGCTGTCGGCCTCCAGCACGCCCCGCAGCGTGCGGCCCGCCGTATCGATCGCCTCGTAACGGAACGCCGGCATGTCATTCCCCGCCTGTCACCCGAAGCAGTTCTTCGAGTGACGTCATGCCCGATGCGAGCCAGCGGTCCCCATCCTCGCGCAGCGTGCGCATGCCCTGCGCACGCGCCGCCGCGAGGACTTCCGCATCGGCCGCGTTACGATGGATCAGTGCCCGGATCGGATCGTCGACCATCAGCAACTCGTACACGCCACGCCGCCCCGCATAGCCCGAGCCCCTGCAGTGCTCGCAGCCGAGCGGATGCCAGCGCCGCTGGCCATCATCCTCGATGCGCTCTGCCTTGCAGTGCGGGCAGAGCTGCCTCACGAGCCGCTGCGCAAGCACACCGAGCAGGCTCGATGCCAGCAGATACGGCTCGACGCCCATGTCGGTCAGACGCGTAACGGCTGAAGCCGCATCGTTCGTGTGCAGTGTGGCAAGCACCAGGTGGCCGGTCAGTGACGCCTGCACCGCGATCTGAGCAGTCTCGAGGTCACGGATTTCGCCGATCATGATCACGTCCGGGTCCTGGCGCAGGATCGAGCGCAGCGCGCGCGCGAACGTCATGCCGATCCTCTCGTTCACCTGCGTCTGGCCGATCCCCGACAGGTCGTACTCGATCGGGTCCTCAACGGTCATGATGTTGGTGGTCGCGGTCTCGAGCCGCGACATCGACGCGTACAGCGTCGTCGTCTTGCCCGAGCCGGTCGGACCTGTCACAAGCACGATGCCATGTGGCTTCGCAATCAACTGGTCGAACCGCGCAAGGGTATCGGACGCCATGCCGAGTGCCGTGAGGTTCAGGCGCTGCGCATCTTTTTCCAGCAGGCGAAGCACCGCACGCTCGCCGTGTCCGGTCGGCAGCGTCGAGACCCGCACATCGACAGGCCGGCCGCCGACGCGCAGCGTGATGCGGCCATCCTGGGGCAGGCGTTTTTCTGCAATGTCGAGCTGCGCCATGATCTTGATGCGCGAGATCAGCGCGCCGTGCAGGGCCTTGTTGGGCCGCACGACATCGCGCAGCGTACCGTCGACGCGAAAACGCACGACCGACGCGTTCTCGAATGGCTCGATGTGGATGTCCGACGCATGCTCGCGTGCGGCCTGCGTGAACAGCGCATTGATCATCCGGATGATCGGCGCATCGTCTTCCGACTCGAGCAGGTCCTCGACCTCGGGAATGTCCTGCATCAGCCGTGACAGGTCGACCTCCCCTTCGACCTCACCCACGATCTGCGCGGCACTGCCGTCCTGGCTCGAGTACGCGGCATGGATCGCCTGCTCCAGCTCAGCATCGTCGACCTGCACCAGCCACAGCGGCCTGAAGCGGCGCGCGACTTCGGCGAGCGCCGAGGGACGCGTGCGATCGCTGACCCATACCTCGTATTCGTGCTCCCGCCGGCCCGCCACCAGTATCTGCCCTGAACGGGCAAAACCATAAGGCAGCAGCCGCACCACGTCCTGTGATGGCGATGCCATGCGCTCCGACGGCAGGAGCACCGGCGGCGGCGACACATCGGGCAACCCGGGTGCGGCAAGCTGGTTCACGGATGGTCTCCCATCGACAGTCCCGGAATGGGGGCGGGCGCAGCCTGCGGGGTAAGCGGCTGGGCATCGGGTGCCTGGACCGGGACAGGCTGGCTGCTCGCGGGCGCGGCCGGTCCGCTGCCGGAAACCGCATCCTGCCCTGCACCGCGCGCAGTGCCCATGGCCCCGTGGTCATCAGGCGCCGCGCCGGCTGGCGCAGCACCCGCGCCAGGCACGGCACGGCGCGTCATCTGGTTCATGTCGAAGAGCCCTTCAGCAGCCGGCACCCCCTCCTGCGGACCGGGCGGCACGGGCGGCAACGTCGGCGTATCCTGGTCACGCTCGACCCGGTTGTCCGATACGGTCCCGTTCATCTGCCCACGGATGTAGTTGTACCGGTCGTCTGACACGGCCGCCTGACTTTCGGCATCGCGGATCACAACCGGCCGCAGAAACACCATCACGTTGGTCTTCGTGCGACTCTTGTTCTCGGCCCGGAACAGCGACCCGATCACCGGCAGGTTGCCAAGCCACGGCACCTTGTTATTGCCGTCGGAGTAGTTGTCCTGGATCAGGCCACCCAGCACGACGATCTCCCCATCGTCCGCAAGGACAGTGGAATTCACTGAGCGCTTGATAATGGTGACGCCGCCCGGATTGTTGACCGACGTGGCATCGACCGACGAATCTTCGGTATAGATCTGCATCTTGATGACGCCGTCCTTCGTGACCTGCGGCCGCACATGCAGGACGATCCCGACATCCTCACGATCGTACGTGGTGTAAGCCGCAAGACCCGTCGTGGACGCGGTGGCCGTTGACACCGACCCGGTCTGGATCGGCACGTTCGAGCCGATGACCAGGCTGGCCTCCTCGTTGTCGAGGGTAATCAGGTTGGGCGACGACAGGATCGATGCGTTGGTCACGGTCGACAGTGCCTGGACCAGTGCACCCAGCCCGAAGAACTTCCCGAAGTTATGCAGCAGGCCGATGTTGATGCCGTTGTTCAGCAGCGTCGTCGTGGCTGCCGAGGAAAGGTTGCTGCCAAGCGACTGGCCTTCCGCCGTCAGGTTGACGATGCCCTGGCTGGTCGACGTGTTGAAATTGGTCGTGCCGATCAACGCGTTGTTGCCGTTGCTCGACTGGAGCGCGCCTGCCCATTGCACGCCCAGGTTGGCCGCCTGCGTCGCCGTCATCTCGACAATCATTGCTTCGAAATAGACCTGCGCCCGGCGGACATCGAGCTGCCCGATGACGTTACGGATGCTCTCGTAGATGGCATCCGGCGCGGTCACCACCAGCGAGTTTGTCGCGGGATCGGCCACCACGGTTATCCCACCCGGGTTATCTTCGTCACCGCCCCCCCGCGCGCTGCCGATCAACCCGCCTGCGCCGCCCGACGTGCCCGAGAACGACCCGGAGCCGGAGCCACTGCCTGACGTCGAGCCCAGCGACCCACCCGGCAACGGCGGCACCCCCGACGTGCCCGTCGACGAACTGGTGCTGGTCCCGGTGCCCGTACTGCCTGAACCGTAACTACTGCCCGTGCCGTTACCCTGGTTGAATCCCTGTGCGCTCGAACTACTCGTGTCGCTTCCGCCCTGGTCGGGCAGGCCCAGCATGCCCCGCAGCACTTTCGCCAGATCTGATGCACGGGCGTTGTCGAGTTTGACCACATGCATGTTGCCCGGCACACCGGTGGGCGCATCAAGCTCCCGGATCAATCCCCGCGCAACGGCAATCCGCGACGCATCGCTTGCACGCAGCAGGATCGCATTGATACCAGGGTCAGCAGTCACCGAAACCTTGAGTGCCGCATCGGTGTTACCAACCCCGCTCGGGTCGAGCATCTTCTGCGCGACAGGTGCCACGTCAAGTGCATTGCGATGCTCGAGCCGGATAACCGCCATGCTCCGCGCCGAGTCACCGTCGATCCCCGCAATGACATCGGCGATGCGGCGCACGTTGTCCGCGTAGTCCGTCACGATCAGCGCGTTATCGCTCGGATCCACGGAGATGGAGTTATTCGGACTCACCATCGGCTTGAGCGCGGGCAGCAGCGCATTGGCGGACCCGCTCTGCAGGCGGAACACCTGCGTGACGACCATGTCGCCCGTCGCGTGAGGCGCATTCCCGACATAGGTCGGCACACCCTGCAGCTTGGCATCCGCCTCCGGCACGACCTTGAGAATGCCGTTGTCCCGCACCAGCGCAAAACCCTGCATGCGCAGCGCGGCCTCGAGGGTCTTGAGCGCAAGCTCCCGGCTGACGGGATTGTCAGTGACCAGGTTCAGTTGCCCCTTCACCCTCGGATCGACAATGATGGTTGTGTTGGTTGCCGTACCAATCGCGCGCGCAACCTGGCTGATATCCGTGTTGCTGAAATTCAGGTTCACCTGGGCCTGCACGACGTGCGCCCATGCCAGACCGGTCATGCATATCACCAGACCGATCTGCCGGATGCCGGAACGAATCATGCATGTCATAGGCGTTATCCGAAACTGCTGCGAGCCGATTCACCAGAACAGGCCCGCCCGCACGGCATCATGAAACGTCATGTCTCCGTGCGATGGCCCCCGTCGATGCCACCCAGTTCATCATCGACTGCAAACACAGTCGATGCCACGAAGAGTAAGCGCTTCAATCCATATAACGTGTGACAGATGTTACGTACATCGCCTTATTGCGCGTGCATTCTGTGAGACATCACGATGCGTAATCGTGACAGCCCGGTCTGGCAAATACGATGCGGCCTGAATGAATCGTAGGGAGATGACCGGGGGCATACCGACAGGGATGTTGGTCCCGGCAAACTTCACCGGTATGGTTGATCACCATGGCCATTCTGGAACCCTCCTCCATGTGCGCGAGCATTCATTGATGGATGTAGGGCACAGAAATACGGACTGAATTATGGATTCAATAATTGATCCGTTGTACGTACAATTTTTCACGATAACGACCAAATGAGGTCGTAGGCTTTCATGAGGGGTGCAGTCGCCGCAATCAGACATGCCCGCTATCTGCGGTTGCCCTCACAGCACTCGAATACACAAGACAACAAGAGGCGCGTACGCGCGGGGAGACAGGCTATCCCGCCCGGATATCCCTGCCTCGCCTGCGACAAGACAACTGGCCATGAAAGGAAAGCAGCATCTCGATCACGCAATCCTGCTGTCCAGCGACGAAGAAATCACTCTCGAACGCTATATCGCCACGTTTTCCCCGCAGCCATCAATTGGCCTGCCGGAACTCGTCTGCCCGGTCTGCCGCGGCGAAATACATCTTTCACGCATGCATGACCGGAACCGCACGCCAACGTTCCTGCACGTGGACGGAGACCAGGCGGACTGCCCGCTGGTCAATGTCCATTTTGCGAGCACGGCATTCGCGGTAGCCCACACCTATGAACCCCGGCTCGAGCAGGAACGGCGCGAACGATTCATGGAACGCTGGACCCTGTATCTGACCGGGATCCGTCGCCATGTATCGACATACAGCGTCGAGCGCTTCGCCATGACGATCGCCCACGCCGACGTCCTGCATATCTGGTCATGCCCGACCCTGACCGAAGTGGACATCCTGTATCTGTTCCTCGCCTTCTCCGCGTTCGTCGCGGAACCACCCGGCGCCCACCATCCGATCTGGCTGCGCTTCCTGTTCGATGCCTCGGTTTCAGGTGCCGCTGATCTCCAACCGGCCGACAGGCGGCCGCCACGCTTTTTCCGGCTGCGTTACCGGTCGCCGTATCAGGTCATGTTTCCGAATGCCCACCAGCTCCTCGACTGGTGCGAGATTCCCATGACCGACACGTTTCTGCGCCGCCCGGCCACAACCGTCTCCGGGCCGGACCTGAAAGCGTTTGCCGAACTCACGGCTCTCCGACCCTCTGCGCTCGAAGACGACGGCCCCACGATCCCTATTCCTGATCCGAAAAAATAGCAGGAATGTTCTTCGGACTCGCCACCGCGTCAGCGGCGTCGCCGATCTGGCCTGTGCGCAGCACATTTTTTAGTCACGAAGCAATCGCTGACCATCCGCCCGGCATTCGACTCAATTCGAAGAAAAATAGATGACAGAAGGTACGAACAATTCATTCAAATCGAATACCCGCACTCAGCAACCAATCACCCGTATCAGATAAACATAAAATTGCTCGTACCATCCGAAACACAATTGACTTTTACCATCCACTCTTCAAATAAAACAACACCGATCACCGCCCCCCTCCACCACGAGAACGACGCAGAGCCATCAAACCCTTATCTGATGGCCTCTCCATATAGGTCTCGGCAAGCACTTCATGCCGAATGGATATATGTATCAATAAAAATATTTGTCCGATTTTTTATTAATCCGGTTTCAGCGAAATTGTACGTAACATCTGAAGCCAAACCGACTCGAATAATTCGGAAAAGGTTAATCAAGAGCGAGTGAACGGAACCTTATATTGGTCTGGCAGTTTGTGAAGAAAGTTCAAGCGAACTGCACCGGTTGCTTTTTCTGTCCATTTTCTTCTTGCAAGGATTTGTCATGAAACTCAGCAAGCGCAAGACCTGCCTGGCCGTCGCCCTCGCGATCTCGGCCCTCGGCGCGGCCGTTCCGGCCATGGCTCAAGTCGTTGGCGGCGGCTCGTCGCTCGTCGGCCCGTCGATCCAGTCGGAAATCAGCACCTTCGGTGCCAACCCGGATTCGCTGACCTACTACGTCACGAGCTCGGGCACGGGCCAAACCGCATTCCTGAACGACGACGCGACCGTGTTCAGCGGCGCTTCCGCCGGCCCGGTATACTTCGCGAACAGTGACGCTGCCGTCGCGTCGGCGTGGATCACCTCGTACAACACCAACGACAGAGCAACGGATGGTGCGCTGATCCAAATCCCGTACATCGTGACGCCGATCACGATCCCGTACACCAACGGTCCGACGTCGTCGACCGACACGCTCAAGGGACCGCAGACGACTCCCAACCAGAGTGTCAGTCTTGCGCTGAATGATACCGACCTGTGCGGCATCTTCTCGGGTGCGATCACGAACTGGAACAAGGTCACCAACCCGGATACGAACACGACGTTCAACGTGAACGAACCGATCGAGGTCGTCTACCGTTCGGACAGCAGCGGTACCACTGAACTGCTGACGCGTCATCTGGCTACCGTGTGCCCGGCCATCGCAGGTTCGACCACGACCCCGTCCGGCGTGACGGTGACGTTCGTCGATTCGCAGTTGTTCACGGATTCGTTCCCGAACGGATTCCCGTCGGGCGCCTCGTTCGTCCCCGCGTCGGGTAGCGGCGGTGTCGCTACTGCCATCGCAGGAACGTCTTCGGCCACCACCGTCTCCGCCATCGGCTACTTGAGCCCCGACTACACGAACACGTACCTCGCGCCCTCGAGCACGTCTGCGGCTAACGAAAACCTGACGGTGGCCAGCCTGCAAAACAGCCAGTTGTCGCCGGTCGCAGATGTCGCGCCGACGTATGCGGAAGCCACGAACGCAGTGAATACGGGGGCAACGCCGAGCGACGTCACGAATCCGGCGGACTGGGTTCCCGACGTCGCCAACCCGGATACCGGATATCCGGTATCCGGTACCAGCAACATTCTCCTGAGCCAATGCTACGCCAACGAAAACGTGGCAGAAACGGTCGTGAACTTCCTGACGGATCACTACACGACCGCTGCATACACGTCGATTCTCCACGGCAATGGATTCGATGTTGTGCCGAGTGGCTTCGAAACCCTGATCTCCGACAATTTCCTGACGAATAATTCGGGAAATAACCTGGCCATTGGCCAAGGCACGGTGGTACCGGGCTGCCTGGCTCACGCAGGTCGCTAACTTCATCTGCGCTCTCTGCAACGGCTAGCGGCAACGCTAGCCGTTGCAGATAACCGAGTCCTCCTCGCTAGCGTGTTCGATTACAGATTTTTGCTATCAGCCAGGCGCGGTCTGATCTATTCGGAGAACCCGTGGAACCTCGGCACTCAATCCCACCAAACGCTCCTTTTGATTTTCCCTCCAATTCGTACCGTCTTATCAATAAACGAATCGATAAGACGGCGTCGCTCAGGCGCCACGCCATACCACTCCAATTTAAAGTACCATCGTACAACGTGACTATCGGTACGTTGGCAAACACGCCCTCTCACAGACAGACCCAACCATTAATTTGTGAAGTTGAGTTGAATCACACCGGTAGATATAGCAATTACAAACTGGTAGACTTAATCCCGATTAATCTGGCCGCCCTCTCTTACGGCTCATTGAATCGCCATTCACTCCATCTGAATCACCAAATCCTTCCACCTCGACTGTAATCTGCCATTGTCGGCCGGCCCCCGCCGCAACATTTCTCGCAAGATTCTGTGCGACCTCGGTGACAGCGGAATTCGCGGCACTAGCCGCGGTCAACGCCCCCGTATCAACTACCGCTACAACCGGAATACCCGTTGCCTTGCCTTGCACTTGTATATTGGCCGTGTTCAGCACCTGAAGCGCTGCAACGTTCAGGTCACCAGACACACGAATACCGGCTGCGCCAGCATCGACCGTTCCGCGCGGCGCAAGCAGGTTGGCATCACCCGTCGGCGCGCCCGGTATCGTCTGGAGGGTACCGATACCTGCTCCCGTGATTTGTCCTTTCGCATCTAGTGTGCAGAAATGGTTGGCGTCACAGACATAGAGGGGAGGAGGAATGTCAGCCGAAGATGTCGCACCTTGCCCTGCATTGATATCGCCGTTGGAACTCCAGATGGTGATATTGCCACCCTGTTCGGTAAATACCCTGCTTTGCGCTAACAGCAGACTTTGATCCGTGAAGATGTTGATATTGCCCGTCTCCATCGTCAGAATGCCCTGCTGCCCCGGCCCGACGATGACGGCATTGCCCTCGACAATTTCGGGCGGAGCCGATGAACTCCCAACGAGTGCATCGCCACCTGGCCCGAGGATCGATACGTCACCGCCTTGTTGCGTCTGGATCGTCGTGTTCCGGACATCCAGGTTACCTGTCTGAACCAGCGAGTTTGCCCCGTTCGTCCCGCCACCGAGATCATTGCCCGTATAGCCGAGAGATGAAGGGAACAGCGTATTGATCGCCTGGTATCCCCGCGCGTACTGCTGATAGTAGGGACTTGAGGCATCGTTGTAGTCATCGCCCACATCGGTCAGGATGCTGAAAAACACCCGCTCGACAAATAATTGCTGAATGTATTTTGGTAGTGCCTGGAATTGCTGCCACGCCTGCCCTGCAGTCAGAGGCTGAACCGCAGGTTGGCTCGCGACAAGCCCCGTATCGTAGGTCTGTCCCGCATCATATTGCTGCATGAACGCCACCAGTGCCGGTGTAACACTCGAAATACCAGCGGGAATGCTCGACGGATCGATGTAATTCGAAATGAACGCCGTATCGTCTATGCCCGGCGATACCCCAAATAAGACCTCCACATTCGCACTCTCATGGGGAAGCAAAGAATTATCCGTGTTACCTATGGCTTCTATCCCAAACGTGCCACCTTTATATGTGTTTCCAAGTGATGCATAGGCCTGTGCGGCACTTGTCAGCGGACCAATATTCCGGCCCGCCTCAACATCGAAATAACCCGACCCGCCAAGCACCAGCTCAGGCAAAATGAGGCTGTTTGCCCCGGGTGACAGTGGCGTATCGTCAATATCACGCCCCGCAACAATACGGGTGACATCGTCTTCTCGAAGATTTTGCCCTTCAAAGACCAGGTTCACGATATCCTGCCCGGCTTCGATAAAAGCAGGTTTATCGACATCAATGCCCAGCAGATCGCCGTAAAATCCGGCTGAGCCACCTGACGGCTGGATAACCCCGTCGATGATCGACCCGGTGAGGCTATATATCCGGACCGGATCCGTCTCATCAATCAAATTCGGATCTTCGTCCCCCATCTGGAGAACAGAATTCCCCGAGAAATTAATCGATCGGTCTGCGACAACGCTAAGCTCACTTGCCGGGGACGCTGCGAGCGCTCCGCCTGATGCGACCGTAATTCCACCGTCCAGTGCCAACAAATTGATACTGGCCGGAAGAGAAGTAGAAAACTGTTCTTCGCCTGGCAAAGCGGTCAGGGTACCGACATCGACATCCCCGGTCGTCGTCTGCGCATTGACTGCCGACGCCGATGCATCGCTTCCGGCACTGAGTGGAAAGTACCCGGGACCAAATATGCTGCCAATGGCAATCCCTTGGCGCGCGACAAGGTCGAATGATCCGTCGATCGTGGCAATTAGCGTAGGAACCACTCCTATCGAAACATTTGCTGGTTTCCCTTGAGCAAGAAGGTTACCGTCGATGCTTGTGTAATCAACGCCATCCGACGTGATCTGACCGCCCGCCTTCAGGATTGCGGTCCCCTCGGCAACCAGATATTCACCGCTCTCGATATCATTCCCCGCAGATACCGTCAGATTCCCCCCCCCAACGACAGTTATGCCGGTTCCGCTACTGGGCTGATACGAGGTTGTCGGTAACGACACCTCCAAATCGGTCACATTGTGACCCGCAGCAACCGAGACATTCCCACCGACACTCATCACACCCTGATCAAATTCGGCAAAATCGATCGTGGTCTGGATAACCTGCCCTACCGAATTGGATACGTTATTTGCCGTCAGCCAAGCCGTCCATAACTGCCCGATATCGCCACCAGGATCGCCCGACACTGTACCGGTTTCATCAATGACGTTCTCCAACCCATTAATGTCGTTCTGCGCGGCGATGGAAATATTTCCAGCGCCGTCGGGGCTCACTACGGGAGAGGTCAGGATGTCTGGCTTGCCACCTTGGGGATTTCCATCAATCAAAGCAGCGGTACTGCCGACTGATGTCCCTGCCGCAGGCACACCGGCGGTATAGATCACGCCCACTGTACTTTGCAATAGCGGAGCCGCCTGTTCGACCAGCGACGATTCGTCCGGATCATATAGCCATATATTATTGGCTGCTGCTATATTAACCGCTCCTGCTCCCGTCCGTATCGTAGTAGGGGCGAGGATCGTCATGTCATTCGCATCATTAGTAGGATTGTTTGCATTATCGTACGCAAAGTTTCCGCTCACGATGACGCTACCCTGCTCTCCCGATTGCCCGATTGAATCGGCTACCAATACGGCCTGTGACTCAACGGCCAGCGGATCCGCCGACGCCAGACTTGCACCCGATACCAAGTTGAACGTGGAGCTGGTGCCCGACATCAGCGTTGCAAACTGCAACGGGAATGGATTAGACGCTGTCGCAACGGGCGACGGGCTGTTATCGACTGGTAATGTCCCTACTGACACTGTCGCACCTGCGGTAACCGGCAGTGCGACTTCAGGGGGGGCCTGCAAGGGAACAATTTGATAGGCGGTCGACGAGCTCACTGTTTTCAGCCAACCGAGCAGCGCGGTTATATATGCTTCATACTGCTGGAAATACGCCTGATATGCATTGGCGGAATCTGCGCTATTTTCTTCAGCCGCAGTCGGTGCTGATACCGTAAAAAGTGGCTGCCCAGCCGCCGGTGCTCTGCCATATGCTTTTTCAGCATTGCTTCCCAAAAGATAAGCCACTTCCGTTTTATCAAGATAAGTAAAATACTCTTGATATAGAGAATAATAATCAGAAATATCCGTTGAGCTCGCACCGGCAAACTGACTTTCCTGTGCCGGCGCCTGCACAAAATCATCAAAAGATTTTTTATCTGTATCCCAAAATCCTGCAAAAGTTGATTTATACTCCGGCCCGATATCAATACCGTAGGATGCAAAATATCCCTTAAGAGGCCAATCGGTATTATAATAAAACGCTTTGTACGCCTCTTGATAAGTTGCTGCCGGTGGAGCAGTAATCGTAATTGTTTTCAATGAACTTATTGGATTAGCGATCTGAAAAAATCCATCCGTCAGACTCGCCTTCACCAGTACATTGTTTTCTGCACGGAAGGTAATGACCGGAGCCTGACCATCGAAGCGGTAGGCGAGATCACTCTCCGATGTGCCTGCGCCGAGATTCCAGTTCGTCAGGATCGAGATATTGCCGTCGTTGATCTTCGGATCCGGGTTATCGAGATCAATCGCCGGCACCACGGCGAAATTCTGGATGGCCGTACCCGCAAACTGGTTCGCGACACTCTGCACACCGTGTTCCACATACCCCATCAACGTGCCGGCGCCACTGGCTGAACTCCCTCCCGCGTAGCCGTAGAACGTCTCGTGGTCCGTATTCGCCGTGGTGGGCGTGAAGTAGTCGTTCTCGAGATCGGCAGCCAGATCTGCAGTGATCTGGTCCGGCGTAGCGCCCGGATCGTTCGACAGACTCGCAGGCGTGCTGCCGTCCGCTGCCGTGTAATAGATCGTCGCTCCACTCTGCGAGGTGAACGTGCCGGAGAGCAAATTGCCGCTGTTGTCGTACCACCCGGCCGGATCGACGATTCCGTCAAAGTGCTGCGCAGCATTCGTGCTCTGATCATCCGTACTCCACACGGCATACGCATCGAGCGTCGTCGCACGCGAGCCCTTGATCTGCGCCCCCGGCGCAATGGAAACGTCCACCGTTCCGTCCGTCAGAATCGGCGCACGGAACGACACCGTTCCGCCCGACAGGCCACCGGCCGTGCCGCCTGACACGTCGATCACGGCGCTGTTACCCACCGTGATCGCACCTGAACCGGACGGCGTCACGTTTTCGTAGCCATACGTGGAGTTCAGGCTCGTCGTACTGCCATTGCCCGACGTTCCGATATTGACCGCGCCACCCTGCTCCGTCGCGCTCGAACCCGTCGCGATCAGCGAGCCCTGGAGATTAACGCCGCTCTTGCCATACAGGTCAATCTCGCCCCCTGCAATGCCCGATGCGTCGATCGTCCCGTCGATGTTGACGTTGCCGTTCGCCGTATCGAGTGCGTCTCCCGCACCGCCGTTCGCCGTCAGCGACACCACATGGGCCGTCAGCGTATTGCCCGCGGACAGCGTCAGGTTTCCACTGTCAGTCTGCACCACGATCTCGTCGTTCACACCGCTTGCGGACAGCGTCTGCGCAAGACTGTCCAGATCGACTGCGCTGCCCGTATTGAGTGCAAACGACCCGCCGGCGTACCCCGTGGCAGCGGCACCCTCGAGCGTACCCGCCAGGCTCACGGTCTGATCGGGAGCCGAAGCTGTCAGACTACCCGCATCACCGCCCGCAGCAGCCCCCGCAAAATCAAGCGTGGCGCCGGAAGCAAGCGTGATCGCCCCGGTGTCGGCTGTCAGCGTAATGGCGCCGCCCGGCGCGTACTCGATGATGTCGTAGAACTGCTTCGCAACGCCCGCCGTACTGATGATCGAGCCACTGTTGACCGTCAGATTCCCGCTGGTCGCTTCGAAACTCACATTGCCCGCCGGTGCGCTGATCGACGCCCCGTTGACATCGACCGTCCCGCCAACGAAGGAAAATGCTCCACCCAGCGCAGACAGCGACAGGGCCGTGCTTTGTGCACCGTTCAGAGCCAGCGCGCCGGTCGTCTTGACCGTCGCTCCCGATGCCGTATCCGCCAGGAAGACCGGGGCACTCAGCGTTACCGGGGCCGTCCCGAAATCAAAGGTGCCGGTGCCTTCCGAAACGATGCCCGCCGTGGCGTTCATCGCCACATTGCTGAAGCCCGACAGCGTCGCATCACCGTTGCCGAAATCGATCCGGCCGGCATTCACCACCAGCGTTCCCGTGCCGGCGATACTTGCCGGGTCAGACGCGCCAAGGGTATTGTCGAACGTCACATAAGGCGCGCTGATCGTGACCGCACCACCGTCGCTGTCAAACGTCCCGGCACTCAACTCCACGTCGTGGTCGAACGCAATATCCGGTGAACCGTCGAAATACATCGTTCCTGCGCTGCGCAGGATGACATCCTGCGCCTTCCCGAGCTCGGCCATCAGGGCCGGGTCAATCACCAGACCTGGCAGTTGAGCCGCATCCGCACCCGCCGTGCTCGTGAACGTAATCGCACTGCCCTGTGCCGCAATCACGTTCCCCGACAGGCTGGCCGAAGGCGCGACTGTGATCGTTCCGGACGAATCGAGTGTCAGCGCCTGCCCGCCCGACAACGAAGCTCCAGCACCGATGGAAAGCACCCCCGTGTCATTCACCTGCCCCGCGTTCGTCACGCCCACATACTGGCCGTCGGACACTCGCAGCAATGCGCCGTCGCTCGTACCACCGGTCGATGCGTTCGCCGCAATGGTAATCGGCTCGTCCTTGGCGGATGGATAGACACCCTCGGCTGCAATCACGCTGCCGGACTTCACGTCGACATCGTTCGACGCAACCAGCATGATTTCCGGGCCGGTCAGCGGCGACGCCGCATCATTCGACAGCACCACACTGCTCGCAATCGGCGTAATCGTGACACCACTGGTCGTCGCAGTCCTGGTTCCACCGATCAGCAGACTGCCCGCCCCCAGCGTGTCGAGCTGCTCAGCATTGATAGTCACATATCCCGGCATGGCGGCCTCGCCATTGCCAACAATCTGGATCGCCTGGGACGCAATGTCGACCTCGGCAGGCGCGCCGCCGTCCGCGGCGCTGGCGCTCAGCGTGGCGCCGAGCCCGAGGGTCTGGTTTGCGGCAAGCACCAGCTGACCACCATCGATCGGCAGCGGCGGCGTCACGTCGCCCGCGCTTGCAGCAAGCGACGGGAAAAAGCTGTTCGCGCTGGTGAGTGTGTATTGCGAATACTGCTGCCAGACCGCACCGGACTCGAGATTCAGCTCCACCGGCGTCGCACTGCGTGCCCCGGTCAGGCTGTTGGCCATGTACCCGGCCGCGAGAACGGTTCCGTCAGGGAGCACTTCGCTCGAACCTGGCGTGACCAGCCCGCTCGCACTGGCAACCGTCACCCGGTAGGCCCCCGGCAGCGTCGCATACTTGGCGGGCAGCAGCGTGTAATAGCCGGCCGGCAGACCTGCAACCCCGGACAGATAGACAGATTCTCCCACCGCATTCCCGAGACCGGCCTGCCCCACGCCCATACTTTCGGTGATCGTCGAACCGCTGCTCGTCGGCTGGAGTGTCTGTGCAAACACCGGATCATAGGCCGCGACGGAAGACTGCGCGCCCGGAAGAATGGCATAGACGTTGGCAACTCCGACGTTGGTCGGCACGGCAGTCCCGGTTGCGCTGTTCGTGTAGCTGACGTTGTACTGCGCCAGCACATCACGCGTGCCACCTGTGCCGGACACCCATTCCTCGGCCTGAAGATCTCCACCACCGGACAGGTCGATCGTGGCGCCCGAATTCAACGAGACATTGTTGCCGCTGATGCCGATGTATTTCGCCGGCGCCCCCGACAGGTCAGGTGCCGCATTGGTACCGGCCACTGGATTGAACTGCCACTCAACACCGTCCACCGTCGTGCCATACGGGATAACCGCGCCGTCGTTCGATACCGACGTCACGCTGCCGTCAGCCAGCGTCACTGACTGCGTGGCAACGAGCGGCATGTTACTGAATTCCGCCGCCACCGTGCTGTCCGTCGGGTCACCCACACCGAATATCAGACTGCCTGACGGCGCCCGGACGGTACCCTGCTGCACAATATCGGTCGCATCGACCAGTAGCGA
The DNA here is from genome assembly GCF_002870125.1 of Burkholderia sp. WAC0059. Taxonomy (GTDB): domain Bacteria; phylum Pseudomonadota; class Gammaproteobacteria; order Burkholderiales; family Burkholderiaceae; genus Paraburkholderia. Next base: position 53,654 of record NZ_PNEO01000012.1, read on the forward strand.
ACCGCCCGCCGACAACGGTACGCTGGACGCACCATTGCTGAGGAAGCTGATCGTCGTCGGCGCCGACGTACCGCCAGAGCCAGCAGGCCCGATCGCATCGAGAATGAACGTGCTGCCTGTCGAGGGATACAGGTCGCTGGCCTGAAACGTGAGATTGCCCGAACTGAATAGTTCACCAGGCGCCAACGCATCCGACCCGGAAATGACCTGCTCGGTCGACGTCAGGCGAATATCCCCGCTGCTGCTGAACGTGGATTGTCCGAAGTTGTCAATCTGAAACTGATTTTCTAGATCGATAAACGAGGCATTGATGTTCAGCATACTCGCGGAAGCGACCTGGTCAAGTGACATCGGGTACCTCGGACCATTACCGATCACAGCCACGTACGGCGCGCTGATCGATGCGGTCGTCTCTGCTCCCGACGAGTCGTCTTCCAGCACGGAGGCAACGATGCCAGCAGTATCCAGTGAGAGGAAGTCGCTCTGTGTACCGGACGAGGTAGCCGCCTTGATGGCAGCGCTGAGCTGGTTACTCAAGGCGCTGGTCTGACTACCATTCAAGGCCAGAATCTGCGCCGTGTTCAGGACAACCTCTCCAGATAACGTCAGGTTCACGTTTCCCGTAAACGCGACCGGAATGCTTTTGCCGCTAAGTTCTTCCGCCACGTCAAGGATTGCGATGCCCGACCCCGTTAGGCGGTCCGCCGAAAAATCGAGTATGCCGGTCGGGTCCCCGCCCACCGTGCCGGTGAGCGCCGCCGTGATATCGGCCCCCGGAGTTAGCCCAGCCGGTACCGTGCTTCCACTCTGCTGGAACACCAGGATTTGCGCGCCAGGACTCGTCGACGGCGCAACCCCGCCCCCGGGTTGGGCAGCGTTCACCACCGCCGTCTCTTCCGGCACGATCGTCAGCGTTCCTCCCTGCGCCTGCGTCGCCCCCGGCTGCGCCTGAAGCGTGCCGTCAAAGAGCAGACCGCTCGATGCGCCCAGTGTGATGGAGCCTGCATTGCTCCAGACCTGCTGCGGCGTATAGAGTCCCGACGACTGTAACTCATCGAAAACGGCGGATGTTCCCGACACGTCGATCTGCGAACCCGACTGTGCCACGATGTAACCCGAATCGTCCGAGATGGTGACCGAGCCACCCGGCAGCACCTTGCCAGTATCGGGAATAAAGGTATTCAGGCCATTCCTGACCGGTGCGGCCTGCGGGTCGGTCAGGGCCACACCCGCGACATCGAGTACTACGCCAGAACCTATCCAGACCGACTTGCTCGAAGAGGTAAACCCGTCAGTAAAATCAATATCCGCGCTGGTTTCCTGACCCGGCAGGGCATACCCATCCACCAGCGAGTCTGCACTCAACGTAATGGATCCGCCTGGCGCGATGATCGAACCCAGCACCGTCACCTGGGCCGGTGATCCCAATCCGATACTGGCGCCCGCATCACCGATGATCTGGGCGCCCACCCCAAGCGTTACCCCCCCGGTCACCCCGGCATACGCCGGCCGCGCGCCGGAAGCGGTCTCCCACCCGAGGTATGCGCCTGCGGTGATCACCAGGTCAGTAGCCTGCCGATGGTAGGCATCCAGCGTTCCCGATGTGACCAGGCCGCTGGTGCTGATGTCGGTACCCGTGGGCGCCAGCAGAAGCGCAGCATCCGGTATCAGATTCTTCTGGGTCAAGGTAACGATCGCACCCGGTGCCACGGTCGCGTCGTACAGCGCGTTCAGCTGATAGCTGCCGAAGCCCTGCTGCGCGAAAAAATCCGCCGGCAGGTAAAGATCGCCGGCCGGCGTCTGGGCCGGATCGCCACCGATCCGAAAACCCGTCGCCTGTAACGTCAGCTTTCCGCCACCGGCGAAACCCTCGCTGCGGATGGTGCCATCCATCACGATCTGACCGGAAACAGGCTGAACCGTGGGCGCACCTGCCACACCTTCCGAACTGTCGCCGTAAGGCGCCGTGGAATTCGTGCTGTACGTAGTCAGCGACAGGTTTCCTGCGGTACCTTCGGGTATCCCGTCGTTCTCCAGCAGTTGACCGTCGGACTGGACCTCGCCCCCGCTCGACACATCAATCACGCTGCCGGCCTCGAGATCGATCGACCCCGAGCTGTCCGATCCCTTAGACGAGGCCAACGCAGTCGACAGGGTAATCGTGCCGCCGTTGATATATTCGCTGTCACCCTGCGTGGTAGCTGGCGAAAGCTGGGCATCGTTATTGACCCACTGACCCGCCACACTCAGCTCACCCTCGGGACCGACAACGATCCCGCCACCGACCGTCCCCCGGTTACCCCCACTTGAAACCGAAATCGTCCCCGAAGGCGCAATCAGGCTGCCAAGAATCGTGACATCTCCATCCGGGCTCGTCAGGGCAATCGATCCGCCGGGCTGCGCCTCCAGGCGGGTCCCCTGCGCCACGACGATACCGCCGCCGCTGTTCCCCGCGTTAGTCGTGACGCTGACATTCGCGAAGCCGCCGCTGTTCAGCGTATCCACAGGTACGACCGTGGTCGCAAGCACATTGCCAGGATCGGTGCTGGAAAGATCCGACAACGCCGCCGTATCGATGGACGTGGTCGCGCCGAAATTCTCTCCGAGACTGCTCAGCTGCGGTGCCTCGTCCTGGAGAATCACCGTCCCTGTTTCACCCGTCGTAATGGTGTTGGGCCCCTGGGTCAGGTCCACAAGTGCCGAGCCGCCCAGATTGAACGTACCCCCCGTCGGCAGATCGTTGCCCTGTACCTGTTTCTCGCCGTCAAACGCCTGCGCCGTAATCGTGCCGTCGAGCACCATCGCGGACGAGGCAAAGACGTTCAGCGTGCCGGCATTGCCGCCGACAATGTAATCGCTTTCATACACCCCGCCCGTCAGAAGCGGATTGAGCCAGGTATTCGTGATGCCCCAGCGCGACGACGTCTCGGTGAACTCGCCCGCCACCCCCACATAGGTGTCGTAGGGACTGGCTTCTCCGATCGGTACGATAGCGCCATCCGCATCGACCAGCCGCGTGGTATCGACCGTACCACCGAGATAGTGGATGTAACCACCGTTGAGGTTCAGCAGGGACCCGCTCGCGGTCATGACCTCGTTACCCGACAGTGTGATCGTGCCGCCGTTGGTCATAAGCTGGTCGACGGTGCGCGGCATCAGGCTGATGTCGCCCGCCAGATTCAGGATGGGGCTCCCCACCCACTCGACACCGTCGCTATCCGTTCCAGAGAGCGTACTGTCGACGGTGACACCTTTCAGGCCGTTCAGGAACGTGTCGCGCAGCAGCGGCGAATCCGCTAGTTCGTTCTCCGTGATCGTCGGGATCGTCAGCAGGATGTCGGAGATCGGCAGTTCGACATCGGCCAGGCCTGACACGTCGATCGTTGCACCACTGTCGACATAGATGCGGCCCTGCACCGCGGTATCACCCGGCGGTGTGGCGTCACCCGCGACGGACGGCGTCAGGGCAGCGACCTGCACGGTCGCGCCGGGCGCCTCGACGAGCGCGCCCGACTGGAACCAGACCGAGCCGGCCGTCACCGTCACGCTGCCGGGCGTGAAGGTCGTCTGCCCGGTGGAAGACGTCGCCGTCTCTCCGTCATCGTCCGGCAGCACGGCGGTGACCGAGCCCGGTCCGAACGAAAGCGCGCCGGCCCGGTTCGTGACGTTGCCGGGATTGGGGCTCCCGTTACCCAACGTCACCACCGCCGCACCCGGATAGGCCGCACCCGTCGGCGTGTTGGAGATGTACTCGTCGACCGTCGAGATCGTGATCGTGCCCGGCGTGTTGACGCTCGTCGTGACCCCGATGACCCCGTTCTGCTGCACGGTACTGCCCAGCAGACTGATTTCGCCGCGATCTGCCTGAACCAGCCCGGTATTGATCAGGGTACCGGCCGGTGTAATGTCCGTCGTCGTCGAGCCCGTCACCAGCCCGATCGCGCCCGTCAGTTCGGGATACAGCGTCTGGGGATTGCCCGATGACGCGAGCAGACCCACGCCGACGCCGGCCGCCAGCACCACCTGCCCGGTCGGGGCGACGGTGATGTTGCCCGCGTTCGTCACGTTCGGCGCAGCGATCAGGACGAAGCCGCCATTGCTTGCGGACGTATCCGCCGTTGTCGTAATCGATGCGCCGGCCTCGATCGTGATGTTCCCCGGCGTCTGGAGCTGACTCGTCGAGCTGACGGCGACCTTGTTACCGAGACCCAGCACTTCGTTGGGCAGACCGGTACTTGATCCGGTGGTCGTCGAGGTCCCCGCCTCCAGCGCGGCCAGCCCGCCATCGGCCGTACCGGCGGGCAGGCTCAGGAACTGCCGGTTGCTCTCGGCGATTTCCTCGGCGCTCTGCGCGAGGTTACCGGTCACGAACGGAGTCGAGTCAATACCCTGTCCTGTCGTCTGACCGGACGGATCGTCATCATCCATGTTCAGCAGATCCAATGACGACGCCAGCAGCGAATGCACGTTGACCTGCGAGCCCGCGCCGAACAGGATGCCGTTGCGGTTGATCACCAGCACCGTGCCCTGTGCCTGGACATTGCCGAGGATCTGGCTCGGCGCGCCCGACGGATCGACGATGCGGTTCAGCACGATCCAGCTGTTCGCCCCGTTCGTCTGCGTGCCGCCCGACTGGTCGAAATTGAGTGTCGTCTGACGGCCCACGTTCATCGTCTGCCACGTCAGCACCGCGTTCTGCGCGGTCTGCTTGACGTCGACCGTGACATGACCGCTGCCGTCCACGCTCTGCTGCGGCCCGTACGCGTTGATCCACAAAAGCGGGTTGCCCGGGTCCGTGGTGCTGCCCTGGGTGCCCGTGTCTGTGTTCTGGCTGACGAGATTGCCGTTGCCGTCCCTCGCGAAGGTGATGCCGGACGCCACCTGCAGACCACCCGGAGTCAGGCCGTTGGGGACATTCGATGGCGTTGCAGCAGCGGCGGCAGCGGCTGCCTGCTGCGCCGCGATCTGCTGAGCAATGCCCTGTGCCGCCGTCGCCAGGTTGCGGATCGATGGCTGGCTGGCCTGCAACGCCTGAGTCGGTGACACACCAACTCCCAGATTGGCGATGCGGGAGGTAGTAACGGAGGCACTGCGGGCACTACCTGCCCCGGCACTTCCCAGATTGACGAGCCCTGCTGCATGCGCGGCGTGAGGCGCTGCCCCCGTCGCAACCAGCAGTGGAATCATCCAGCACAGCGGCCTGACATTCGACTGCAGGGTCTCCTGGGAACGGTTCTTCCGTTTCTTGACGTGTCCATCTACGCGCGCTTTCATCGCCGGCCATCCTGGGAAAAATAGAAAAAAACCGTACCCACGACGAGCGGGGGTCGCTTCCGGACGGATACGGCTTCTTGAGAACCACGGGAATCACTAATCCGCGCGATGCTACTGGCCGGCAATGGCATGCGTATTTCCTAAGGTACGTACATTTCGCAATCCGAATTTTGTACAAACCTTTTGTCACATAAGATAAATCTTTTCCTTATCGCTCGACAACCTTATCCGGCGGGGGTTTGAGAAGGATCGTCCAGCATTCGCGAAATGAGGGACTGCGCGACACGCTGGACCAGTGACGGCCAGTCCCCCGGTCTGCCCTGTCGATAAAGTTTCATGGTCGGATACCACGGACTGTCTTCGCGATCGAGCAGCCAGCGCCAGTCCGGCACGCAGGGCAGCAGAAGCCAGACCGGTTGCCCCAGCGCACCAGCCAGATGTGCGACGGACGTATCCACCGTGATGACGAGATCCAGTGCCGAAATCAGTCCTGCCGTATCAGCAAAATCTCCAAGTTCCCGCCCCCAGTCAAGAATTCCGCTGGCGGCCAGCATCGCGGCATCGCGCTCCCGGACCAGCGGCTGCAGGCTCACGAACGTCGCATTCAGTCCGTAGACAGGCGCGAGTTCGGCGAGCGGAATCGAACGGTTTTCATCATTGTTATGGCGAGGATTGCCTGACCACGCGAGGCCAATTTTTAACCGGCCTGCCGACAGGGCTTGCAGTCGACCTGCCCACCCCCGCACCCTCGATTGATCCGCGTACAGGTACGGCACCGGGGACGGGATGCTATCCAGCGCAGTGTCGAAGGCTAGTGGCAGGCTCATGAGCGGGCACTGCAGGTCAAACGGCGGGACAGGTTCGCCCTCCGACACGATCTGCTGCACCCCGCGAAGCGAACGCAGCACCGGCTTCAGCACTGCGGGAATTTCCAGAACTACCGTCGCCCCGCGGTCAGCGACCAGGCTCGCATAACGGCAAAACTGGATCGTGTCGCCATACCCCTGCTCCGCATGCAGCAATATCGTCTTGCCCGCTACGGATTCAATCCCATTCCAGATAGGCCGGTCGGTATGACGCCGACGCACCCGCGCCTCGCCGGTAAGCCATCGGTCTTCATGCTGTTTCCAGCCGCGCCTGAAATCTCCAGTCAACAGGCGGCAGAGCGCTGCCGAACGGCGTGCGGCCCCATGCCCCGGTTCGAGAGTGTAGGCCTGCTCAAACCAGGATATGGCCTCCTCATGCCGGCCAAGCTGCTGCAATGACACGGCGGCGGTATAGCAGGCCTGCGCCGTTTCCTTCGGCGCCTCGACGGCTGTTCCATAGCTATCCAGCGCCTCGTCGTAACGCCCCAGTTGCTGAAGCGCCACGGCCCGGTTATAAAGCAGCTCTGCATCCGCACCGGCGACAGTAAGCGCGCTGTCATAATGCTCCAGCGCCTGGGCGTGCAATCCCATCATCCGCAGCGCCCCCGCCCGGTTACGCAGTGCATCCACTGAATGCGGATCCCGCACCATTGCCTCACGGTACGCGTCCGCCGCCTCTGCATACCGGCTCAGTCCCTGCAACGCGTTGCCGCGCGCGAGCCATACCGCGACATACTGCGGAGCGAGCTTCAGCAGACGCGAAGAGCGCTGGAGCAGCTCTTCATGGAAGTGAAGCAGATCCAGCGCGACACAGCTCTGATACAGAAGAGCAACCGAATCGGGACTGACCGCCAATGCCTGCTCCACGCAGGCGAGCGCTTCCGCTGGCTGTTGCATATCGAGTAACACGCCGGCGCACATCGAAAGCAGATCCGGTGACTTCGGTCGAATAACCAAAGCCAGACGGTAATTTCTGAGCGCGTCTTCGCGGTATCCCAGATCACGCAGGGCGTGTCCCCGTCGGACGTAGGCGTCGACACTCCCGGCATCCAGCTGCAGCACCCGGTCAAAGCACAGCACAGCATCGGCCGGCCGACCCGACGCCACCAGTAACCTGCCCCGCCCCATCCATGCATCCGCAATCGTCGGCATTCGGGCCAGTATCTGGTCGTATATCTCTAATGCCTCTTCACGGCGTCCAATCCCCACCAGGGCATCGGCCCGCAACGTCTGCGTCGACAACGATGCAGGCTCTAGCAGGAGCGCGCGCGCAAGAACATCAAGGGCTTCCTGGTAGCGCTCAAGCGCAATCAGTACCGCACCATGATTGGCTATGTTCCAGGCGTGCGTCCATCCGAGCTCGAGTGACCGCGCAATCAGCGGCTCAGCCCGAACGGGATCACCAGCCTTCAATAAGGCAAATCCCAGCAAATGCATCGCCTCGGCATTCGAGGCATCCATCAGCAGCACGCCCTCATACAGCGCCTGTGCCTCGCGATACTGTCTGCGCCCGAGCAGATCCCGGGCACGCCGGAGCCCATCTACCATCGCCGCCTGAACCACCGCCGATGGCGTACCCGCGGCAGTCCTCATGACAACATTGGGTTTTCCCACCATGACTTCGCCCTCCATCGCGCCAGCAACTCAAGTCAGCCCGCTGAGGCATGCTCACCCGCTGTGTCGAGCGCCGTACGGATTCGAGCAAACACGTCGCTCCAGTCTCCCGCCACCGACTGCCGGAAAAGCCGTGCCTGCGGATACCACGGGTTATCCTCCCGATCCAGCAGCCAGCGGAAATCCGGCGTGTGCGGCAGCATGACCCATAGCGGCCGGCCAAGCGCTCCCGCGAGATGCGCCACCGATGTGTCGACACTGACGACGCAGTCAATGTTTTCCAGCAGTGCCGCCGTATCGCCAAAGTCCTTCAACTCCTTTCCGAAGTGGCGCACACGCGACGCCGCCAACGCAGCTTCGTCTTCCTCCCGAACGATTTTCTGCAGGCTGATCCACTCAACACGGTCGGTCAGCAGGGTCTCCAGATCCGCAAAACGGATCGAACGGTTGTGATCGTTCAGGTGCTTCGGGTTGCCGGACCACACAAGTCCGACACGCGGCTGGGTGGCTGGTCCCAGCCGGTCCCGCCACGTATCGATACGTTGGGGGTCGGCCCTCAGATACGGCACCTCGGCCGGAATGGTCGAGAGCTCGGTGCCAAACGCTCGCGGCAGGCTGAGCAGCGGACAGTAGACATCGAACGGCGGTAACGCTGTACCCCGTTCACGCGCCACGAATTCATCAACACCGGCAAGTCCGGCAAGAACAGGTTTGAGTTCGGGCGGAGCCTCCAGCACTACCCGCGGCCCCAGCGCCTTGACCATCGGGATATAGCGACAAAATTGCAGTGCGTCACCCAGCCCCTGTTCAGCGACAATGAGAATCGTCCTGCCTGCAAGCGGTTCAGCCCCCGTCCATCGCGCCTGCACAAACTTTGGCAGGTCGCCAAACATCTGGACATCCCGCCACCGCCACTCATATCCCTCCCATCCAGTGCGGAAATCTCCGATGGACAGACACAGGAAGGCCCGGTTCGTGTGCGCATGGATGAATTCCGGATCCAGCTCGATCGCCCGGTCGTACGCGGCCTTGGCCTCGTCATGGCGACGCAGGGTTGTCAGCACATTGGCCCGATGAAAATGCGCCACCTTGTCGGTATCGTGAGCGGCAATCACCCGGTCGAAACACGCCAATGCTTCCTCATACCGGTGAAGTCCCTGCAGGACACGGCCACGGATAAACCAGACACCCGAATCGCGGGCATCGATCTCCAGCGCCCGGTCACACACCCGCAGCGCTTCCTCCCGGTGACCCAGGCGGCGTAACGCAGTAGCCTGGTTGCACAGTACGGGTACCGCGTCCGGTTCAAGATCGACTGCCCGCGCGTAGCTCTCGGCCGCATCAACGCCGCGTCCCAGCCCCAGTAGTGCATTGCCCCGGTTAGCCCAGGCCCTGGCATGCTTCGAGTCGATTTCCAGCACGCGATCGCACCGGCTAACCGCCTCCTGGAAACGTCCCAGGCGTTCAAGGATCACAGCGCTGTTATAGATCGCCGGTACAAATTTTGGCGCAGCCGCAAGCGCGGCGTTCAGGTCAGCCAGGGCCAAATCCAGCCATCCCGGGTCGATGTACAGCATCGCCCGTAGATACAGCACTTCAGCGTTGCCTGGTTTGGCGGCAAGCGCACGGCCGTAACTGTCGATCGCCTCTTCCCGGCGCTCCAGCGCCTGCAAAACCTGCCCCCGCTCGGCCAGCGCCACAAACGATCGTGGATCACGCATCAACGCCCGATCACATGACGCCAGAGCATCGGCAAACCGCCCCAGCGTGCGTAGCACCGAGCTGCGCTGACAATACCCATCAATGAAATCCGGCGCCACGCCCAGCAGCCGGTCGTATGCTGCAGCCGCTTCCTCATGACGTCCGAGATCGAGCAGCAGTCCGGCACGCTGCACCAGCGCGCGCGGATGGGCCGCATTCATTTCCAGCGCGCGGTCGAGTTCCACCAGAGCGTCTTCGCGCCGCCCCAACGCTGCTAACACCCCCGCATGGTTCGCAAGCACCAGCGGCGTAGCCCTGATGGCCACAGACCGTCCGATGTGCTCGAGCGCATCCTCAAGCCGTCCTTCCCTGAAAAGGATAAAGCCGAGCATGTGCAGCGCATCCGGGTGATGCGGATCGGCCGCAAGCAGCTCGCGGTAGCTGCGCTCCGCGGTAATGAGTGCGCCGCTTTCGAGCGCCGCACGCCCGTGTTCCAGCAGACGTTTCTCCCACCCGGAATCGAGTGGCCGGGAAGCTTCCGCTGCCGGCCGCCGGGATAGGGTCGCTGAAGGCTCTTTCTGCTCATTGTCTGTTCCCATACTTCACCCCTGATGGCGACGGGCATGCACGCGCGGCTCCGTATCTGGCCGTCGTCAGTCCGACGGGCTACTGCAGTACGCGCAGGGTCACCTCCAGCGCCCCAACCACATCCGTCCACTCGCCTGGAATCGCCTGCCGGAACAGGCGCGCCGTTGGATACCACGGACTGTCGTCCTGATCCCGTAACCAGCGCCACTCGGCCGGAGACGGCAGCAGAATCCACACCGGCCGGGCCAGCGCGCCAGCAAGATGCGCGACGGCAGAATCCACACTGATCACGAGATCCAGCGACTGGATCAGCGCTGCCGTGTCGGCGAAGTCCGTCAGCTCGCTCTCGAAACGGCGCACAGCCGTATCCGCCAGCCGGTCGAGATCACGCGCGGGGACCACTTTCTGCAGGCTCACCCATTCGATCTGCGTATCCAGCAGCGGCAGCAAGGTATCCAGCGACAGCGAGCGGTTGTGATCGTTGCGGTGCGCGGGATTGCCCGCCCACGCGAGACCCACCCGCGGCCTGCGCTTCTCGCCGAGCAGCCCCTGCCATTTCTGTACCCGTGGCAAATCCGGGTACAGGTAGGGCACCCCAGCCGGAATCGTCTGCAGCTCGGTCCCGAAAGCCAGCGGCAAACTGAGCAGCGGGACATGAAAATCCGTCTCCGGTAACACCTCCCCGGCCGCAATTACACGCACGGGCGTACGCAGGGTCGACACCAGCGAACGTAGTGCCGGCTGGACCTCCAGCACGATATCTGCACCCGCTTCCTTCAACAGCGCGACATACCGGCAGAACTGCAGCGTGTCGCCAAAGCCCTGCTCCGCATGCACGAGGATGCTGCGCCCATCAAGCGATTCCTCACCACGCCATAGCGGCTGACGGAACGCTCGCCGGTTCAACTCACCGTCCGGATCGCGCGCCCGCCATTCATAATCTAGCCAACCCCGAGCCAACTCTCCCTGCGCCAGATACAGCGATCCGCGCGCGAAGTGCGCATCCCGATGATCCGGATCAAGCTGGATCGCCCTGTCATACGCCTGCACCGCTGCGTCGAGTCGCCCCATTTCGTACAGCACATTGCCCCGGTTCATCCAGTTCGTTGCGTGATCAGGGCGCAGCGCAATGGCCCGATCAAGCGCATTCATGGCTTCGTCGTAGCGATGCATGTCTTGCAGTACGTTGCTACGGTTTCCCCACGCCTCGGCCAACCGGGGATCCATCTTCAGTGCTGCGTCGTAGCTCTGCAGCGCAGCCGCATACCGCTGAAGAAACCGGAGTGCGGTACCACGATTACAGAGCGCATCGACGGCTTGCGGAGCGATCGCAAGCGCCTCGTCATACGTCTCCGCCGCGTTCTCATACTCTTTCATGTGCAGCAGCGCATTGCCACGACAGACCATGGCACGCCAGTGTCCAGGCTCGAGCGCAAGCACACGATCACTGCGCTGCATCGCCTCCGTCGCGCGACCCAGATGCTCCAACGCGACCGCACTGTTATAAAGCGCTTCGATAAAATCTGGCTGGATCGCAATGGCTTCATTGAAACTCGCCAGCGCCTCGCCTGCGCGTCCGAGGTCGACAAGCGTACGGCCCCGTGCCGAAAGCATCGCCGCATTGCCCGGCTGGATTGCGATCGCCCTGTCGTAACTATGCAATGCCTCTGCGTGCCGGCCCAAGTCTCGCAGCACGTGCCCGCGGTTGTAGAACGACTCGAACGATCGAGGATCGACAGTAAGCGCCCGCGCATACGTGTGCAGGGCCTCGTCGAGTCGGCCGAGTGCGCGCAATGCGCTGCCCCGATTACACAGTGCGTCGAGCACCAGGGGCGACACCGCCAGTGCCCGGTCATAGGCCGACAGCGCCTGTTCGTGCCGGTTCAGGCCTACGAGTGTATTGCCGAGCCGCACGAGGGTGTTGACGTGATCGGGATTAATACTGAGGGCGGCGTCGAAATGCCGGAGCGCCTCCTCCACCCTTCCGTCCGCCGCCACCACTGCCCCCAGATCCGCCAGTAGCATGGGTTCGGGTTCGAGCGCAACCGCCCGCCGCAGCAACAACTCCGACTGCTCCGCATGTCCCCGTTGGAACTGGACCACGCCGTAGAGGTGCAGCACGCCGGCATGATCAGGCGCATCCTCGAGTATGGCTTCGTATTGCTGCGCAGCTGCATCGAACCGCCCATTCGCATGCAGCTCTCGTGCAGCAGCGATCCTGGCAGGGGACGGCTGGACAGACCCGGGTGCAACCACATCGGGCTGTCCATTCAAAGGCATTTCTTCCTTCATAGATATCGCTCCTCGAAGTCGTCAGCCTCTGCCCGATCAAACCGTGGTTGTCGCATGCCATCGGGTTGAGGTCCAAATCAGATTAACGGCTATGCCGTAACATCGCGATGAACAGTTGTACGTACAAACAAAACCAGGGCAGTAAAACACCGCACACTTGAATCACATGGCTACTGCGCCAGTGGAAAGGTTCGTACATACTGCTCACCCGGACTTTCCGTCCTGATCGTGATCCGCAGTCCACGCGGCAGCGGAATACCCTGCGTCGTTGAATTTGAAATCCCGTGCGCCTTCAGAAAACTCGCATATACGTCATCGACCCGCCACTGCTGATCCGTCCATCCGACAGGAACCAGCCAGACTTCAATGCCCATTGAGCGGACGTCGTCACTGATCGTGACGCCGGCATAAGAATCCATGTGATGCAGGCTTGTCAGCAGATCCGACAGCGAGTTGAGCGGCGGCGACGCACTACGCAACAGGACATGCCCCTTCAACTGGTAACGCACAACCTGCAACCGTGACCGGGGGCTCCCCGCCCCAACATGCCGGACGATGACGAGTTCATCTGGTAGCACGAGGAGCGGGGGACCAAATACCTCCCCGGGATCCACGAGGTTCAGTACGTCGTACTGCATCTGCGAAAAGTAACGGCCCAGCGAGCGAATCTCGCTGAGATTGTCCACCAGGCTATTGCGGCTGCGGATCGCAGCATCGAGTCCGCGCCAGGCCATCACGGCGACGACCGACAGCAATGCGATCGCAATCAGCAGCTCGATCAGCGTAAAACCAGCTGTGCGCCGCGGGGCCGGTGATCTACTGGAATGATTCATTTTCGATCACCGTCACGGCGTCTGCCAGGATGTCGGCTGTCGCGCCACCGCCGTACACACGCACCTCGACCTCGCGTAGCAACGCGCTGTCGAGCTGGGTGACGGTTTCACGGCAGACAAACAGATAATGTCCCTGGGGACACGGGAAGGTACTGCGGCCAAGCAATGGCCATTGACCCGCGGCAACGATCGAGGCCAGCACGTTATCGGCACTCCATGCAGCGAGCAGACGCGAGCGCGCCATCTCCACGTTCGTACTGAGTGCACCCAGCGCCATCAGCACGGCCCCCATTGCAATGGCCACGATAGCCAGCGCAATGAGCACCTCGATCAGCGTGAATCCGCGCGACTGTCCTCGGCTGCCCTGCCACTTCATGCCCGTCATGGCCCCTCGCTATCGCGATGCGTGACCTGCGTCCTGACCAGGATTGGCACAGTCTGTCGCCGACCGGCAGCCACACGACCGGCGGCTGACATCAATCCTGGATGGGTATCTGTGAATAATCGTAGTCGCCAGGCATGGCGAAGCCGTGTCTGATTGTTCGTACAACCAGAGAAAAATCAGGCGCGCGATGCGTATCAGATCGAGCCGTTTCGACCCGCTCGTTCAGGTATGACCTGTGACCGGATGTAGGAGACGAATTGTTCGATAGCGTCGGACTCCGGCAGGTTTCCCGTATCGATCACATGGTCGGCAGCCACTGGCACTTCATACGGTGACGAGATGCCTGTGAATCCCGCGATCTCGCCGCGGCGCGCGCGACGATAAAGACCCTTCGGATCGCGAGCCTCGCAGATAGCGAGACCGGCGGAGAGACGGATTTCATGGAAGCGGGCGCCAATGATTTCCCGCGCCAGCACGCGGCCGCTGTGCAACGGCGAGATCAGCGACGTGATCACGACCATGCCGGCATCGGCAAGTATCTTCGCAACCTCGGCCGTGCGGCGCATGTTTTCAACGCGATCCCCCTCGCTGAAACCGAGATCGCGATTAAGGCCAGCACGCAGGACATCCCCGTCCAGCACACTGACCCGCAGACCGGCTTCAAGCAGTATGTTTTGCGCACCATATGCCAGCGTCGACTTCCCTGCGCCAGAAAGCCCGGTCAGCCAGAACACGGCACTGCGGTGCCCGTCGTCGTGCTCTCCCAACGCAGGATTATTCGGAGGGATCCGGTTCATCGCTCTCGTCATCACCTTCGCGCAGGCGACTCTCCCACATCCCCCCCTGCATCGTGACAACGGAAGGCCTCTGGTACCACTGCTCCGGGGAGAGGATCTCCGCACGCCGTATATCCGGCAGGACATGGACATCGAAAACCTCGTCCACACCGTTGTGGAAGCGAAGAATTCCAAGGATCTTGCCCGATGCAATGTCGAGTGCCGCCACCCCGGCAACGAGGTCACCGTCTTCTTCAATCGGCAGGCCCTGCGGCCCCCGTTTGTCGCGCAGCTTGGACAGGCCCACAAACATCACGCCACGGTAAGCAGCCAGCCCATGCGTGAATCCAGGCAGCTTCGCCACAACCGTGCATCGGCCCGTCTCCGGATCCACGCGCAGCACCTGCCCACGCCCACCCTCAAGCACATACAGATGACCGTCGATGATACGCGGCGAATGCGGCATCGACAGCCCCGCCGCGACAACCCTGCCCGAGGGAACCTCCATGAGCACGCCGCCGGATGCCATGTCATCGCGCCATCCATAGGGGGTGTCGGTCGTACCCAGCGCCGTGGCAAACCGGAGCTTGCGCTCGTGGAACGCCATCCCGTTCAGATGGCAACGATCGTCCGGCGTGAATTCCTTCACGAACGGCGGCTTCCAGAGCGGCGTAAAATTGAAGTGTCCGTCAATCACACTGATGCATGAATAGCGCGTGTTGACTGCCAGCACGATCTGCCCGTCAAAAGCCATGTCGTGCAAATCACAATACGCCGTGTAGAAGCACTGCCGCGGAACGAATATGGAATCGTAGTAATCGGGGCGATCGGGATAAAGTCCTGCGATCCCCCGCACGTTCGAGAAGATCATCAGTTCGCGTGCCGTCGCGACCGCGATACGGTCCCGCGACACGGCCATACCCATTGAGCGCGGGAGCAGACACGCCGACAACGTTGGCACGCCCTGATCGACGCCCAGCAATGCGACGCCCGAGGGACGACGGCTGATGGCAAGCGTGCAACCGAGCTGCTCAAGCACGGGCAGGAACCTGCCTGTGTCCTGCAGATTGATCAGCGGCGCCCAAGCCCCCGTTTCGTCCCGCGTCGCTTCACCCCGCTCTGCCACCTTGCCTGCCTCAGTCTCCATGCGACGCCCTGTCAATATAGCTCTGTGAATCGCTCGTGCAATGCGCGTCCCCGTCCACCGCTTGCGCAGCAACCTGTGACGGCAAGAGAAAACGGGACGCAGAGCGCAGGGAAAACAGGGGTCATCATCCTGAAGGGATCGCACATCATGTCCTGCACAGGCCTGCGGTCGGAATGCCGGCCATCTCTGTCCACGCCCCGAAGATGCCCAGTATAGGTAGCGCCTGTGGCAGTGCGATTGCGAAAGGTACGTACCATCGGGATGTTGATCCGAGTCCAGGCATCTTATGCCCGGAGATAGAACCGGTCACGAGGAGCTAGTGGAGTTAGCTCCATTTCTGTCCGGGAAAGACGCTTGATATTCAGCAGTCGACCCCATCGACGAACACCCGCTCTACCCGCTCCATGACGACATCTTCGAGCAAAATGATTCCGCTACCTGCCCTTCATCCTGGTCGGAAGCGCTTGCGGATATACATCCTCACAAGGAACGCGAGCCACCGCGGGCGAACGATCTGAGTGGCGAGATAATCGCGGAATGTCCACGGTGTGCGGGGCACCTCGACCTCGCCAGTCGTCAGGATCACGCCGATGTCTAGCGTAACGACGGCCACGATCATCTCAGGAAAATTTAACGACCTGGAACCAAGTATCGGCCTGAAGATGTGCTCAATGTCGATGTCGAGCCGCAGCAGGTCGGCAGCCTCGACCTTCCTGTCCTGCAATCGTGTGGAATCGCACAACTCCTCACAACGATAGGACAGGGGCCACCGGGTCTTGAACGATCTGGCGTGCCAGCAAAGTTCCTTGATGGCGATCGGCTTGTCTTCCCGGTGCGAGACGTCCAGCCTGAGCGAATGAACATCGTCGGTGATACTGGAATACGTCACCGTGTGAGTCAGGTCCAGAACGGGTTTGGCACGCCGCGGCCGGGCATCCTCGATGCGCGCCCGGACACTCTGCCGGTAATTGAGCAGACCAACCAGCGCCATCACCGTCGGTACGGCAAGCGAGATCACTTCCCTGATTTCCATTCCGATTCCCCGTATCGTCCAGCCGGGTCGCTCCGCCCACCTCAGCGGACCAACGAACCCCATGTTCCAGCGCGCCTTTTCGTTGGCGCTAGTAGTCGTGCCACTCCAGAAGTCCAGACGCCCGGCGAAGTGCACTCAACCTATATCCCGGCCGGTGCCCGCGCAACCTCATTGTCTCCGCGGATACAATGGCGCATCACGCGTCGGAGCAAAGTCATGGATTCGGGAGAGAAGCAGGAAACCCGCTACGAAATCGTCGTTTCTACCACCGGAGACACGGTGTGGGTCAATGGAGATGACGGACTGTGCTGGGCACGCTTCAGCAAGCGCTGGGGCATCGACGTACATCGTAGCGAGGCGATGCCTCCGGCCGACAGCGAATGCCTGTACTGCACTCACAGCAAGGCTGGCGTGGAGGAATGGGCGGTTTTCCGTGCAGAGGTGCTACGCCACCATCGGGTTGTCATTAACACCGATGCCCTGACATTTGACTGAGCCGTACCCGGCAGGCCTTCCTTCGCTCACTGCACAGCAGCAGATACGATCCCTCCTGGGCACGCGTCCTCACAGATCTCATTGGTATCGATCGACGATCATGTACATGAACTCCTGGCTGCGCAGACAGGGAACATCCTCTCCCTGTCAGGCAGACCTGCCAGCGTGACTCCTCGACGCGTCGTTCACACACGACGCATGCAATCCGCCTGAGAGGGTGATCGCTGTACCAACCGGTAAAAACGCCGGGGAACGCGATGCCAACAGCACAGCAGGGAGTGCATCACTGGAGGGTGCAATCGTAGCCCTATCCCGTGGCAATACGATTTCGGAAGGTACGTACATTCAGGCAGCGAGCTGGTCCGCCGTGAACCAGCACTGCTGATCTGGGTACGTGAGATGTCTGCGACCACCGCCGCCCGCTCACGGAGCGACCGGAACAGACACCCGCCGGGACGCTCAGGAGTGTATACCGGGCACGTCAGGGGGCAATGCGTCGACGTGGCGGTCCTGCGCACCGAGCGAATGCACAAGCTCATGCCACTCCTCGATGGGTACCAGGCAGGCGACCGCAATCCCCTCGCTGTAGATGGTCACACAGGCCCGCTCGGCCAGACGCAGGATTTTTTCCGGATCACGATCGAGTTCTTCCTTCGTGACAGCCAATGCAGGTATCGACGTAGTTGCCATTTGCGTTCACCCATGAATTGAACCGCATACCCCTGCAATGCCGCGCCCGTCCTGCTCTCGCGCTTCCGCACCGGGTACCTCTACCCGGTACCTCCCGCGAGCCACCTGACCAGGCCTGTCCTGCAACCTGGAGACGCCAGCCAACCATCTTTCCAGCGGATATCGTTTACAGATCGGGATCAGTCATCCCTCTACCCGGCCGGCAAATTTCTCTCGTGGCGGGCCACTCTGGACCACACGATGCACCATTGCTGGCAACACGATCACGGAAAGCAACCGACCTGACATCAGGATAAACGTCATTCGTGAAGCCGGCTTGAATATTTATCAGTACACTTTATTAAATTTTGTTAACCCGCGTTTCATGAGGAAATATTTCGGAATGGATTCCGGCTGTCGCGCAGCCGGTTCCAGCATCCGCATCGCTCCACAACAGGTGTACCGAACCCGTCCGCCGGGCTCAACCCCGGCCTCCACACGTAGTCCCACGCTGCTATTCTACGGAAACTGTTGATGAGACCATCGAGGCGCCGTAAATATCCGTAAGCGCCCACATTTATTAACCACTTCACACTGAAGCGGCAAACACCTGGCGACAGGGCCCTTTCCGCACGACCGCGCAGCCTTGCTGTAATGAAGACGCGCGGCATCAGACCACCCGCAAACCAGCCTCGAGCGTGGATACCACCGGTATCACGCCCGGAGCAACCATCGGTAGAACCCGTCACGCTGATCCGGAACATGCATCGGATCTCGATGCATCGATCCGGGCTGGCGATCTACGATGTGCAGCGCTTCGCGTTCCATGCTGCGCGCAACCACCGGGCCATACGCATACCCATACCGCCCGTCGGGTTTCGCCATGGCCAGGAGAGCGCGATCGCCCTGGCCCTCTCCGCAACCAGCCGCTCTGCCCGGAACCTCGCGTCGCCACGGCCCATGCGCGTCACGATGTGTGTTCCACCGTAAGCAGGTTCATCAGCGACGATTCTCGCCCGCAACGAATAGACGTATGTGGTCAAACGAAAGCTCATGCCCGGAACAGATGTTCAGGCAAAGCAAGCTGTCTTTCCCCGGCGCCCGGACCGGGCGGACCATAGCCCCCGCACCATCATGGGCCGTGCCACATCGCACGCCTTCCGGTCCGCTCTGGTCTGACTCAGGCCAGGCGCCCATATTCTCCAAAAAATGGTATAGACATCGCGCCCAGGGCACCGTGATTTTTTTGTTTCACAAACGACGTACAACTGCTCCGGCCGGAGCCCAGGCATTCAAACAATATACCGCGAGGCAGGCACGCACTGGACGCATCGGTACGGGATGAGTGGGAGGCCATATCGGATTGACCGACGTCTCCCTTATATTCAGGATGACGTATTTATGAATGGGAAAGTATGATCACAACCAGGACAGACTGCGGCTGGACAAGGCACCCGGGTGAATACGATCCTCAAGCCACGCCCCCCAACACCGCTGAAATCAGGTTGCCGATCGGGCAGTCCGAATATATAATATTAGCCATATTATGCCGTATAGCCTTCTTCTTCAGCCTGCCGAGCCCAAGCACACTCTCCAATTTATGGGGAGCAAACGGTGCCGGCAGCAGATCAGGGCAACAAACGACAGCAGCTTGTGCGCACGGTGGGACGCGCGCTGTCGGTACGCCGGAAAGCACGCGGGCTGACACAGGAACAACTCTCCGAGGCAGCCGGTCTGACGCAGGCGTCGCTGTCCCATATCGAGCGCGGCATTGTTGCCCCGAGCCTCGAACGGCTCGCACAACTCGCCGAGTTGCTGGACTGCAGCCTCGGAGAACTGCTCTCGGAAGTGGCCACCGGCCCGACGGACCGAGCCATGCGGATTCACGAAAAACTGGCGTCCCTCACTGCTGCCCAGCAGGAATCGCTGGAACGCCTTATTGACGATGCAATCGCGATGATCTCGGATCCTCGCCCGTCACCCAGGAAGCGCGGCCGCAGCAGCACGCCATAGCCCCCTACTGGCGCTGCTCCGATCTCCAGCGGTGCATCAACGGGCAACCGGTCGGGGTCACACAGGGAGTGCGAGATGGAGAGCATGCCTGGCAACGACGCCCCGTCCGAAGCGTGGCCCACGGTCACCAGGCAGGAACGCAACCGCATTCAGGTGCTCAACGATCAACTCCGGCAGACCGAGCGGTGGATCGACCGCTGCAGCCGCGACATGGCACTGGGCTATGGCCTCGCGACGCAGGCCCGGCAGGTAGCGGGCGGACTGGCCGAGGGTGTGACGCTGAACGCAACCGTGCTGTTCCTCTCGCGCGAAGACACGTCAGACACCCGCCCTGGCAACGACAGCGTCATTGCCCGCTTCGAGGTCCCGCTACTTCCCGGTGGAATACCGGACGAAAACCCGGAGGCCGTCCGCCGGCACGCGATACCGGTTGCTCCGCGAGACGCAGACGGCTGGTGCCACCTCTTTCTGGAGCTCTATCATCGCGCCCTCGCAGGCAACCTGGCGAAGCTGCTGAGCATTGACGCGCTCAGGATCGAAGTTGCGCTGGTGCAGCAGCAATGGCTCGCATGGTGACGGATCGGCACGGTCAAAAGAATCGGCGCGACGCATCATTGCATTCACCCGGCAACGGTCTATATTGAAAAAATCGTTTACTGAAAAGCCCCGGCCACCATCGACCTCGACGCCAGCAAAAGCGTCTGACACACGGCAGGGTCCGCCTGAAGGAGAACGTCCCATGGGTATCCTTAAACTCGCGATCATCATCGCCATCGTGATCGGTGCGGCGAAGGGAATCCAGCTGTTCAACCGCCACTGCCGGCGCCGCTTCGGCCACACCTTTTTCACAATGCGCAGCTTCTGGATCGCCGCCATCGGTATCAACCTCGTCTGGTAGGGCATTTATTTCTGGGCCAATGCCACGCTCCACCACACGCCGATGTCCGACGGGCTGATCCTCATGGGACTGGGCGTGGCTACAACCGCATGGCTGATCTACGAAAACGTCCGGGACACGGATCTCGTCCACGGCGTCGGAGGCACCTCGCTCCAGCTCGCCCTGTTTTTCCCGCTGGCCCTGTGCAGCTTTCCGCTGCTGATCATCGTGATGGTTTTCATGGTCGTCGCATCGTTCAAGGCCGGCCCGGCCTTGTTCGTCGATCGCTGAATACCCACTCGCATACGGGCCGGCGCGCGTTACCGTGCCGGCTCACGGCAGGGGTCCCCGATTCAATATTAGCGGTACGCGCCCATGTAGGCTTCGATTGCCGTCACGGCCGCGCGAACGTGCGGCTGCTTGCGAAGATCGCGGTGATAGACCAGATAGAACGACTGAGTAGGTCCCATGCTCTCCGTTTCGACACGAACGAGGTCCGTGTTCCGCGGGTCTTTCTCGAGGAATGCCGCAAGGCCGACGCCCTGACGAACCGCTTCCACGATTGCTTCCATCGAACTCGAGCGGAACGCGAACCGCGTCGCGCCGAGCATGCGCATCCATTGCTCGTGCGGCAATCCTTTCCAACGCTCGTCGAGTCCGACAAACATCTGCGCCGACGCCTCTCCCCGGGCGAGCCGACGCGTAGGCAGATGGCGCCGCACATAGTCCGCGGATGCGAACAACGCGAACCGGAAGCTGGCGAGATGCTTTTCCACCAGCACATTCGAAGTGGAGCGCGTGAGGCGAACGGCTATGTCCGCCTCACGTGCGGCCACATCCGCCATCCGACTCTCTCCCACCAGCTCGAGATCGACAAAGGGATACGCTTCGCGGAACGCGAGTAGCGAGCGGGTGAGCGTTTGGGCCATGCCATCCGGCACGCTGACCCGCAGCGTCCCGGCCACCATGGTTTGATCCCGGCGCAGCGCATCGAGACCGTGCGCCAGCCCTTCGGCCAGCCGTACCATCCGCAATGCCTCGGGCTTCAACTCAGTGCCCGACTGGCTACGGTACACCAGCTGGCAGCCCATCGCAGCTTCCAGCGCATCCAGTCGGCGTGCGGTCGTGGATGTCGAAAGACCTAGTGCCTTGCCCGCGGCGAGCAGACTCCCGGCTCGATGCACCGCCAGAAGAATGCGCAGATCGTCCCAGGAAAGTGTTTCCATATATGGATATCAGATTACCGCAATATTCTGTATACAGGAACACCCGGAATTCGCAAACTGGACCCATGAAAATCATCCTGATTGGCGCGGGGCGGATTGGCAGCGCCGTGGCCTTCTGCCTTGCGAACGCCGGCCATGACCTCACCGTCGTGGCGCGAGGTGCACGCTTCGACGCGCTCAGCCGCGATGGCGCAATCGTCACCGTCGACGGACAACGCATGCCGGTCAAGGTCGAGTCGGCGCTCGATCCAGCCACGCCCTACGATCTGGCGATCGTCACCGTTCCCGAACACCTGGTCGCACCGCTTTTGCCGGTGTTGTCGGTGAGTTGCGCTCGTACCATTTTGCTGATGTTCAATACGTTTCAAGGCACCGAACCGTATCGGAGCGTCGTGGGCGCGGAACGCTTCGTCTTCGGGTTTCCGAATATGTCGGCTTATCTGATTGATCAGCGGTTACGCTTTCGGGTGGATGGCCCTGGCATGGTGACGACGCTGTCAAACCCCGTTGTGGCGAAACTTTTCAAGGAAGCCGGGATACCGAGCGAAGTGGAGGACGACATGGACGCATTCCTCCGAAGTCACGTCGCGCTCGTGGTGCCACTCTTTCTCGCTGCATTGCTCACGTGGCAGCGCGCCACTCAACTTACATGGTCCGAGGCAAAACGGCTTGATGTTGCCTGGACGGAAGGCTTCGACGTGGTCCGTAGCCTGGGCCACGCGCCGAAACCTCGTCTGCTCGCGACGCTTTTACATATGCCGTCATTCGCGCGCACGGGTGTGTTGTGGCTTCTGAGTCGCTCGCGGCTCGTCAAGGATCTCGGTGATTTCGGCCCAATGGAGACACGCGCGCTGATCGATGAGATGGCGGCAGCCGCGCCCGGCAAGACTCCGCACTTGCTGGCGCTTCGACCTTAGCTCGCGGAGAGCCGCTTTCCATTCTCAAAGCACCATCGATAAACGGAGATGGCGAATGTCGCTTCCGGGTTGCGGATTCAACCGGTCGATTCTGTTTGCAAGGACTTCCCCCCCGAACGATTGTAACGATCCCAGATCGTCCCGACGGTGGCGGGAAGCTGCCTACGAATGATCGCCCGCCCACACCAATGGCCGTCGTGCGTTCCATGGTCGAGACTGTTCAAGTTGTCCAGCGAGACGCAGCAAAATATCTTCCCTGGCGAAGCCGGCCGCAAATTGCATCCCGATCGGCAAACCTGTCGTGGGATCGCTCTCGAGCGGCACCGACATGGCCGGCACGCCGGCGACATTGAACGGCGGGGTGAACGGAGCATGACGGAACACGCGATCCGTCCACTCGAGTCCATCCATCGAATCCGCACCCTGACTGTACGTGCCAATGGCCGGTGCGCCATGCGGCAAGGTCGGCGTCAGCAACACATCGAACTGTTCGAACCAGCCGCCTATCGCGCGGGTGACGACGTTACGCAAATCGAGCGCCGCCGCAAACTCTGCAGCACTCGCGCGCTGCCCATATCGGACGCAGGCCAGCGTGGTGGGTTCGAGTGTCGTTTCGTCGATGGCGCGTCCCGTTGCCGCCGCCAGGCCCTCGATCCAGCCGACCAGCGTGCCGGTCCAGATGATCGCATTGGCCCGGACCAGCGCTTCCCACGCAACACCCAGACTGGGCATGACCTCGAAAACATGATGGCCCAGTCCTTCGAGATGACGCGCGGTCGCCTTGGTCGCCGCCGCAATCGCCGGGTCGGTGCGATCACCGTTCCACGGATCGACCATCAAGCCGATCCTGAGCCGGCCGGGATCACGGCCGACCTCGGACAGAAAGCTTTGTGCGGGCGCGGCGGTGACATAGGGCTCGCCCGTGGCGTGGCCTTGTATGGCATCGAGCAGCGCCGCACTGTCTCGGACGGTGCGACTGACGCCGAGTTGCACGCCGAAGCCCGCGAATACCTCGTCCAGCGCCGGTCCGTTCGAACTGCGCCCCCGGGTCGGTTTGAGCCCGAACAGGCCGTTATAGGCCGCGGGAACACGAATCGATCCGGCCGCATCGGTTGCATGCGCAAGCGGGACAATGCCGGCCGCAACCGCTGCGGCCGAGCCACCGCTCGAGCCGCCCGCGCTCAAATCGGGCTGCCATGGGTTGCGGGTCGCCCCCTGCATAGCAGATTCGGTGGTGGTGCTGAAGGCCATCTCCGGGGTCGTCGTCCGGCCAATCGTGACGAGTCCAGCGTCGCGGAAACGGCTCATCAGCCAGGAGTCGCCTGGTGCAACCAGCCCTTGCGCGAGGCGGCTGCCCAGCTCCAGCCGCTTGCCCGCCATCGAGATGGCGAGATCCTTGATCAGGAAAGGGACACCCGCCAACGGCCCGCCGTCGTCGTGCGCGCTAGGTCCGCTCTCGTCGATCGCCCAATGTTCGATCACCGCGTTGAGGCGCGGGTTGACAGCGTTCGAGGCCGTGCGTGCCAGTTCGCTGAGTTCAACTGCAGTCACTTCGCGCTTTGCAACCAGCTTTGCTAAACCCATTGCGTCGTAGGAAGCGTATTCATCAAGTTTCATGTTCTTCTCCGGTTCGGTACGGAGAAGATAGGCGATCCCTGGCCGCTTGATTAGCCCGTCGCGATGGCAAGTATTACCCCATCAGTGGGACAATCAACCTGCTAACTTTAACTTCGACACACAAGCACGGTTCGTGACAAGTTCGCCAATGACAAGGGATCTGAACGATACGCTGATCTTCCTTCGAGTCGTCCGGGAAGGCAGTTTCTCCGGCGCGGCATCGGCATTGCAGGTGCCGAAAACGACCGTCAGCCGACGCGTACAGGAACTGGAGCGGCATCTTGGCGCCCAGTTGCTGCACAGGACAACACGCAAGCTTCGGCTTACCGAAGCGGGCGAGGCGTACTTTGAACAATGCCACGCCATTGCAGGGCAGCTCGATGCTGCCGAGCACGCCGTCCACCAGCTTCGCGCGGGTCCGCGCGGCTGGCTGCGTGTGACCTTGCCCTATTCCTTCGGGGTCGCATGGATCGCACCGCTGATTTCCGGTTTCTGTTCGCGCTACCCGGAGGTCCGACTCGAGATCGTCGCGACGCATGTGACGCTCGACCTGTTTGCCGAGGAAGTGGATATCGCACTACGGCTCGGTGTGCTCCCGGATTCAAGCCTGGTTGCAAGGCGACTCGGCAGCTTCGCCACCTCGGTCTATGCAAGCCCCGGGTATCTCGAGAAAAATGGCGCACCGGCCGGCCCCGACGATCTGCGCCATCATCCGGCCTTGACACTTCATCAGGCACGCGGCGACGGCGGTTACACCTGGCCCTTGCACAAAGCCGGGCGCAAACCGCGACACTACGCGCTTAACCCGGTGATCGTCGCCAGCGATCCCGCCTTGATTCTCGACGCGGCACGCGCCGACCAGGGTGTGATCCTGGCGATGGACATGAGCATGGAAGAGGAAGTCCGAACCGGGCGGCTGTGTCGTGTCCTGCCGGAGTGGGAGGGTCCTCCGCAGGACCTGAACGCGATTTTTCCGCGTGAACGGGTGCCTTCGCCGAAGGTACACGCGTTTGTTCAGTACCTGCGAGAACGTCTGGACTTCGTCGGCCACAACAAATGACCCAGGCCATTTTCCGACGTTATCTCAACGCACAGTGGCGGCCGGCCATGCGACTCAAGTTGATCGATCTCATTGGACTCGCAATTGAACAACGGAAATCTCTCCCCCAGATTGGACTCGAACCCGCCCCTCCCTCAAGGTATGACAGGCCGGTCCCTATACCCTGCTCGCGTCCGATGAACCCGTAATTCCCTCTTCAAGGTTGGACAACCTCGGCCACCATCTTGCCGAATTTTCTGACAGGAGCAGGAACCCGCCCGCCCGCCATGTCGCGCCGCGGCCCGTGCCATGTCACTGCCCCGCTTCGAATTGACCATCTCAGAATAGTCCCACCGGATCCTTCGCCCGGTCCCAGCTATAGATGATCAGCTCGCCACGCAAGACCGTATTCGCTGCCCCGCCCACCATATACGGAATTTCCACCCGCTCCATCTGGAATCCCGCGAACAGGGCCTGGATCTCTGGATGATCATTGAGCGTCAGGATCGCACGGCCCTGCAGGGTCCGCAGCACCTGCGCCATCTTTTCATACTGCTCAAATTCAAACGGCACCCCGTAGCCTTCCGTCTCAAGGTAAGGCGGGTCCAGATAGAAGAAGGTATGCGGCCGATCGTAACGCTTCACGCACGCCTGCCAGTCGAGTTTCTCGATATAGGTTCCCGACAGGCGCAGATGGGCAGCAGACAGCGTTTCCTCGATACGCATCAGGTTGAGCCCCGGCGGCGATGTCGTCGCCGTACCGAAGGTGCGCCCTTCAACGCGTCCACCGAAACAGTTCTGTTGCAGGTAATAAAATCGGGCGGCCCGCTGGATATCCGTGAGGATCTCCGGTGGCGTATCGCTCAGCCACTTGAACACCTGCCGGCTGCTCAGTGCCCACTTGAATTGCCTCACGAACTCCTCCGGGTGGTGTTGCACTACCCGGTACAAGTTCACTAGGTCATCGCTCACATCGTTCACGACCTCCACCTCGGCGGGTGGCCGCATGAAGAACAATGCCGCCGCTCCTGCAAACACCTCGACGTAACAGGTGTGCGGCGGAAACCTCGGAATGAGGACATCGGCAAGTCGACGCTTGCCCCCGATCCACGGAATGATTGGCATGGCCATGAGATTGCCCTCCACTCAGCGCTCGACACCGGGGTTCGGATCATCCCGGAACAGGTCCGGCTGAGTCTCGCCAGGCGCCGGTTGTGGCGGCTCCGTCTGCCGTGGCGACCGGCGACGTCGCGACACATCACCCGATGCGCGTGACCGTGCCGCGTCCGGCCTGTCGCGCTGGACCGGCATCGTCTCCACAAAATCCGTGATCACCGCGGCAAGACTGCGATCGTCCGCCCCCTGCGAACCCGCCATCGCGTGCGCGAGGCCGCCCCATGCCTCGAACGCACCGGCATGTGCTGTCCACGCTGCACGCCGGCCGGATTCGTCAGGCTCGGGCCGCCAGTAGCGCGGCACATCGCCCCGCCCGGCCATATGCACCACGGCCTGCTTCGGATAGCGGCGCGTCTGGCCGCGCGCAAGGCGCGGCGTCGCATTCGCCTCCACCCCATGTTCACGCAGTTGCGCGGCAAATCGCTCGCGCCAGCGCTGCAGGTCCTGCTTGCGCGGATTCAGCCGCCGCCCGTCCGGTCCGCGCACCTGTACGCTGAGATGGACGTGCGGGTGCGCCTCGTCGTCGTGCGCTGCGAACACATACCGCCGCCCATCGCCAAACTCTTCAGCCGCAAACGCGCGCGCAGCGCTGCGTACCGCCTGGCGATCCGTGCCTGGCGGCATCGACAGCAGCACATTGAACACCTCGCGCCGGCGGCTTTCCTGCGGGATTCCCCAGCCACCCAGATGCCAGGCATCCGCCAGATCGCGCAACGCCGCCGTGCCGAGCACCGGCTGGCCGTCCTGATCCTCCAGCTCGACCCGGCCGTTACGCGAGATGTAGCGCAGATGCCGGCGCACCGAACCCATGCCCTGCGCGCTGGACGCCTTGTTCGTGATCTTGACCATCACTTCCGGGGTACGCCTGAGCGTGCGGGCAAGCTGCTCGCGCATGCGCCGCGTATCCCGCTGAAGCCGTCCCCGCGACATACGCGGCGCACCAACGTGCCGGAATGGATCCGGGAAAAGGCGGTCGCCCCAGTTCAGGAGCATCTGGTCGACCCAGGTTTTCGAGAACGGCATGCTACCGGCTCCAGCGATCGAGGTTCGCACGCAGGACCTGCGCGACCGTACGCAGGTGCGCATCGATCACAACTCGCACGCCAGCCAGCACGCGCTCCACTTCACGCACGTCCGTGCGCCCCTGGAGCCGGCCGAGTAGCGTGACGATCATGGCCAGGTGCTGGTTCGAGTCGGCCAGCATCCGCATCTCGTGCGCGCCGAGCTGCGGTTCTCGCATAAGCTGCGCGCGGACCAGCGCAACGATCCACCGGTTGGCCGTCAGGCCACCCGCCGTCGCGTGCCGCCGCACCCCTTCGAACTCCTCAGCCGTGAGGCGGATCTCGATCCGTTCGCGATGCCCGTCAGCCGATACCTCTCCCGGACCCGGTGCGCCCCGTGCATCCGGCATGCCCCCGTTGGTATCGAGCACATCGAGAACCAGTTGCCGGATGCCTTCGCCCATCGTGACACCGTGCAGGGCGCACCACGCTTCCCAGCGCGCCTTCACCGGACCGAGTTCCACACACAGGCGTGCGCGCGTGTTCATGCCCGCACTCCCTACAGGGCAGGCGGTGAGGGGTCTGCCGGCTCGCGTTCAACTTCCCGCGCCGGGCTGCGCTCCGCGGCCGGCCGCGAGCGGCGGCTGCGCGTCGAGGGCGCTTTCGGATCGAATACGCGTGGACGTGGCACTGCGACGCCATCCGCCTGCAAGGCATCGAGCATGAGCTCGGCACGCTGCCGCACGCGCGTAATCGACTGTTCGCCCAGACCCTGCTCACGCATTGCAGCGACGAGTACGGCAAGCTGCAACGCACGCTCCCCGGATGCGGCAGGAGACTGATCTCGCTGACCTGCCGCGCGCTCGGGCTGCCGGACTGGCGCGCCCTGGCCAGCCGCACTGTCGGGTCCCGGTGAAGCCGGTGCTGACGCAGCCGGCGACAACTGCGCACGATCCCGGCCCACGACATCGACCTGCCAGGTATTGCGATAGACGTCCTTCTCCTCCTGGCCGATTACCGCGCCGGTGGCATCAAACACCGGCACGTTGACGGTCACCCAGCGTCGGCCAAGATTCTCCAGTGTGACCGGCTCTCCGGGAACAGCACCCGCCTCTGCAATAGCCCGCTCCAGGTCGACACCCCACACGACATGATCTGCCCCGGCGGTATCGCGATACACGACATAGTACGAATCGCTACGCGCCGGGTTGTGCTGGTACGGTGCATCGCCATGCTCGATCAGTGTCCCGGCGTGGCGCTGCCGGTCCGGTTCCTCGCCTTCAGCCCCACGTGCCGGCACGACAGGTGTCCCGGCCGCCGGCGCGGCACCTCCCGGGACAGGTGAAGCACGGCCAGGCGACGCGCTGCCGGGTGCCGTTCGACCAGACGCTGCTGGTGTCGGGGGCACCTGACTGCTCACAGGCGGCGAAGGTCGGGCGCCTGCCGGTGCCGCTCCGGGATCCGGCGCAGTGGGCGGTACCGTGGGCGCCGGTGCAACAGGCGCCGGAGCGGCCGAAGGCGGCCCGGCCACGTCAATCCGGTTCGTCATCCGCTCGCGGCGCCCTTCGGCCAGGCGTGCAAGATCCACCGCCTTCGGCTCGTATCCGCTCACCTCGATACCCAGCAGTGTGGCCTGTACCCAGACCTCCCGCCGGAACTGCTCATGACCGGAGACCCGGATGCGCCCCCACGCTTTCGCCCGCACCATGTCCACCATCGACTCGACGACATCGGCACG
The DNA here is from genome assembly GCF_002870125.1 of Burkholderia sp. WAC0059. Taxonomy (GTDB): domain Bacteria; phylum Pseudomonadota; class Gammaproteobacteria; order Burkholderiales; family Burkholderiaceae; genus Paraburkholderia. The sequence goes on from NZ_PNEO01000012.1 coordinate 82,931, forward strand.
GTTGTGCTCAGTGACCAGGTACGGACCGATATCCTCGAATGCAAGCTGATGTGGCGAATCCTTCAGGAAATACTGGTTGCCGGCGCGCAGGTAGCGCTTGCGCACCTTCTCCGGCGCCTCACCCAGCGGTGCCCAGCGCATCGCGGGTTCGTCGCCGGCACCCCCCGGCGGCCCACCCTGTGCCCCGGGCGATTGCGAACCCGTCTGTGAACGTGCGTGATCGGCACGGATAGCCTGGTCGCGCAGCCGGGCTCGCGCCGCATCAAACTCGCGACGCCGGCGTGCGGCCAGTGCGTCACCCGCCGCCTGATCCAGACGGTCGGGACCCGATGCGCCTGCCGCCGGATCGGCAGCCGGCGGTGGATCCGGCTCGATCACATTGATGACGGGATCGTTCACCGGCGCGCCGGAAGAAGTTGCGGTTTCATCCATCCTGGACCTCACTCTGGTCATGGGCGGGTACAGCACCCCACCCGGTCAACGCTGCCGCTCGTCACCCTGCTCACGGCCCGCCCGCTCTTTCGTCTGCGCCAGCGCCGCAGCGCGTGCCTCTTTCACCCGTGTCCACGACGCTGACTTCAACTGGTCGAGCGTCGCGTCGAGTTCCGTACCGAAGCCCACATCACGTGCGGACTTCTTGAGCGACGCCACCGAACGCTCGAGTAGATCGCGCGCGCGGTCCCACGGGTACACCTTCGCCCGGTCGCCGTCATAGCCCACCTGCACCTCGGCGCCATTGAGTCTCTGGTTCTCATCCAGCCAGCGCAGGCGGTCCGAAACGAATTCCATGTTCGCCTTTGCATGGAACACCACACTGCGCGTCGAGACCTCCTGGATCAGGTAGTGCTCCGTATTGAAGACCTCGCCGCGGTACGGGCCACCGTCCTCGCGAGGCGTGGCCATACGGATCTGCGCGCCGAACCGGTGCTGCGCCAGCGCCTTGATCTCGCCCGGCACCTCGTCGAGTCCATACAGCTGCGCGCCTGCCTGACGACGCGCCAGCGCGCCCGATGTCCGTTCGGATGCTGGCTCCGATGCCGGCTCAGGACTCGACGCATCCGGTTTTGGCCCATCCGGCGGTGGCGCATCCTGTTTCGGTGGCGCCGTCTGCCCGGTGGCAGGCGTCGCCGCCGGGCTATCCTGGGGTGCCGGCGCATCCGGGCTGTCTGCCCGGCGACGGGACGTCCGCCGACGTCCTGCTTTTTCTCCGTCACCCACCAGCTTCTCTTTCACGTTGCCCATTGCCTCACCCTCCTTCAGCCCCTCACCCGACCACGTTTCAGGCTGTGCCGACGCACTCGCTTCTCCGGTCGTGATAACCGGAACCGGCACGCCATACACAGACTCCCGTAAAAGCTCACCTACAGAATCGAGACCGGACAGCACGGCCATATCGTTGAAATCGGTCGGCTGCGGGATGGTCGCGCCGGCCCGCTGCGCATCGTGTGCAAAACGAGGCGCGGCCAGCAGCGCTGACGTATCGAGCGCGGCCTGTGCCGCATGCTCGTAACCTGCGCCGATATCCGCGAGCACGAGCATCTCCGCTTCCGGATGGCGACTACGGAACATCGCAGCCACCGGCCGCAGGTTGCCGCTCGACAGTGCGGCCACTGCGAACCAGCCCGTGGCCTGCCGCGCCGACAGTGCGGTGGCCACCCCCTCGGCAATCACGATGGGTGTCGCCGCGCCATCAAGAGACTCGCCCGGCGCAACGACCCAGCAACCGCCCGACTTCGCGCCACCCGCCAGGGCCGACTTGCGCCCCTCGGCATCAATCAGCTCCAGGGTCGACAAGGTGTCGCCGATATGCACCGGCACCACCAGCACCCGTCCCACGAGCGGCTCACCGGCGCTGCGCGGCGCATAGCCGAGCAGCGTGTGCAGTTCGTCGGCTTCCAGCTCGCGCAGGGTGGGCACGGCCATCACCTGCTTGCGCTCGAGATAGGGATGCCCGGGGCCGACCGGCCGGGCCCACTTCCAGAGGGCCAGCGCCTCACGCGCCACGGCCGCGTGCCGCGCCTGTACCCGGACTTCCTGCCGGGCCGGATCAAATGCCGGACGCGCGACAGGCATACGCTGCCGGTCCGCGCTGTCCATCGCGCGGCGCGAGCCCCGGACATCAAAACCGTGCTGCTGCGCAAGCCAGAACAGGGACGCCAGCGTCTTGCCACCCGACTCGCCCGCCGAGCGCCAGGTCACACGTGCCGCGCGCTCGCTGTAGTTGTGGGCCGTGCGGCTCCACTCGTCCCAGAGGTCGAAGCCGGCCTCGCCAAATCCCTGCTTGAGCGCAAACGCCATATCGACCCACGTTGCGTAGTCTTCGGCCGGAATCATGGCCAGCGCCGCGCGTGCGCGTTCCTCCTCGCTCAGGTACCGGGTATTCATCGGCGATCTCCGTGAAGCGGCACGACGTTCGACCCGCCAGTTGCGCGCGACGATGCACGTCCGCCGCTTTTTGCGCGCGTGCCGCCGGCGCCACGCGGCCTTTTGCGACGAGGTGTTGCATCCGCGGGACGGAGTTCCGCCACGTCGAGATCCGACGTCGACAGCCTGCGCGACGCCCTGGCGATGTGCTCGACCGGCACGCCGACCAGCATCAGGTGCCGCTCCACATAGGCCGCGGCGTCTTCATCGCTGATATCCATAAGATGTGCCGGCAGGTCGCGCGGATCCCAGGCCTGCAGCACTTCGAGATACTCCGGCGGAAGCTGCATGACACCGGCTTCGTCCACCTCATCGGGCTGCACATCCCTCAGCCGCCGATCGATCTGGGCAGTAAAACGCACGAGGTCGATTGCCGGAATCGCCGGCGCGGCAGTCAGGCGCGACGTGAATACCGGATCGCGCCAATAGCAGATCCGGTCCGCCAGGATCGGCTTCGTGTTTTCGAGCAGGATGATTTCCTTGTCCCGCCCAAGTTCCTTCAGTTCCTGCGGCAGCAGCAGCGGCCGGCGCTGTTCGGAGAAGCTCTCGCTCGATCCGCCACGCCCGCCGAAAATTGCGTTCGACCGGCTCACGCTGCGCGAGCGGTCCGTGAACGTGCCGAGCATCTCCGAATACTCGTTCGCATCGCGCTGCTCGCGCGGCGCATAGATGATCTGCATCGCGTGATTCGTGACAAACGTCCTCGCATCGGCACGGCCATAGACCGACTCGAGCTGCGAGGCCGACTGCACGATCGACAGCAGCCGCAAGTCATAGCCCGCCATGTAAGCCACTGCGCGCGCGATGATATGGATCTTCCCGACCGACGTGAGTTCGTCCATCAGCAACAGGCACTGGACCTTCAGCGCCGGGTTGTCCTGGGGCAGTTCCTTCGTGTTCAAATTCACCAGCTGGGAGAACACGAGGTTCACGAGGAGCGCGGCTTCCGTCAGGTGATCCGGCGTGATGCCGACGTAGACAGACATGCGGCGTTTGCGGACATCGCGCAGGTCGAAGTCATTGGCGCTCGTCGCCGCGTCGACGATCGGGTTCGCCCAGATCGTGAGCGGGGCATTGAAGGTGGCGAGAATGCTCGCCAGCACCTTGTCGTCGTTGGCGAGAAAGCGGTTCAGCGCATCGATGCATGCACCACTGAGCAGCCGGCGATGCTGCAGCACGGCCTGCTGGAGATAGGTCTTCACCGGCATGCCATTGCCCGACGACTGGCGCAGCACCTCGCCCATCGTGACCGGGCAGTCGGGCACCTCCCGGTTTCCCGACCGGCGGGCATCATGCCATTCGCACAGCAGCAGCACGATACCGAGAAAGAGGTTGCGCGCCTGGTCCTTCCAGAAATCATCGTGGCCGCCGACCGGGTACAGCGCGTAGCCGATCGCGAGGATATCGCCGACGCGGAACACCCCCGCCGATATGGCCGACAACGGGTTGTACCGGTGTGTGCGGCCATCCTCCGCAAACGGATTGAACAGATAAACGTCCTGCCCATGCGCCTGCCGGAAGCCCGCCGTGAGATTGAAATTCTCCTGCTTGATATCGAGCACGACCACCGAATCGGGGTAGCTCAACAAGTTGGGCACGACGATACCCACGCCCTTGCCGGAGCGCGCCGGCGCTGCGAGCAGCACGAACTGCTGGCCGGCAAACTGCAGATAGCGGCCGCGCCAGACACCCACGACGAGCGCCGGTCCGCTACGGGCGCCGGTATCGGCACGAGAAGTCGTCGCCGTGCTCATAGCAGTCCCGCCCGCCGGATTTCCGCATCGTCGGCGAACCGCGCGCTGCCATACAGGCGTCGCTGCCCGGCACTCGCCCAGAGTGTGTAAACACCGAGCGCCGGCGCACCGAATGCGAGCAGCAACCCGAACAGCGCCGAGCCGGCGAGTCGCCGGCCTTCCTTCGGCAGACGCCCGTCGTACCAGGCCAACGCCGCGTCCAGCCATGCATGAAGACCGGCATGAAACGGGTTGATCCGCGCACTGGCATAGAGGAAAAACGAGGCCAGCCATAACGCAGCCATTCCCGTACCGGCAAGGACCGTGAGGATGGCCAGCGTCACACCCACGTAGTACAGGTAGCGCCAGGCTGGAGTATGGCCGGCAGCGGCACGATCACTCATCATCGTGCGCTCCATTGCCTGCCATAGCCGCCTGCGGCCACCACCCGTCAAACAGTCCTGTCGGCGGGCAACCTGGAGACAGCCAGAGCACTTCCGTCCTGACGGCTCCGCCGTCGGCATAGGCCCGTGCCCTCACCTGACGCCAGTCGGCATAGAGCCGGTCATACAGCGCACAGGCGTAACCGCTGAGAACCACTGCTCCCTTTACCCCATGGAGAAAAACAGCCAGCGTCTCGTGGTCGGCCGAGGTCATTTCAAACTGATAGTCCGATCCACGATCCCGTGTCTCCGGCACGTAGGGAGGATCGACGTAAAACACCGTATCCGGGCCATCCTGGGCCTGCATCACCTCCAGCGCATCGCGGTTCTCGATCACCACGCCCTGCAGTCGCTGCACAATCGCCGAGAATGCAGCCGGATAGTTGCTCCAGTCATGGGCTGGCGTGGTGCCGCTGTTGTTTGACACCGCGCGGAACCCGGTCTGCCGGTTATGGGCATTGGTGCCAAACCCCATGAATGCACGCGTCACGGTGCGCCGGGCCTGCTCCACCGGATCGTCATGGCGCTCGTAGCTGAGCCGGAATTCATCTCTCGCGAACGGGGTGAGCTCCAGTACGCGTTGCAGTCTTTCGCCCTGGTCACGCGCCACGCGAAACAGGTTCACCAGTTCTGCATCGAGATCGTTGTAAATCTCCGCATAGCTGCGAGGCTTTCGCAGCAGGACGCTCCCGGCCCCACCAAAAGGTTCAACATAGACCCGGTGCGCTGGCAGATGACTGACCACCCAGTCCGCCAGTTTCCACTTGCCACCGTGGTATCGAATAATCGGGCGCCGTACAGGTTTGCTCATCATCGGCCTCCTGCTGGTGCAAGATCACCCGGACCGCGCATGACACTTCGGACCGGATCAAACCAGACTTCCGTCATCGCCCAGTGGCGACCGGTCTGCTCGCCCGCGTCATCGAACGTTGCGGTGGCCTCCATGTGCGCGACCACGTCGATCGTCATGGAAAGCAGCCGCCGCAGCACCACGTCATCCCAGGTGGCCGCCTCCGGATGCTCCTTCGCCATCAGGGCGAAACGCTCGATGGCGATCGACGCATTCGACGCGTGATAGCTCGTGATCGAACCCGAGTGACCCGTGGTCAGCAGCTTCAGGAAGTCATACGCTTCGCTGCCGCGCAGCTCGGCAAGCAGCACGCGATCGGGACGCATGCGCATCGTGCTGGCGATGAGATCCGCCGGTGTCACCCGGGCCTGACCGTGGCCCCCCTTGCTGTAGAGAAGGTGAACGCAGTTCTCGATGTGATGGATGAACAGCTCACGCACGTCCTCGATCGTCACGATCCGGTCGGTGGCCGGGATGTACCGGCACAGCGTCTTCATGAAGCTCGTCTTGCCCGAGCCCGTGTTGCCGACGATGGCAAGGTTCAGCCGGCCCCGTACTGCGCGCTCGAAGAATGCCGGAAAATGACGTGTCTCCAGATCCCTGACCAGCGCCTGATCCAGCGGGCGCAGTGCCGGCATGGCCGCATCGAGTCCCACCGGCCGCTGCCACAGGGTCTGCCGGAACAGGCCCTCGCTGTCGTAGACCTCCAGGGTCTTTTCACGCGAGGACGGGCGACGGATCGTTATCGACACGGTACGGGGCGACACTACCGGCGGAATGACGATCTGGATGCGCTCATCGCCCGGCAGTAGCGCCGACAGGATCGGATGCAGCGCCGAGACCTCCTGGCTGGTGAGCGTTGCGATCGCCACCGCAAACGACATCAGCCGCTCGAAATCGAGTTCCAGGCAGTCGTGCGCGTGCCAGCCCAGATGCGTTTCGGTCAGCACGCGCTGCGGCCGGTTGATCACGAGTTCGGTCACGCCGGCATCGTCGAGCAGACCGGCAAGCGGCCGCATCAGTTCGCGCACCGATGCATCGTCGGGGAGCCGGGGAAGCAGTACGTCCCCGTGCGTCACCATCGCCGCCCTCCGGGCATGCGCGTTCATCGCGCACCCGCCGGCTCGAGCGTATAGACCGAACTGAAATCCAGGTCCCGGGCCAGGACAATCGTGAATTCGGCCCCCTGGTTCTGCGTCAGCGTCGGCGGAATGTTGATCGTGCTGTCGAGCACGCGCGAGGCCATGTCGTTGCCCTGCTCCTGCGTGTTCTCGAACACAACGGAACCGTTGCTGTTGCCGCCGCGGGTCGCGAGATAACCGATCGCATCCTGGGTGATCCCGAGCAGCATGGCCGCGCCGATACGCTGGCCCCAATGGTTATTGACATAGCCGCTCATGCCCATGCGGCCCAGCGCATCCGCGGCCGGCGAATCGATCTCGATCGTCACCCCTTCCGGGGTCTTGATCCGCGCTGCGAGAACGAAGACACGCGTCTGCCCCGGCGCCAGGTTCGAGCGGTATTCACTGTTGATCTGCGCACCACGTTCGATCAGCACCACCCGGCCATCGTCCGAATAGACGTTCTTCGTCACCGTGCAGGTGGAGATTCCCGCCTGCGTCGAGTCGAATGCCGTGTCACCCGCGCAGTCAATCTTCGCGCCCTCAGCGAGAACAAGGCTCCGGTTGCCGAGGAAGCCCGCCCGAACCCGCGGCGTCGCGGTCGGCGTCAATGCCTGGGCCAGCGGGCTGTCGCCCTGCGACCGTCCGCCGGACACGAGGGTCGTGCCCGACTGCGCCGTGGAAGAAGCACCCGCCGGGGCCAGTGCGGCATCTGCCTCGCTGCCAGACGGACCGCTGTTGCCCGTCTCCACCAGTGGCGCGTCGTAATAGCTGCGTGCCGCGACGGGATGTGGCGAAGCCGGTCGCGATACCACTGCGGCCGGCGCCGACGCTGCCACAGCGCTCGCCGTGCCTGGCGCACTCGCGACGGCAGGCGATGCGGCTGAGGCCGGCACAGCTCCTTCGCCGAACACGCGTCCCTGGAGCGGCTGGTCCTGCACGGCATCCCGGCGCGCCTTCTCCGCAGCATCGTGCCGGGCCAGGAACCCGTGGACCGTCCAGACCGCACCCGCGATCACGATCATCACAATCAGCAACGGTGCCAGCCACCAGGCTCGCGGACGCCTGCCCTGCTGGCCCAGGTCCGGCATGCCGCGATCTGGCGGCGGAGGCGCTCCAGGGTCACCATTTATGGGATGCGGACCCGGTGCAGCATCAGTGCCGGGTGCGATCGTATTGCTCGGCGTCTCCTCATTCATGGCCGTCACTCCGCAGGACACGCTTCACTCCGCCCACCGTCGTGCCATCGCTGGGCGGCACGCCGTCGACATCGAAGGCGTCGTTCCATACCCCGACCACCTCATCGCCCAGACGCAGCACGAACCGCCGCGCGACCTCGTGGACCACGATGACGTCGGCTTCCATATGCCGGTCGACGACGCTCTCGCTGTTGTCGTCGGCCACGCGGAAAATCGCCGGAATGCGCCGGTTGTTGGGAATACGGATGTACGTAAAGCGCCCGTCATCCCACGCCGCCGTCGGCGCGATATCCTCCGAGTGCGGCATCACCTGCATCGAGTAGTCGGCATTGCGTACCACCGGCGGCTGGTCGAGACGCTCGCGCACGACGGCCGCATCGTCGGCCGCCTTCGTCTTCGCCGCAGTCTCGTCGGGGTAGACGAACGTGATGCGATACATCTCGTCGTTGTTACCGAACCGGGCCTTCAGCGGCAGGACCACCAGATCGAAGCTGTAGCTGTGGCGATCCGTGCGGATCTCCAGGTTCGTGTCGTGCGCGGCAAGCTGGGGTTTCAGGTAGACATCGTGCTCATCGCGGTTCGCCACCACCTGCCAGCCATCGCGATCGCCCGGCGCCACGACGAGGATGTGCTCGGCCGGATCGAGCGCGATGTGCGTGGCAAAACCGCGCTGCGCGACGACATGCACCACCTCGTCCGGCCGGTACACGACCTGCCGCACACGGGAGTCGCCCGACCATCCGGGCACGTCGTAAGCCCGGGCACCGCCGCAGACTGCCGCCAGCGTCAGGGCAAGCGCGCCCGATCTGAAAAGGACATTCGCGTTCATTGCGCACCTCCTGCTGCCTGGGCAGATGCGGGGGCCGAAGCCGGGGGCGTGTATTCGGGATCCCGGCTGTATGCCGTCACCCGGAAACCGAACGGGTTTTCGATAGCCGTACGCTCGCGTGTGAACACGACCGGCTGGTAGGTGAAGGCCAGCGTGATCACGAAGCGCTGGGGCGGCTCGGCGTCGTCGTTGCCGTTCTTCCAGGTCGTCTGCTCGATATGCACGACGGCGTGACCCGGCTCATCCGGCACGAGCGTTGTCGAGAGAATCCGGATGCGCCGCTGTGTATTCGCCCCGAGCTTCCGGTCGAGCGCATCCGGCCCACTGAAGATCGCGCGGTAATCCCGCGCCACCCGGTCGTCGCTCATATCGAGCACGCGGTCGTAGTCCATCTGCAGCAGGCCCCAGTCGTAGCGCTCGCGCGAGCGCACGTACACCTCGACCCAGTGCTTGTCCTCGATGTCACGCATGCGCACGTGCTTCGCGTCCAGCACATCGATCACCTGCGCGGCACCTGTCAGCCGGTCCACCTCGATCGGCAGCGGCACCACGCGGTAGAACGGCACCATCACGGCCAGTGCGATGGCACACAGGATGGCAACGACAATGGCCGCAGCAGCGACATGCCATGCCCGACGCTCGGACCGCTCCTGCAGGTGCGTGACTGAAACCTCGAAATCGAGCGCCCGGCGGTAATCCCGATCAGTGCCCATAACCGGCTCCATCGGACGGAGGAACAGGCGGCACGTGATTCACCGGCACGCGGTGCAGACCATCCGGCAACACCGGCTTCGGTGGATTACCCGAGCACCCAATAATTAGTAATACTGATTGAATGACAATCACCATCGACATCAACCGGATCATGATCGGCTCCTCAGTTACCGAAGGTTGCGGGAACCATCTGGTCCTGCAGCCGTGAGGTATTGCCTGCGCGCTTGAGCACCAGCTCCTGCTGCTGCTCGGCCACCAGCCGGTTCTCGATGTCCGACAGCATCCGGAAGAGCTGCAGCTTCGTCATCTCGTTACCGACCACCGTGCTCTCCGTCTGGATGCGGGCCTGCAGCTCCGAGATGCCCTTCTGGTCCTGCGTCACATCGATCTGCTGCATCAGGCTCTGGATCTGGTTCAGCTCCTGAAGCTCGGTCTGATAGGCCTGGGTGCCGAACGCCTTGTCCTGGAACGGCTTGTTCAGCGCGCGCTGGCAGACCTGCTGGTCGATCCCGCTCTGGTCTTCGCAGTTGTACATCTCGACCGAGGAGCGCAGGGTCTGCGCGCTGCCCGTCAGTCCCGCATACCCGCCGTTCTGGATCGCGGTATAGACGCTCTGCCAGTTCGACGGCAGCGAATTCGAGACCACCGGGTTGCTGAGCAGCGAACCGAACCCGCGCGTACCGCTCAGCGACTGGTACAACTGAAGCTCCTGCTGCACTTCCTTCTCCAGTTGCGTGACCGTCGCAATCGCCTGCACGACATCCTGCGCGTCAAAAACCGGGATGCCCTGCGCATGCGCACACGGCCCGAGACACGCGATTGCGGCGGTCGCAATGACTGCGAGGCCGCACTGCATACGTGACCTGATCATGGTGCTGACCCTCCTCCGTTACCCTGATCGCCCAGGTGCTCCCGGGCAGCGCGCTGGTAGGCCGGCGTCGAGTCACCTCCCGCCGCCCCACCAGTAATCTTTCCGCCCGGTCCACGCGGCCCATGCCCCAGCTGCACGAGTGCACCGGCAGTCTTCATGACCTGGCGCGCCGCATAGCCAGCCACAAATGCCCCGAAACCGGAAATCGTCGCCCCACCTGACAGGCCGGATGCCACCGCCGGCAACTGCCAGCCGATCGTGGCCAGCAGGATCGCCGTGATGAACATCCCGAATGCCGCGCCCCATGGCGCAATCGCGCTCAGGGCAGCCTGGCCGGCCTGCGCCAGCGTCGAAGCGTTCGCGCCAGGCGCCGATGTCGTGACCTGGAACGGGACAAGGTCAGCAGAAAACGCCGTCAGCGCCATGCCGAGAAACGCGGCGATCAGCACCTGCAGCAGCGCATAGTTGGCAACCTTCGCGGTCCACGCCTCGAAGAAGCGCGCGGTCGGACTGAATGCGGCGCAGGCAATGAAGGCCGGACCGAGCCCCAGGACCAGCTCCAGCAGCATCCTGGCCATGGCCACCTCAAAGGCGAGGACGATCAGGAAGATGGCCCCGCCGAAGCCCACCACGAGTCCACCGGCCAGGTCTCCCATGCCTGCGACAATGCCGCTTACGCTGAAGCCCTCGTGGGTAGCCTTGTCGAAGTAGGCATCCATCACGAGATCGATCTGGCTGTCATAGCAGTCGAGCGTCTGATAGATGCCGGCCGCGCTCGAGCCGGTCACGCTGCTGCCACTCACCGAGCCGCATCCCGCGTTACCCGCACCCGCATTCGCGGCCGCCGTCTGGATGGTCTGGGCGAGTCCGGTTGTTGCGCCCTCGATCGCGGTCACCACCTGCGACTGATAGATACCGGCGCCCAGCGCAAAGGCGAGGATGATGGCGACCTTCAGGCCGCGCCATGCAAACGCCGGAACCGACTCGTGAGCCTCGCCTCGCACCACCGCAAAGCCGAACGTGATGACCCAGATCGTCACCGCCGTCGTCACTACAGGCACCAGCGCACTGGACAGCGCCGACGACACGCTGGTCACATAGGTCGACATGCCGTTCTCGAGCGTGCCGCCGACCGCTGAAAAAAGGCCGCTCATCGTGCTCCCCTTCCCGAGGTAGGAGGAATGCGCGGAGTACGCGGGGGCAGCGCATTCAACGCGCCGCCGCTCGTGCCACCGCCTGCGCGACGCTTTGCCAGCCGCTCATGAAACACCGGTAGCCACGCTCCCGGATCATCGCCAACCTCGGCACGGATCCCGTCGAGCAGCTCGACGTTGTCCGTCGTCCCCGACAGCACGTCGAGCACGTCGCCCAGTCCCGCGAGGTCCAGTCTGCCAATCGCCGAGTGATGGCCCTGCTTGACGAGGAACAGGCGGCTGTTCTCACCCAGGGTACGGACGATATTGAATTCGGCCTCGGTCAGCTTGAAGCCATGCACGTAATCGTCATAATCGGCGCGCGGGTTCGGCAGGAAGAAGAATGTCGCCGTCTGCTCCACCAGTGAACGCGCGATGTCGCTGCGCAGCACGTCGGCCGGCGACTGCGTATCGAAGATGCCCAGGCCGTTCTGCTTGCGGATCGTCTTCTGCTTGTTACTGGCAAAGTCCGTAAAGACCGGATCGCCCAGGCGCTTCCAGAATTCCGTCATGACGTACATGAAGCGTCGTCCGTCAATCAGGCTTTCGGTCAGGTGCAGCAGGTACATCGTGACCGGCGTCGACACTTCGGGGTCGTCGAGCAGTTCCGTGTCATCGAAACCGAACAGGTGATTCCGGCTGAAATCCAGCAGGTCCGACGGGTTGTCCAGCACCCAGCCGAGCCGGCCACCAGCGCACCACTTCGCCAGCCGCGCGTGCAGGCTGTTCTCCCCCACGTTCGGCAGCAGTTGCCGGACCATCGACAGGCGTCGCAGCGGCCGCTCCATCCGGGCGACCTCGCGCACCGCACGCGAGACGTCCTGCTCGTCCTTCGCCGACAACGGAATCCCCGCTTCGACCAGACGACGCACCAGACGCTCCCAGAAATCCAGGGTAGCGGCGTCCGGATCAAGCTGCAGGGGATTCAGTCCCGTCGGCACACCGCGGCGAAAGACCGTGTAGCGACCGCCCATCGCACGAATCGCGATCTCCGTGCCACGATCCTTGTCGTAGACGACGCCGGTCAGGCCATACTTCATCGCCATCGCGAGCAGGAACAGCTCCAGCACCGTCTTGCCGGCACCCGCCTGCCCGATGATCTGCGTGTTGGCGAGCGCCTTCTCGTCGCCGGAGTCCTTCTTCTCCGGTGTCGCGTGGAAATTCAGGAACAGTGGCTGACCACTCGGGGTCTTGACGATCGTGATCGCCTCACCCCACGGATTGCCGTCGCGCTTGCCGGTCGAGAAGTTATGCAGGCTCGCGAGCCCACAGAAGTTGCGCGACGTCAGCTTCGCCTCGCGCGGCCGGTAACGCCAGTTTCCCGGCCACTGCGCAAACCACGCCGCGTCCGCCACGAGATCCACCAGCGCGGTCTGAAAGCCAACATCGGCGAGCTGCGTGCGCGCCTTCGCGACATGCCGCGCAACCTCATCGGGCCGGTCCCCGAGCACGGCGAGCGAATAGTGATATTCACCGAGCACGAAATCGCCGTTGATCAGGTCGTTCAGCGCCCGGTTCATCGCCTCGACCTGCGACACCGCCACGTCCTCGCCCGCGATCAGCTGATTGCGCTGACGCTCGAGTGCCTCTTTCGCCGACGGGCGGTCGAGGATCGTGAAACTCTGCGTCTCGATATATTCGAAATCACCGTACAGCAGGCCGTTGAGCATGCCCGGTTCGGTTTCCTCGGGAAAATCTTTCAGATCCAGCAACGCGGCATATCGAGTCGCCGACGGCATGCGGATCTCGACTTTCTCCGCACGGAAGAAGAGTCGCGAAGTCGGCAACGCTTCGGCAATCCGGCCGGCCAGCAACGGCACAGGCTCCCACACCGCATTGACCAGATAGCCGAGGAACTCGAGCGCTGCCGAGAAACGCACCAGCCGGCGGGTATAGCGGACCGGCTTCGTGTACACGCCGAGCGGCAGCGGATCCCAGGCCTTCAGGCCTGACTCGACCTGTGCGGCGATTTCCGCCATCGCCTTCAATGCCTCATGCTGGTCGCGCCGGATATCGTCCGGCGTGCGACGGGCCGCGTGGCTGAACAGACGCCCGAGCCGCGTCCGGCTGGGCCGGTACACGACGCTCAGATAGAGCTCGTTGGCCATCATCCGGTAGCCGGCAAAGCTCGCGTAGTAGCGCGTCGCAAGTTCCTGGCAGAACGGGTTCGCGTAGGGCGTGTCGAAATGGTCCGTCACGCGCCGGCGGATACGATGCGACCACAGCCCGACGTGACCGCCCGGCAGGCTGCGCACGAGCTGGTTGAACCCTTCGTGACGCACCAGGATATCGCCCGGATCTGCGGCCTCGAACGCAATGCCCGCGATCTTCCAGACGCTCAGATAATCCCCGTCGCGGGTGCGGATCACGCGATCCGTCACGTGGGAAGAGAACGGCACGAAGTCGGCGAGCACAACCTCGCGCTCGGCGGCTGCAATCAGTTGCGGCTGCGCGCTCATGTCAGCCCCTCCTCTTCAGGCGGACCGGCATATACGCATGCGCGCCCCAGAACCGGCGGTTACGCTGACGAAGCGCCATACGCACCCGCAGCGCACGCTGCGCCAGGCGCTGGTCATCATGACGCGTCACCGAGCGCATCGTGACGAAGACAGGGATGAGCAGCAGCACGATCCCCACCCCCACGGGCGGACTCGCGAGCAGTGCCCAGATGGCGGGAATCAGGATGCTGCCGCCGGCCATCAGGAATGGCACGAGCGGCACGCCCCAGATCATGGCCGGGCGCGTGCAACCCTTGAAGACGGGATCCCTGAGCGGATTCATGATGGACTCCACTGCGAATCAGCTCGTCGGGATCAGCATCGCCGCGATCACCGTGGCGCAGCCAACAAACAGGCCGCCGATGAACACGTTCGCGATATCGCCGAAGCGCGCGTGCTGGAACATCATCCGGAAACCGGCCCAGATGATCGAGATCGAACACACGATGGCGCCCACGCCAAGCAGCGTGGTCTGGATCGTCGTGAGCAGCGTGTTGACCTGCGAGAGCTGCGCATAGGCCGGTGTTGCGGTCAGCGCCAGCGCCGGCAGCAACGCCAGACCTGCACGCAGGCTCAGGCTCCGCAAAATCCTCTGCCTTATTTTTAGTAGTCCTGATTTCATGAATCGCTCCTGGTACACTTTTCGCTGAACACTGCTTCAGAAAACGACCGCGCTTCCGGTCGCCGTCGCGTCGTCCGGACCGTCGGGATGCCAGTCCGTCCCGTGATCCGGATGAGGTGGGGGTGCGCCTGATGAACGGGCAGTGCCCGTCGCCGTGCTGGCTGACCTGTCCGGTACAACAGAGATGGGAGGGACCGCCGGCTCGATCACGGGTACGACCGGCTGAACCGGCTCCGCCTCGTCGACCACCCGCTGGACATAGCCTGTGCGATAGCCCGTCGAGAAATCACCACTGGCATAGCAGGACAGACCCGCACGCAGTGCGTCCTGGACCTGTGTCCGCGTACGCGGCGCCTGCTCGAAACACCCCTGGAGAATCGCCGCCCCCGCTGCCAGGTTCCGGCACGGATCGAAGGCGGTCGCTGGCGTCAGGCCGGCACGCAGCCAGTTCGCCCGGTTCACCTGCGCGAGGCCCACGCTGTAGTTCCACCCGGCCGCGTCCAGCGCGCGGACCGTGGCGCGGGCTTCGTCGAGGCTCACCGGCTGCCGGTCAAGATGACCGTGTACGACACCGATTGCGTACGGATTGAAGTCGGACTCGACCCGCACCACGGCGGCCATCGTCGCCGGCGCCACGGCCGGCGCGCACTGCTGGGCGAGCAGCAGGAAAGCGGCAAGGGACATCATTCGCCACCTCCCTGCCCGCCACCCTCATCTTCGGACTGACGCTCGAGGAAGCGGCGTGCTGACTGGGTCGGGTCATACGGCACCTGGGTGCTGCCCGCGCCATAAAACTCCGTGATCGTCCGGTCTACGCCCTGCGCGTCCCACCACACCCGGGTATAGAGCGTGCCGTTGATCTCGACATCGATAGCGCCGCGCGCATTGCACAGCAGTTCACTCTGCTCGGGGCCACCCCAGTACAGCAGATCCTCCCTGCAATACCCGCCACTCGCGAACGTGTTCACAGCCGACGTCCCCTGCGACCCGCCCGTACCGAAATCGCAGGTCGGAAACGGATCGCCGTGCCGCAATGCCGTCCACAGTTTTTCAATCGGCGGCACGCACTCGGCGTATTGCTCGGGTCCACCCGGATTCGACAGGCACAGGATGACCTGACAACCCCAGTCGTCCGCGTGGGCGACACCCGGCGCGATGACGGACATACCGACCCAGGTGGCCAGGACGACCGCCCACCGGCGTGCTGCACGCCATGCCCGCCGGCGCGGCATGGCGATTCCGATGGCGGCCGTGCTACACATCGCACACCTCCGCACCGGGCGTCGCCATCCGCAGCACAGCATCCCCTTCGGTCCAGTCGAGCTGCCGGGCCAGTACGTCGAAGCAGGCGCGCAATACGCGCCAGCCCTCGCTCGCGCCCGGATTGCCACGCACCAGTTGCCTGACCGAGACACCCAGCCCCTGCGCCCGCGCGATCGCCTCACGTTGCGGAAGGTGCAGGTAGCCGTGCCGGTCGCGCGGATCCGGGATCAGCCAGCCGCTCAACCTCGCCTGCAGTCGCCTGCCCTGTGCCTGCTGCAAGGGCGTGGGCTGAACCATGACGGGCAGCAGTCCGATAAAGCGCAGTTGCGGATTGAGCCGTGCGCGGATATTGCGGATGCCATATGTGCCGTTGATCAGTTCCGCCACGCTGTCGATGCACTCGGGCGACAGCACCACCGGACTGAGCATCGCGTCGACCAGTGCCGCTGCGCATACGGCACGCAGGTCGGGCAGTGCCGGACAATCGATCAGACACACATCGAACCACGGCGATGCGATCGCCAAGAGGTGACGCAGATTCGCGTAATAGCGCGCCCGGACCGGGTCGTCGCACGAAGCCAGGCCCGGGACTTCGCCGGCACACAGCACATGAATGCGGCCGGTGCGTTCCGTCGCGTCCGGGCGTCGCCGGCCCATTGCGTGGCCATCGCCCGCGACCTCAGCCTGACCGCCCCGGCCAAGCAGATGCGCACTGCAGGCCGGCTCGGCAAGGTCGAGCACCAGCACCCGCTTGCGGGACACCCGCCGCAGGTAATGGGCAAACTGGCAGGTCAGCATGGTCCTGCCTGTGCCACCCTTCGCAGAAACGATCAGCAGTGATTTCATGGTCCATCGTCCTCAGCAACACCCGCTGCTATCGATGGACCTGCGATAAAAAAGAACCCGCGGCGCCGGGGAGGCTGACCGCGGGCTCAACGGGGGATCATTGCACCAGCACCAGAAAGCACAAAAGCCTGCGAATGCAGGCTTTTGCGATTGCGTCACGGCACACCACGTCGTCGCACAGACATCGATACTGCGGGGCCGCTAACGCGTACTCGGTCGTGCTTCGCACGTTGACCGGATCAGATTGTTGACTTCACTGTAGGCGGCCACGGAGCCTCATGCAAGAGGGTCCGGCCGGTTGCCGGAGAACCTGACGTCCACCGAGTTCCACCGTGGTCCACCGTGTTCCTAAATTTTTTTTAACCTCACGCTGCGTGTCCCCGGATTGACCATGTACCGCGACGCAGAATTCACGATCAAACTCCCGCCGGCCGGCTCAGGTCGACGTCGACCGGGATGTATCAATCTCCGCACAGGCATCCAATATCCTCGCCGTCTGTACCAAACAGGTTGGTCCCTCGATCTTGAACGGGTTAAACATGAATCGACTCCACACGCCATGCGGTTCTGCAATTGCCTTACTTCCGTTCGTCCTGGCTTTCCTCGCCGCAGCCCGTCGACCCCTTGATATCCAGCGCCCTGGCCAACGCACGACACGCAGCGGACAGTTCCAGTTCGTACAGACTCGCCGGGCGTCGGGGGATGTGTAGCCGGCGGCACACGACCTCACGATGTACGCGCCACAGGTAGACCATCCT
Source organism: Burkholderia sp. WAC0059 (assembly GCF_002870125.1). Lineage (GTDB taxonomy): Bacteria > Pseudomonadota > Gammaproteobacteria > Burkholderiales > Burkholderiaceae > Paraburkholderia. The sequence continues at coordinate 100,295 of NZ_PNEO01000012.1, forward strand.
GAGCATCTCCCGCTGCCGCGTAAACAATCGCTCCCATGCCTGCGTGACGATCAGGGCATCGGCAGGGTCGTAGGGGCCACGGCCAGCATTCCCCCAGTTCCACAGTCGTGCCTCGAGTGCCTGCGTGCGATCACTTGTCGGCATGGCCGTCTTCTTCCTGGCCGGGGTCACCCACCACCTTCTCCGCGCGGTACCTGGCGGGATCGGCCAGAAAGGCCCTGATATCCTTGAGTCGCCATCCAACGATGCGTCCACCCAGCGACACAGGCCGCGGAAACCGCCCCACGCGCATGCGCTTGTAGATGCTGGATCGGGACAGGCCGGTTTCCCGTTCCACCTCACCCCGCCGCAGGATTGCCTCCCCGCTTCTCTGCCACTCTTCCATGTCCCCTCCTGCCGTACCTCACCCGATACAGCAGGAATTCAAGCAAAGGGAATCCCGGCAGGCAAACCCGCCACTCCGTCAGACGTACCGTCAGGAAGTACCGTCAGGATTCCGGTCATGGTGGTGCCGCCGGTCCGTCTCGCGGAGTTTCTCCGGCCGGATGGCGGCAGCATAGGTCTGCCCGGTACGCGAGGGCTCATGCCCGGGCTGCTCGCGGTAGTTGAGCCTGCGGTCGATCGCGCGCGCCACTTCAGTCGACTTCGGCGGATGCCGCTCGTCAAAATCGGCGTAGTAAGTATTCATTGCCTCGATGAGCACCCGGAGTTCACGCGTCAGATACGGCAACGTAACGACTACCTCAGTCTGGGATACTGAGGAAGCCGGGACGGCATGTGATGTCATCGCGTCCAGGCCGACGTTTCTCGACTCCAGTTCCCGCTCGAGCTTTTCCTTGACCGCCTGATAAAGCGATGCAGTATCGATCAGGGTGTTACGAAGGTGAACGATCTGCTGCTCGCGTACCTTCAGTTGCTCAGAGAGTCTGCGTACCTCACTCTCCGCCTGTCGTGCGCGAAGCTGCAATCCGCTATCAGATGTGGGCTCCGGTGTAGCGTTCAGGATGGCCCAGGACTCATTCTGGTTGTTGACGTCTTCCACGATACATCTCTCATGATCTGCCGTGCAGCGTTGCACGGACTTCCCGGTCGGCCCGCTCCCGGCTTGTAGCCCGATGCAGGACAACGACCAGGGAAAGATCCGCATGTACCCCGTGGTAATACTCGACGTGTCATGTTGATATGAAATGGCTGTGATGCAAAATCACTATCCATCCCCGCATGACAATTGGTATGAATTAAATATACACATATAGGCCGGCGACCTTTCCGTGTCAACCACCATACGCGACCGTTCAAGCATCCTGAAAGAAGCCGATCCCGCTGCCCGGAATCTGTCGCGCGCGATAGATGCTTTATTCGCGTGCACACCACATGAATCAGGACACTGCGTATCTCTCCACTATCCGATGTCTGCAATCGCCGATCGAGAAGGTCTGTACCACGACCATGTCGTGGACATCAATGATTTCGCCAGCCTCGAAGAAAAGCGTGACAGTAGTCGGAGCAGCACCTGGTCTGCGCGCTTCCGTATGTGCAGTCCAACCCCGACAGCGAGTAGCAAAGCGGAATAAGAAAAATGAGAGATTTTCGCGTGCGCGAAAATGAAGCCGCAGGGATCGCCACGGATCTGCACAATCAGGCAGGCGACACCACTATTGAGGAGGGTGCCGGCCAAGTCAGCCTGTAGGATCCGCGTGCACCCCGTCAACTTATCGCGATGCCGAGACGCTCAACCAGCGACAGCACTGCCCGGCGATAGGGCGAAGTCGCAAGCGGCTGATCGTCGATGATCACAAACGGCACAGCAGCCGGCAAGCGCTGGTGGAACAGCATGATGCATGCGTGCGGCATCATGCCGTCGGGACCCATAGGCAATGCCCTGTGCATGAGGCCGCCGATCGAACACTGCCTGCACCCACTTGCGGGTCCGGCCGTAATACGCGGGCAGACTGTCGATCAACTGTCCCCGCGTCAGGTTCAGTTTCTGCAGTCCGCTCAATCGCCCCGATCGCTCCCGCCCGTCAGTGACCCCTGCCTGACTGAGGACGCTGCAGGCTCGTCCACGAAGACATTCGCCGGGACGTTACGGAATTTCCGATCGCTCATCCCAATGCCTCGATTCTGCACTGGAGTTCGTCTCTGGTACGCCCGATCGCGGGGGCGAGCTACGGCCCAAAGACGTCGAGGTCCGCTTCTGGAAATGCTTGGGAGAACAGTCCATCACTCGCTTGAACGCAGAGCTGAATGCACTTTCAGATTCGTAACCGAGAGAAAAAGCAATCGTCGCGATTGTTTGCCGCGAATTGCGCAGTCGTTCCACTGCAATCAGCATCCGCCAGCGCGTCACGTACTCGATAGGAGAAACGCCCACCACTTCCTTGAAGCGTTGCGCGAAGACCGATCGAGACATCCCCGCAACCGATGAAAGCTCGGGCACCGTCCAGCGATGAGCAGGCAGACGCTGGATCGCCGAAATGACTGCGCGCAACTTGCTGTCCGTCACGGCGTACAGCCAGCCGACCCCCCTTTGCTCAAGGCCATTCAGAAAGAGCCGAAGGATCTGCACAAACATCATGTGCGCCAGGTTCTTCGCCATGAGCGCACCGCCCGGATAGCCGAGCTTCAGCTCCGATGCAAGTTGCAGCAGGGCCCACCGCAGAACGGATGCCTGCTCCGTATTGCACTGAACATGCACCACGGGTGGCAACGTATCGGTGAACGGCAATATGCCGCTGTCCTCGAACGTAAAGCGCCCTCCGATCAGGAAGAAATCATCGCCTGCGTTGCATCGCGCAATTCCATCAACCGCCCGATCGTACGCCGGCTGCGAATCCACCGGCTCCAGATTCAGGTTCGTCGTCAATACAAAGGACCTTCCCTTGGTCAGCAGAAAACAGTCGCCTGCCTCAAGACGCACAGGACTGGCCACACCATCGACGAGCAGCCAGCACGCGCCCCTGATGACAGCGTTGAACTTAACGCCCTCATGCGCAGGGAACCGCAGCCCCCACTCTCCACCTCCCTGCAAACCGGCCGACAGCGTGCTCCGAGGGTGAAGCATCGAAAGCGTTTCTGATAGTACATCCACGACTGCCCCCGGACGATCGAGAAAGTAAACAGGATTTTAAAACATGTTTTCCGTACTGGTAAACAGGTATTGTGATTTTGATTTTTGAAATTTCTTTCGCTCCTCTTTCACGAATTAACTGCAGTCTCCGATCTAAAACGCATCCAATTTCGTAATCCGGCATTGTACCCGGACGCACGTCGGTCATTAACCAGGCGAGGTACTCATGAGCGAGCTCGTTAACGCGTCGATCGAAGATTTCCTCGGACCATCTGCAAATCGTTTTTTTGGCTCCGGGTTTAAGCGGGTCGATTACGAGTGGGAGGAAACAAGCGCCAGCCCGCAGGGGACGGGCCGCCTTGTCCGCCTTCGCTACCCCGACGACTGGTCGCGAAAAGAGACGCAGACAAAGCTTCCACCACACCTCAGCACAATTGACGCTCTGCTGATAGCAGTCAGCATGGCCGAACGAATCCTGTCCTTGTCGAATTTATCTATTGAGCACTTCTGGATTTCCGGAGTGTCGATAAAGGCGGGTCAGAAACCGATAGAAAACCTTGATTCTGTTATCGCAGTGATGCATTTTGAGAATACCTGCGATTCGACGCACAGATTTGGTGCCGACATCGGCTCCATGCGAATCTCATTCGCTCTTGAAAATAATTTCCATTTGAAAAATAGAACGAAATTTCACGAAGCAGTCGACCAAACAAATAGCTATTATTTGGAATGCACCAAAATCAGAAATCAGGTTATCACCGACATCCAGCTGCCCGCCCCCGGAATTGCTGATTCGATCCTGTCCGTCCATCCGCTTCGTTCAGCGCGCGCGGGCGGCATCGAGAGCGCGTATGGCACCCATCTCGCCGGCCACGCCTGGATGACTGCCATGTACGTGGCAAGCCTCGACATCCCTGTTGATGAACAGGAAACCTCCTGGGACAATCTGGCCAAAAAGAACGGCGAGGGTCGCTGACATGGATCACGCTCGCGTCGGATCGTCCGGACTGCGGGTGTCGAGGATCGGCCTCGGATGCATGAGCTTTGGCGACCCCCGCCTCGGCACCCATCCGTGGACACTCTCGGCGACGGAATCGGACAACTTGATCGCCTGTGCCATCGATCACGGCATCACGTTCCTCGATACAGCCAACATCTACTCGCTGGGCACCAGCGAACAGATTGTGGGCAAGGCACTGAAACGCACCGGTCGGCGCCACGACTTCGTGCTGTCGACCAAGGTTTTCGAGAAAATGGACGACACTCCCCTGTCGGGCGGTCTGTCAAGGCGAGCCATCTTTCACGAGATCGACCAGAGCCTGGCCCGACTGGAAACGGACCATATCGACCTGTACGTCATTCATCGATGGGACTATCAGACGCCAATTGAGGAAACACTGAGCGCTCTGCATGATCTGATCCGTATGGGCAAGGTCCGTTACATTGGAGCCTCTTCGATGCATACCTGGCAGTTCGTGAAAGCGCAGTACATCGCTGACCATTTCGGCCTCACCCGCTTCGTCAGCATGCAGTCGCACTACAACCTGATCAATCGCGAGCAGGAACGTGAGATGTTGCCGTTTTGCCTCGCCGAAGGGATCGGCGTGACGCCTTGGAGCCCCCTGGCGCGCGGCAAGCTCGCGAATATCGACGGGCCGAAAACGCAGCGCGCCAATGACGACATGGTGCAAGGCTGGCTTTACAATTCTGCGCCGCAAAGCGACCAGAAAATCATTTCGGCGCTGAAGTCTGTCGCTCAGGACCGGAGCCTCCCTGCGGCGCAAGTCGCGCTTGCCTGGCTATTGAACAGACCGGGCATTACGGCTCCGATTGTCGGCGCAACCAGCATCTCCCATCTTGAAGAGGCGGCCGCTGCGACGGAGATCAGGCTGGATCCGGAGGAAATCAAGCGGCTCGAAATGCACTACGTACCACACGAAGCGCCCGAATATCGCTGACTCAAGGCCCGATCCCGACTCCCATACAGGCGTGGGGCGGTGGGATGAGCGGGACACAGCCGGTTCGCAATACCGCCAGCCAGTCCCGAACAGGATTATCCCGCATGTTTTCGAGCGTCGTGAACATGTCGCAGCGGCCACATCGGAAGTACGCTATACGCATGTTTTCCACTTCAAGGAGCGTTAATTGAGCAATGTCCAACGGGCAGTCGGATCGCCGTTCGGCGCATCGTCAACGGCAGAGGACATCCTTCGCGGCCAAGATCTTTCGGGCAAGATTGCACTCGTGACCGGCGGCTACTCGGGTCTCGGACTCGCCACAACCCGGGCACTGGTAGAGGCCGGAGCCCGGGTTGTCGTGACTGCGCGGCGCATTGAGGAGGCCCGACACCAGCTCGCCGGGCTCGACCGCGTCGAGATCGGGGAACTCGACCTTTCCGATCTTGCGAGCGTGCACCGCTTTGCGGATGGCTTTCTGTCGACCGGCACATCCATCGACATCGTGGTGGCTTCCGCAGGAATCATGGCCACTCCGTTGCATCGAGTCGGCCCCGGCTGGGAATCGCAATTTACAACGAATCACCTCGGCCACTATGCGCTGGTCAACCGCCTCTGGTCGGCTCTCAGCCCCGGGGCAAGAGTGGTAGTCGTATCCTCGGCTGGACATCATGCCTCTCGCATCCGGTGGCATGACCTGCATTTCCATAACGGCTACGACAAGTGGCAGGCATACGGCCAGAGCAAGACGGCCAACGCACTATTCGCGTTGCAGCTCGATTTTTTTGGCAGAAGCAAAGACGTGCGTGCGTTCTCGCTGCACCCCGGCAAGATCTTTACCCCGCTTCAGCGTCACCTGGCCCAGGAAGAGATGGTCGCAGCAGGCTGGCTCGACGAAAGCGGCAAACCTGCAGATCCGACCTTCAAGTCGCCCGAGCAGGGTGCCGCGACGCAGTTATGGGCCGCCACATCGCCACTGCTCGCCGATCGGGGCGGAGTCTACTGCGAAGACTGCGAGGTTGCCGCGATTGCGTCCGAAGCGGGGACTTTCGTAGGGGTTTGTCACTATGCGGTGGATCCCGCTGAAGCATACCGGCTCTGGCATGTTTCGGCGGAATTGACCGGAATAAACGCATTCGCGTGACATGCCAGATTGTCGCCGGAGTTTTGTCATCCTGCCGTACGCCGGTGGCACTGCCAATTCTTTCCGCGCGCTCGGAAAGCGCTTGTCTACTGAAGGTGACGTCTTTCGCATTGACTATCCACCACTCACTGAGCACGGCGTCGCAGCCGATCGTGCCATCGCGCACCTTTCAGACCACGTGTATTCGCTGCTACAGCCGATAACCTCCGGCGTAGTGTTGTTCGGACACAGCATGGGGGGCCTCGTTGCGTATGAACTGGCGCGCCGACTGCAACAGGACGCACGCATCGAGCATCTGTTCATTTCCGGTTGTGCGTTTCCCGCCAGCCCGACATTTCAGGAGCTCACGCGGTCCAGAAACTGTTCCGATCTGGCCAGGATGCTCATTGCCCGCGGCGGCATTCCAGACGGTACGCCAGCGTATGCACACGACACGAGACTCGCGCAGCATCTTCGCGCGATTCTTGCCTATCGATTTGATCAGGCCTCGCCTTCCTGTCCTCTGACGTGTCTCGCAGGAAGTGACGACGTGATTGCTTCGCACGAGTCGATGCTTTTAGGGCAAAACGTCGCTTCGCGAACGTTCCGTATTTTCAACTTTCCAGGCGGCCACTTTTTCTTCTCGGGCCAGAACCGACTGATCAGCGACGCCATCAGCCAGTCCCTGTCATGAGGGCCAACGCATCTGCGCGGCCTCCCGTGACCAACACCGTGAAGCAGCACACTCCGCCTCTCTGCCCAGTATCCGTGTCTGTGCAACCAATCGAAAAGGTATGTCCCACGCAAAGATATGTACCATGTAGTACAGAAAGCCAAAATCAACATGCTCGGCAACAGCCACGCGACAAATCTGGAACCAAACCAGCAGCGCCAGACACCAGATGCCGGGCGCGCCGCCATCGTCAGACAGTTGGATCAGCCGAATCGCGTGAGCAATGAGGCAGGTGCCGGATACCTGGCAATCATCGCCCGAATCTGCGACTCATCGCGCGACCGGAAACTGCCGGCACAGCTCCTGCCCTTCGTCGCGCGCGCGCCTGACGATGTCGTCCTGCAGTGGCGCGTGGAGTACGTCGGCGATCACGTGCGCGACATACGCGGATTCCTCGGTCGTCAGTCCACGTGCAGTCAGCGCCGCCGCGGCAACGCCGATGCCAGTGGCAACGCTCCGGTCCGCGTCCGGACAGTACGTGCGACACAAATCGGCAAACATATGTGCAGACGCGAGCTGCTCAAGCGAGCGCGACACATGAACCGGCGGCCCATCGCTGACAACAAGTTGCCCCGAATCGCCTGACACAGCCTCAAAGCCGCGCTCGCGCAATACATCGGCCATCGCACCCGCGTTGTCAAGCATCAGCCACTGATATGCGCGGAACGAATCTGCAAGCGCCTCATTGAGCACAACCGCCTTCGTCGCCAGTCCAACAAGATCACGGTTCGCGCCACCCGCCGCACGATCGATGACGGAAGCAAAGCCAGCCCTCGCCAGTACGATACCGCCGTGCGGGCCGCGCAGCGTGCCGTTGGTCGCCAGCGACACGAAATGTGCGCTTGACACTGGCGACGCACGCAAGCCCGCCGCAACCGGACCCGCGCCGCGAAATGCGTGAGGTCGACGGCGAAATACGCGCCGGCATTGTTCGCGACGGCCGCAAGCCCATCCCACTCAACGGGCGTCCAGTCAGGGGTCGCCGTCACCCGCAACATAGCAGGCGTATACGTGCGCATACGGCACGCAAGTGCGTCCCGGTCAATCTGACCGCGGCCATCGTCGATCCAGCAGCCCGTGACACAATCGAGTTGACCGATTGCGTTCACCCGCATGACGCGCAGCGTTGACCGGCCACACGACGCGGACAGGTCGAAGATTGCATCGCCGTAGCGCAATGTCGCGTACTGCACGATTGCACGTGCCTCCAACCCCGACACAGGCGTCACGCACGCGTATTCAGCGTTGAACAGCCGGCATGCTCGTTGGCTCGCGACATGCCGAACAGTGTCAACGACCGAACGTGGATGGTTGAGTTTGTGACCATCGACAGGCGTAGCACGCCACCCGAGGCTGCCGATCGCAGCAGTGAAGCGCGCATCGAACGCGGCCTGACTCAAGTAATTCAGCGCGATCGTCAGATGCAGGCAGTTATCCTGACGCGCCTGCTCGAGCCATAACTGGAATGCGATCGTCGGATCGCAATCCTGGAGAGACCTCATGTGTGGCTCCGCGTTGACGCTTCGGGGACACTAGGCGAGCGAGCTGATGAAGCCCGCCGCGAGTACGCAGTAGAACACCCCACAGAACAGACCGAACGGCTTACGCGTGCGCTGAAAGAATGGCCCTGCCGAGTGCGACGAAAACGCGAGCGCGTATGTGACGAACACGAAGAAACCGAGCACCGCGCAGCCGGCCACGAGCATAAAGCTCGTCCACGCCGGCGAGTTTGCCGACAGACCGAGTGTCGTGACAGTCAACCATGTGAGGATCGCTTTCGGATTTGTCAGGTGAATGCCGAGCCCCTGCAGGTAGAACAGCGCAAGGCTGCCGCGCCGGGCCTGGGCGCCGGCCTTGAGCGGATCGCGCGACGAGTAGGCACCACGCACCGCCTTGTAGGCGAGCCACAGCAGATAGCACGCGCCGAGAATCTTGAGCCAGAGAAGCAGCGACCGGGACGAGAGCAACATCGCCGATACCCCTGCTGCCGCCGTCACGCCCCAGCACAGCGAACCAGAGATCACGCCAGCTGCCATCGCGAGGCCGGGAGCACGCCCATAGTGGAGCGACGCATTCGCAATCGACAGATTGCCGGGACCCGGCGTCGCCGTGCCAATCAGATAGACAGCGAATGCGACGCCGAAATTCGAGAGGTGTGAAAAATTCATACGGTTGATCCTGTATCAAATGGCGCGTGGGCACCACGCGCCGCGCCGGACTACTTGAAACAGCGATGGTCCGGTTCTTCGCGTCGGACCTTTTCCATCCATGGCTTCAACTCGGCCTGCTTGTAGAGTCGCTCGCCCCAGTGCTCGGTCGATTGCGGCAACGGGCGTCCGCGGACGATATAGTCGGTGACGAGCTCGATATACTGCTGCAGGCAATAGGCACCGACGTGCAGCCGCAGTGATGACGCGGTTTCTGCAGGGGCGACATTGAAACGCGCGACGTTGATGATCTGCCCGCTGTCGACCGACGGCGCGAGGTGATGACACGTCGAACCGTAAGTTTCGTCGCCGTAATAGATCGCATAGAACTGGCTGCCAAGCCCGCGGTATTTTGGCGGTGCCGGGTGGAAATTGATCGCCCCCTTGCGTGCGCGCGAATAGATCTCCTTCGGGAAGATGTAGTCGCCGCGGTAGGAAATGATCCAGTCCCCCTCCCAGTCACGCAGCCGTGCCGGATCATCGTTCTCGCTCGTATCGTGGTCGTCCCACTTGAACACCTCGAGGTTCGAGAACACGGTCTTCGCAAATTCGACCCCTATGTCACACCAGTCCATCTTGCACACCGACAACAGGACCTTGTCCTGGCATGGCTCGACATTCTTCATTTGACAACCTCCTTCACACGGTGGGACAACGTTAGAACTCTCTAGCAGGCAAAGCGAATCGCGCCGGTCATCCATTGGCCTTCCGTCAGCACGCCAGAGGGGCGTTTGCACGCAATCAGGACGAGAAACTCAGTCGCGCCAAACGCGGCGGGACGTTCGCGTACAGCATCCGGGCAGTCGTACAGCAGCAAATCCGCGCGCTGGCCGGTCGCGATGCAACCTGCATCGTCGAAGCCAAGCGCGCGCACCACCCCAGGTCAATGCATTGACAAGATCAGCCGCCGCGTCACGGATCGCGTGGTAGTCGCGACAACTCGTGTCGAGCCACCTGTCGAGCATCGCGCCAGCCGCCGTCCACGCGAGCGCGGCGAATTTGTGACCCTGCTCGGGCGACACACCGACGATATGGGCACCGCTCCCGCGCAGCACACGGCGCTCGTGACTCGAAAGCGGCGCAACTGGAAACGCGAGCACGTAAGGATCAAGCGCGTCGATGCTTCATAGCAGCGCGACGCCCGAGCAGCCGTATGCATCGTGGAACTGCATCGCATGTTCGCCGTTGCTGTCGAGACACAAGGCAAGCCGGCCTCCGCGTCGGCACACGAGTTCATGCAGTGCGACCACGAGCCGGGGCAACGCCGCAAATTGCGAACCGATCGCGGGTACAACCGACACATGTGGACCCAGTACAAGGGCCGCCTGCGCAACGTGCTCGTATTCGAGCAGGCACCTGCCGGTGCTACGCAGAGTCGGCCCACTACCTGGACCGACCCAGCGCTCAGCAAGCGTCGCAAACAGTACGATGCGCGAGCCGACGTGCGCCGCTCGTCGCATGTCGCCGAGTGCATCGGCCGTGAAGCATGCGGCGGTCGTCACGCCGTGCGCCGATCCCGTCGATGCACAGCACAGCCGCTCGTTCGAACGGCGATGGGAAGAATGCGGCGGCGGCATGCGAGCGCTGATGCTGCGATGCGACCACCTTCGGTGCTTTGCCAAGCCCGAGCTACGTGATCTCCTGGTCCACATGCTCAAGTACGCGGCGCTTCCATCGCACCCACTCGGGAATCGTGCGTGCAAACACGCGCGCTCCACTCGCACCCGCGCTCGCGAACGATGAAACGACGCGCGAGAATTTTTCCTTCGGATCCTCGTAATAGACAATTGCTGTGAGGTCATCGAGCCGGATCCCCGCTTCGTCGAGGCAATAACGGATCGCGTTTCCCGGGAATGCCGGGTCGTGCCGTACTCGCGTGAAGCGTTCTTCCTGCGCGGCAGCGATCGGTACACCGTCGCAAACCAGCGCGGCCGCGCTATCGTGATAGAACGCTGAGATACTGAGAATGTAGTTGGCCATATTGGAAGAACCATCGATGGGTTGGCTTGGAAATGCACGAAGCAAGGCGGCACTACGACAAGTCATCGTGCGCCGCCCCACCAGGGCACGCGGTGGATGATTGGTCCGGCGAATGCGCGGCCGGGTCGCCGCGCTCTTTCGAGACGAATCCTTGCAGCGCCGGCACCAAGGAAATGGCGAGAGTCGTGCTCATGACAACGTTGAACACACGCAGTGTCCGAGGCTTCGTCATGTAGCGGCGCAGCAGCGTACCGAACAGTACCCAGACCATCGAGCACGGCGAGCCAAAGACGCAGAACAACAATGCAATCGTGGACACATCGGCCACGTAGGTGCGGGTTACCGACGCGTACGTGAGCACCGCACCGATAGCCATCATCCACGCCTTCGGATTGACCCACTGGAATAGCGCGGCAGACATCACACCGAGCGGCGCGCCAGTCTTCGCGTCGAAATCTGGCGGTGGCGAAGTCGCAATCCGATATGCGAGATACAACATGTACACGGCACCGATAACCTGCAGTACATCGTGCAGCGACGGGTAGCGACGAAACACACTGCCCGCACCGAGCCCGACCGCAATCAACATCAGGGGAAATCCGATGTTGATGCCGATCACGTGGCGCATCGTGCGCGTGATACCGAAATTCACACCGGACGACATCAGCATCACGTTATTCGGTCCAGGCGTGACACAGGTCGATATCGCGAATAGGACGACCGACAGATAGTCCATTGCCACGCTGCTCCCGTTCATCGGTAATCCTCCAAGCTGCCGCGTCTGCGAATGTCGACCGACACGCAGTGAAACCCGCCGCTCAGACTGCGTACATGGCGCACTCTCTCTTTCAAGTTCGGATACTTCATGTTTTCCAGAGGCACAACAAGCAATTCACCCGCAACCAGTCACATCAATCGATCATTTAATTACTTAAATAATTAAACTGGCAGACGATAGATGTACGCCCAATCCAGTTCCGGTTCAGCGCGGCACATACCCCGTCTTCCAGCAAGCGCGTACCTGTCCGCTCTGCATCACCCGCCGCGCGGAACCTACTGGAACTAATTATTCGACTAGAATGCGCGTGATGGAATGAACAGTGCTGAACAATCACTCAGAAACTGTTTGCTCTTCTTACTGAACACTTTGGACGGTTCAGACCATGAAGCTCGCGCTCGACACAACGGCCGGCATCCCGCTCACGGAGCAACTGGCCAGCCAGATCGAACAATTGATCCGCACGCGGCATCTGCGCAGCGGCGTCAAACTACCGTCGATCCGCAAGATGGCGGCCGACCAGCAGATCAGCCGATTCCCGGTGATCGAGGCGTACGACATGCTGGCCGCGCGAGGGCTGATCCAGCCTCGTCACGGGTCCGGTTTCTACGTGACCGGCGGTGGGGGCCCTCCCTGCGGCAGCACGGATCCGCGCATCACGGAAGAAGAGTCGAGCCACATCCTTGGGCAGTTTCTGCAGACAGACGACCGCTTGAGGCTGTCGAGCGGTTTCGTGCCGGCCGCGTGGCGCGATGTCGAGGGAATCGCACAGGCGGTGCGCCACATCGCGCGCGGCGACACAGCAGGCCTCGTCGACTACGCGCAGCCGCAAGGCGATCTGCTGCTGCGGCAGCAACTTTGCCGCCATCTCGCGCCGCTTGGCATCGAAGCATCGCCACAACAGATCCTCGTCACACACAGCGCGAGTCAAGCGCTCGACCTGATCGTGCGGCTGATGCTAAAGCCTGGCGACACGGTGTTCGTTGAGGATCCAGGATATTTCAACCTGTTTGGCCTGCTGAAGCTGCACGGCGTACAGCTCATAGGCGTACCGCGAATCGCAAGCGGACCGGACCTCGAAATCGCTGAAGCGCTATTGCGCGAGCATCACCCGAAGCTGTTCTTCATCAACACCGTATTTCACAATCCGACCGCGACCAACGTCGCGCCACAGGTCGCATTCCGGCTGCTGCAGCTTGCCCAGCAGCACGATTTCTCGATCGTCGAGGACGACGTATATGCAGATTTCGAGCTGGTGCCATCGCAGCGACTGGCGACGCTGGACCAGCTCAACCGCGTCATCTACGTAGGAGGATTCTCGAAGACGCTGTCGTCATCGCTGCGGCTCGGTTATCTCGCCGCACAGGACGAGGTCATCAAACACCTCGTCAATGTGAAAACGCTGACCAGCATGGGCGGTGCGCGGATCGTAGAGAGCGTGGTGGCCGCGATGCTCGAGCGCGGCACGCACCGCAAGCATCTGGAAAGGCTGCGCCGGCGGCTCGCACAGGCGTCAGCAGACGCGATCGCGCGATTGAGACAGGCCGGCTGGGATGTATATGAAAAACCAAGCGGCGGCATGTTCGTCTGGGCGCGTGTGCCGGGCGTGGAGGATGCGTCGCGACTCGTCGAAACCGCACACAGGTTCGGGATCGATCTCGCCCCTGGACGCGACTATCGGCCAAACGGTGAAGCAACGTCATGGGTCCGATTAAACGTTGCGGCAGCCGGGGAACTCGCTGCTGCCGCGTTCTTCGACGCGGCAGGTCGGCTCGGGTGACCCTCCCCTTCAAAACTGCCGTGCATACCGGCGACGGCTACTACATGGTCTGGCCGGAAAGATTCAGAAAGGATTCACAAATCCGCCAGTTCCTGACCTTCCTGCAGAAGGTTGCCCCCTCAATCGACTACCCCGGCATCGCATATCTGAGGTAACGCACCCAAGGCAGAAGAACCGTCGGCGGCAGAGGCGTTCCAGGGAACGCCGATGACCATCGACCCTGTCGCAACGCCGCAGATCAAGAACCCCCAAGGTACTCTCACTTTTCCCCGTCCCATCCACGGCACCAGAAGGACGCCAAGCGCGCGAGACGGCGGCCCAAAAGTTCAACGGCGTTGAACTTTTGGACACAAATGGGACTGAATTTGCTCTGCCCCCCAAAGCATCCCACTCCCAAAAATATTTGACGCCACCTCCGTTGAAGCGTATAGTCGCGCCTTCGCTGAGCTTAACGGTCTCAGCGAAGACTCGCAAAGATTGAACGACGGCTCGCAAAGGTTCAACGAAAGTTCAACGGCGTTGTTAGATAACGGCGTTTTGTAGTGATCCGACCTCCGGTAACTCGTTGTTTTGTAACGCATAGTTATTTGTAGTTACCCAACGAAAGGGACTGTTAATCCGTAGGTCCCTGGTTCGAGCCCAGGTCGGGGAGCCAAGAGTTGAAAAGCCCGTCTTCGACGGGCTTTTTTTACGTCCGCGGACCGCGCGTTCACGTATCGCAGGCGCAAGTTTGACGGCACCGGTATCTTGCCGATCCTCATGCCCCGGGGCGTGCGCCAATCCTCAACCTGCAATCCAGGAACCCGGACAAATTCCCGTACGTTGTGGGTAACGAGTATCAATTCAGCATCCTTTCGCTAAATCCGCAACGGGAGGGCCGCGGCGAAAAAGTCCGTCGCGCGGCGCACGCGCGCCGGGACGAAACGCCGTTTCGGCCAGATGAGGCTGACGTCCCTGACCTCGCCGATGAATTCGTCGAGAATCGTGATTACGTCCGGATGCTGGAGCTCGTCGGCCAAAGAAACCCTCGCGAACAAGCCAATTCCGACTCCGGCCAAAACACCGGCCCGGATCGTCTCGACGCTGTTGGACGACAGATTTCCGCGAACGGTCACGCTGAATCGGCCGTCCGGCCCGACGAAGGGCCAATTTTCCGACTCCGTCAGGCCACCATATAGAAGGCAATTATGGTCGACCAGTTCGACGGGGGTCTTCGGTATCCCGTGCTGCCCGAAGTAGCGGCGGGAGCCGACGCAGACGAGGGGCGTGCCCGCCACGCGCCTGACGACCGCGTCGGGTTCGTCGACGGGACCCACCCGAATCGCCAGATCGATCCGGTCTTCCACCATGTCCCGTACGGAATCCGAAAGAACCAGATCCACCTGAAGGCCGGGATTCTGCGACAACAGATCGGGGATCAGCGGCAGAACGTGAAGGCGGCCGAAAGTCGAAGCGGCAGCGATCCTGATCAGCCCCTGGACATTCAGCGTGCTGCTGGTCAGCTCGCCGTCGGCTTCGTCCATCTCGTCGATTAGCGGCTTCACCCGGTCGTAGTATCGCTGGCCCTGATCGGTCAGGGTCACGCTGCGCGTGCTGCGGTTGAACAGCACCACGCCGAGGCGCCTCTCCAGCGCGCCGACGGCCTTGCTGATGACGGACTGCGAATCGCCGGTTCTACGCGCCGCGGCGGAAAAACCGCCCGCTTCGACGACGGCGACGAACGCGTTCAATTCGTGAAACCGATCCATCACACTCCCCCATGGCGTCAACGACCCATTCCCTACGAGAATAAATCCTATGAAAGATACGCCGATTATCATTTTCCGGGGCGGCAATTATCCTTTCCCTTCCATTCACGACCAGACGGAAGGTTTCAATGTCCACGCTCGCAGGAAAGATTGCCGTCATTAGCGGCGGCACGACCGGCATCGGCCTCGCGACCGCCCGGCGCTTCGTCGCCGAGGGCGCCCACGTCTTCATCTTCGGCCGCCGCCAGGCACCGCTCGACGAAGCCGTCGAACTGATCGGACGCAATGTCACCGCCCTCCAGGCCGACGCCGCGGACCTCGGCGACCTCGACCGTATCGCCATGGCAGTCAGGGACGAAAAAGGGAGCGTGGACATCATCGTGTCGAACGCGGCCCTGGTGGAGCAGGCCTCGATCGAGACCCTCACGCCCGATCATTTCGACAGGACGTTCAACCTCAACGCTCGCGGCCCCGTCTTTCTGGTGCAGAAGCTGCTGCCGCTGATGACCCGGGGCGGGTCGATCGTGCTGGTCTCGTCGGCCATGCACGTCATGGGCGTTCCTGGCCATACCACCTACGCGGCGACCAAGGCGGCGCTGCGCTCCTACGCCCGCACCTGGGCGGCGGAATTCAGTGATCGCGACATTCGCGTCAACACGCTCAGCCCCGGCGTCACCGACACCCCGATTCTCGATTCCCAGGTGACGACCCCTGAGGAGCGTAAGGCGCTGGTGAACATGTACCTGAGCATGATCCCGATCGGTCGACTCGCCCGGCCCGAGGAGATTGCCAACGCGGCGCTTTTCCTCGCGTCGGACCAGAGTTCCTACATGACGGGCGCGGATCTGATGGACGACGGCGGCGTCGGCCAGGTCTGAACCCGGAAAGCGCCGTGCCGGATTCTTCACGGCGCGATGGCCCCGCCCGCCCCGGCACGCGCCGACCGGCGAACCCGCGCCGGGCACCGCCTCAACGCCCCCGCGCCGCCACCGACCGTGCCATGACCGCTGCCGCGCCGAGATAGTTCGCCGGATCCGTGAGCGAGCGCAGTTGCGCGTCGTTGAGCCGCTGCGTGATCGCCTCGTTCTTCGAGAGCACGTCGTACAGGCTCTGCCCGTTTTCGATCGCCACGCGGCACGCGTCGTACACGACGTCGTGCGCATGCTGCCGCCCGAGCGCGGGCGCAAGGCCCATCATCACCGCTTCCGCGACGATCAGCCCGCCCGTCAGGTCGAGATTGCGCCGCATCCGCGCCGCGTCGACGTGCAGCCCGCCCAGCATGAAGCCGGCCTGGAACAGCGCGCTCGACGCGAGCAGGAAGCTCTCGGGCACGGCGCTCCATTCGAGATGCCACGGCCCCGTGGCGCGCTCGAAGTCGTGCATCATGCCGTCGAGCATCAGGGCCGAGCGCTCGCGCAGCATCTTCGCGGCCGCGAAAATCAGTTCGCTCGAGATCGGGTTGCGCTTTTGCGGCATCGTCGAACTCGCGCCGCGCCCCGGCACGAACGGCTCGGCGACCTCGCCGAATTCCGACGCGGCCATCATCATCACGTCGAGCGCGATCTTGCCGAGCGAGCCGCCGATGGCCGCGAGCAAACCGACGAGCTCGCACAACCCGTCGCGCGCGACGTGCCACGTGATCTCCGGATCGGCGAGGCCCAATTCCGAGGCGAACAGCGCGCGTGTCTTCAGCGCGCGCGCCGGATCGCCGAGCGAGGCCAGCGTGCCCGCCGCGCCGCCGAACTGCGCAAGCAGCGCGCGCGCCTTCGCCTGCCGCAGCCGCTCGGCGTGCCGGTTCAGCGACGACAGCCAGACGGCGGCGCGAAAGCCGAACGTGACCGGCAGCGCATGCTGCAAATGCGTGCGGCCGGCGGTGACCGTGTCCGCGTGACGGTCGGCGAGCGCGCGCAGCGTCTCGCGCACTTCGTCGAGCTGACGCTCGATCACGGCCACGCCGCGCGCGCATTGCAGCATCGTCGCCGTATCCATGATGTCCTGGGTCGTCGCGCCCCAGTGCAGATAGCGCCCCGCGTCGCCGCACATCTCGCTGACCTGCCTGACGAGCGGCAGGATCGGATAGCCGACGATCTCGGTTTCCTTGCGCAGCGTCTCGAGATCGAGACCGCCGAACGAGGCGCGCCCGGTGATGTCCCGCGCCGCCTCGGCCGGGATCAGCCCGGCCTTCGCCTGGGCGCGGGCCAGCGCGGTTTCGGCGTCGATGCAGCGCTCGATGAACGCGTTGTCGGAGAAAATCTCGCGCATTTCCGCGGTGCCGAACATGTCGCGAAAAAGTGCCGAGTCGAAAACGGTGACAGCCATGGTTATCCTCAATCTCGATCAGTGGGCGATGCGCTCGAGCCAGGGGCGCAGGCCCGCTTTCTCCTCGAGCCCGAAGCCGGGCGCGTCGGTCGGGCGTACGAGCCCGCCGCCGACGCCGCAACCGGGCGGATAGCCGCCGAACGGCTGGAACACGCCCGGGTAGGCCTCGCAGCCGCCCAGCTCGAGCCCGACGGCGATGTGCAGGTTGATCAGATGGCCGCCGTGCGGAAACGCCTGCGCCCGGCTGAACCCGCAGGACTCGAGCACATCGAGCATGCGCGCGTATTCGGTGAGCCCGTAGGCGAGGCCCGCGTCCATCTGGAAGACGTCGAGACCGGGCCGCATGCCGCCGAACTGCGCAAGGTTTTTCACGTCCTGCACGGAGAACAGGTTCTCGCCCGTCGCGATGCGTCCGCGATACGCCTCGGCCACCTGGCGGTTCAGGTCGAAATCGAGCGGATCGCCGATCTCCTCGTACCACCGCAGATCGAACGGCTCGATCGCCTCCGCGTAGGCCAGCGCGGTGCGCAAATCGAAGCGGCCGTTCGCGTCGACGGCGAGACGCTGCCCCGCCCCCGCCACCGTCAGCGCGGCCTCGATGCGGGCGAGGTCGGCGTCGAGCGCGGCGCCGCCGATCTTCATCTTGAACGCGTCGAAGCCGAGCTCGCGATAGCCGCGGAACTCGTCGACGAGACGCTGCGTGCTGTCCTCCGGATAGTAGTAGCCGCCCGCCGCGTAGACGGCCACGCCCTCGGCGCGGCCGCGCCGGCCGAAGTGCCGCGCGATCGTCACGTGAGCAGGCTCGTCGAGCAGCTTCGCGTTCAGATCCCAGATCGCGAGTTCGAGCGCGCCGGCGGCGGCGGCGCGATCGCCGTGACCGCCCGGCTTCTCGTTGCGCAGCACGACGCTCAAGACTTTCTGCGCGTCGAACAGCTTGCCCGACGCGTCGAGCAGCGCGTCGGCAGGCGCCGCGACGAGCCGAGGAATCATGCGATCGACGAGAATGCCGCGCTGCGCGAACCGGCCGATCGAATCGAACGCGTAGCCCGTCACGGGCCGGCCGTCGCGCACGACGTCGGTCTGGATCGCGACGAGCGAGACGTCGTGCTCGGCGAAGCTCACGAGCGAATTCGCGATCTGGCCTTCGAGCGGAACGGAAATTTCCCTGGCAGCCTTGATTTTCATGATGTGTCTTCCCTGATTGATGCCGCGCCGTGCCGGGCCGGCTAGATGACCTTGCCGGGCGCGGTGCCGAACACGCGCCGGTATTCGTCGCGCGCGGCCTCTTCGTTGAATTCCCCGGTCGACTTCGCGATGACGAGCGTCGCCACGCTATTGCCGATCGAGTTGCAGATCGACACCGCCTGCGACGTGAAGCGATTGATGCCGAACAGGATCGGCAGGCCTTCGACGGGCAGCATGCCGGAGGCCGTCACCGTCGCCGCGAACACGATGAAGGTGCCGCCCGAAACGGTCGCGGCCCCCTTCGAGGTGACGAGCATCAGCACCAGCAGGCCGAGCTGCTGATGCAGGCTCAGCGGCACGCCGTAGGCGTTGGCGAGGAACATCACGCACAGCGACATGTAGACGGCCGTGCCGTCCAGATTGAACGCATAGCCCGTCGGCAGCACGAGGCCCGTCGCCTGGCGCGAGCAGCCGAGCCGCTCCAGCTTCTCGAACAGGCGCGGCAGCGCGCTTTCCGAGGAGGCCGTGGCGAACAGCAGGAAAATTTCGTCGCGGAAATAGCGCAGAAAGCGAAAGACGCTGAACCCGGACAGACGCAGCACGATGCCGAGCACGACGACGAGGAAAAACGCGAGCGACAGATACATCACGACGAGCAGATAGCCGAGCGAGATCACCGCGTTCATGCCGCTGCTGCCGATCGCGAAGGCGATGGAGCCGAACGCGCCGAACGGCGCGAACTTCATGATCACGTCGACGAACTTGAAGAAGCATTCCGAGGCGCGCGTGAGCGCGCGCTCGACGCTCGCGCGCTGCTCGCCCCTGAGCATCAGCACGGCTGCGCCGAAGCCGATCGCGATGACGAGCACCTGCAGCATCGAGCCGTTGGCGAACGCGCCGACGAAGTTGTCGGGAAAGAGCGTCAGCAGGAAATGCCCGACCGACATCGGCGCGACCTTGCCGTACTGCGCGTGCGCAGCGGCCGCCGCGGCCGCGTCGGAGCGCAGGTGCATGCCCGCGCCGACGCCCGAGAGATTCGCGACGACGAGACTCAGCGCCAGCGCGACGGTCGAGAGCACTTCGAAATAGATCAGCGCGCGCAGGCCGATGCGTCCCACGTTCTTCAGGTCGCCCGCGGCCGCGATGCCGAGCACGACGTTCAGGAACACCAGCGGCGCGACGACCATCCTGATGAGCCGCAGAAAGATGTCGCCGAGCACCTTCATCTCGAGCGCGAGCTTCGGCGCGATGAAGCCGAGCGCGACGCCCGCCACGATGCCGGCCACGATCTGCACGCCGAGCCGCGCATAGAACGGCGGGCGCCGACTCGCGTGCGGCTGCGGCGGGGCGTTCGCCTCGTCGACGGATTGGGTATGAACAGCCATCGGTGTCTCCTCGCGTGACGGTCAACGGTCCGGAAAGCGCGCGGACCTTGCTTCAAATATGTCCGTACATTTTTAATATGTACGGACTATATTGATCAAGGTGACGGGCCGTCAACCTCGGGTTAACCCGTCGGCGGACGACGGACGCGGTTCACGCGGCTTGGCAACGGCCGTGCCTAACCGCTAGGATGGCGGCGCCCGGCTCCGGGAACGCCGGGGCACGGCGCCGGCAAGAACCAGGCAGGGGAAACGCAGACATGAAACCGCGATACGCCGAACTGGCGGAGCAGTTGATACAGGCCATCGGCGACGGGACGTTCGAAGTGGGCGGCACGCTGCCGAGCGAACTCGAACTGTCCGGGCAGTACGGCGTGAGCCGTGCGACCGTGCGTTCGGCGCTCGAGAAGGTCCAGGCGCTCGGGCTCATCTCGCGGCGCAAGCGCGCGGGCATCCGCGTCGAGGCGGCGAAGCCGCGCGTCGCGTTCGAGCAGTCGATGTCGAACGTGGAAGACCTGATGCAGTTCGCCGTCGTCACCGAGCGGCATGTGCAGGCGGTGAGCGAGATCGCCGCGAACCCGTCGCTAGCCGCCCAGCTCGGCGTCGCGGCCGGCTCGCGCTGGCTGCGCGTCGAACTCTTGCGCGTCGATCCGGCCAAGCCCGACGCGCCGATCTGCTGGACCGACGTCTATCTCGACCCCACGGTCGGCGCGGGCATCCGGCGCGAACTGCGCAAGAGCTCCGGCCTCATCTGCGAGATGGTGGAGGCGCGCTTCGGCCGGCACGCCCAGGAGGTCCGCCAGGAGATTCGCGCGATCGGCGTGCCGGCGAGGCTGGCCGGGCCGCTCGCCGCGCAGGCCGAAAGCCACGCGCTCGAAATCACGCGCCACTACCTCGACGACACGGGCACGATGTTCGAGGCCACGGTCAGCGTATTTCCGGCCGAGCGGTTCACCTACGCCTTCCAGTTGCGGCGCCAGAAACGCTGACGGCCACGCGCCGCCCGCACCCCGTGCGGCCTCATGCGTTCATGCACTCACGCGCCGCGCGTCGTACCGGCACTGCGCGCGCAGCACGTCCTCGATGTGGACTTCGGCCCACGACGCCAGCGGGTCGATGATCTCCGCCAGCGTGCGGCCAAGTTCCGTCAGCGAATACTCGACCGTGACGGGGACGGTCGGAAAGGCATGGCGGTCGACCAGGCCGTCGCGCTCGAGCTTCTGGAGCGTCTGGCTCAGCGCCTTTTGCGAGATGCCCTCGATCTCGCGCCGGAGCTGGTTGAAACGGCGCGGCTGCGCCCGCAGGATCTTCACGATCAGCAGGGACCACTTGTCGGCCAGCCGGTCGAACACGAGCCGCGCCGGACAGCCCTTCATGTAGACGTTGTAGCAGTCGGCCGTCTGCGCCGACGGGTCGGCGGCGGGCTGCGTCGCGATATCCACGGTTTCTCTCCTTTGGCGGTATCACCCGGGTAACCAGATAACCCCGAGGTGACTCCTTGTAGTGCTGGTTTCGAAAATATACTATCCATCCTCGATTCGCGTATCCGCGCCATCGACTCACAGGAGGTTTTCATGGCAAAGACTGTCGTTGTGTATTTTTCGGGGTATGGACATACGAAGCGGGCCGCCGAGCAGGCCGCGCAAGGCGCGGGGGCGGAACTCGTCGAGATCGACGGCGAAGGCAACGTGCCGGAGGCGGCATGGGACACGCTGACGGGCGCCCAGGCGATCATCTTCGGGGCGCCGACCTACATGGGCTCGGTGCCGTGGCAGTTCAAGAAGTTCGCGGACGCGACGTCGAAGAAGTGGTTCACGCGCGAATGGCAGGACAAGGTGTTCGGCGGCTTCACGAACAGCGCGAGCTTCAACGGCGACAAGCAGGTCACGCTGATCTTCCTGCAGACGCTCGCCTCGCAGCACGGCGGCATCTGGGTCAGCCTGGGCCTCGCGCCGTCGAACACGAAGGCGGCCACGCGCGGCGACGTCAACAACCTGGGCGGCTCGGTCGGCGCGCTCGTCCAGTCGCCCGCCGACGCCAGCACCGAGGAAATTTCGGCAGGCGACCTCGAAACGGTGCGGCTCTACGCTGCGCGCGTGGCGGACGTCGCGAAGCGCCTGCACGGCTGACTTCCGTTCCCAGGCCCTGGTCCCGCGAAAGCCGGCGCGTCCCGACGCGCCGGCTTTCCCGCCGACCCGATACGGAAAACACACATGGATAGAAGGCACTGGATCGCGACGGGCCTGAAGGCGTCGGCGCTCGCGGCTGCCCTGCCGCTGCCCGCGGCGAGCGTCTTCGCGCAGGAAGGCCCCGACGTCGCGACGCGTTTCGCCGCCACCCTCAGTGCGCACGACCTCGACGCGTTCGCGGCCCTGTTCTCGCCCGATTACGTGAACCATCAGTTCAGCGCCGCGAGCCGACCGCCGGCCGGCATGACGGCCAAAACGGCCACCGTGAGCCTGTTTCGCGCGCGCCTCGCGGGCATGCCGGACCTCACGGTGACGGTAGAGAAATCGCTCGTCACGACCGACGGCTGCGCGGCGAGCTTCATCTACGAAGGCACCCATACCGCGCCCTACATGGGCGTCGCGCCCACCGGCAGACATCTGCGGTTCTCGTCGTGCGACATCTTCAGAGTCGACGACGGACGGATCGTGGAGCATTGGGGCATGGGCGACATCGCGGGCCTGATGGCGCAACTCAAGGGATGACGTTTCAGGATGAGCGCGCGGGATGAACGCGCACGACAATAAAACGGAATCCTGATCATTTTCTTGCCGCCGGAATCGGCTCGCCCGAACAACCCGCACGCCAGGACACCCGCCCGGCTCAATCTGCCCGATGCCCGCCAAGGCATCGGCGGCGCACGCCCCCAATCGCGCCGCGCTCCAATCCCCTCCCGATCGCCCCGCCTGATCCGTTCTGCTCCGCCGCCTATCCCCTCCCGATAGAACGACCTCGCGCAAGCCGTCGATATCCGGACAGACGGCTCATATGTTTTTCACGATTCGTTGGTTGTCGCGCATCAAAACAGCTCCTACTCTCTGTGACCTGACAAACCGAGCCTTCGCGGTCCCGATCCCGCCCGTCATCACGGAAGTCCATTCGATGTCCAGAAAACCGTCCGACTCCCCTGCCTCGCCCACGCCGCCCAACCCGCGCCGCCGCGCCTTGCTGATCGGCGGCACATTGGTCGGCGCGGGCGCGCTCGCCTACGGCGCGTGGCGCGAGTTCGGCGGAAACGGAAACGGCGAAACCGCCCCGGCCGGCGGCGCGGCGCTGCAGGCGGACAGCGGCAGGACGCTCGTCATCGGGCAGTATCAGGAGCCGACGGTCTACGACCCGAATCATCAGTATTCCTGGGAAACCTATCGCGTAGACCGGCACATCTACGAATCGCTCGTCGCCGAGGATCTCTCGAAGCCGGCCGGCGACGGGCCGCCACCGCTGATACCGGCCCTGGCGGAGCGCTGGGACGCGAGTCCCGACTCCACCACGTTCACGTTCCACCTGCGTCGCGGCGTGAAATTCCACGATGGCAGCGATTTCGACGCCCATGCGGTCGAATTCAACGTCCGCCGCTTTCACGATCCGTCGTTCGAGTACTACGACGTGAAGGCGAATGCGTTCATGAAGATGGTCTACGGCGACCTGAAGGCCTTCGACGTCGTCGACGACTACACCGTGCGCTACACGTTCGACCATCCGTTCCGCGACTTCCTGCGGATGCTGCCGCAAGGCAATTACGTCTCGGGAATCTTCAGTCCGCTCGCGCTGAAAACCTGGGGCCAGGACGGTCTCGCGCAACACCCGACGGGGACCGGACCGTTCCGGTTCGTGACCCGCGTGCTCGGCGAGAAAACCGAACTCGTGCGCAACGCGCATTACTGGGGCGCGGCCCCGCAGCTCGAACGGATCGTGTTCCGGCCGATCGCCGACGACTCGACGCGCGTCGCCGCGCTGCAGTCCGGCGACATCGACATCCTCACGCGCACGCCGGCCGACGCCGTCGACCCGCTGACGGCAAGCGGCTACGCGATACCGGCCAGCGCGGGCGCCAGCCTGCTCTATCTCGGCTGGAATTTCCACAACCGGTTCGTGCAGCAGTTGCCGGTACGGCAGGCGATCATTCAGGCCATCGATCGCGAAGGGCTCGCGAAGACGCAGTTCAAGGGCTATGCGACGCCGGCCTACAACATCCTGAACCCCGGCAATGCCGCGTTCGACCCGGCCCAGCGCGACTACCGCTACGACCCGGACGCGTCGCGCCGCCTGCTGGCCGCGGCCGGCTTCAAGGACGGAGACATCCGCTTCACGATCGCAACGGACGCAGCGAACCAGCCGACGATCGAGTGGATTCAGCGCGACCTCGCGAAGGTCGGCATTCACGTCGACATCCTGTCCCAGGAATGGCTCACCTACACGTCGAGCCTGCCCAACATGTCGCCGCAAATCGGGCTCACCAGCATGGAGTGGGGTTTCGTCACGCCGTACTGGCTGCGCATCGTCTACCAGGGCTACGTGGTGGGACGCGGCGGCGGCGACCTGCTCGGCCCCGGGCTGCATGCGGCCATCGAAGCCGCCGCGCGCGAGCCGGACGAGCAGAAGGCGCTCGTCGCGTGGAAAGCCGCCAACGCGCTGTTCCAGCAGCAGGCCGGCGCCGTGCCGCTCATCTCGTTCACGCACTACTTCGCCAGCAGCAGCAAGGTGGCCCGCTTCAACGTGCCCGCGCAGAACTGGTACGACCTCGTTCCCGTGTCGCTGTCGACATGATCCGCACCGTCGCGTCCCGCCTGCTGCAGGCGATCCCGCTCTTTCTCGCGATCTCCGTGCTCGTGTTCGCGTCCGCGCATCTCGCGCCGGGCGACCCGATCTCCAACGCGCTGACGGGCCAGGTATCACAGGCGTCGATCGACGCCATCCGCCACGCCTACGGGCTGGACCGCCCGCTCGCCGGGCAGTACTTCGTCTGGCTCGGCCACTTCCTGTCCGGCCAGTGGGGCGACTCGATCGTCCTCAGGGTGCCGGTCGCGAGCATTCTCGGTCCCGCGTTCCGCAACACGCTGCTGCTCGCGGGCGCGGCCGTCGTCATCTGCGTGGTCTTCGGCGTCGCGATCGGCGTGGCGGCGGGGCTCAACCGCGGCTCGCGCGTCGACCTGTTCTCGATGTTCGCGATCCAGCTCGGCCACAACGTGCCGATCTTCTGGCTCGGCCTCGCGCTGGTCTGGCTCTTCTCGCTGAAACTGCACTGGCTGCCGTCCTCCGGCATCGCCGACCTGCGCGGCGACGGCGGCCCGCTCGACCTCGCGCGCCATCTGGTCCTGCCCGCGTTCTCGGCCGCCGTGATCTCCATGCTGATCCTCGCCCGCCTCGTGCGCGCAAGCGTGATCGAGATCGCGCGCTCCGACTACGTCCGCACCTGCGAATCGCTCGGTTTCCCGCGCGCGAACATCCTGTGGCGCCACCTCGGCCGCAACCTGCTCTCGCCCGTCGTCAACATGACCGGACTACAGATCGGGTATCTGCTGAGCGGCGTCATCCTCGTGGAAAACGTCTTCGCATGGCCCGGCCTCGGCGCCCAGCTCTACGTCGCGGCGGCCGGGCGCGACTATCCGCTCGAACAGGCCGGCGTGATGCTCGTCGCCGCGTGCTTCGTCGTCGCCAATCTCGTCACCGACGTCGCGCTCGATCTGCTCAACCCGCGCCTGCGCACCTGAGCCCGTAGCGCAAGGAGGCCCCGCTCCCATGCCCGAAATCGATCTTCCCGGCGAACTGCTGCCGGGCGACCTGCGCGCCCCGGCCGGGGCCGACAACCCGGCCGATGCCGGAGCCCGGCACGGACGCGGGCGCGAGGCGTTCTCGCGGTTTCGCGCGAACCGCCCCGCCATCGTCGGCGCCGCCGTGATCGCGCTGGCCGCGCTGATGTCGCTCGCCGCGCCCTGGCTCGCGCCCTACGACCCCAACGCCGCCGACCCCGCCCTGCGCCTCGCCGGCATCGGCACGCACGGGCACTGGCTGGGGCTCGACGCCCAGGGCCGGGACATCCTGAGCCGCATCGTCTGGGGCGGCCGGTCGTCCCTCGCCATCGTCGTCTCGTCGGTGCTCGCCGCCTGCGTCGCGAGTCTCGGGCTCGGCCTGTATGCCGGCTTTTCGCGAGGCCCCGCCGCCGCAGTGCTCATGCGCGTCGTCGACATGCTGTTCGCGTTCCCGATGATCCTGCTCGCCATCAATCTCGCGACCGTCTTCGGCGCCGGCCGCTTCACGGCCGGCGTGACGGTCCTGCTGAGCGCGCTGCCTTACCTGACGCGGGTCGTCTACGCGGGCGTGCGGGCCGAGCGCGACCGGGAATACGTCGAGGCCGCGCGGGCGCTCGGCGCGTCGCCGGCCGCGATCGTCCTGCGCGAAATCCTGCCGAACGTGCTGACGCCGCTCGTCGTCTACGGCACCACGCTGTGCGGCGGCATGATCGTCTATCTCGCCGGACTCAGCTTTCTGGGCCTCGGCGTGCAGCCGCCGACGCCCGACTGGGGCCGCATGGTCAGCGAGGGCGCGCAGGTCATGCTGCTCGGCAGCGCGCACGTCGCCACGATTCCCGCACTCGCGATCGTCGCGCTGTCGCTCGCCTTCAACTGGCTCGGCGACGGCCTGCGCGACGCGCTCGACCCGCGCGGCTAGAACCCGGCCGACGCCCCAACGACGGAGACCTCGCATGGCGCTGCTCGACATCGACAGGCTGGAAGTGGACTTTCCCGGACCGCTCGGCACCGTGGCGGCCGTGCGCGGCATCGACCTGTCGCTCGCCGAAGGCGAGATCGTCGCGCTCGTCGGCGAGTCGGGCTCGGGCAAGAGCGTGACGGCGTCGGCCGTCGCGGGGCTGCTGCCGCGCGGGCAAGCGGCGATACGCGGCAGCGTCCGGTTCGACGGCGCGCCCCTGCTCGACCTGCCCGAAGCGGCGTGGCGCCGGATTCGCGGCAGCGGCATCGCGATGATCTTCCAGAATCCGCTCAGCTCGCTCGATCCGTCGTTCCGGATCGGCGACCAGCTCGTCGAGACGGCCCGCCTGCGGGGCGCCGCGAACCGCGCCGAGGCGCGCGAACGCGCGATTGCGGCGCTCGGCGAAGTGGGCATCGAGGACCACGAGCGCGCGCTGCGCGCGTGGCCTCACCAACTGAGCGGCGGCATGCGCCAGCGCGTGATGATCGCGCTCGCCGTCATGAGCCAGCCGCGCCTGCTGATCGCCGACGAGCCGACGACCGCGCTCGACGCCGCGCTCCAGAAAGACATCCTCGCGCTGCTGAAGCGGCTCAACCGAGAGCACGGCATCGCCATCCTGATCATCACCCACGATTTCGGCGTCGTGGCGCATCTGAGCCAGCGCGTCGCCGTCATGAAGGCCGGTCGCATCGTCGAGCAGGGCGAAACGGCGCAGGTGCTGGCGGCCCCCCGCCACCCCTATACGGCGAGCCTCATCGAGGCCGTGCCCGAAATCGGACTGCGCGCGCGCGATCCGTCGCCGTCCCGGCGCCTCGGCGCCCGGGCGCACCGCAACGGGAGCGAGCCGGCCCGCCCCGCCGCGACGGCCCCGCGCCGGCCGGACCGGTCCGTGACCTTGCTCGAAGTGCGCGGCCTCGGCCGCTCGTTCGTGACGCGCAAGGCCTGGCGCGCCTCGCGCGTGCGCACGTTCGACGCGGTGAGCCAGGTGGACTTCGACGTGCGGCGCGGCGAAATCTTCGGCCTGATCGGCGCGTCGGGTTCGGGCAAGTCCACGCTCGCGCGCGTCGTGGCGCAGCTCGTGCCGGCGAGCGCCGGCACCGTGCGCTTCGACGGCGAGGACGTCGCGCAATTCGACGCGACCGCGTTGCGGCGATTCCGCCGGCGCTTCCAGTTCATCTTTCAGGACAGCACCTCGTCGCTCAATCCGCGTCGCCTGATTGCCGACCAGCTCTGCGACCCGCCGCTGCGCCTCGGCGTCGCCCGCGATCGCGCCCAGGCGCTCGAACTGGCGCGCGACGCGCTCGAACGCGTCGGCCTCGAGCCCGGCCATCTGAACCGCTATCCGCACGCGTTCTCCGGGGGACAGCGCCAGCGTCTCGGCATCGCGCGCGCGCTCGTCGTCCAGCCCGAATTCATCGTGCTGGACGAGCCGACCTCGGCGCTCGACGTGTCGATCCAGGCGCAGATCCTGAACCTGCTGCTCGAATTGCGCCAGACGCTCGACCTCACCTATCTGTTCATCGGGCACAGCCTGCCCGTCATCGAATTCCTGTGCGACCGCGTTGCCGTGATGGAGCACGGTCGCATCGTCGAAACCTTCGACGCGACGAACCTGCAGGCCAACGCGGCGCACGCGTCGACGCGCCGCCTGCTCGACGCCGTGCTGCCGGTCCGGCATGCCGCGCCCGT
This sequence comes from Burkholderia sp. WAC0059, assembly GCF_002870125.1. Classification (GTDB taxonomy): domain Bacteria; phylum Pseudomonadota; class Gammaproteobacteria; order Burkholderiales; family Burkholderiaceae; genus Paraburkholderia. The sequence continues at coordinate 128,958 of NZ_PNEO01000012.1, forward strand.
TCCGGCGTCGTCCGCGTCGTCCCACCACGAGCGGCTCTCATGACGCGCCGTCTGATCTACAACGCGTTCACGCACGTGACGCCCAACCATCACAGCCACGGCTACTGGCGCCATCCCGACGGGCGAATCCAGCTCGACTACAAGCGTCTGCCGCCGTGGATCGAGCTGGCGCAAACGGTCGAGCGCGGATGCTTCGACACCGTGTTTCTCGCCGACGTCGTCGGCGTCTACGACCGCTTCCGCGGCGGCGGCGACACGGCGATCCGCACCGCGATGCAGTTCCCGAGCCTCGACCCGGTCAGCCTCGTGTCGGCGCTCGCGGCCGCCACCGAACACGTCGGCTTCGCGGTGACGAGCTCGGTGATCCAGGACCATCCGTTCGACTTCGCGCGCAGGATGTCGACGCTCGACCACCTGACCGACGGGCGGCTCGCCTGGAATATCGTCACCTCGTACCTGGACAACGCGGCGCGCAATTTCGGCCTGCCGGCGCTGGAGGAGCACGACGAGCGCTACCGCTGGGCCGGGGAGTACGTCGAGGTCGCCTACAAGCTCTGGGAAGCGAGCTGGGAAGACGACGCCCTCGTGGCCGATCCCGTCGGCGGAACCTACGCCGACCCGGCGAAGGTCCACAAGATCCTGCACCGCGGCCCGCGCTATGCGGTCGAAGGCCCGCATCTCGTGGAGCCGTCCGTGCAGCGCACGCCGCTGCTCTTTCAGGCGGGCGGTTCCGAGGCGGGCCGCGACTTCGCCGCGCGCCATGCCGAGGCCACGTTCATCGCAGCGCGCACGCCCGAAAGCGCGGCGCGGCACGTGGCCGATCTGCGCGAGCGGGCGCGCCGGTTCGGGCGCGGCGAAGACGAGCTGAAGATCATCGTGCCGCTCGCGCCCGTCATCGGCGCGACGGAACAGGAAGCCCACGCGCGCCGGCGGGAACTGCGCGAATGGCTGAGCCTCGATGCGCTGCAGGCGTTCTGGAGCGGCAATCTCGGCGTCGACCTGTCGGACATCGACCCGGCCCGGCCGCTGTCCGAGCTGCTCCTGACCAATCACGTGCGCGGCAACGTGCGGGCCTTTATCGAGGCCGCGCCGGACCGCACGGTGACGTTCGCCGACCTGCTGAAGGAAACGGTGTCGGCGCGCTTCGCCGGCACGCCCGAGCAGATCGCCGACGAAGTCCAGCGCTATGCGGACGCGGGCGTCGACGGCTTCAACGTCGTGCCGGTGACGACGCTCGGCTGGTGGCGGGAGTTCGTCGACCACGTCGTCCCCGTCCTGCAGAAGCGCGGGCTGATGCAGACCGGGTATGCGCCCGGCAGCCTGCGCCAGAAGATTTACGGACGCGGACCGACGCTGCCCGATCACCACCCGGCGCGGCAGTTGCGCGAGCCGGTCAGGCGCGCCGCGCGCGCGGCGGCGCGCTGACGCCCGGCAACGCGCCGGCGTCGCCCGTCCCGTGTCGAAGGCAATCGGCACACGTCCGCGCGCGCCGGCCTTCTTCACGGCCCCTCGTCCATCCTCGAAAGGAGCACCCGCGAATGTCCCGACCCGCCCCCGTCGGCCCGGCCCGTCCAGACGTCCCGGCGTACCGCATCGCCGACGATGCCGACGCGCTTTCGGTCGCCCGTTCGCTCGCCGAAGCATGGGCCGAGTCGGCCGCAGACCGCGACCGGGAGCGACGGCTGCCGCAGGAGGAAACGGCCGCCTGCGCGCACCGCGGCCTCACGGCCGTCACCGTGCCCCGGGCCTACGGAGGCGCAGAGGTCTCGCTCCTCACGCTGGTCGAGGTCCTGCGCCTCGTTTCAGCCGCGGACCCTTCGATCGGCGAGATTCTGCGGGCCCATTTCGACGTAATCGGCAACCTGCGCGCGACCGGATCGGCGGAGCAGCAACGCGTCTTCTTCGAGCGCGCGCTTGCGGGACAGCGCTTCGCCCGGACAACGCCGGAGCATGAAACGCGGCAGCCCGCGCGCGATTCCTGCGCGACGCTGTCCAGGGAACGGGACGGCTGGCGGCTGCGGGGCGCGCAATCCCATTGCACGGGCGCCCTTCTCTCCGACTGGCTCCTCGTCGAGGCCCTCGGCGACGACGACGCGCCCGCACGCGTTCTCGTTCCGCGCGACGCGCCCGGGCTCGCCATCCGCCACGACGAAGCCGGCCTGGGGCTGCGCACGACGGCCAGCGGAACGCTCGCCTTCGAACGCGTGCCCGTCGCCGCCGACCAGATACTGCCGCCGCATCCGCCATCCACCAACGCCCGCGCGAGCACGCAGCTCATGCAGGCCGCCATCGACGCGGGCATCGCCGAAGCCGCGCTGCGCGACACGATCCGGTTCGTCAACGAGCATGCGCGTCCGTGGATCGACAGCGCGAAGGAGCGGGCCGGCGACGACCCCTACGTGATGGCCGCAGTCGGCAACCTGTCCATCCGCTCGGCCGCGGCGAATGCCCTGCTCAGGCGCGCGGCCCGCCTGCTCGACGAGGCCGGCGGCGAGCCCGTCGCGGAGAAGACGGAGCAAGCGGAAAAATCGGCCGCAGTCCTCTCCATCGCCGTGGCGGAAGCCCGGGTCCTCGCCGCGCAGATCGCGCTGGACGCGTCCGGGAAACTCTTCGAGCTGTCCGGCACCGGCGCCACGCTGGACGCATTCGACTTCGACCGCCATTGGCGCAACGCGCAAGCCCATATCCTTCGCGATCCGGTCCGCCGGCAGTACGCGCTGATCGGCCGCGCCTGGCTGCACGACGTCGAACCCGACTCGTCGCACCTTCGCATGAGCCCGCACGCATGAGCCCACTCGACGCCACCCGCCCCGACACCGTGCGACGCGAGCGGGAAGCCATTCCGGCACACCGCATTCGCAGCGATGCGGAAGCCCTTTCCATCGCGGCCGAACTCGTTCCCCGCCTCGCCGCCGGCGCGTCGGACCGGGATGCCGCGCGCCGGCTGCCGTACGACGAAATGGCCGAACTGGGCCGCAGCGGCCTGCTGGGCATCACGATTCCGCGGGAATACGGCGGCGCCGACGTCGGCGCCGGCACGCTCGCGGAAGTCGCGGCGCGGCTCAGCGAGGCGGACTCGTCGATCGGCCAGATCCCGCAAAACCACTTCTATTCGATCGAGGCGTTCCGCCTCATCGGCACGCCGTCGCAAAAGAGCTTCTTCTTCGGCGAGATTCTGGCTGGCCGCCGCTTCGGCGCCGCCATCGCGGAACGGGGCACGCGCACCTCGGCGGCGGCGGACCGCAAAACCCGTCTGAGCCGCAACGGGCAGACGCTGCAACTCGACGGAGAGAAGGCCTATTGCACCGGCGCGCTGATGTCGGACTGGATCTCGGTGTTCGCGAGAGACGACGACGGCCGCCAGCACATGGCCTACGTCCGGCGCGATTCGCCGGGACTGACGTTGCGCGACGACTGGTCGGGCATGGGACAGCGCACCACGGCGAGCGGCACGGCCGTGTTCGACGCCGTTCCGGTGCAGCCCGGACACATCCTGCCGTTCCAGAACGTATTCGACCAGCCGACAAGACTGGGCCCCTACTCGCAGCTCTATCACACCGCCATCCAGCTCGGCATCGCGCGGGCCGCGCTGCGCGACCTTCGGCGGTTCGTCCGGGAACGGCAGCCGTCCGGAACGGACGGCACCGCGCCGCGCGCGGACGAGACCCTGCTGCTCCACGACGCGGGCGCGCTGCAGGTGGACCTGCACGCGGCCGAGGCGTTGCTCGCGATCGCCGCCGACAGCGTCGAGGCCATCCGCGAGACCGCTTCGCCCGACGCGCTGGCCCGCGCGTCCATCGCCGTAGCGCAGGCCAAGGTGCTGACGACCGAGCTCGCGCTCAAGGCCGGCGGCAAGCTGCTCGAACTGACCGGCGCCGAGGCCGCGCTCGCGAAGCACAACCTCGACCGCCACTGGCGCAACGCCCGCACCCACACGCTGCACGACCCCGTTCGCTGGAAGTTCGCGACCCTCGGAAACTACTGCCTCAATGGTGTTCTGCCGCCCCGCCGGGGCTACATCTGACCATGCCGAATTCAGGATTCATGCTGCTCAACGCGTTCGAAATGACCTGCCCGGGGCACATCTGCCACGGCCTGTGGACGCATCCGCGCGACGAAACCCATCGCTACGGCGACCTCGCCTACTGGGAGGATCTCGCGCAAACGCTGGAGCGGGGCCGGTTCGACGGGATCTTCTTCGCGGACGGGCTCGGCATCTACGACGTCTATCAGGGCGGCTACGACGCCGTGCTGCGGGAAGGCATCCAGGTGCCGCGAAACGACCCCCTGCTCGTGGTACCGGGCATGGCCCGCGTGACGCGGCACCTCGGCTTCGGCATCACGTCGAGCGTCACCTACGAGCCGCCGTACCTGTTCGCCCGGCGCATGTCCACGCTCGATCAACTGACGGCCGGCCGGGTCGGCTGGAACGTGGTGACGGGCTACCTCGACAGCGCCGCGCGCGCGGTGGGGCTCGACAGCCAGCCCGGGCACGACGACCGCTACGAACGCGCCGACGACTACATGGACGCCGTCTACAAACTCTGGGAAGCGAGCTGGGAGGACGACGCCGTCGTCTTCGACCGCGCGCGCCGCGTCTACACGGACCCGGCGAAAGTGCACCGCATCCGTCACGACGGGCCTTACTACCGGATCGACGGCCCGCACCTGTGCGCCCCGACGCCGCAACGCACGCCGGTCATCTATCAGGCCGGCGCCTCGGACCGCGGCCGCCGGTTCGCCGCCCGGCACGCCGAGTGCATTTTCGTGATGGGCCCCAGCCGCGCCGTGATCGGCGCCGTCGTGCGCGACCTGCGGCACGCCATCGCGCAGGCGGGACGCGATCCCCGCTCGGTCCGGATTCTCGCCGGCATCAACCTCGTCACCGGCGCAACGAGCGAGCAGGCGCGCGAGAAGTTCGACGAATACTGCCGCTATGCCAGCCCGGAGGCCGGACTCGCGCATTTCTCGTCGACGGTCGGCATCGACTTCTCGAGCTGGGGCCTCGACGAACCCATCACGCACGTCCGCAACGACGCCGGACAATCGGCGCTGGAAGCCTTCACGCGCCGCAGCCCCGGCAAGGTCTGGACCGTGCGCAAGCTGCTCGACGCCATGAAGCTCGGCTCCCGCGTTCATACGTTCGTCGGCTCCGCCGTCGAGGTGGCGGACGAGCTGCAGGCCTGGATGACGGAAGCGGACGTGGACGGGTTCAACCTCGTCCGCACCGTGTCGCCCGAGAGCTTCCGCGACTTCGTGGACCTCGTCGTGCCGATCCTCCAGGAGCGGAAGCTGCTGAAGACGGACTATGCGCAGGGAACGCTGCGCGAGAAGCTGTTCGACAAGGCGCCCACGCTGCCCGCCGACCATTACGGCAGCCGGTTCCGGACGAATGGACAGCGCTGACGACGTCGGCGGAACCGGCCTGGCCGCACGAGCCAGGTTCAGCCGCCGATCCGCGCCCCCTGCCCCGTGCGCGCCAGCTCGCCTTGCAGCGCCGCGAGATACCGGCCCTGCAGAAACCGGCATTCTCCCCTGAGCATTCCGTACACGACGAAGTCGGTCCGGTCGCTTGCACCCTCCCGCAACACGCCTTCGCGGACGAAGCCCAGATGCCCGATGAGCCGATGGGCGGCCTCGTTGTCGGCGCGCACGAGCCCCGTCACGCGATGGCACCCCAGCACCTGGAACGGATAGACGAACGCCGCGCCGACGAAGGCCGGCACCATCAGATGGCCCGAGCCGGCGAGCGCGAAATGCATCATCACGTTCGGCCCGTTATGCCCCTGATAGACGACCCCGGCCACGATGCGATCGTCCCGTTCGAGTCCGATGGCCGTATAGCCGTCGTAGCCAGGCTCGCCGGTCAGCCGCGCGACGAACTGCATGACCGCCTCGCCGCGGTCGAACGCGACGCGGCTCATCGCGCGCGCCCGGCTGCGGCGCAGCGAGCCCGGCGTGCGGCCCCCTCGGCAGAAAACCGATCGGCAAACAAAGCCGGTAGCGTGTTCATGAGCAACATGTCCCCATCCGTCAGATAACCGCGCCACGCAATCCGGAGCGTCGGCAAGGCTTGCCCCGGCCGCCGCTTCGCCGCAAGCCGCCCCGGCATCGGGAGTGCGCGGGAGAGGCGCCGCGAACGCAGCCGCAGCATACCCTGGCCGCGCCCGTCGGGGCGGCGGCGCGCGGCACCCGGCCGGCTTCGCGGCACGGCAACCGGCATCCCCGATAATGGCGCATCTTCACCAACGGAACCCCGCATGAACGCCACGCCCCGCTCCCGCTCCACCGCCCTCGCCCCGTCCCGCGCGCCGGGCCGCCTGCTCGCCCTCGCCGCATGCGCCGCCGCGCTGATGAGCCCGTTCGCCGCGGCCCGCGCCGAGCAGATCGGCAGCGTCAACACCAACTTCCATCTGACAGGCTCGGACCGCGTCGTGATCGAGGCCTACGACGACCCGCAGGTCGCCGGCGTGACCTGCTACGTCTCGCGCGCCCGCACCGGCGGCATCAAGGGCACGCTCGGCCTTGCCGAAGATCCGACCGAGGCCTCGATCGCCTGCCGCCAGGTCGGCCCGATCCATTTCGCGGGGCCGCTCAGGCAGCAGTCGGACGTCTTCGACGCGCACATGTCGCTCCTCTTCAAGACGCTGCACGTCGTGCGCGTGGTGGACGCCAAACGCAACACGCTCGTCTACCTCACCTACAGCGACCGCATCGCGACCGGCAGCGCCAAAAACAGCGTGAGCGCCGTGCCGATGCCGGCCGGCACGGTCATCCCCCTCCAGTAGGCCGGCCCGGCTCGCGCCGGCCCAGGCGTCGGCGCCGGTCCCTGCGCCGGCGTCGCTCAAGTTTCCGCAAGTTTCGCCGTTAAGCCCGTCAGGGCCTGCTTTGGTGTCTGTCTCCCGCTTCCTCGCGGGCAAACGTGCACCGGGGCGGTGCTGCCGCGGCAACGCGGTGCGGCAACGACCAACCGGGGCAACCACATGGGGAATGTCACCCTCACACTCAAGGACGAAACGCTTGTCTCGCTACGCCGGGATTTCGATGCGTTCCTGCGCGTATCGCTCAAGCTCGACCCCCAGTTTGCGACGCCGTCGTTCGAGGACTTCCTGCGCGCGAAACTGCTCGACAACATGGTGCCGCTCACCGAGCACGCCGTGCAGCGCATGCTGCAGGGCGGTCAGTACGCCTGGGCCAAGCGCACGCTGGACAAGGAGTTTCCCGACGTCGTCGCCGTGCTGATGCAGCAGGCGGCCGGCTTCGGCTTCGGCTTCGCGGCGCGCTCCGAATGGACGCCCGACGAACTCACGAAACAGTGCCGCGACTGGGCCGAGGCGATCGTCGCCGGCTCGCAGGCCGACGCCTCGCTCGTCGATCCGCTCGCCGCGCAGATCAAGGCGACCGTGCAGGACATCCAGACGCTCGAGGAAGCCATGCAGACGCCCGCCTGGCGGCTGTCGGAATCGCTGCGCCAGCGCATCTACGAAGCGAAGATCGGTTGCGAGACGAGCGCGGGCAGCGCCGCGCGCGAGAAGCTCGGCGAGCTGCGCGGGCTGCTGCGGCTCGCCATCACGCACGGCTCGTTCCAGAAGCAGGAAGCGCAGCAGATCATGGAGTATCTGCGGCTCCTGAAACCGGAGATTTTCGTCGAAGAACCCGAGGACATCTTTTCGCGCTTCGCCGCCTGGCTGCGCGCCATTTTCTCGCCGCCCCGAAGCAATACGCCCCAGCAGCGCCAGTCGCGCTGACGGCTCGCCCGCGCGAACCGGTCGCGCCCGTCCGCTCCCGCCGACGCGACGGCGTCAATCCCACATCTTCCTGAGCCTCGCGCCGATTTCGATGCGCGCCTGCGCGGCCGCGGCGAGGCCCGCCGGCGTCGGCGCGGCCGCGACGGGTGCGGGCGGCCAGGCGCGCGCCTCGAAGAGTGGCAGGAGCGGCGCGGGAATGAAGCGCGTGCGCGAAGCCCAGACATGGCGGTCGCCCGCCGCCGCCTGGTTGTAGACGTAAAACCGCTGCGGCACGACGACGTGCAGGTCTTCCTTCGCCCGCGTCATCGCGACGTAGAGGAGCCGCCGCTCCTCCTCGATCTCCTCGCTGCTGCCGGTGCCGAGATCGGACGGAATGCAGCCGTCCACGCCGTTGAGCACGAACACGTTGCGCCACTCCTGGCCCTTGGCCGAGTGGATCGTCGAGAGGATCAGATAGTCCTCGTCGAGCAGCGGCGCGCCCGACTCGCCGCTCGTGGCGTCGGGCGGGTCGAGCGTCAGCTCGGTCAGGAAGCGCTCGCGCGACGCGTAGGTGGCGGCGATGCTCTCCATCTGCAGCAGGTCCGCGTGACGGACCGCCGCGTCTTCGTACTGGCGTTCGAGATGCGGCTCGTACCAGCGCCGCGCCAGCTCGAATCCGGCCGGCCAGGGCGCATTACCCGCACCGCCCATGCCGCCCGCGCCGATGCACTCCATCAGCTCGACGAACGCGGGCCAGTCGCCGGCCGCGCGCGGCGGCGGAGCGAACGCGGCGAGCGCCTGCGCGACGCGCCAGGCGCCCGTGCAGGCCGCGACCTGGTCGAGCAGCCGCGCGGCCGTGGCCGGCCCGACGCCCGGCAATAGCTGGACGACGCGAAAGCCCGCGACGCGGTCGAGCGGATTCTCGGCCCAGCGCAGCACGGCCAGCACGTCCTTCACGTGCGCGGCGTCGAGAAAGCGCAGGCCGCCGAACTTGACGAACGGGATATTGCGGCGGGCCAGCTCGATTTCGAGCGTCGCGCTGTGATGCGCCGCGCGAAACAGCACGGCCTGCTGGCGCAGCCGCGCGCCGGCCTCGCGCGCCTCGAGCACGCGCTCGACCACGTAGCGCGCCTGCTGCGCCTCATCGGCCACGGTGACGAGATACGGCCGCTGCGCCGACGGCTTCTCGCTCCAGAGGTCCTTCGCGAAGCGCTCGGCCGCGAGCCCGATCACCGCGTTCGAGGCGGCGAGAATCGGCTGCGTCGAGCGGTAGTTGCGCTCGAGCGTGACCCGGCGCGCGGGCGGATCGAACTGCGCGGGAAAGTCGAGGATGTTGCGCACGGTCGCGCCGCGAAACGAGTAGATCGCCTGGGCGTCGTCGCCCACCACCGTGAGGCCGCGGCCGTCGGGCTTGAGCGCGTGGAGAATCTGCGCCTGCAGGCGGTTCGTGTCCTGGTACTCGTCGACGAGCACGTGGTCGAAGCGGCCCGACAGATCGGCAGCCAGCGCCGGCTCGGCCGCCATCTGCGCCCAGTAGAGCAGCAGGTCGTCGTAGTCGAGCACCTGCTGGGCCTGCTTGGCCTCGACGTAGCCGCGAAAGAGCGCGCGCAGTTCGCTCTCCCACTGCGCGCACCAGTCGAACGCCTGCGCGAGCACCTCGCCGAGCGGCGCGCCCGTGTTGACGACGCGCGAATAGATCGCGAGGCAGGTCGCCCGCGTCGGGAAACGCCGCTCCTTCGCCGAGAAGCCGAGCTCGTGCCGCACGAGATTCATCAGGTCGGCCGCATCCTCGCGGTCGCTGATCGTGAAGCCGGGCGAAAGGCCGATCTGCGGCGCGTACTCGCGCAAGAGGCGCGCGCCGACGCCGTGGAACGTGCCGGCCCACGCGAGCCCGTGCGCGAGCGCCGCGGCCGCGCCGGGCACGCCGGCGGCGATGCGCGTCACGCGGCGCGTCATCTCCTGCGCCGCGCGACGCGAGAACGTGAGCAGCAGAATGCGGTGCGGATCGGCACCGTGCGCAACCAGATGCGCGACGCGATGCGCGAGCGTGCTGGTCTTGCCGGAGCCTGCGCCCGCGATCACGAGGAGCGGCCCCGGCAGCCCGCCCGCGCCCGCCTCGTCGCCGTGCTCGACGGCGGCGCGCTGCGCATCGTTGAGCGTCGCGAGATAGGCGGCCACGCCGGCCGCGACCCCGGCATGGTCGGGATCGTGAGGAGGGTCGGGCCGATCGGCCGCCGCATCGGCACGGGAGCCGGCGGAAAGGGAGGAATCGACAGCGGAAAGCACGGCGCTCCGGCGTTTCTCAGAAAAATGGCGATGCCTACTGTATATCCATACAACCCCGGCCGCAAGCGTCTGGCTTATGATGCGAACCCTGTTCACGTTCCGCCGGGGGACCTCCGCCATGCCCAATCTCGATTTCACGCTGACCGGCGAATACGTCGAGCTGCACAACCTGCTGAAGATCACGGGCCTCGCGGACAGCGGCGGCACGGCCAAGCAGATCGTCGCGGCCGGGGACGTAAAGGTGGACGGCGCCGTCGAACGACGCAAGACCTGCAAGATCCGCGCGGGCCAGGTGGTGCTGTTCGGCGACACGCGCATCGCCGTCCACGAGGCCGGCTGAAAACGCCCACGCCCGATCCGCACCACGCCGCGGATAGAAGACGGGCGAACGGACGGCGACGCCCGACGGAGAAGCTGTCAAAATAGCGCGCCGCGCGGCCGCCGCATCGAACCGCGCCCGTTCCGCCCGCGCCACGCGCCCTCATCCAACCGACGCCTTTCATGTTCGCGCCGCTCACCCGCCTGTTCCCGCTCTGGGCCGTTCTCGTCTCGCTGGCCGCCTACTTCGCGCCGCGCTCCGTCGCCTTCATCGCACCGCACGTCACCGCGCTGCTCATGATCATCATGCTCGCGATGGGCGTCACGCTCTCGGTCGCCGATTTCCGGCGCGTGTTCACGCGGCCCGCGCCCGTGCTCGCCGGCATCTTCCTGCACTACCTCGTGATGCCGCTCGCCGCCTGGCTCATCGCGAAACTGCTTGCCATGCCGCCCGACCTCACGGCCGGCATGGTGCTCGTGGGCAGCGTCGCGAGCGGCACCGCCTCGAACGTGATGATCTATCTCGCGCGCGGCGACGTCGCGCTGTCGGTCTCGATCAGCGCGCTTTCCACGCTCGTCGGCGTGTTCGCGACGCCGCTGCTCACGCGGCTTTACGTCGACGCCTCGATCGCCGTCGACGTGCGCGGCATGCTCGTGAGCATCCTCGAGATCGTCGGGCTGCCGGTCGCGATCGGCGTCGTCGTCAACCGGCTGGCCGCGCCGCTCGTCAGACGCGTCGAGCCCGTGCTGCCGCTCGTCTCGATGGTGTCGATCCTCGCCATCATCGCCGCCGTCGTGGGCGGCACGCACCGCAGCATCGCGACCGTGGGTCCCGTCGTCGCGCTCGGCGTCGTGCTCCACAACGGCTTCGGCCTGCTCGGCGGCTACTGGGGCGGACGTCTGCTCGGCTTCGACGAATCCGTGTGCCGTACGCTCGCCATCGAGGTCGGCATGCAGAACTCCGGGCTCGCGGCCACGCTCGGCAAGCTCTATTTCACGCCGCTCGCCGCGCTGCCGGGCGCGCTCTTCTCGGTCTGGCACAACCTCTCCGGCTCGCTGCTGGCCGGCTTCTGGGCGAGCCGCCCGGCGCGCGGCGGTGCACGTGCAGTCGTGGCCGCCGCGACGACGACGGCGACGACGGCGGGCCAGGCCGCTCGCGCCGACGATGCCGGCCCGATCAGCCCAGGCGGTCCACGCGGCCGAACCGGCACGCCCGACGCCGGCGACGCGACGCACGGCGGCTGAAACGCCGGTCGTCGGGGCGGCCCGAGACGTCGCTGCACGGGTTTTCACGCGAACGCGCCAACCGGGCTATTCTTGCTGCTGCCGCCGAATCCACGCGACGGCGCGGCGGCCGCTCGCCCTGACCGCGCGCCCATCGCAACCCAGCAGTCAACCGGAGCATCGACATGACCGAAGACGTAAGAATGGAGCGCGACACGTTCGGCGAAATCGCCGTGCCGGCCGCGCGGCTGTGGGGCGCCCAGACCCAGCGCTCGCTGCAGAACTTCCGCATCTCCACCGAGAAGCAGTCGCCCGAGATCGTCGACGCGCTCGCGCTCATCAAGCGCGCGGCGGCCGAGGTGAACCGCGGGCTCGGCGTGCTCGACGCGCAGAAGGCCGAGGCGATCATCGCCGCCGCCGACGAGATCGTCGCGGGCCAGCACGCGAGCGAATTCCCGCTCGCGGTCTGGCAGACGGGCTCCGGCACGCAGACCAACATGAACCTCAACGAGGTGATCGCGAACCGCGCGAGCGAGCTGCTCGGCGGCGAGCGCGGCGAAGCGCGCAAGATCCATCCGAACGACGACGTGAACCGCGGCCAGTCGTCGAACGACGTGTTCCCGACCGCGATGCACATCGCGGCCGCCGTCGGCATCGTCAAGCATCTGCTGCCCGCGCTGAAGACGCTGCGCGCGACGCTCGACGGCAAGGCGAAGGCGTTCGCCGGCATCGTCAAGATCGGCCGCACGCACCTGCAGGACGCCACGCCGCTCACGCTCGGCCAGGAGTTCTCGGGCTACGTCGCGCAGCTCGACCACGGCATCGCGCACGTCGAGTCGGCGCTACCGCATCTGTACCAGCTCGCCCAGGGCGGCACGGCCGTCGGCACGGGGCTCAACGCGCATCCGCAATTCGCGGACCAGGTGGCCGCGACGATCGGCCGGCTCACCGGCCTGCCGTTCGTCTCGGCGCCCAACAAGTTCGAGGTGATGGCCGCAGCCGATGCGCTCGTGTTCGCGCACGGCGCGCTGAAGACGGTCGCCGCGAGCCTGATGAAGATCGCCAACGACGTGCGCTGGCTCGCGAGCGGCCCGCGCTGCGGGCTCGGCGAGCTGTCGATCCCGGAAAACGAGCCGGGCAGCTCGATCATGCCGGGCAAGGTCAACCCGACGCAGTCCGAAGCGGTGACGATGCTCTGCTGCCAGGTGTTCGGCAACGACGTGGCGGTGAACGTCGGCGGCGCGAGCGGCAACTTCGAGCTGAACGTGTTCCGGCCGATGATCGCGCACAACGTGCTGCAGTCGATCCGGCTGCTCGCCGACGGCGCGCTGAGCTTCAACGACAACTGCGCCGTCGGCATCGAGCCGAACCATGCGCGCATCGAGACGCTGCTCAACGAATCGCTGATGCTCGTGACGGCGCTCAATCCGCACATCGGCTACGACAAGGCCGCGCAAATCGCGAAGAAGGCGCACAAGGAAGGCACGACGCTGAAGGCATCGGCGCTCGCGCTCGGCTACGTGAGCGAGGCGCAGTTCGACGAATGGGTGAAGCCCGCCGACATGGTGGGCAATCTGAAGGGCTGATTCAAGGCCTGGACGGCCGGGCAGCGGGGAACCGGGCAGGAGGAGAAGCCGAATCGACCGGCCGCCTCCCGCCGCACCCTGCCGGCGCGATCAGACCGCGCCCTTCGCGACCTCTTCCGGCTTGAGCTCGATGATCGCGTCGAGCGCTTCCCTCACGTCCATTGCGTATTTCGCGAGGCGTTTCTCCTCGTCGGTCTGCGGCACGAACGACGGCACCGGCACCGGGTTGCCGTTCTCGTCCACGGCGACGAACACGACGAGACAATCGGTGGTCTGACGAAGCTGGCCGCTCTTGGGGTCTCCCGCGTGCACCGAGATGTGGATGTGCATGCTCGTGCGGCCCGTCGCCACTACGCGCGCGCGCAGCTCGACCATGTTGCCCACCATGATCGGGCGGCGAAAGCGGATGTTGCCCACGCTCACCGTCACGCAATAGCGGCTCGACCACACGGCCGCGCATGCGTAGGCCGCTTCGTCGATCCACTTCATCAGTGCGCCGCCGTGCACCTTGCCGCCGAAATTGACCGAGGTCGGTTCGGCCAGAAAGCGGAAGGTCGTTTCGGCGCGATCCAACGGCTGGGATGGGGTGTTCATTCTGACTCCATGCGTTACGCCGCTCGCGCGGACCGGGATGAGATGGGTGGAGCCGATTATACGAGGCCATGACGACCCGCGCTGGCGGGCCGGAGCAGAGAGCCGGCGTCGCCGTGCTCAGCGGCTCACCACCACGCCCTGGTCGAGCGTGCCGTACATCGTAATGCCGCTCGCGCCGCTCGACGACGATGGGGCGCCGCCCTGCGCACAGGCCGCGCAGAGCAGCACGGCCGCCGCCAGTGCAAAGAACCGTTTCATGACTGCCTGATTGCGATGAAATCAACGACGAAATGAACGGCCCATTCTAGCGCAGCGGCCTGCCGCGCGCAGGGACTCGCCGCAGCCGGCGCATGCGACGGTCAGGAGACAGGAAAAAGCCCGCGAAGCCTCGCGCTTTGCGGGCCGCCCCGCTGCGCCGGGCAGGCGCGGCGAGCGGGCATGAGCAAAAACACCCGGAAACTAGACGGCCATCGGCGCCGTCAGCGGCTCGTGGTGCCGATAGCCGACCAGCGAGAAATCGGCCGGCTCGATCTTCTCGAGCCAGTCCGGCTCGTAGCGGCCGGTCTGCGCGTACTCGGGCACGCGCGCCGCAATTTCGAGGCGCGGGCTCTCGTAGGGCTCGCGGCGCAACTGCTCGTGCAGCATGTCGAGCTGATTCTCGTAGATGTGCGCATCGCCAATGAAATAGGCGAACCAGCGCGGCGTGTAGCCCGTCAGCCGGCCGACCAGGTGCAGCAGCGCCGCGCCCTCGGCCAGGTTGAACGGCGTGCCGAGGCCGACATCGTTGCTGCGGATGTAGAGGCACAGCGAAATTTCGCGGCGCGCGACGTTCGGCAGGAACTGGTAGAGCAGATGGCAAGCCGGCAGCGCGATCTCGTCGAGCGCCGCCGGGTTCCAGCCGTGAAAGAGAATGCGCCGGTCGGACGGGTTCCGCATGATCGTATCGAGACACTGGCGCAACTGGTCGATGGCCTTGTAGAGCAGCACCTTCTGGCCGCCGTCCTCCTCGAACGCCGTCACGCGCGCATAGCCGCGCGCCTCGGCGTCGGCGATCTGCGCGTGCGCGGCGGCGTCGAGCACCTTGTAGGCCGGCCACCGGCGCCACTGCACGCCGTACACGCAGCCGAGATCGTCCGCGCCCTCGCGGTACGGGTTCGCGAGCCACTGCGCGTTCTCGTTCGCGTTGGCGTCCCAGACCCGGCAGCCGAGCGCGCGGAAGTCGGCCGCGCTGCGCGAGGCGCGCAAGAAACCGACCAGCTCGCCGACGGCGGACTTGAAGGCGAGCCGCTTCGTGGTGACGGCCGGAAAACCCTGCTGGAGATCGAAGCGCAGCGACGCGCCGGGCATGCTGATGGTGCGGATGCCGGTGCGATTCTCCTGCCACGCGCCGGTGTCGAGAATCGCGCGCACCAGGTCGAGATACTGTTTCATGCGGGTTGCCTTCGGTCCTCGCGCGTGCGCGCGGATCGTGGATGACGGAAAACCCCATTCTAGCAAGCTCGGCACCGGAGTCCGGACGCCGGACCGGGGCTCCGTCGCGCCGGCGCCGGTCGCCGCCGGTCCGGACCGGACGGCGCGCCGCCCTCCCGCCTTGCGCTGCGCCGCCCGCGCAAAGACCCGTTCGCCGGCCCGCGATGGCCCCCCCCGCGGGCAGACGACCCTAGCGCATCGAGCGGCTGCCGAGCCCTGCCGCGTTCGAGGCAAGCGCCTCGCCGCCTTCCATGTGGCGCATGCCGTGCGCGCAGAGCAGCCGGTACAGCGTCACGCGCGAAATGCCGAGCTCCTGCGCCGCGTCGCCGAGCCGGCCCCGATGGCGCAACAGCGCGAGTTCGATCGCCTGTCGCTCGGCCGCCTCGCGCGCCTGGGCGAGCGAGACCGGCACGACGTCCACGTAGTCGGCCAGCTCCAGGTCGCGCGCCGTGATCGAGCGGCCCTCGCACATCACGATGGCGCGCCGTACGCGGTTGATGAGTTCGCGCACGTTGCCGGGCCAGCCGTAGTTGTGCAGCGCGGCGACCGCGTCGGGCGAGAACCCGCGCAGACGCCGGCTCGCATCCTTCCTGAAACGCTCGAGCATGTGCCGCGCGAGCAATTCGATGTCCTTGCCGCGCGCGCGCAGCGGCGGCTCGTCGATCTGCAGCACGCAGAGGCGGTGATAGAGATCCTGGCGAAAGCGCCCCTCGCACAGGGCGGCGCGCATGTCGACGTGCGTGGCGGAGATGATCCGCACGTCGACGGAAATCGACTCGTGGCCGCCGAGCCGCTCGATGCGCCCCTCCTGGAGAAAGCGCAGGAGGCTCGCCTGGCTTTCGAGCGGCAGGTCGCCGATCTCGTCGAGAAAGAGCGTGCCGCCGTTGGCCGCCTCGACGCGGCCGATCTTGCGCTGGCTCGCGCCCGTGAACGCGCCGCGCTCGTAGCCGAAGAGTTCGGATTGCAGAAGATGGTGCGGGATCGCGCCGCAGTTGATCGGCACGAACGACTGGTCGCGGCGCACCGAGCGCTCGTGGATCGCGAGCGCCGTCAGCTCCTTGCCCGTGCCCGACTCGCCGGAGATGAACACAGGCGCGTCGGTCATCGCGACCTTGCGGATCGAGCGGAACAGCGTGAGCATTGCGTCGCACGAGCCGACCATCTCGCCCTCGCTGCCGCCCGGCCGGTCGTTCGGCGCAGGCTCGCCGAGCGCCATCATGCCCCAGGCGTGACCGACCGAGTCGATGATGCGCTCGTCGCTCCACGGCACCGTCACGTAATCGAAACAGTAGTCGCGCACGAGCCGGCGCAGCGCGGCGTCCTGCAATTGCCCCGTCGTCGTCGTCGCCACCCAGCCGACGTTGGGCAGGCCGAGGCAGGCCTCGAACGAACCGACCTCGCGATGCTGGAAATGACTCGACAAATCGAGCAGCCCCCCTGCGGGCTGCCCCACGCGCAGCACGCGCTTTGCATCGCGCGCGCTGTCGACCACCTCGACCTGCCACCCTCGCTCGTGAAAACGGTCGTGGAGCACGGCATTGGGACGACGCGTCAGATAAATCAGTTGCCGCGTTGCGGATTCCATCATTCAGATCCTCTCGCCAACACTTGTTTGAGAATGACTGCGTGCGCCCGAACACCCGGCGCGCGATATAGAACCGTCGCGCGCTTCGGAAAAGCAGCGAACGGCCATGCCATTTCATACTGACTGACAGCACTCATCCCCGATGCGGAATGCGGAATATAACCCAAAAACCGGGCTTCTTTTTATGGTCGGATGTATTCTTTTCCGCAAGCTTACTATATACGTGGCGACGGTGACAGGGTTTATGCATATCAAATCAACGGAAGCCCGCGTACAGGCGCTCCCGGATTTTCACGGCCGAATTTCGTATGATCAATCGATTTAAAACGTTTCGTTTCATGATTACGGATTCGATTAACACGGCAACCCCGCAATTCGATGTCGGGACGCCGTTTTTTTGATTCGCGGCTTTTTCGTTTCAGGACTGAAACATTTTCGCCTGAATCGGACTTTCTAATCCGGCCTCGATTCCGGAGGCCCCGATTCGGTAATGAACGGCCTGCGACGCCCATGTTTCGTCATTTGCCGCGCGGCCGGCCGGGCGCGCGGCGTCGGGTAGAATCGGCCTGCCCGACAAAACGACCCGGACTCTCTCCCGATGACGACGCTTACCCTGATCGTCGCCCGCGCGCGCAACGGCGTGATCGGCCGCGACAACCAGCTTCCCTGGCGGCTGCCCGAGGACCTCGCGTTCTTCAAGCGCACCACGATGGGCGCGCCCGTCATCATGGGCCGCAAGACTCACGAATCGATCGGCCGGCCGCTGCCGGGGCGGCGCAACATCGTCGTCACGCGCGACGCCAGAAAACGTTTCGAAGGCTGCGACACGGCGGCAAGCCTCGACGCCGCGCTCGCGATCGCCGCGAGCGACGGCGCATCCGAGGCGTTCCTGATCGGCGGCGCGCAGCTCTACGCGGAGGGCCTCGGCAAGGCGAACCGGCTGCTCGTCACGGAAATCACGGCCGACGTCGACGGCGACGCCACCTTTGCCGCGCCGGACCCGGCGCACTGGCGAGAAACCTCGCGCGAGACGCGGCACGCGGGTCCGCCCAACGACTTCGATTTCGCCTTCGTCGCCTACGCGCGCCGCGCATAAAAAAACGGCACGCGCCAGGCGTGCCGTTTCGGTGTCCTCCTTTCTGCCCGCGCCGGACGCAGGCACGGTCGCATCACTGCCCGGCGACCGTCATCCGCTCGATCAGTATCGAGCCCGTCTGCTTCGTGCCGCGCACGATCGTGTCGGCGCCCACGGCGACGATGTGGCGGAACATCTCCTGGAGCGTGCTCGCCACGGTGATCTCCTCGACCGGATGCTGGATCTTGCCGTTCTCGACCCAGAAGCCCGACGCGCCGCGCGAGTAATCGCCCGTCACGTAGTTGACGCCCTGCCCCATCAGTTCGGTCAGCAAGAGGCCCGTGCCGAGCTTCCTGAGCATCGCCTCGAAGTCGTCGTCGGGCTGCGTGAGCGAGCTCGTGAACGAGAGGTTGTGCGAGCCGCCGGCATTGCCCGTCGTCTGCATGCCGAGCTTGCGCGCCGAATAGGTGGACAGGAAATAGCCCTGCACCACGCCGTCCTTCACGACCTCGCGCCGATGCGTGCGCACGCCCTCCTCGTCGAACGCCGCGCTGCCGGCCGCGCGCCGCACGTGCGGGTCCTCGACGATCTGCACGTGCGGCGCGAAGACCGGTTTGCCGAGGCTGTCGACGAGGAACGACGTCTTGCGGTAAAGCGCGCCGCCGCTCGTCGCCTGCACGAACGAGCCGAGCAGGCCCGCCGCGAGCGGCGCCTCGAACAGCACCGGCACCTTGCGCGTGTCGAGCCCGCGCGCGCCGACGCGCGAGAGCGCGCGCTCGGCCGCGTAACGGCCCACGGCCTCCGGCGCCGCCAGTTCGCCGGCGACGCGCTTCGACGTATACCAGTCGCCGCGCTGCATCTGGCGCCCGGAACCCGCGATCGGCGCGCAGGCAATGTAGTGCCGCGAAAACGGGTAGCCGGCGAGGAAGCCGCGCGAGGTGCCGAGCACGAACTGCGAGTGCTGCGCCGACACGCTCGCGCCTTCGGAATTCGTCACGCGCGGATCGGTGGCGAACGCCGCGTCCTCGGCGCGCCGCGCGATCGCGACGGCCTCGTCGGCCGTGAGCGCCCACGGGTGGTAGAGATCGAGGTCGCGCGGCGCCGTCTCGAGCAGCTCGCGCTCGGCAAGGCCCGCGCAGTCGTCGTCGGCCGTGAAGCGCGCGATGTTGTAGGCGGCCGCCACCGTGTCCTTCAGCGCGGCCGGCGAAAAGTCGGACGTGCTCGCGTTGCCGCGCTTCTTGCCGAGGTAGACGGTGACGCCGACCGTCTTGTCGCGGTTGTGCTCGATGGTTTCGACTTCGCCGCGCCGCACGGACACGGACAGGCCGTCGCCCTCGGAAATCTCGGTCGCCGCGTCGCTCGCGCCGAGCGCCTTCGCGTGACGAAGAATGTCCGAGGCGATTTCCTTCAATTCGTCCTGGGTGTGCGGGAAAAAGCGCTGCCGGGCTTCGGTGTCTGCTGCCATTGTCGTTACGGTCCGGTTCGGGGCCCATGCGGCCCGCTGGGGTCGGTTGGAGATCGGTATCGATGTCGCCTTGCGGGCGTGTTCCGCGATCATAGCAAGGTCTGTCCGGACGTAGCGGCCCCACTCGATATCGGGTCGAGACCGGTTCTCCGGGCTGCGTCCCGGATTTCGCAGGTTTCGCGGATTTCGCACATCGGCCCCGCTTCCTCGCGCCCCTCGCCGCGGGCGGCTTGCGGGGGCGTGCAACCGCTACAATACGCTCCATGACACGCAAAACTCGCATTCAACCGATTCACGACGAGGCCGACGACGAGAGCAACGGCTACGATCGTCCGAGCAAGTCGCAGCTCAAGCGCGAGATGCACGCGCTCCAGGAGCTGGGCGTTGCGCTCGTCGAGCTGCCGAAGGACGCGCTCAAGCGCATGCCGATGCCCGCGCACCTCGCCGACGCGGTCCACGAGGCGCGCCGCATCACCGATCACGAAGGCAGGCGCCGCCAGCTCCAGTACGTCGGGCGCGTGATGCGCACGCTCCACGACGACGAAACCGCCGCGCTGCGCACGGCGCTCGAGGCGCACCGCGGCGTCAACCGGGCCGCCACGGCGCGACTGCACTGGATCGAGCGCACGCGCGACCAGTTGCTCGCCGACGACGGCGCGCTCACGACGTTCATTCGCGAACATCCGGGCGCGGACCCGCAGGAAGGCCGCACGCTGATCCGCAACGCGCGCCGCGAGGCGCAGCAGGGCAAGCCGCCGCGTTATTTCCGCGAGCTGTTCCAGTGGATCAAGACCGCGAGCGGCGGCGAAGACGAAGACGCCGGAGCGAATGCCGACGCGCCCGCCGGCGAGGCACACGACGAGGACGACGAGTCATGACGAAACCGACGCGCAGCACCCCCGACGAACTCGTGATCGGCCTCGTCTCGGTGAGCGACCGCGCGACGAGCGGCGTCTACGAGGACAAGGGCATCCCGTCGCTGCGGGAATGGCTCGGCACGGCGCTCGTCTCGCCGTGGCGCGCCGAGACGCGGCTCATCCACGACGACGCGGCGACCATCTCGGCGACGCTGACGGCGCTCGTCGACGGCCTCGGCTGCGATCTCGTGCTGACGACGGGCGGCACCGGGCCGGCGCGCCGCGACGTGACGCCCGAGGCGACGCTCGCGGTGGCGACGAAGGCCATGCCGGGCTTCGGCGAGCAGATGCGGCAGATCAGCCTCAACTTCGTGCCGACGGCGATCCTCTCGCGCCAGGTCGCGGTGATCCGCGAAACGGACGACCACGCGGCGCTCATCGTCAACCTGCCGGGCCAGCCGAAATCGATCCGGGAAACGCTCGAAGGCCTGCGCGACGAATCGGGCGCCGTGACGGTGCCGGGCATCTTCGCGGCCGTGCCCTACTGCATCGACCTGATCGGCGGGCCGTACATCGAAACGAATCCGTCCGTGGTCGCCGCGTTCCGGCCGAAGAGCGCGCAGCGAGCGCCGCGCGACGCGGCCTGAGACGCTTGCCGGCCGATGCGATGGCGCAGCCGCGGGCGCGGCCGGGTTCAGCCTGCCTCGGCCGCGCCGGGAATCAGGAAGTGCTCGCGGTAGTACTTGAGTTCGTCGATCGACTCGTGGATGTCGGCCAGCGCCGTGTGCATCGCGCGTTTCTGGAAGCCCTTGTAGATCGCGGGCTGCCAGCGCCGGCACAGCTCCTTGAGCGTGCTCACGTCGAGGTTGCGGTAATGGAAGAAGCGTTCGAGTTCCGGCATCCAGCGAGCCATGAAGCGGCGGTCCTGGCAGATCGAGTTGCCGCACATCGGCGACTTGCCCGGCGGCACGTACTGGCCGAGAAACGCCAGCAGTTGTTCCGTGGCGCTTTCCTCCGTGACCGTCGAGGCACGCACGCGGTCGGTCAGGCCCGAACGCCCGTGCGTGTTGCGGTTCCACTCGTCCATTTTGCCGAGCGTCTCGTCGCTCTGGTGGATCGCGAGCACCGGCCCCTCGACCAAGCGGTCGAGCGTCGAGTTCGTCACGACCACGGCCACCTCGATGATGCGATCCGTATCGGGCTCGAGCCCTGTCATCTCCAT
Source organism: Burkholderia sp. WAC0059 (assembly GCF_002870125.1). Classification (GTDB taxonomy): domain Bacteria; phylum Pseudomonadota; class Gammaproteobacteria; order Burkholderiales; family Burkholderiaceae; genus Paraburkholderia. Next base: position 150,367 of record NZ_PNEO01000012.1, read on the forward strand.
GTCGAGCCAGATGAGGTTCATGTCGCTGCGCACGGGCGGCGCGGCGTCGACATTGGCATTGGCGGATGTGTCAGTCATGAGGGTCGGCCCCGTTGGGTGCTGGCGGTGCTGGCAGTGCTTACGCGAGGCCGCGCAAACGACGCGTCGCGCGGCCGGCAAGATCATATAATTGTCGCATAGATACCACGGATTCCCCGGATGCCTACCCTGTACTTCAGCACCCTCTTCGCTCTCGCGGTGCTCGCCATGGTCGCGACGAAACTCTGGCTCGCGTCGCGCCAGATCCGCTTCGTCGCCGCACACCGCAACGCCGTGCCGCCGCGGTTCGCGACCACCATCGCGCTTGCCGCGCATCAGCGCGCCGCCGACTACACGGTCGCGCGCACGCGCTTCGCCATGCTCGAAATTTTCGTGGGCGCGGCCGTGCTCGTCGCGCTCACGCTGCTCGGCGGCGTGGGCGCGCTCGACCGCGGCATCGCGGCCCTGCTCGGGCGCGGCTACGTCGGGCAGATCGCCCTCGTCGCGGCGGTCCTCGCCATCTCCGGCCTGGTCGAGCTGCCGCTCGACTACTACCGGCAGTTCGTCGTCGAGGAGCGCTTCGGCTTCAACCGCATGAGCCGGCGCATCTTTTTCGCCGACCGCGTCAAGGGCCTGGCGGTCGGCGCCGTGCTCGGCCTGCCGCTGCTGTTCGTCGTGCTCTGGCTCATGCGGCGGACGGGCGAGTTCTGGTGGCTCTGGACCTGGGGCGTCTGGGTCGCGTTCCAGATGCTCGTATTGGTGCTCTATCCGACCTTCATCGCGCCGCTCTTCAACAAGTTCGAGCCGCTGAAGGACGACTCGCTGCGCGCGCGCATCGAGGCCCTGATGCAGCGCTGCGGCTTCGCGGCCAAAGGCCTCTTCGTCATGGACGGCAGCCGCCGCTCGGCGCACGGCAACGCATACTTCACGGGCTTCGGCGCGAGCAAGCGGATCGTCTTCTTCGACACGCTGCTCGAGCGGCTCTCCGGCAGCGAGATCGAGGCCGTCCTCGCGCACGAGCTCGGCCACTTCAAGCGCCGGCACGTCGTCAAGCGCATGGCGGTCACGTTCGCGATCAGCCTCGCGTTGCTCGCGCTGCTCGGCTGGCTGTCCGCGCGCGCCTGGTTCTACACGGGGCTCGGCGTGCAGCCCTCGCTCGCGGGCGGCAACGAGGCGCTCGCGCTCGTGCTGTTCTTCCTCGCGGTGCCCGTGTTCCTGTTCTTCGTGACGCCGCTCGGCAGCCTGAGCTCGCGCAAACACGAGTTCGAAGCGGACGCGTTCGCTGCTTCGCAGACCGACGCGCAGCATCTCGTCGACGCGCTCGTCAAGCTCTACGAGGACAACGCCTCGACCCTGACACCCGACCCGCTCTACACGGCGTTCTATTACTCGCATCCGCCCGCCTCGCAACGCATCGACCGACTGTTGTCGCACGCATGAGCCCGCGCGCGCCGGGGACCTCGCGACGCGGCAGCGACACGCCGGCATCGGGCAAGACGCGCTGCCAGGGCATCGTGATCGCCGCGCACGGCCGGCACTACCTCGTCGCACCCGACGCGGGCGGCGCGCCGCTCCAGTGCTTTCCGCGCGGCAAGCGCAGCGAGATCGCGGTCGGCGACCGCGTGAGCTACGAACCGACCTCGGCCGACCAGGGCGTCATCACCGCCATCGGCGAGCGGCGCAACCTGCTCTATCGCTCGGACCAGTACAAGTCGAAGCTCTTCGCGGCGAACCTCGACCAGTTGCTGATCGTGCTCGCCACCGAGCCGCACTTCAGCGAGGATCTGCTCGGGCGCGCGCTCGTCGCCGCCGGGGCGAACGCGCTGCAGCCGCTCGTCGTCCTGAACAAGACCGACGTGGCGGCCGCGCTGCCGGCGGCGCGCGCGCGGCTCGAAGGCTATCGCGCGCTCGGCTATCCGGTCGTCGAGGTCTCGGTGAAGACCCAGCCGGACGCAGCGCGCGCCGTGCTCGAAGACCGGTTGCGGGGCCGCGAGACGCTGCTGCTCGGCCAGTCTGGCATGGGCAAGTCGACGCTCGTGAACCTGCTCGTGCCCGACGCCGAAGCCGCGACCCGCGAGATTTCGACGGCGCTCAACAGCGGCCGGCACACGACCACGTTCACGCGGCGCTACGCGCTGCCGGGCGGCGGCGCGCTGATCGATTCGCCGGGCTTCCAGGAGTTCGGCCTCTACCACCTGACCGAAGGCACGCTCGAGCGCGCCTTTCCCGAGTTCCGGCCGTTGCTCGCGCATTGCCGCTTCTACAACTGCCATCATCTGCACGAGCCCGGTTGCGCGATCCTCGAGGCGGTCGACGACGGCCGCATCGCGCGCGAACGCCACGCGCTCTACGCGCAGCTCGTGCACGAAATCACCCAGGTCGTGCGCTGACGCGGCCCATCCCGCCGCGCACCGCGAAGCCGTCGCCATGCTGAAACTCACGCGCGCCCCGAACCTGCTCGTCGCCCAGCACTGGCTCAACATCCTGCAGACGGCCGGCATTCCGTGCGAAATGCATAACCGGTATCTGAGCGGCGCGCTCGGCGAAATCCCGGCCGAACAATGTGCGCCGGAACTCTGGCTCGTCGACGAGCGCGACGCAAAGATCGCGCGGCGGCTGCTCGCCGCGGCCGCCAGCGGACCGCCGGCCGGCGCGCCGTCCTGGCGCTGCCGTCAGTGCGGCGAAACGCTGGAAGCGCAATTCACGGTGTGCTGGCAATGCGGAACGGCGCGCGACGTGCGCGACGACTAGCGGGCCGAAGCGGCCCGCCCTCGGGAAAACACGGAAAAAAAGAAGACGGCTTTCGTTTCGCGTCAGAACCAGATCGCGATGGTCAGCATCAGGAGCAGGATCATCCAGAGGATCACCGCACGCCAGACGAGGCCCACGGCCGACTGGAGCGTGCGCGGCGTGCAATCGTCGCCGACCGGGAGCGGTCCGCCCTCGCCGGGCGTGAGCGCGTCGAGGCTCGACGGCTCGGCGAGCGGCCCGGACAGGCGCGCGCCGAGCGCGCCGCTGCCGGCCGCGAGCAGCACGCCCTCGTTGGTGTCGGGCCACTGGTTCGCATGGTTGCGCCACGCATAGATTGCGTCCTCGAAGTTGCCGACGATGGCGAATCCGAGCGAGGTGAGCCGCGCCGGAATCCAGTCGAGCACGAAGAACGCGTGCTGCGCAAAGCCCGAGAACGCCTCGGTGCGGTCGTCGGCCGGGCGCGCCCATTCGCGCGCCAGATATTCGGCGATGCGATAAAGCACGGCTCCGGCCGGACCGATCGGCACGAGAAACCAGAAGAACACGCCGAACACGTGCCGGTGCGAGGCGATCACCGCATGGATGAGCGTATGGCGCACGATCTCGCTCACGGGCATGTCGGCCGCCTCGATGCCGGTCCACTCCTGCAGGATTTCGCGCGCGCGCAGCACGTCGTCGTTGTTGAGCGCGAGATGGATGTCGGTGAAGTAATGGCTGAACTGGCGGAACCCGAGCGTGAAGTAGACGATCACGACGTTCCAGAAAAACGCCAGCACGAAACTGATGCGATAGAGTACGTAGTAGACGAGCGCCACGGCGAGCGTCCACGGCAGCACGACGATGAGCCAGGCCAGCACGCCGTGCTTCTGCTTGCCGGCGTCGAAACCGTGCGCCGCGGATTGCGCGTGCAGGCGCAGCAGCGCCATCACCGGGTTGTTCGGCGAGAGCGCGCGCACCTGTTCGATGACGAGAGCCAGCAATACGGAAAAGAAGGTCATGCGACGCGCCGTGCTATTCGGGGTTGAAAATCGTTATGCAACGATAGCACAGGGTCAGATGTCCCTGGAGCCCGTCGGGCCGCAAACGCCGGGCGCGACGTGTCGCGCGCGCGACAGGTCTCACGCGAGCAGGAAGCGGTAGAAGTTGCGCAGCATGCCCGCCGTCGCGCCCCAGATGAAACGCCGCGCGCCGACGCCGGAGGCGGCGGTGTCGGAATACGGCATCGCGAAGAAACGGCGCACGCCGCCCTGCCAGTCCATCACGCGCACTTCGTGATGGGCCGGGTTCATCAGGAATTCGAGCGGCACCTCGAAAATATCGGCGACTTCGAGCGCGTCGGCCGTCAGCGTGAACGGCTCGTGCACGAGGCCGACCACGGGCGTCACGCGAAAGCCCGTGCCGGTCAGGTAGTCGGGCAGCGTGCCGAGCACCTCGACGCGCGCCGGGTCGAGACCCACCTCCTCGCGCGCCTCGCGCAGGGCGACGGCGACGGCGTTCTCGTCCTCGGGGTCGCGGCTGCCACCCGGGAAGCTGATCTGTCCGGCATGATTGCTGAGATTGCCGGCCCGCTGCGTGAGCAGTACCGTCAGGCCCGTGTCGCGCACGACGAGCGGCACGAGCACGGCCGCCTCGCGAGGGTCGCGTATTCCCTCGGCGCGTGGATCGTATGCCTCGGGTTCCCAGACAAGCTGCCCGGCGAAGCGCGCCCTCAGGCCGGCCGGCGTGAGCCGGTGCGCCGGCACCTGCGGCAGATCGATTCCCGTCGATTCGACGGGGAGACTTTCGGGTTCGAAAACTGGACGGATCAACGGCTCCCCCGGAACTTCCTGCGCCGGCCGGTCCGGCTCTTCACGACGCGTCGCTCGCGCCGGATTCCTGCATCGCCGTCATTGTGAGTCCAAAAAGAAAAAAGCACCCCGGAGGGTGCTTTTTCTTACCGCTTTTACGCCTCGGAAGGAGCCGAGCGGTCTTTCGACACCAGCTTTTCCTTGATCCGGGCGGCCTTGCCCGAACGCTCGCGCAGGTAGTACAGCTTCGCGCGACGCACGTCGCCGCGACGCTTCACGACGATGCTGGCCAGCAGCGGCGAGTAGGTCTGGAACGTACGCTCCACGCCTTCGCCCGACGAGATCTTGCGCACGATGAACGACGAGTTCAGACCGCGGTTGCGCTTCGCGATCACGACGCCTTCGTAGGCCTGAACGCGCTTGCGGGTGCCTTCGACGACGTTCACGTTGACGATGACCGTATCGCCCGGACCGAATTCCGGAATGGTCTTCTCGCCCAGTACGCGCTGGATTTCTTCCTGCTCGAGTTTTGCAATCAGATTCATGACTGACTCCTTGAGCCATCTTGCCGGCGTTCGCACCTGCGCCGCGTTACCACCGCGACGCCACGGCCCCGACAGAGGATGGGTTCACAACTGGCGCGACCCACGCATGAGATTCGCGCCGCCTTTTCGCCCCGCCCACGCCCGCCGCGGCTTTACGCCCCGGCGGATTCGCCAGCGAGACTCGCGAGCCATGCCTCGTCGGCACGGCTCAGCATCTGGTTCTTCCTGGCCTTCTCGATCAGATCGGGCCGCTTGTGCAGCGTGTTGCGCAGCGCCTCGCGGCGGCGCCACTGCCCGATCTCCGCATGATGGCCGCCGAGCAGCACGTCGGGCACGCGCATACCCTCGTATTCCTCGGGCCGCGTGTAATGCGGACAGTCGAGCAGACCGTCGACGAAGCTGTCCTGCACCGCCGACTGCGCATCGTTGAGCACGCCCGGCAACTGGCGCACGACGGCGTCCATCAGCGCCATCGCCGGCAACTCGCCGCCCGACAGCACGAAGTCGCCGAGGCTCACTTCCTCGTCCACGCAGCGCTCGACGAGCCGCTGGTCGATCGCCTCGTAACGGCCGCACAGCAAAATCAGACCGGGCTCGCCGGCGAACCGCATGACGCGCTCGTGCGTGAGCGGCGCGCCCTGCGGCGACATCAGCACGACCCGCGCCGCTTCGACACCCTGCTGCGTCTGCGCCGCCTTTGCCGCGTCGATCGCGTCCTCGAGCGGCCTCGCCAGCATCACCATGCCGGGGCCGCCGCCGTAGGGCCGGTCGTCGATCGTCCGGTAGTTGTCGGTCGTGAAATCGCGCGGATTCCACGTGCGCAACCCGTAGCGCTGCTGCTTCGCCGCCCGGCTCGTGATGCCCCAGTCGGTCAGCGCGCGGAACATCTCGGGAAAGAGCGTGACGACGTCGAACTGCATCACCCTCTCCGTTGAGCGAACCCTGTTCAGTAATCGGCTTCCCAGTCGACGACGATGCGCTTCGCCGCCTGATCCACCGTCTTCACGTATACGCCGACGAACGGAATCAGCCGCTCGCCGGTCGCCGGCTTGCCGTCCCTGTCCGTGGACGGATAGTCGATGCGCAGCACCGAATGCGCGCCGTTGTCGATCAGATCGGCCACCTTGCCGAGCGCGACGCCGGCCTCGTTGACCACCTCGAGACCGATCAGATCGACCCAGTAAAACTCGTCGGCCTCGAGGGCCGGAAATTCGTCGCGACCCACGTGGACGCGATAGCCGCGCATCAGCAGCGCGGCGTCGCGATCGGCCACGCCGGCCAGTTGCGCGACGACGCTATCGCCGTGAATCCGGGCCGCAAGGCATGCAAACGGCTTGCGCTCGCGGCCTTTGACGAGCCACCAGCGCTTTGCGCTGACGAGCGCGTTGCCGCCCCGCCCGATCCCGGCGTGCGCCGCGACCTTCACCCAGCCCTTCAGGCCGTAGGCATCGACAATCGCGCCGACTTCGATAGCATCGTCCGGCCACCGGGCCGATTGAAGCGACTGCGCCGATTCGGCCTGGCCCGATGTTTCTGCTGCATCTGCCGCCACACTACGCGCCGCGCTGCTACGGCCCGGCTTCGGCACGAACGCGCCGAACGACGGCTGCACGCGCCGCCCGCTGCGGACGATCGATTCGTCGTGCTCCGGCTTCTCGTCGTGCGCGGACATCAGCCAACCCTGCAAACGGTGCCGGCGCTCGGCCTGCCCGCACGGCGTATTGCGCCCACGAACGTCATGAAACGGCCGGGCGACAGACTCAAGCTGCCGGTTGAGCGGCCTGCGCCTGCTTCACGAGGCGCTCGACGGCCGGCGACAACTGGGCGCCGACGCCTTGCCAGTACGTGACGCGATCCTGCGCGATGCGCAGCGCTTCACCCTTGGTCGCGACCGGGTTGTAGAAGCCGACGCGTTCGATGAAACGGCCGTCGCGACGGTTGCGCGAATCGGTGGCAACGATGTTGTAGAACGGGCGCTTCTTCGAGCCGCCGCGTGCCAAGCGGATGATGACCATAGACTAGAATCCTTGAAAACAGAGGTTCGGAACCACCGAAACACGCGATTATAGCCTGAAACCAACGCCATAACAAACACTTAACCGGATAACGGCGATGCGCCTGCGCCCCTGGCCCGTTCCCTCCCCCGTCGGACGCGTACCCGCGCCCGGACGGCCCGTATCGCGCGCCGCGCGTCCGATCCGGCCCCGGCTCCGTCCTCCGTGCCCATCCGACGGCAACGCCCCGGCCGCGGGGCCGGTGACGCGCCGACCGGGCGCCGCCCTGCGCGCCCTCTGGCGCTGGCTGGCGGCCGGCCTGCTGGCCCTGGGCACTTCGACCGCGTCGGCGGCGCTGCCTATCGGGCGTATCCAGCTACCGCCCGGCTTTCACATCGAGGTGCTATCCGACGACGTTCCGTCCGCCCGCGAGATGACTCTCTCGCCGAAGGGCATCCTCTACGTCGGCAGCATGGACGGCCACGTCTACGCGCTCGAGTTGCGCAACGGCCGGCTCGCGCGCCTCCACGTGCTCGCCTCGGGCCTCGACATGCCGGTCGGCGTCGCCTGGCGCGACGATGCGCTATACGTGTCGGCGGTTTCGTCGATCCTGCGCTACGACGCCATCGACGAACATCTGGCGGACCCGCCGAAACCCGTCGTCGTCACCGACGCGCTGCCCGACTCCCCGGAGCACGGCTGGAAATTCATCGCGTTCGGCCCCGACGGCAAGCTCTACGTGCCGCAGGGCGCGCCGTGCAACGCCTGCCTCGTCGATCGCGACCGCTACGCGATGATCGGCCGGATGAACCCGGACGGCAGCCACTACGAGACGATCGCGCGCGGCGTGCGCAACACCGTCGGTTTCGACTGGCATCCGCGCACGCACGAACTGTGGTTCACCGACAACGGCCGCGACCTGCTCGGCGACGACCTCCCCGACGACAAGCTCAACCGCGCGCCGCGCGTCGGGCTCGATTTCGGCTTTCCCTACTGCCACGGCGGCAACGTCCCGGACCCGCAGTACGGCGCCGGCCACCCGTGCAGCCGTTTCACCCCGCCCGTGCTGGGCCTCGGCGCGCACGTCGCGTCGCTCGGCATGCGCTTTTATACGGGCTCGATGTTTCCGCCCGACTACCGCGACAACCTCTTCATCGCCGAGCACGGCTCGTGGAACCGCAGCAGAAAAGTCGGCTATCGGGTGGTGCGCGTGAGCGTGAATCCCGACGGCTCGGCCGCGCGCGAGACCGTGTTCGCCCAGGGCTGGCTGATGCCCGACGACACCGAGTGGGGCCGCCCCGACGACGTGCTGCCGCTGCCCGACGGCTCGCTGCTGATCAGCGACGACTACGCGGGCGCCATCTACCGGGTCACATGGACGAAGCCGTAGCGCGCGGCGCCGCGACGCTAGAACAGATCCAGTTGCCGGTTCTCGCGCGCCGGCGCCGGCCGGCCCGCCCCTCCGCCCGGCCGGCGGAAATGCGACATGTCGAGTATCCCGCCGCGCCGGCCGTTCAGGCCCAGCCGCTGCACGGCCTTGTGGAAGCGCTGGCGCACGAGGTCGGCCCACGGCCCCGTGCCCTTCATCCGGTGCGCGAACGACGAGTCGTAGTCCTTCCCGCCCCGCATCTCCTGGATGCGGCTCATCACGCGAGCGGCCCGATCCGGGAAATGCGCGTCGAGCCATTGCCGGAACAGCGGCGCGACTTCCCACGGCAGTCGCAGCACGATGTAACTCGCACTGACGGCACCCGCCTGCGCGCAGGCCTCGAGAATCCGCTCCAGATCGGGCTCCGTCACGAACGGAATGACGGGCGCGATGCTCACGCCCACCGGCACACCCGCCTCGCTGAGCGTGCGGATCGTGCGCAGCCGGCGCTCCGGCGTGGCCGCGCGCGGCTCCAGCGTGCGGGCCAGCCCGGCGTCGAGCGTCGTGATCGTGACGGCCGCCATGCACTGCCCGCGTTGCGCCATCGGCGCGAGCAGGTCGAGATCGCGCTCGATCAGCGACGACTTCGTCACCGCCCCGAACGGATGGCCGTGCTCGCGCAGCACCTCGATCACGCGGCGCGTGATGCACAGCTCGCGCTCGGCCGGCTGCCAGGCGTCCGTATTCACGCCGAGCGCGATCGGTTCCGGCACATAGGAAGGCTTCGCCAGCTCGCGCTCGAGCAGCTCGGCCGCGTTGACCTTCGCGTAAATCCGGCTTTCGAAGTCGAGGCCCGGCGAAAGCCCGAGATAGCTGTGGGTCGGGCGCGCGAAGCAGTAGATGCAGCCGTGCTCGCAGCCCCGGTACGGGTTCAGCGACACGTTGAACGGGATGTCCGGCGACTGGTTGCGCGTGAGAATCGTCCTCGCGCGCTCGCGGAAGACCATCGTGCGCAGCGCCGTCGCCTCCGGCGACAGGCCCTCTTCCCCTCCGGCCGAAATCCAGCCGTCGTCGAACGCCTCGCGCTCCGCCGTCTCGTAGCGCCCCTGCAGGTTCGTGACCGCGCCGCGACCCTTGCGCGGCGCGGGCGGCGCGACGGGATGCCAGTCGTCGGAGGAAAAGGAGGAGGAGTCGTCTTTCACGGCGGAAGGTGCGGGCGGCGCAACAGGACGGGCAAAATCGGCGGCCCGATACTGTTCAAATATACAGTATCGGGCCGTTTTGTCGAGCCCCGGCCGCCGGGCCGGCGCGACTACTCGCTAACGGCGATCGTCATCGACTCCTTGATCTCTTCCATCACCACGTAGCTCTTCGACTGCACCGCGCCCGGCAACTGCAGCAGGATGTCGCCGAGCAGCTTGCGGTAGTCCGCCATCTCGCGGATGCGGGCCTTGATCAGATAGTCGAAGTCGCCCGACACGAGGTGACATTCGAGCACTTCAGGGATTTTCTGCACCTCGCGGCGAAACTGGTCGAACATGTTGCCGCTCTTGTGGTCGAGCGTGATCTCGACGAACACCAGCAGCGCCGAGCCGAGCATCGCCGGATTCACGCGCGCGTAATAGCCGGTGATGACGCCGTCGCGTTCCATGCGCTTGACCCGCTCGATGCAGGGCGTGACCGACAGGCCGACCTGTTCGGCCAGATCCTTCATGGCCATGCGGCCGTCCTGCTGGAGCAGTTTGAGGATGCGGTGATCGAGCCGGTCGAGGGTGCGGACAGGCTGGCGCTGGGTACGCATGAAATTTTTCTGAATTTCCGAAAAATACAATAACAAAACCTAGATTACCGACAATAGCATAGCGCTTATTACTGGCCACACCGCATATTTCGTGTTTTCCCGGTTGCCATGGGGCGCCGGGCCACAGAAGCCGGTCTGGCGGACTCGCTCAACGGGGAGTGGACTATGCGAATCGTGATATTGGGCAGCGGTGTGGTCGGCGTGACGAGCGCCTGGTACCTCGCGCGCGCGGGCCATGAAGTGACGGTGATCGACCGGGAGACCGGTCCCGCGCTCGAAACCAGCTTTGCGAACGCCGGGCAGATCTCGCCCGGCTATGCCGCCCCCTGGGCCGCGCCGGGCGTGCCGCTGAAGGCCGTCAAGTGGATGTTCCAGAAGCACGCGCCGCTCGCCGTCCGGCTCGACGGCTCGCGGTTCCAGCTACAGTGGATGTGGCAGATGCTGCAGAACTGCACGGCCGAACGCTACTCGGTGAACAAGGGCCGCATGGTGCGGCTCGCCGAATACAGCCGCGATTGCCTGCAGGCGCTGCGCGCCGAGACGGGTCTCCAGTACGAAGGCCGCACGGGCGGCACGCTCCAGGTGTTCCGCACGCAGCAGCAGCTCGACGGCGCGGCCAAGGACATCGCCGTGCTCGAGGACGCGAACGTCCCCTACGAACTGCTCGCGCCGGCCGAACTCGCGCGCGCCGAACCGGCGCTGGCCGCCGTCTCGCACAAGCTGACCGGCGGGCTGCGACTGCCCGGCGACGAAACGGGCGATTGCCAGCTCTTCACGACGCGTCTCGCGGCGCTCGCCGAAGGGCTCGGCGTGCGTTTTCGCTACGGCATGCCGATCGACGGCCTCGCCGTGACGGGCGACCGCCTCGCCGGCGTGCAGTGCGGCAGCGAGCTCGTGCGCGCCGACGCGTTCGTCGTGGCGCTCGGCTCGTACTCGACGCAGATGCTCTCGCGCATCGTGAAGATTCCGGTCTATCCGCTCAAGGGCTATTCGATCACGGCGCCGATCGTCGATCCTCAGGCCGCGCCGGTCTCGACCGTGCTCGACGAGACCTACAAGATCGCGATCACGCGCTTCGACTCGCGCATCCGCGTGGGCGGCATGGCGGAGATCGTCGGCTTCGACAAGTCGCTGCGCGCGGCGCGCCGCGAAACGCTCGAGATGTGCGTGAACGATCTGTTCCCGGGCGGCGGCGACACGTCGAAGGCTACGTTCTGGACCGGTCTGCGCCCCATGACGCCAGACGGCACGCCGATCGTCGGCCGCACGCCGCTCGCGAACCTCTTCCTGAATACGGGTCATGGCACGCTCGGCTGGACGATGTCGTGCGGCTCGGGCCAGTTGCTCGCCGACCTGATGTCGGGCAAGCAACCGGCCATCAAGGCCGACGACCTGTCGGTCCATCGCTACCTCGGCGAAACGGGCGGCACGCACCGGCCGGCCTATGCGTAAGTAGTAAGTAAGCGACGGCGGATCGCAGCCAGATGCAAAGACGGCACGCCAAGGCGTGCCGTCTTCTTTGATGGCGCGAAAAAGAAAGAGGCACGCAGTTCGAACTGCGCGCCCCTCTTTCATCCGCTACCCGACGACGTCGGTCCTCACCCGAGCGCGGCGACGAGCTCGGGCACGACCGTGAACAGATCCCCCACGATCCCGTAGTCCGCCACTCCGAAGATCGGCGCCTCCGCGTCCTTGTTGATCGCCACGATCACCTTCGAGTCCTTCATTCCCGCCAGATGCTGGATCGCCCCCGAAATCCCCACCGCAATGTACAACTGCGGCGCTACGATCTTCCCCGTCTGGCCCACCTGGTAGTCGTTCGGCACGTACCCCGCGTCCACCGCCGCCCGCGACGCCCCCAGCGCCGCGCCCAGTTTGTCCGCCAGCGGCTCCAGCACCTGCACGTACTGCTCCCCGCTGCCCAGCCCGCGACCGCCCGACACCACGATCGCCGCGCTCGTCAGCTCCGGACGCTCCAGCTTCGTCACCTCACGGCTCACGAACCGCGACAGCCCGCTCTCCGCCGCCGCCTCGATGCTTTCAATCGGCGCGCTGCCGCCTTCGGCCGCCGCCGCGTCGAACGCCGTCGTGCGCACCGTCACCACCTTCACCGCGTCCGACGACTGCACCGTCGCGATCGCGTTGCCCGCGTACACCGGCCGCTCGAACGTGCCGGCATCCACCACCGCCGTGATCTCGCTCACCTGCGCCACGTCCAGCCTCGCCGCGACCCGCGGCGTCACGTTCTTCCCCCATGCCGACGCCGCCGCCAGAAGGTGCGAGTACCCCCCCGCCACCCCCAGCACCGTCGCCGACACCTCCTCCGCCAGTTGCGCCTCCAGTTGCGGCGCATCCGCCAGCAGCACCTTCGCCACGCCCGCGATCTTCGACGCCGCCTCCGCCGCGCCCCGCGCGTTATGGCCGGCCACCACCACGTGCACCTCGCCGCCGCCGGCCCGGCCGATCTGCTGCGCCGCCGCCACCGCGTTCAGCGTCGCCGCCTTCACCGACGCGCCATCGTGTTCCGCTATCACCAGAATCGTCATTTCTTTCCGCCTCCCCTCACAGCACCTTCGCTTCGGTCTTCAGCTTCTCCACCAGCGCCTTCGCATCCGCCACCTTCACCCCCGCGGCCCGCTGCGCCGGCTCCGATACCTTCAGCGTCTTCAGCCGCGGCTTCACGTCCACCGCCAGGTCCTCCGGCTTCACCGTCTCCAGCGGCTTCTTCTTCGCCTTCATGATGTTCGGCAGCGTCACGTAGCGCGGCTCGTTCAGCCTCAGGTCCGTCGTCACCACCGCCGGCAGCGCAAGCGACAGCGTCTCCGAACCCCCGTCCACCTCGCGCGTCACCGTCGCCCGCCCGTCGGCCACCGTCACCTTCGAGGCGAACGTCGCCTGCGGCAGTTCCGCCAGCGCCGCCAGCATCTGCCCGGTCTGGTTCGCGTCGTCGTCGATCGCCTGTTTGCCCAGAATCACCAGTTGCGGCTGCTCGCGCTCCACCAGCGCCCTGAGCAGCTTCGCGACCGCCAGCGGCTGAAGCTCCTCGTTCGTCTCGACCAGAATCGCGCGGTCCGCGCCGATCGCCAGCGCCGTGCGCAGCGTCTCCTGCGCCTGCGCGACCCCAGCCGACACCGCGATCACCTCCGTCGCCACGCCCGCCTCCCTCAGCCGCACCGCCTCTTCCACCGCGATCTCGTCGAACGGGTTCATCGACATTTTCACGTTCGCGATGTCTACTCCGCTCCCGTCCGCCTTCACGCGCACCTTCACGTTGTAGTCCACCACCCGCTTTACAGGCACAAGAATCTTCATCCACCTACTCCCAAGTTACGGATACGTCATCTGGCGGACATTATAACGACCGCCCCGGACGCGCCGCCCTCCGTCGGGCAATCCGCAGCCCGGGCGGCGTCCCGTCGTTCCGGCGGGACAGGGGGAACGATCATGCGGATCGAACGCCGGCCTACCGATGGCTCAGGCGCCGCACGATCCAGTCCCCGAACGACTGCACGAGCTGCACGAACACGATCAGGATCAGCACGACGGCCAGCATCACCTGCGGCAGAAACCGCTGATAGCCGTAGCGGATGCCGAGGTCGCCGAGCCCGCCGCCGCCGATCGCGCCGGCCATCGCCGAATAGCCGACGAGCGAGACGAACGTGATCGTGAGCCCCGCAATAATGCCGGGCAGCGACTCGGGCAGCAGCACCTTGAACACGATCTGCCGCGTGCTCGCGCCCATCGCCTGGGCCGCCTCGACGAGCCCGCGATCGACTTCGCGCAGCGCCGTCTCCACGAGCCGCGCGATGAACGGCGCGGCCGAAATGGTGAGCGGCACGATCGCCGCGGCCGTCCCGATCGAGGTGCCGACCACGAGACGCGTGAACGGAATCACCGCGACGAGCAGGATGATGAACGGCGTCGAGCGCACCGCATTGACGACCACGCCGAGCGCCCGGTTCAGCGCGAGGTTCTGCAGCACGCCCTGGCGGGCGCTCAGGTAGAGCAGCACGCCGAGCGGCAGGCCGATGCAGGCGCCCGCGAGCCCGGAGATGCCGACCATCACGAGCGTCTCCCAGAACGACTCCACGAACATCCCGAACATTTCATTCCACATGGGACAGCTCCTCCACCACGACGCCCCGCTCGCGCAGCCACGTCATCGCCTCGGCGACCCTGAGCGGTGCGCCGCCCGCCAGCACCGCGAGCGAGCCGAACGCCTGCCCCTGGATCTCGTCGATCTGGCCGTGCAGGATATTGAAGTCGAGCTCGAAGCGCCGGATCGTCTCCGAGAGCACGGGATCGTCCACGCCCGTGCCGGAGAACGCGAGGCGCAGCAGATGGCCGCCGCCGCTCTTGAGCTTCTCCGCCACGCGCGCCTTGAGCGCCGGCGGCAGCTCCTGCGCGATCACGTCGCCGAGCAGCGCGCGCGTCACTTCGTGGCGCGGTTGCAGGAACACGTCGATGACGGGCCCCTGCTCGACCACGCGGCCGGCGTCGAGCACGGCGACGCGATCGCAGACCTGCTTGATGACCTCCATCTGGTGCGTGATGAGCACGACCGTCAGGCCCAGTTCGCGATTGATCCGCCGCAGCAGTTCGAGAATGGCCCGGGTCGTCTCGGGATCGAGCGCGGACGTGGCCTCGTCGGAGAGCAGCACCTTCGGCCGGCTCGCGAGCGCGCGGGCGATGCCCACGCGCTGCTTCTGGCCGCCGCTGATCTGCGCCGGATAGCGGTCGCGCTGCGCCGAAAGGCCGACGAGATCCAGCAGCGGCAACACCGCCGCCTCGATCTGCGCGCGCTTCATGCCGGCCAGCTCGAGCGGCAGCGCCACATTCCCGAACACGGTGCGCGACGACAGCAGGTTGAAGTGCTGGAAGATCATGCCGATTTCGCGCCGCGCCTCGCGCAGCGCGCCGGGCGGCAGCGAGGTGAGCGTGCGGCCGTTCACGACGATGTCGCCTTCGCTCGGCCGCGTGAGCAGGTTGATCGTGCGCACCAGCGTGCTCTTGCCGGCCCCGCTGCGGCCGATGATGCCGAACACTTCACCAGGCGGGATCGTCAGGTTGACGTCGTGCAGCGCTTCGATCCAGCCTTTTGGGCTGGCGAACCGCTGCGACACATTGCGGAGTTCGATCATGGGGAAAAAGGAAACGGCGGATGCACCGCGCCCCGGTCGGCGTAACGCACGGACGCCAGGATGCCGGAACGCCGGCAGACAACCGCCGTTGCTTGACTGGATATCGGGCCGCTCATTCTACGGGAGCCGCCTCATTCCTTTTAATAATCAATCAAGATAATTTCATAACGCAGATAAATTAAGCATCGGGTATCAAACATCAGATGCCGGCCAGCGCGCGCAGATGGGCGACGACCGAGCGGCCCAGCGCCGACAGGTTGTAGCCGCCTTCAAGGCAGCTCACGATGCGCCCTTTCGCGTAACGCGCGGCGATCCCGCTCACCTGGTCGGTCATCCACGCAAAGTCGTCCTCGACGAGGCCCATGTTGCCAAGGTCGTCCTCGCGATGCGCGTCGAACCCGGCCGAGATGAACACCATCTCCGGCTGAAACGCGTGCAGTCGCGGCAACCACTGCCGCTCGACCGCCTCGCGCACTTCCTGGCCCTTCGTGCGCGCCGACATCGGCACGTTAACCATGTTCGGCGCCGGGTTGTCCGCGCCCGAGAACGGATAGAACGGGTGCTGGAAAAAGCTGCACATCAGCACGCGCGGATCGCCGGCAAAGACCGCCTCGGTCCCGTTTCCGTGATGCACGTCGAAGTCGACGATCGCCACGCGCGCGAGACCGTGCACGTCGAGCGCGTGTCGCGCGGCCACCGCGACGTTGTTGAAAAAACAGAAGCCCATGGCCTGGGCCGGCCCGGCATGATGTCCCGGCGGCCGCACGCTGCAGAAGGCGTTTTCGTAGCGGCCCGCGATCACGGCGTCGGTGGCGGCCAAGGCGATGCCCGCCGCGCGCAACGCGGCCTGCATCGTGCGGGGATTCATCAGCGTGTCGGAATCGAGCGCCGTGTAGCCCTGCTGCGGCGCGCTGTTGCGGATGAAGTCGAGATGGGCCCGGGTATGCACGCGCAGCAGATCGGCCTCGCCGGCGAGCGGCGCGGCATCGTCGCGCTCGATCAGCACGTCGACGCGGCTTGCGATCAGTTGGTCCTCGATCGCCTGCAGGCGCGCCGGACACTCGGGATGCCACGGGCCCATCTCGTGCAGCAGACAGTCGGGGTGGGAAAAATAGCCTGTGGTCATGGGTCGTTCATGCTGCGTGCCGGCCGCCGTCGGGGCGTGGGCCGCAGGTCGTCCTCCGTAGCGCGTCGCCCGGTACGCGAGCAATGCCCACGTTACCACAGCGTCCCGGCCAACCCGCGGCGAAAGCCCGGTCGGCACGGGCCCGCGCGGGCAGCGGCGGCATGCTCGGGTATACTGGCCCGGACCCAACTTCGCACAGCCCACCCCGCATCTCATGACGCTCAAGTTCGCCCCGTCAGCATCCGGCCGCCTGCGCACCACGACTCTTGCCATCGCGCTTTGCGCGGCCCTGCCGGGGTGGCCGGGCCGCGCTTTCGCGCAGACGACCGTTCCCCAGCCGCAACTCCTCGCCCAGGCCCAGCCGCAGCCCTCGGTTCCGCACGGCCAGACGTTCGAGGAAGAGATCATCCCGCAGCGTTACGCGAACAACCCGGACGTCGACGCGTTCATCAACGACATGGTGGCGCGCTACGACTTCGACCCGACCGCGCTGCACACGCTCTTCGCGGGCGTCAACTACTCGGCGACGGCCGTCAAGTTCGTCACGCCCGCGCCGGCGCCGCACATCAAGAACTGGTACGCCTACGAGTCGCGTTTCCTCGACCCCGTGCGCATCAACGCGGGCGTGCGCTTCTGGCGCGCGAACCAGGCGGCCCTGCAGCGCGCCTACGACCAGTACGGCGTGCCGCCCGAGGTGATCGTCGGCATTCTCGGCATCGAGACGATCTACGGCCGCTACATGGGCAATTTCCGCGTGATCGACGCGCTGACGACGCTTTCGTTCGACTACCCGAACACGCCCAATCGCGCCGACCGGATGGCGACGTTCCGCAAGAATCTCGAGGACTATCTCGTCTGGACGCGCGACGCGCAGATCGACCCGACGACGGTGTTCGGCTCCTACACCGGCGCGATCGGCATTCCGCAATTCCTGCCGAGCAGCATCGTCCAGTACGCGGTCGATTACGACGGCACGAAACAGATCGACCTGCGCACGAGCGCGGCCGACGCGATCGGCAGCGTGGCGAATTATCTGAAGCAGAACGGCTGGGAAACGGGCCGGCCCGTCATCTGGCACATCGCCGACGATCCCGGCAGCCAGGGCATCGCCCAGGCGGCCGCCGACGGCCAGCCGGCGCCGCACTGGCCGCTTGAGCAACTGCTGCGTTCGGGGCTCCTGCTCAACGAGCCGGGCCTCGACACTCACGCGGAAGCCGGCACGCCGGTCACGGTCGTCGACCTGCCGACGCCGGGCCTGCCGACCCGGTACGTGCTGGGCCTGCAGAATTTTTACGCGCTGACGCGCTACAACCGCAGCTTCTTCTATGCGATGGCCGTCTACGAGCTCGGCATGCGCATCAAGGCGCAGATGCTCGCGACCGAACCGGATACGGGCGTCGGATCGTCCAACGGCGTAGCGGCGGGAACCCCTGGCATCGCTCCGGGCGTGCCGACGGCGCCGCCCCCCGCTCCGGCACCCACCGCCATGCCCGGCATGAACACCCCCGCCACGGGCCTGCCGACCCAGCCGCCCGGCCCCGCCTTCGCGCCGGCCGCACCGGCCGCGCCCGCCGTCCCCGGCACGCAACCGTACTAATCGAATATCGGCCGGAACCGGCAAAGAACGACGGGCCGCGTTACCGCGGCCCGTCGTCCGTATGGAGAACGAAAGCGGAGAGCGAAATCAGGCGGGAAACACGCCCGTCGAGAGATATCGGTCGCCGCGATCGCAGACGATGAACACGATCGTCGCATTCTCGACCTGACGCGCGATGCGCAGCGCAACTTCGCACGCGCCGCCCGACGAAATGCCCGCGAAAATGCCTTCGACCGAGGCGAGGCGGCGCGCCATCGCTTCGGCGGCGGCCTGACTCACGTTTTCCACGCGATCGACGCGGCTGCGATCGAAAATCTTCGGCAGGTAGGCTTCCGGCCACTTGCGGATGCCCGGAATGCGCGAGCCCTCTTCGGGTTGCGCGCCGACGATCTCGATGGCCCCGTTCTGCTCCTTCAGATACTGCGACACGCCCATGATCGTGCCGGTCGTGCCCATCGACGAGACGAAGTGCGTCACACGGCCTTCCGTGTCGCGCCAGATTTCGGGCCCGGTGCCTTCGTAGTGCGCGACCGGATTGTCGGGATTGGCGAACTGGTCGAGGATGATGCCCTTGCCGTCGCGCTGCATCTGCTCGGCGAGGTCGCGCGCGTACTCCATGCCGCCCTTCACGGGCGTGAGCAGAATCTGCGCGCCGTAAGCCGCCATGCTCTGGCGGCGCTCGACCGACAGATCCTCGGGCAGGATGAGCACCATCTTGTAGCCGCGCAGCGCGGCGGCCATCGCGAGCGCGATGCCGGTATTGCCGCTCGTCGCCTCGATCAGCGTATCGCCGGGCTTGATGCGGCCGCGCTGCTCGGCCTTCTTGATCATCGACAGCGCCGGACGGTCCTTCACCGAGCCCGCGGGATTGTTGCCCTCCAGCTTGCCGAGAATGATGTTGTTGCGGCTGCGGATTTCGTCGTCGGGCAGACGGACGAGTTGCACGAGCGGCGTGTTGCCGATCGTGTCTTCAATGGTCTGGTATGGCATAGGTCGTAACGGTGGGACGCGTCGCGTATGCGTCGCGCAGATTCTCGATCGTCCGATTCTAAACCACCCGGCACGCGGGCGGGGCCGGGCACTCTCGGCGCAGCCCGCGTGCAGCGCAGCATTCGCGCCGGGCCGGTATTGCGTTGCAAATCCGCTTCCGCTGTGCGGGCGCGGCACAAACCACGCAAATAGTGAACGGGAACCGTGGTCGCGCACCGCATGCAAAAAAACCCGCGGCGCGGGCCGCGGGCAAGCGCCGCCTCAGCGGCGACTGAAGGAGCCGATACGGGGAAACAAAAAGGAAAGCTGGTGGAAAAACCGATGCGGGAACCCATACGGGAACCCATGCGCCCGCGACGGGGAATGTCCGTGCCGGGCGCCGCCGTTACGCGCATCCCGGTAACAGACGGACGCTACTTCTTCGCCGTCACCGACGGCGCGTGAGCCTGCCCGGCCACCGCCGCCTTGACGCCAGAAGAAGCGGCCGGAGCCCCCGGACCGAAGCTCAGCCCTTCGGCCTGCAGACGCTCGACCGTATGGCCGCCCATTCCCTTGACCCGCTTTCCGAAGTCGCCCGCGTCCTTGAACGGACCGTGTGCCTCGCGTTCGGTGAGAATGGCCTTCGCGCGGGCGGGACCGATGCCCTTGATGCCGAGCAGCGCATCCTCGCCGGCCGTGTTGACGTCCAATGCAGCGAAGGCGTGGCCGAATGCGGCAAGCAACAAGGCCGCTGCGAGCAGTTTTCTGAACATGATTGCGGATCTCCCTGGAACAACTGGCCGGCGACTGCCGCCGGCCAGGAGACCCCAGTGTAGAAAGTACCGCCCGCGAATCACACCTGGCCGGACAGCCAGCGCACGTAACGGTCCACGCCTTCCTGCACCGTCAGGAACGGCGCGTCGTAGCCCGCCGCGCGCAGCCTCGTCTGATCGGCCTGCGTGAAGCACTGGTACTTGCCGCGCAGCGCGTCGGGAAACGGCACGTATTCGATAAGCCCGCGCTGGACCTGCTCCTCGAGCGCGAGCGGCGTCTCGCCGCCGAGCACGCGCAGCGTATTGACGACCGTGCTCGCGATGTCGTTGAACGGCTGCGCGCGGCCGCTGCCGAGGTTGAAGATGCCGCTCTTCTCCGGATGCTCGAAGAAATGCAGGTTCACCTTCACGACGTCCTCGACCGACACGAAATCGCGCGTCTGCTCGCCCGGCGCATAGCCGTTGTATTCGCCGAACAGCTTGACGCGCCCTTCGGCGCGAAACTGGTTGAAGTTGTGAAACGCGACCGACGCCATGCGCCCCTTGTGCGTTTCGCGCGGCCCGTACACGTTGAAATAGCGAAAACCCGCGATCTGGCTCGGCGAGCCCGGCAGCACGCGCCGGATCACCTGGTCGAACAGGAATTTCGAATAGCCGTACACGTTCAACGGCGCTTCTACCTCGCGATCTTCGACGAAACGGCTCGACCCGCCGTAAATCGCCGCCGACGATGCGTACAGGAACTGCGCGCGCTGCGCGAGGCAGGCGTCGAGCACAGCCCGGCTGTAACGAAAGTTGTTGTCCATCATGTAGCGGCCGTCGGTTTCCATCGTGTCCGAGCACGCGCCTTCGTGGAAAACCGCGCGCACGCGGCCGAAGTCGCCGCGCACGAAACGCTCGACGAATTCCGTCTTGTCGAGATAGTCGACGATCTCGCAATCGACGAGATTCCGGAACTTGTCCGCCCGGGTCAGGTTGTCGACGGCGATGATGCGGTCTTCGCCGCGCTCGTTGAGGGCCTTGACGAGATTGCTGCCGATGAAGCCGGCCGCACCGGTGACGATGAGAGTCATGATCGTCCTGCGATAGATGGAAAACGCGCCGCGCCGTCCCTCGCGCCGCGCGTCTGCACGGCCGGAGGATGACGGGCGGCGCCGGTGTCAGTGAAAGAGTTCGTCGTAATCGACGGTGGCGGTGCCGAGCTTGCCGACCACGATGCCGGCCGCGCGGTTCGCCAGCGCGACTGCCTGCACAAGCGGCAGACCCGCGCCCAGCATGACCGCCAGCGTGGCGATCACGGTGTCGCCGGCGCCCGACACATCATACACTTCGCGTGCGACGGCCGGCGCGTGCAGCACCCCGTCGTCGGAGAAGAGCGTCATGCCCTCTTCCGAGCGCGTGAGCAGCAAGGCGGACAGTTCCAGCTCGCGACGCAGACGCGTCACGCGCGCGAGCAGGTCGTCGTCCGACTTCCAGGTGCCGACGACCTCGCGCAGCTCCGCGCGATTCGGCGTGATGACCGTGGCGCCGCGATAACGCTCCCAGTCGTCGCCCTTCGGGTCCACGAGCACAGCCTTGCCGGCCGCGCGCGCGTTCGCGACCATCTGCGTGACGTGCGTGAGGCCGCCCTTCGCGTAGTCGGACATCAGCACGACGTCGTGGTCGGGCAGCAGCGCGTCGAAGCGCGCGAGCCCCGCGAGCAGCACCTCGTGCGCCGGCGTGTTCTCGAAATCGACGCGCAGCAGTTGCTGCTGGCGCGAAAGCACGCGCAGCTTGATAGTGGTCGGCAAGGCGGGATCGCGCTCCAGATGCGCCTGCACGCCGCTGTCGCCGAGCAGCTCGACGATGCGCTCGCCCGGCTCGTCGTGTCCGACCACGCACAGGAGCCCGGCCTGCGCGCCGAGCGCCACCGCGTTGCGCGCCACGTTGGCCGCGCCGCCGAGGCGATCCTCCTGGCGCTGCACGTGCACGACCGGCACCGGCGCTTCGGGCGAAATGCGGTTGACGTCGCCGAACCAGTAGCGGTCGAGCATCACGTCGCCCACGATCAGCACCCGTGCGCCGGCGAGCCGCGCGCGCGGCACCTGGACGACTTCGGGCACGCTCGCCGCGGCGTCAGGCTGCGGGCGCCGGGTGGGTTGCGAACTGGGCATGGGGCCGTCCGATCGAGTGATAGTCAATGCCGAGCTCCGCCATCGCTTCGGGCTCGTACAGGTTGCGTCCGTCGAAGATGCGCGGCGACTTGAGCACGGCCTTCAGATGGGCGAAGTCCGGCGCCTTGAACTCCTTCCATTCCGTCACGACGACGAGCGCATCCGCGCCGGTCAGGGTCTCGTCCTGGGTCGAGGCGAAGTGCAGCCGGGCGAGATGCTCCGGCTTGCCGGCCAGATCGAGGCCGAACACGCGCCGCGCCTCCTCGGTCGCGACCGGGTCGTAGGCGCGCACCGTGGCGCCGCGCGCGAGCAGCTCCGCGATCACGCGGCGGCTCGACGCCTCGCGCATGTCGTCGGTATTGGGCTTGAACGAGAGTCCCCAGACCGCGAACGCGCGGCCGCTCAGGTCCTCGCCGAGCGTGCCCACGATCTTGCCGACCAGTACCTGCTTCTGGTCCTGGTTGACGTCCTCGACCGCTTCGAGAATGCGCAGGTTCTGGCCGATTCCGGCAGCCGTGCGGATCAGCGCCTGGACGTCCTTCGGAAAGCACGAGCCGCCGTAGCCGCAGCCGGCGTACAGGAAGTGATAGCCAATGCGCGGGTCCGAGCCGATGCCGCGCCGGACGGCGTCGATGTCCGCGCCGACGCGCTCGGCCAGGTTCGCCATCTCGTTCATGAACGAGATGCGCGTGGCCAGCATTGCGTTCGCCGCGTACTTGGTGAATTCGGCCGAGCGCACGTCCATGTAGAGCGTGCGCTCGTGGTTGCGGTTGAACGGCGCGTAGAGCCGCTTCATCTTCTCGCGCGCGACGAGCCCGTTCTCGTCCCCGTCGCTGCCGATCACGATGCGATCCGGGCGCATGAAGTCCTCGACCGCCGCGCCTTCCTTGAGAAACTCGGGATTCGACACGACCGAGAAGCGGTGCGGCACGCCGCGCCGCTCGAGCGCCTCGGCCACGACGGCCTGCACGCGCCGCGCCGTGCCGACCGGCACCGTCGACTTATCGACGATCACCTTGAAGTCGTTCATGTAGCGGCCGACATTGCGCGCCGCTTCGAGCACGTATTGCAGGTCGGCGGAGCCGTCCTCGTCGGGCGGCGTACCCACGGCGATGAACTGCACTTCGCCGTGCTCGACGCTCGCTTCGACGTCCGTCGAGAACACGATGCGCCCGGCCGCGCGATTGCGCGCGATGATCTCCTGCAGGCCCGGCTCGTGAATCGGCACGCCGCCGCTGTTCAGGATGTCGATCTTGCGCGGATCGACGTCGAGACAAAAAACGTCGTGGCCGATCTCGGCCAGGCACGCGCCCGTCACGAGCCCGACATAGCCGGTACCGACGATGGTAATTTTCATACACGCTCCGGTAATAATGTGCGATGCGGTTTGCCGGGATGCGAGTCCCGTCCGGCAACGAATTTCGCCCCTGTGCCGGATGCGCCGCTGTAGCGCTCAGCCCGATGCGGGGACCGGTTCGACGCGGCGCGGCGCATAGGTTTCCCAACCGCTGCAGCCCGGACACTGCCAATAGAAAAGACGTGCCCGGAAACCGCAATTCTGGCATGTATAACGTGGCAAATTCTTGGTGCGCTGTTGCAGAAGCGCACGCATCAATTCCAGCTCGCCGCGGCGCGGCTCCTCCGCGCTGGCCTGCTGCGCCTCGAGCAGGCGCGACATGCCCGCGAGGTTGGGCGACTTCTGCATCTGCGCGCGCGCGAGTTCGTGCGCGGCCTCCATGCCGCGCAGCGACGCGACGTACTTGTATGCGATGTCGAGCAGATCGTTGAGCGGATAGCGGTCGACCCAGGACGTCAGCAACTGGGCGCCCTCGTCCGCCCGCCCCAGCGCCTCGCACACCTTCATCGCCTTCTCGGCGACGAGCGGCAGGTAGGCCGGGTTCTGCTCCTCGACGCGGCGCCACTGCGCAAGCGCGGCCTCGGGCGCGCCGGCGGCGGCATCGACGTCGCCGGCGAGGATCGTCGCCCTGACGTTCTGCGGATTGGCCTGCAACGCCAGCGCGAGCTGGCGGCGCGCCTCGTCGGGCTGCTTGCGCTGCAGCGCCTCCTGCGCCAGTTCGCAATGGAACTGCGCGATCTCGCGGTCGAGCGATGCCGCGCCCATCGTCTCCAGTTGACGCGCCGTGTCGATCGAACGGTTCCAGTCCTTCTCGATCTCGTAGATCGTCAGCAGCGCGCGCTGCGCGCCGAGCGCGTAGTCGCCGGCCTTGAGCAGACGGAAGGTTTCCTCCGCCCGGTCGAGCATGCCGGCCTTCAGGAAATCCTGGCCCAGCTCGTAGTGCGCATGGTCGCGCTCCGTCACGGGCAGGTCGGGACGCGACAGCAGATTCTGGTGCACGCGAATCGCGCGATCGGTTTCGCCGCGCCGCCTGAACAGATTGCCGAGCGCGAAGTGCAGCTCGACCGTTTCGGGGTCGAGCTTCGCCACTTCGATGAAGGCGTCGATGGCCTGGTCCGGCTGCTCGTTGAGCAGGAAATTGAGCCCGCGGAAATACGAGCGCGGCAGGTTGGCGCTTTCGGACAAAAGCGTCTTCAGGTCGTAGCGCGACGCCATCCAGCCCAGCGCGAACGCCACGGGAATGACGAGCAGCCACCAGAAATCGAGATCCATGCGAGCGGCGGTGAGTGCGAAAACGGAACCCGCATGCCGGCCGGCGCGCGGGGAACGACAGCTTATGTCAGATGAGCGGAGGCAGCGGCGGCTCGACCACCGGCGCCGGCGTTTCGCGCGCGGTACGCAAATCGCGCTTCAGACGACCGTTCTCGAGACGCAGCCTGAAAAGCGCGGGCAACGCGGACAGCAGCCCGGCGAGCAGACCGACGACGAAGAACGCGAGGCCGATCAGGATCAGCGGGGCCTGCCACGCATACCCTGCGAGGAAATTCAGCGTGGCGGTTTGCGTGTTGGCGAGTGCGAGCACCAGCAGCAGCACGAACACCAGCACACGGATCACCCAGGCAATCAATCTCATGAACGAGTCTCTCGGCAGTTGCGAAACGGAGCCGACGCGACGGCATGTTGCGCCACAGCAGCAGCCGCGCCGAAGTGTCCCGTATTGTAAATGAACGCTCCGCCGCCGGGCAGCCATGGGCCGGCAACACCGTCATCAAACGGGCGAAAAAAAAGCGCCGGCAAAGGCGCTTTTTCTGGATCCATGCGTCTGGCGTTGGCCGCCGGCAACCGCCGGACGACCGGGCGGACGCCTAAATATCGTCGTCCGGTCCGTCGTCTTTCAGCGGCTCGCCCGAACGCCGGTCCACGCGCTCGCGCAATTCCTTGCCGGGCTTGAAGTGCGGCACGTACTTCTCGGGTACCAGCACTTTTTCGCCCGACTTCGGATTGCGTCCGACCCGTGACGGCCGGCGGTTCAGGCCAAAACTGCCGAAGCCGCGAATTTCGATGCGGTGCCCTTTCGCCAACGCGTCGGACATCGCATCGAGCATCGTCTTGACCGCGAAATCCGCATCCTTCAAGACGAGTTGCGGAAATCGCGTAGCCAATTGCGCGACCAATTCAGATTTGGTCATACTTCAGCGAGCCCCCGTGAGGCTTACTGGTTCTGGCCGTCGAGCTTGGCCTTCAGCAGCGCGCCGAGGTTGGTCGTGCCGCTCGCCGCCGCGGTCGTATCGGCGGAGATGCTGCGCATGGCTTCCTGTTGCTCGGCCGAATCCTTCGCCTTGATCGACAGGTTGATGCCGCGCGACTTGCGGTCGATGTTGATGATCATCGCGTTGACCTTGTCACCGTCCTTCAGCACGTTGCGCGCGTCTTCCACGCGGTCCTGGGCGATTTCCGAGGCGCGCAGGTAGCCTTCGACGTCGGCGTTCAACTGGATCACGGCGCCCTTGGCGTCGACCGACTTGACCGTGCCGTCGACGATCGAACCCTTGTCGTTCACGGCCACGAAGTTGCTGAACGGATCGCCTTCGAGCTGCTTGATGCCGAGCGAAATGCGTTCCTTCTCGACGTCGATGCCGAGCACGACCGCTTCCACTTCGTCGCCCTTCTTGTACTTGCGCACGGCTTCTTCGCCCGACTCGCTCCACGACAGGTCGGAGAGGTGAACCAGACCGTCGATGCCGCCCGGCAGGCCGATGAACACGCCGAAGTCGGTGATCGACTTGATCGCGCCGCTGATCTTGTCGCCCTTCTTGAAGTTACGGCTGAAGTCGTCCCACGGGTTCGCCTTGCACTGCTTCATGCCGAGGCTGATGCGGCGGCGGTCTTCGTCGATCTCGAGGACCATGACTTCGACTTCGTCGCCAAGCTGCACGACCTTCGAGGGCGCGACGTTCTTGTTGGTCCAGTCCATTTCCGAAACGTGGACGAGACCTTCGATGCCCGATTCGACTTCGACGAACGCGCCGTAGTCGGTAATGTTCGTGACCTTGCCGAAGAGGCGCGTGCCCGACGGATAGCGGCGCGAGATGCCTTCCCACGGATCGTCGCCCAGTTGCTTGATGCCGAGCGAGACGCGGTTCTTTTCCTGGTCGAACTTGAGGATCTTCGCCGTGACTTCCTGGCCGACCGACAGGACTTCGCTCGGGTGACGCACGCGGCGCCAGGCGATGTCGGTGATGTGCAGCAGGCCGTCGATGCCGCCGAGGTCCACGAACGCGCCGTAGTCGGTGATGTTCTTGACCACACCTTCGACGATCGCGCCTTCCTTGAGCGTCTCGAGCAGCTTCGCGCGCTCCTCGCCCTGGGTCGCCTCGATCACGGCGCGGCGCGACAGCACGACGTTGTTGCGCTTGCGGTCGAGCTTGATGACGCGGAATTCGAGCGTCTTGCCTTCGTACGGCGTCGTGTCCTTGACGGGACGCGTGTCGACGAGCGAGCCCGGCAGGAACGCGCGGATGCCGTTGACCATCACCGTCATGCCGCCCTTGACCTTGCCCGTGATCGTGCCGGTCACGAGTTCATTGTTGTCGAGCGCCTTTTCGAGCGACAGCCACGACGCGAGGCGCTTGGCCTTGTCGCGCGAGAGGATCGTGTCGCCGTAGCCGTTTTCGAGCGCGTCGATCGCGACGGAAACGAAATCGCCCGACTGAACCTCAACCTCGCCCTGGTCGTTCAGGAATTCCTCGATGGGAATGTAGGCCTCGGATTTCAGGCCAGCGTTGACGACCACGAAGTTGTGATCGACACGCACGACTTCGGCGGAGATGACTTCGCCGGCGCGCATGTCCTGGCGGGTCAGCGACTCTTCGAACAGAGCCGCGAAAGATTCGGTATTCGGGGTAGAGGTTTGCAGGTCGGACATAAAAATCTGGATTTGCACGGTTTCCGCGGCTTCGCCGGCTCGCTTGCCGGCGACGATGCCGGAACGCGGGGTTCACGGCCGGAACGCGAAAGCCATACGGGGTTAAAGGGTTTAAACACGCTCCGCTCGCGCGAAGCACCTACTGCCGTACTCGTACTGCCGGTTACTGCTGCCGGTGGCCGGCGTCGTGCTGACGCGCCGCCCCCGGTAATGCCTGATACCACTGCACCACCTGATCGACCGCCTGGTCGGCCGACAGCGCCGAGGTATCGAGCAGCCTTGCATCCGCCGCGGGCTTGAGCGGCGCGGCCGCGCGCTGACTATCGCGCTCGTCGCGCTCGCGCAAATCCCGGAGCAAGTCATCTATATTAGCAGAAAAACCTTTTTGCATCAATTGCTTATGCCTGCGGGCCGCACGGGCCTCGACGCTCGCGGTCAGAAACACCTTCAGCCCTGCGTCCGGAAAGATGACCGTGCCCATGTCGCGCCCGTCGGCGACGAGCCCCGGCGGCTTGCGGAACGCACGCTGCCGCGCCACCAGCGCGGCGCGCACGCCCGGGTGAGCGGCGATCACCGAGGCCCGGTTGCCGATCGCCTCGGCGCGGATCTCGGCCGATACGTCGGCGCCGTCGAGTTGCGCCAGCCCCTCGCGGAACGTGATGTGAAGGCCGTCGATCAGCTTCGCCAGCGCGTCGGCGTCGTCGGGCGACACCGCATAGCGCACGCTCGCGAGCGCCGCGAGCCGGTACAGGGCGCCGCTGTCGAGTAAATGGAAGCCTAGCTGCGCCGCGACGAGCGCGGCCACGGTGCCCTTGCCCGAGGCGGTCGGGCCGTCGATCGCGATGACGGGAGTCGGGTGAAAGGGACGGGTCGATTTCATGGGACGGATGATGGATGAAGCAGTTGCCCGGCCGCTCAGGGCTGCGCGAGCTCGAGGAAACGCTCGAAATAATCGGGGAACGTCTTGCCGACGCACTTCGGATCGTTGATGCGCACCGGTACGCCGCCCAGGCTGACGAGCGAGAAGCACATCGCCATCCGGTGGTCGTCGTAGGTGTCGATGACGGCGTTCGGCGTCAGGCGCGCCGGCGGTTTCACGATCAGGTAGTCCTCGCCCTCGGTCACCCCCGCGCCGACCTTGCGCAGCTCGGTCGCCATCGCCGCGATCCGGTCGGTCTCCTTCACGCGCCAACTCCCGATGTTGCGCAGCGTCGTCGCGCCGTCCGCGAACAGGGCCGCCACCGCGATCGTCATCGCCGCGTCGGGAATCAGGTTGAAGTCCATGTCGATGGGATCGAGCCTGCCGGTGTCGTTGCCGACGCCGCGTACCTCGATCCAGTCGTCGGCCATCGTCACGTTCGCGCCCATGCGGCCGAGCGCCCCGGCAAAGCCGACGTCGCCCTGGATGCTCGCGCGCCCGACGCCCTCGACGCGCAGCGGTCCGCCGCCGAGCACGCCCGCCGCGAGAAAGTACGACGCCGAGGACGCGTCGCCCTCCACCATGATCCGGCCCGGCGAGCGGTAACGCACGCCGGCCGGCACCATGAAGCGTCGCCATTCCTCGCGCTCGACCGTCACGCCGAAGCGCGCCATGAGCCGGATCGTGATCTCGATGTAGGGCTTCGAGATCAGCTCGCCGTCCACCTCGATGACCGTCACGCCGTCCCCGCGCACGAGCGGCAGCGTCATCAGCAGCGCGGTCAGGAACTGGCTCGACACGTCGCCACGCACGCGAATCGGCGCGCCGACGGAAATCGGCGCGGCATGGATGCGCAGCGGCGGATAACCCTCTTTCCCCTCGTAGTCGATCTGCGCGCCGATCTGCCGCAAGCCGTCGACGAGGTCGCCGATCGGCCGCTCGTGCATGCGCGGCACGCCGTGGATCCGGTACTCGCCGCCGTTGGCCGCGAGCGCGGCCGTGAGCGACCGCACCGCCGTGCCGGCGTTGCCGAGGAACAGGTCGGCCCGCTTCGCGGTGAACGCGCCGCGGGCGCCCGGCACGACACAGGTATCGCCGTCCCGACGCAGCCGGATGCCGAGCGTCGTCAGCGCGTCGAGCATGACCCGGGTGTCGTCGGAGTCGAGCAGGTTCGTGATCGTGGTTTCGCCTTCGGCCAGCGCGGCGAGCAGCAGCACCCGGTTCGAAATGCTTTTCGAGCCGGGCAGACGAATCGTGCCCGAGGCACGGGAGAACGGTCCGAGATCGAGGTATTCCATGGGCGAAAAGAGGTCCAGGGTCTGTCGTGTCGTATGTATCAGGCAGGGTAAGGCAATGGCCTACTTTTCCGGGGTGCCGGCCGCCTTGCCGGCCGCGCCGCGTTCGCGCCATGCCGCGCGGGCCGTGCGCGAGCGCGCGAACACCGCTTCGAGCGCGGCGCCGTCCGCTTCGTCGATAGCCCGGCGCAACTGCGCGAGCACGCCGGTGTACGCGTCGAGCTCCGCCAGCAGCGCCGCGCGGTTCGCCACGCAGATGTCGCGCCACATCTCGGGGCTCGACGCGGCGATCCGCGTGAAATCGCGAAAACCGCCGGCGGCGAACGAAAATTTCAGTTCGGCGTCCGGCGAGCCGAGAATCTGCTCCACGAGCGCAAAAGACAATACATGCGGCAGGTGACTGACCGCCGCGAACACGCGGTCGTGCTGTTCCGCCGGCATCCGGCCGACCAGGGCTCCCGTCGCCCGCCACATCGCGGCGACGCGCTCCACCGCTTCGGGCCGATTCTCGGGCAGCGGACACAGCACGACGTTGCGGCCCACGTACAGGTCCGGCAGCGCTGCGTCGACGCCGCTCGATTCGCGGCCCGCGATCGGATGGCCCGGCACGAATTGCGCGCTGCGTGCGCCCAGCGCCGCGCGCGCGGCCTCGACGACGTCGCTCTTGGTACTGCCCGCATCGGTCACGACGGTTCCGGCACCGAGGCGCGGCCCGATGCGTTCGAGCAACGCCCGAGTCTGCGCGACCGGCGCGGCCAGCAGGACGACGTCGGCGCCCGCGAGCGCGTCGTCGAGCGCCGCGTCGTCGTCGAGCGTCGCCGCCGCGTCGATCACGCCGAGTTCGAGCGCGCGCGCGACCGCCCCCGGGTGCCGGCCGACGCCGATCACGCGGCCGCCGCGCGCGCCGCGCTCGCGCAGCGCGCGCGCGAGCGATCCGCCGATCAGTCCGACGCCGAAAATCACCAGTTTATTGAAGGAAAAGCCGCTCACGCGCGTCACATGAAAAAAGAAGGGGCCTCGCCGACAACTCAGGTCGCGGCAAGCGCGCGCTCGAGCGCCGCGAGAAACGCCTCGTTCTCCTGCGGCAGGCCGATCGTCACGCGCAACCATTGTGGCAGACCGTAGCCGCCGACCGGCCGCACGATCACGCCCTGCTTCAGCAGTTCGAGATTCACGCGATCGCCGGAGCCATCGTCGTCGCCCACGCGCACCAGCACGAAGTTGCCGTCGGACGGCACGTATTCGAGCCCGAGCCGCGCCAGCGCCGCCGTCACGACGCGATAACCCTCGGTATTGAGCGCGGCGCTCTTCTCGACGAATTCGCGGTCGTTGAGCGCCGCGATCGCGGCCGCCTGCGCCAGCGAATTCACGTTGAACGGCTGGCGCAGACGGTTGAGCAGATCGGTCAGCTCCGGCTGCGCGATCGCGAAGCCGATGCGCAGCCCGGCGAGCCCATAGGCCTTCGAGAACGTCCGCGACACGAGCAGGTTCGGATAGCGGCGCGCCCAGGCAATCGAGTCGTAGCGCTTTTCGGCGGCCAGATACTCGGTGTAGGCCTCGTCGAGCACGATCGCCACGTGGCGCGGCACTTTCGCGATGAAGGCCTCGAGCGTCGCGCCGTCGACGAACGTACCGGTCGGATTGTTCGGATTGGCGATGAAGACGAGGCGCGTGTCGTCGGCGATGGCCGCCAGCATCGCGTCGAGATCGTGGCCGTACTGCTTCGCCGGCGTCACGATCCCGCGGGCGCCCACGCCCTGGGTCGCGAGCGCGTAGATCGCGAACGAGTACTGCGAATAGACGATCGACTGGCCCTTCTCCACGAACGCATGGGCGGCGATCTCCAGGATGTCGTTGCTGCCGTTGCCGAGCGTGATCCAGTCGGGCGACACGTCGTAGCGGGCCGACAGCGCGGCCTTGAGCTCGAAGGCGTTCGAATCCGGGTAGCGCCCGAGTTCGGCCGCCGCCTGCGCCATCGCGCGCTGCGCCGATTCGGGAATGCCGAGCGGGTTCTCGTTGGACGCGAGCTTCACGATGCGCGCCTCATCGAGCCCGAACTGGCGGGCCACCTCTGCAATCGGCTTGCCGGCGACATAGGGCGCGATGCCGCGCACGTAGGAAGGACCGAACTTCGTTGTCATGAAAACTCCGGGAAAACAGAATCCACTTATTTATATCGGGCGCAGGTTGCCGATGCGCGGCGGCCGGGCTGGGCCGCCTGACGGGCTAACAGGCTAACGGGCGCGCGGGTACGAACCGAGAATCTTGAGGAACGCGGCCATCTGCTCCAGCTCGGCGAGCGCGGCGGCGACCGGCGCATCGTCGCGATGCCCCTCGAGATCGATGTAGAAGTAGTACTCCCACGTGCCGACGCGCGCCGGACGCGACTCGAAGCGCGTCATCGAGACGCCGTGCCGCGCGAGCGGCTCCAGCAGACGGTGCATGGCGCCCGGCTCGTTCTTCACGGAGACGATCAGCGAGGTCTGGTCGTGCCCGCTCGCGCCGACCGGCGTCTTGCCGACGATCGCGAAGCGCGTGCGGTTGTGCGGATCGTCCTGGATCAGCGCGTGGACGACCTGCAGCCCGTAATGGATCGCCGCGCGGTCGCCCGCGATGGCGGCCACGGTCGGATCCGCGGCGGCGAGGCGAGCGGCCTCCGCGTTGCTCGACACGGCCTGGCGCTCGAGCTGCGGCGCGTTCGCCGACAGCCATTGCTGGCACTGGGCGAGCGCCTGGGGGTGCGCGCACACGCGCGTGACGCCCGCGAGACTGCCGCCGAGCGTCAGCAGATTGTGATGGATCGGCAGCGCCAATTCGCCACCGATCGTGAGCTGCGTCTCGCGCAACAGGTCGAGCGTGCGCGAGACCGCGCCTTCGCTCGAGTTCTCGACCGGCACGACGCCGAATTCGGCCGCGTCCGCCTCGACCGCGCGGAACACCTCGTCGATCGACGGGCACGGCAGGCCCTCGATCGACTGGCCGAAATACGCATGCATCGCCTGCTCGCTGTAGGTGCCGACGGGGCCGAGGAACGCGGCCTTGAGCGTCTTTTCGAGCGCGCGGCTCGCGGCCATGATCTCGCGCCAGATCGCACCGATGTGTTCGTCCGCGAGCGGCCCGGCGCTCGCTTCCTGCAGCCGCGCGATGACCTGCAGCTCGCGCTCGGGACGAAACACGGGCGCGTTGTAATGCTTCTTGACCTCGCCCACTTCGAGCGCGACCGCGGCGCGCTGATTCAGCAGCACGATCAACTGCGAGTCGATCGCGTCGATGCGCTCGCGCAGCGGCTTGAGTTTTGAGTTGAGTTCGTCGTCCATGCGTGAAACCGGCAGTCTCTATTGAATGCACGCGGGACAGAGCCCGCTTCGCGCGCTTAGGCGTGTCGTGCTTCGAATTCCTTCATGTACTCGACGAGCACTTTGACGGCCTCGAGCGGCACCGCGTTGTAGATCGACGCCCTCATGCCGCCGACGGACTTGTGGCCCCTCAGTTGCACCAGCCCGCGCGCCTTCGCGCCAGCCAGAAAATCCTGGTTTCGCGTCTCGTCGGCAAGGAAGAACGGCACGTTCATGCGCGAACGCGCATGGCGTTCCACCTTGTTGACGTAGAAGCTGCTCGCGTCGATCGTGTCGTAGAGCAGCTTCGACTTCTCGATGTTGCGCGCCTCGATGGCGGCGAGGCCGCCCAGGCGCTTGATCCACTTGAACACGAGCCCGGCGATGTAGATCGCGTAGGTGGGCGGCGTGTTGAGCATGGAGTTGTTCTCGGCGACCGTCTTCCATTCGAACGCCGACGGACAGATCGGCATGGCCTGCTCGAGCAGATCCTCGCGCACCATCACCACGGTCACGCCGGCCATGCCGATATTCTTCTGCGCGCCCGCATAGAGCACGCCGTACCTGGCGACGTCCATCGGCCGCGACAGCAGATGCGACGAGGCGTCCGCGACGAGCGGAATATCGCCGAGATCGGGAATGTCGAAGCACTCGACGCCGTCGATCGTCTCGTTCGTGCACAGATGAACGTATGCCGGATCGTCGGACAATTGCCATTCGGCTCGCGCCGGCGCGCGCGTGAAGCCGTCCGGGGTCCGCCCCGTCGCGACGATGCGCGACTCGCCGTACTTCAACGCTTCCTTCTGCGACTTCTGCGACCACGACCCCGTGATCACGAAGTCGGCGCGCGGCTTTCTGCCGAACAGATTCAGCGGCACGATCGCGTTCTCGCCGATTCCGCCGCCCTGCAGCATGAGAATGCGATGGCTTTCCGGCACGGCCAGCAGTTCGCGTAGATCGGCGAGCGCCTCGGCGTGGATCGACATGAACTCGGGACCGCGATGGCTCATTTCCATCACGCCCATTCCGCTGCCGTGCCAGTCCAGCATTTCGTCGGCCGCCTGGCGAAGCACTTCCTCGGGCAATGCCGCAGGTCCGGCGGAAAAATTGAAGACACGCATTGCAAGAAGTCCCCGAAGGCAGGCACCGTGGCGAAAAAAGACCGAAAAACCGCGCCCAAAAGAAAATGGCTGTCGGCGCATATCGCGCAAACAGCCATTATCGCACTGTCGCCCGGCCCCCGCCAACGCGGTGCCCGGGTTCCGGGGCGCGCCCGGCCAGGTGGCCGGCGCGCCCGCCTGCGTGCCTTTACTGGCGTTACTTGCCCGGCTTGATCGCGGCCACTTCGCGATCCGCCTCGGAACGCGTCGCCTGGATCGATTCCGGCATGTACTTCTGCATCAGGCCGTTCACGACGTCGCGGCCCACCTGGTCCTGAACCTGGATGAACTTGCGGCCGGTCGGGCTGCGATAGAACGTCGTCAGATCCTTGATTTCCTGCGTGGTGTAGTACCGCGCATAGGCCTGGAACTGGGCCTGCATCGCATCCTGGCGGAACGCGTCGGTCGTGAACACCTGGCCCGCCGAGTCGACGAGGCGCGGCACGGCGTTCTGCTGCAGCGTCGGCACCGACGCCTGCTTCTGCTGGTCGGTCAGCGTCTTGTTTTGCGTCAGCGCGTCGGACAGGATGGCCGGCACCAGTTGCTTGGCCTGCATTTGCGCGCTGCTGCCGATCGCACCGACGAGCCGCTGCGCGTCGATGGCCTCGAGCAGATCCCTGATCGCGGCCTGCTTGGCCGGATCGACAGGAACCGGGGCAGGAGCAGCGGCCGGCGCCGGGGCCGGCGCCGCATCGGCTGCCGGCGCCTGATCCTGGAGCGCCTGGGCCATCGCGAAAGTCGGTACGAGCGCGGCCAGCAACACTACCTGCTTGAATCGTTTTTGCATCATTAGTCCCTTAGAGAAATTAGTCTCACCACCTGCCGCGCGGATCGCGGGGCGCGCCCCAAACGCGCCCGCCGCCCCTCTCGCCCGGCATCGTCCCTGCGGCCGCCGCTTCGTTACGCGAACCGCCGGTCAACACCATCACTCCTGCGCGTCGTCTTCGGCCGTCGGGCCGTCGGCATCGCCCTCCCCGTCGGCCTCCGCGACCTGCTGGAGACCCGAGAGTTTCGTCCCCTCGTCGAGGCTGATGAGTGTAACACCTTGCGTCGCGCGGCCCATTTCGCGTATCTCCGAAACGCGCGTGCGAATCAGCACGCCCGTGGTCGTGATCAGCATGATTTGCGCCTCCTGGTCGACGAGCGTCGCGGCGACCACCTTGCCGTTGCGCTCCGAGGTCTGGATCGCGATCATGCCCTTCGTGCCGCGCCCGTGCCGCGTGTACTCGGCGATCGGCGTGCGCTTGCCGTAGCCGTTCTGCGTCGCCGTCAGCACCGATTGCTCCTCGTCGCCGGCCACGAGGAGCGCGATGACCTGCTGACCGTCGTCGAGCTGCATGCCGCGCACGCCGCGTGCCTCGCGGCCCATCGGCCGCACGTCGTTCTCGTCGAAGCGCACGGCCTTGCCCGAATCGGAGAACAGCATCACGTCGTGCTGGCCGTCCGTGATCGCCGCGCCGATCAGGTAGTCGCCGTCGTCGAGACCGACGGCGATGATGCCTTTGCGCAAAGGCCGGCTGAAGGCCTCCAGCGGCGTCTTCTTGACGGTGCCGAGCGCCGTGGCCATGAAGACGTACTTGTCGGCCGAAAATTCCTTCACGGGCAGCACGACCGTGATCTTCTCGCCTTCCTGCAGCGGGAACATGTTCACGATCGGACGGCCGCGCGAGTTGCGCGAGCCCTGCGGCACCTCGTAGACCTTCACCCAGTAGACCCGCCCCCGGTTCGAGAAGCAGAGGATGTGGTCGTGCGTGTTCGCGATGAAGAGCGTGTCGATCCAGTCGTCTTCCTTCATCGACGTAGCCTGCTTGCCGCGACCGCCGCGCTTCTGGGCGCGATATTCGGACAACGGCTGCGACTTCACGTAGCCCGCATGCGACATCGTGACGACCATGTCCTGCGGCGTGATCAGATCCTCGGTGTTCAGCTCGGTCGCGTTCAGCTCGATCCTCGAGCGGCGCTCGTCGCCGAATTCCGTCTTGATCGCCGTCAGTTCATCAGAGATCATGACCGTTATCCGCTCCGGCCGCGCGAGGATGTCGAGCAGGTCCGCGATCTGCGCCATGACTTCGCGATACTCGCCGATGATCTTGTCCTGCTCGAGCCCGGTCAGCCGCTGCAGGCGCATCTGCAGGATTTCCTGGGCCTGCGTGTCGGAGAGGCGATAGAGACCGTCGCCCTGCATGCCGTAGATCGGCGCCAGTCCTTCGGGCCGGTAGGCGCCGCGCCCGCCCGCCGCCGCGTTCTCCGTTTCGGCCCTGGCCAGCATCTCGCGCACGAGGGACGAATCCCACGAACGCACCATCAACTCCTGCTTCGCGATCGGCGGCGTCGGTGCCGCCTTGATGATCTCGATGAACTCGTCGATGTTGGCGAGCGCCACCGCAAGCCCTTCGAGCACGTGGCCGCGTTCGCGCGCCTTGCGCAATTCGTAGACGGTCCGCCGCGTCAGCACCTCGCGCCGATGCGAGAGGAAATGCTCGAGCATCTCCTTCAGGTTCAGCAGCTTCGGCTGGTTGTCGACGAGCGCGACCATGTTCATGCCGAACGTGTCCTGAAGCTGGGTCGCCTTGTAGAGGTTGTTCAGGATGACTTCGGGCACTTCGCCGCGCTTGAGCTCGATCACGACGCGCATGCCGCTCTTGTCGGATTCGTCGCGAATATCGGAGATGCCCTCGAGCTTCTTCTCGTTGACGAGCTCCGCGATGCGCTCGAGCAGCGAGCGCTTGTTAACCTGATAGGGCAGCTCGTCGACGATGATCGCCACGCGCTGGCCGCGGTCGATATCCTCGAAGTGAGTGAGCGCCCGCATCACGACGCGACCACGCCCGGTGCGATAGCCGTCGCGCACCCCGGCCACGCCGTAGATGATGCCGGCGGTCGGGAAGTCGGGCGCCGGGATGATCTCGATCAGCTCGTCGATGCTGGCCCCGGGGTTCTTCAGCAGATGCTGGCACGCGTCGACGACCTCGTTGAGGTTGTGCGGCGGGATGTTCGTCGCCATCCCGACCGCGATGCCGGACGAGCCGTTGATCAGCAGATTGGGAATGCGCGCCGGCAGGATCTGCGGCTCGCTTTCGCTGCCGTCGTAGTTCGGACCGAAATCGACCGTTTCCTTGTCGATGTCGGCGAGCAATTCGTGACCGATCTTCGCCATGCGGATTTCGGTGTAGCGCATCGCGGCCGCGTTGTCGCCGTCGATCGACCCGAAATTGCCCTGCCCGTCGACGAGCATGTAGCGCAGCGAGAAGTCCTGCGCCATCCGGACGATGGTGTCGTAGACGGCGGTGTCGCCGTGCGGATGGTACTTACCGATGACGTCGCCGACGATACGCGCCGATTTCTTGTACGCCCGGTTCCAGTCGTTGTTCAGCTCGTGCATCGCGTACAGCACCCGGCGATGCACCGGCTTGAGTCCGTCGCGGACGTCGGGAAGCGCCCGGCCCACGATCACGCTCATCGCGTAATCGAGATACGAGCGGCGCATTTCCTCTTCGAGGGAGATTGGCAGAGTCTCTTTGGCGAATTGATCCATTATCGAGGTCTTGTAAAGACGCGGGCGGCAAGCTCTCGCGCCTTGCTCGCACCCTTCCGTCGCACGGACGCCGCGGATGCGGCGCAATCATGCGATTCTACCATGCGGCACCCTGCTCCCCCACCTACGTATACCTATTAGAGGAAACGCGACGAGCGGCACCAGAGACCGTAAAAAGCCGCCGATGCGAAAGTCCGTCTCTGCGACTTTCGAGCACGGGTTCGCCCCGGGCAATCGGCGCCCGCGCACCATGCGGCAGTAGACAGTCTTTTTTTGTTGCGGCAGCACCACAATCGCGAAGCCCTACCTGGAGGGGCGGATATTTTTTATCGTTGGAAGGGAACGATATGGCAAAATGCCAACACACAAAGTTAGACGCTGCCCGAAGTCTAGACAAAGCGTTCCCGGCAACGCGCCAATGTTATACTTCGAGCAATGTATGACTTGTCTTCGTCATCAGGCTCGCAGTAAACCTGCGGTAATCTCAATTTCGAGAGGAGAAATATGAATAAACTTTCAAAGCTCGCGTTCATTGCAGCTACCGCAGTAATGGCTGCATCCGCGTCGGCACAATCGGTGCCGGCATCGCGACAAGCCGTGAATGACAACTGGGTGAATGGCACGGGCGAATGGGTGTGGATGAACGGCACGAACGAGCTCTGCTGGCGCAATGCGTTCTGGACGCCGGCCACCGCCAACGCCAAGTGCGATGGCGCGCTGGTCGCGACGGCTCCGCAACCGCCGGTCACGCCTCCTCCCCCGCCGCCGGTCGTCACCAGCCAGAAGATTACGTATCAGGCCGATGCGCTGTTTGACTTCGACAAGGCCATCCTGAAGCCGGCTGGTCGCGAACGCCTCGACGACCTCGCCTCGCGGATCGAAGCGCTGAACCTTGAAGTCGTGGTTGCGACGGGCTACACGGACCGCATCGGTTCGAACGCCTACAACAACCGCCTGTCGCTGCGTCGTGCGCAAGCCGTCAAGGCGTACCTCGTCAGCAAGGGCATCGATCCGAACCGTATCTACACGGAAGGCAAGGGCAAGAGCGATCCGGTCACGACGGGCTGCAACCAGCGCAACCGCCGTGCTCTCATCGCCTGCCTCGCGCCGGATCGCCGCGTGGAAGTCGAAGTCGTCGGTACCGCGAAGCAATAAGCTGCGAATTCGGCAGCCGGTATCAAAGCCCCGCTCCGGCGGGGCTTTTTCTTTCCAGGGGCAGAACGGCTCCTTCTCCGCCCGGCGAGCGTTTTGCCGCCCCGCGTCAGCGCCTGTAGCCTATATACTCTGAACTTGTCCCGATTCCCCGCCATCGCGCCCGATAGCCCATCCGACATGACGAACGCCGACCCCCACGAGCTGCAGAAATTCAGCGATCTCGCGCATCGCTGGTGGGACCCGAACGCCGAGTTCAAACCTTTGCACGAGCTGAATCCGGTCCGCCTCGGCTGGATCGACGGCCACGCTCATCTGGCCGCGAAGCGCGTGCTCGACATCGGCTGCGGCGGCGGCATCCTGTCCGAATCGATGGCCGGCCTCGGCGCCAGCGTCAAAGGCATCGACCTGTCGAGCGAAGCGCTTGGCGTAGCCGACCTGCACAGTCTCGAAAGCGGCGTGACGGTCGATTACGAGGAAATCGCGGCCGAGGCACTCGCGGCACGCGAACCCGCCTCGTTCGACGTCGTGACCTGCATGGAAATGCTGGAGCACGTTCCCGAGCCGGCCGAGGTAGTCGCTGCCTGCGCAACGCTCGTCAAGCCGGGCGGCTGGGTGTTTTTCTCGACGCTCAACCGCAACGTGAAGTCGTATCTGCTCGCGGTGGTCGGCGCGGAGTACATCGCCCGGATGCTGCCCAAAGGCACGCACGATTACGCGCGCTTCATCCGCCCGGCCGAACTGGCGTCGTTCGCGCGCAAGGCGGAACTGCACCCGGTCGACATCAAGGGCATCGTGTATCACCCGCTCGGACGACGCTTCACGCTGTCCGACGACACCAGCGTCAATTACCTCCTCGCCTGCCGGCGCGCCGCCTGAGCGGCGCACGGCCCCGCATTCGCCGGACCATGACCCAAACCACAACGCTCCCCTCTCTTGAAGGGGATGACGACGCAGCACTGGATGTCTGCGACGCCGTCCTCTTCGACCTCGACGGCACGCTGGCCGATACGGCACCCGACCTGGCCGCCGCGGCCAACCGGATGCGGCGCGACCGCAACCTGACGGCGCTGCCGCTCGATCAGTTGCGCCCGGTCGCATCGGCCGGCGCTCGTGGCATGCTCGGCCGCGCATTCGGCATCGCTCCGGACAACGAGGCGTTCGCCGCCATGCGCGACGAGTTTCTCGCCAACTACGAAGCCAGCTTGTGCGTCGAAACCGCGCTATTTCCCGGCATCGGCGCGCTACTCGACGAGCTTGATGCGCGCGGCGTCCGTTGGGGCATCGTGACGAACAAGGCCGCCCGGTTTACCGATCCGCTCGTCGCCCTGCTGAAACTCGATTCGCGCGCGGGATGCGTGGTCAGCGGCGACACGACACCGCACTCGAAACCGCATCCGGCACCGCTCCTGCATGCGGCGCAAGCGATCGGCATCGATCCGCGCCGCGCCGTATACGTCGGCGACGACCTGCGCGACGTGCAAGCCGGCCAGGCTGCCGGCATGGTCACGATTGCCGCGGCATACGGCTATTGCGGCAGCGATCTCGCCCCGGAAAACTGGAATGCGCAGTACCTTGCCGGATCGACCGCGAAACTGCGCTCGCTGCTCGAACCAGTCGGCACGAGCACAACCGGCCGCGTCGCGAGCTAACCCTGGGCGGGTTAGCCGTGCCTCCCGAACTATGGGATAATGCTCGTTCTACTTGGGGCCGACCTGGTTTCGACGTGGGTAATGAAGCAACTCAGGGCATACCGAGGACCCGTCACCTCGTAAATCAATGGGACTTAAGTAACTGCGAACGACGAAACGTACGCATTGGCGGCTTAACCCCGCCAACCTCGCACTGACTCGCTGACGGGTCAGGGTCGCAAGACTAGCGAGGTCATTCACGTCAGCTAATCTCCGGTGGTGTCACGATGCCGGGGCCGAAAATTCAGTGACTCGCCGTAACGTAGCGTGTTCGTCCGCGACGGTGCGGTTAAATCAAATGACAGGACTAAGTATGTAGAACTGCTTGTGGACTACTTGCGGACGCGGGTTCGATTCCCGCCGGCTCCACCAACACCTCTTCCGCGGACATCCGAGGAAGTCCTGAAACCCGCGACAGCTAAGGCTTCGCGGGTTTTTCTTTGGCCGTGTTGGTCTATACTTTTCCGTGTGATTCC
Source organism: Burkholderia sp. WAC0059 (assembly GCF_002870125.1). GTDB lineage: Bacteria > Pseudomonadota > Gammaproteobacteria > Burkholderiales > Burkholderiaceae > Paraburkholderia. The sequence continues at coordinate 191,236 of NZ_PNEO01000012.1, forward strand.
GGTGGTGCCTGGGGGTACAACCGGGGGTACAAGTGGGGATCGGAAATGGCGGTACCCCCACTCCCCTGAAATCCAGATTGGGAGAGGCTAGCCATGCCGCTGACCGATATCGAGGTGAGGAAAAGTGGAGCGCGCGACAAGACCTACCGCGTCAGGGATGGCGGCGGGATGTTTCTCGAAATTCGGCCGAACGGCTCGAAATATTGGCGACTGAAGTACCGGTTTGGCGGCAAGGAGAAACTTCTTGCTCTCGGCACCTACCCTGCCGTTACCCTGAAAGAGGCACGCGGGAAACGTGAGGCAGCGAAGAAAAAAATCGCGGACGGCATTGATCCCAGCGCAGCCAAGCAAGCAGAAAAGCGCACTCGGCAACTGAACACCGAAAACTCCTTCGAGGCGATCGCCCGCGAATGGCATACGAAATTTTCGACTAGCCTGTCCGAGTCACACGCAGCCCGGAACCTACGACGCCTCGAAGTACATGTGTTTCCTCATATCGGTGGTCAATCGATCGGCGATATCGAACCGCTTGACGTCCTGCCGGTCCTCCAGCGTATCGAAAAAACGGGGCACATTGAGACAGCGCACCGGGTACGCTCGATTGTCGGCCAAGTCATGCGTTATGCCGTCGCTACCGGTCGTGCCAAACGCGATGCAACACAAGATTTGCGCGGAGCTATCCCGCCAGCACAAGTTCAGCATCTCGCGGCTGTTACCGATCCGAAACCGCTTGGTGCGTTCTTACGTACGATCCATAGCTATGTCGGATCGCCTACGGTCTGTGCGGCACTCAAGCTTGCACCGCTGCTATTCCAGCGGCCCACCGAGATGCGACTAAGCAAATGGTCAGAGTTCGACTTAGACAAAGCTACATGGGAAATACCATCCGAGCGCATGAAAAGAAGGAAGGTAGGCAAGCTGCATGGGCCAGCCCATATCGTTCCTCTTTCGCGGCAAGCGGTCGAAACACTTCGAGAACTCCACAAGCTCACCGGTCACGGCCAACACGTATTCCCAAGTGTGCGCGGCGATATTCGCCCGATGAGCGACGGCACGCTCAGCGCAGCCTTCCGATTAATGGGAGTTGATTCAGCAACGGCGGTTCCGCATGGCTGGCGGGCAACAGCCCGTACCCTTGCTGTAGAACAGCTCGGATTCCCCGAGGAGATCGTGGAGATGCAACTTGCTCACACCGTAAAAGATCCTTTGGGGCGTGCCTATAATCGAACGCAATGGCTTGCTCAGCGACGGGAGCTCATGCAACGCTGGGCAGATTATCTTGATGAACTACGGTTAGATAGCGCCGGAGTAGTGACGAGTGCGAATACTCGTTAGCTATACACTGATTTTCTGCCTGTTGAATCAGACGGTCGATTTAATTATATTGGGCTCCCTTGAAGGCAATCACAATACCCCAATCTATGAAGAAAGCGGGGACAATATGAGTCAACCCAGACCGCTATTGACGTTTTAGTGTGTCGGAAGACAAGCCTGACAGGGACTCACACGGCTAGAGGGGAAAAGTGGATGTCGGAAAAATTTTCTTACTACGATTTGGGACACCTTCAGTCGGGGCAAATCGTTGAGGTGACGTTGTCTGGCAATGCGGCGAACGTGCGGCTCATGGACAGCTCGAACTTCAGCAGCTATAAGCGTGGTGGCCAGCATCGATATTACGGTGGTCTAGCTAAACAATCCCCTGTCCGATTGCAGGTACCTAGCAGCGGTCGCTGGTATGTCACGATTGATATGCAGGGACTTCGAGGGTCCGTACGGCATAGTATGAAAGTGTTGCCCAGCCCCCTACCTGCAATTCGTGAGGCTCCCCTCTCCAGTATTCCAAGTTTGGTTCGCCCTGAATCGCCCCCCACCTACGAAAGATCGTCCGAACAATTCGACGTATTCATCTCACATGCGTCTGAGGACAAAGACGAGGTCGCACGCCCAATGGCAGAGGCATTGCAGTCGCACGGATTGAAGGTTTGGTACGACGAGTTCACGCTTAGGATTGGCGATAGCTTGCGCCGCAAAATCGACGAAGGGCTGACGAACAGTCGAGTGGGGCTAGTGGTTCTCTCCCCCGCGTTTCTCAACAAGGGGTGGACAAATCATGAGCTTGACGGCATCGTGACTCGATCCGTCACGGGCGAACAAGTTTTGCTGCCAATCTGGCACAAACTGAGCAAGCAAGAAGTCATCTCGTATAGCCCATCGTTGGCAGACAAACTTGCTCGCAATACTGCAACTCACACCATCGAAGAAATCGCGGCGGAAATCGCGGAACTGATCAGGGCAAGCTGATCTGAACTGGATTGAAGCTGCTGCGCCCAGCGCCCTCGGCGAACCAAACCTTGGCGACCGCCCTGTTCAGGGCGGTCGTTAGCCGGTTAACAAGCAAATGTGCGATGCATTTTAGTGGCGAACGTGTTGCGCTAAGTAACCCGATTTGATCGTGATGCCAGCCAACCCTCGGAACTGCCAGCCCCTTGTAAACAAGGGTTTAGAGCGTTGTGGGGAGATATATCCCTGATTCCCACCAAATTAACGCTGAGGCCCATGATTCCAGAAACACGGGCCTCTTATCTTATACGCGTGGCGAGCCATTGCCCTCATGCGCAAGCTGCCCCGCCTGTTACGGCCATGCCAAGGTCGATTTGAGCTCGCCGCACTTCGTAAACTATCAGCACGCCAAGTCGCGGAACTCAAAACGATGCTCGACCGCTTTGACATCGATTTACTGATGGCTTTTTAGTGCGAGAATGGGGCGAGCAAATCACTCAAAAGAACGAAAATGCCCCTTCCTTTGAACGACGCTGTTGTCGCGGCCGTCTGCCAACTGATTGACGACTCGACAGCCAAACGGGCTGGCGGTGATTTTCGCGAGCCAACCCATTCGGACATTGAGTTTCTGGTCAACAAGCTTGGCTTGGCCGCTCTCGATCCCAAGCAGCAGGGGCAGCAAGTCGGCAAGGCCAAGCGAGTTCGAGCAGTCCTGCACGAAACGATGGTTGGCGACGAAGAAGCCGGGACGCGTCTCGTTCACGCCATTCTCTCCAAGGTCCGCGCCTGCGGGGGCTTCCGCAAGGGGTCAGAAAACTATGTCGGCGACGAAGCTATCGCCAATGCCAAGGCAACATTCAATTCCGAGGGATTCTGGCTGGCCGACGACGGCACCTTCGGGGCCAACGTTCTGGAAGGCCTGAGAGGCTCAGAGCTGACCGCCGCGCTCCATGCTTACGCCGTTCGAGCGCAACGCGGCTCGGAAGACGCCGCGCTGCTTATGGGGACGGGCAAAGACTTGATGGAGGCGACGGCTGCGCACGTGCTCACGACCATAGCCGGCAAATACCCGGTCGGCGCAAACTTCAAGGCACTCCTCGGCATGGCATTCACGTCGCTTGGCCTCGCGGTTCCCGAGCAAGCAGCGGAGCCAGGTGAGCCGCCATCGAAGGAGTTGGAGCGCGGTCTGTTCACCGCCGCCTGCGGAGCCAACAAATTGCGCAACAAGGAGGGGACCGGCCACGGACGCCCGTCTCCGGTCAATGTCGGCGCGGTCGAAGCGAAGGCCGCCGTCGAAGTTGCCGGCTGCGTATCAGCCTACTTGCTAGATAAACTGCAAGCCAGAACCCGATGACGGCGCAGCGGCAGCAGAGGACGACGGGAGAAAAATAGAGCCTAAAATGACTTCCAAGCCGGACGATAACGACCAACGCCAAGACTAGGCGAAAAGAATGAATTCAATCAAAGACCTTTGGAACGGGGTTCGGCGGCATCCGGTGAAGATGCTCGCCTACATGTTCACCGCGTTCAGCATTATTCAAACCATCGTCCGGGGCGTCTCCCTGTTTGTCCCGGGCATCTCCATCAGCGGCCCAATTGCCTTCGCCGCCGTGATCATCGTCAGCATCTCGTGGGGCTTAAAAAAGGTTTGGAAGCCCTCCCGCATCGAATTGCCGATCGCCAATTGCGCGACCGTGGTCGAAGTCATCTTCGGCGATTTATTCGAGCAAGAGGGCATTCGGGCCATCGCGGTCAACGATTTTTTTGACAGCCAGCTCGGCAAACCGGTTTCCGACAAGAGCGTGCACGGGATTTTCTTGAAAAAGTGTTTTGGCGGACACGCGGAACCATTCGACAAACAAGTGGATGAGCAACTCGTCGCTATCGAGAGCGAAAACGTTGAGCGTCCGGAAGGGAAGACAAAGCGCTTTCCTATTGGCTCAACCGCAATTATCAATGTCAACCACGACCGATACATCGCGTTCGCTTTCGCGGAAACGGACCCCGCGACGAGCAAGGCACGCTCGGACGTGACCATGATGTGGTCCGCCCTGCACTCTTTATGGGAACGCGCGCGCATTGAAGCTGGCGGGCACTCCCTGAATCTCCCCTTGGTCGGAAGCGGCCTGTCCGGACTCGGTCTGCCGACTAGAGACCTTTTGAACCTCATCATCCTATCTGCGATCACCGAGACGAAAACCCGGGAGATCACACAAAGAATCAGAATTGTCTTGGGGCGAGACCGATTCGACCACCTCGATTTGCGAGACGTGAAAGCGCATTGGAGCGAATAACATGGCTTACAGAAACGGGACCTACGTGGCTTTCCATGCTAACGGCACGAACCGGCCGGGCGGAAACTCCGACATCGACTACTACAATCTGTTGAAGGCGTGGGTCGGCAAAGACGACGACCATTTCACGATGAACAACAGCCATGACAAGACGTCTGCAGCTCGCGATTCGAGCAAGGAAGCAACCCTGCGGGCCTCGCTCCTCGAACGCCTGAGAAACTCAAAGAACATGGTGCCCATCATCGGGGACACAACACTTCTGGACGACGATTGGGTTCCCTTTGAAATTTCAGCGGCTGTAGATACATACGAAATTCCCATCATAGCCGTCTACACCCAATACTCGACCCCAATCCGCAATCCTGCCGCGCTGCGCTCGTGCTGGCCGGCTGCTCTCGCGACTCGAATCGATTCGAAGAAAGCCAAAGTCATACACATTCCATTCAAAAAAGCAGCGCTGAACGATGCGATTTTGCAGTTCTCCCACAACAACATGCCCAAAGGGTCGCTATCGTTTTATAGCGACGAAGCTTATAAAAGCTTTGGAATTGACGGATAGCCACGAGCCTCCGCCACCGCGTTGCACCGGGTCCAAAACGAGGTCTGCCCGGCGAAACGAATCACCCAAATTGCAGACGCTGATGAAGCGCCTGGAACGGCACCAACGCCCTATCTCTAGAATACTGTGTGCTATGGCTTCGTCCGTCGATGGGCCTTCCTGCTTAATGCCGCTCGATCTCTCACGACCTCTCCGCATTCCGACATAATTAATAATGCCATCCGAATCGGATCGTCGCGCAAACCAACCGCGAGCCCTATAATTTCGATCGAGTCCATAACGATGGCGGACAGGATATATTCGGCCAGCAATGGTTCACAACGGGGTGCCCCATGACAAGCTCGACACCAAAAATTGATGTGGCGAAAATGTTCTATGACGGAATCTGGGGTTCTGATCATCATAAACGATTAAATGAAATCGGAAATGAGTTGAACAAGGTCAGGCTTTACGCGAACGAGATGGTGGTCGACGACGTGTTTTCGCAGACCATCGTCTATTTGACTGGAAGCTCTTATTTTGCCGGTCTTGTACCAATCGTTCAGATAGAAAGCGCACTATTCGTCGAAAAGGAATTCAGGAACGAATATGCTTATGCACTCGCAGTGAGGGCTTACATTGAAGTTGCGGGCAGACTCCACAAAGGCATGCGATTGTGGCGTCAATACAAATCAAAATTGACGACTCTCGACGAGCTAAGAGCGGGCGTTCAACGTTTAATGGCGAAATACCGGCCGACCGAGAAATCTCCTAATGGCATATTCAAGGGAGACGGGTTCAACGTCATGACTCTCGTAAAATCGTTGGAAGACCAGATTCCCGAAATCGCAGACATCTACGAAAACCTTTCCAGCTACGTCCACGGTGGTTTTGAGGAACAGATGCTCACGCGAAAAATATCGTGGATTTCCGATCTCAAACAGGAGAGTAACCCTATCATTGAGTCTTATGAAAAGATCTCCATGCGGCTGCGAGATGTTGCATTTGACGATTTTTCCGAATTGATGCGAATCACTCACCCGCTCAGGGAGCGCTATGACGCCAGACATAAGGACGATGCTTGATACATCGGCAGACGTGAAATAAGTGTGTCGCTATCTCCTTGATCGAATGCGCGACGATTAAGGCGAAAGAATGAAGCAATTGCTCAATCCCATTCGGACGGTGCCGACAAGTTGGTCGGCCGATGAGCATTCGATGTCAAACACGCAAACGCGATCGTACCGTCGCAAGATGCGCCGGTATTGCCCCCATGTCGTCCGGTGGGCTCTTGCAGCGTCAAACCCGCAACGATCCCTTGATCAAGTCGCCCTAGCCCAAACGTCGAGGGTTCCTCCGCCAACGTGCCACGCAGGTGACTTCGCCCGTCTGTTACGCGTCGGCCGCAACCTTGACGAACATGGCGTCGCACAACGAACGCCAACGCAACAATTCGACCCGTTCACCGATATGCATCGTCTTCGCTGCCTTGCGGATCGACATACGCTGACTACGAAGCTCGTCGGCGACGCGATCCGCGAGATCGGGAAAGTCCAACGAATGGCCGCGCGATTCGATGGAACGGCGAATCTGCGATCCCTGATACAGCGTGAATTTGTCCGCCGAACCGAAGTAGCCGTTGCGCACGACATTCGTCACCGCGTCCGGGAACGTCGCGCTGAAGGCGCTCAGCAGTTCAAGGCTGTCGCGTTGCCGGTTAATCACCCACAGGACAACAAGCCGGCGTCGAAGCTCGCCAAGCGCACCGGCCAGCGTCGCGCCGAACTGCTCAACACCTGTCTGGCTCCGCGCCGCCGTGTTGACGACGATTGCCGCATCCCGGTGTTCATCGCAGTAGTTGACGAGGCCGATCCAGCCGTTTGCATCGTCCAGGTTGTATGCGATGCAATGCATCTCATCCTGAACTGCTTTCATCACGTCCGGATTGGAGGTATCGGTTTCCACCAGTGCCGCGTGGATATCTCGCCGCAGCAGGTAATCGGCCAGCGCGAGTGCAACAAAACTCTTGCCTACGCCGCCCTTGCTGCCGCCAACGAGATAGATGGGGTAAATCGTCGTATCCATTTGAATCCTCTAAAGGTTCTCGGTGTCGGGCCTGATCTCGAATGAGTACGCGTCCCGCATCACCATGGTTCCCGGCTTGTTGACTACTTTTCCCCCATCCTGCTTTTGGCTCTTCCCGACAGCTTCCGCGCGCGGTACGTCACCCCTATTTCCTTTCTTCGCAGAAGGCGATGACGCCGCATTGCCCCGCGCAGGCTCCTTTACCGCCTGCCGAGCTGACCTGCTCTGTTTCGACGGATATAGCGCGTATTTGACGGAGCCAACGCTAAAATCGACGCCCTTTTCTCTTGCATGCTCAACAATTTCTTCCAGCGTATATCCCTTTTTCCTCACCGCGCTAATCACCACACGCATCTCCTTCATTGCATCGGTAATCGAGACGCGTTGTTCCGCCTCCGGCTTAACCGGCAGTGACTCCAGAGAGTGGGCAAGCTCATCCCATTGCGCTCGGGTGTAGCTTTTCGCAACCGGCATAGCTCGCTCCGTTGTGCTCTCTTTTCCCCATCTTGTTCATTCAGGAAAGTGCCGTCAATACCTGTTTCCGGTCGGAATTTTCGCTATCGGACCTCCATGGACTTGACCGGATCACGTCGGACTAGAAAAAATATTTTGGACGCGTTGAACCCGAGCAACAGACCCGAAGCGATGCTCAGAAAACGTATCGAAGGGATTTCAGGCGGATATCACGACAGTGCAGACGCGGAACGATCACGACCAATGAACTGAATCGCTCTGCCCATCGGGATAGACACGATATAACTGTATGCGGACAGCAGCACGACGAACTCCAGACCATATGCCTGCCCCTGCAAACGCCCGATAGCTCTGCCTGCATCCCCCGGGGAACGACGGTACAGATTCCGAAATACCAACCGGCCGAAGCGGGATCGATCTCACCGATTCAACGCATGCGATTGCCGACTCCAGACGCAGTCTTCGCCGACATCCAACATTCACCTACCGGCCATAAATCAGGCCGCTACGCAGGAATTGCCCTATACAGCATGCAGACTCGATCCATCGACAACTCGAACTCGTGATGTGCAGTGTGCAGCCACGCAAAGGAAGACCAACCGACTCATCGGGAGCATCTCGCGAACGCTTCTGACCATGTCACAGAAATGCCCAACCAACCTCGCCGAAAACGTTTAGACGGCGGCCTTAAAACCCACATTAAAAACGAGGATGGCAGGATAGGCTTCAGCCGGTTTTGGGCACCATCGCCTTATATCAAAATTTCATCTCGATAGGAACGCTTCGGCGACTAACCTGCACACCAACGTCGACGACGCCCAGCGAAACAGACTTGGGAAACGTACTGCTTAATGCGCTGATAGATATGGTCGAGCCGGATAGACCAACAACCTGTTCTACCTGTTTGCGACGCAAGATCGCGCCCGCCACGTATCGATCCGACATGACTCCAAGCCTTCCTAGCCGTATCTGAATCTGCCTGGCACAGGTACGATTCAACCAACAGGACGAACGGACTGGCAATTCCGTCAGAATTGACAACTAGTGATGGCGGCCGTCCAAATCGTTAACAGAGTCGGGCCGCAGTGCAGCGGCAAACGTCTGTGCACTGCGTGAGGCTTCACCCGTGGCCTGCCCTTTGAGGCCAATTCTTGCATCAATGGCACGCGCGACCGTCGAGGATTTCGGCGGACGCTCCGAATCCCATTCTGCCCAATACTCCCACATCACCTCAAAGAGTAGAGAAAGTGTGCGGGTCAAATGCGGAAGATGGACCGCCACACCATTACCGATCCGACCAGGACTTACTTGCCCCGACCGATCTAGTTCATGAACGCAATTGGTGCGTCCGGTAGACCGCTCCAGACGTTGTTCAAGGCTTTCTTCGAGTGCATGATGGAGCGAGACAGTACGCGCGAGCGCACGCTCGAGTAGCAAGATTCGCTGATCACGCCCGCGCAAGCGGATCGAAAGACGAGATACGGTAGCTTCAGCATCCTTGAAACGTGTTCGCCAGTATTCGACTGATTCGGCGAAGACCTCGCTATTCTTGGTATCAAGATGAGCATGCTCGGACTGGCACATCTGCCCTCCCTTCCTCTCCATACATCGTCGCTGAGAGGATAACGAATCAAGGCGCCGGAAGATCGCCGAGAACCTGACCCATTGCAGCTGAATTTACATATTCCACTGCGCTACACCTTAGAGCGTGTTAGGCACTTTCGTTCAAACCTGGTAATCTGGCGGAATGCCAGAACGCAAGCCATACCCCACGGACGTTTCGGACGAGGAATGGAGCTTCGCCGCTCCCTATCTGGTCTTGATGAACGAAGACGCGCCGCAGCGC
>NZ_PNEO01000013.1 GCF_002870125.1 Burkholderia sp. WAC0059
CCACCCCTTCCCATCCCGAACAGGACCGTGAAACGACTCCACGCCGATGATAGTGCGGATCCCCGTGTGAAAGTAGGTAATCGTCAGGCTCCCCCCTCCTCACCAGACCCCGCCGGCCCTCATAAGACCGGCGGGGTTTCGTGTATTAGACCCCAGGATTGCTGATCCCGGGAGAGCAGCAATCCTGGGAGCAACTCAGAAGCAGGCCCGCAGCCTACGTCCGCGACAAAAAACGGGTTGCCAGTTTTACCCAATACGTCGATCCGACGGGCAACAGCGTATCGTTGAAGTCATAGCTCGCGTTGTGCAGCATGCAGGGGCCGGCTCCGTGTCCGGCTTCGCGATGGCCGCCGTCTCCGTTGCCGAGGAATGCGTAGCAGCCTGGGCGGGCCAGCAGCATGAACGAGAAGTCCTCGGCACCCATCGTCGGTTCGACCGAATCGTCGACGCGCTCCGCTCCGACCACCTCATTCATGACCTCGACGGCAAACTGCGTTTCGGCGCTGCTGTTTACAGTCGGAGGGTAATTGCGCAGAAACGTGATCTCGGCGGTGCAGTCATAGGCCGCGACCGTGTTTTCCACGATTTTGCGCATCCGCGTTTCGATCAGATCGAGCGTTTGTACCGTGAACGTCCGCACCGTGCCCGCAAGCCACGCTTCGTCCGGCACCACGTTGACGGCGTCGCCCGCGCGGATCTGCGTGATCGAAAGCACCGCGGTATCCACGGGTTTTTTGTTGCGCGTGATGATGCTCTGAAGGCCGTTGGCGATCTGCACGGCCGTGAACACCGGATCCCGTCCGTTGTGAGGCAGCGCCGCATGGGAGCCGACTCCCCTGATCTTGATCCGGAATTCGTTGCTCGACGCCATGATCGGCCCCTCGGTCACGCCGAAGTGGCCGGCCGGGATGCCCGGCCAGTTATGAATGCCGAAAACGGCATCGACGGGGAATCGCTCGAAAAGGCCGTCTTCGATCATCGATCGCGCGCCCGCTCCGCCTTCCTCCGCCGGCTGGAAAATGAAGACGATGGTGCCGTCGAACTCCCCATGCTTCGCCAGGTGTCGCGCCGCACCGAGCAGCATCGCCGTGTGGCCGTCGTGTCCGCACGCGTGCATCTTGCCGTCGTGGCGGGAACGGTGCTCGAACGTGTTCAGCTCCCGGATCGGCAGCGCGTCCATGTCGGCGCGCAGTCCGATCGAGCGGGTGCCGTTGCCCCGCTTCAGGACGCCGACCAGACCGGTTTTACCGAGCCCTCGATGGACTTCGATGCCCCACTCGGCCAGCTTGGCGGCGACGAGATCGGAGGTCTGTGTTTCTTCGTAGCGCAACTCGGGATGCGCATGGATCGTTCGTCGGAGGGCCTGGATTTCGCCCTGAGCGGCCTGAATTTCCGGAATCAATTTCATGATGGACTGTGCTAGAGCAGGTTTGTACCCGGCGCAGGGCACGGGTCTGGACGATCCATTCTACGCCCAACGTTTTTTTTCCCGGCAAGACGAAAGCGTCAGGCTCGGGAATTGAAGCCGGAACGTAATAAAATCGGGATAGCAATCGAAAGATCCCAGGACGCTCCTGCTCCCCATTTTCCAATGAATGCCCCGACCGAATTCGCCCGCGCCGTCTGCCCGCACGACTGTCCCGACACCTGCATGATGCGCGTGAGCGTCGAGAACGGCCGGGCCGTCAAGGTGACCGGCGACCCCGATCACCCGCCGACCCAGGGCGTGCTCTGTACCAAAGTCAGTCGCTATGCGGAGCGTGTTCATCATGCTCGCCGGCTGACTCAGCCGATGAAGCGCGTCGGGCCCAAGGGCGAGGGCCGTTTCGAGCCGATCGGCTGGGACGAGGCCTGTGCGCTCGCGGCCGGTCGGCTTGGGGAGATCGCGCGCCGCGCGCCGGAGGCGATCGTGCCTTACAGCTATGCCGGGACGATGGGGCTCGTGCAGGGCGACAGCATCGCCCAGCGCTTTTTCCACAAGCTCGGCGCGTCGCGGCTCGATCGGGCCATCTGCGCCTCGGCCGGCGCGGCCGGCCTGCGCTATACGTATGGCGCGAGCATCGGCATGCATACCGAATACTTTGCCGAGAGCGAAGTCATTTTGATCTGGGGCGCCAATCCGATTGCCTCGAACCTGCATTTCTGGACTCGCGCGCAGGAGGCCAGGCGTAACGGCGCAAAACTGATCGCCATCGATCCGTACCGCTCGCTGACGGCGGAAAAGTGCCATCAGCACGTCGCGCTGAAGCCGGGCACCGACGGCGCGCTCGCGCTGGGCATGATGCACGTGCTGATCACCGAAGATCGGCTCGATCACGCCTACATCGCCGCGCATACGTACGGCTTCGAGCAGTTGAAGGCGCGCGCGCTGACTTACACGCCGTCGCGCGTGGCGGCCATCTGCGGCATCGCGGAGCAGACCGTGATCGATCTGGCCCGCCTGTACGCCTCGACGCGCAAGGCCGCCATCCGGATGAACTATGGCCTGCAGCGCGTGCGCGGCGGCGGCAACGCGGTTCGTGCGATTGCCTGTCTGCCGGCGCTGACGGGTGCGTGGCGCGAACGGTCGGGCGGCGTGCTGCTGTCGTCGTCGGGATGGATGCCCGTCGATTCGAACGCGTTGCAGCGTCCGGATCTGATGCCGGGATGGCCCACGCGGTTGCCGCGCGTCGTCAACATGAACCAGATCGGCGACGCGCTCACGCATCCGGGCGGCGGCGCGTTCGGCCCGAAGATCGAGGCCATCGTGGTCTACAACTCCAACCCGGTCGCCGTCGCGCCGGATTCGGAGAAGGTGGCCGCCGGCTTCGCGCGCGAAGATCTGTTCACGATCGTGCTCGAGCAGTTCCAGACCGATACCGCCGACTATGCCGACCTCCTGTTGCCGGCGACGACCCAACTCGAACATCTCGACGTGCACAAGTCGTACGGCCACACGTACGTGATGGCGAATCTGCCCGCGATCGCGCCGGTCGGGCAGGCGCGGCCCAATACGGAAATCTTCCGCTCGATCGCCCGTGAAATGGGGCTTCAGGAGCCGGCGCTGTTCGAGAGCGACGACGAGGTCGCGGCGCGCGCATTCCGCTGGGACGATCCCGCGCTGGAGGGTGTCGACTGGGCCTCGCTCAAGCGCACGGGCTGGGCGCGGCTGAAACTGGACGACGCGCCGTTAGCCGACGGCGGCTTTCGCACGGCTTCGGGCAAATGCGAGTTCTACAGCGAGGCGCTTGCGAAGGAGGGGCTCGACCCGCTGCCCGACTACCTGCCGCCCCACGAATCGGCGGAAAACGCGCCGGCGCTTGCAGCGCGCTATCCGCTTGCGATGATCTCGCCGCCGGCCCGCAATTTTCTGAACAGCACGTTCGTGAACGTCGAGAGCCTGCGGGCGACCGAGGGCGAGCCGCACGTCGATCTGCATCCGTTCGACGCGGTGCGCCGCGGCATCGGGGACGGCGCGATGGTGCGCGTCTTCAACGACCGGGGCACGATGCTCGCCCGCGCGCGCGTGACCGACCGGGCGCGCGAGGGGCTTGTCGTCGGACTGTCGATCTGGTGGAAAAAGCTCGCGCCGGACGGCCGCAATGCGAACCAGGTCACGAGCCAGGCGCTGACCGATCTCGGCGGATCGGCGACGTTCTACGATTGTCTCGTCGAAGTGAGCCTGGTCTGAGAAGACGGACAAGCCCGGTTGTGTTCCGCGCAACCGGGCCGTGACGACTCGAGCGCCGTCGCTAACCCGCCTTCGCGCGGCTTGCGGGCGAAGCGTGCATGCTACGATCCGCGCTCCTGGACGATCATTCGAAAAGACGGGGAGACACGGCGCATGGAAAGAATCTGGCTGAAGTCCTATCCGCCCGGCGTCCCTACGGAAATCGATCCCTCCCGCTACGCGTCCCTCACCGCGTTGCTCGAAGAAAGCTTCGGCGCCTATCGCGGGAACCCTGCGTTCGCCTGCATGGGCAGGCAAATCGGCTACGGAGAGCTGGACGCGCTGTCGCGCCGGCTTGCCGCCTGGTTGCAGGCTCAAGGGATCGTGCGAGGCGCGCGCATCGCGATCATGATGCCCAACGTGCTGCAATATCCGGTCGCTCTCGTGGCGATACTGCGGGCGGGTTACGTGGTGGTCAACGTGAATCCACTCTATACGCCGCGCGAGCTCGAACATCAGTTGAAGGACAGCGGCGCCGAAGCCATCGTCATTCTCGAGAACTTCGCCCGCACGCTGGAGACCGTGATTGCCGGCACGGGCATCCGGCACGTCGTGGTCGCGGCGATGGGCGATCTGCTCGGGGCGAAGGGCGCGCTCGTGAACTTCGTCGTGCGCCGGGTGAAGAAGCTCGTGCCGGCCTGGCGCCTGCCGGGCCACGTCCGCTTCAACGACGCGCTCGCGGCCGGCGCAGGCCTGACGTTCACGCCGGTCGAACAGCGGCCCGACGACATCGCCTTCCTGCAGTACACCGGCGGCACGACCGGCATCGCGAAGGGGGCCATGCTGCTGCACCGCAATCTCGTCGCCAACGTGCTTCAGTCCGAGGCCTGGCTCGAGGCGGCCTACATGACGCGTCCGGACGTTACCCGGTACGTCACGGCTGCCGCGCTACCGCTTTATCACGTGTTCGCGCTGACCATCTGCGGGTTGTTGACGATCCGCACCGGCAGCCTTGCCGTGCTCGTCCCGAACCCGCGCGACATCGCGGGCATGATCCGGCAGTTGCGCGGTTACGCGGTCACGACCTTTCCGGCCGTCAACACGCTCTACAACGCGATGCTGAATCACCCCGATTTCGACCGGCTCGATTTTTCGCGACTGCTCGTCGCCAACGGCGGCGGCATGGCCGTGCAGGAGGCCGTCGCGCAGCGCTGGTACGAGAAGACGCACACGCCGATCGTGGAAGGCTACGGGCTGTCGGAGACGTCGCCGTCCGTCACCTGCAACCCGACCACGGTGACGCAATACGGCGGCACGATCGGCGTGCCGCTGCCCTCGACGGAAATTTCGATCCGCGACGACGACGGCAGCGAAGTCCCGCTGGGCGAAGCGGGGGAAATCTGCATTCGCGGTCCGCAGGTGATGGCAGGCTACTGGAAGCGTCCGGACGAGACGGCGCGGGCCATGACGCCGGACGGTTTTTTCCGCTCTGGCGACATCGGAACGATGGACGAGCGTGGTTACGTGAAGCTCGTGGACCGCAAGAAGGACATGATCCTCGTGTCGGGCTTCAACGTGTATCCGAACGAGATCGAGGACGTCGTCGCGAAGCTGCCGGGCGTGTTCGAGGTGGCCGCGGTGGGCGTGCCCGATGCGCATTCCGGTGAAGCGGTCAAGCTCTTCGTCGTGAAGCGGGACCCCGAGCTCACCGAGGCGGACGTGTTCGCCTTCTGCAAGAGCCAGTTGGCCGGCTACAAGCGCCCGAGATTCGTCGAATTTCGCGATGATCTGCCCAAAACCAATGTCGGAAAGATTTTGCGGCGCGAATTACGTAGCGGCAGCGCATAATCGCACGCGATCCGCGTACCAGCGCGAGTGGAAATAACGGGGTCAGCATTCTGTAATTTATTGTTTTGCCAGTATCCCGTCGGCTAAAATCTACGGTTAGCTATGAATCTGCCCCGGGTGGGCGGTGGTGATCCGCTGGTTCCTGTGGCGCGGAACGATGGCGCGGCTGTCCCGACGGCGCGCCGGATCGGAACGGCTGGGTATCGAAAGGAGGGAACTGGATGACGCTGGACGAGTTGATTACCGAATTCGATCGGGGGTTGCGCTCGATTACGGGCGTTTCCCGAATGACGCGGCCCATGCCTGTGCCGGACGACAGTAACGATGCGCAGGACAATCCGGAAGACGGCGAGCGCGCCGCCCTGTCGCCCGCCGAGCGGGCTCATGCCGCCGGACTGATGCGCGTGAACCATGTCGGCGAGGTGTGCGCCCAGGCGCTCTACCAGGCCCAGAAGCTCACGACGCGCTCCGCGGAGTTGAAAGAGGCGTTCGAGCGCGCGGCGCTCGAGGAAGAAGATCATCTTGCCTGGACTGCCCGACGCCTTGTTGCGCTCGATTCCCGCCCGAGCCTGCTCAATCCGCTCTGGTATGCCGGCGCACTCGCGATCGGTTTTGCGGCGGGTCGCCTCGGCGACAAGGTGAGCCTCGGCTTCATGGCCGAGACTGAACGCCAGGTCGAGCAGCATCTGGACGGCCATCTGGAAAGCCTGCCGGAAGGCGACCGCGAGTCCCGCGCGGTCGTCGAGCAGATGTGCATCGACGAAGCCGCCCATGCGAAAACCGCCGTGGATGCCGGCGGCATCGAGCTGCCGCTTCCCGTGCGCTCGCTCATGCGCGTCGCCTCGAAAGTGATGACCCGGACCGCGTATTACATCTAAAGCAGCCATGACGGAGCGGCGATCGCGCCGCTCCGTTTGCCCATGCAAGCTGCCTTTCCCTCCCGCCTTTCGTTCCCGCCCGAACGCCCGCGCCACGCCCGTTTCCCCTCCGCTTCTCAGGTTTTACCTTCACAACCTGCACTAGATCATTCATTCGTAACGGTTTTCGATTTTTCTTCCCGGACTTGAGGAAGCGGCGCTAAGTCTTTGTTCTAACGAACAAATTTAACGTCAAAACGGCGTTTCTCCCTTGACCCTCGTTAGGCGTTCCTCTAAAGTGGGAAGCAGTGTGAGAAAGTGTATTTTTGTGTGATTTCTGCGGTCCGTTCGGGTAGATTTCCTGGCTATTGACTGAACGGCCGCGGCTGGCGAATTGAGGGAGAGCGAATTGTTCCAGGGGGCGTCGGCGCTGACGCTCGATGCGAAAGGACGGATGTCGGTTCCGTCCCGCTATCGGGAGGCGCTGCAAGGACAGGCAGAAGGACGGGTGACGATTACCAAGCACCCGG
This sequence comes from Burkholderia sp. WAC0059, assembly GCF_002870125.1. Taxonomy (GTDB): domain Bacteria; phylum Pseudomonadota; class Gammaproteobacteria; order Burkholderiales; family Burkholderiaceae; genus Paraburkholderia. The sequence goes on from NZ_PNEO01000013.1 coordinate 6,885, forward strand.
ACGGCTGCCTGTTGCTGTTTCCGCGCCCCGAATGGGAGGTGTTTCGCTCGAAGGTCGCCGCGCTGCCGATGGACGCGCACTGGTGGCGCCGCATCTTCCTCGGCAACGCGTCCGACGTCGATCTGGATAGCGCGGGCCGCGTGCTCGTGTCGCCCGAACTGCGTCTCGCCGCCGGTCTCGAGAAGGAAATCATGCTGCTCGGCATGGGAAGTCACTTCGAGTTGTGGGATGCGCAGACCTACGCCGCCAAGGAGCAGTCGGCCATGGCGCAGGGCATGCCGGACGCCCTGAAGAATTTCACGTTCTGATCGCGGTTTTCGATATGGCACCGGCGATGGGACGGGAACTGCAGCATCGCACGGTGCTGCTCGACGAGGCGGTTGAGGCGCTCGTGACGCGCGCGGACGGCATTTACGTCGACGGCACGTTCGGTCGCGGCGGCCACAGTCGGGCGGTGCTGTCGCAGCTCAGCGACGCGGGTCGGCTGATCGCGTTCGACAAGGACCCGCAGGCCATCGCGACGGCCGCCGGGATCGGCGACGCGCGGTTCGCCATCGTGCATGAGAGTTTTGCTTCGCTGCGCGACGCGCTGGCGTCGCGCGGGGTAGGGCGCGTGTCGGGAATCTTGCTGGATCTCGGCGTGTCGTCGCCGCAGGTCGACGACACGCAGCGCGGCTTCAGCTTTCGCGCCGACGGTCCGCTCGACATGCGGATGGACCCGACGCGGGGCGAATCGGCGGCGGCCTGGCTCGCCCGGGCCACGGTGCAGGAACTGACGGAGGTGATACGAGATTATGGGGAAGAACGGTTTGCTTTTCAGATTGCAAAGGCGATTGTTGCTCGCCGGTCAGAGTCCGACCGTCTCGGGCCTCTCGAGCGCACGGGCGAGCTTGCCCAAATCGTGGCTCACGTCGTCAAGACACGTGAGAAGGGTAAGGACCCGGCAACCCGCACCTTTCAGGCTATACGGATTCACGTCAATCAAGAGCTTGCGGAGCTGCAGGTCGTTCTAGAGGCGGCATTGGCGCTGTTGGAGCAAGGGGGGCGGCTGGTGGTCATCAGCTTTCATTCGCTCGAGGACCGGATCGTCAAGCGATTCATGCAGACGCACGCCCGTGCGCCTGTGGTCGACCGCCGCCTGCCGATTCGCGCCGTCGACCTGCCGAGTCCCCCGCTGCGGCTCCTCGGCCGCGTGTTCGCCGGCGACGCCGAAGTGGCCGCGAACCCGCGCGCCCGCTCGGCGGTGATGCGCGTCGCGGAGCGCATCACGCCATGAACCGCCTGAACATCTTCCTTCTGATCGTCGTGCTCGGGTGTGCGCTGTCGGTCGTCGACGCGACGAACCAGCAGCGGGAGGTGTTCATCCAGTTGCAGCGCGCCCAGGATCAGGAGCAGCAACTCCAGCAGGACTATGCTCAGCTTCAGTACCAGCAGAGCGCGCTTTCCAAGACCTCGCGCATCGAGGAAATCGCTACCGATTCGCTCAAGATGCTGCCCGTCACGACCGGCCGCACGCAATATCTGATTCTTCCGCCCGGCGCCGCCAGCGCCGAAGACGCTCCGATGCCGGTCTCGGCGCCGGCTTCGACCGCTCCGGCCTCGGCCGGTCGCCGGGGAGGCGCGCAATGAAAAAGGGCGCGAGCCGCAAGAGCGTGGCGTTCTCGGCGAACCCGATCCTCTCGGTCCGGCTGCCGATGTGGCGCTCGAAGCTCGTCGTGTTCATGCTGTTCATGGCGTTCGTCGCGCTGGCTGCGCGCGCGTTCTGGATCCAGGGCCCGGGCAACGCGTTCTATCAGAAGCAGGGCGAAAGCCGCTACCAGCGCACGCTCGAAATGCCGGCCACGCGCGGGAAGATTCTCGACCGCAACGGCCTCGTGTTGGCCACGAGCCTGCCGGCGCGCGCGATCTGGGCGATTCCCGATACGGTGCCCGACGATCTCGGCGGCGACAAGCTCGACCAGCTCGGGCAACTGCTCGACATGACGCCGACCGAGCTGCGGGCGAAGTTCTCGGAAGACCGAGGCTTCGTCTACATCAAGCGCCAGGTGTCGCCCGACGTCGCGGCCAAGGTGCTCGCGCTCGGCATTCCGGGCATCTATCAGCGCAACGAATACAAGCGGTTCTATCCCGAGGGCGAAATCACGGCTCACCTCGTCGGCTTCACCAACATCGAGGACCAGGGCCAGGAGGGCGTCGAGCTCAGCGACCAGAAGATCCTCGCGGGCGTGCCCGGCATCCGTCACGTCATCAAGGACCGGCTCGGACACATCGTCGAGGACGTCGACGAGCAGGTGGTGCCGCACGACGGGCAGGACGTCGTGCTGTCGATCGACAGCAAGATCCAGTACATCGCATACACGAACCTGAAAAACGCCGTGGAGCAGTTCCACGCGAAGGACGGCGCGGCGATGGTGGTCGACGTGCGCACCGGCGAAGTGCTCGCGCTCGTCAATTATCCGACCTACAACCCGAACGACCGCTCGCATCTCACCGGCGACCAGCTTCGCAACCGCGCGCTGACCGACGTGTTCGAGCCCGGCTCCATCATGAAGCCGTTCACGATTTCGCTCGCGCTCGATCTGCACCGCGTCTCGCCGACTACACTGGTGGATACGGGAAATGGGCGTCTCGTGCTGGACGGCGCGACCATCACCGACGACGCCCCGTTCGGCGTGCTGACCATCGGCGGCGTGATCCAGAAGTCGAGCAACATCGGCGCGACGAAGATCGCGATGACGCTCAAGCCCGAAGAGATGTGGGACATGTACACCACCATCGGACTCGGTCAGGCGCCGAAAGTCGGCTTCCCCGGCGCGGCGCCGGGGGTCGTGCGCCCCTGGCAGAGCTGGCGCCGCATCGAACAGGCGACGATGTCGTACGGCTATGGCCTGTCGGCGTCGCTGTTCCAGCTTGCACGCGGCTACACGGCGATCGCCCACGACGGGCAGCTCATGCCGGTGACGATCTTCAAGCGGCCCGACAACCAGCCGGTGTCGGGCCCGCAGGTGTTCTCGCCGACGACGGCGCGCGAGGTCCGAGCCATGCTCGAACTGGTGACGGCGCCGGGCGGCACCTCGCCCGAGGCCGCCGTGCCGGGTTATCGCGTGGGCGGCAAGAGCGGTACGGCGTACAAGCACGAGGGCCGCGGCTACGACAAGTCGAAGTACCGCGCGTCGTTCGTCGGCATGGCGCCGATGCCGAATCCGCGCATCGTCGTCGCCGTCACGGTCGACGAGCCGACGGAGGGCAGCCACTTCGGCGGCCAGGTCTCGGGTCCCGTGTTTTCGGCGATCGTCGGCGCCACGCTGCGCTCGCTGAACGTGCCGCCCAACATGCCGATCAAGCCGATGGTGGTGTCCGACCCGAACGCGCCGGACTCCGCCGCGCTGGCGGCGCGGCCCGTGAAGGTCGTCGACCGGCTGGGCGGAACGAAGGAAGCACTCGCCGCCCGGCGCATGACCGTCGCCGATGACGCGAGAAATCGTCCCGGAGTCGTCCGATGAGCGCAGTGCGCACCGCCCATCCGGCGCACGGGCAGATTGCCGGTGCGCTCGCCGCACTGCGCGCTCGCGTGCGGCCGCAGGCCGACCTGCACGCCGATACGCGCGCGCTGAAGCCGGGCGACGTTTTCTTCGCCTACGCCGTCGACGGTGCCGACAACCGGCCGTTCATCGCCGACGCGATCGGGCGCGGTGCGGCCATGGTGCTGTATCAGCCGGAAGGGTTCGACGGCGCCCCGGACGCGTCGCGCTCGCTCGCGGTGCCGGGGCTCGACGGGCTGGCCGGCGAGATCGCGAGCGGCTGGTACGGCGACCCGAGCGACGCGATGCTCGTCGTCGGCGTGACCGGCACGAACGGCAAGACGTCTTGCAGCCAGTGGATCGCCTCGGCGCTGACCGGGCTCGGCGCGCGCTGCGCGGTCATCGGCACGCTCGGCAGCGGGATGCCGGGACAGCTCGTGCACACGGGTTTCACGACGCCCGATGCGCCGCAGTTGCAACGCAGTCTCGCGCAGTTGCGCAGCGCCGGCGCCGACGCGGTGGCGATGGAAGTGTCGTCGCACGCGCTGCATCAGGGCCGCGCCAACGGCACGGCATTCGACGTCGCCGTCTTCACGAATCTGACCCAGGATCATCTGGATTATCACCGCACGTTCGAAGCCTACGAGGCGGCCAAGGCGCGCCTGTTCGCGTGGTCCGGGCTGCGCTGTGCGGTGATCAACGCCGACGACGCGGCCGGCCGCCGGCTGCTCGCGCAGACGCGCGGCAAGGTGCGCACGATCGCTTGCGGCGTGGACATGCGCGCGGCCGATACGCCCGCCGCCGACGCCTGGTTGCGGGCCTCCGGCGTGCGCGCGACGGAGGCGGGCACGGCGTTCCGTCTGCAGACGTCCGACTGGGGCGACGCGGACGTCGAGGTGCGGACGCTCGGCCTCTTCAACGTGAGCAATCTGCTCGGCGTGCTCGGCGCGCTGCTCGGCTCCGGCTTGCCGGGCGTGTCGCTCGAGCGCGCGCTGGCCGAACTCGCGCGGCTCGAACCCGTGAACGGGCGGATGCAGCGCCTCGGCGGCCGGCTCGATCGCGACGAGCCGCTCGTCGTGATCGACTACGCCCATACGCCCGACGCGCTGGAAAAGACGCTCGACGCCCTGCGCCCCATCGCGAAGGCGCGGGGCGGCCGGCTGATCTGCATGTTCGGCTGCGGCGGCGATCGCGACGCGGCCAAGCGGCCGTTGATGGGAGCGATTGCCGAGCGCCTCGCCGACTGCGTCGTCGTGACGAGCGACAACCCGCGCAGCGAGGCGCCCGCGGCGATCATCGACCAGATCGTCGGCGGCATGCGCGAGGTCGTGAAGGCGCGGCGCATCGAGGACCGCGCGAGTGCGATCCTGCAGGCGGTCCGCAGCGCGGCGCGCGAGGACGTCGTCGTGCTGGCGGGCAAGGGGCACGAGGCGACCCAGGAAATCATGGGCAAGAAGCGCGCGTTTTCCGATCAGGATCACGCGCGTCTGGCGCTCGCGGCCCGCGCGACGCAGGGGCGTGGAGGTGGCGAATGACGATGCTTTCCCTGCGTGAGGCGGTGGCGCTGATTCCGGGCGCGAGCGTGCTCGGCGACGCGTCGACGACGTTCGCGCGCGTGTCGACCGACAGCCGCACGGTCGGGCCCGGCGATCTGTTCGTCGCGCTCAGGGGCGAGCGCTTTGACGCGCACGATTTCCTGCCCGACGTCGCCGGTCGCCACGCGAGCGCGGCGCTCGTTTCGCGCAGCCCGAGCGACGGACGTCTGCCGGCGCTGCTCGTCGCGGATACGCGCGCGGCGCTCGGCGCGCTCGCGCAGGGCTGGCGCCGGCGCTTCACGCTGCCGCTCGTCGCGGTGACGGGCAGCAACGGCAAGACGACCGTGAAGGAAATGATCGCGTCGATCTTCGCGGCCGAGGTCGGCGAGCCCGCCCGGCTCGCGACGGCCGGCAACTTCAACAACGACATCGGCCTGCCGCTCACGCTGCTGCGTCTCGCTGCCGGGCATCGCCTCGCGGTGATCGAGCTCGGCATGAACCACCCGGGCGAAACGCAGCAACTTGCGCGTCTCGCTGCGCCGGCCGTGGCGGTCGTCAACAACGCCCAGCGCGAGCACCAGGAATTCATGGCGACGGTCGAGGCCGTCGCGCTCGAGCACGCGAGCGTAATCCACGCCCTGTTGCCGGGCGGCACGGCGGTGTTCCCGGCCGACGACGCCTACGCCGGCATCTGGCGCGTCGCCGCGACCGGCAATCCGGTCGTCGATTTCGCGCTGCACCTGCCCGGGCGCGCGACGGCGGCGGCCGTCACCGGCGTGCTGACGGGCAACCGGCTTGCCATCGACACGCCGCAGGGCCGCATCGAAGCGACGCTGCAGGCGCTCGGCGCCCACAACGCCCACAACGCGCTCGCGGCGACGGCGGCGGCGCTGGCCGCGGGCGTGTCGGCCGACGCGATCCGTCGTGGGCTCGAGGCATTCGAGCCGGTGAAAGGGCGGCTCCAGGTCAAGCGGGCCGCGCTCGGCGCGCTCGCGGGCGCAACGGTGATCGACGACACCTACAACGCGAATCCCGATTCGGCGCGCGCGGCCGTCGACGTGCTGGCGCAGCAGCCGTCGCCGCGCGTGCTCGTGATGGGCGACATGGGCGAAGTCGGCGACAACGGCCCCGAATTTCATCGCGAGGTGGGTGCCTACGCGAAGGAGCGCGGCATCGACGCGCTCTACACGCTCGGCGAAGCGTCGCGCGAAATGGCCGCCGCCTGGGGCGCCGGCGCCCGCCACGCGGCGAGCGCGGCCGAACTGGTCGAAATGCTGGAGCAGGCCGGGTACGGACCGGCCGCAACGATACTCGTGAAGGGCTCGCGTTTCATGCAGATGGAACGCGTGGTCGCGGGACTCGCGAGTCCGCACAACCCCGCGCCGGACACGACGTCCGGCGCGCATTGAAGGAAAGGACCCCGGGCATGCTACTGGCGCTGGCGCAATGGCTGCAGAATGACGCAAGCTTCTTGCGCGTGTTCAGTTATTTAACGTTCCGCGCGGTGATGGCCACCATCACCGCGCTGCTGATCGGGCTCGTCTGCGGCCCGTGGGTGATCCGCAAGCTGACCGCGATGAAGGTCGGTCAGGCGGTGCGCAAGGACGGCCCGCAGACGCATCTGGTGAAGTCGGGCACGCCGACGATGGGCGGCGTGCTGATTCTCATCGGCGTCGCGGTTTCCACGCTGCTCTGGGGCGATCTGACGAACCGCTTCATCTGGATCGTGATGCTCGTCACGTTCGGCTTCGGTGTGATCGGCTGGGTCGACGACTATCGCAAGGTCGTCCACAAGGACCCGCGCGGCATGTCCTCGCGCGAGAAATATTTCTGGCAGTCGGTGATCGGGCTCTTTGCCGCCGTTTATCTGGCGTTCAGCGTGTCGGAGGCGAGCAACGTGGGCGTGTTCGACCTGTTCATGGCGTGGGTGCGAAGCGGCCTCTCGATAGGTCTGCCGGCGCGCGCCGACCTGATGCTGCCGTTCCTCAAGTCGATCAGTTATCCGCTCGGCGTCTGGGGCTTCATCGCGCTCACCTACTTCGTCATCGTCGGGGCGAGCAACGCCGTGAATCTCACCGACGGCCTCGACGGGCTCGTCATCATGCCGGTCGTGCTCGTGGGCGCGTCGCTCGGCGTGTTCGCCTACGTGATGGGCAGCTCGGTCTACTCGAAATACCTGCTGTTTCCCCACATTCCCGGCGCGGGCGAGCTGCTGATCTTCTGCTCGGCGATCGGCGGCGCGGGGCTCGCGTTCCTCTGGTTCAACACGTATCCGGCCCAGGTGTTCATGGGCGACGTCGGCGCGCTCGCGCTGGGCGGCGCGCTCGGCACGGTCGCCGTGATCGTGCGTCAGGAAATCGTGCTCTTCATCATGGGCGGCGTGTTCGTGGCGGAGACGCTTTCCGTGATGCTGCAAGTCACCTGGTTCAAGTACACGAAGCGCCGTTACGGCGAGGGGCGGCGCATCTTCCGGATGGCGCCCCTGCATCACCATTTCGAGCTGTCGGGTTGGAAGGAGACCCAGGTGGTCGTGCGCTTCTGGATCGTCACGCTGATGCTCTGTCTGTTCGGTCTGTCCACGCTCAAACTGCGTTAAAGGGAAAGCAAGCGATGTTCGGCGAGAAGTTTCGGGATCGGCAAAAGCCGATGGTGCTCGTGCTGGGGCTCGGTGAGTCCGGGCTCGCGATGGCGCGCTGGTGTGCGCGGCACGGCTGCCGCCTGCGCGTCGCCGATACCCGGCAGGCTCCGCCCAACCTTCCGCAGCTCGCCGCGCACGGTATCGACGCCGACTTCGCCGGCGGGCCGTTCTCGACCGCGCTGCTCGCAGGCGTCGAGCTGGTGGCGATCAGTCCCGGGCTTTCGCCGTTCTCGGCCGATCTGCTGCCGCTCGTCACGGCGGCGCGCGAGCGCGGTATCCCGGTGTGGGGCGAACTCGAATTCTTCGCGCAGGCGCTGCGCCGGCTGGGCGAAAGCGGCTACGCGCCGAAGGTGCTCGCGATTACGGGCACGAACGGCAAGACCACGACGACGAGCCTGACCGGCAAGCTCTGCGAGCGCGCGGGCAAGCGCGTCGCGGTGGCCGGCAACATCAGTCCGGCCGTGCTCGACAAGCTGACCGGGGCGATCGACCAGAACGCGCTGCCCGACGTCTGGGTGCTCGAATTGTCGAGCTTCCAGCTCGAGACGGCGCACACGTTCGAACCCGACGCGGCGGCGCTTCTCAACATCACGCAGGACCATCTCGACTGGCACGGCGGGCTCGACGCCTACGCAGCCGCGAAGGGGCGCATTTTCGGGCCGCGGACCGCGCGCGTGCTCAATCGCGACGATGCGCGCGTCATGGCCTTCGCGTCGTCTGCCGATGGCGAAGAGCAGGCCCGGACGATCACGTTCGGCCTGAACGAGCCGCAGCGAGACGGCGATTACGGCGTGCTGCGCGAGAACGGCATGCTGTGGCTCGTCGAGGCGCACGACCGCGACGCGACCGACGAGCCGGTGTCGGCGCGGCGCCGCCGGCAGGCGCCGACGGCTGCTCCGGACCTCGGTCTCAAGCGCCTGATGCCGGCCGACGCGCTGCGCATTCGCGGGCTGCACAACGCGGCCAACGCGCTCGCCGCGCTCGCGCTCGCCCGCGCGGTCGGCTTACCCGCCGCGCCGCTCCTGCACGGCCTGCGCGAATACCGGGGCGAACCGCACCGCGTCGAGCAGATCGCGTCGATCGACGGCATCGACTACGTCGACGACAGCAAGGGCACGAACGTCGGCGCGACGGTAGCCGCGCTCGACGGGCTGGCCCAGCGTGCCGTGCTGATCGCGGGCGGCGACGGCAAGGGGCAGGACTTCGCGCCGCTCGCGGCGCCGGTGGCGCGCTGGTGCCGCACGGTCATGCTGATCGGGCGCGACGCGCCGCTCATCCGGGCGGCGCTTGCCTCGACGGGCATCGAGCTGCGCGACGAGCCGACGCTCGAGGCGGCCACGCGCGCGGCGACCGCGCTCGCGCAGCCGGGCGACGTCGTGCTGCTTTCTCCGGCCTGCGCGAGCTTCGACATGTTCAACGACTACGCACACCGGGCGGCGGTGTTTCGCGAAACGGTCGAGGAAATTGCCGCGGAACGGGGAACGATGATATGAGCTGGTCGGAACGTTTTGACTTCGGCGCCCGTCTGACGCGACAGGGCGGCGGAGCGCCGGTTGCCAGCGCGTCGCCGCGCACGGGCGGGATCGCGAGCGTCGTGAACGGCGTGCGCCCCGCGCGCTCGCGCATGCTCGACTACGACTATTCGCTGCTCTGGGTGGCGATCGCGCTGCTCGGCCTCGGCATTGTCATGGTTTATTCGGCGTCGATCGCGATGCCCGACGCGCCGCGGTATGCGGCGTATCACAACTATGCGTTCCTCGTGCGCCACGTCGTGTCGGTCACGATCGGCGCCGCGGCCGCCTTCGTGGTGTTCCGCATTCCGGTGTCGACCTGGGACCGCTACGCGCCGAAGCTCTTCCTCATCGTGCTGGCCGCGCTCGTGGTCGTGCTGATTCCTCACATCGGCAAGGGCGTGAACGGCGCGCGGCGCTGGATTCCGCTCGGCATTACGAACATGCAGCCGTCCGAGGTCATGAAGCTCGCGGTGACGATCTATGCCGCGAACTACACGGTGCGCAAGCAGGAATACATGCACAGCTTCGCGAAGGGCTTTTTGCCGATGGCGTTCGCGGTCGGGGCGGTCGGCCTGCTGCTGCTGCTCGAGCCGGACATGGGCGCGTTCATGGTGATCGCGGCGATCGCCATGGGCGTGCTGTTCCTCGGCGGCGTGAACGGCAAGCTGTTCGGCGGGCTCGTTGCGACGGCGATCGGCACGTTCTCGCTGCTCGTCTGGCTCTCGCCGTGGCGGCGCGCGCGAATTTTCGCCTACCTCGATCCGTGGGACGACCGCTACGCCCAGGGCAAGGCCTACCAGCTCACGCACTCGCTGATCGCGTTCGGCCGCGGCGAGTGGTTCGGCGTCGGCCTCGGCGGCAGCGTCGAAAAGCTCAACTACCTGCCCGAGGCGCACACCGATTTCATTCTCGCGGTGATCGGCGAGGAACTCGGCTTCGTCGGTGTGCTGGCCGTGATCCTGCTGTTTTACTGGATCGTGCGGCGCTCGTTCGAGATCGGCCGCCAGGCGCTCGCGCTCGACCGCACGTTCGCGGGGCTCGTCGCGAAGGGGCTCGGCGTGTGGTTCGGCGCGCAGGCGTTCATCAACATGGGCGTGAATCTCGGCTTGCTGCCGACCAAGGGGTTGACGCTGCCGCTCGTGAGTTACGGCGGCTCGGGCATTCTGATGAACTGCGTTTCGATCGCCGTCCTGATGCGCGTGGATTATGAAAATCGTGTGCTGATGCGTGGGGGGAAGGTATGACCCCCACGCAGCGGCACACGATTTCGGCGCAGGCTAACTTCGGGCGCGACGCGCGCGAAGTTAAGCGAAGCGGGCCGGAGCCCAAACGGTTTTGTCATGCAGTGCTGATGCGTGGGGGGAAGGTATGACCGCAACGCGCACGCTGATGGTGATGGCCGGCGGCACCGGAGGGCACGTGTTCCCCGGGCTCGCGGTCGCGCACCGCATGCGGGCGTGGGGCTGGCGCGTCGTCTGGCTCGGCAATCCGGCCGGCATGGAGGCGACGCTGGTCCCGAAGTACGACATCCCGATGGAGTTCGTGCGTTTCGGCGGCGTGCGCGGCAAGGGCGTCGCGACCAGGTTGATGTTGCCCCTCAACCTGTTGCGGGCCTGCATCCAGAGCCTCGCCGCGCTGCGGCGCGCGAAGCCCGACGTCGTGCTCGGCATGGGCGGCTACATCACGTTCCCGGCGGGCGTGATGAGCGTGCTGACGGGCCGTCCGCTCGTGCTGCACGAACAGAATTCGATCGCCGGGCTCGCGAATCGCGTGCTGGCGAAGCTGGCGAAGCGGGTGCTGGTCGCGTTTCCGGACGCGTTGCCGCATGCGGAGTGGACCGGCAATCCGATCCGCGAGGAACTGGCGCACGTCGCGGAGCCCGCGGCTCGCTATGCCGCGCGCGAGGGCCGGCTGCGGCTGCTGGTCGTAGGCGGCAGCCTTGGCGCGGCCGCGCTCAACGAAGTGGTGCCGCAAGCGCTCGCGCTGCTCGCGCCCGACGCGCGAGCGCGAGTCGTGCATCAGGCCGGCGCGAAGCACATCGACGCGCTGCGCGCCCATTACGCCGAAGCGGGCTTGCCCGCCGGCGACGACGTGCAGCTCGTGCCGTTCATCGACGACATGGCGCGCGCCTATGCGGAGGCCGATCTCGTGATCTGCCGCGCCGGCGCGATGACCGTCGCGGAGATCGCCGCCGTCGGCGTGGCCGCTTACTTCGTGCCGTTTCCGTACGCCGTGGACGATCACCAGACCACCAATGCCGCGTTTCTCGCCGGGGCGGGCGCGGCGCGGGTGGTGCAGCAACGCGACCTGTCGGCCGAGAAGCTCGCCGACTGGCTGCGCGGCCAGACCCGCGAAACGCTGGCCGCGATGGCCGTGCGCGCGCGCGAGCTCGCCAGGCCCGACGCCGCCGATCAGGTCGCGGGCATCTGCGCGGTCGCGGCTGGCGCGAGCCCGGGAGGAACACAATGAAACATATCGTCAAACACATTCACTTCGTCGGCATCGGCGGAGCGGGCATGAGCGGCATCGCCGAGGTGCTCGTCAATCTCGGCTATCAGGTGAGCGGCTCCGACCTCTCGCGCAACCCGGCGACCGAGCGCCTCGCCCGGCTCGGCGCGCGCGTCTCGATCGGTCACGACGCGCGCAACATCGACGGCGCGAACGCCGTGGTCGTCTCGACAGCCGTGCACGGCGACAACCCGGAAGTGCTTGCCGCACGCCAGCGGCACATCCCGATCGTGCCGCGCGCCGTGATGCTCGCGGAACTGATGCGGCTGAAACAGGGCATCGCGATCGCCGGCACGCACGGCAAGACCACGACGACCTCGCTCGTGGCGAGCGTGCTGGCCGCCGGCGGCCTCGACCCGACCTTCGTGATCGGCGGGCGGCTCATCAGCGCGGGCGCCAACGCGCGGCTCGGCACGGGCGACTTCATCGTGGCCGAGGCGGACGAGTCCGACGCGTCGTTCCTGAACCTGTTCCCGGTGATCGAGGTCATCACGAACATCGACGCCGACCACATGGACACCTACGGCCACGACTTCGCGCGGCTCAAGCAGGCGTTCATCGAGTTTACGCACCGGCTGCCGTTCTACGGCATCGCGGTGCTCTGCGTCGACGATCCGAACGTGAAGGAAATCCTGCCGTTCGTCTCGAAGCCGATCATCCGCTACGGTTTCGCGGCCGACGCGCAGGTGCGCGCCGTCAACGTCGTGGCGCGCGAGGGCCGCATGTACTTCACGACGATGCGCGAGGACGCGCCGCCGCTCGACATCGTGCTGAATCTGCCGGGCACGCACAACGTGCAGAACGCGCTCGCGGCCATCGCCATCGCGACCGAGCTCGAAGTCGCGGACGCCGACATCCAGCGCGCGCTCGCCGAGTTCAACGGCGTCGGCCGGCGTTTCCAGCGCTACGGCGAGATTGCCCTTGCCGACGGCGGAAGCTGGACGCTGATCGACGACTACGGCCATCACCCCGTGGAGATGGCGGCGACGATCGCAGCCGCGCGCGGCGCGTTTCCGCAGCGGCGTCTCGTGCTGGCTTTTCAGCCGCACCGCTTCACGCGCACGCGCGACTGCTTCGAGGATTTCGTGAAGGTGCTGTCCACCGTCGACGCGCTGGTGCTGACCGATGTCTACGCGGCCGGTGAGGCGCCGATCGTCGCCGCCGACGGTCGGGCGCTTGCGCGCGCGATTCGCGTGGCGGGCAAGATCGAGCCGGTGTTCGTCGAGACGGTCGACGAGGTGCCGGATGCGCTTTCCGCGGTGGTACGCGCGGGCGACGTGGTGATTACGATGGGCGCGGGTTCGATCGGCGGCGTGCCGGGCCGGATCGCACAGGAAGGTGTGAAATGAGCGGGATCGATCCTCAAAAATTCGGCAAGGTGGCGGTGTTGCTGGGCGGCGTGTCCGCCGAGCGCGAGGTGTCGCTCAATTCCGGCCGCCTCGTGCTGCAGGGATTGCGCAGCGCCGGCATCGACGCGCACGCGTTCGACCCGGCCGAACGGCCGCTCGCGGCGCTGACGGACGAAGGATTCGCGCGCGCGTTCAACGCGCTGCACGGCGGCTACGGCGAGAACGGCCAGATCCAGGGCGTGCTCGACCTCTACGGCATCCGCTACACGGGCAGCGGCGTGCTCGGGTCGGCGCTTGGTCTCGACAAGTTCCGCACCAAGCTCGTCTGGCAGCAGCTCGGCATTCCGACGCCGCCGTTCGAGACGGTGCTGCGCGGCGACGATTATGCGGCGCGCGCGGCGGAAATCGTCGCGAAGCTCGGCCTGCCGCTCTTCGTGAAGCCGGCGAGCGAGGGGTCGAGCGTCGCGGTCATCAAGGTCAAGCGCGCCGACGAGTTGCCGGCGGCGCTCGAGAAGGCCGCGCAGTTCGACCGGATCGTGCTCGCGGAAAAGAGCATCGAAGGCGGCGGCGAGTACACCGCGTGCATTGCCGGCGACCTCGACCTGCCGCTGATCCGCATCGTGCCGGCCGGCGAGTTCTACGACTACGACGCGAAATACATTCTCGACACGACGCAGTACCTGATTCCGTGCGGCGTCGAGCCGGACGTGGAGGCGCGGCTGAAGGTGCTTGCGCGCCGCGCGTTCGACGTGCTGGGCTGCACCGACTGGGGCCGCGCCGATTTCATGCTGGACGCGGCCGGCAATCCGTATTTCCTGGAAGTGAACACGGCGCCGGGCATGACCGACCACTCGCTGCCGCCGAAGGCGGCGCGCGCGGTCGGCATCAGCTACGAGGAACTGGTGGTGAAGGTGCTGTCGCTGACGCTCAACGACTGATCGACCGGACAACCGAAGTCATCGGACGCAACAACGGACATGTGGAACAACGTACGCCAGCTCAATCTCGCCGCCAGCGCATTGCATGCGCTGTTCGTGCTCATGCTGCTGGCGGCGGGCGGCTACTGGCTCGTGCAGCGCCCCAACTTCGCGCTGCGCGAGATCCGCATCGAGGGCGACACCGACCACATCAGCGCGCTCACCGTGCGCTCGACCGTGGTCGGACGGCTGAGGGGCAATTTCTTCACCGTCGATCTCGATGCCGCGCGCCAGGCGTTCGAGCAGATGCCGTGGGTGCGCAGCGCGAGCGTGCGCCGCGTCTGGCCGAACGAGCTGGCGGTCTCGCTGGACGAGTACAAGCCGCTCGGCACCTGGGGCAGCAACCAGTTGGTGAGCGTCGACGGCGATCTGTTCACGGTGAACCAGGGCGAGGTGGAAGGCGTGCTGCCCGCGTTCGACGGACCGGACGGCAGCGCGCCGGAGGTCGTCTCGCGCTATCACGATTTCCAGAAGTGGTTCGGCGTGATCGGTCTCGCGCCGGTGGCGGTCACGCTTTCGGCGCGCTACGCGTGGACCGTCAAGCTGTCGAACGGCACGCAGGTCGAACTCGGGCGCGAGCGCAACAGCAATACGCTCGCGGATCGCTCGCGCCGTCTGACCGCGGCCTGGGCAGCGGTGACGCAACGTTGGGGGAAGGACATCGAATATGCGGACTTGCGCTATCCGAACGGTTTCGCCGTTCGCGCGGCGGGCATGCGTTTCATCAGCGACCCCAACCAGGGCAGGAAGTAACAGGACATCACACGCAACGAGCACGCTATGAGTAAAGACTACAAGGATCTGCTGGTCGCCCTCGACATCGGAACGTCGAAGATAGTGGCCGTCGTCGCCGAGCTCAAGGGCGAAGGCCATTACGAGGTGATCGGTCTCGGCCAGAGCGAATCGAAGGGGCTCAAGAAGGGCGTCGTGGTGAACATCGAGGCCACGGTGCAGTCCATCCAGCGGGCGCTCGAAGAGGCGGAGCTGATGGCGGACTGCAAGATCACCAACGTCTTCACGGGCATCGCCGGCAGTCATATCCGCAGCTTCAACTCGAGCGGGATGGTCGCGATCAAGGAGAAGGAGGTGACGCAGGCCGACGTCGCGCGCGTGATCGAGACCGCGAAGGCGATCAACATCCCGACCGACCAGCAGGTGCTGCACATCCTCACGCAGGAATTCATCATCGACGGCCAGGAGGACGTGCGCGAGCCGATCGGCATGAGCGGCATCCGGCTGGAAGTGAAGGTGCACATCGTGACGGGCGCGGTGAGCGCCGCGCAGAACATCGTCAAATGCGTGCGCCGCTGCGGGCTCGAGGTCAACGACCTGATCCTGCAGCCGCTCGCCTCGTCGCTCGCGGTGCTGACCGACGACGAGAAGGAGCTCGGCGTCGTGCTCGTGGACGTGGGCGGCGGCACGACCGACATCGCGATCTTCAGCGAGGGTGCAATTCGGCACACGGCCGTGATCCCGATCGCGGGCGACCAGATCACGAGCGACATCGCGATGGCGCTGCGCACGCCGACGCCCGATGCCGAGGACATCAAGGTCGATTACGGCATCGCGAAGCAGGCGCTCGCCGATCCGGACGAGATGATCGAAGTGCCGGGGCTCGGCGAGCGCGGTCCGCGCACGCTGTCGCGCCAGGCGCTCGCGGCCGTGATCGAGCCGCGCGTCGAGGAACTGTTTTCGCTCGTGCAGCAGGTGGTGCGCGAGTCGGGGTACGAGGAGCTGCTGAGCTCGGGCGTCGTGCTGACGGGCGGCGCCTCGATGATGCCGGGCATGGTCGAGCTCGGCGAGGACATTTTTCTGAAGCCGGTGCGCATCGGCGTGCCGGAGTACGAGGGCGGTCTCGCCGACGTGGTGCGCAATCCGCGCTACTCGACGGCGATGGGACTGCTCGTCGAGGGGCGCGCGCAGCGCATGCGCGGACGCAAGGTTGCGGTGCAGTCGGGGTCGATGGGCCAGGTTTTCACGCGGATGAAGGAATGGTTCCTCGGCAACTTCTGACGGGTTGGAGCGTTTTCGAAATACGCGCGGGTGACGGCGGCCGGCGCGCGGTGGGAGGTTGCCCGACTTCCCGCCGGATAACGGCCGAGGCGTAGCACTTTTTTCTTGACGGAGGCAACATGGAATTCCAGATGCTGGAAACGGAAACCAACGGCACCATCATCAAGGTGGTGGGGGTTGGTGGCGCTGGCGGCAATGCCGTGCAGCACATGATCAATCGGGGTGTTCAGGGCGTCGATTTCGTCGTCATGAACACCGACGCACAGGCGCTTTCGCGCTCGCGCGCATCGGCGGTGATCCAGCTCGGCAGCACGGGGCTCGGCGCCGGCGCGAAGCCGGAGATGGGCCGCGCCGCCGCGGAAGAGGCGCGCGAGCGCATCGCGGACGCGCTGCGCGGCGCGCACATGGTGTTCATCACGGCCGGCATGGGCGGCGGCACCGGGACGGGCGCGGCTCCGGTCGTCGCGCAGATCGCGAAGGAAATGGGTATCCTGACCGTCGGCGTGGTCAGCAAGCCGTTCGAATTCGAGGGCGGCAAGCGCATGCGCGTGGCGGAGGCAGGTTCGCAGCAACTGGAGGATCACGTCGACTCGCTGATCGTCGTTCTGAACGACAAGCTGTTCGAGGTGATGGGCGATGACGCCGAGATGGACAAATGCTTCCAGTGCGCGGACGACGTTCTGAACAACGCGGTCGCGGGGATTGCCGAAATCATCAACGTCGACGGTCTCGTGAACGTCGACTTCGAAGACGTGAAGACGGTGATGGGCGAGCAGGGCAAGGCGATGATGGGCACGGCGACCGTCGCCGGCGTCGATCGCGCGCGCCTCGCGGCCGAGCAGGCCGTGGCGAGTCCGCTGCTCGAAGGCGTCGATCTTTCGGGCGCGCGCGGCGTGCTCGTGAACATCACGTCGAGCCGCTCGCTGCGTCTGTCGGAAACGCGCGAAGTGATGAACACGATCAAGAGCTACGCGGCGGAAGACGCGACCGTGATTTTCGGTGCCGTGTACGACGACGCGATGGGCGATGCGCTGCGCGTGACGGTCGTCGCGACGGGCCTCGGCCGCGCGGCGAAGAAGCAGCAATCGACGCCGATGACGCTGCTGCGCACCGGTACCGACAACCAGCCGGTCGGCGCGGCGCAGCAGGCGTATGCTCCGCAGAATACGGGCGTGGCCGACTACGGCGCGCTCGACACGCCGGCGGTGTGGCGCACCTCGCGCGACACGGCGGCCTCGCACGTGCAGGCGCTGCAGGAAAAGGGCGTCGACACGTACGATATTCCGGCGTTTCTGCGCAAGCAGGCGGACTGACGCGCCGGTCCGCCTGCGGCGCGGCGTGGCGCAGGGGCGCCCGCCCGCCGGTAGACGGGACGGCGCGCGACGTCGAGTGAGACCGGCAAGCCGCGTTTCGCAGGATGCGCGGCAGGGATCGTTGCCCGCTTCGCTTTCGCGAAGGGCCGGGCGGCGCGTCGCCAGCGCACGACGCCGGGCGAGTCGGCAGGGTGCGGGTAGCGAGTGGAATGCTTCGGTATCGAGACAAAGGACGAGCGATGATCAAGCCAGGAGACAGGTTGCCCGATGCGACGCTCTTCGAGTTCGTCGAAGTGGCGGGCGAGGGCTGCACGGTAGGACCGAACAGTTTCAGCGTGCGGGAACAGACGGCGGGCCGCCGGGTGGTGATCTTCGGCCTGCCGGGCGCGTTCACGCCGACCTGTTCGGCCAAACACGTGCCGGGCTATGTCGAACATGCCGCACAACTGCGCGCGGCGGGCGTCGACGAGGTTTGGTGCGTGTCGGTCAACGACGCGTTCGTGATGGGTGCGTGGGCCCGCGATCAGCACACCTCGGGCAAGGTGCGCATGGTGGCGGACGGCAGCGCGGCATTTACCCGTGCGCTCGGTCTGGAGCAGGATTTGTCGGCGCGTGGCATGGGCATTCGCTCCCAGCGCTACGCGATGGTGATCGACGACGGCGTGGTCAAGACGCTGCACGTCGAGGCGCCCGGCAAGTTCGAAGTCAGCGATGCGGCCAGCATTCTCGCCACATTGAGTCAGGCCTGACGGCGCGCGGCGCCCAGCGTTGCCCTCGCGCAACACGGTGCGGCGTGCGTTTGTGACGGGCCATTACGCGGGCCAATTGCCGGAAACGCCTCCATTTCGGCATTGGCCCGCCGTTTTCCGGCGGGGAGTAACACCGGGAAACAGATTGTCACGTTCCCTGCAACGACGGATCCGGTCGCTTGGAGTATAATTCGGGCTATGAAGTGAGAAATCCCAATTGGGGTTTTCAATCGAAGATAGAAAAAACATCATGTTGAAGCAGCGGACCATCAAATCGATCGTGAAGACAGTCGGCATCGGCCTGCACTCGGGCCGGAAAGTCGACCTGACGCTCCGTCCGGCGGCGCCGGGCACGGGCATCGTCTTTTCGCGCGTGGATTTGCCGACGCCGGTGGACATTCCGGCGTCCGCGATGTCGATCGGCGACACGCGCCTCGCTTCGGTGCTGCAGAAGGACGGTGCGCGGGTTTCGACGGTCGAGCACCTGATGTCGGCGTGCGCCGGCCTCGGCATCGACAATCTTTACGTCGACGTGACGGCCGAGGAAATTCCGATCATGGACGGCAGCGCCGCTTCGTTCGTGTTCCTGATCCAGTCGGCCGGCATCGAGGAGCAGAACGCGCCGAAGAAGTTCATCAAGGTGAAGAAGCCGGTGGAAATCCGCGAAGGCGACAAGTTCGCGCGCCTCGATCCGTATTTCGGCTTCAAGCTCAAGTTTACGATCGACTTTCGTCATCCGGCGGTCGACAAGACCGGCCAGGCCCTCGAGGTCGATTTCGCCAACACGTCCTACGTGCGCGAGATCGCGCGGGCGCGGACGTTCGGTTTCGCGCACGAAGTCGAGATGATGCGCGAGCTGGGGCTTGCGCGCGGCGGCAGCATGGACAACGCCATCGTGCTCGACGAGTACCGCATCCTGAACAACGACGGGCTGCGCTACGACGACGAGTTCGTCAAGCACAAGATGCTCGACGCGATCGGCGACCTGTACGTGATCGGGCATCCGCTTCTCGCGTCGTACACGGCGTACAAGTCGGGGCACGGCCTGAACAACGCGCTGCTGCGCGGATTGCTCGCCCAGGAAGATGCCTACGAAGTCGTGACGTTCGACGACACGCAGAAGGCTCCGCGCGGCTTCGGCTACGAAGCGCAGACGGCTTTCGCCTGATTCTTTCCTTCGATCCGCCAGCGGCGGATCGAACGGCATTTTTCCGCCTGCCCGATTCTCCGTCGTCCGAAAACCGGGCTGCCGTCCCGGCGATCTATCGGCCTTCGCCGTCTTTCCTCAAATGCCTCGCCGCCATTTTCGCCAGCGCCGTCTGGAGCGGCGACGGCGTGAGCGTTTCGCTCAGGGCCATGAGCGCGGCGGCCCCGGCGGGCGTCATGCGCGCCTGTTTCGGTTGCGGCGGCTCCTGCATCGACCGCGGACGCACGCGGATGCGCAGCGCGTTCAGCGACCAGCCGCGCGCCTGCAGGTCGCTCACGAGGCTCGGTTCGAGATGCCTGAGCCGCGCCGCCAGCGCGTTATGCGCGGCGAATAGAACCAGCGTGCCGTCCCGGATGAAGCCCGGTTCGACGCTCGACACCATGTAGTCGGGCAATAACCGCATCAGATCGCGCTCGATGGCCGCGATCTGTTCGACGCCCGCCCGCAGCGGCGCGAACGCTTCGGTGCGGCCGAGCACTTCGGCGACCGGCTGGGCGGACCGGGTCGCGTATCGCGTCGGGGACGGCCTTGCAAAGGGCGAAAAGCGACTCATGTGAAGAGGGAAGCGGGCGGTTGGCGTGCGCTGCACGCATCGTGCGATTGTAGCCTGACGAGGCGGGCGCGACGCATACGGCAAGCCGTTTCGCGCGAGGTTGTGCCGCCCCCTCCGGCGTGGCTTCCGACACAGGCGGGCACGAGGGCGCGTGCTAAAATGCCCGATTCGAATCCACCAATTTGGACTTAAGCCGCCGAGGTCCGATCCGGGTTGTTTGCAGCCACCCGGCTGAAGCCGCGACGCAGACATCGATCCGATGACCACCGGTTTCCTACAGAAAATTTTCGGCAGCCGCAATCAGCGACTGATCAAGCAATACCAGAAGACCGTCGCGGCGATCAACGCGCTCGAACCGCAGATCGAGCAATACACGGACGAGCAGCTCAAGGCGAAGACGGCGGAATTCCGTCAGCGCGTCGCCAGCGGCACGTCGCTTGACGAACTGCTGCCCGAAGCGTTCGCGGTTTGCCGGGAAGCGAGCCGCCGCGTGCTGAAAATGCGGCACTTCGACGTCCAGTTGATCGGCGGCATGGTGCTCCATTACGGCAAGATCGCCGAAATGCGCACGGGCGAGGGCAAGACGCTCGTCGCGACGCTCGCGGCCTACCTGAACGCGCTGTCGGGCCGCGGCGTCCACGTCGTCACGGTGAACGACTATCTCGCGCAGCGCGACGCCGAGTGGATGGGGCGCCTCTACAACTTCCTCGGGCTCACGGTCGGCATCAATCTCTCGCAGATGGACCACGCGATGAAGCAGCAGGCTTACGCGGCGGACATCACCTACGGCACCAACAACGAGTTCGGCTTCGATTACCTGCGCGACAACATGGTCTACGAGACCGAGGCGCGGGTGCAGCGCGCGCTGAACTTCGCGATCGTCGACGAGGTGGACTCGATCCTGATCGACGAGGCGCGCACGCCGCTCATCATTTCGGGCCAGGCCGAGGATCACACCGAACTCTACGTGCGGATGAACGCGCTGCCGCCGCTGCTCGAGCGCCAGATCGGCGAGGAGAAGGCCGACGGCACCGGCGTCGAGAAGCCCGGCGACTACACGCTCGACGAGAAGGCCCGCCAGGTGTTCCTGACCGAATCGGGGCACGAGAAGGCCGAGCGCATGCTGGCCGAGTGGGGGTTGATCGGCGAGGGCGAGAGCCTGTACGCGCCGCAGAACATCACGCTGATGCACCACGTGTACGCGGCGCTGCGCGCCCACACGCTGTTCTATCGCGACCAGCACTACGTGGTGCAGAACGGCGAGGTGATCATCGTCGACGAGTTCACGGGCCGGCTCATGGGCGGACGCCGCTGGTCCGACGGCCTGCACCAGGCCGTCGAGGCGAAGGAGCACGTGAAGATCCAGAGCGAAAACCAGACGCTTGCCTCGATCACGTTCCAGAACTACTTCCGCATGTACGCGAAGCTCTCGGGCATGACCGGCACCGCCGACACGGAAGCCTACGAGTTCAACGAAATCTACGGCCTCGAAACAGTCGTGATTCCGACCAACCGCACGCCCAGGCGTCTCGACCGTCAGGACCAGATCTACAAGACCGCGCGGGAGCGTTACGACGCGCTGATCCGCGACATCCGCGACTGCTACGAGCGCGGCCAGCCCGTTCTCGTCGGCACGACCTCGATCGAGAATTCCGAGCTGCTGTCGAACCTGCTCGACAAGGCCAGCCTGCCGCACGAGGTGCTCAACGCGAAGCAGCACGCGCGCGAGGCCGCGATCGTCGCCGAAGCCGGGCGGCCGAGGCGCATCACAATCGCGACCAACATGGCCGGCCGCGGCACCGACATCGTGCTCGGCGGCAACGTCGAGAAGCAGGCTTCGCTGCTCGAGGCCGACCCGTCGATTCCGGCCGACGAAAAGGCGCGCCGCATCCAGCAACTGCACGACGAATGGCAGACGCTGCACGACGAGGTGAAGGCGGCGGGCGGCCTGCACATCATCGGCACCGAGCGCCACGAGTCGCGCCGCATCGACAACCAGTTGCGCGGCCGCGCGGGCCGTCAGGGCGACCCGGGCTCGTCGCGCTTCTATCTGTCGCTCGAGGACCCGCTTTTGCGCATCTTCGCGGGCGACCGCGTGCGCGCGATCATGGATCGCCTGAAGATGCCGGACGGCGAGGCGATCGAGGCCGGCATTGTCACGCGCTCGATCGAATCGGCGCAGCGCAAGGTCGAGGCGCGCAACTTCGACATCCGCAAGCAGTTGCTCGAATACGACGACGTCGCGAACGACCAGCGCAAGGTGATCTACCAGCAGCGCAACGAGTTGCTCGAGGCGAACGACATCACCGAGACCATCGGCGCCATGCGTCATGGCGTGATCACGGACATCGTCCACCAGTTCGTGCCGCAGGCCAGCATCGAGGAGCAGTGGGAAGCGCCCGAGCTCGAAAACGAGCTGCGCAACGAGTGGCAGCTCGACCTCGCGATTCAGGAGATGATCAACGAATCGCAGTCGATCGACGCGGACGAGATTCTCGAGGCGGTGCTCGCCGCCTCGGACGAGGCCTACGAGCAGAAGGTCGAGCTGGTCGGCCGCGAGTCGTTCAGCGGGTTCGAACGCTCGGTGATGCTCCAGACGCTCGACCGTCACTGGCGCGAACACCTCGCGGCGCTCGAGCATCTGCGCCAGGGCATCCATCTGCGCGGCTACGCGCAGAAGAATCCGAAGCAGGAATACAAGCGCGAGGCGTTCGAACTGTTCGCCGCGATGCTCGACTCGGTGAAGCAGGAAGTTACGCGCATCGTGATGAACGTGCGCATCCAGTCGCCGGAGCAGCTCGAACAGGCCGCCGAGCAGATCGAGGAAAGCGGCAACAGCCAGCTCGGCCAGGTCGAATTCCGTCACGCCGAATTCGCGGAGTCCGTCATGCCGGCGGCGGATGCCGCGGCCGCGATGGTCGGCGAAGCGATGAGCCGCGGCGCCCAGGCGTCCGCACCGGCGCCGGCGGCGCCCGGCCAGGAGATTCCGAAGGTCGGCCGCAACGACCCATGCCCTTGCGGCAGCGGCAAGAAATACAAGCAGTGTCACGGCAGGATCGTATGATGCCGGTGGCGGCGCGCGGCATGCGCGGCCGGCGGCACTGCCGCTGATTCTCCGGCGGTCCGGACGACGTTCCGGGCCTTGTACCTCGTTTTTCCGATGCCCGGACCGCGACGGCTCGCTGCCGTAGTCCGGGCATGACTTTTCGACAGGACGCCATCATGGCTGTCAATTTCCCTTCGATCGATCCCGCACAACTCCATCCGGTCGCCGGCGTGACGCTCGGCTGGGCCGAGGCGAACATCCGCAAGCCGAACCGCAAGGACGTGCTCGTCATCTCCCTCGAGGAAGGGGCGACCGTGGCGGGCGTGTTCACGCTGAACCGTTTCTGCGCCGCGCCCGTCACGGTGTGCCGCGAGCATCTGGACCAGGTGCGCACGGGCGGCAAGGGAATCCGGGCGCTCGTCGTCAACACGGGCAACGCGAACGCGGGGACCGGCGAGCCGGGCCTCGCCGACGCCCGCGCGACTTGCGCCGAGCTCGCGCGTCTTGCCGATATCGAGCCGCAGCAAGTGCTGCCGTTCTCGACGGGCGTGATTCTCGAGCCGCTGCCCGTCGAGCGCGTGAAGGCCGGCCTGCCGGCCGCGCTCGCGAACCGCGCGGCGGCGAACTGGTATGACGCGGCGCAGTCGATCATGACGACCGACACGCTGCCGAAGGCGGCTTCGCGCCAGGTGAGCATCGACGGCCATACGGTGACGCTGACCGGCATCAGCAAGGGCGCCGGCATGATCAAGCCGAACATGGCGACGATGCTCGGCTTTCTCGCCTTCGACGCGGCCGTCTCCCAGCCGGTGCTCGACGCGCTCGTCAAGCACGTGGCGGACCGCTCGTTCAACTGCATCACGATCGACGGCGATACGTCGACCAACGACTCCTTCATCCTGATCTCGTCGGGCAAGTCGGGGCTGTCGGTCACCTCGACCGACTCGCCCGCCTACGCGGCGCTGCGCGACGCCGTGACCGGGGTCGCGCAGACGCTCTCGCAACTCATCGTGCGCGACGGCGAAGGCGCGACGAAGTTCATGACGGTGCGTGTCGAGGGCGGGGCGAACGTGGCCGAATGCCGGCAGATCGCCTACGCGATCGGCCATTCGCCGCTCGTGAAGACCGCGTTCTACGCGTCGGACCCGAACCTCGGGCGGATTCTCGCCGCCATCGGCTACGCGGGCGTGACCGATCTCGACGTCGGCAAGATCGACCTCTACCTCGACGACGTGCTGGTCGCGACGGCCGGCGGGCGTCATCCCGACTATCGCGAGGAAGACGGCCAGCGCGTGATGAAGCAGAGCGAAATCGCGATTCGCGTCGTGCTGGGCCGCGGCGCCGCCGACGCCACCATCTGGACGTGCGACCTCTCGCACGATTACGTGAGCATCAATGCCGATTACCGTTCCTGATTGCTGATTATTGTCTTCTCATGGATAAGCTCGAACAATTTTTGACGCGCGCCGAGACCCTGCTCGGCCGACTTGAAGCGATGCTGCCGCCGGCGGCGCCCGAAATCGACTGGAATGCCGCCGTCGCATTCCGCTGGCGCCGGCGCCAGGGCCGCGGCTTCCTGCAGCCCGTGCCGGCCATCTCCTCCATTTCGCTCGACGACCTGCAGAACATCGACCGGCAGAAAGCGCTGATCGAGCAGAACACCCGCCAGTTCGTGCATTGCCAGCCGGCCAACAACGTGCTGCTGACGGGCGCGCGAGGCACCGGCAAGTCGTCGCTGATCAAGGCGTGCCTGAACGCGTTCGCGAAGGACGGCCTGCGCCTCATCGAGGTCGACAAGGACGACCTGCACGATCTCGGCGACATCGTCGATCTGATCTCCACGCGGCCCGAGCGTTTCGTCGTGTTTTGCGACGACCTCTCGTTCGAGGACGGCGAGTCGGGCTACAAGGCGCTGAAGGTCGCGCTCGACGGCTCCGTGGCGGCCCAGTCGGACAACGTGCTGATTTACGCGACGTCGAACCGGCGTCATCTGCTGCCCGAGTACATGAGCGACAACGAGAGCTACAAGCACACGTCCGACGGCGAGATTCACCCCGGCGAGGTGGTCGAGGAGAAGATCTCGCTGTCCGAGCGTTTCGGGCTCTGGGTCAGCTTCTATCCGTTCAAGCAGGACGACTACCTGACCATTGTGGAGCACTGGCTGCGCCATTTCGGCTGCGACGACGCCGAGGCTGAGGCGGCCCGCGGCGACGCGCTCGTGTGGGCGCTGGAGCGCGGTTCGCGCTCGGGCCGCGTGGCGTACCAGTTCGCGCGCGACTGGTCCGGCAAGAAGGCGCAGGCGTGAGCGGCGATCAGGCGGCGGGCGAGCCCAGTGCCCCATCGCCAGGGTCGCCGCGCCCGGTGACCGAGGTGGCCGTCGGCGTGCTGGTGCAGCCCGACGGCCGCTATCTGCTGGCGCAACGCCCGGAAGGCAAGCCGTACGCCGGCTACTGGGAGTTTCCGGGCGGCAAGCTCGAGGCCGGCGAATCGGTCGAGGCCGCGCTCGCGCGCGAGCTTCACGAAGAACTCGGCATCGACGTGAAGGCCAGTCAACGCTGGCGCACGCTCGAGCACGACTATCCGCATGCCTATGTCCGCCTGTATTTCTGCAAGGTGACGGACTGGGGCGGGGAGCCCAGCGGGCGCGAAGGGCAGGCGCTGGCCTGGCAGGCGCTGCCGGCTACGGTCGAACCGCTGCTGCCGGCCACGATTCCGGTGCTGGAGTGGCTAGCGCAGGGGTAAGACGGCCGAAACGGCGCGTTCGCGGGTGGGGAGCGAAGCCGGCGTCCGGGCCGGAAGGGAATCGGCCGGAACCGGGCAGCGGCGGTCGAACCTTATTGCCGCGTATCGATGGGGGGCGCGTCGTCGGAGGGCGGTTCCTCGTCGGTGCCGCCGATCCGGTATTTTTCGGCGGCCCAGGCCCCGAGATCGATCTGCTTGCAGCGCTCGGAACAGAAGGGGCGGAAGCGGTTTTCGGGGACCCAGCGGACATCCTTGCCGCAGGTTGGACATTGGACGACGGTGATCATTCGGTCTGGCGTCAGGCTCTGCCGCATGTCATTTGCGGCGCGGTTTGCAAATTTTTCATGCCGTCGAAGCACCCGGCGCGGGTGCCGGGACGACGGCTACAGGCTGCACAGCGTCAACTGGAACGGCACGTCGACATCCACCGCGCGGGGCCGCAAATCGCCGTCCTGCACGGTAAAGCGGACCCACAGCATGTACTTGTTGGCGCTGGCTTCCGGAATCACGCGCAAATCCGGTGCCACGCGGACCTGCATCAATTGATAGGAGCGGCCCGACAACATCTGCTGGTAGCTGCCCTGCATGGCCATCACCTTCGACGCCTGACCCGATTCGCGCGCGAGCCGCAGCACGATGGACGCCGCGTCGCGTAGCGGCAGCAGCGGCGTGACCCATTTCGCGATGTCCTGCCGGCGCTGGTCCGGATGCGTCTGCTGCCAGGCATAGTACGAGGGCAGATCGAACCGGCAGGTGCCGCCAGGGATGATGGTGCGGCTGCGGATGCTCGCGAGCCACTCGTTGTCGGTGAGATGCTGGCCCGTTTTGCCTTGCATCTGGGTGAGGCCGGCAAGCGTCTGCTCGATTTCGCCGAGCACGGCTTCGAGCGCATTCTGCTCGATGCCGGGATTGCCCCGAAACGGCGCGAGCGTCTGGCGCTGGCGCTCGAGTTCCTTCATCAGGTCGGACTTCAGGTCGGCACGGCCCGCTACCTCGACAATTTCAAACAGGGTGGTCAGCGCGACATGGTGTTCCCTCGCATCCTCCTGGGTCAGGAAGAACGTGAAGCGCTCGAACAGGTCTTCGAGGCGTAGCAGCGTCCGGATTCGCTCGTTGAAGGGATACTCGTAAAGAATCAAGCGCGCTCGCCTCTGGCGTGGTCGGTGACGGGAGACTGGATTTGCAGGACATTCTAATGCTGCGGGAGCACCGTCGCAATCTCGGTCTCGCCGGGCGCCCGCCGCTCAGCCGGACGGCGGCTGCCGGGCGTCCGGCGCGCCGGGCGAGCCGTCCGGCCGGGTGGTTGCCGAAGCGGCAAGCGACAGATATTTCCGATGCAGCGCGTCTACCTCGTCCGACAGCTTTTCGAGCGGGACGTCGTGGTCGTTGACGATGACTTCGTCGGCCGCGGCAAGGCGGGCCTCGCGCGGAGCCTGACGCGCGACGATAGCGAGTACCTGCTCGCGTGCAAACCCGTTGCGGCGCATGACTCGCGCGATTTGCGTCTCCACGCTGCAATCCACGTCGAGCACGCGATGCACGCGGGTTTTCCAGGTACCCGACTCGATCAATAGCGGCACGACGACGATGAGGTAGGGCCCCCTGGCCGCCTCGCAGGCGAGGACGGTTTCCGCGCGAATCAGCGGATGGGTGATGGCTTCGAGCTGTTTGCGGGCCGTTTCGTCGCTGAAAACGAGCGAGCGCATCTTCGCGCGGTCGAGCGAGCCGTCCGGCGTGACGTAGTCCATGCCGAATTGCGCGGCGATCGGTTCGATCGCCGCGCCGCCCGGCGCCGTGATTCGATGCGCGATGACGTCGGTATCGACGATGGGCACGCCGCGTGCCGCGAACAGGTCCGCCACGGTGGATTTGCCGCTGCCGATGCCGCCCGTCAGTCCCACGGTCATCATCGTCAACTCCCGAGCGGTAAATAAAACGGCGTACCCAGAAACAGCGTGATCACGGCACCTAGCGCGAGACTTGGCCCGAACGGCAGCGGCTCCTCGAAGCGCATCCGTCCGGACCAGGTGGCCGCGAGGCCGATGACGGCGCCGGCCACGGCCGCGATGAGGACGATTTGCGGCACGGCGGCCCAGCCGAGCCAGGCGCCGAGCGCGGCCAGCAGCTTGAAGTCGCCGTAACCCATGCCCTCGATGCCCCGCACCAGCCGGAACAGCCAGTACACGCACCACAGGAGCAGGTAGCCGGCGATGGCGCCGAGCACGGCGTCGTGCAGGCTCACGAACGTGCCGGAGAGATTGACGGCCAGTCCGACCCACAGAAGCGGCAGGGTAAGCAGATCCGGCAGCAACTGGTGTTCGAGGTCGATCGCACTGGCCGCGACCAGCGCCGCACAAAACGCAAACGCGGCAACGGCCTTGCCGGTGGGGCCGAACGCCGCGAACGCGCCGGCGGCGCAGGCTGCGCCCGCGAGCTCGATCAGCAGGTAGCGAACGCTGACCGGGGCACGGCAGTGCGAACAGCGACCTCGCAGCACCAGCCAGCTAACGACCGGGATGTTTTCCCATACCGGCAGCATATGGCCGCAATGCGGGCAGGCGCTGCGCGGCAGACACAGGTTGTAGCGTGCCGGCAGGCCGTCGTCGGGGAAGGTCTGGCCGGTCGTGTCAGAGACGTCGGCCCGCCATGCGCGCTCGATCATGATCGGCAGCCTGTGTACGACCACGTTCAGGAAGCTGCCGACGATGAGGCCCACGACGATCGCGAAGGCGGCGAGTACGGCTTGCGGCAGCGCGGCGAGCGCGTTGGCCAGCGACGCGGCGAAGTTGCCCGCCATGCCGAGCGGGCCGTCGGAGAAAAGGGCGGACGTAGGCAGGAAATGTGCGGACATGGTGTGGAACCGGAATCTGGCAGCGATGCTACACCACGTTGCCCAGTTCAATGACAGGAAGATACATCGCGACGACGAGGCCGCCGACAAGCGCGCCCAGTACCACGACGACCAGCGGTTCGCAAAGGCTCGAGAGCAGGCCGATCTTTTCGTCAACCTGACGGTCCGCGAGCGCCGCGACGTCGAGCAGCATGGCGTCGAGCGCGCCCGATTCTTCCGCGACGGCGACGGGCTGGATGACGTCGGCCGGAAAGCAGCCCGCGGCCCGCATCGCGGCCGCGAGCCGTTCGCCGCGCCGGAGGCGGGGGCTGATGCCGGCGCTGGCGAGATCGAAAAAGGCGTTGCCGCTTGCGTGGCGCAGCGATTCGAATGCGTCGGCGAGCGGCGTTCCGGCCGCGAGTAGCGTGCCGAGCGCGTGGCTCCAGCGTGCCGCGCACAGCGTGGTCAGCAGCGAACCGACGATCGGCAGGCGGAGGACGGTTCGCCCGAACGCCACGCGGGCCTGGGACGAGCGTTTCAGCAGAAAGCCGAATGTGCCGGTGACGGTCAGCGCCAGTGCGGCAAGCGGCACGCTCCAGCGCGCCGCAGCCGCCGAAAGGGCCAGCACGAACCGCGTGGGCGCGGGCAGCGCTGCGCCGAAGCCGTCGAAAATCTGCTTGAACGTCGGCACGACCCAGATCAGCAGGGCGGCGGTGATCGCGATCGCGAACAGCAAAACGGCGATCGGGTACGTGAGCGCGGAGCGGACCTTCGCGCGCTGGGCGGCCGTGCGCTCGCGGTCGTCCGCGAGGCGGGCAAGCACGGTGGCCAGCGTGCCGGAGCCTTCGCCGACGGCGACGAGCTGGCAATACATCGCGCCGAACTGGGCCGGGTGACGCGCCAGCGCGTCGGAAAACCGTGTGCCCGACGCGATGTCGCGCGCGAGTATGTCCGCGATACGCGGCATCTCGCGCGGCCCCGGCGCCTGGGCCAGCAGGTCGAGCGCCGGCGCGAGCGGCAGGCCGGCGCGCAGCAGGCTGGCGAGCTGGCGCGTAAAGCGCGTCACGTCACCTGATCGTGCCCGTGGGCGAGGTGCCGCGTCGCGCGCCGAGAGTTCGACGACGACAATCCGGTCGCGGCGGAGCGCATGGCGCGCCGCCGTTGCATCGGCGGCGATCAGTATTCCTCGTCTTTGGGTGCCGAAGGCATCGACACCGCGCCACGCATAGCGCCATCCGGCGGGTGCGCTCGACGCCTGTTTCTCGCGCGTCGTCATGGCATCTCGGTCGTGCCGAGTGCTTCGGCGAGGCTCGTCGTGCCGTCGCGTACGCGGGCCAGCGCGGCGTCGCGCAATGTTGCGATCCGCTCCGCCCGTGCCTGTCGGGCAATGTCCTGAGCGCTTGCGCCGGTCACGATCCGCTCGCGCATTGCCGCCGAAACCGGCATCACCTGATGGATGCCGATCCGCCCGCGATAGCCAATGCCGTGGCAGGCTGCGCACCCGGGCGCTTCGTAGGGCTGCCAGTCGAGGTCGTTGCTACCCTCGTCGAGGCCGGCGGCACGCAATGCCGCGACGGACTCCGAGGCCGGTATCCGGCAAACCGGGCACAGACGCCGGACGAGCCGCTGAGCCGTGACCATGCGTAACGCGGCCGCGAGGTTGTACGGTTCGATGCCGATGTCGATGAGCCGGGTGACGGCGGCGGGCGCATCGTTCGTGTGGAGCGTCGAGAGCACGAGATGGCCCGTTTGGGCGGCCTTGACCGCGACGTCGGCGGTTTCCTCGTCGCGGATCTCGCCGACCATGATGACGTCCGGATCCTGGCGCAGAAAGGCGCGCAGCGCGGAGGCAAAGGTGAGCCCGGCCTTCTCGCGGACGTTGACCTGGTTGACGCCGGCGAGCTGGATTTCGGCCGGATCCTCGACCGAGCAGAGGTTGTGCGAGCCCGTGTTGAGCATTTGCAGGAAGCAGTACAGCGACAGCGTCTTGCCGCTTCCCGTCGGACCGGTGACGAGCACGAGTCCGTGCGGCGCGCGGATCGCCGCGGCGACCTGATCCTGCTGGGCGGCGTCGAGCCCGAGCGCGGCGAGCGACAGGTCGGACGGCAATGCTTCGAGCCGCCGCAGCACCAGCTTCTCGCCGAACAGCGTCGGCAGCGAATTGACGCGGTAGTCGTCGGCCTCTTTCGAGGTCGCCGCCGCGAGGCGCAGACGGCCGTCCTGCGGGACGCGGCGTTCGGCGATGTCCATGCGCGCCAGCACCTTGATGCGCGTGACGAACGCATCGCGCAGATGCGCGGGCGGGCGCGCGATTTCATGCAGCACGCCGTCGATGCGCAGGCGGATGCGCCAGCCGTGCTCGAACGGCTCGACGTGCAGGTCGGACGCGCTGCGGCAGGCCGCTTCTTTCAGCGTTTCCGCGAGCAGCCGGACCGCCGGGCCGTCGTCGGTCGCCGTAGTGGGGAGGGCGGCCGGAAGCGGCGTCATGGCGGCGTTCGCCGGTACGCCGACGGCCCGCACGGCTTGACCGGCAGTCTGATTATTGGGCGGCGAGCCGGAAAGCGCACGACGCAGCGCGGAGGAATCGCCGGGATGGGGCGCCGTATCGGACGGCGCCGCGCGGTGGGACGGAATGGACATCGAACGCCGGCATCAAGCCGCCTGAGCAACGAGGACGACTCATCATCGGCCGGCGGTCATTTCCGTGCCATTCCGTCGGATGGCTAACGATCGGAGCGTTGCGTCGCCGCCTGAGGCCTGAACAGCTTCACCGTGCGCACGGCCTGATCGTCGCTGCGCATCACTTCGAGCCGGACGCCGCCGACCTGCAGGCAAACGTCGCCCTCGGGAATTTCCTCGAGCACCTCGAGGATCAGGCCGTTCAGCGTCTTCGGGCCGTCGGTCGGCAGGCTGAACTGGAGCCAGCGGTTCAGTTCGCGCAGCGGCATGCTGCCCGGCACGATGCATTCGCCGTCGTCGTTCCAGCCGCCGCGGTCGTTGCCGCTGCGCGGCATCGACGTCGTGAATTCACCGATCAGCTCCTCGATGATGTCCTCGGGCGTCATGAGCCCCTGCAGCTCGCCGTACTCGTTGACGACGAGCGCGATGCGTTGCCTGCTTTCCTGGAAGTACTGCAGTTGCTGGAACACGGGCGTGCCGGTCGGCACGAAGTACGGTTCCGCGAGCAGCTCGCGCAGCGTGTCGCGCTCGAGTTCCTGGTTGTGCAGCGCGGAGAGCGTCTTGCGCACGTGCAGGACGCCGAGCACGCGATCGATGTCGCCCCGGTAGACGACGAGCTTGTTGTGATAGCAGGTCTCGAGCTGGTGCAGGATGTCCTCGAGCGGCGCGTCGAAATCGAGCGCCTCGATGCGTCGGCGCGGGATCATCACGTCGTCGACCGTGATGTTCTCGAGGTCGAAGAGGTTCAGCAGAATGCTGCGGTGCTTGGTCGGCATGAAGCTGCCCGACTCGAGCACGATGGTGCGCAGTTCCTCGGTGGACAGGCGCTGGTCGTGCGCCTTGCGCGTATTGATGTGCAGGAGGCGCAGCAGGCCGTTCGCGAACAGATTGACGAACCAGACGAGCGGCCGCGTGACGCGCATCAGCGGCGCGATGAGCAGGCTCGCGGGCAGCGCGATGTGCTCCGGGAACGTCGCTCCGACGATTTTCGGCGTGATCTCGGCGAACACGATGATGAGGAACGCCACGATGCCCGTCGCGACCGACAGCACGAGGTTGTTGTGGCCGAACGTGCGCAGCGCGATCGACGTGGTCAGCACCGGGATGATGGTGTTGAAGAGGTTGTTGCCGATCAGGATGACCGAGAGCAGCAGGTCCGTGCGCGCGAGCAGGCGCTGCGTGGTCTTCGCGCCGAGCGCGCCGTGGTTCGAGAGGTGTTTCAGGCGGTGGCGATTGAGCGCCATCATCGCCGTTTCCGAAATGGAGAAGAAGCTGGAGCAGATGAGCAGGATGAAGACGGCGCAAATCTGCGCCCATAAGGGAAGTTGTTCCACGCGTCGTGAAAATGAAAGAAGCGGATGGGGAGACTATAGCAGAGGGGTTTTGCCGCGCCGATTTCGGGGCGGGGGCGTGGCGCGTGGGCGCTGTGGGTTGGAGCGGTTCCGCTGGGGCGCTTCGGTGCTGCCCGGTTGGGACCAGCTTCTCGACACGCATGAAGCGCGTGGGCGAAAAAAAACCGCGCTTCGGCTGCGCGGTTTTCTGCAAATCTGGTCGGGGTGAGAGGATTCGAACCTCCGGCCTCTACGTCCCGAACGTAGCGCTCTACCAGGCTAAGCTACACCCCGATCTACTCATCGTGGACGCTTCGGGTATTTCAGTCCGGATCAGGACTGGCGCGTCGTCGAGTAAGAACATAATTCTAGCAGGCTTTCCTTGTAAATGGAACCCGGGAAGAGTGAAATCGCCTCCGCGGCGGCCTGGGCCTCGGCGCGCGCGCATTGCAGCGTATGGTCGAGTGCGCCCGAGCGCGTGATGGCCGCAAAGATCTCGTCGAACCGCGTCGTGCCGCCCTGTTCGATGGCCTCGCGCGCGAGCGCCGCCTCGGCCGGCGTGCCGTGCTCGATCAGCCAGATCAGCGGCAGCGTCGGCTTGCCTTCGCGCAGGTCGTCGCCGGCGTTCTTGCCCATCGATTCCGCCGTGCCCGTGTAGTCGAGCCAGTCGTCCATGATCTGGAACGCGGTGCCGATGCGCCGGCCGAATTCGGCCGCCGCCGTCTCGGTTTTCGCGTCGGCGCCCGAGAGCACCGCGCCGAGCTGGGCCGAGGCTTCGAAGAGCTTGGCGGTCTTGTAGCGGATCACCTGCATGTAGCGCGACTCGTCCACGTCGGCGTCGTGCATGTTGAGTAGCTGCAGCACTTCGCCTTCGGAGATGATGTTGGTCGATTCGGACAGAATCTCCATCACGCGCATCTTGCCGACGCCCACCATCATCTGGAACGAGCGCGAGTAGAGAAAGTCGCCGACGAGCACGCTCGCCGCGTTGCCGAACAGCGCGTTAGCCGTCTGCCGGCCCCGCCGCAGGTCGGATTCGTCGACGACGTCGTCGTGCAGCAGCGTCGCCGTGTGGATGAACTCGATGACCGCCGCCAGCTCGTAACGATGCGCGCTCCGGTCGCCGAGCGCGCCCGACACGAGCAGCAGCAGCGCCGGCCGCAGCCGCTTGCCGCCCGCGCCGATGATGTATTCGGAAATCTGGTTGATCAGCATCACCTCGGACGCCAGACGCTGCCGGATGACGCGGTTCACCTGTTCCATGTCTTCGGCGATCGGGGCCAGTACGTTGGCGGCGTTGGGGGAATGGGTGGCGGTGGACGGCATGATGGGTAATGGAGGTCGTGCCGCGAATTATAAGGCGAATCCCTTTCGTCCCGAACGCCGCGGGACGCTTTCCCCGCGCCGGCCGGGGCGATGCGCGGGGCGCCGTCCGGCGGCTTTGACCTGACGGCTAACTCCATGTATAATCGAGAGTTTCCGCGCGTGGTGCGCCGGAAAAATGAATCCAGTGAGGTTTTCAATGTACGCGGTCATAAAAACCGGCGGCAAGCAGTACAAGGTTGCCGTTGGCGAAAAACTTAAAGTAGAACAGATACCGGCAGACATTGACGCAGAAATCACGCTCGACCAGGTTCTCGCAGTGGGCGAAGGCGAATCGATCAAATTCGGTACGCCGCTGGTCAGTGGGGCTTCCGTCAAGGCTACCGTGGTGTCGCACGGACGTCATGCCAAAGTGACCATCTTCAAGATGCGTCGCCGGAAGCACTACCAGAAGCACGGCGGCCACCGCCAGAACTACACCGAGCTGCGCATCGACGCGATCAACGCGTAACGCGCGCACGGGCAAGGTAAAGGAGCTAAGCAAATGGCACACAAAAAGGCAGGCGGTTCGTCACGCAACGGCCGCGACTCCGAGTCGAAGCGCCTCGGCGTGAAGGTGTTCGGCGGCCAGGCGATCCTCGCGGGCGGCATCATCGTGCGCCAGCGCGGCACGCGCATGCATGCGGGCGAGAACGTCGGCATCGGCAAGGACCACACGCTGTATGCGCTGATCGACGGGCACGTCACGTTCTCGACGAAGGGCGCGGCAAAGAAGCATATGGTCAACGTCGTCCCGGCTGCGGTCTGAGTTTTCGTCAGACAGGCACGCAACCGACGCAAGGAAGGCCCCGCGAAGTTTGCGGGGCTTTTTCATTGGCGGCCGGGCGTTTGGCCAATCGCCGCCGCGCGCGCAAAATAGCGGCATCCACGGGACGGAGTCACGCATGAAGTTCATTGACGAAGCGAAGATCGAAGTCAGCGCCGGCGACGGGGGCGATGGCAGCGCGTCGATGCGGCGCGAAAAGTTCGTCCCGTTCGGCGGTCCGGACGGCGGCGACGGCGGCCGCGGCGGCAGCGTCTACGCCGTCGCCGACCGCAACATCAATACCCTGATCGACTACCGCTACACGAAGAAGCATCAGGCCCGCAACGGCGAGAACGGCCGCGGCTCGGACTGCTACGGCAAGGGCGGCGACGACGTCACGCTGCGCATGCCGGTCGGTACCGCGATCACCGACCTCGACACGGGCGAGTTGATCGCCGACCTCACCGAGCACGATCAGCGCGTGCTGGTCGCACAGGGCGGCGCGGGCGGGCTCGGCAATCTGCACTTCAAGTCCTCGACCAACCGCGCGCCGCGCCAGAAGACGGAGGGCAAGCCCGGCGAGCGGCGCATGCTGCGTCTCGAACTGAAGGTGCTCGCCGACGTCGGCCTGCTCGGTATGCCGAACGCGGGTAAGTCGACGTTCATTTCGGCGGTCTCGAACGCGAAGCCCAAGATTGCCGACTATCCGTTCACGACGCTCGCGCCGAATCTCGGCGTGGTGCGCGTCGGTCCGAGCCGCAGCTTCGTGATTGCCGACATTCCGGGCCTGATCGAGGGTGCCGCCGAAGGCGCGGGGCTCGGCCACCAGTTCCTGCGCCATCTGCAGCGTACCGGTTTGCTGCTGCATCTCGTGGACCTCGCGCCGTTCGACGAAAGCGTCGACCCCGTCGCGGAGGCGAAGGCGATCGTCGGCGAGCTGCGCAAGTACGACGAAACGCTCTACGAAAAGCCGCGCTGGCTCGTGCTCAACAAGCTCGACATGGTGCCCGAGGCCGATCGCGCCGCGCGCGTGGCCGATTTTATCGAGCGTTTCGGCTGGGACGGTCAGGTGTTCGAAATTTCGGCGCTGACGGGGCTCGGCTGCGAGAACCTCTGCTACGCGGTGTACGACCATATCGCGGCGCACTCCGACGCGCGGCGCGCGGCCGACGCCGAGGATCTGGCCGCCGACGTCCGCTTCCGCGACGAGCCGCCGGCCTCCGCCGACGGCGCCGCGCCGCAGGCGTAACGGCCGCCGTCGGCCTCATCCGTCATCTGGGAGACCGCGCAGCATGCGTTCCGTCATCGCCGCTTCCCGGCGTCTCGTCGTGAAAGTCGGGTCGAGCCTCGTCACCAACGACGGACGCGGGCTCGACCACGCCGCCATCGGCCGCTGGGCCGCGCAGATCGCCGCATTGCGCGCGGCGGGCAAGGAGGTCGTGCTCGTGAGTTCTGGCGCGATCGCCGAGGGCATGCAGCGGCTCGGCTGGAGCCGGCGGCCGCGCGAGATCGACGAGCTGCAGGCCGCTGCCGCCGTGGGGCAGATGGGGCTCGCGCAGGTCTACGAAAGCCGTTTCGCCGAACACGGCATCCGCACCGCGCAGATCCTGCTCACGCACGCCGACCTCGCGGACCGCGAGCGCTATCTGAATGCCCGCTCGACGCTGCTCACGCTGCTGCGTCTCGGCGTCGTGCCGATCATCAACGAGAACGACACGGTCGTGACCGACGAAATCAAGTTCGGCGACAACGACACGCTGGGCGCGCTCGTCGCGAATCTGATCGAAGGCGATGCGCTCGTCATCCTGACCGACCAGCGCGGTCTCTACACGGCGGATCCGCGTCGGGACCCGGCGGCGACGCTTGTATCCGAAGCCGATGCCGGCGCGCCCGAGCTCGAGGAGATGGCGGGCGGCGCCGGCTCGAGCATCGGCCGCGGCGGCATGCTGACGAAAATTCTCGCCGCGAAACGCGCCGCTCATAGCGGCGCGAACACCGTGATCGCGAGCGGCCGCGAAGCCGACGTGCTGGTGC
This sequence comes from Burkholderia sp. WAC0059, assembly GCF_002870125.1. GTDB lineage: Bacteria > Pseudomonadota > Gammaproteobacteria > Burkholderiales > Burkholderiaceae > Paraburkholderia. The sequence continues at coordinate 43,552 of NZ_PNEO01000013.1, forward strand.
GGCTCGCCTCGGGCGAGGCGATCGGCACGCAGTTGATCGCGCGCACCGCGCGCATGGCGGCGCGCAAACAGTGGATGGCCGATCACCTGCAGGTGCGCGGCCACGTCGTCGTCGACGACGGCGCCGTCGAGAAGCTGACCGCCGACGGCAAGAGCCTGCTGCCGATCGGCGTCGTCGAGGTGCGGGGCGCCTTCGCGCGCGGCGAGGTGATCGCGTGCCTGAACGGCGCGGGCTTGGAGATCGCGCGCGGCCTGACCAACTACAGCAGCGCGGAAACGAAGCTGATCCAGCGGCGTCCGAGCGGCGAGATCGAGGCCGTGCTCGGCTACATGCTCGAACCCGAGCTGATCCATCGCGACAATCTCGTGCTCGCCTGAACCGTCCGAAACCGGGGCGACCGGGTAGACGGAGACGGAAAAAAGCCGTTCCCGCTCATCGAGCGAGAACGGCTTTTTCGCAGCAGCGGGCCGATCGTGCCGCCGAAGGCGACGCTCACGCTCAGTGCGCGTCTTCCAGCATCATGAGCGTCTTGTGCTCGCGCAGGTGGTTCACGATGGTCGCCGGCTTGGTGGTGGCCGGCATCTTGTCCGAGCAGAAGTAATCCTGGTACAGCGACGCCTGATATCCGTTCGAACCGCCCTCGATACCGGCCCAGTCGTTGGCCACGGTCTGGTCCCAGCCGTCGTGGGACGCGTTCATGGTCGCGTACAGACGCCACTCGTAAGTGGCGCAGTGGATGCCCTCGTAGTTCACGTTGCGCGCGCCGCTGGGGCTCGTGACCACGACCGTGTAGCGCACGACGCCGTCGCTGCCGACCGACAGCGAGTTGGGATCGACCGCGAACGTCAGCGGCGTGGTGTTCGAGACGTCGAACGCGAGCAGGGCGTTGCCGGACGGCAGCGGCGGCAGCGACACCAGTCGGTTTTCGGTCCAGTTGCCGCCCGTTCTGTCGAGCAGATAGGTGAACGTGCTGTTGTTCTTGTTGGCGGGCTGTCCGGAGCTGGAGCATGCGGCCAGCAGCACGCCGGCAGCGGCGCAGGCGGCGGCAAAAGCAAGTCGTTTCAAATCGGTTTCCTCAAAACGCCGATGCGCCGGGATGGGCGGCGCATCGGTCATGACGGTGCCTGCGATGGGGTGGCTTGTCCGGACGCTCCGATGGCGGGGCGTCCGGACCGCGGTTTTTCCCGCGCGAGTCACGCTCCGTGCGGCGTGCGCACGATCATACTCCCGGCAGGCCCGCATTCGCTTTCAACGGCGGGGAGCGCCGGCGACGGCCCCCGCACCGTTTCGAGCGCGACCAGCACGGGCTGACCCTGCGGGTCGCCGCCGGGCGTCGGCATGGCTATGCCCGGCGGACGCGTCTCGCGCGGTGCGCCCTGGGTTTCGTCGCGCTCGCCGCGCGGCGCGGGACGGCGCAGGAACCGGGACAGCTCCGTGAGCGCCAGTTGATAGACGTCGCGCTTGAACTCGATCACCGCGTCGAGCGGGACCCAGTATTCGTTCCAGCGCCAGGCGTCGAACTCGGGATGTCCCGTCGCGCGCAGGCAAATGTCGCAGTCGCGACCGACCATGCGCAACAGGAACCAGATCTGTTTCTGGCCGCGGTAGTGACCGCGGACTTCCCGCTTGATGAACTTGTCGGGCACCTCGTAACGCAACCAGTCGCGCGTGCGACCGATGACCTTGACGTGCTCTGGAGCGAGACCCGTTTCCTCGTGCAACTCCCGATACATCGCCTGCACGGGGGTTTCACCGTACTTGATGCCCCCTTGCGGAAACTGCCAGGAATGTTCGCGAATCCGCTTGCCCCAAAACACCTCGTTGCGCGCGTTCAAGAGGATGATGCCGACGTTCGGGCGAAAGCCTTCACGATCCAGCATACAACCACCTTCGAATCCTTTAAAATTGCTTTGATTATAAACAGATAACGTCCCTGACGCACCGGGCAGGCACCAAATTGGAACGATTTGCCGCGAGACTCGCCGCAGACGCGCATCGCGGCGTCGAAGCGCGCCGCTTGTGCAGTTGCCGCGGCGGCCGCGCGCCGGTATCGTGCCGACCTGGGAATCCCACCTTCTCTTTTTGGGCGGCCTCTCGCCGGGCCGCCGCTTTTGGACATTCTTGAATGAAAGCTTCGCGTTTCTTTATCGGCACCCTCAAGGAAGCTCCCGCCGACGCCGAAATCGTCAGCCACAAGCTGATGGTGCGCGCCGGCATGATCCGGCGCGTGGCCGGCGGCATCTACAACTATCTGCCGGTCGGTCTGCGTTCGATCCGCAAGGTCGAGGCGATCGTGCGCGAGGAAATGAACCGCGCGGGCGCCATCGAGCTGCTGATGCCGGCCGTGCAGCCCGCCGAGCTGTGGCAGGAGTCGGGGCGCTGGGAGAAATACGGGCCGGAATTGCTGCGCTTCAAGGACCGCAAGCAGAGCGACTTCGTGATCGGGCCGACCCACGAAGAGGTGGTCACCGATATCGCGCGCAACCAGATCAGGAGCTATCGGCAACTGCCGGTGAATTTCTACCAGGTCCAGACGAAGTTCCGCGACGAGATCCGTCCACGCTTCGGCGTGATGCGCGGGCGCGAATTCATCATGAAGGACGCGTATTCGTTCGACAAGGACATGGACGGCCTGCGCGAGTCGTACCGGAAGATGTACGACGCCTACGTGCGGATCTTCACGCGCCTCGGGCTAGAGTTCCGCGCCGTGGCGGCCGACAACGGTTCGATCGGCGGCAGCGGTTCGCACGAGTTTCACGTGATCGCCGACACGGGCGAGGACGCGATCGCCTATTGCCCGACCTCCGACTTCGCGGCCAACGTCGAGGCTGCCGACGCCTTGCCGCTCATCGCGAGCCGCGCGGCGCCGGCCGAGGCGATGCAAAAGACGGCGACGCCCGACGCGTCCAAGTGCGAGGCCGTGGCCGCGATGCTTGGCATCGCGCTCGAGCGCACGGTCAAGTCGATCGTGCTCGCGACCGGGGACGAGGGCGCTGCGCCCACGATCTGGCTGCTGCTGCTGCGCGGTGACCACGAGCTGAACGAGATCAAGGCCAGCAAGCTGCCGGGACTCGCCGACTTCCGTTTCGCGACCGAAGCCGAGATCGTCGAGTGGTTCGGCACGCCGCCCGGTTATCTCGGGCCGGTCGGCACGAAGAAGCCGGTGAAGGTCGTGGCCGACCGCACGGTCGCGAACATGAGCGACTTCGTGGTGGGCGCGAACGACGCCGGCTATCACCTCACGGGCGTGAACTGGGGACGCGATCTGCCGGAGCCCGTCGTCGCCGACATCCGCAACGTGAAGAAGGGCGACCCGTCGCCGGACGGCAAGGGCGCACTCGACATCTGCCGCGGCATCGAGGTCGGCCACGTGTTCCAGCTCGGCACGAAGTATTCGGAAGCGATGAACGCGACGTTCCTCGACGAGAACGGCAAGCCGCAGCCGATGGTGATGGGCTGCTACGGGATCGGCGTCACGCGCATTCTCGGCGCGGCGATCGAGCAGAACTTCGACGCACGCGGCATCATCTGGCCCGAGGCGATCGCGCCGTTCGAGGTCGTGCTGTGCCCGATGGGCTATGACCGCAGCGAGGCCGTGCGCGAGGCGACCGACCGTCTGTATGCCGAGCTGTCGGCGGCGGGTGTCGACGTGATTCTCGACGACCGCGGCGAGCGTCCCGGCGTGATGTTCGCCGACTGGGAGCTGATCGGCGTGCCGCATCGGCTCGTGATCGGCGAGCGCGGCCTGAAGGACGGCAAGATCGAGTACCAGGGTCGCCGCGACGCCGAGGCGACGCTGCTGCCGGCCGGTGAGGCGGCGGCGGTCGTGGCGCAGAAGGTTCGCGCGGCGCTCGCGCACTGAGCGGCGAGGAAGTCCCCGTAGTGGAATACAGCTTTCTCTCCGCGACCGTCCTGCTGCTGCTGATTACCGATCCGCTCGGCAACATCCCGCTCTTCATCGGCTGCCTGCGCGGCGTCGCACCGCAGCGCAGGCCCGTCGTGATCCTGCGCGAGGTGGCGATCGCGTTCGCGATCCTGCTGGTGTTCATGGTGGCCGGCAACGGGTTCCTGCGCATGATGGGCCTCACGGACACGTCGCTGCGCATCGGCGGCGGCATCGTCCTGTTCCTGATCGCGCTGCGGATGATTTTCCCGACGCCGGGCGGCCTCTTCGGCAACGACGGGAAGAATGCCGAGCCGCTCATCGTGCCGCTCGCGACGCCGGCACTCGCCGGTCCGTCCGCGCTCGCGACGGTGATGCTGCTTACGTCCCAGGCGCCCGGCCGGATGATCGAGTGGATCGGGGCGCTGACCGTCACGATGGTCGTCTGCGCGATCGTGCTGGTGCTGGCCGGGCGGATTCAGCAGTGGCTCGGCGAGCGCGTGGTGACGGCGTTCGAGCGGTTGATGGGGCTCGTGCTCGTGGCGATTTCGGTGGAGATGATTCTCGGCGGGATCAAGGCGTTCGTGCATCAGCTATGAGGCGTTTCGGGTGCTGCGCCCCGGCAAGCAAGCCTGCAACGAAAAAGCGGCCCGCGGGCCGCTTTTCTTCTTGCGCGTTCCGGCGGCGCAGGGCGGACGTCACGCGTCGACGGTCAGCGCGCGGATCGTCGGCAGGTTGCGCCAGTAGCCCTTCGCGTCCATGCCGCAGCCGAACACGTAGCGGTCCGGCACCTCGAAGCCGCAGAAGTCGGGACGCAGCGGCTTGGCCTTCGCGATGATCTTCTCGCAGAGCACGGCCGACAGGAAGCGCTTCGCGCCCATCGCGAGGATGCGGTCGCGGATCGCGGCCATCGTCTCGCCTTCGTCGAGGATGTCGTCGAGCACGAGCACCACGCGGTCCTTCACCGATTCGGCCGGCGCGACGCGCCATTGCATCTCGCCGCCCTTCGTCGTGTTGCGGTAGCGCGTGAGATGGATGTAGTCGAACTCGAGCGGGAAGTCGAGGTGCGGCAGCAGCATGCCCGTGAACACGGCGGCACCGCCCATCACCGAAAGCACGAGCGGAAAGTCCCCGCTGATTTCGGCGCCGATGGCGCTCGCCATCCGGTCGATCGACTGGGAGACGTCGCCGGCCGGGACGATCTCTTCGGACTGTCGGAAAATGTGAAAGGCTTCTTCGCGGTTCATGGCGTCTGACGGGCGGTGTCGATCGTGATCGGTGGATGAAAGAGCGGTGGCGCGGTCCATAGCATAAACCCGCGGACCCGGCGCCGCGAAGTCGCGCCCGGGCGAAAACGAAAAACGAAAAAAACCGGATTCGGTGCGCGGCGGATGCGTTCGCCGCGCGCCGGCTGATCGGATCAGCGCATGCCGGGCATCATGCCCTTCATGCCGCGCATCAGCTTCTGCAGATTGCCGCCCTTGAGCTTCTTCATCATCGTGCGCATCTGGTCGTACTGGTTCAGCATGCGGTTCACCTCCTGCACCTGGACGCCCGCGCCGGCCGCGATGCGGCGCTTGCGGGCGGCCTTGATGAGGTCGGGCTTCGCGCGTTCGGTCGGCGTCATCGAGTTGATGATGCCTTCCATGCGGCGCATCTGCTTTTCGGCGAGACCCATGTTCGCGCCGGCCGCGGCCTGCTGGAACTGCGCGGGCAGCTTGTCCATCAGCGACGAGAGCCCGCCCATCTTCTTCATCTGCGAGAGCTGCGCGCGGAAGTCGTTGAGGTCGAAGTCGCCGCCCTTTTTCACCTTGTCGGCGAGCTTTTGCGCGGCCTCTACGTCGACGCCGCGCTGCGCCTCCTCGACGAGGGCGAGAATGTCGCCCATGCCGAGAATCCGGTTCGCCATGCGCTCCGGATAGAAGATTTCGAGGCCGTCGAGCTTTTCGGCGACGCCGACGAACTTGATCGGCTTGCCCGTGACGTGCCGCACCGACAGCGCGGCGCCGCCGCGCGAGTCGCCGTCGAGCTTGGTGAGCACGACGCCCGTGAGCGGCAGCGCGTCGCTAAACGCCTTCGCGGTGTTGACGGCGTCCTGGCCGAGCATCGCGTCGACCACGAACAGCGTCTCGGCCGGTTTGAGCGTGGCGTGCAGCGCGGCGATTTCCTGCATCATCGCCTCGTCGATGCCGAGGCGGCCGGCCGTGTCGACGATCAGCACGTCGTGATAGTGGCGCTTCGCCCAGTCGAGCGCGGCGTCCGCGATCTCGACCGGCTTCTGGTCGGGCTGCGACGGGAAGAACTCGGCGCCGACCTGCTCGGTGACGGTCTTCAACTGCGCGATGGCCGCCGGACGATAGACGTCGCACGAGACGGTGAGCACCTTCTTCCGGTACTTCTCGCGCAGGAGCTTCGCGAGCTTGCCGACCGTCGTGGTCTTGCCCGCGCCCTGCAGGCCCGCCATCAGGATAATGGCCGGCGGCGTGACGGCGAGGTTCAGCTCGGCGGCCTTGCCTTCGTAGTCGCCGCCGATCACGGCGGTCAGCTCGCGCTGCACCACGCCGACGAGCGCCTGCCCCGGCGACAGGCTGCTGATGACTTCCTCGCCGAGCGCCTTTTCCTTCACCTTCGCGATGAAGTCCCGTACCACGGGCAGCGCGACGTCGGCCTCGAGCAGCGCGAGCCGCACTTCGCGCAGCATTTCCTGCGTGTTAGCCTCGGTCAGCCGGGCCTCGCCGCGCAGCGTCTTGACGACGCGCGCCATCCGTTGGGTGAGATTGTCGAGCATGGGGAACGGTGAACAGTGCGGCCCGAGGCGCGTCGGGAACGAACCGTCGCGCGGGGAGGGCCTATAGTAAACTTCGAACATGGATATTGTACTGTATGCCCTCACCGTGCTCCTGTACGGCAGCGTGTGCGTGGCCGACTGGCGCTCGCTGCGCCACGCCGCCGCGCAGCCGTTGCTCGGCAGCGTGCCGCCGGTGCCGGCCGCGCCGGCGGTCGGGGCGCCCGGCTTCGGGCACGGGTTGCGCGCGCTGCTGCTCGCGGCGCTCGTCGCGCACGGCGTGCTGCTCCATATGACGATCTTTCCCCAGAACGAGATGGTGTTCGGCTTCGCGTTCGCGTTGTCGGCGATGTTCTGGCTCGGCGCCGGCATCTACTGGATCGAGAGCTTTTTCTTCTCGCTCGACGGGCTGCGGATCATGCTGCTGCCGCTCGCCGTCTTCGCGTCGCTGCTGCCGCTCGTGTTCGGCGGCGTGCGCGTGCTGCCGTACGCGGCCGCGCCGATGTTCAAGCTGCATTTCGTGATCGCCAACATCGCCTACGGCCTCTTCGCGATCGCCGCGCTCCACGCGGTGCTGATGCTCGCGGTGGAGCGCCGGCTGCACGCGCTGCGCGGCGGCCGGCGCCAGGTCGCGGCGGGCGCGGTCCGCGCGAACGAGGGCTGGCTTTCGAGCTGGCTCGAAACGCTGCCGCCGCTGCTCACGCTCGAGAAGCTGCTGTTCCGGCTCATCGGCGCGGGTTTCGTGCTGCTCACGCTGACGCTCATTTCCGGTATCGTGTTCAGCGAGCAACTGGTCGACCGCGCGCTGAGCTTCGATCACAAGACTGTGTTCGCGATCCTCTCGTGGGTGATGTTCGGCTCCCTGCTCATGGCGCGCCGGCTCTCGGGCTGGCGCGGCCGCGCCGCGCTGCGCTGGGTGCTGGCGTCGTTCCTTGCGTTGCTGCTCGCCTACGTGGGCAGCCGGTTCGTCTTCGAGGTGCTGCTGCACCGTCCCGTGGTTTGAGTTTCGATGAGACAGATTCTTTTACTGGTCCTGCTGTTCGTCGTCGGTCAATGGTTCGTGAAGGCGCTGCGCCGCGCGCAGTCGACGGCGCGGCCCGACGCGCGACCTGACGTGCGGTCCGGTGGCGCGCGGCCCGGTCAGGGCGCCGATTCGCGCGCGCGGCCTGCGGGCGCGTCCAGTGCGTCCAGTGCCAATAGCGGAACCGGTTCGAACAGGACCACCGGCGCGCTGCCCGAACCGATGGTGCGCTGCGCCGAGTGCGGCGTCCATGCGCCGAGAAGCGAGTCGCTTGCCGTGGCAGGGCAGTCGTTCTGCTGCGAAGAGCACGCGCAACGCCACGCGGCGCGCGCGGCCGGCCGCGACACCGCCGCGCGATGACCGGCGCGCCGGTCGTGCCGATCGCCGTCGATGCGTCCGGCTGGACGGACGCGGCGCGCCGGCTCGCGTCGCCGAATTTCGAGGCCCGTCCCGCAGGCGTCGAGCCGACGCTGATCGTCGTGCACAACATCAGCCTGCCGCCGGACGCGTTCGGCGGCTCCGCCATCGCCGACCTGTTCCTCAACCGTCTCGATTGCGATGCCCATCCGTACTACGACGCGCATCTGCGCGGCGTGCGGGTATCGGCGCACTTCCTGATCGGGCGCGACGGCGCGCTCGTCCAGTTCGTCTCGTGCAACGCGCGCGCCTGGCATGCCGGCGTGTCGAATTTTTTCGGCCGCGAGCGCTGCAACGATTTCTCGATCGGCATCGAACTCGAAGGCAGCGACACGCGCGCGTTCGAGGCCGCGCAATACGTCACGCTCGCGGCGCTCGTGCAGGCGCTCGTCGCGCGCTATCCGATCGACGCGCTCGCCGGACACTCGGACATCGCGCCGGGCCGCAAGACCGACCCGGGCCCGCATTTCGACTGGGCGCGACTCGAACGCGACACCGGGCTCGCCTCTACCTGTTTTCCCTACCTTCATGGGCGCGGCCCGCGGCCCGCGGCGCCGTGACTCGCGGGCCGTCGTCCCGCAAGGCGGTCCGTACCGCTTGTCTCGCAGCGAGTCCGCGCGGCGTCGGCACATGTGAAAAGTCAAGCGCGCGGTCTTAAATAAATCAATTTGACCTGCCCGCAATCTCCACTATACTTGGTGCCAGAAAACGAACATTGCACTATATGTTGTGTTGTCCGGCGGCGCCCCACTCCATGAGTACGGCGCCGCCTGCATTCCCGGCATAGGAAATTTCGTGCGGTGCGCCAGCAGGCAGTCAGCAGGGGAACCGGCGCACCGGCTGCAATCGAGAAAAAGGGCACAGCCAATGATCGCGACATCCACGATGAAGACCGTCGTCCCGTCTGCCTTGTCGCATCCGGCCACCTCGCCAGGCTAGCCCTCTTTCTCCCTCTCTTCGTCCGCTTCCCTGCGGCGGCCGTATTAATCCGCGAAATTCCCTCGCACCTTTCCAGAACCAGGAGCTTTGCACATGCAGACGACCGATAACGCCACGACCCGGTACGACGGCGCGCCGATTGGCCATTCGCTGGGCGGCACGCAGCAGGCCGGCCAGGCGCTCGCGCCGCAGGCTACGTTCGCCGACTACAAGGTGATCCGCCGTAACGGGAGCGTCGTGTCGTTCGAGCCGTCGAAGATCGCGATTGCCGTGACGAAGGCGTTTCTGGCGGTCAACGGCGGCCAGGGCGCGGCGTCGGCGCGTGTGCGCGAGCTCGTCGAGCAGATCACGCAAAGCGTCGTGCGCGCGCTCCTGCGCAGCCGTCCGAACGGCGGTACGTTCCACATCGAGGACATCCAGGATCAGGCCGAACTCGCGCTGATGCGCGGCGGCGAGCACAACGTCGCGCGCGCCTACGTGCTGTATCGCGAGAAGCGCAACCAGGAGCGCGGCCATGCCCAGGACGCGGCGGCGCCCGCCGCGCCGGGTCTGAACGTCACCGACAACGGCGTGACCCGTCCGCTCGACCTGGACGCGCTGCGCGCGCTGATCGTGTCGGCCTGCGACGGTCTCGGCGACGCGGTGAACCCCGAGCCGATCGTCGCCGAAACGGTGAAGAACCTCTACGACGGCGTGCCGATGAGCCAGGTCTACGACTCGGCGATCCTCGCGGCCCGCACGATGATCGAGAAGGACCCGGCATACAGCCAGGTGACCGCCCGCATCCTGCTGCACACGATCCGTCGCGAAATCCTCGAAGAGGAAGTGATCCAGGCGCAGATGGGCGAGCGCTACGCCGAATATTTCCCGCAGTTCGTCAAGCGCGGCGTGAATGCCGAACTGCTCGACGACAAACTGCTGCAGTACGACCTGAAGCGTCTCGGCGCCGCGCTCGACGCGAGCCGCGACCTGCAGTTCGGCTATCTCGGCCTGCAGACGCTCTACGACCGCTACTTCCTGCACAGCGACGGCGTGCGTATCGAGTTGCCGCAGGCGTTCTTCATGCGCGTCGCGATGGGCCTCGCGTTGAACGAGATCGACCGCGAAGCGCGCGCGATCGAGTTCTACAACGTGCTTTCGAGCTTCGACTTCATGAGCTCGACGCCGACGCTTTTCAACTCCGGCACGCGCCGCTCGCAGCTCTCGTCGTGTTACCTGACGACGGTCGAGGACGACCTCGACGGCATCTACGAGGCGCTCAAGGAAAACGCGCTGCTTTCGAAGTTCGCCGGCGGCCTCGGCAACGACTGGACCCGCGTGCGCGCGCTCGGCTCGCACATCAAGGGTACGAACGGCAAGTCGCAGGGCGTCGTGCCGTTCCTGAAGGTGGTCAACGACACCGCCGTCGCCGTGAACCAGGGCGGCAAGCGCAAGGGCGCGGTCTGCGCGTACCTGGAAACGTGGCACCTCGACATCGAGGAATTCCTCGAGCTGCGCAAGAACACGGGCGACGACCGCCGCCGCACGCACGACATGAACACGGCGAACTGGATTCCCGATCTGTTCATGAAGCGCGTGATGGAGGGCGGCGACTGGACGCTGTTCTCGCCGTCCACCTGCCCGGACCTGCACGACAAGTTCGGCGCCGAGTTCGAAGCCGCCTACACGGCCTACGAAGACAAGGTCGCGCGCGGCGAGCTCAAGCTCTTCAAGCGGATTCCGGCGGCGCAGCTCTGGCGCAAGATGCTCGGCATGCTGTTCGAGACCGGCCATCCGTGGATCACGTTCAAGGATCCGTGCAACATCCGCTCGCCGCAGCAGCACGTCGGCGTCGTCCACTCGTCGAACCTGTGCACGGAAATCACGCTGAACACGAGCGACACCGAAATCGCCGTCTGCAATCTCGGCTCGGTGAACCTCGTCGCGCACCTCGCGAAGCAGGCCGACGGCAGTTACGCGCTCGACCAAGACAAGCTCAAGCGCACCGTGAGCGTCGCGATGCGCATGCTCGACAACGTGATCGACATTAACTATTACGCGGTCCCGAAGGCGCGCAACTCGAACCTCAAGCACCGTCCGGTCGGCATGGGCATCATGGGCTTCCAGGACTGCCTGCACCTGCTGCGCACGTCGTATGCGTCGGAGGATGCGGTCGAATTCGCCGATCGCTCGATGGAGGCGGTCTGCTACTACGCGTACTGGGCATCGACCGAGCTCGCCGAGGAGCGCGGCCGCTATTCGAGCTACCGCGGTTCGCTCTGGGATCGCGGCATCCTCCCGCAGGACAGCATCAAGCTGCTGGCCGAGGCGCGCGGCGGTTACGTCGAGGTGGACGCGAGCGAGTCGATGGACTGGACGTCGCTGCGCGCGCGCATCGCCACCCACGGGATGCGCAACTCGAACTGCATCGCGATCGCCCCGACGGCGACGATCTCGAACATCATCGGCGTGTCGGCCTGCATCGAGCCGACGTTCCAGAACCTCTACGTCAAGTCGAACCTGTCGGGCGAGTTCACGGTGGTCAACGACTACCTCGTGCGCGACCTGAAGGCGCGCGGCCTCTGGGACGAGGTGATGGTCGCCGACCTGAAGTACTTCGACGGCACGCTTTCGCGCATCGACCGGATTCCGGCCGACCTGCGCGCGATCTACGCCACGGCGTTCGAGGTCGATCCGAAGTGGCTCGTCGAGGCGGCGTCGCGGCGCCAGAAGTGGATCGACCAGGCGCAGTCGCTCAACATCTACATGGGGGGCGCGTCGGGCAAGAAGCTCGACGAGGTCTACAAGCTCGCCTGGGTGCGCGGCCTGAAGACGACCTACTACCTGCGCACGATGGCGGCCACGCACGTCGAGAAGTCGACGGTCGCACACGGCGCGTTGAACGCCGTGCCGACCGGCGAGGGCGGGGCGGGTGGCGCCGGCGGTGCGCTGGGCGGCGCCTCCGGCGGCGGTCGCGGAGCGACGGGCGGGTCGACGGGTGCGGACGGGCTGCAATCGGCTCCGGCCGGCGTTGCTGCTGCGCCGGCCGTGGCGGCGGCGCCGGAAGCCGATGGTCCTGTCTGCATGATGCGTCCCGGCGATCCCGGCTTCGACGAATGCGAGGCCTGCCAGTAAAAAGACGGGTGTAAAGCCGGCAGGGAGTGCGCGACATTTTCCCGCCGGCAGCTAAAGACTAAGGATCAAGCGCAAGCGCGATTTTCCCAGCAGTACCCGTTAGGCCGGTAACCAGGAGTCTCTCGTCAGTTCGTCTCGTGCGGACGGCAGAGGCTTCCGATGCCGGCCGATTTTTTTGTGGGTCTCCCGGGCTGGGATGTCGGCTCACTCCTCACTCGTCGGGCGGAGCGATCGAAGCGGATGTCTGTAGACGCCCGGTCTGGTCCGGCGCGAACGAATAAAAAAGCCCCGCTACCGGTTGCCTGGTAGCGGGGCTTTGTCAAAGCGCACAACGAACGAACAGGAAGCGCGTCTCGCGCCTCCTGTTCAGTGCAGCTTACGGACGGCTGCCGGTCGGAAACGGCCATGCAGCGGCCGGGTTCAACGCGGTCTTCACCGTCGCGGCAGGCGCAGCCGGTTGCGCAGCGGGAGCAGGCGCAGCCTTTTTCGCGGGGGCCTTTTTGGCGGCTTTCTTGGCCGCAGCCTTCTTCGCGGGGGCCTTCTTGGCCGCGGTCTTCTTGGCGGCAACCTTCTTGGCTGCAGCCTTCTTCGCGGGGGCCTTCTTGGCGGCGACCTTCTTCACCGCGACTTTCTTCGCTGCGACCTTCTTGGCAGCGGCCTTCTTCGCGGGGGCCTTCTTGGCGGCGACCTTCTTCACCGCGACTTTCTTGGCGGCGACTTTCTTCGCTGCAACCTTCTTGGCGGCGACTTTCTTCGTCGCAACCTTCTTGGCAGCAACCTTCTTCGCCGCAACCTTCTTCGCCGCAACCTTCTTCACGGCGACTTTCTTGGCTGCAACCTTCTTCACGACGACCTTCTTCGCGGCCGCCTTCTTGGCCGGCGCGGCCTTCTTCGCCGCAACCTTCTTCACCGCCGCTTTCTTCGCGGCCGGCTTTTTCTTGGCAGTTGCCATTGTTTTCTCCTTCAGGTTCAGATGAGAGATCAGTTCAAACTACACCCTTCGTCAAAACCCGCTTCTCGCGGGCGCTTTTCACGGCGCGCACTACGAAGCGGGCTATTCATCGGCGTACGCAGATCCTTCGCGCTTACGCTAATGAATACGGTAAGGCGCGCGATGCCGTCAGGCACCGCGCGCCAAGTCCATCCGGCAGCGGATTCCGATGCCGGCCAACGTTTGATGAGGGCGCCGGCTATGCCGGCGCCCTTTTCCGGGGGGAAGTTTGCCCATCCCACTGAAGGGTTCGCAAAGTGCCTCTCGTATTGGTGGGCCGTTAAGGCACCCGGCACGCTTTGCATCAGGCGTTCCTGCTCCTAATCGTCAGCCGGCGTGCGCATTGCGCGCCAACGCCGGCATCCCCAAAAGACTGCATCGTGGTGCGCCCGGGTTCACTCCCAGGACAGTGCACCGCCCGTCTGATATTCGATGACGCGCGTCTCGAAGAAGTTGCGCTCCTTCTTCAGATCGATCATTTCGCTCATCCACGGGAATGGATTTTCTTCGTTCGGGAACAGCGGATCAAGGCCGATCTGCTGGCAACGGCGGTTGCAGATGAAGCGCAGATAGCTCTTGAACATGGCCGCGTTCAGGCCGAGTACGCCGCGCGGCATGGTGTCTTCGGCGTAACGGTACTCGAGGTCGACCGCATGCTTGAACAGCTCGCGGATTTCCGCGCGGAATTCCGGGGTCCAGAGGTGCGGGTTTTCGAGCTTGATCTGGTTGATCAGGTCGATGCCGAAATTGCAGTGCATCGACTCGTCGCGCAGGATGTACTGGTACTGCTCCGCCGCGCCGGTCATCTTGTTCTGGCGGCCGAGCGCCAGAATCTGCGTGAACCCGACGTAGAAGAACAGCCCTTCCATCACGCAGGCGAACACGATCAGCGACTTGAGCAGCTTCTGATCGGCCTCGACCGTGCCGGTCTTGAACGACGGGTCGGTCAGCGTGTGGATGAACGGAATCAGGAACTCGTCCTTGGCGCGGATCGACTCGACTTCGTGGTACGCGTTGAAGATCTCGCCTTCGTCGAGGCCGAGCGATTCGACGATGTACTGATAGGCGTGCGTGTGGATCGCTTCCTCGAACGCCTGGCGCAGCAGGAACTGGCGGCACTCGGGCGCCGTGATGTGCCGGTAGGTGCCGAGCACGATGTTGTTGGCGGCGAGGGAATCGGCCGTGACGAAGAAGCCGAGGTTGCGCTTGACGACGCGCCGCTCGTCCTCGGTCAGACCGTTCGGGTCCTTCCAGAGCGCGATGTCGCGGGACATGTTGATTTCCTGCGGCATCCAGTGGTTCGCGCAGCCGGACAGGTATTTCTCCCAGGCCCACTTGTACTTGAACGGCACCAACTGGTTGACGTCGGTCTGGCCGTTGATGATGCGCTTGTCGGCGACGTTCACCCGCGCTTCGGCGGCGGGTGCGGGCACCGGTGTCGGCGCGACCGCGAAGTCGTTCGCGAAGATGTTTTGTGCGGAGACGGTTTGGGGAACGGCGCGCGTGGCGAATTGCGCGTCAGCAGCCGGTCCTGCGGAGGCGCGCAACGCATCGTGTTGCGTGCCGCTCGACGGAGCTACGGCAGTGATCTCGTCATCCCAGTTGAGCATAAATGTCACCATCAATTTAGAACGGTTTGTACCATCTTTTCGTGAGCGATAAAAGGGTTCGCTCACGAAAATGCCTGTTTTCGATTCGTGTTGAGACCTGCATACAACACTTTGTCATCGCACTGCGTGAATCGCATCGCGTGAGCCGCATCGCGAGCGTGTTGCCGGGGGCCTCGTCGTGATCGTCGTTGCGATCGAACGGAGCACCGGCAGGGCGGGTTCGCGATGCGCAGCGAACGCTCTCGGGACGCTGCGCCGGTGCCTGCGCCCGACGAGCTTCGCTGCTTGGCGCGCTGCATGAACGACTGCGCTTCGCGAGGAAGTCGCGGCGTTCGGGGCGTGCGCGAGTTGGGAAAAAATCGCCGCGCGAGACGCGCTGCGATCACATCTGCCGGAGCGGACAACGATGCGCAATTGCAATGTCGTTCGTCGGACGGTTGGCGCCACCGATATCGAGCTTCGCGTCCGGCTCGCGCCGGATGCTCGCAGGCATCGATTGCCGGCATGGCGTGTGGTCACGACGCCGGCAGGTTCGCTGCATCACTTCGGTTCGCGGTGGCGATATTCATCTTCTTCCTCCAGAGAAAAGCAGACGCGTCAACATCCACGGCAATCGACTTCAGTACTGCAACCAACCTGTACGCGAGTGTAGCATTCGAAAACGCACAGGAGAAGAAAAAACTACCAAATATTGTGCGGGTCGGATAGACCAAATCAATATCTTGTATGCCGGGTTGGGCGGGCAAAAGAGGGATCAAGGCAGGGAAAAAACGCGTCATAAGCCGGTTTCATGGCCTTGCCGGGCGAATCGCGGCCGCGCGCGCTTCGACTGAACGGAAGGCGAGGTTGTTCGAGTAGAAGAGGCGCCCGGGTCGGTCGGACCACGAGCAGACAAAGACAACGGGCCGGTATCCGGAATCGGGTCGATGGCTTCGCACATTGCGCTCATCGCGCGCGTCGTTTTTCCGGACGCCCGTCGACCCGGCCGGATCGGGTCATGAAAAAAGGCGCATGTGCAGGGAAGCGCATGCGCCAGAGACGTCCGCGAACGGCACGATGTCCGTCCGCGGCACAGGGGAAGGGGGCGTCATGCCGGCAGGTCGTAGCCGAACGCCTTCCTGAATCTCGCGTTGATGTCAGCGCGCGTCGGCGCGTAGTTCTGCGGCCCCTGGTGTTCGATCTTGAGCGCGCCCATCAGGCTGGCGAGGCGTCCGGCCGTCGCCCAGTCGAAACCCTTCTCGATGCCGTAGAGCAGACCGCCGCGGAATGCGTCGCCGCAGCCCGTCGGGTCCAGCACGCGCTCAGCCGCGACGGGCGGAATGTCGTCGACGCCCTTGCCGTGATAGATCTGCGATCCGTGCTCGCCGCGCGTGACGACGAGCGCGTCGACGCGGCTCGCGATCTCCTCGAGCGACCAGCCCGTGCGGTGGCTGACCAGGTTGGCTTCGTAGTCGTTGACCGCGACGTAGGTGGCGAGCCCGATGGCGTGCCGCAGCGAATCGCCGTCGAAGAGCGGCAGCCCCTGGCCCGGATCGAAGATGAACGGCACGCCCGCCGCCGCGAACTGCTCCGTGTGCTGGACCATGCCGTCGAAGCCGTCCGGCGCGACGATGCCGAGCTTGATGCCGGTCGCCGCGTCGGCGCGGTTCAGATGCGACTGCATCATCGCGCCGGGGTGGAAGGCCGTGATCTGGTTGTTCTCGAGATCGGTCGTGATCATCGCCTGGGCGGACCAGGCTTCGGGCACCACGCGCACGTAGTCGCGCGCGAGGCCCAACTGGTCGAGGCGGTCGAGATAAGGGCCGGCGTCGGCCGCGCCGAGCGTCGCCATGATGCGCGCGTCGCCGCCGAGCAGATGCAGCGAGTAGGCGATGTTGCCTGCGCAGCCGCCGAATTCGCGGCGCATCGTCGGCACGAGAAAACTCACATTCAGGATGTGAACCTGCTCGGGCAGGATGTGTTCCCGAAAGCGGCCTTCGAAGGTCATGATGTTGTCGTAGGCGAGCGAGCCGCAGATCAGCGTAGCCAAGGCGGAATGTCCTGTAGTGCGTGTGAAAGGAAAAGCGGGGAGGCGGATGCGTGCCGCGCGGCTTCCGCCGGAGCGGAGCGCCGCGCGGACGGGCCCGGTGAGTTACTTGAGCGCCGCGAGCGCGCCGTCGTAGTTCGGTTCGCTCTTGATTTCGCCGACGCGCTCGGCGTAAATCACGTTGTCCTTTTCGTCGATCACGACGACCGCGCGCGCCGTGAGCCCGGCGAGCGGGCCGCTCGTCACGTCGACGCCGTAGGCCTTCGCGAAGTCGCGGCCACGGAACGTCGAGGCGGTGACGACGTTTTCGATGCCTTCGGTCGTGCAAAAGCGCGCCGCGGCGAACGGCAGGTCGCCGGACACGACGACGACGACCGTGTTCGCGAGCTTGCCCGCGGCTTCGTTGAATTTGCGCGTCGAGGTGGCGCAGACCGGCGTGTCGAGGCTCGGCACGATGTTCAGCACCTTGCGCTTGCCGGCGAAGTCGTCGAGCGAGACGGGCTTCAGGTCGCGGCCGACGAGCGAGAATGCGGGCGCCTTCTGCCCGGCCGACGGGAACGTGCCGGCAACTTCGATGGGGTTGCCCCCCAGCGTGACTTGACTCATGTTGACTCTCCGGAAATCGGTGATGTGACGGAAAACCATGGCCGGCGCAGCCGGACACGGGACGTGCGCCGCGCCGGGCACGGCGCGCGGGGTGCTACCTACGGATAGAAAATCTCGAGCCGGAAGTTCGACGCGACGACGTTGCCGGTGTCGAGCCGCACGATCATCGTCTGCGTCGCGTTGGCGGGCAGGCCGGCTTCGATCGGCGTGCCGGGCTTCACGTAGTCCTGCGGCCGTAGCACGCGGCGTACCACGACGTTGTTTTGCCGGTCGAGCAGCGTGAGCTCGATCGACGGATACGCGAGCGCGACGCCGAAGCGGTTGCGCAGCGGCATTCTCAGTTCGAGGTGATGCGGGTCATCGATTTCGCGCAGATCGGAAGGCTCCACCTGCAGGCCGTCTATGTCGCGCGGCGGCTGCACGCGGCAGCCGAACTCGCGGCACACGTCGCCGTAAATGCCTTCCGAGGTCGGCCAATAGACCATCACGGTTTCGCGCAGCCACCAGGCCAGTTGTGCGGCGAGCAGGACGAGCAGCACGAGGGCGATCAGCGTGCCGGCGATTCTCCAGCCGACGTGGCGCGAGGCTCGGGCCGGCGTTTCGCGCGTGACGGCGAACGGCGCGGCGCCGTCTTCTTGTCCGGACAGCGTGGCGAACGGCTGCGAGGCGTCGCCCTGGGGGGGCGCCTTGGGGGCTGCCCCGGCGTTCCCGCGAGGCGCCGAGAAATGCGGCTCGGGATCGGCGCCGGATGCGGCGCGCGGCGCGGTCGCGAGCGTGGGCTCGGCGGCGCCGGGCTTGGCCGCCGCCCAGTCTGCGCGACGGAGTTCGGGTTCGGGCGGCGTGACGCTCGCTGCGGACGAGGCGGGTTGATTCCGGCTCGCGGCGGCGTCGTCCGCGAACCGGCCGGCGGCGCCCGGCGGCAACGGGCGTTGCGGGTCGGGCCGGTTGTCCGGGGCGCTGGCCGGCGAGTCGGCGGGCGGGGCGCGTCGCGCGTCGGTGCCCGTCGAGAGGGACGGCGACGCGCCTTGCGTCGTCGTGCCGTTGTCGGTCATCAGGACGGCGGCGACGTCAGCGCCTACCGGCGCGGCACCTTCGAATTCGCCGCTGGCGGGCAACTGATAGAGGCTGCCGGATGCGTCGAAGGTCTCCTGGCAGTGGCCGCAGCGCACGAGGCCGCGGCGCGCGGCGAGTTGCGGGGACTGGATACGGAAGACGGTTTCGCAGAATGGGCAGCGCGTTGCCAGGAGCATGAGGGCCGCGGATCCGGACAGATCGGTGGGTTGGCGATATCCGCCATTCTACTGGCAATCTATGCGCGGTCGACGCGCGTTCCCGCAAGGCAGACCCAGCCGTCGTGCTCGCGCCAGACGGCGATGTCGATCCAGCGCGCGTAGACGCGCGCCACCTCGTCGGCCTGCCGCGCCAGCACGCCGGAGAGCGCGATGCGCCCGCCTGGCTTGACCCGCGACGCGAGCATCGAAGCCATCAGCTTGAGCGGATTCGAGAGGATGTTGGCCACGACGATGTCGAACGTGCCCTCGGGGCAGTCGTCCGGCAGGCCGTAAGTCACGTCCGCGTGGTTGCGCAGACTGTTCTGGCGGGCCGATTCGACGGCCTGCGGATCGATGTCGATGCCGACCACGGGGTTTGCGCCGCATTTCTTCGCGAGGATCGCGAGGATGCCCGAGCCGCAGCCGTAATCGAGTACCGACTGGCCCGGCTGTACCGCCTGTTCGAGCCATTCCATGCACAGCCGCGTGGTCGGGTGGCTGCCCGTGCCGAACGCGAGGCCGGGATCGAGCTCGAGCACGAGCGCCTGCGGGTCGGGCGCCTCGTGCCACGACGGCACGACCCAGATGCGTTCGCCGATCCGGATCGGGTCGAACTGGGACTGCGTGAGGCGCACCCAGTCCTGCTCCTCGACTTCGCGCAGCGTGAAGGCCGGCGTTTCGTCGAGGCCGAGCGCGTTGGCCGCGGCCGCGACGAGCAACGCCGGATCGTGTTCTTCGGCGACGAGCGCGATCACGCGTGAGCGCTGCCAGGCCGTGCGCTCGGGCGTCAGGCCCGGCTCGCCGAAGAGCGGCTGCTCGTCGGGCGTGTCGGCGTCAGCGTCCTCGACCGAAACCGACAGCGCGCCGAGTTCGAGCAGCGCGTCGGACAGTTCGTCCGCGCGCTCCCGGTCCAGCTCCGCGATCAGTTCCCGGTAGCTCATGGATTACGCTTCTTCCGGCGCCACCTGCTGCCGCGCGGCGAGCCGGTTTTCGAGGTAATGGATGCTCGTGCCGCCCTCGACGAACTTCGCGTCGAGCATCAGTTCGCGGTGCAGCGGGATGTTGGTCAGGATGCCTTCGACGACCATCTCCGAGAGCGCGATGCGCATCCGGCGGATCGCCTGGTCGCGCGTGGCGCCGTAGGCGATCAGCTTGCCGATCATCGAATCATAGTTCGGCGGCACGAAATAGCCGTTGTAGGCGTGCGAGTCGACGCGGATGCCGGGGCCGCCCGGCATGTGCCAGGACGTGAGGCGGCCCGGCGACGGCGTGAACTTGAACGGGTCCTCGGCGTTGATCCGGCACTCGATCGCATGGCCCTTGAGCTGGATGTCGCGCTGGCGGAACGCCAGCTTCTCGCCGGCCGCGATGCGGATCTGCTCCTGCACGATGTCGATGCCGGTGATGAGCTCCGTCACCGGGTGCTCGACCTGCACGCGCGTGTTCATCTCGATGAAGTAGAACTCGCCGTTCTCGTAGAGGAACTCGAACGTGCCCGCGCCGAGATAGCCCATCTTCTTGCAGGCGTCCGCGCAGCGGTCGCCGATGCGGTCGAGCAGCCGCCGCGCGATGCCGGGCGCCGGCGCCTCCTCGATCACCTTCTGGTGGCGACGCTGCATCGAGCAGTCGCGCTCGCCGAGCCAGACGGCGTTGCGGAACGAATCCGCGAGCACCTGGATTTCGATGTGGCGCGGGTTCTCGAGGTACTTCTCCATATAGACCTGCGGGTTGCCGAACGCGCGGCCCGCTTCCTCGCGCGTCATGTTGACCGCGTTCACGAGCGCCGCCTCGGTGTGCACGACGCGCATGCCGCGCCCGCCGCCGCCGCCGGCCGCCTTGATGATGACGGGGTAGCCGATGGCCCGCGCGATCTTCACGATCTCCTTTGGGTCTTCGGGCAGCGCGCCTTCCGAGCCCGGCACGCACGGCACGCCGGTCTTGATCATGGTCTGCTTGGCCGTGACCTTGTCGCCCATCATGCGGATCGTCTCGGGGCGCGGGCCGATGAACACGAAGCCCGACTGCTCGACGCGCTCGGCGAAGTCCGCGTTCTCGGAGAGGAAGCCGTAGCCGGGGTGGATCGCCTCGGCGTCCGTCACCTCGGCGGCGCTGATGAGCGCCGGCATGTTCAGGTAGCTCAGGTTCGACGGCGCCGGCCCGATGCAGACGGCCTCGTCGGCGAGCTTCACGTACTTGGCTTCCTTGTCGGCCTCCGAGTAGACGACGACCGTCTTGACGCCCAGCTCGCGGCACGCTCGCTGGATGCGCAGCGCGATCTCGCCGCGGTTGGCAATGAGGATTTTTTCAAACATAGCGGGTATTCGACTCATCAGGGGGCGCCGTCCGAAGCCTTGCGGCGGCTACCCCGGAGAAACGGTCGGGCGCGCGGGGCTTCGGGCGCCGCGCGCGGCATGCAACGGGCGCGAGAACGTCGTCGCGCTCCGCAGGCGTTCAGGCGATCACGAAAAGCGGCTGGCCGTATTCGACGGCCTGTCCGTTGTCCACGAGAATTTCCTTGATGACGCCGGCCTTGTCCGATTCGATTTCGTTGAGCAGCTTCATCGCCTCGATGATGCAGAGCGTCTGGCCTTCCTTGACCGTGTCGCCGACCTGCGCGAACGGATCGGCGCCCGGCGACGGCGAACGGTAGAACGTGCCGACCATCGGCGAGGTCACCACGTGGCCCTGCGGCACGGCCGGCGCCGCGGGCACGCCGGCCGGCGCTTCGGCCGGATGGCCGGCCTGGGGCGCGACGGGGGCCGACACCTGGGTCGGGTAGGACGCGGCGGGCGACTGCACGTAGATGGGCGGCGCGTTCTTGACGATGCGCACCTTGCCTTCGCCCTCGGTGACTTCAAGCTCGGAGATGCCCGATTCGGAGACGAGGTCGATCAGCGTCTTCAGCTTGCGTAGATCCATTGTGCAGTCCCTTTCGATACGTGAAGGCCGGCTGGCGGTAGACGCGGCGCGCCGGCGCAGATGGGTGGTTGTCGGTGTGTCCTGTCGGTCGCGACCGGGCTTCAGGCGCCGGACCGGACGCCGAGTCGGTCGAGCGCGAATTCGAGCGCGTACAGGTAGCCTTTCCAGCCGAGGCCGCAGATCACGCCTTCGGCCTGGTCGGAGAAATACGAGTGATGCCGGAAGGGCTCGCGGCGATGCACGTTCGAGAGGTGAATCTCGACGAACGGAATGCCGACGCCTGCGAGGGCGTCCCGAACCGCCACGCTCGTGTGCGTGAAGGCGGCGGGATTGATCAGGATGAACCCGGTCTTCTCGTTGCGCGCGGCCTGGATGCGATCGACGAGCGCGCCCTCGTGGTTGCTCTGGAACGTCGCGAGCGCCACGCCTGCCTGCGCGGCCCGTTCGGCGAGCGCCTGATCGATCTGCGGCAGCGTCACGTGCCCGTACACCTCCGGTTCCCGGGTGCCGAGAAGATTGAGGTTGGGGCCGTGCAGAACCAGCAGTCGCGTCATGGTCGCTCTATTTCCGTGGAATTGCGCGAACTTTAGCGCTGATTAGAGAATTTTGTCCAGTTTTCCGAATGGTCGCCTCGACCGCTCCCGGGTTTTCCCGAGGCGGAGTCATGCGATCTCGCGGCAAATCGCGCAAAAGATACTGCAAAAAGTACCATTCGGCGCGCAAGATTCGGTCAATTCTTCTTGTCGGTCAGAGCGAATCGAGCGTGTGCCTGAGTTCGGCGGGTTGAATTTCGCCTAATTTTGTCGCGCGAACGGTGCCTTTGGCGTCGATTACGACCGTGAACGGCAGACCGCCCGCGTTGTTGCCGAACGCGCGCGCGAGGTCGGCGCCGCCGAAGCCGATGATGTAGACAGGGTAGTCGACGGGTACCTTTTGCAGGAACGCTTTCACGTTCGTGGCCGAATCCACGCCGAGCCCGACGAACTGGACGCCTTTTTTCGCGTACTCGCGCTGCAGCGACGAGAGTTCGGGCATCTCGCGCACGCAGGGGCCACACCACGACGCCCAGAAGTTGACCACGACCGGGTGGCCCTTGAAGCGGTTCAGCGATTGGGGCTGGCCGGCCGTGTTCGTGACGGCGGCCGACCAGAGTTGGCCGACCGCGCCCGGCTGGCCGGCGGCGCTTGCCGCGTCGGCCGTGCCGATCGCCCAGGGCGCGGCGAAGAATGCGACGAAGGGGCCGCCCACTCCGAAGGCGGCCAGCGCGGCAGCCGTGAGGATACGCTTGAAGTTCATCGTGAAAGGTTTCAGGTCGTGGAGGTCGGGACGCCGCTCTCGCTTTCGTCGAGCAGTTCCTGCAGCGTTCGCGCGTTCGCCCTCGGCAGACGGCCACGCGCATCGGCACGCACGGCGCCGCGCAGATCGTCGGTATTGTAGAGCGCCACGTGGATGCCGACCGGCTCCTCGTCGCGCGACGGCTTCCAGAGGAAGCTCAGCGTTTCCACGAAACCGCGCGCAGCGAAGTGGCGCGTCTCGGAGACGTCGTACTGAATGTTCGCGTTGAGCAGATGAATCGCGACTTCCTTGGGGTCGTCGCAGAAAATTTGCAGGTGGACGTCGGAATGCTCGCCGGCCGTGCCGTTCAGCACCGCACCCGTCAGGTACGGATGGTAGTCGTCGAGCCGCCGCATCCAGTCGAGCGCGACCTCGCGCAGGCGGCGCAGCACGGCCGGCTGGCTGTCGCCCTGGAACAGCGCCTGATATTCGCGGATCTCGTCCTCGATCTGGTCGTTGTCGGGCAGCCAGACGCCCTCGATACGGGTCTCGCCGGCGACCTGCCGTGCCGCCTTGCGCTTGGCCGTCGCGTAGTCGAGCCCGTCCTCGGCGATCATCCGCGCTGCCGCGATCGCGATTTCCTCGCGCACGCGTTCCGGATCGAAATGTGATCTGCGCACCATGGCGCCCATCATACTAGATAGGCAGGCCGGGGTCGCCGGGCGCCTCCGGACGCGCCCGGCGCCGGTCCGCGCCGCCCGAAAACGGCGGGGCCCTCGGGTACAATGACGCTCCTTGCCCGGAGCGGCGCGCGGTCGCCCCGCGTTTTCTTCCCAACCCGATCCACGACGCGCATGCGGCGCAACAGGCTTATGCACATCCATATCCTCGGCATCTGCGGCACGTTCATGGGCGGTCTCGCGGTGCTCGCGCGCGGCGCCGGCCATACCGTGACGGGGTGCGACGCGGGCGTCTATCCGCCGATGAGCACGCAGCTCGAGGCGCAGGGCATCCGCCTGATCGAGGGTTACGACGAGAGCCAGCTCGCGCTGAAGCCCGACCTGTTCGTGATCGGCAACGTCGTCTCGCGCGGCAATCCTCTGATGGAGGCGATCCTCGACCGCGGCCTGCCCTACGTCTCGGGCCCGCAGTGGCTCGGCGAGCACGTGCTCGCCGGCAAGTGGGTGCTCGCCGTGGCCGGCACGCACGGCAAGACGACGACCACGTCGATGCTGACCTGGCTGCTCGAGGACGCCGGCCTGAATCCGGGCTTCCTCGTGGGCGGCGTGCCGCTCAACTTCGGCGTGTCGGCGCGGCTGACCGATTCGAACTTCTTCGTGATCGAAGCCGACGAGTACGACACGGCGTTCTTCGACAAGCGCTCGAAGTTCGTCCATTACCGGCCCCGCACCGCGATCCTGAACAACCTCGAGTTCGATCATGCCGACATCTTCGCCGATCTCGCCGCGATCGAAACGCAGTTCCATCATCTCGTGCGCACCATTCCGCGCATCGGCCGGATCGTCTCGAACGGCTGCTCCGATGCGCTCGAGCGCGTGCTCGCGCGCGGCGCCTGGAGCGAGGTCGAACGCTTCGGCGTCGACGGCGGCTGGCAGGTGCTGCCGGCCGCGGACGGCGAGCCCGTCGACGAACGCTTCGCCGTCTATCACGACAGCGCGCGCGCGGGCGTCGTCGAGTGGCAGATTCAGGGCGAGCACAACCGGCTGAACGCGCTCGCCGCGATGGCGGCCGCGCGGCACGTCGGCGTGCCGCCCGCGCAGGCCGCCCGGTCGCTCGCGACGTTCCGCAACGTCAAGCGCCGCATGGAAGTGCGCGGCAGCGTCGACGGCGTCACGGTCTACGACGACTTCGCCCATCATCCGACCGCGATCGAAACGACCGTCGCCGGCCTGCGCGCGCGCGTGGGCCGCGCGGGCGCGCGCATCCTGGCCGTGCTCGAGCCGCGCTCGAACACGATGAAGCTCGGCGTGATGAAGGCGCAGTTGCCCGCCAGCCTCGCGGACGCCGACCTCGTGTTCGGCTACGGCGCGCCGCACGGCCGCGACGCGCTCGGCTGGGATCTGGCCGCGGCGCTGGCGCCGCTCGGCGCGAAGGCGCAGGCGTTCCACGACCTCGGTGCGCTCGTCGAAGCCGTCGCGGCGGTTGCGCGGCCCGGCGACCAGATTCTCGTCATGAGCAACGGCGGCTTCGGCGGCGTGCATCGGAAGTTGCTCGACGCGCTCGCGGTGCGGAGCGGCGCGTGATCGTCTATTTGCACGGCTTTCGCTCTTCGCCCCAGTCGTTCAAGGCGCGCCTGCTGGCGGCCCGACTCGGGCAGACGGGGCGTGAGCGCGAGTGGCGCTGCCCGGCGCTGCCGGTGTCGCCCGCCGAGGCCGTGGCGCTCGTCGAGCGCGAGGTCGAGCGCGAGGTCGAGCGCGGGGGCGACCCGCGGGGCGGACCCAAAACGCAGGCGACGGGCGGCGCGGCGGATCCGGCGGACGTGACGCTGATCGGCAGCTCGCTCGGCGGCTACTACGCGACGTATCTGGCCGAAAAGCACGGCTGGCGGGCCGTGTTGCTCAATCCGGCCGTCGTGCCGCAGCGCGACCTGGGCCGCCGCCTCGGCGAGCAGCCGCTCTGGCACGGCGGCGGCAGTATCGTGGTCGAGCCGCGCCATCTCGACGAACTGCGCGCGCTGGCCGTGACTTCGGTGACTCGACCCGAACGCTATTATCTGTTTGCCGCGACGGGCGACGAGGTGCTCGACTATCGCGAGATGCTGGCCCACTACCCGGGCGTGCGCACGCGGCTGATCGAGGGCAGCGACCACGGGATCAGCGAATTCGCCGATTACGTCGACGACGTGATCGCCTTCTGCGGGGCCGCGCCGAGGGCGGGATGACCGCCCGGGCGACAAGGCCGGCCGCGCGGCATCGAAAGTGCGGGAGGGCAGCGGCCCCGCGCGCGGCGCTTCTTTCCAGTATGTGGATCTACGGACCGTTCGCGCCTGCCGCGCCGGTCGATGCAAGTCTGAACGAGAGTATTGAGTGAACGTTTTCTTTGAGGAATCAGGCAGTTTCAAGGCCGGCAGCGTGCTGTCGCGCCAGGGCGATGCGTTTCAGGTCGAGTTGCCGGGCGGGCGTCGCGCGAAGGTCCGCGCGAAGGACGTGTTGATCGAGTTCGACAAGCCGGCGGCGGGCGAGCTGATGGAGCAGGCGGACGCCGCCGCCCAGGAAATCGACCTCGACTTCCTGTGGGAATGCGCGCCGCCGGACGAGTTCGCGTTCACGGCGCTCGCCGGCGAATATTTCGGCGCGACCTACGGCCCGGTCGAGCGCGCCGCGCTCGTGCTGCGTCTGCACGGCTCGCCCGTCTACTTTCGCCGCAAGGGGCGCGGCCAGTACCAGCGCGCGCCCGAGGAGCAGTTGAAGATGGCGCTCGCCGCGCTCGAGCGCAAGCGCCAGCAGGCGCTCGTGCAGGCGGAGTACGAGGAGGAACTGAAGGCGGGCCGGCTGCCCGCGGCGTTCGAGGGCAAGGCGCTCGGCCTGCTGACGAAGCCCGACAAGAACGCGATCGAGTACAAGGCGCTCGAGGCCGCCGCCGCCGCGCGCGGCATCTCGGCGCCGCGCCTGATGCTCGAATGCGGCGGCATCGCCTCGCCGCGCGCGCTGCACGAGGCCCGGTTTCTCGCCGAATTCTTCCCGCACGGCACGGGCTTTCCGCCGGTCGAGGTCGGTACGCTGCCCGACGATCTGCCCGAGGCCGCCGTCGAGGCATTCTCGATCGACGACGTGACGACGACCGAAATCGACGACGCGTTCTCGGTCGAGCGCCTGGCCGACGACCGCGTGCGCATCGGCGTGCACATCGCGGCGCCGGCGCTCGGCATTGCGCGCGGCGACACGGTGGACGCGATCGCGCGCGCGCGACTCTCGACCGTCTACATGCCCGGCGACAAGATCACGATGCTGCCCGACGATTTCGTCGACGCGTTCACGCTCAAGGAGGGCGGGCTGCGCCCGGCGCTCTCGCTCTACGTGATCGTCGACCGGCAGACGCAGGACATCGTCGCCTCCGAGACGCGCGCCGAGCGCGTGTTCGTGAAGAGCAACCTGCGGCACAACACGCTCGACGAGCTCGTGAACGAGGAAACGCTCGCGGCGGGCACGGGCGAATATCCGCACAAGGACGACATCGCCGTGCTCTGGCCGTTCGCCCAGACGCTCTTCGAGAAGCGTCAGCAGGCCCGCGCCGGCTACGGGCTGCGCCGCGAAGTACAGCGCAACACCGACTTCAACTTCTACGTCGAGGGCGAGCACGTCACGATCACGCCGCGCCGGCGCGGTTCACCGCTCGACCTGATCGTCGCGGAACTGGCGATTCTCGCCAATTCGAGCTGGGGCGCGTTCCTGCACGACCACGGCGTGCCGGGCATCTACCGCTCGCAGCGGGCCTTCGGCACGCCGGGTGGCCCGAAGCGCACGCGCATGCAGACGACGGCCGCGCCGCACGAAGGGCTCGGCGTCGCGCAATACGCGTGGAGCACGTCGCCGCTGCGCCGCTACGTGGACCTCGTCAACCAGTGGCAGTTGCTCGCCTGCGTGCAGCACGGCGTCGCCGCGAAGCTCGTCGCGCCGTTCAAGCCCAAGGACGCGGATCTGTTCGCGGTCGTGCAGGGTTTCGACGAGACCTATACGGCCTACGCCGACCATCAGCGGCGCATGGAGTATTTCTGGTGCCTGCGCTGGCTCACGCAGGAGCGGCGGCGCGAGGTGGCGGCGACGGTCGTCAAGGACGATCTCGTGCGTCTCGAGGAGGTGCCGCTGCTGCTGCACGTGCCGGCGCTCGGCGTGCATGCGCGCGGCACGCGGGTGCTGCTCGAAATCATGTCGATCGACGAGCTGACGATCGAGGCGTCGGCGCGGATGCTGCGCGTGCTCGACGCGCCGACCGTGACGGGCGCCGGCGACGAGGACGGCGACAGCGACGGCGAGGCGGACGGCGAGGCGGACGGCGAAGAGCAGGAACGGGTCGATACCGAAGAAAACGGGGCGCAGGACGAACCCCCGGCCGCCGGCGAGACCGGGAGCGGAGACGGCGAAGCCGACGGCGCGGCGAAGAACGAAACCGGCGACGCCGCCGGACCCGACGGCCATCACGCGACGGAGTCCCGCGAATGAGCGCGACGAACGACAGCGCGGGCGTCGCGCCCGACCGCTACGCCGTGGTCGGCAATCCGGTCGCGCACAGCAGGTCGCCGTTCATCCACGCGCAGTTCGCGCGGCAGACCGGCGAGCGCGTCGAGTACGGCCGGCTGCTTGCGCCGCTCGACGGCTTCGTCGCCGAGGTCCGCGCGTTCGCCGACGCGGGCGGGCGCGGGCTGAACGTGACCGTGCCGTTCAAGCTCGAGGCGCACGCGCTGGCCGACCGGCTCTCGCCGCGCGCGGCGGCGGCCGGGGCCGTCAACACGCTGCGCTTCGACGCCGACGGCATCTACGGCGACAACACCGACGGCGTGGGGCTCGTGCGCGACATCGAGGCGAATCTCGGCGTTGCGCTTGCCGGCAAGCGCATTCTGTTGCTGGGCGCGGGCGGGGCGGCGCGCGGCGTCGTGCTGCCGATGCTCGAGCGCGCGCCGCGCGGACTGGCGATCGTGAACCGCACGGCCGCGAAGGCCGAGGCGCTCGTCGCGCAGTTCGCCGACGCCGCGCGCGCGGCGCATTGCGCGCTGACGGGCGGCGGCCCGCAGACGGTCGAGCCGCGCCCGTACGACGTGATCGTGAACGCGACGGCCGGCAGTCTCGACGCCGCGCTGCCCGAGTGCGACGACCGCGCGTTCGGCGCGGGCACGCTCGCCTACGACATGATGTACGGCGCGCAGCCGACCGTGTTCATGCGGCATGCGCAGTCGCTCGGCGCGCGCGCGGCCGACGGCCTCGGCATGCTCGTCGAGCAGGCCGCGGAATCGTTCGAGGTGTGGCGCGGCGTGCGCCCGGATAGCGCGCCGGTGCTCGCGGCCCTGCGCGCGCAACTGGCCGGGCAGGCCGGCTGACGGGGCGCAGCGAGGTCCGGCGGGTCTTGCGGCGGTACGGACCGGCCCGCCGCAGACGGCCGGCGACGCGGGCAGGACTGACGAGAACGGGAACGGCCTGACGGGGAGATCGACAACGATGGCGAAGAGAGCGGCTGCGCGCCGCGGGGGCCTTTCACGCTGGCTTTTCTACGTCTGCGCGGTGGTCGTCTTCGCGTGGTTCGCGACCCAGGCTTACTACTTCGTCCAGATCGCCGTCTGGAGCCGCGTGAATCCGCGGACGACGGCGTTCATGCGCAACGACGCCTGGCATCTTCAGGCCGATCGGCCCGGCCTTGCGATCCAGCACGTCTGGGTACCCTACGGGCAGATTTCGCGCAACCTGAAGCGCGCCATCATCGCCTCTGAGGACGCCGATTTCGTCAACAACGACGGCTACGAGACCGACGCCATTCTCGACGCCTGGGAGGCGAACCGGTCGCGAGGCCGGATCGTGCGCGGCGGCTCCACGATCTCGCAGCAGCTCGCGCGCAACCTGTTTCTCTCGCGCGAGCGCAGCTATCTGCGCAAGGGCCAGGAGTTCGTCATCACCTGGATGCTCGAAACGCTGCTCGACAAGGAGCGCATCTTCGAGATCTATCTGAATTCGGTCGAGTGGGGCGTGGGCGTTTACGGCGCTCAGGCGGCCGCCCTTCATTACTACGGCATCCCGGCCTCGCGGTTGAGCGCGTGGCAGTCCGCGCGGCTCGCGGTGATGCTGCCGGACCCGAAGTACTTCGATACGCACCGCAACTCGCGCTACCTGGCCGAACGCGCGGCCGTGATCGCCCGCCGGATGGGCGCGGCCGAACTGCCGCGCTGATCGATCGGCGCTCCCGGCACCCGGCACTTCCCGGCCTTCCCGCGCTTCCCGCGCTTCCCGCATTTTCCCCCGGCGCTGACCGGCCGGCGTTACTGCCTCGCGAGCCGCGCGTTGTCGGGCAGCGGCAGGTTGTAGCTGGTGCGGAACGGATTGATGTCGAGCCCGCCGCGCCGCGTATAGCGGCCGTACACCGCGAGCTTGAGCGGGCGGCACGCGCGCTGGATGTCGACGAAGATGCGCTCGATGCATTGCTCGTGGAACCCGGCGTGGTTGCGGTACGAGATGATGTAGCGCAGGAGCCCGGCCTGGTCGATCTGCGGGCCCACGTAGCGGATCTGCACGCTGCCCCAGTCGGGCTGTCCGGTGACGGGGCAGTTCGACTTCAGCAGGTTCGACGTCAGCGTCTCCTCGACCGGCGCTTCGTCGAACGCGGCGCTCAGCAGCGACGGGTCGGGCTGATAGACGCTCGCCTCCAGGTCGAGCCGGTCGAGCGAGAGTCCCCCGAATTCCTCGAACGGCAACCTGCCGAACGCGGCCGGCAGCTCGAGCCGCACCGACGCGTGCGCGCCGCAGGCGGCGCTGGCGTCGCGTTGCAGTACGTCGCGGACCGCGTCGACCGACTCGAACGGCGTCTGCGAGAACGACCCCAGATAGAGCTTGAACGACTTCGACTCGATGATGTTCGGCGAATCGGCCGGAACGAGGAACGTCGCGATCGCGATCTGCGGCTTGCCGCGCGGGGTGAGCCACGACAGTTCGTAGGCGTTCCAGAGGTCGGTGCCGAAGAACGGCAGCGTCGCGCCGATGCCGATTTCCGCGCGCGCGCCGGCGCGGTCGATCGCAAAGAGCAGCGTCGGGTCGTATTGTCCGGTATAGGCGGCGGGTTTGCCGAGCGGAGAGTGTTCGGGCGTCATGATGATGCGTTGGTCACGCCGCTCGCGACGTGCCCGGTCGCCGTGACCGAGCGGGCCGATTCGCAGTGGCGGATCTGGTCGTCGAAGAAAAAGTCCGGTTCGAATTCGCGCAGGAACGGGCCCTTGTCGAGGCCGCCGAGGAACATCGCCTCGTCGATCTCGATGTTCCAGGCCATCAGCGTCCGGATGGCCCGCTCGTGCGCCGGCGCGGAGCGCGCCGTGACGAGCGCGGTCCGTATTTTCATGCGCGCGTCGCGGTCCGCGAGCTTCTGCAGGCGGTGCAGCGCTTCGAGCAGCGGCTTGAGCGGACCCTCGGCGAGCGGCAGCGCGCGGTTGTCGTGCTCGTGGCTCACGAACGCGCCGAGCCCGTCGCGCTGGAAGATGCGCTCGGCCTCGTCGGAAAACAGGACCGCATCGCCGTCGAACGCGATGCGGATCTCGTCGGCGTTGCGCTCCGACATTCTCGCCGATTCTGGCAGCACGCGCGCGGCCGGAAAGCCGGCGGCGAGCGCGTCGCGCACGTCCTCCTGGTTGGCCGAGAGGAAGAGCGCCGCGTTCAGCGGCTTCAGATAGGCGAACGGCGGGCGTCCGCGCGTGAACACGCCGCGCTCGACGGCGAGGCCGTGTTCGCGGCACGAGTTGAACGCGCGCAGCCCGCTGATCGGATCGCTGCGCGAGAGGATCACCACTTCGACGCGGCGCGCGTCGGCGTTCAGCGCGAGCAGCTTGCGGATCAGCGCGAACGCGACGCCGGGGCGGGCCGGCACGTTCAGCCGCTCGCGCTGCAGCGTCTCGTAGGCGCCCAGGTCGCCGAGCGGCCTGCCTGCCTCGAACACGCGGTTCTCCTCCTCGAAGTCGAAGAGGGCGCGCGACGAAATGGCGACGACCAGTTTGTCCGCAAGCGAAACGGCGGCCATGCGCGGGTTTCTCCCGGAAAGATCGGGTTAGCCGAGAAACAGCCGGTAGGCCGGGTTCTGCGTCTCTTCCCAGTGCGGGTAGCCGAGCGTCGCGAGAAAGCGCCGGAACTCGGCATCCTCCGCGACCGGCACCTGGAGGCCGACGAGAATCGAGCTGTAATCCGCGCCCTGGTTGCGGTAGTGGAACAGGCTGATGTTCCAGTTCGGCGCCATCGACGAAAGGAAGCGCATGAGCGCGCCCGGCCGCTCGGGAAACTCGAAGCGGAAGAGCCGCTCGTCGTGCGCGAGCGGCGAGCGTCCGCCGACCATGTAGCGGACGTGCTGCTTCGAGAGTTCGTCGCCCGTCAGGTCAACGGTCGCGAAGCCGTGCTGCTCGAAGGTTCCGGCGATCTGCGCGGACTCGCCGCGATTGCGGGTCTGCACGCCGACGAAGATGTGCGCGCGCTCGGCGTCGTCGATCCGGTAGTTGAACTCGGTCACGGCGCGCGTACCGACGAGTTCGCAGAAGCGTTTGAAACTGCCGCGCTCCTCGGGGATCGTCACGGCGAACACGGCCTCGCGCGCCTCGCCGACTTCGGCGCGCTCGGCGACGAAGCGCATGCGGTCGAAGTTCATGTTCGCGCCCGAGGTGATCGCAACGAGCGTCTGCCCGTGGATGTCCTCGCGCTCCGCGTACTGCTTCGCGCCGGCCACGGCCAGCGCGCCGGCCGGCTCGAGCACGCTGCGCGTGTCCTGGAACACGTCCTTGATCGCGGCGCACAGCGCGTCGGTGTCCACGGTCAGCACCTCGTCGAGCCAGTCGCGGCACAGCCGGAACGTTTCCTCGCCGACCAGCTTGACGGCCGTGCCGTCCGAGAAGAGGCCGACCTCGGAGAGCTCGACGCGGTGGCCGGCCGCGATCGACCGGGCCATCGCGCACGAGTCGTCGGTCTGCACGCCGATCACGCGGATTTCGGGGCGCACGGCCTTCACGTAGGCGGCCACGCCGGCGGCGAGCCCGCCGCCGCCGATCGGCACGAAGATGGCGTGGATCGGGGCCTGATGCTGGCGCAGGATCTCCATCGCGACGGTGCCCTGGCCCGCGATCACGTCGGGGTCGTCGAACGGATGCACGAACGTGAGGTCGCGCTCGCGCTGCAGTTCGAGCGCGTGGGCGTAGGCGTCGCTGTACGACTCGCCGACCTGCACGATCTCGACGGTCGGGCCGCCGTGCGCGCGCACGGCATCCACCTTGACCTGCGGCGTCGTGACGGGCACGCAGATCACCGCCTTCACGCCGAGCTTCGCGGCCGAGAGCGCGACGCCCTGGGCATGGTTGCCCGCCGAGGCCGTGATGACGCCGCGCGCGAGCGCCTGGGCGCCGAGTTGCGCCATCCGGTTGTAGGCGCCGCGCAGCTTGAACGAGAACACCGGCTGGTTGTCCTCGCGCTTCAGATAGACGGGGTTGCCGATCCGGACGGACAGGTTGGGCGCGCGTTCGAGCTCGGTCTCGCGGGCCACGTCGTAGACGCGGGCGGTGAGGATTTTCTTCAGATAGTCGTCGTGTGAGGCCATGCGGGGAACGCGCCTTGCGCTTGCGATACGGGAAAACGCTCATGATAGCGCCTTCGGCGGGCGCGCCGGCCGCCTGCGGGCCTGCCGATCCGGGATGCCGCGGGGTTTCCCGGGGTGCGGGCGGGCCGGGAAGCAGCCTAGTAAGGGGCCCAGTAAGCGGGCAGCGCGGGCACGGATCATGGGGTAAAATCGCGACTCGGATAAAGGATCGGAAGATGCACTGGCAGCCTCGGACCGCCCATTTGATGCCCGCGCGGCGCGGAACTTGCCCCGCCGCGCAGCGGCACGTCCGCCACGCACGATCGTGTCGCGGAGTCTGAGCGCCGGGAAACCGTCGGCGTGAGCCTTGCCGCCGCCCCCGTTTCCCGCATACCGTCCGCCATCCCCACATTACGGAAAGCGGACTCGATTTACCGTTGCGCCCCACGCGCAGCACCGTCAGTGCCAGTCCGATCCCGCCGGAGGAGCGGGCTGCGCTGACCCAAAGAGTCGTCCAATCATGAACGCACCTCAAGTTTTCGACCCCCACGGGGCCGCCGCTGCCGCGGCCGCCGACCTCGAGCCGCGCCTGCGCGAAATTCCCTACAACTACACGTCGTTTTCCGATCGCGAGATCGTCATCCGCCTGCTCGGCGAGCCCGCCTGGGCGGCGCTCGCCGAGCTGCGGGCCGAGCGCCGCACCGGCCGCTCGGCCCGCATGCTCTACGAAGTGCTCGGCGACATCTGGGTGGTGCGTCGCAATCCTTATCTCCAGGACGACCTGCTCGACAACCCGAAGCGCCGCGCGTTGCTGATCGAGGCGCTGAACCACCGCCTCGCCGAGATCGAGAAGCGCCGCCGGGCCGATCTGCTCGAGCACGGCGACGACGCCGGGCTCGGGCGCGCCGCGCGCGTCGAGACGCTGGTGGCCGCCGCGCGCCGCGCCGTCGAGGCGTTCGCGGGCGAGTTCGAGCATATGGCCGAGCTGCGCCGCCGCGCACTGAAGGTGCTGGGCCGCCGCACGCAGAAGGACAACATCCGCTTCGACGGCCTCTCGCGCGTCTCGCACGTGACCGACGCGACCGACTGGCGCGTCGAGTACCCGTTCGTCGTCCTGACGCCCGATACCGAGGCCGAGATCGCCGGTCTCGTGAAGGCCTGCTTCGAGCTGGGCCTGACCGTGATTCCGCGCGGCGGCGGCACGGGCTACACGGGCGGCGCGGTGCCGCTCACGCCGTTCTCGGCCGTCATCAACACCGAAAAGCTCGAGCAGCTCGGACCGGTCGAGCTGACCCGCCTGTCCGGCGTCGCGCGCGAGGTGCCGACGATCCATTCGGGCGCCGGCGTCGTCACGCGCCGCGTGACCGAGGCGGCCGAGGCCGCCGGCTACGTGTTCGCGGTCGATCCGACCTCGCTCGACGCCTCGTGCATCGGCGGCAACATCGCGATGAACGCGGGCGGCAAGAAGGCCGTGCTCTGGGGCACGGCGCTCGACAACCTCGCGTCCTGGCGCATGGTCGACCCCGAAGGGAACTGGCTCGACGTCACGCGTCTCGACCACAACCTCGGCAAGATTCACGACATCGCCGTGGCGCGCTTCGAGCTGAAGTGGTCCGACGGCGAGCACGCGCCCGGCGAGAAGCTGTTGCGCACCGAAACGCTCGAAATCGAGGGGCGCCGCTTCCGCAAGGCGGGGCTCGGCAAGGACGTCACCGACAAGTTCCTCTCCGGCCTGCCCGGCGTGCAGAAGGAAGGCTGCGACGGGCTCATCACGTCCGCGCGCTGGGTGCTGCACAAGATGCCCGCGCACACGCGCACCGTCTGCCTCGAATTCTTCGGCCAGGCGCGCGAGGCGATTCCGAGCATCGTCGAGATCAAGGACTACCTGTTCGCGACCTCGAAAGAGGGCGGCGCGATCCTCGCCGGCCTCGAGCACCTCGACGAGCGCTATCTGCGCGCGGTCGGCTACGCGACGAAGAGCAAGCGCAACGCGTTCCCGAAGATGGTGCTGATCGGCGACATCGTCGGCGACGATGCGGACGCGGTCGCTGCCGCCACGTCCGAAGTGATCCGCATGGCCAACGGCAAGAGCGGCGAGGGCTTCGTCGCGGTCAGCGCCGAGGCGCGCAAGAAGTTCTGGCTCGACCGCAGCCGCACGGCCGCGATCGCGAAGCACACCAACGCGTTCAAGATCAACGAGGACGTCGTCATTCCGCTGAACCGGATGGGCGAGTACACGGACGGCATCGAGCGCATCAACATCGAGTTGTCGATCAAGAACAAGCTGCAGCTCGTCGATGCGCTCGAAGCGTTCTTCCGGGCGGGCAAGGTGCCGGCCCTCGTCAACGCGGCCAAGACCGACGACGCGAACGAGATTCCGGGCGCCGAGCTGCTCGAAGACCGCGTGCAGCAGGCGCTCGAACTGCTGCGCAACGTGCGCGAGCGCTGGACGTTCCTGCGCGACCGGCTCGACCTGCCGCTGCGCGAGGCGCAGCACTATCTGGTGCAGCTCGGCTACGAGGCGCTGGCGGAGACGTTCGCGGACCGCGTCGACGCGCAGCCCGGCGCCACCGTTTTCCATGTCGCGCAGGATCGCACGGTGCGCGTGTCGTGGAAGCAGGAGATTCGCGCCGAGCTGCGGCAGATCTTCAACGGCGGCGCGTTCGAGCCGGTCCTCGACGAGGCCCAGGCAATCCATAAACAGGTGCTGCGCGGCCGGGTGTTCGTCGCGCTGCACATGCACGCGGGCGACGGCAACGTCCACACGAACCTCCCCGTCAACTCCGACAACTACGAGATGCTGCAGGACGCCCACGCGGCCGTCGCGCGCATCATGGCGCTCGCGCGCTCGCTCGACGGCGTGATTTCGGGCGAGCACGGCATCGGCATCACGAAGCTCGAATTCCTGACCGAGGCGGAGATCGCGGAGTTCCGCGCCTACAAGCAGCGCGTCGATCCGCAGGGACGCTTCAACGCGGGCAAGCTGCTCGAAGGCGCGGACCTGCGCAACGCCTACACGCCGAGCTTCGGGCTCATGGGCTACGAGTCGCTCATCATGCAGCAGTCCGACATCGGCGCGATCGCCAACTCGGTCAAGGACTGCCTGCGCTGCGGCAAGTGCAAGCCGGTGTGCGCGACGCACGTGCCGCGCGCGAACCTGCTCTACAGCCCGCGCAACAAGATTCTCGCGACGTCCTTGCTCGTCGAGGCGTTCCTCTACGAGGAGCAGACGCGCCGCGGCGTGTCGATCAAGCACTGGGACGAGTTCAACGACGTGGCCGATCACTGCACGGTCTGCCACAAGTGCCTGAGCCCGTGCCCCGTGAAGATCGACTTCGGCGACGTGACGATGAACATGCGCAACCTGTTGCGCAAGATGGGCAAGAAGAAGTTCAACGTGGGCAACGCGGCCGGCATGTTCTTTCTGAACGCGACGAACCCGCAGACCATCAACCTCGCGCGCACGGCGATGATGGGCCTCGGCTACAAGGCCCAGCGCCTCGGCAACGATCTCCTGAAGTCGGTTGCGAAGAAGCAGACCGCGCATCCGCCGGCGACGACGGGCCGCCCGCCCGTCGCCGAGCAGGTGATCCACTTCGTCAACAAGAAGATGCCGGGCAACCTGCCGAAGAAGACGGCGCGCGCGTTGCTCGACATCGAGGACAACAAGATCGTGCCGATCATCCGCAACCCGAAGACGACGAACGTCGATTCGGAGGCGGTGTTCTACTTCCCCGGCTGCGGCTCCGAGCGCCTCTTCTCGCAGGTCGGCCTCGCGACCCAGGCGATGCTCTGGGAGGCGGGCGTGCAGACCGTGCTGCCGCCGGGCTACCTGTGCTGCGGCTATCCGCAGCGCGGCTCGGGCCAGTACGACAAGGCCGAGAAGATCGTCACCGACAACCGCGTGCTGTTCCACCGCGTCGCGAACACGCTGAACTACCTCGACATCAAGACGGTGGTCGTGTCGTGCGGCACCTGCTACGACCAGCTCGCCGGCTACGAATTCGAGAAAATCTTCCCGGGCTGCCGGATCATCGACATCCACGAGTTCCTGCTCGAGAAGGACATCAGACTCGACGGCGTGACGGGCACGCGCTACATGTATCACGACCCCTGCCACACGCCGATCAAGACGATGGACCCGGTCAAGCTCGTCAACGAGCTGATGGGCGCGCAGAAGGACGGCTACCGGATCGAGAAGAACGACCGCTGCTGCGGCGAGTCGGGCACGCTCGCCGTGACGCGGCCGGACGTCTCGACGCAAATCCGCTTCCGCAAGGAAGAGGAGATCCGCAAGGGCGCGGCGACGCTGCGCGACCTGCCGGTCCTTGCCGAAGCGGGGGCCGGGGTTGCGCGCGGCGCCGGCACGCCCGACGTGAAGATCCTGACGAGCTGCCCGTCGTGCCTGCAGGGGCTGTCGCGCTACAACGAGGACGCGGGCATCGAGGCCGACTACATCGTGGTCGAGATCGCCCGTCACGTCCTCGGTGAAAACTGGATGGCGGATTACGTCGAACGGGCGAACAATGGCGGCATCGAGCGCGTGCTGGTCTGACGGCGGCCGCGCATGCTTTCGTCGCGTCAGGACGGTTCGGGAGTGAGGAATGGCGACGTGCGTATTCTGCAGTGAGGACGGCGGCGACGTGCTGTGGCAGGACGACCGGCTGCGCGTCGTGCTGGCCGCCGAGGCCGATTATCCGGGCTTTTGCCGCGTGATCTGGACCGCCCACGTCGCCGAGTTCTCGGAACTCGACGCCGCCGCCCGCCAGCACGTGATGCTAGCGGTCTACGCGGTCGAGCGTGCGCTGCGGCAGGTCATGCAGCCGGCCAAGATCAATCTCGCGAGCCTCGGCAACCAGGTGCCGCACGTGCACTGGCACGTCATCCCGCGCTTCACGAACGACGCGCATTTCCCGCTGCCCGTCTGGGCGCCGCGCCAGCGCACGGTGTCCGAGGCGCTGCTCGGCTCGCGCCGCGCGCAGGCGACGTTGCTGCGCGAGGCCGTGCGGCGCGAAATCGAACGGGCGCTCGCCTGATTCCGGAGGACCCGCAGACATGAGCGGATTGACGTCGCAGACGCCGGTGCCGACCGGCATCGTGGTGCACGCGGTATCGCGCGTGCTGGAGTTGCAATACGCGGACGGCCGCC
The DNA here is from genome assembly GCF_002870125.1 of Burkholderia sp. WAC0059. Classification (GTDB taxonomy): domain Bacteria; phylum Pseudomonadota; class Gammaproteobacteria; order Burkholderiales; family Burkholderiaceae; genus Paraburkholderia. The sequence goes on from NZ_PNEO01000013.1 coordinate 81,815, forward strand.
GCTTTCGCGTGCCGTTCGAACTGCTGCGCGTCTACTCGCCGTCGGCCGAGGTGCGCGGCCACGGGCCCGGGCAGGAGACGCTGCAGACCGGCAAGCGCGAGGTCGCGATCACGGCGCTCGAGGGCGTCGGTCACTACGCGCTGCAGCCCACGTTCTCGGACGGCCACTCGACGGGCATCTATTCGTGGGATCTGCTCTACGACCTCGCGACGAACCAGGACGCGCGCTGGGCCGAGTACTTCGCGAAGCTGAAGGCGGCCGGCGTGGAGCGCGACGCGCCGATGCCGGCCGCGACCGCACCGCACGGCCACCGTCACTGACGGTTCCTGATACGATCCGGCCTGGCCCGTTAGCCGGGGCATCCGCCCGGCGTCCATAACCGCGACCCGCACCCGCAAAAGGAAGAGCGCGATGAGCAAGACCCATTTCGGCTATCAGACCGTCGACGAACAGGAAAAGGCGAAGAAGGTGGCCGGCGTGTTCCACTCGGTCGCCTCGAACTACGACCTGATGAACGACCTGATGTCGGGCGGGCTGCATCGCGCGTGGAAGGCCTTCACGATCGCGCAGGCGAACGTGCGGCCGGGCGCGAAGGTGCTCGACCTCGCGGGCGGCACGGGCGACCTGTCGATGGCGTTCGCGAAGAAGGCCGGGCCGACGGGCCAGGTCTGGCACACCGACATCAACGAGTCGATGCTGCGCGTGGGCCGCGACCGGCTCATCGACCGCGGCGTCGTCACGCCGGCGCTGCTCTGCGACGCGGAGAAGATTCCGTTTCCGGACCACTATTTCGACGTGGTCAGCGTCGCGTTCGGGCTGCGCAACATGACGCACAAGGATCTCGCGCTCGCCGAGATGCGGCGCGTGCTCAAGCCGGCCGGGCGTCTGCTCGTGCTCGAGTTCTCGAAGGTGTGGGAGCCGCTGAAGAAGGCCTACGACGTCTATTCGTTCAAGGTGCTGCCGTGGCTCGGCGAGCGCTTCGCGAGCGACGCCGACAGCTACCGTTACCTGGCCGAATCGATCCGCATGCACCCGGACCAGGAGACGCTGAAGACGATGATGGAAGCGGCCGGCCTCGAGGCGGTCAAATATTACAATCTGTCGGCAGGCGTGGTGGCCCTGCACGTCGGCACCAAGTACTGACTGACCGCATCGGCAGGCCCTGCGGTTTCGCCGGCCGACGGATGCCGTGCGGGCCGATCCGCGCGTATCTCATTGATCTGCGTCCCGACGCCGCCGGCTTTCTCCCCGGTCCGCCGGTCGATCTGCGCCGGTTTCCCCGCGTTCGAACGTTACAATAGATGCCCGCGGATGCCCGCGCCAGCCCGTGTCCGCGCGGGTTTCTCCTTTACGATCCGATGACTCTCGCCGCCAAGCCCTTTGCCGCCGCTGTCAATCATCTGCTTGCCCGCGAATCGTGGGCTCGCGAGCGCCTTGCTCCCTATGCCGGTAAAACCGCGCGGCTTTCGTGCGCGCCGGTGGCGCTCACGCTGTTCGTGCAGCCCGACGGCTATCTGGCGGCGGTCGGCGAACCGGGTGCGGGGAACGTCGACGTCACGCTCTCGTTGCCGGCCGGCGCCTTGCCCGCGTTCGCGCAGGGCGGCCAGGCCGCGCTCATGAAGCACGTGAAGATCGAGGGCGACGCCGAATTCGCGACGACGCTCGGCAAGCTCGCCGAGCATCTGCGCTGGGAGCCCGAGGAAGATCTGGCGCGGCTCGTCGGCGACGCGCCGGCTTCGCGTCTCGCGCAGTTCGCCCGCTCGATGGGCGGCGAGGCGCGCCGTACCGGGCGCAATCTGCTCGACTCGGTGATCGAATATCTGCTCGACGAGAATCCGCAGCTCGTGCGGCGCGCCGAGCTCGACGGCTTCAACGCCGAGCTTGCGCGCGCGCGCGACGCGCTGGCGCGAGTGGAAAAGCGCACGGAGCGTCTCGAGCAGAAAGTGGCCGTCAGCGCGGGCGCGTCGCCGCGCGACGCGCGCTAGGCCGCGGGCGCCCATCATGCGTTTCCTGCGCTTTCTGAAGATCGCCTGGACGGTCGTCCGCTTCGGGCTCGACGAGATGATGCTGAGCCGCATCGACGACCGCCGCGTGCGGCTGCTGTTGCGCATCACGACGATCGGCCGCCGCTTCGACGATCCGCCGGGCCGGCGGCTGCGGCTCGCGCTCGAGAGCCTCGGTCCCATCTTCGTGAAGTTCGGCCAGGTGCTCTCGACGCGGCGCGACCTCCTGCCCGTCGACATCGCCAACGAGCTCGCGAAGCTCCAGGACCAGGTGCCGCCGTTCGATTCGGACGTCGCGATCCGGATCATCGAGAAGTCGCTCGGCGCCCGCATCGACGAGCAGTTCGACGAGTTCGAGCGCGTGCCCGTCGCGAGCGCGTCCATCGCGCAGGTGCATTTCGCGAAGCTGAAGTCAGGCGAGCACGCGGGCAAGGCCGTCGCGATCAAGGTGCTGCGGCCGAACATGCTGCCCGTCATCGATTCGGACCTCGCGCTTTTGCGCGACATCGCGGTCTGGGCCGAGCGGCTCTGGTCGGACGGCAAGCGCCTGAAGCCGCGCGAGGTCGTGGCGGAATTCGACAAGTACCTGCACGACGAGCTCGATCTCATGCGCGAGGCAGCCAATGGCAGCCAGTTGCGCCGCAACTTCGCCGGGCTCGATTTGCTGCTCGTGCCGGAGATGTACTGGGAATACTGTTCGGCCGGCGTGCTCGTGATGGAGCGCATGGTCGGCGTGCCGATCAGCCAGGTGGAACGGCTGCGCGCGGCCGGCGTGGACATTCCGAAGCTCGCGCGCGAAGGGGTCGAGATTTTCTTCACCCAGGTGTTCCGCGACGGCTTCTTTCATGCCGACATGCATCCGGGCAACATCCAGGTGAGCCTCGACCCGGCGCATTTCGGCCGCTACATCGCGCTCGACTTCGGGATCGTCGGCGCGCTCTCGGACTTCGACAAGAACTATCTCGCGCAGAACTTCCTCGCGTTCTTCAAGCGCGATTACCATCGCGTCGCGACGCTGCACATCGAGTCGGGCTGGGTGCCGCCGAACACGCGCGTCGAGGAGCTCGAAAGCGCGATTCGCGCCGTCTGCGAGCCGTACTTCGACCGCGCGCTCAAAGACATTTCGCTCGGCCAGGTGCTGCTGCGCCTCTTCTCCACCTCGCGGCGCTTCAACGTCGAGATCCAGCCGCAGCTCGTGCTGCTGCAGAAGACCATGCTGAACGTCGAGGGCCTCGGCCGCTCGCTCGACCCCGAGCTCGACCTCTGGAAGACGGCGAAGCCCTACCTCGAACGCTGGATGACCGAGCAGATCGGCCTGCGCGGCTGGTACGAGCGCCTGAAGGTCGAGGTGCCGCAGTGGAGCAAGACGCTGCCGCAACTGCCGCGTCTCGTGCATCAGGTGCTGCTGCATCGCCAGGACGCGGCGCGTCCGGCCAACGAGGAGGCGATCCGGCAGATTCTCGCCGAGCAGCGGCGCACCAACCGGCTGCTGCAGGGCATTCTCGTGTTCGGCATCGCCGTGGGCGTCGGCATGGTGCTCGCGCGCATCTGGTTCGTGCTGGGCGCGGGCGGCTGAGCGGTCGAAGCCGGCCGGCCCGTGCGCGTCCCGTTTCCGCCCCTGCGCTTCCCCGGTCTCGTTTGATCTCGCTCGGCCCGGCGTCGTCGCGCCGCCCCCGGCTCTTGATTTCGCGCCCTTGCGCCCCCATCTTGCCGGCGGACGCAAGGCGGGCCTTCCGGTTCGGCAAATTCCGGGCCAGCCTGTTGTTTGCGGCTATAATTCAAGGCTTTGCAAGCATTTACTGGATTTCATCAGGAAGAGATCATGCCGATCTACGCTTATCGCTGCGAGTCGTGCGGCTTCGAGAAGGACGTGCTGCGGAAGATCAGCGATGCGCCTCTGACGCAGTGTCCGGGCTGCGGCAAGGACACGTTCCGCAAGCAGGTGACCGCGGCCGGATTTCAGCTCAAGGGTTCCGGCTGGTACGTGACGGACTTCCGCGGCGGCAGCGGCGGGGCAGGCGCGGCGGGCACGGCCGCGAAGCCGGCCGGCGATGCCGGCGGCAGTAGCGACGGCAACGGCAGCAAGGGCGGCGAATCCGGCGGCGCGGCGAGCGGCGAGTCCGGCGGCGGCAAGTCCGCCTCGGGCACGGAGAGTGCGGCGTCGGGCGCCGCGTCGTCCGGCGGCACGGCCAGTTCCTGAAAACCCCTGCGATCCGGGCGGGCTTCTCCGGGTCGCGCATCCGCCGTGTCCGACGGGCATGGCCTTCAGGCGGTGTACATGACGACCAAGACGACCAAGAAAACGACGCTCAAGTCGGTGTTCCTGACCGGGCTGCTGGTGCTGGTGCCGCTCGCCATCACGTTGTGGGTGCTCAATCTCGTCATCGGCACGATGGACCAGACGCTGCTGCTGCTGCCCGAGGCCTGGCAGCCCGAGCGGCTCTTCGGCGTGCGCCTGCCGGGGCTCGGCGCGGTGCTCACGCTCGCGTTCGTGTTCATCGTGGGCCTGCTCACGCAGAACTTCATCGGCCAGAAGCTCGTCGAGGGATGGAACGCACTCGTGCGCCGCATCCCGCTCGTCGGTCCGCTCTACAGCAGCATCCAGCAGGTTTCCGACACGCTGCTTTCGAGCAACGGCAACGCGTTCCGCAAGGCGCTGCTGATCGAATATCCGCGTAAGGGTTCCTACACGATCGCGTTCCTGACCGGCGTGCCCGGCGGCGACGTTGTCAATCATCTGCAGGAAGAGCATGTGAGCGTGTACGTGCCGACCACGCCCAACCCCACTTCCGGTTTTTTCCTGATGGTGCCGAAGCGCGAGGTGGTCGAGCTCGACATGACCGTCGATGCCGCGCTCAAGTATATTGTTTCGATGGGTGTCGTCGCGCCGTCCGCGCCGCCGCGCCGTCCCGCCGATCCGCCGCTGTAATGCCGGCGTGCCTCGCCTTCGGGCGGGCACGTCGTTCAATCTATGCATAACGAAAGACGAACATCATGTCGATGAGATCTGAATACTGCGGTCTGGTGACCGAACATCTACTGGGCCAAACCGTTTCGCTGTGCGGATGGGTACATCGCCGCCGCGACCACGGCGGCGTCATCTTCATCGACCTGCGGGATCGCGAGGGCCTGGTCCAGGTGGTCTGCGATCCGGATCGCGCCGACATGTTCAAGATCGCCGAAGGCGTGCGCAACGAATTCTGCGTGCAGGTGAAGGGCGTCGTGCGCGGCCGTCCGGAAGGCACGATCAACGCCGGCCTGAAGAGCGGCAAGATCGAGGTGCTGTGCCACGAACTGACCGTGCTGAACGCGTCGGTCACGCCGCCGTTCCAGCTCGACGACGACAACCTCTCGGAAACGACGCGCCTCACGCATCGCGTGCTCGACCTGCGCCGTCCGCAAATGCAGCACAACCTGCGCCTGCGCTACCGCGTGGCGATGGCGGTGCGCCGCTACCTCGATGCCGAGGGCTTTATCGACATCGAAACGCCGATGCTGACCAAGAGCACGCCCGAAGGCGCGCGCGACTACCTCGTGCCCTCGCGCGTGAACGCGGGCCAGTTCTTCGCGCTGCCGCAGTCGCCGCAGCTCTTCAAGCAGTTGCTGATGGTGGCGAACTTCGACCGCTACTACCAGATCGTCAAGTGCTTCCGCGACGAGGACCTGCGCGCCGACCGCCAGCCCGAGTTCACGCAGATCGACTGCGAGACTTCGTTCCTCTCCGAGCAGGAGATTCGCGACCTCTTCGAGAACATGACGCGTCACGTGTTCAAGGAGACGATCGGCGTCGAGCTCGACGCGACGTTCCCCGTCATGCAGTACGCGGAGGCGATGCGCCGCTTCGGCTCGGACAAGCCCGACCTGCGCGTGAAGCTCGAGTTCACCGAGCTCACCGACGCGATGAAGGACGTCGACTTCAAGGTGTTCAGCGCGCCGGCCAACACGAAGGACGGCCGCGTCGCGGCGCTGCGCGTGCCGAAGGGCGGCGAGCTCTCGCGCGGCGACATCGACGGCTATACCGAATTCGTGCGCATCTACGGCGCGAAGGGCCTCGCCTGGATCAAGGTGAACGAGGCCGCGAAGGGCCGCGACGGTCTGCAAAGCCCGATCGTGAAGAACCTGCACGACGCCGCGATCGCCGCGATCCTCGAGCGCACGGGCGCGCAGGACGGCGACATCGTCTTCTTCGCGGCCGACCGCGCGAAGGTCGTCAACGACAGCCTCGGCGCGCTGCGCCTGAAGATCGGCCACTCGGAGTTCGGCCGCGCGAACGGGCTCGTCGAGGCCGGCTGGAAGCCGCTCTGGGTCATCGACTTCCCGATGTTCGAATACGACGAGGAAGAAAACCGCTTCGTGGCCGCGCACCATCCGTTCACGAGCCCGAAGGACGAGCACATCGAGTACCTGGAAACGGACCCGGCGCGCTGCCTCGCCAAGGCCTACGACATGGTGCTGAACGGCTGGGAGATCGGCGGCGGTTCGGTGCGGATCCATCGCGAGGAGGTGCAGAGCAAGGTGTTCCGCGCGCTGAAGATCGGGCCGGAAGAGGCGCGTCTGAAGTTCGGCTTCCTGCTCGACGCGCTGCAGTACGGCGCGCCGCCGCACGGCGGGATCGCGTTCGGCCTCGATCGCATCGTGACGATGATGGCCGGCGCCGATTCGATCCGCGACGTGATCGCATTCCCGAAGACCCAGCGCGCGCAGTGTCTGCTGACGCAGGCGCCGAGCGAAGTCGACGAGCGGCAACTGCGCGAACTCCACATCCGTCTGCGTCAGCCCGAGCAGAAAGTGCAGTAAGCGCCTCCGCCGGCGGGCCGGAACCGGCGGCTCGCCGAAGGCAACTACGCGAAAAAGGCGCCTTGTGCGCCTTTTTCATTTCCTGCGCGCTTGCGTTACATTCGTCGGTAGCCGCCGCGCGCGAGCACCCGCCGTCTCCGCCATCCCGTCCGTCGCCATGTCAACGCAAAAGCCGCCGAAGATTCCCGAATCCGTTCTCGTCGTCATCCACACGCCGCAACGGGAGGTGCTGATTATCGAGCGCGCCGACCATGCGGGGTTCTGGCAGTCCGTCACGGGTTCGAAGGACCGGCTCGACGAGCCGCTCGCCGAAACGGCGGCGCGCGAGGTGGCCGAGGAAACCGGCATTGTCGTCGGCAGCGCCGGCGTGCCGCCCGACGCGTTGCTCGACTGGGCGCACCGGATCGAGTACGAAATCTATCCGGTCTGGCGGCACCGCTACGCGCCGGGCATCACGCGCAACACCGAGCACTGGTTCAGTCTCGAGGTGCCCGGGCGCGTCGAGGTAACGCTTTCGCCGCGCGAGCACACCGCCTTCCTGTGGCTGCCGTTCGAGGACGCCGCCGGGAAATGCTTTTCGCCGTCCAATCGCGAGGCGATCCTGCAACTGCCCGAACGTCTCGCGGCCCGAGCACGAGGACGCGGAGAGACACAGCGATGACGGACGGCGATGCGCGCGCCTCGTGCGGCGGAGCCGATACTGCCGGCCATGCGTTATCGTTCGCATGACCGTTTCACGACAGGCAACGAAGTCCGGCTGCTTTCCTCGGGCACCGCGCTGTTCGCCGCGATGATCGGGCGCATCGGCGCGGCAACGAACCTGTATTTTTCTCGATTTTTCGCGCCGACCTGACCGGCCGGGCCGTCTCGGCCGCGCCTGTCCGCACGCGATCGACGGTGCGTAGTGTGGGGTGTGCTGCGCACCAATCCCTATTTCGTGCCGGCCCGCCCGTCTGTTGCGCCTGCTTGTCGAGGTCCGGCCGCCGATCGGACGTAACGGCTTCGCGATGCTCGACCGCGCTGCGCCGTTTCTCTACCGCGCGCGGTTGCCGGCTGGCGTGCAGATTGCCGGGTATGGGACGACAATGCTGCACGGCAAGGTCGCCGCGAGCGATTCGAAAGGGGGCACGGTGGGCTCGTCGAATCCCGGCGCGTCGTGAGCCACGAGGCGAACGTGCCGACGGGTCCTGCATTCCGCCGGGATACGGGCGTTGCGAGAGGCGATCCTCGTCGCGTTCGACAAAGCTCGCTTCATCGAGCGGGCTCGCCACGAAGCGCGTCTGCTCGCGGAGCGCGCGACGAGCGGGTTCGCGTACCCGGCCTCGCGCGCCGGCATGAAGCCGCCGGCGGTCGGCGGTTACGACCGGCGCACCACGCTCGTGCGCCCCGGACCCGGCATGAAGACGTTTCCATGCGCACGGGCCGGCCGGTTAGAAAGCGGTTTCTAATAATTTCCTTGTTTCGTGGGCGGCCGTCCCCAACAATTGGACGTCCGTTCGATTTTTCATTTCGACTTCAACGAAACGGTACTTGAAGCTATGCGAAAAGGCGAACAGACTCGAGCCGCCATTCTGGACGCAGCCCTCGATCTGGCCAGCCGCGACGGACTGGAAGGATTGACGATCGGCCTTCTTGCCGACCGCATGCAGATGAGCAAGAGCGGCGTCTTCGCGCATTTCGGTTCGCGCGAGGATCTGCAGGTCGAGGTGGTGCGCGAGTACCATCGGCGCTTCGAAAACGAGGTGTTCTTTCCGAGCCTGCACGAGCCGCGCGGCTTGCCGCGCCTGCGCGCGATGCTCTCGCGCTGGATCGAGCGGCGCATCCACGAAGTGACGACGGGCTGCATCTACATCAGCGGCGCGGTCGAATACGACGATCGCGCCGACAGCCAGGTGCGCGAACAACTGGTCGCGAGCGTCACGATGTGGCGCGCCGCGCTGCTGCGCGCCATTTCACAGGCGATCGAGGAGGGGCATCTGCGCGCGGACACCGATCCGCAACTGATGCTGTTCGAAATGTATAGCGTGACGCTCGGCCTGCATCACGACGGACGCTTCCTGCACCTGCCGGACGCCGTTCGCCATTCGTGGGCCGCGCTCGAAAAACTGATCGTTTCGTATCGGAGCGCCGACCGCTGACGCCCGCCGTGCCGCAGGCCCTGGTCGCGCGCTTTCGCGCCGGACGACGGGGCCGTCGTGGCTCCCGGCATGGCCGGCTGCTCGAATCTGGAGAAACAGGTGATGGGACAGTACGCTGCGCCGCTGCGCGACATGCAGTTCGTGCTGCACGAGTTGCTCAACGTCGAGGCCGAGGTCCGGCGCATGCCGAAACACGCGGATCTCGACGCGGACACGATCAACCAGGTGCTCGAGGAGGCCGGCCGGTTCTGCTCGGAGGTGCTGTTTCCGCTCAATTCCGTGGGCGATCGCGAGGGCTGCCGGTATCAGGGCGACGGCGTCGTGACGACGCCCGCCGGGTTCCGCGAGGCGTACCGGCAATACGTCGAGGCGGGCTGGCCCGCGCTCGGCTGCGATCCGGCCTACGGCGGCCAGGGGCTGCCCGCGTTCGTCAACAACGCGTTCTACGAAATGCTCAACTCGGCGAACCAGGCCTGGACCATGTATCCGGGGCTCTCGCACGGCGCCTACGAATGCCTGCACGCGCACGGCACGCCCGAGCAGCGGCAGACCTATCTGCCGAAACTCGTCTCGGGCGCATGGACGGGCACGATGTGCCTGACCGAGCCGCACTGCGGCACCGACCTCGGCCTGTTGCGCACGAAGGCCGAGCCGGACGGCGACGGCTCGTACGCGATCACGGGCACGAAGATCTTCATTTCGAGCGGCGAGCACGACCTCGCCGAAAACATCGTCCACCTTGTGCTCGCGCGCCTGCCCGACGCGCAGCCGGGCACGAAAGGCATCTCGCTCTTCGTCGTGCCGAAGTTCGTGCCGGACGCGGCCGGCGCGCCGGGCGAGCGCAACGCCGTGAAGTGCGGCTCGATCGAGCACAAGATGGGCATTCACGGCAACGCGACCTGCGTGATGAATTTCGAGGGCGCGCGCGGCTGGCTCGTCGGCGAGCCGCATCGGGGCCTCAACGCGATGTTCCTGATGATGAACACGGCGCGTCTCGGCGTGGGCATGCAGGGCCTCGGTCTCACCGAAGTCGCCTACCAGAACGCGCTCGCCTACGCGAAGGAGCGCCTGCAGATGCGCTCGCTCTCGGGCCGCAAGGCGCCCGCGCTGCCGGCCGATCCGATCATCGTGCATCCCGACGTGCGCCGCATGCTGCTCACGCAGAAGGCGTGGGCCGAGGGCGCGCGCGCGTTCACCTACTGGGCCGCGCTGCATCTCGACAAGGAGCTTTCGCATGCCGACGAAGCCGAGCGCAAGGACGCGGCCGACCTCGTCGCGCTGCTCACGCCCGTCGTCAAGGCGTTCCTGACCGACAACGCCTTCGAGAGCGTCAACCTCGCGCTGCAGGTGTTCGGCGGCCACGGCTACATCGCCGAGTGGGGCGTGGAGCAGTACGTGCGCGACGCGCGCATCAACATGATCTACGAAGGCACCAACGCGATCCAGGCGCTCGACCTGCTCGGCCGCAAGGTGTTCGGCGACATGGGCGAGCGGCTCAAGAGGTTCGGCCGGATCGTGACCGCGTTCGTCGAGGCCGAAGGCGTGAAGCCGGAGATGCAGGAGTTCGTCAATCCGCTCGCGGATCTTGTCGAGAAGGTGCAGAAGCTGACGATGGAAATCGGCATGAAGGCGATGCAGGACCCGGACGAGGTGGGCGCCGCCGCCGTGCCGTATCTGCGCACCGTGGGGCACCTGGTGTTCTCGTACTTCTGGGCGCGAATGGCGCGCATCGCGCTCGACCGCGAAGCGTCGGGCGATCCGTTCTACAAGTCGAAGCTCGCCACGGCGCGCTTCTATTTCGCGAAGCTGCTGCCCGAAACCGCCGCGACGATCCGCCAGGCGCGCGCCGGCGCAAAACCGCTGATGGACATGGACGAAGCGCTGTTCTGACGGACGGCGCCCCGGAGCCGGCACGCGCCCGTTCGCCGGTCCGGACGGCGCTGGCATACGAGGCCCCGGCGGGCTCGCGGACGCAGGCGCCAGGTTTGCCGATCCGCGTTCTTCCCCGGCGGCGCATCCCCCGGCCCGTTTTGTCCGACGTCGCACATTCCGCTGGAGATATTACGTGAGCAATCCGATCATTCGCAGGGTGGCCGTGCTGGGCGCCGGCGTGATGGGCGCGCAGATCGCGGCGCATCTCGTCAATGCCCGCGTGCCGGTGCTGCTTTTCGATCTGCCTGCCAAAGAGGGTCCGAAAAACGGCATCGTGCTCAAGGCCATCGAGCACCTGAAGAAGCTTTCGCCCGCGCCGCTCGCCCTGAAGGACGACGCGCAGTACGTCACGCCCGCCAATTACGACGACGATCTCGGCCTGCTCGCCGGATGCGATCTCGTGATCGAGGCGATCGCCGAGCGCATGGACTGGAAGCACGCGCTCTATCGCCGCGTCGCGTCGCATCTCGGACCCGACGCGATCTTCGCGACGAATACGTCGGGCCTGTCGATCACCGGGCTTTCGGAGGGCTTCGACGACGATCTGAAGTCGCGCTTTTGCGGCGTCCACTTCTTCAATCCGCCGCGCTACATGCACCTCGTCGAGCTGATTCCGACCGCGCACACGCGGCCCGGGATTCTCGACCGGCTCGAAACGTTCCTGACGAGCGTGGTGGGCAAGGGCGTTGTGCGCGCGAAGGACACGCCCAACTTCATCGCGAACCGCGTCGGCGTGTTCTCGATTCTCGCCGTGATGGCCGAGGCGAAACGGTTCGGCCTGCGCTTCGACGTCGTCGACGACCTGACCGGCAGCCGCCTCGGCCGCGCGAAGTCGGCGACGTTCCGCACGGCCGACGTCGTCGGCCTCGACACGATGGTCCACGTGATCCGCACGATGCAGGACAGCCTGGCCGACGATCCGTTCTTCCCCGTCTATGCGACGCCGGCCGTGCTGACCGCGCTCGTGGAGCAGGGTGCGCTCGGCCAGAAGACGGGCGCCGGGTTTTATCGGAAGGAAGGCAAGGCGATCAGGGTGCTGGACCCTGACAGCGGCGAGTACGTCGAGGGCGGCGGCAAGGCGGACGAGCTGGTCGGCCGCATTCTGAAGCGTCCGGCCGCCGAGCGGCTCAGGCTGCTGCGCGAGACGGAGCATCCGCAGGTGCAGTTCCTCTGGGCGATCTTCCGCGACGTGTTCCATTACATCGCGGTGCATCTCGAATCGATCGCCGACAACGCGCGCGACGTCGATCTGGCGATCCGCTGGGGCTTCGGCTGGAGCGAGGGGCCGTTCGAGGATTGGCAGGCCGCCGGCTGGCAGCAGGTCGCCGAGTGGGTGCGGGCGGACATCGAGGCGGGCAAGGCGCTTTCGGACGCGCCGCTGCCGGCCTGGGTGTTCGAGGGGCCGGTCGCGGAGAACGGCGGCGTACACGGCCCGCAGGGTTCGTGGTCGCCGGCCGCGCGGCGTTTCGTGCCGCGTTCGGCGCTGCCGGTGTACGGGCGCCAGATGTTTCGCGCGCCGCTCGTCGGCGAGGTCGGCAACGATCCGCGCACGCGCGGCCGCACGCTGTTCGAGAACGAGCATCTGCGCGCCTGGGTCGACGATCGCGCGGGCGAGGACGACGTCGTCCTCGTCTCGTTCCGGACCAAGATGAACACGATGGGCGCGGGCGTGCTAGACGGCCTCGTGCGCGCGATCGAGCTCGCCGAATCGCAGTACCGGGCCGTCGTCGTCTGGCAGCCGACCTCGCTGAAGCCCGGCGCGCCGGGCGGTCCGTTCTCGGCCGGCGCGAACCTCGAAGAGGCGATGCCCGCGTTCATGCTCGGCGGCGCGAACGGCATCGAACCGGTCGTGAAGCAGTTCCAGCAGACGATGCTGCGCGTGCGCTACGCGAACGTACCGGTCGTGGCGGCCGTGTCGGGCATCGCGCTCGGCGGCGGCTGCGAGCTGCTGCTGCACTGCGCGAAGCGCGTCGCGCACGTCGAGAGCTACATCGGGCTCGTCGAGGTCGGCGTCGGGCTCGTGCCCGCCGGCGGCGGCCTGAAGGAGGCCGTGCTGCGCGCGGCCGATGCGGCGCGCGCGGTCGGCGCGGCGCCGGGCGATCTGCTGCGGTTCCTGCAGAAGTCGTTCGAGAACGCGGCCATGGCGAAGGTGTCGGGTTCCGCGTTCGAGGCGCGCGAGATGGGGTATCTGAAGCCCTCGGACACGATCGTCTTCAACGTGTTCGAGCTGCTCGACGCGGCGAAGCAGGAGGCGCGCACGCTGGCGGCGGTCGGCTATCGGCCGCCGCTGCGGCCGGCGGGCATTCCGGTCGCGGGCCGCTCGGCGCGCGCGACGATCGTGGCGTCGCTCGTCAATCTGCGCGACGGCGGCCTCATCAGCGAGCACGACTTCCGGATCGCGAGCCTCATCGCGAACGTGGTCTGCGGCGGCGACGTCGAGGCGGGCAGCCTCGTCGACGAGGCATGGCTGCTCGCGCTCGAGCGCCGCGCGTTCGTTGAGCTGCTGGCCACGCCGAAAACGCAGGAACGCATCGTGGGCCTGCTGCAAACCGGCAAGCCGGTGCGTAACTAGGAGCGCGAAATGACGAGACAGTTGCAGGACGCCTACATCGTGGCCGCGAGCCGCACGCCGATCGGCAAGGCGCCGCGCGGCGCCTTCAGGAACACCCGCCCGGACGAGCTGCTCGTGCACGCGCTCAGGGCCGCCGTCGCGCAGGTGCCGGGCCTCGACACGGGCGTGATCGAGGACGCGGTGATCGGCTGCGCGATCCCGGAGGCCGAGCAGGGGCTGAACGTCGCGCGCATGGCCGCGCTGCTTGCCGGGCTGCCCAATACGGTGGGCGGCGTGACCGTCAACCGCTTTTGCGCGTCGGGGCTCACGGCGCTCGCGATGGCGGCGGACCGCATCCGCGTGGGCGAGGCCGACGCGATGATCGCGGGCGGCTGCGAGTCGATGAGCATGGTGCCGATGATGGGCAACAAGCCGTCGCTGTCGCCGCATCTCTTCGACGCGGACGAGAGCCTCGGCATCGCCTACGGCATGGGGCTGACCGCCGAGCGCGTGGCCCAGCGCTGGAGCGTGAGCCGCGAGGCGCAGGACGCGTTCGCGGTCGAGTCGCACCGCAAGGCGCTCGCGGCGCAGCAGGCCGGCGAGTTCGCCGACGAGATCGCCCCGTACGCGGTAGCCGAGCGCACGCCGGACCTGGAGAGCGGCGAGATTCGCGTGGAGAACCGCGTCGTCTCGCTCGACGAGGGACCGCGCGCCGACACGAGCCTCGAGGCGCTCGCGAGGCTGAAGGCGGTGTTCGCGAAAGCGGGTTCGGTGACGGCCGGCAACAGCTCGCAGACCTCGGACGGCGCGGGCGCGCTGATCGTCGTATCGGAGAAGGTGCTCCGGCAGTTCGACCTGACGCCGCTCGCGCGCTTCGTGAGCTTCGCGGTGCGCGGCGTGCCGCCCGAGATCATGGGCATCGGGCCGAAGGAGGCGATTCCGGCCGCGTTGAAGGCCGCGGGCCTTGCGCTGGACGATCTCGACTGGATCGAGCTGAACGAGGCGTTCGCCGCGCAGTCGCTCGCCGTGATCCGCGATCTCGGCCTCGACCCGGCGAAGGTGAATCCGCTGGGCGGCGCGATCGCGCTCGGCCATCCGCTCGGCGCGACGGGCGCGATCCGCTCGGCCACGGTCGTGCATGCGCTGCGCCGCCGCAAGCTGAAGTACGGGATGGTGACGATGTGCGTCGGCACCGGCATGGGCGCGGCCGGAATCGTCGAGCGGCTGTAGGCCGGCCTCGCGCAAGGGCGATCGAATGAGCGCCGGCATTCCGACCGACCGCGCCGACGGCGTGTTCACCGTCACGTTCAACCGTCCGCAGCGCCGGTATGCGCTGACGGCCGCGGCGCTGTGCGCGACCTGGATGTTGATGAAGCGTGCGACGCTCGACGAGGTGCGCGCACAGATAGCCGCGGAAGTGGCGCAATCCGGACGGATGCGGGTCGCGCCGGCGGCGCGCGAAGCATGCGCGGCGTTTCTGCAAAGGCGCAGGCCCGATTTCAGCCGGTTCGATTCATGCGGGCCTGAGCCGCGATTTCGGACCGTGAATCCGGACCCCGATTCCAGGCCGCGACTTCAGACCGTCCCGTAATCGACGTAGCCCGATTCGCGGCAGAAGCTGACGAGCTTCAGCCCGGCGCGGCGCGCGATTTCGATGGCCAGCGACGAGGGTGCGGAAATGGTCGCCACGAGCGGAATGCCGACGCGCGCAGCCTTGCGCACCAGCTCGTAGCTCGCGCGGCTCGACAGGAACACGAAGCCCTGCTGCGGATCGGCGCGCTCCAGCACGAGCTGGCCGATCAGCTTGTCGAGCGCGTTGTGGCGGCCGACGTCCTCGAACGCGCGGACGATCCCGCCGTCGGCCGTGCACCAGGCGGCCGCGTGCAGACCGCCGGTCAGTTGCGTCAGCGCCTGATGTTCGGGCAACTCCCGCGCCGCGCGCGCGAGCGCGCCGGGCGCGAGCCGCTCGAGAAAGCCCGTGGCCGGCACGCGTTCGGGCTCGAGGTCGAGCAGATCGATGCTCTCGATGCCGCATACGCCGCAGCCGGTACGCCCGGCCAGCGCCCGGCGCTTTTCCTTCAGGGCGACGAACGCCTGCTCGACGACGCTCAGCCGCACCTCGGCATAGGGCAGGCCGCCGTCCTCGCGGAATTCGACCTCGATGTCGCGGATGTCCGCGTTGCGGCCGACGATGCCTTCCGAGATCGCGAAGCCGACCGCGAACGCTTCGAGGTCGCGCGGCGTGCACATCATCACGGCGTGCGAGATGCCGTTGAAGACCAGCGCGACCGGCCATTCCTGGCCGACCTGGTCGGTGAGCGTTTGAACGGCGTCGCCGCGGTGCCGGCGAACCTGCTGTTCGACGACTCCGGGCTGGCCGGCGATTTCGAGGGGATTCACGGAAAAGGACTCCATCGGTGCCAGAACGCGTGCGGCGCGGCGCCCCGGAACGCGGGTCCGCAGCCGGCGCGGAAGGCCCTAAAATACCTGAAGCCGGCCGCGCATGCTGCCGCACGCCTGCAAGGATATACCGTCATGGGATTGAACGAAGCGCCCCTGTTGTTCCGGTTCGAAGTCGAATCGTCGGAGAACCTCACCTTCATTCCGATGGCCGTGCGCTTCAATCTGGACCGCTTCGGCCTGCGTATTTCCCTCGATCAGTGGCAGTTGCTGCCGTACGAGGATCGCCGCCTGCTCGCGCGGTTTCCCGTCGACGACGCCGACGTGCAGATCGAGCCGAATTTCGACCACGCGCTTTTCGAGATGCTGCGTACCCACGCGGGCGTCGAGCCCGAGTGGTTTTCGCCCGAGGCGTCGCCGGCCTGGCGCGACACGGCGGCCGTGCCCGAGGGCATCGCGCATCAGGCCGGCCTCGCGGGCCTTGCCGCGCCGGACGTCGCGCAGTGGGCGCGGCTCACGCCGTTCCAGCGCTACGTGCTCGCCAAGCTCTCGCGCAAGCCGAAGGCCAATCACGATTTCGTTCCGGCCATGCGCGAGTTCGGTCTGGCCGGCGGCGTTTCCGGGAACGACGCTGGAAACGATACCGGGACCGATTGATCATCCCCTTTATCTTTTTCTCTCAAGGCCGCCCGCGTCCGTGTCGTTATCCGGTATGGCGTAGCCGACGCCCGGCGGCGGCCGGCCCGTGTTTCCCGATGTCCCGGCAGTCCGGTTAGTCCCGTTATTCCGTTGTCTCCGCCCGGTGCGATTCGAGCGGGGCGAACGA
Organism: Burkholderia sp. WAC0059; assembly: GCF_002870125.1. Lineage (GTDB taxonomy): Bacteria > Pseudomonadota > Gammaproteobacteria > Burkholderiales > Burkholderiaceae > Paraburkholderia. The sequence continues at coordinate 98,462 of NZ_PNEO01000013.1, forward strand.
TGCCCGGAACCCATGAATTTTCCCTTTTCGAAGCGGTTCTTCATCAATCTGGCGATTCTGGCGCTCGTGATCGGCCTGAACGTGCTCGTCGTTCGCCTGCTGATTCCCGCGCCGCGCCCGGTCGACGGGCCGGTCGGCGCGCAGGCGGCGCTGTCTGTCGTCGCGACGATGCTGGCGAGCGCCGCGCTGCTCGGCTATCTGTTCGGCGCTCGCCGGCAGCCGGGCGCGGGGCGGGCGGGCCTCGCGCTCGGGCGGCTGCGTCACGACGAGCGCTTTCACGATCTATTCGAAGCGCATCCGGTGCCGATGTACGTGTTCGAGCGCGGCACGCTGCGGTTTCTCGCGGTGAACGCGGCGACCGTCGAGCAGTACGGCTATGCCGAGCACGAATTCCTCGCGATGACGCTGCGCGACCTGCACGATCCGGACCACGTGGCCCGGCTCGAATCGCATCTGCAGCACATCGACGCGCTGGCCTCGAGCGGGCGCACGACGGCCGGCGTCTGGCATCACCGCCGCCGCGACGGCTCGCTCGTCTGCGCCGAGGTCTCGCATCACTCGCTGACGTTCATGGGTCGCGACGCGGTGTTCGTGCTCGCCGACGACGTGACCGTGCAGTTGCGGGCCGAGGCCGAGGCGCAGCGCTCGAACCAGATGCTCGAACTCGTGATCGACAACATCCCGCAGCGCATCTTCTGGAAGGACAGCGAGTCGCGCTACCTCGGCTGCAACATGGCGTTCGCGCGCGACGCCGGGCTGGCCTATCCCGAGCAGGTCGTCGGCAAGACCGACCTCGATCTCGCGTGGCGCGAATACGCCGACGCCCTGCGCGAGCAGGACCGCCGGGTCATCGAATCGGGCATGCCGCGCATGAACGTCGAGATCGACTTCCAGATCGACGGCGTGCCCCGCACGATCGTCGCGAGCAAGGTGCCGCTGCTCGACGGCGGCCGCGTGATCGGCACGCTCGGCTCGTACACCGACACCACCGAGCGCAAGCGCGCCGATCTCGCGCTGCGCCTGCAAAGCCGCGCGCTCGACGCGAGCGTGAATGCGATCCTGATCACGGGGCCGGGCGCGGGCGGCAACCTGATCGAGTATGCGAATCCGGCCTTCCGGCGCATCACGGGCTACGACCCGGGCGAGGTGATCGGTCAGGACTGCCGGCTGCTCCAGCGCGACGACCGCGATCAGGACGGCCTCGTGGCGATCCGCGAGGCGCTCGCGGCGAATCGCGAGGTGAGCGCGGTGCTGCGCAACTACCGCAAGGACGGCGCGCTGTTCTGGAATCACCTGCTGATCGCGCCGGTGCCGGACCACGACGGCAGGATTACCCATCACATCGGCATCATCAACGACGTGACCGAGCTCATCCGCTATCAGGAGCAGCTCGAATACCAGGCGAACTACGACGGCCTCACGCTGCTGCCCAACCGCAACCTGCTGCGCGAGCGGTTGCAGCGGGCGCTCGACGCGGCGCGGCGCGGCGCGCGCGGGCTGGCCGTGGTGTTCATCGACCTCGACGGCTTCAAGAACGTGAACGACAGCCTCGGCCACAGCGTCGGGGACCGGCTGCTCGGCGTGGTCGCGGAGCGGCTCGCGCGCTGCGCGCGGCCCGGCGACACGGTGGCGCGTCACGGCGGCGACGAGTTCGTGATCGTGATGACCGACGCGGTGGACGAGCCGGCGCTGATTCAATGGATGGAGCGTGCCCGCGCGATGCTCTCCGAGCCGGTCTGGCTCGACGGCACCGAGCTTTACGTCGGATGCAGCATGGGCGCGAGCGTTTATCCGCGCGACGGCGGCGATGCCGAAACGCTGCTCAAGAAGGCCGACATCGCGATGTACTGCGCGAAGGACATGGGACGCAACACGTTCCAGTTCTTCCGGCCCGCGATGAACGCGAGCGCCGACGAGCGGATGAACCTCGAGCGGCGGCTGCGCCGCGCGCTGCGCGACGACGAGTTCCTGTTGCACTACCAGCCGCAGGTGAGCGCCGACACGGGCCGCATCGTCGGCATGGAGGCGCTCGTGCGCTGGCTCGACCCCGAGGTCGGCCTCGTGCCGCCGTCGATCTTCATTCCGGTGGCCGAGGAGAGCGGGCTCATCGGGCCGCTTTCCGACTGGGTGCTGCGCGAGGCCTGCCGGCAGAACAAGGTCTGGCAAGAGAGCGGACTGCCGCCGGCGCGCGTGTCGGTGAACCTTTCGACGAAAGTGCTCCAGCAGCGCGACGTCGTTCAACTGGTCTCGCAGGTGCTGGCGGAGAGCGGGCTCGAGGCGCGCTACCTCGAGCTCGAGCTGACCGAGAGCGCGCTGATGGGCAACGCCGACGAGGCCGTGTCGATGCTCAGCGAGCTGCACGCGCTCGGCGTCAGTCTCGCCATCGACGATTTCGGCACCGGCTATTCGAGCCTCAGCTACCTGAAGCGGCTCTCGGTGGACCGGCTCAAGATCGACCGCTCGTTCGTCTCGGACATCGGCACGAACACCGACGACGAGACCATCACGTCGGCGATCATCGCGCTCGCGCATTCGCTGCAGTTGCAGGTGATCGCCGAAGGCGTGGAGACGTCGGCGCAGGTCGATTTTCTGCGCGAGCGCGCCTGCGACGAGATGCAGGGCTTCTTCTTCGCGCGGCCGGTGCCGGGCGAGGCCGCCGCCGCGCTGCTCCGGGCGGGCACGGCGCGCGGCGAGCGCGTCAGTCCGGCTTAGGGCCTGTCGTCGGCGCGAAGACCCTGGCGCGAAGATGTCGGCGCGAACCGACCCGGCGGGGGCCGGCCGCCGTCGGCGCGAGCCGGTCAATCGTGCGAACCGACCCTCGGTAGCGGCCGCGGGCGGCGGTTGTTGTCGGTCGCCACGTAGGTCAGCGTGGCCTCGGTCACCTTCACGACTTCGTCCGAGAGGCGCATGCGCTGCGCGTACACCTCGACCTCGATCGTCACCGACGTGTTGCCCGTCTTCACGATGTCCGCGTAGAAGCTCAGCAGGTCGCCGACGAACACCGGCTGCTTGAACACGAACGAATTGACGGCGACCGTCGCCACGCGACCGTTCGCGCGGCGGCTGGCGGGGATGGAGCCGGCGATGTCGACCTGCGACATGATCCAGCCGCCGAATACGTCGCCGTGCACGTTCGCGTCCGAGGGCTGCGGGACGACCCGCAGCGCGGGCGGCTTTTGCGGAAGGAGGACGGATTCGGTCATCGGGGCATCCATGTGGGGACAACGGGCGCGAGCGACGCGCATCGCCTTCTGCGACAATAGGCGGACGATAAATTGTACGGGAAAGCGCGGGGCGGCGACGGGCCGCTTCCGGGCACGGCCGCGGGGCGCCGCTTCTCCCGTCCCCTTCCCGTTTGCAGGCTGGTCCCCTATTCCATGCGCCGTTTTCCCGCTTCGAGCGAACCGCCGCCGCCCGCCGCCGGGCCGCGCAACGACTGGCAGACCATCGTCTCGCTGCTGCCCTATCTGGCCGCGTACCGCTGGCGCGTCGGGCTCGCGCTGACCTGCCTCATCGGCGCGAAGGTCGCCAATCTCGGCGTGCCGATCGTGATGAAGCACATCGTCGACAACCTCGCGTCGGTCCGGCATCTGACCGCGCTCGGCCGCGCCGAACATGCGCCCGGCATCGTGCTGATGGGCGGCGTCGGCCTGCTCGTGCTTGCCTACGCGGTGGTGCGCCTGTCCACCTCGCTCTTCACCGAGCTGCGCGAGATCCTGTTCTCGAAGGTGACCGAGAGCGCGGTCCGGCAGCTTGCGCTGAAAGTGTTCCGGCATCTGCACGGGCTGTCGCTGCGGTTCCACCTCGAGCGGCAGACGGGTGGCATGTCGCGCGACATCGAGCGCGGCACGCGCGGCATCACGCAGCTCATTTCCTACTCGCTCTACAGCATTCTGCCGACGCTCGTCGAGGTCGGGCTCGTGCTCGGCTTCTTCGTGGTTCGCTACGAGGCGTATTACGCCGTCGTCACGCTGATCGCGCTCGTCGCCTACATCGCGTTCACCGTGAAGATGACCGAGTGGCGCAGCCATTTTCGCCGCACCATGAACGAGCTCGATTCGCGCGCGAATTCACGCGCGATCGATTCGCTGCTCAACTACGAGACCGTCAAGTATTTCGGCAACGAGGCGTGGGAGGCGCGGCGCTACGACGAGAACCTCAAGCGCTACCGGGCCGCCGCGATCAAGTCCCAGTATTCGCTCTCGGTGCTGAACTTCGGGCAGCAGGCCATCATCGGCATCGGGCTCGTGTTCATTCTCTGGCGCGCGACGCAGGGCGTGATGGCGGGCCGCCTCACGCTCGGCGACCTCGTGCTCATCAACACGTTCATGCTGCAGCTCTACATCCCGCTGAATTTTCTCGGCGTCGTGTATCGGGAGCTCAAGCAGAGCCTCATCGACATGGATCGCATGTTCACGCTGCTCGATGTGTCGCGCGAGGTGGCCGACGCGCCCGATGCCCCGGCGCTCGCGGTGCGCGGCGGCGAGGTGCGGTTCGAGCACGTGAACTTCGGCTACGAGCCGTCGCGGCAGATCCTGCGCGACACGAGCTTCACGATCGCCGCCGGCACGACGACGGCCGTGGTCGGACACAGCGGCTCGGGCAAGTCGACGCTCGCGCGGCTCCTGTTCCGCTTCTACGACCTGGAACGCGGGACGGGCGGCGCGATTTCCGTCGACGGGCAGGACATCCGCGACGTGACGCAGGATTCGCTGCGCGCGTCGATCGGCATCGTGCCGCAGGACACGGTGCTCTTCAACGACACGATCTACTACAACATCGCCTACGGCCGTCCGTCGGCCACGCGCGACGAGGTGATCGCGGCGGCGCGGGCCGCGCACATCCACGCGTTCGTCGAGAGCCTGCCGCAGGGTTACGACACGCCCGTCGGCGAGCGCGGGCTCAAGCTTTCGGGCGGCGAGAAGCAGCGCGTCGCGATCGCGCGCACGCTGCTCAAGAACCCGCCGATCCTCGTGTTCGACGAGGCGACCTCGGCGCTCGATTCGCGCTCCGAGCGCGCGATCCAGGGCGAGCTCGACCAGATCGCCCGCGAGCGCACGACGCTCGTCATCGCGCACCGGCTTTCGACGGTCGTGCACGCGCAGCAGATCATCGTGATGGATCACGGACGCATCGTCGAGCGCGGCACGCACGCGCAACTGCTGCGCGCGGGCGGCCTGTTCGCGCAAATGTGGGCGCTGCAGCAGCGCGCGCAGTCGGAGACGGCGGAAGCGAAAGAAGAGTCGGCGCACGCCGGCGAGTCGCAGGGCGCGTAGCGGGGCGGAAGCCGAGCCTCGCGGGCGCGGCCGTTCCGTGCCCCAGGCCCCGGTTCCCGGGTCTTTCGGCGCGCCGGCTTCGGGGCATGGTCGGGCCGGATCGGGCTTTAGCGGTCGCTTTTCCCGCGCAGTCGCGCATCGAGCGACGTGAGCTGCGCGGGCGTGCCGACGTTTTCCCAGCATCCCTCGTAAAGCTCGCCGCTCGCGCGGCCCAGCGCGATCGCGTCGCGATAGTACGGGCCGAGCGCGCGCTTCGTGCCGCGCGGCAGGTCGCGGAACATCCGCGTGTCGTACAGACCGATGTTGCCGAACGTGTAGCGTGGCGCGCCGTCCGGCGTATCCGGCGTCAGACGGCCGTTTGCGAGGCCGAAGTCGCCCGCGCGGTGATACGGCGGGTTCGGCACCATCACGAGGTGCATGCCGGGTTCGGGCTGTCGCGCGAGGGCCTCGGCCCGTGCCGCGAGCGTCGCGTAGTCGAAATCGGTGTAGACGTCGCCGCTCACGGCGAGAAACACAGCCGGCCGGCCTCCGGTTTCGAGGCGGTCGAGCGCCTGCGCGATGCCGCCGGCCGTCTCGAGCGCCTCGCCTTCGGCCGAGTAGGCGAGCGTCACGCCCCAGCGCGCGCCGTCGCCGAGCGCGGCCTCGATCTGCGCGCCGAGCCATGCGTGATTGACGACGATCGTCGTGAAGCCGGCCGAGGCGAGGCGCTCGATCTGCCATTCGATCAGCGCCTTGCCGCCCGCGCGCAGGAGCGGCTTGGGGCAGGTGTCGGTGAGCGGGCGCATGCGTTCGCCGCGGCCGGCGGCGAAGATCATTGCCCGGCGGTCGAAGGGGGCCTGGGTCATGGGCGGCAGGGGACGAGGGTCACGGCGGCGGGTCAGAACGTGTAGCCGGTTTCGGCGCCCTGGCCGCGCAGCTCGTCGACGAGTCGCGCGAAGGCCGCGAGCGGCGCGTAGCGGTGCGCGACGCGGCTCGCGTAGCCGAGGAAGCGCGGCAGGTCGGCGAGGTAATGCGGTTTGCCGTCGCGATAGTTGATCCGGCAGAAGATCCCGAGCACCTTGATGTGCCGCTGCAGGCCCATCCACTCGAGCTGCCGGTAGAACTCGCCGAAGTCCGGATCGACGGGCAGGCCCGCCTTCTTCGCCCGTTCCCAGTACCAGGCGAAACAGTCGAGCTCGAAGGCCTCGTCCCAACTGATGAACGCGTCGCGCAGCAGCGAGGCGACGTCGTAGGTGATCGGCCCGCAGACGGCGTCCTGGAAGTCGAGCACGCCGGGGTTCGGCGTCGCGATCATGAGGTTGCGCGGCATGAAATCGCGCAGCATGAACACCTGCGGCTGGGCGCGCGCGCTCGAGGCCAGCAGCGCGAACGTCCGGTCGAGCACGCCGCGCGTCGCCGTGTCGAGTTCGCGGCCCAGGTGCCGGCCGAGATACCACTCGGGCATCAGCTCCATCTCGCGCAGCAGGAACGCCTCGTCGAACGGCGGCAGCACGTTCTCGCGCGAGGCGAGCTGCCAGCGGATCAGCGCGTCGAGCGCGTCGCGCATGAGTTCGCGCGAGCGGCTGCCCTCGCCGGCGTCGCCGAGCGCCTTCAGGTAGGACTGCGTGCCGAGGTCGGTGACGAGCATCAGGCCCGCGTCGAAATCGACCTCCAGCACCCGCGGCACGTGCACGCCCGCCTCGTCGAGCAGTTGCGCGACCTGGGCGAACTCGCGGCACTTTTCGGGCGGCGGCGCGTCGACGGCGATCAGCGTGGCGCCGTGCGCGCCGCCGCTCGCGATCCGGAAATAGCGGCGAAAGCTCGCGTCGGCCGAGGCCGGCACGAGGGTGTCGAGGTCGAGTGCGTATTGCGGCGAACGGGAGCGCAGCCAGGCGCGGAGCAGATCGAGACGGGCGTCGGCGGGACCGGGCGCGGCGGTAGGGGTCATGAAAGCCGGGTGCAAAATCAGGTGGGTCAACGTCTTGCCATATAATACCCCACGACTTTTTTGACGCGATTCGCGCCAGAGCCCGTGCAAGCGGTTCGGCCGCCCCGCCCGTCGCCAGCCTCGCCCGGCGGATGCCATCGATCACGCATGGGCCGGCCGTCGCGGCCCGGCTGCGCGGGCGGCCCGCCGCCACACGGGCGGAAGGGCGGCCGGATCGATTCGCCAAAACCCATACATGCCGCCCAGACAGTTTTTCCAGATACGCTCCACCAGTGACGACGGCATGCCGGGCATGCGGCGGCTCATCGCGGCGCTCATGGCCGTGCCGGGCCTCGTGCCCGCGTTCGCGCACGCGCAGCTTGCGGGCGACGCCGCGCAGCCGCAGCCGCTCGACGGCCAGTGGAGCCTGCGGCTCGCGCCGCAGCTCGAAGACCATCTGCTCGCGCCGGGCCAGCGCCCGTCGGTCTTCGTCATCGGCGATTCGACCACGGGCACGGCGGACACCGACGTCTCGGTGAAGGGCTCGGCGGAGTTGCGCCGCTACCAGTCCGTCATCAAGGCCGACGCGCTGCACTACGACGAAGACACGGACATGGCCGACGCCTACGGCAACGTCCAAGTCAACGAGGACGGCACGCTGTTTTCCGGTCCGGAGGGGCATCTGCAGGTCGACTCGGACGAGGGCTTCATGCCCGCGCCGAAGTACCATTTCACGGAGACGGGCGGCTCGGGCAGCGCCGCGCGGGCGGACCTGCTCGACAACGAGCGTTCGGTGCTGACGAACGGCACCTACACGGCCTGCCAGTGCACGTCGAACCCGTCCTGGTACATCAAGGGCAGCGAATTCGACTTCGACACGGGCAACGACGAGGGCGTCGCGCACAACGCCGTGCTGTTCTTCCAGAACGTCCCGCTTTTCGCGACGCCGTGGATGTCGTTCCCGCTCTCGGGCGACCGGCGCAGCGGGCTGTTGCCGCCGATGTTCTCGGTGAGCTCGACCAACGGCTACGAAGTCGCGCTGCCGTACTACTTCAACATCGCGCCGAACCGCGACCTGACGTTCACGCCGGAGCTGATCTCGAAGCGCGGTATTTTCACTCAGGCGAACTACCGGTATCTGTCGGCGAACTACTCCGGCTCGATCACCGGCGAATTCCTGCCCGACGACGCGATCACGAAGACCAACCGCTACGCGCTGTACATCCAGCACAACCAGAACTTCGGCAACGGTTTCGGCGGCTACATCTCGTACAACAAGGTGTCGGACAACACCTACCCCGAGGATCTGGGCCAGAGCGCGAACGAGATCATCAACGGCACGCAACTGCTGTACCAGCAGGAAGCGGGCCTCACGTACAACAACGGGCCGTGGTCGGTGCTCGCGCGCGAGCAGCACTGGCAGACGCTCGCGCCGTCGGTCGCGCCGTACGGACGCGAGCCCGAGTTGAACGTGAAATACTCGAAGTACAACGTCGACGGCTTCGACTTCGGCGCCACGGCCGACTATTCGCGCTTCACGATTACGACGCCGGATTCGACCGTGGGCGACCGCATCTCCTTCGACCCGTACCTGTCGTACACGCTGATGGGGCCGGGCTATTTCGTTACGCCGAAGGTGCAGTGGCACTTCGCGTCGTACAACCTGACCAACATCGGCACGGGCGCGGTGGCGGGCCAGCCGAAGGACTTCACCGAGTCCGTGCCGACTCTGAGCTTCGATTCGGGGCTCGTGTTCGAGCGCTCGGTTCACCTGTTCGGCGCGGATTACATCCAGACGCTGGAACCGCGCCTGTACTACGTCTACACGCCGTATCGCAACCAGTACTTCGCTCCGTTGTTCGATACGGCCGAGGCGGACTTCGGCCTCGCGGAAATCTTCACGCCGAACACGTTCGTCGGCGACGACCGCATCGCCGACGCAAACCGGGTCACGGCCGCGCTCACGACGCGCTTCATCGACCCGACGACGGGCGACGAGCGCGCGCGCTTCGTGCTCGCCGAGCAGTACTACATCCAGGACCAGCGCCTCGCGCTGCTGCCCGGCGAGACGACGCCCTCGACCGGGAGCCACTCGGACGTCATCGCCGGGGCATCGCTGAAGCTCGGGGCCGGTTTCGCTTCGCAAACCGCGATCTCATATAATGTCGACGACGACGACATCGCCCAGGCGACGGCGGGCTTTGGCTACAGTCCGGGGACCGGTCGCGTGCTGAATCTGGCGTACACGTATACTCGCGCCGACGCCACGCTCGACTACGAGCCGATCAACCAGATCCTGATTTCGGCGCAATGGCCGCTTTCGCACCGGGTGTACGGCGTAGGTCGTTTCAACTACGATCTCAGCGGGCATCAGGTCATCGACGGGCTGATCGGCCTGCAATACGACGCGGACTGCTGGACCATCGGCGTCGGCCTGCAGCACTACGTGAACGGCATAAACACCTCGGGCCTGCCGTCCTCGGGCACGCGCTTCCTGATGCAATTGACGCTCAAGGGATTGTCGAACGTCGACACGAGTCTCGTGACGGCGTTCAGGGAGAGCGTGCCGGGCTACACGCCGTTGCCGGGACCGCCGCCGCCGTCTTCGCGCTTTACCGACTATCAATGACGCACGCAGGGTTTCCGACGCTGCCGCGGCCGGCAGCATGCCGGCGCGGCGCTCGACGGGATGCAGGCAGGCGGGCGCTGTTGCCCGCCATCACTGGAGTATCGTGGGAATCATGAAAAAGCTTCGCCTGGCAGCGCTCGCTGCGAGTCTTTCCATCGCCGCGTGGTTTTTGCCGATCGCTCCGGCACAGGCCCAGCGTGCCGGCGTTCCGGCACCGGTCGCGAGCGCTCCCGCGGCTCCCGCACCGGCCACGGCCGAGGGCGCCAGCGCCCCGGATCAGGCGCAGAGCACGGCCGTCGTCCCGGTGCAGGTCCAGAGCTCGGGTGATACGGCGGATACCGCGGCCCAGCCCCAGCCCGTGGACGCGATCGCGGCCATCGTCAACGAAGGCGTGATCACGCAGCGCGAGCTCGACGAGCGCGTGGGCCTCATCGCGCGGCGCCTCGCCCAGCAGAACGCGCCGGTGCCGCCGATGGACCAGTTGCGCGGCCAGGTGCTCAACCAGCTAGTGCTCGAACGCATCCAACTGCAAAAGGCGGAAGACGACGGCATCAGGATCGACGACGCGACCGTGCAGCGCACGCTCGAGCGTCTCGCGCAGGCCAATCACATGGACCTCGCCACCTATCGCTCGCGCATCGAGGCCGAAGGCGTGCCGTGGACCACGTTCACGAACGACGCGCGCACCGAGCTCACGCTCTCGCGGCTGCGCGAGCAGGAGGTCGACAGCAAGGTCACCGTGTCGGACGCCGAAGTGGCGAACTACGTCGCGAGCCAGCGCGGACCGGATGCCGGCCAGGCCAACGATCTGCACTTCGAGCACATCCTGCTGAAGGCTCCGCGCAACGCGCCCCAGATCGACATCGACGCGGCCGAGGTCAGGGCGCAGGCGGTGCTCAAGGACGCGCTCGGCGGCGCCAATTTCGAGCGGCTCGCGAGGTCCGATTCGCAGGCGGCCGACGCGCGCAAGGGCGGCGATCTCGGCTTTCTGCCGGCCTCGAAGCTGCCGGCCGAATTCGTGACGGCCGCCTCGACGCTGTACCCGGGCGAGGTGAATCCGTCCGTGATCCGGACCGACCAGGGGTTCGAGATCGTGCGCCTCGTCGAGCGCCGCCCGAGTCTCGGCACGAATTCCGGCGACACGCCGAGAATCGTCCAGACGCACGTGCGCCACATTCTGCTGCGCGTCGGCGACGGCGCGTCCGAACAGCAGGCGCGCGACCGGCTGCTCGACATCCGCCGGCAGATTCTGGCGGGCGGCGATTTCGCCAGCTTCGCCCGCACCTGGTCGCAGGACGGGTCCGCGTCGCAAGGCGGCGATCTCGGCTGGGTCAGCCCGGGCGAGACGGTGCCGGAGTTCGAGCGCGCGATGAACAGCCTCCAGGTCGGCCAGGTCAGCGAACCCGTGCGCACCGAGTACGGCTATCACCTGATCCAGGTGCTGGGCCGCCGCGACGCGGAAGGCTCGGTGGCGCAGCAACTGGAACTCGCGCGCCAGGCGATCGGCCAGCGCAAGGCCGAGCAGGCCTACGCGGACTGGCTCCGGCAGCTACGCGACAGTTCCTACGTCGAGTACAAGATCAACATGGCCAGCGCGCAGTAGGGTCGCGCGGGCGTCTCGGGAAAACGTATCGTGAACGTCGCCGCTTCGTCGTCCGGGGTTGCCTCGCGGGGATCGGGGCCGCTGCGCATCGCGATCACGACCGGCGAGCCGGCCGGCGTCGGCCCGGAGTTGACGGCCGCGGCGCTGGCCGGCGCCGCGGCCCGCTGGCGCGACGCGCAGTTCGTCGTGCTCGGCGACCGGACGCTCGTCGCCGCGCGTGCCGCCGCGGTGGGCGTCGACTGGGCCGCGCTGGCCGACGCGACCGACGCCTCCGGGTTCGCGCGCGTGCGCGTCGAGCATCTGCCGCTCGCCGCGCCGGCCGAGGCCGGCCGGCTCGACGCCGCGAACGGCCGTTACGTGCTGGCGCTGCTCGACCGGGCGATCGACGGCGCGGTGGCCGGCGAGTTCGACGCGATCGTCACGGCGCCGCTGCAAAAGAGCACGATCAACGATGCCGGCGTGCCGTTCACGGGCCACACCGAATACCTGGCCGAGCGCACGCGCACGCCGCGCGTCGTCATGATGCTGGCCGGCACGAGCGGGCCGCGTCCGCTGCGCGTGGCGCTCGCGACCACGCATCTGCCGCTGCGGGACGTGGCCGACGCGCTCACCGTCGAGAGTCTCGTCGACACGCTGCGTATCATCGATCGCGACCTGCGCCGGCATTTCGGCGTGCCGCAACCGCGCATACTCGTGACGGGCCTCAATCCGCACGCCGGCGAGCACGGCTACCTCGGGCGCGAGGAAATCGACGTGATCGGCCCCGCACTCTCGATCGTCGGCGCCGGGGGCATCGACGCGCGCGGGCCGTACCCCGCCGATACGCTGTTCCAGCCGCGCTACCTGAACGAAGCCGACTGCGTGCTCGCGATGTACCACGACCAGGGGCTGCCGGTGCTCAAGTACGCGACGTTCGGCGAAGGCATCAACGTCACGCTCGGCCTGCCGATCGTGCGGACCTCGGTCGATCACGGCACGGCGCTCGATCTCGCCGGCACCGGCCGCGCGGACGCGGGCAGCCTGATCGCGGCGCTCGACACGGCCGTTGCGATGGCGCGCCATCGCCGCGCGGCCTGATTTTTCCTTCCTTTCGACGATGTCCACCAGCAGACAGCACCAGGGCCATTTCGCGCGCAAGCGTTTCGGGCAGAACTTTCTGGTCGACATGGGCGTGATCGATTCGATCGTCGGCGTGATCCGGCCGCAGCGCGGCGAGCGCATGGTCGAGATCGGCCCGGGGCTCGGCGCGTTGACCGGGCCGCTCGTCGAGCGGCTCGCGACGCCGGAGGCGCCGCTCCACGCCGTCGAACTCGACCGCGATCTGATCGGGCGGCTGCAACAGCGCTTCGGTGCGCTGCTCGAACTGCACGCGGGCGATGCGCTCGCGTTCGATTTCGGCGCGCTGGCCGCGCCGGGCGAGGTGCCGTCTCTGCGCATCGTCGGCAACCTGCCGTACAACATTTCTAGCCCGCTGCTCTTTCATCTCGCGCGCTTCGCGCCCTGCGTGATCGATCAGCACTTCATGCTGCAGAACGAGGTGGTCGAGCGGATGGTGGCCGAGCCCGGCAGCAAGGCATTCGGCCGGCTCACGGTGATGCTGCAGTACCGCTACGTGATCGACAAGCTGCTCGACGTGCCGCCCGAGGCGTTCCAGCCGCCGCCCAAGGTCGATTCGGCGATCGTGCGGATGATTCCGTACGCGCCGCACGAGCTGCCGGTCGTGGACGAGGCGGTGCTCGGCGAATTCGTGACGGCGGCGTTTTCGCAGCGGCGCAAGATGCTGCGCAACACGCTTGCGGCCTGGCGCGAGCGCCTCGATTTCGAGGCGCTCGGTTTCGATCTCGCGCGACGGGCGGAGGACGTGCCCGTGCCCGAGTACGTGCGGGCGGCGCAGGCGATTGCTGCCGGCGGCACGCCGGCGGGACACTGAGGGAAGGGCGGCCCGAAGCGGTTCGCCGCCCGATTCCCGCCGGGGCAGGACGGGCGGCGGAAACTCAGGCCGCAGCGGCCGTGTCGAGCCCGGCCTCGTAAGCCTTCAAATGACTGTAGGCGATGCGCAGCACGGTCGGCTCCGCGGTCTGCTGCTGGGCCGCGCCGCCGCGGCGCACGAGGTCGCCGAGAATGTGGTCGGCTTCGGTGCGCGAGCCGTTGCGCACGTCGCGCAGCATCGAGGCGGTCAGCGGCGAGCCGGCGGCGAACAGGATCGGGCGAGTGCGCGCGAGAAACGCCTCGCTGACCGCGAAGCCGTTTTCGGCCGCCACGGCACGGCATTCGTCGAACAGTCGCGCGACGACGCGCTGGCCGTCCGGCGTGCCGAGAATGTCGCCGACCGACGCCCGGAACAGGCAGGTGCTGCCCGCCAGCGTCGCGAGGAACACCCATTTCTCCCACATTTCCTGCAGGATCCGCTCGCTTGCCTTGAGGTCGAAGCCGGCGTTGCCGAGCACGTCGGCGACGGCGCGCACGCGCTCCGACAGGCCGCCGCCGAGCTCGCCGAACGCGATCGCGTGAGCCTCGTTCAGATGCACGATCTCGCGCTGGGCGTTGAGCGTCGCCGCGATCAGGCAGGTGCCGCCGAGCACGGCCTGCTCGCCGAAACGCTGCTGCAGCGTTTCCAGATGCCGCATGCCGTTCAGGAACGGCACGATGAGCGTCGACGCGCCGACGGCCGGTGCGAAGGAGGCGATGGCGTCGTCGAGATCGTAGGCCTTGCAGCTCAGCAGGACGAGGTCGAACGGCTCGCGTAGCGAGTCGCGCGTGACGGTCTGAACGTCGCGCAGCGTCAGGTCGCCGTGCGGACTGCGGATGACGAGCCCCGCCTCGCGCAACTGCGCGGCGCGCGCGGGGCGCACGAGAAACGTCACGTCCCGGCCGGCCGCTGCGAGGCGTCCGCCGAAATAACCGCCCAGCGCGCCCGCGCCGATCACCAGAATCCGCATGTCTGCTCCTTCGCCGGCCCCGTTGGGGCCGATGGTCCAATTGTCCGTTCGTGGGGGCGGCGCCTCGTGCGCCAAGTGTCCGGAAACGCCGCCTATGCTAGAGCAAACCGCCCGGCCGCGCTGGCGTCGGCACAGGCAGCGAGAAAACGGGGGCGAGGCGCTGGCCGGCAGGCAATTTGTGTTTTTGGTACAGTCCGGGTTTTCACGAAGGCAAAACGGAGTACACGATGCGCCTGCTTCATACGATGATCCGGGTCGGCAATCTCGACCGCTCGGTCAAGTTCTACACCGAGCTGCTCGGCATGAAACTGCTGCGCCGTCAGGACTATCCCGACGGCAAGTTTACGCTGGCTTTCGTCGGCTATACGGACGAGCGCGACGGCGCCGTGATCGAGCTGACCCACAACTGGGACACGCCGTCCTACGACCTCGGCGCGGGCTTTGGCCACCTCGCGATCGAGGTCGAGGACGCCTACGCCGCCTGCGAGAAGATCAAGGCGCAGGGCGGGACGGTCGTGCGCGAAGCCGGTCCGATGAAGCACGGTACGACCGTCATCGCATTCATCGCCGATCCGGACGGCTACAAGATCGAGTTCATCCAGAAAAAGACGTAAGCCCCGCCCTTGCCGCGTAACGACGGCGGTGCATGTCGCCGTCGTCGCGCGGCAAGCAGGCATGGAATCGGCCGGGCAAGCCGGCCGCGAAATGCGGCTTGCTGCGGCTTGCAACCCCGCGACCCGCGTTTCGCCCGCGTTCGCGCGGGCAGAACGGCCGCCCCGGTGCCGCCCGGCTACAGCGCCGGCACCATCTCCGGCGGATGGTGCCGCAGCGTCTTCCTCGCCTCCCGGAACTCGGGAAAGATCGATTCGACCGTCTGCCAGAATCGCGGGCTGTGGTTCATCTCGCGCAGATGCGAGAGCTCGTGGGCGACGACGTAGTCGACGATCGAAAGCGGGAAGTGAATCAGCCGCCAATTGAGGCGGATGCGTCCGTCGCTCGAGCAACTGCCCCAGCGCGTCGCCGCCGACGAGAGCGCATAGGCGCGAAATTCCACGCCGAGTCTCGGCGCATACACCCGCAGCCGTTCCCCGAAGATCCGCGTCGCCTCGCCCTGCAGCCATCCCTGCACGCGATCCTTGATCTGTTGCGTCTCGGCATGGGGCGGCAGCGGCAGGGCCAGCACGTTCGTCTGCGCGTCGAAGACGAGCTGGCCCGCGCCGAGCGCGACGCGCATGGGTTTGCCGAGATACGGCACCTGCGCGCCGTCACGCCATTCGATGCGCGGCAGGGCGCGCTGTTCGGTGCGCGTTTGCCACTCGGCGAGCTTGGCGAAGATCCAGCGCTGCTTTTCGACGATCGCGCTCTCGATGTCGGCGAGCGTGACCCAACGCGGCGCGGTGATGGTGAGGCCGCTGCCGTCGATGGCGAAGCCGATCGAGCGGCGCGACGAGCGCTTGAGCCGGTAGTGGAGCGTTTGCGCGCCGAGCGCGAGCTTGCGCAGCTTCGTGCCGTCGGGCGCGAGCGGCGCGGCGGGGGACGTGGGAGAGCCAGGGCGCGTCGGGACGGCCGGCGGCGCAGACGAGACCGCAGCGGGCTCCGGCTCCACGAAGAGCGGCAGGTCGAGTTGCCGGTTATCGAGCGCCGCGGCGTGTCTTGGTGTGGGTGGCTTCTTCTGCATCGGACTGGCCTGCTCCGAAAAGGCGGGCGGCGCGAGGATTGCCCTGCGTGTCAGATCCGCGAGGCGACCGCCGCCGTTTGCGTCTCGCCGTACGCGGCGGGATCGATGCGTCGCATCTCGGCTTCGATCCAGGCCTCGACGCGTGTGTTGACTTCGTCCGGCGAGAGCCCGGCGGTGTCGATGGGCGGGCCGATCGACACCGTGACTATACCCGGATATTTGATGAACGAGTTGCGCGGCCAGACGCGCCCCGCGTTGTGCGCGATCGGCACGACGGGCGCGCCGGCCTCGACGGCGAAGCGCGCGCCGCCGCTCTTGTACTGACCCTGCCTGCCGACGGGCGTGCGCGTGCCCTCGGGGAACATGATGACCCAGGCGCCTTCGGCGAGGCGCGCCTTGCCTTGCCTCGTGACCGAGCGGAACGCGCGTATGCCTTCCCGGCGGTCGATGTGGACCATCTTCAGCATGCCGAGCGTCCAGCCGAAGAACGGGATGCGCAGCAGTTCGCGCTTGAACACGTAGCAGAGCGGGCGTGGCATCAGCGCGGGGAAGGCGAGCGTCTCCCAGGCCGACTGATGCTTCGAGAGCAGCACGGCCGGGCCGTCGGGCAGGTTCTCGAGGCCCAGCACGCGGCAACGGACGCCGTTGAGCCAGCGCAGGGCGAACATCGTCGTGCGGCACCAGCCGACCACGATCCGGTAGCGGCGATCCGCGTGCAGGAACGGAAACACCGCCATGCAGAAGATCGCGTAGGGCACCGTGAAGGCGATGAAGTAGACGAAGAGCAGCAGGGAGCGGAGAAAGCGCATCGGTCGGGGCCGGTCAGGACGGGGGGCGCATCGCGGCCACTATGGGGCCTCAGAGCGATTCGTTGGAGAGGAAGTCGAGCGCGAAGGCGCGCAGGTCGTCGTGGATCTGGGTCCCTTCGGGCAGGCCGCCCGCCGCCAGCGTTTTTTCGCCCTTGCCGGTACGCACGAGATGCGGGCGGAAGCCGAGCGCGGCGCCGGCCTGCAGGTCGCGCAGCGCGTCGCCGACGACGGGCGTTTCCTTCGGATCGATCTCGAAGCGCTCGGCGATCATCCGCAGCATGCCGGGCCGCGGCTTGCGGCATTCGCACTGGTCGTCGGCCGTGTGCGGGCAGAAGAACACGGCGTCGATGCGGCCGCCCACCATCGCGGCGAGGCGGTGCATCTTCGCGTGCATGGCGTTGAGCGCGGCCATGTCGAAGAGACCCCGGCCGATGCCCGACTGGTTCGACGCGATCGCGACGCGATAGCCGGCCTGGTTCAGCCGCGCGATGGCTTCGAGGCTGCCCGGAATCGGAACCCACTCGTCCGGCGACTTGATGTACGCGTCGGAGTCGAGGTTGACGACGCCGTCGCGGTCGAGCACGACGAGCTTTCTGGCGGAACTGGTGGGCATGGCGCGCTCGGTCGATGGTCGGAGGTCAGGCGGCGAGCCGCGAAATGTCGGCGACGCTGTTCATCTGCCGGTGCAGCGCCGTGAGCAGCGCGAGCCGGTTGGCGCGCAGCGCCGGGTCTTCCGCGTTGACCATCACGTCGTTGAAGAACGTGTCGACGGTTTCTCGCAGCGCCGCGAGCGCCGTGAGCGCGCCCGTGTACTCGCGCGCGGCGAGTTGCGACTGCACGCGCGGCGCGACCTGTTCGAGCTGTGCGTGCAGCGCCTTTTCGGCGGCTTCGACGAGCAGCGCGGCCTGAATCGCGGCAACGGCTGCGCCGTCGGACTTCTTCAGGATGTTCGAAATCCGCTTGTTGGCGGCCGAGAGCGAGGCGGCCTCGGCGAGCGCCGCGAACTCGCGAACGGCGTCGAGCCGCGCCACGATGTCGTCGAGGCGCGTCGGGTTCAGCGCGAGCACCGCGTCGATTTCGCCGGCCGCGTGGCCGCGCTCGCGCAGCAGACCGCGCAGGCGGTCCATGCAGAACGCGTAGATCGCGGCCGTCGAATCGGCGACGGCCGGCAGGCCGGCGAATTGGGCGTGAACGAGGTTCAGCAGCTCGACGAGGTCGAGCGGCAACTGCTTTTCGACCAGAATCCGCAGCACGCCGAGCGCGTGACGGCGCAACGCGAACGGGTCCTTTTCGCCCGTCGGCGCGAGGCCGATGCCCCAGATGCCGACGAGCGTCTCGAGCTTGTCGGCGAGCGCGACGACGGTGCCCGTCGTCGTCGCCGGCAGCGCGTCGCCGGAGAAGCGCGGCTGGTAATGCTCCGAGCACGCGAGCGCGACTTCTTCCGGCTCGCCGTCGTGGCGCGCGTAGTAGGTGCCCATCGTGCCCTGCAGCTCGGGGAATTCGCCGACCATGTCGGTCAGCAGGTCGGCCTTGGCGAGCCGCGCGCCGCTCCGCGCGAGCGCGGCGTCGGCGCCGAGCCGCTGTGCGATCGCGCCCGCGAGCGCCTCGAGCCGCCCGACGCGCTGCAACTGCGAGCCGAGCTTGTTGTGATAGACCACGTTCGCGAGCAGCGGCACGCGCGCCTCGAGCGGCTTCTTCCTGTCCTGCTCGAAGAAGAACTTCGCGTCGGCGAGACGCGGGCGTACCACGCGCTCGTTGCCTTCGACGATGTCGCCGGGCGTGCCGGTCGCGATGTTCGAGACGATCAGGAAGCGCGAGCGCAGCTTGCCCGCCTCGTCGGTGAGCGCGAAGTACTTCTGGTTCGTCTGCATCGTGAGGATCAGGCATTCCTGCGGCACCTGCAGGAATTCGTCCTCGAAACGGCAGGCGTAGACGACGGGCCATTCGACGAGCGCCGTCACTTCGTCGAGCAGCGCCTCGGGCATCACGACGCGGTCGTCGCCGGCCGCCTCCAGCAGTTGCCGGCGGATCGACTCCCGGCGCGCGGCGAAGCTCGCGATGACGAAGCCCTTGTGTTCGAGCGTGCGCGCGTAGTCGTCGGCGTGGCTGAACGCGATCGCCCCTTCGGAGAGGAAGCGGTGGCCGCGCGTGGTGTCGCCGGCGTCGATGCCGAACGCGCCGACCGGCACGACGTCGCCGCCGTGCAGCACGGTGAGCCGATGCACCGGGCGCACGAACTGGATGTTGCTGCCGTCGGGACGCTGGTAGGTCATCACCTTCGGGATCGGCAGCTTCGAGATAGCGAGGGCCTCGTCGAGCACGGCCTGCAGGCCGTCGGCGAGCGTCGCGCCCGGTGCCGAATAGCGCAGGAAGAACGCCTCGTTCTTGCCGTCCGGCGCGCGTTCGAGCGCGCTCACGGCGAGCCCGGGAAAGCCGAGCGCGGCCAGCTTCTTCGCGAGCGGCGCCGTGGGCTGGCCGTTCGCGTCGAGCGCGACGGAGACGGGCAGCACTTTTTCGCGGACCTGCTTTTCCGGCGCGACGGCGCGCACGTTGCGGATCGTCACCGCGAGCCGGCGCGGGCTCGCATAGCGGTCGAACGACAGCTCGCCTTCGATCAGATCGCGCTCGGCGAGGCGCTTCGCGATGCCTTCGGCGAACGCGTCGTCGAGTTTCGCGAGCGCTCTCGGCGGCAGCTCCTCGGTCAGCAGTTCGACGAGCAGGGTGGCGGTGTGGGCGTGAGTCATGAGTCTGATGGTCCGGTCATTCCGTGTCGAGCTGGCGCTCGATCTTCAGCGGCGGCGCCCAGGCGGGCTTCGCGGCGTCCTCTTCGTCGGTGGCGAGGCCGGGCACGCCGCGCACCGGCTCGCCGATCATCGGGAAGCCGAGCTTTTCGCGCGAGTCGTAATAGGCCTGGGCGACCGCGCGCGAGAGTGCGCGAATCCGGCCGATGTAGGCGGCGCGCTCGGTCACGGAGATCGCGCCGCGCGCATCGAGCAGGTTGAACGTGTGGGCAGCCTTGAGCACGAGCTCGTAGGCGGGCAGCGCGAGCTGCTGCTCCATCATCCGTTTCGCCTCGGACTCGTAGGCGTTGAAGAACGTGAACAGCAGCTCGACGTTCGCGTGCTCGAAATTGTAGGTCGACTGCTCGACCTCGTTCTGGTGATAGACGTCGCCGTAGGTGAGGCGGCGCAGCACGGGGCCGGTCGGGCCCTGTTCCTCCCACTCGGTCCAGACGAGGTCGTAGACGTTCTCGACCTTCTGCAGATACATCGCGAGACGCTCGAGCCCGTAGGTGATCTCGCCGAGCACGGGCCGGCAGTCGAGGCCGCCCACTTGCTGGAAGTAGGTGAACTGCGTGACTTCCATGCCGTTGAGCCACACTTCCCAGCCGAGGCCCCAGGCGCCGAGCGTCGGGTTTTCCCAGTCGTCCTCGACGAAGCGCACGTCGTTCTGCTTCAGGTCGAAGCCGAGCGCCCCGAGCGAGCCGAGGTAGAGGTCGAGGATGTTCTCGGGGGCCGGCTTCAGCACGACCTGATACTGGTAGTAGTGCTGGAGGCGGTTCGGGTTCTCGCCGTAGCGGCCGTCCTTCGGACGGCGCGAGGGCTGCACGTAGGCGGCGCGCCACGGCTCCGGGCCGATCGCGCGCAGGAACGTGTGGACGTGCGAGGTGCCGGCGCCGACTTCCATGTCGATGGGCTGGAGCAGCGCGCAGCCCTGCTTGTCCCAGTAGGACTGCAGCGTCAGGATGATTTGCTGAAACGTGAGCATGAAGTGCCTTTCGGGGCCTTTTGAGGCGGAAATGCGGGCCAAACGCGGCGCGCGCCGGCCGATCCGCGCGCGGATCGCGTCGCTCGCGGCCTCCGGCCGGCGGGCAGACTTTTTGCCGAAACGTCGAATTTTACCGGATTGCCGCTGCCTTGAGACCGTCGCCGCGCGGACGGGGACGGCGCACGGGCGCGCGCCGCGTCTTGCGGCGCCGCGGCCGCGCGCGGCGCGCGGTGCCTTCAGGCCTTGCCGGCGCCGGCCGTCCGGCGCGAGCCGCCGGGGCGCCCCGAACCGAGGCCGAAGCCGAACGCGAGCAGCAGGAACGATATCGCCAGCACCGAGTTGTTGCCGCTCTTCACGTAAGGCGTGAGCCCCGTGGTGCCCTGGATGGCGACGTCGAGCGAGCCGACGGTGAACGTCGGCAGCCGCGCGATCACGTTGCCGTGCGAGTCGATGGCGGCCGTCACGCCCGTGTTGGTCGCGCGCAGCATCGGGCGACCCGTTTCGAGCGAACGCATCCGGGCCATCTGCAGATGCTGGCTCAGCGCGATCGTGTCGCCGAACCAGCCGAGATTGCTCGAATTGATGAGGATGCCCGGCGACGGGTCGTTCTCGTAGACGGTGCGGGCGATTTCCTCGCCGAAGATGTCCTCGTAGCAGATGTCGACGGAAACCGGCTGGCCGTGGACGAGGAACGGCTTCTGGACCGGCGTGCCGCGCGCGAAGTCGCCGAGCGGGATGTTCATGAGCCGCACGAACCAGTGGAAGCCCAACGGGACGAACTCGCCGAACGGCACGAGATGGTGCTTGTCGTAGCGGTACACGCCCGGCGCGCCCGGCGTGATGCCGAACAGGCTGTTCGTGTAGTCGGTCACCTGGCCGTCCGGCGTGACGGTGCCGCCCACCGCGCCGAACAGGATCGCGCTGCCGGTGTCGTCGGCGAACTGCCGGATCGCGAGCCCGAACGCCTGCGGCATCTCCTGCATCAGCACCGGAATCGCCGTCTCCGGCGTGACGATGAGGTCGGCGGGCTTTTCGGTGATGAGCTGCCGGAATTCCGTGAGCGATTCTTCGAAGCCGGCTTCGTCGAACTTCATGTTCTGCGGGATGTTGCCCTGCAGGAGCCGCACCGAGAGCGTCGCGCCCGACGGGACGGTCCACGAGACGAGCGGCAGCAGCAGTCCGGTCGCGATCATTGCCGCGAGGACCACGGCCGGCACGAGCGTGCGCGCGACGGGCGGACGGGGATGGGCCGCGGCGGGTCCGCGCCTGCGCGCGGCCGCCTGCGTGAGCACCTGGACAACCAGCGCCGCGGCGAGCGCCAGCGTCCAGCCGACGCCGTAGACGCCGACGATCGGCGCGACGCCGGCGAGCGGCCCGTCGATCTGGGCATAGCCGCTCGAAAGCCACGGGAAGCCCGTGAACACGGTGCCGCGCAACCATTCGCCGATCGCCCAGGCGCTCGCGAACGCGAGCGCGCCGTGCCAGGTCGGCGCGAACGGCCGGTCGTCGGCGCCGCCCGCGGCATGTCCGGCGCAGAAGGACCAGAGCGTGGCCGCGATAGCCGGATAGAACCCCAGATAGAGCGAGAACAGCGCGACCGCCGCGCCCGCGAGCACGGCCGGCATGCCGCCGTACACGTGCATACTGATGTAGAGCCACCAGACGCCGGTGACGAAATTGCCGAAGCCGAACGCCCAGCCCGTGAAGAGCGCGCTTTTCCAGTTCGTCGTGCGCGTGAGCCAGAAGTAGAGGAACGCGAAGATCGCGATTTCGAGCCACCCGCCGTGCGGCGTGGGCGCGAACGAGAGGGTGTTGAGCGCGCCGGCCGCGGCGGCGGCCGGGTAGTGCCAGCGCGGCAGCGTGCGGCCCGCCGATCCGCCGTCGGCGGTGGCGGCTTCGGGGCGTTCGTCGTGCAGGCGGGTCGGTATCGGTTCAGCCATGAGTTGCCAGGGGTGTCTGAATCGCGGGCGAAAACGGCGCGCTGAAAAAAGAAGGAACCGCTGTTCGCGGCGAAAAACGGGCCGGGCGATGCGTCAGGCGCCGGCCTTGCGCTCGCCGTGCGGGCCGGCGGCGGGCAGGGCGGGCCGCACGAGCAGCATGTGCACCTGGCGCGCGTCGGCGCGCAGCACCTCGAAAACCAGGTTGTCGATGCGGGCCTTCTCGCCGCGATGCGGCACGCGGCCGAAGTGATGCGTGACGAAGCCGCCGATCGTGTCCATCTCCTCGTCCGGGTAGTGCGAGCCGAACGCCTCGTTGAACTGGTCGATGCCGGTCAGCGCGCGCACGCGGTAGCGGCCGTCGGGCGAGGCGATGATGTTGCCGCTTTCCTCGTCGAAGTCGTATTCGTCCTCGATGTCGCCGACGATCTGCTCGAGCACGTCCTCGATCGTGATGAGGCCCGCGACGCCGCCGTACTCGTCCACGACGACGGCGAGGTGATTGCGGTTCACGCGGAAGTCGTGCAGCAGCACGTTCAGGCGCTTGGACTCGGGGATGAACACGGCCGGGCGCAGCATGCCGCGCACGTCGAACTCGTCCTCGGCATAGTAGCGCAGCAGGTCCTTGGCGAGCAGCACGCCGATGATGTTGTCGCGATTGCCTTCGTAGACGGGGTAGCGCGAATGCGCCTTGTCGAGCACGAACGGGATGAACGTGTCCGGGCTTTCCGCGATGTTGATGGCGTCCATCTGGGCGCGCGGAATCATGATGTCGCGTGCGCAGAGCTCCGAGACCTGGAACACGCCTTCGATCATCGAAAGCGAGTCGGCGTCGATCAGATTGCGTGCGTGCGCGTCCTGGAGAATTTCGAGAAGTTCGCCGCGCGAGTCGGGCTCGGGCGAGATGAAGTCGGTCAGCCGCTCGAGCAGCGAGCGCTTTTCATGGGGTTTGTCGGTGTGGCGTCGACTGGGATAGGCGTCGTTCATGGTGGTGCGCCCCGTAAGGCCGGGCGCGCTGTTGCGGAGCGTTAAGCATACACCACGCGTCGGGCGCGGCCGTGTCGGGCCGTGGCCGGGCGCAGGCGTTCGGGCTGGGCCGTTCCATCGTAGCGCAGATGGCCGCGCCGCGACGGCGAATCCTGCAGGGACGGGCCGCTGCCGGTCGGGGCGCGGAGGTAACGCGCGATAGGGTACGACGATAAACGCCCGACCCACAGGCGCACGACCGGACGGAAAATCCGCCGGCTCGGGCCGCTTCGCCCGCATGAACGCTTTCGGCCGCCGTCAGCGGCGGTCGGTCTGCTCCGTCGCGGCCTTCGTCACCCGCATCGCTCGAGCAGCTTCTCCAGCATCCGGTCGGGAATGCCGTTCGCGCGCAGCGCGTCGGTCGTGCGCTTCACGTAGTCGAGCGTCGTGCCGTAGCGCCCGCATGCGCAACCGAGCACGGTCCGCAGCGTGTCGTCGGCGAGCTTGCCCGTGTAGGTCGGCACGTCGCGGCGCATGACGAACGCGAGCGCCGGCACCCGCCGCCCGTCGTCGAGCACGCAGGACAGCCAGGCCGGGCGGTACGAGCCCATCGGCATCTCGCGTCGCCAGAGCGCCTCGAGATGAGGCATCGCGCCCTCGGCCGCCAGCCGGAACGCGATGCCCGTGCACGAGCCGCCGCGGTCGAGCGCGAGCACGAGGCCCGGCTGCTCGGGCGTGCCGCGATTGACGCGCGACCACAGGTAGAGCCCGCGATGGTAGCCGTGCACGCGCGCATGCACGCTCTCGACCGTGGGCAGGCCCGGATTCCAGATCAGCGAGCCATAGCCGAAGATCCAGAGGTCGTCGCGTCCGTTCCAGTGCCCGATCGCGCGCGCGAGCGAAACGCGCAGCTCTTCTTCGCTGAGCAGCCGCGCGTTGCCGAGTTGAGGCGGGTAATCGGGACACGTCCGCGGCCGGCCGGCGGCATCGGACGTGCCGGCTTCGGAGCCGGCGGGCAGGGGCGGGTCGTCGTCGGGGCGCGCGTTCATCGGGCGGGTTCGGGGTTCACTCCGGGGCTCACTTCGCAGGCTAACGGTAGGGATCGGGAAAGCCGAGCGAGGCGAGCACGCCGGTTTCGATCGACTCCATTTCCTCGGCTTCTTCGGGGTCTTCGTGGTCGTAGCCCTGGGCGTGCAGCGTGCCGTGCACGAGCAGATGGGCGTAGTGGGCGGCGAGCGGCTTGCCCTGTTCGACGGCTTCCTTTTCGACCACCGGACAGCAGAGCACGAGGTCGCCCGTTACCGGGTCGTCCGCGCTTTGCGCATAGGCGAACGTCAGCACGTTGGTCGCGTAGTCCTTGCCGCGATAGTTGCGGTTCAGTTGCCGCCCCTCGTCCTCGTCGACGAAGCGCACGGTCAGCTCGGCGTCGGCGAATAGCGCGGCTTTCACCCAGGCCGAGACGGTCGCGCGCGGCAGCGCCGCCTTGTGCGAGGCGAACGCCTTCGCGGCGGGGAACTGCACGGTCAGCTTCAGTTTCGGGGCGCGGGCCATGGGCGTCGGGCGTCGTTGGAATCGCGTTCAGCGCGTCTCGCCGCCGTCCTTCTTCGTGTGCGCGTCGTAGGCCTCGACGATGCGCGCGACGAGCGGATGGCGCACCACGTCGGCGCTCGTGAAGTGCGTCGTCGCGATGCCGCGCACGTTCGTGAGCACCTGCTGCGCCTCGATGAGCCCGCTCTTGTGGCCGCGCGGCAGGTCCACCTGGGTGGTGTCGCCCGTCACGACGGCCTTCGAGCCGAAGCCGATGCGCGTGAGGAACATCTTCATCTGTTCGGGCGTCGTGTTCTGCGCCTCGTCGAGGATGATGAACGCGTGGTTCAGCGTGCGGCCGCGCATGTAGGCGAGCGGCGCGATCTCGATCATCTGGCGCTCGAACATCTTCGCGGTCTTGTCGAAGCCGAGCAGGTCGTAGAGCGCGTCGTAGAGCGGGCGCAGATACGGGTCCACCTTCTGCGCGAGGTCGCCGGGCAGGAAGCCGAGCCGCTCGCCGGCCTCGACGGCCGGGCGCGTGAGCACGATGCGCTTGACCTGGTCGCGCTCCAGCGCGTCGACGGCGCAGGCCACCGCGAGGTACGTCTTGCCGGTGCCGGCCGGGCCGACGCCGAAAGTCACGTCGTGCGAGACGATCTGCCTGAGGTACTCGCGCTGCGCCGGCGTGCGGCCGCGCAGGTCGGCGCGCCGCGTGTAGAGCTTCGGCCCCTGTTCCTCGGGGTTCTCGTCGTCGTGGGCGGGCTCGTCGAACGGGCGGTCGGAATCGACGCGAAAATGCGGCCCGGAAGCCTCGTCGCCGTTGCCGGAATGCCGCGTCTCGACGAGCGCGAGCTGGATGTCGTCGACCGAAAGCGGTTCGCGCGCCTGGTTGTAGAAATTCTCGAGCGCCGTCATCGCGAGCTTCGCGCCGCGCCCGCGGATCGCGATGCGATGGCCGCGGCGCGAGAGCGTGACGTCGAGTGCCTGTTCGATCTGCCGCAGGTTTTCGTCGAGCGGGCCGCACAGGTTCGCAAGCCGCGCGTTGTCGTCGCGCGGCGCGGTGAATTCCAGATGCTGCTGGGTCGTCTTCAAGGTGTCAGTTGGATTCCGGTCGGGGACGGAGGGCGCACGCGCCGCCCGGGCGGCGCGTTTCGTCATTGTCCCACGGGTTGCGGCGGCGCGGCTTCGACGCGGGACCACCGGCCGGCGCGTCAGTGCGCGAGCGCCGGCGCGGCGTCCTCGTCGCGCGCGAGCACGAGTTCGCCGCGCAACGAGTGCGGGTACGCGTGGCCGATCTTCACGTCGACCATCTGGCCGATCAGCCGCGCGTGCGAGGCGACGGGCGCGGGGAAGTTCACGACGCGGTTGTTCCCGGTGCGGCCCGCGAGCTCGGTCGGGTCCTTGCGCGACGGGCCCTCGACGAGAATGCGCTCGACTTTGCCGACCATCGACTGGCTGATGCGCGCGACGTTTTCCTCGATCGTCGCCTGCAGGTGCTGCAGGCGCTTGAGTTTCACCTCGCGCGGCGTGTCGTCGGCGAGGTTCGCGGCGGGCGTGCCGGGGCGCGGGCTGTAGATGAACGAGAAGCTCGTGTCGTAGCCCATCTCCTCGACGAGCGCCATCGTCTTCGCGAAGTCTTCCCCGGTCTCGCCGGGGAAGCCGACGATGATGTCGGTCGAGAGCGAGAGGTCGGGCCGGATCGCGCGCAGGCGGCGGATCACCGACTTGTATTCGAGCACCGTGTAGCCGCGCTTCATGGCCATCAGCACGCGATCCGAGCCGTGCTGCACGGGCAGGTGCAGGTGGCTCACGAGCTTGGGCACTTTCGCGTAGACGTCGATGAGGCGCTGCGTGAACTCCTTCGGATGCGAGGTCGTGTAGCGGATGCGTTCGATGCCGGGAATGTCGGCGACGTACTCGATCAGCGTCGCGAAGTCCGCGATCTCGTGCGCGTCGGCGGCGAGCGCGCCGCCGATTCTCCCGCGATAGGCATTGACGTTCTGGCCGAGCAGCGTGACTTCGCGCACGCCCTGGTCGGCGAGACCGGCGATTTCGGTCAGCACGTCGTCGAGCGGGCGCGAGACTTCCTCGCCGCGCGTGTAGGGCACGACGCAGTAGCTGCAGTACTTGCTGCAGCCTTCCATGATCGAGACGAACGCGCTCGGCCCCTCGACGCGCGCGGGCGGCAGATGGTCGAACTTCTCGATTTCGGGGAACGTGATGTCGACCTGCGGACGACCGCTCGCGCGGCGCGCGTCGATCATCTGCGGCAGGCGGTGCAGCGTCTGCGGGCCGAACACGAGGTCGACGTAGGGCGCACGCGCGACGATGGCCGCGCCTTCCTGGCTGGCGACGCAGCCGCCCACGCCGATCAGCAGGTTCGGGTTCGCTTCCTTCAGCTCGCGCACGCGGCCGAGGTCGGAAAAGACCTTTTCCTGGGCCTTTTCGCGCACCGAGCAGGTGTTGAACAGGATGACGTCCGCGTCTTCGGGCGTGTCGGTCTTCACGAGTCCTTCGGCGGCACCGAGCACGTCGACCATCTTGTCGGAGTCGTACTCGTTCATCTGGCAGCCGAAGGTCTTTACATAAACTTTTCTGGTCATCGGGGTTCGCCGTTCGCAGTGGTTGACCTGGGGGCGTTCTCTTCAAGCGGGCCGCGTCAAGGCGGGCGGATTGCGCGTCGGGCCGTTCGCCGGTTCGTCGGCGCCTCGCGGGCAAGGCGCGCGGCGCGCCGGACGGGCCTTGTGGCCGCCCGGCGCATTTTCCGTATCCATGCGGAAACGCGCCGGTTGCGGCGCGGACGGGACGCTTTCGGGAGCCGCTTTCGAGGGCCCTTTGCGGCTTTCCCGGCTTCCCCGCCGATTCGACGCTTTTTCGATGCCGCCGCCACGGCTTTTCCGCGCAATCCGCCATTATAGCCGTCGGCGCTATTTTTCCGCGGGGTTCCCGCCGGCAGGCCGCCGGGCCTCGCGACCCCGATATCTCCCCGGATTCTTCAATTAAATTTGAAAATGGTTCAAATGCGAAATTAATTATCAAATTGACGCGCTGCAGCGACAATATAGACTTCGTTACCCGAAAAACCCGTTGCCATCCGGCTCGTCAGCCGCGTTCATGCAGCTCGATCACGTCACGCTCGTCACGCCCGATCTCGAAGGCGCCCGGCGCTTCTTTTGCGAGGTCGCGGGCCTCGACGAGGGGCCCCGGCCGCCGTTCCGCGTCGACGGCCACTGGCTTTACGCGCAGGGTCGCCCGGTCATCCACCTGATCGACGCGACGCTCGCCGCGGCGAGACCGCCGTCCGGCCGCGTGGCGCCGCGCATCGACCACCTGGCGTTCCGGGTCGGGTCCGGCGGCGAGTGGTCCGCCTTGCTCGGCCGGCTGCATGCGCACGGCGTGCCGTACCAGCTCGCCGAGGTGCCGGTCAGCGCGGAGTTGCAGCTTTTCGTTGCGCTCGCGCCCGGCATCGTCGTCGAATTCGTGACGGCCGGCCCCGGCGCTTCGGGCGCGACCTACTGATTTCCGGAGATTGATAACCATGCCCATTCCCCTGCTGGCACTCGCCATCAGCGCTTTCGCCATCGGCACCACCGAGTTCGTCATCATGGGCTTGCTGCCCGACGTCGCGCACGATCTGGCCGTGTCGATTCCGGCCGCGGGGCTGCTCGTGAGCGGCTACGCGCTCGGCGTCGCGGCCGGCGCGCCGCTGCTCGCGGTCGTGACGAGCCGCATGCCGCGCAAGATGGCGCTGCAACTGCTGATGGGCGTGTTCGTCGTCGGCAACGTGCTCTGCGCCGTGGCGGCCAGCTACCCGGTACTGATGATCGCGCGCGTCGTCACCTCGTTCGCGCACGGTTCGTTCTTCGGCATCGGCGCCGTCGTCGCCGCTTCGCTCGTGCCGGCCGAAAAGCGCGCGAGCGCCATCGCGCTGATGTTCACGGGCCTCACGCTCGCCAACGTGCTCGGCGTGCCGTTCGGCACGTTCGTCGGCCAGCAGTTCGGCTGGCGCGTGACGTTCTGGATCGTGAGCGGCTTCGGCGTGCTCTCGCTCCTCGGCGTGACCGCGCTGGTGCCGAATCGCCACGACAGCGGGCCGACCGGGCTGGGCCACGAAGTGCGGGTACTGCGCGATCCGCAGGTGTGGCTCGCGCTCGGCATGACGGTGCTCGGCTTCGGCGGCGTGTTCGTCGTGTTCACCTACATCGCGCCGATTCTCGAGCAGGTGAGCGGGTTTTCGCCGCGCGCCGTGACGCTGATCCTCGTGCTGTTCGGCCTCGGCCTCACCTGCGGCAACACGCTCGGCGGCAAGCTCGCGGACCGCGCGCTGATGCCCTCGCTGATGGGCATTCTCGCGCTGCTCGCGCTCGTCATGGCGGTGTTCTCGAAGACGAGCCATCTGCCCGTGGCGGCCGCGGTGACGGTGTTCGTCTGGGGCATCGCGGCGTTCGCGACGGTGCCGCCGCTGCAGATGCGCGTCGTCGAGAAGGCCGCCGCGGCGCCGCATCTCGCCTCGACGCTCAACATCGGCGCGTTCAATGTCGGCAACGCGGGCGGCGCGTGGCTCGGCGGCCTCGCGATCGCGCACGGATTCTCGCTCGACATGCTGCCCTGGGTGGCGGCGGCCGTGAGCGTCGCGGCGCTGCTGATGACGTGGGTGGCCTGGCGGTTCGACGCCCGCGCCGGGCTGGCGGCGAGCCCGGCGGCGATGGCGGGTGGGCAGGATGCCGGGTGCTGAGCGCCGCCTGGTCCGCCGAGGTGATCGTGGCCCGCCGCCGTGCGGGCTTTTTCATGTCCGCTCGTGGGGCTCGTATCGGCAAAGTCTCGACGGCGGCCTGCAACGGTTCCGGCAAGCGCTGCCGATAGGCATCGGCGGCCTGTTCCGCCGTCATGCCGGCCGCGTTGCGGTCGTGCCGGTCACATTCGGATCGAAAGATCCAGCGCCCGGTCGACGGCATCCTGAAGAACGCCAGAATCGGCGACACGGGCGACTCTCGCCGAGAAGGAATCCGGCGACAACGGGAGAAGCCGGCCTATGCCGGCCGTCGATTCCGCCCGCTTCCGCGAGAGCGCGGGAAAGTACAAAAGAACGGACGGAATTTCGGTGTGAAGATAACTTCGTTGGGCACGGCGTAGCCCGATGCTAGTCTTGCCTCCATTACCCGGCCGCGAGGCCGCCCGCGTCGCGCCGCGGCGCTCCATGGAGACAGTCATGCATTCACCGCTCACGCTGGTTCGCGACGACGAAGCCGGCGCCGTCGCCCGGGCCGAGGGTCCGTTCGACGCGCTCGAATATCTGGTCGGCGTCAATCTGGCCCGGCTGCGCGCCGAGCGCCAGCTCTCGCTCGATGCGCTCGCGCGTGCCTCGGGTGTTTCGCGCGCGATGCTCGCGCAGGTCGAATCGGCGCGCAGCGTGCCGTCCATCAAGGTGCTGTGCAAGGTGGCCGCCGCGCTGAAGGTGTCGGTGGCCGCGTTCCTGCGCCGCCATGCCGTCAACGGCTTCGAGCATTTGCCGGCCGATCGGGCGCCTCGCGTCGTCAGCGCGGACGGCCGCTATTCGTCGCGCGCGCTCTATCCCGATGCGCCCGACGGCGGGCCTCGCGCCGCCGAATTCCACGAGCTGCGCATCGCGCCGCTGCACACCGAACCCGGCACGCGCCGCGCGCCGGGCACGACGGTGAATCTCGTCGTGAGCGAGGGCACGCTCGAGGTCGTCGTGAACGACCGCCGCCAGTTGCTCGCGACGGGCGATGCCATCGTGTTCGACGCCGACCAGCCCCACAGCCTGCGCAATCCCGGCGATACCGAGGCGCGAGCGTTCGGCGTCACGCTCAACGCCGAAACGCCGCCGCGCTGGGACGTGCCGTCCGACGCGGTCCGGCACGCGCACTGAAAGAATCTCGCCCGCAAGGGCATGAATAGGCCGCCTGCATGATGCGGGCGGTTGTTGTATGCTTCGCCTTCGCCGGTCGATCCGGCAATCAGTGCGTCTTCAGGGCGGGGTGCAATTCCCCACCGGCGGTATGCCAGCGGTCTTGTCGTTCCCGACGGCCAGGCTGGCGAGCCCGCGAGCGCCTGCGCGACGTTGTTTCCCGTCGCGCGGGGTCAGCAGACCTGGTGAGAGGCCAGGGCCGACGGTCATAGTCCGGATGGAAGAAGATGTGCAGATGGTCATGTTTGCCCATCCGCGAGACCCCGTTTGTCCGGTCGGCGCGGCGCGCGTACCGGTCCGGCTTCGGGCCGCGCGTTGGGCGTTCTGTCTGTTTGCAATGCCCTGAAACGTTTTTCGCCCCATTTTTGCGAGGAGCGTTTCACCGATGTCCCTTACCGCCAGTTCCGCTTTTCCTTCCGCCGACAACGCGCAACCCGACGCGCTCGACGATCTCCCGCTGCTTTCGGCCGTGACGGTGCCGCCGCGCATCGCGGCCGCGTTGCAGGCGATGCGCGAGGGCCGTCCCGTCGTGCTGCAGGACGATCACGACCGCGAGGACGAGGCCGACCTGATCGTCGCTGCCGAGCGGCTCACTCCCGAAACGATGGCCCTTTTGATCCGCGAGTGCAGCGGCATCGTCTGCCTGTGCCTGCCCGACGAGAAGGTGCGCGCGCTCGAATTGCCGCCGATGGTTTCGCATAACGAGAGCCGCAACCGCACCGCGTTCACGGTCTCGATCGAGGCGCGCGACGGGGTGAGCACGGGCGTGTCCGCCGCCGATCGCGTCACGACGATCCGCGCGGCGATCGCGCCCGACGCGCAGCCGGCCGACATCGTGCGGCCCGGTCACGTGTTCCCGCTGCGCGCGGCGCCGGGCGGCGTGCTCGCGCGGCGCGGCCATACCGAGGGAACCGTCGATCTCGCGGTGCTCGCAGGCCTCGCGCCCGCCGGCGTGCTGTGCGAGCTGATGAACGAGGACGGCACGATGGCGCGCGGCGCGCAGGTCGAGCGCTTCGCCGCCCGTCACGATCTGCCGACGCTGACGATCGCCGAGCTCGTGGAATTCCGGCAGTCGCTTTCGGCGGTCCGCGAAACGCGCGAGTGCTGCGCCGACGAAGCCTGAGCGCGGCGCGCCGGCGGCGTTACGACTGCACGTCGCCGAACCCGCCGTTCATGCCGGCCTCGACGAGGGCCGGCAGCTTGTCCATCCGGTCGATGATCCGCGT
Source organism: Burkholderia sp. WAC0059 (assembly GCF_002870125.1). Classification (GTDB taxonomy): domain Bacteria; phylum Pseudomonadota; class Gammaproteobacteria; order Burkholderiales; family Burkholderiaceae; genus Paraburkholderia. The sequence goes on from NZ_PNEO01000013.1 coordinate 130,655, forward strand.
GATCCCCATTTCGCGCAGCACGTCCGCGTAGCCCGCGGGCACGTGGCTCGCGCCGACGAAGGCGACCGTCTTCATGCCGGCCGCGCGTGCGGCGGTGAGCCCCGAAATGCTGTCCTCGACGACGAGGCAGCGTTCGGGCTCGACGCCGAGCTGCCGCGCGGCGAACAGATAGACGTCCGGATAGGGCTTCGGCCGTTCGACCTGCTCGGCGCTGAAGACGCGGGGCCCGAAGATTTCGTCGAGCCCGGCCAGCTTCACCGAGGCGCTTACGCGCGCCATTCTGCTGTTCGATACCACGGCCGCGGGCAGCGCGATGCGCTGCAGCGCATCGCGCACGCCGTCGATCGGACTCAGCGAGCGGGCCAGTTCGCGCTCGGTGCGGTGCTCGACCGTCTGCAGGAAATCGGCGGGCATCGCGAGGCCGAAACGTTCGGCGAGATGGACGAGAAAGCGCGAGGTCTGCTGGCCGAACGCTTCCTTGACGAGCGGCTTGAAGTCGATGCCGGGGAACGTTTCGGTCAGCGTGTCGAGCATGACGCGGTCGGCGATGATTTCGCTGTCGACGAGCACGCCGTCGCAGTCGCAGATGAGATGGTCGATCATGGGAGGGACGGCAGGGGAGCGGCGGCCGGCCCAGGCCGGTCCGCTCCGGAACGCGCAATGGGGCACAAGGCGACATGATACCGGCCGGCCGCCGTTCGCGTGGCGCCTCGCCGCGCGCGTGAACCGGATCGATCGCATCAATCTCATCAAGCGCACCGTGGCGGGCCGGCCCGCGTTCAATGCAGGTGGACGTAGAGCCAGGCGGCGGCCGCGCCGCCCGCGAGCGGTCCGAGCACGGGAATCCAGGCGTAGCGCCAGTCGCTGTCGCGCTTGCCCGGAATCGGCAGCAGCGCGTGCATGAGCCGCGGCGACAGATCGCGCGCCGGGCTCATCGCATAGCCGGTCGGGCCGCCGAGCGAGATGCCGATGCCGAGCACGAGCAGTCCGACCGGCAGCGCGTCGAGCGAGCCCAGGCCGACCTGCGGCGAGGCCAGGTAGAGCACGCCGAGAATCAGCACGAAGGTGCAGATCATTTCGGTGAGAAAGTTGTGCGGCACGTTGCGGATGGCCGGGGCGGTGCAGAACACGCCGAGCTTGACGTCGGGGTCGGTCTCGTCGGCGAAGTGTTGCCGGTAGGCGAGCCAGACGAGCAGCGCGCCGGCCATACCGCCGAGCATCTGCGCGGCCACGTAGCCGCCTACCTTGCTCCATGCGAACTTGCCGGCAAGCGCGAGCGAGAGCGTGACGACGGGGTTGAGGTGCGCGCCGCTCGACGACGCGGTCATGTAGACGGCGATGAAGACGGCCATCGCCCAGCCCATCACGATGACGATGAGGTCGGCGCCTTTGCCCTTGGTGCGGGCGAGCAGCACGTTGGCGACGGCGCCGTCGCCAAGCAGCACGAGCATGCCCGTGCCGGTGAATTCTGCGATGTACGGTGACATGTTGCGTAATCCTGATTAGCTGGAATGGATGTCGCGGCCCGATGCCGCGTGCCGCCGGTCGTCGGCCGGCGCGCGGATGGGACGAGGCGTGTCGGGAGAAGTCTTTCTGGAGGCGCGTTCGGCCGCGCTGCCTCAGGGCGCGTCGGCCCAGGCCTTCGCCGCGCGCACGGCGCGCTGCCAGCCGGCCAGGTAGCTGTCCACGTCGCGCTGGTCGAGCGCGGGCGCGAAGCGGCGTTCGAGCTGCCACTGCTGCTGGAGCTCGTCGACGCCGCTCCAGTAGCCGACCGCGAGGCCGGCGAGGTAGGCGGCGCCGAGCGCCGTGGTTTCGGCGATCTTCGGGCGCGCCACGCCGACGCCGAGCAGGTCCGCCTGGAACTGCATCAGCAGGTCGTTCGCGCAGGCGCCGCCGTCGACGCGCAGCTCGTCGATGCGGATGCCCGAGTCGGCTTCCATCGCCTTGAGCACGTCGAACGACTGATAGGCGATCGCGTCGAGCGCCGCCCGCGCGACGTGCGCGGCTTGGGTGCCGCGCGTCACGCCGAACAGCGTGCCGCGCGCGCGGGCGTTCCAGTGCGGCGCGCCGAGCCCGGCGAACGCCGGCACCAGATAGACGCCGTCGCTGTGCGGAACGCGCGCCGCCAGCGTTTCGATTTCCGGCGCGCTGCGGATGATGCCGAGGCCGTCGCGCAGCCACTGCACGACCGCGCCGGCGATAAAGATGCTGCCTTCGAGCGCGTACTGCACTTTCCCGTCGAGCTGCCAGCCGATGGTCGTCACGAGGTTGTTGCGCGACTCGATCGGCTTGTCGCCGGTGTTCATCACGAGGAAGCAGCCGGTGCCGTAGGTGTTCTTCACCATGCCGGCCCGGGTGCACATCTGGCCGAAGAGGGCTGCGTGCTGGTCGCCTGCCATGCCGGCGAGCGGCACCTTCGTGGCGAACAGCGTCGTGACGGTCGAGCCGTAGACTTCCGAGGACGGCCGCACGTCCGGCAGCATGCTGCGCGGAATGCCGAACAGCTCGAGCAGTTCGTCGTCCCACTGCAGCGTGTGGATGTTGAAGAGCATCGTGCGCGACGCGTTCGTGACGTCGGTGATGTGCAGCGCGCGCTTCGTGAGGTTCCAGACGAGCCAGCTATCGACCGTGCCGAACGCGAGCCGGCCCTGCTTCGCCTTCTCGCGCGCGCCCTCGACGTGGTCGAGGATCCAGCGGATCTTCGTGGCGGAGAAGTACGAGTCGATCGGCAGCCCCGTTTTCGCGCGAACCTTTTCCTCGAACCCCTGTTCCTTGAGCGTGTCGCAGAACGCGGCCGTGCGGCGGTCCTGCCAGACGATCGCGTTGTAGACGGGCTGGCCGGTCTCGCGATCCCAGACGATGGTCGTTTCGCGCTGGTTCGTGATGCCGATCGCGGCGATCGAGAGGCCGTTGATGCCCGCGTGCGTGACCGCTTCGGCGGCGACGCCGGCCTGGCTCGACCAGATCTCCTGCGGGTCGTGCTCGACCCAGCCCGGGTGCGGATAGATTTGCGGGAATTCCTTCTGCGCCGTCGCGACGACGTTGCCCCGGCGGTCGAACACCATGGCGCGGGAGCTCGTCGTGCCCTGGTCGAGTGCGAGGATGTACTGGTTCTCCATGTGTCTCATCTCCATGTGTGTTGTAGTTTATTGCCGGCCCGAGGCCGACGGGCGATGCCGCTTCGTCTTTCTTCGCGCGTTTTTCGTTGTGTTTCGTTTTCCGGCCGCTGCGCTTTATCCGTGTTGCGTGGCGGCGGTCGTCTCTTTCGCGAACCAGGCGTCGATTGCCTCGCTTACCTGCCTGAGCGTGCCGGGCTCGACGTGCAGGCCCCGTTTCGAGCGGCGCCACAGCACGTCCTGCGCGCTGCGCGCCCATTCGGCGTCGCGCAGATACCGCAGCTCCGCCTCGTAAAGTCCCGGTGCGAACCGCGTCCCCAGCGCGTCGGTCGAACGGGCGTCGCCGATCAGGCGATCGGCCCGCGTGCCGTAGGCGTGGGCATAGCGGCGCGCGAGATCCTTCGGCAGCCACGGATGGCGCGCCTCGAACTGTCGCGCGAAACGGTCGAAATCCGCGTCGGCGATATCGCCACCGGGCAGCGGCGTACCGGCGGTCCAGGCCGGCGCGCGTATGCCGAGCGGGCCGGCGAGGCGGTCCACCGCCTCCTCGGCGAGCTTGCGAAACGTCGTGATCTTGCCGCCGAACACCGACAGCAGCGGGGCCTCGCCCGACGGGGCGTCCAGCTCGAGCAGATAGTCGCGCGTGACGGCCGACGGATTGTCCGCGTGCTCGTCCTCGAGCAGCGGCCGCACGCCCGCGTAGCTCCAGCGGACGTCGTCGGGCGCGACCGGCCGGCTGAAATAGCGGCTGACCGAGTCGCAGAGATAGCGGATTTCGTCTTCCGAGATCGCGACTCGAGCGGGATCGGCGCGGTATTCGACGTCGGTCGTGCCGATCAGCGTGTAATCGTGCTCGTAGGGGATCGCGAACACGATCCGCTTGTCCGGGTTCTGGAAAATGTACGCGTGGTCGTGCTCGAAGAGCCGCCGCGTGACGATGTGGCTGCCCTTCACGAGCCGGATGCTGTGCCGCGACGGGCGGCCGAGCGCGCCGTGCAGCAGGTCGGCCACCCAGGGACCGGCCGCGTTCGCGATGGCGCGGGCGCGCACGTCGAGCCGCGAACCGTCCTCGCGCTGCAGTTGCGCCTGCCACGTGCCGCCTTCGCGCGCGGCGCCGACGAGCTTCGTGCGGGTCAGCACGCGCGCGCCGCGCTCGCTCGCGTCGAGCGCGTTGAGCACGACGAGGCGAGCGTCGTCGACCCAGCCGTCCGAATAGACGAAGCCGCGCCGGATCGAATCGACGAGCGGCGCGCCGGCCGGATGGCGGCGCATGTCGATGCCGCGCGAGCCGGGCAGTAGCTGGCGGCGCGCGAGATGGTCGTAGAGGAAGAGGCCGGCGCGGATGAGCCAGGCGGGACGCAGGGACGGCACGTGCGGCATGACGAAGCGCAGCGGCCGCATGATGTGCGGCGCCGCGCGCAGCAGCGTCTCGCGTTCCTGCAGCGCCTTGCGCACGAGGCCGAACTCGCGGTATTCGAGGTAGCGCAGGCCGCCGTGGATCAGCTTGGTGCTGGCCGACGAGGTGTGCGCGGCGAGGTCGTCCTGTTCGCACAGCAGTACGGAGAGGCTGCGTCCGGCGGCGTCGCGGGCGATGCCAGCCCCATTGATTCCGCCGCCCACGACGAGCAGGTCGTATGAGTGTGTCTGTGCCACCGGTTGTGCTCCCGCGCCCGGGAAACGGACTGCGCTGTACGAGAAAGAATGTATTCGAACCGAAAAATGTTCGTTTTCGAAACTTTATCGAGCAAATTCGAAAAAGTAAAGAGAACGGGACGGTTCCGCGGCGGGCGGCTCGCTGGCACAATCCGCACGGTCGGACGATACTCACGTCAGCCGTCGATCAACCATCGGAAATCGGGAATGAAAGGAATCATGCGTGGACTGGCGATGATCGGTGCCGCGGCGCTCGTGGCCGGCGTCGCGACCGGGTGTGCGAGCGTGCCGGGCACGGGCGGAGGGTGGGGCGCGCCGTCGTTCGCCGCGTTGCAGCAGCAATGCGGTGCGCAGCCGCTCGACTATGGGCGCGACGAGCAGCCCGTCTATTCGGCGGTGCTCGACGCCTACGTCGCCCGCCGGCACGGCCGGATCTCGCAGGATCAGTTCTGTGGGTTCCAGTCCGGTCTGGCCCAGCATTACACGACGCTTGCGACGAGCAGCGATCCGCAGGCGCGCAATCAGTGGGTCGCGTTCTTCAACGGGCAGCGCGCGAACGCCATCCACTGGCGCTCGGCCGTGGATCCGACGCTGCGCGGGTATTGACGTGGCGGTTCAGGGCAGGCCGGCGTGAGGCTCGTGTTCGAGCGGCGTAGTTAAGAAGGGACGATAAAAAAAGGACGAGAAGCGGTCGGGAGGCGTAGACGGGCCGCCGGCCGCCCCCGTCCGGGAGGCGGCCGGCGTTTTCGGCCTGGAAGAAAAAGAGGTCACGCGGGCGTGAAGCGCGCGGGTCCGCGTGACCATGCACTGCAGGCGCGTTCGTCCACTGCCGTGCGCCTGCATCGGGGATGGAGTCGGGCCTGTGCCCGGGCCGGGGCGCCGGCCCGCAAGGCGGGAGGACGGACGCGCGACCTGCTGCGCCCGGCGCCCGGCCTATGAAGATCGTTTGATGGCCCGCACCGCCGTGTCGCCGATCTCGGTGAGATGCCACGCCTCGTGGCCCGAGGCCAGCCGTTCCAACTGGACGAGCTGTCGTTCGAGCAAGGCGTCGAGTTCTTCCCGTTCCATTTCAAGCTGGTTCGGCGCGTCCTTGACGAGCAGCAGCGTGGCGAATTCATGCGGACTCAGCATCGTTCTCTCCATGGAGCGGCATCGGTGCGAGCGCGCGGCCGGCGGGGGCGGGGCTGCGGCAACAGATGCGGCGGGCGTGAGCGAAAGCCGGCCACGTTTCGTCCGGTCGTGACTCGCGGGCGGGTTATGGCGGCATCGGTGCTGCGAGCGGGCAGCGGGGAACTGGAGTGTAGTCAACGGTGCCCGGTTGTACAAACCGCGCCCCGAAAATTTTCCGTTTGACAAGCACGCCGGCCCGAGGCGGTTTAGCCTGACGGGCAAATCCTTGATTTCACTTCAAGTTTGCTTCGACGCGGGCGGTTTCGGGCGCGACGTGGAGCTGCGTGCCGGCGGCTTCGAGCGCCTCGCGCATGTCGGCGGGCGGCGCGGCGTCGGTGAAGAGCGCGTCGATCTGCTCCAGATGGCCCTGGCGCACGAGCGCCGGCCGGCCGAATTTGGAATGATCGGCGACAAGGAATATCGTTCTCGCGTGCGAGATGATCGCCTCTGCCACGCGCACCTCGCGCGTGTCGAAATCGCGGAGCGTACCGTCGGTTTCGATGCCCGAGGTGCCGATGATCGCGAAGTCCACCTTGAACTGCCGGATGAAGTCGATGGCGAGCTCGCCGACGATGCCCTTGTCCCACGGCCGCACGATTCCGCCCGTGATCAGCACCTCGCAGTCCGGATAGCCGCTCATCAGGCTCGCGACGTTCAGGTTGTTGGTGACGACGCGCAGGCCGCGATGGCGGTTCAGCGCTCGCGCAACTTCCTCGGTCGTGGTGCCGAGATTGATGAAGAGCGAAGCCTGGTCGGGAATATGCGATGCGGCGAGAGCGGCGATGCGGCGCTTTTCGTCGTGGAACATCCGCTGGCGCGCGGCGTAGGAGACGTTCTCCGAGCTCGTCGGCAGGCTGGCGCCGCCGTGATAGCGGCGCAGCAGGTTCATGTCGGCGAGCCAGTTGACGTCGCGCCGGATCGTCTGCGGCGTGACCGCGAAGTGCGAGGCGAGATCGTCCACGGTAACGAACCCGTCGCGCTGTACCCATTCGAGCAGTTCCTGTTGGCGGCTGTTCAGGCTCAGGCGAGGGTCTCGGGTCATGGCGGATACGGTGGGCGGTACGGTAGCGGCGTCAGGTGCGTGCCGGGGACGTTGCGCGTATTGTAAGACCTCCGGGACGTTGGCCCGTGGCGCCCGCCGGAAGGGGCGGGCCGGGCAAGCCGAAGCGCGTGCTTCGGCCGGCCGGGAAACGCGGATACGGCCCCGGACGGACAACCATCCAGCAAGGTGAAACAATTGGTTTATTACCGGAACTCGGGCCATCGGTGAGGGTCTGTGCTCCTCGCCTGCAGATTGACGAAACAACAGCTAAGATGCGGGATAAAAATGGCGGATAGTGTTTACCATACGGCACCGGATAGCCATGCCGCCGAGCATGTTCCGTGCCGCGCCGCCGCAGATACCACGCCGCCGACACTGCTTTGGGAGCACGACACAATGCGCAACGACATTGAGCCCCGCCACGAAATGCCCTGGCGTATCGAGGACATCGACCTCACCCGTATCGACCGTCAGCGCGCCGTCGCCAACGAAGACTTGCTGCTGTTGCTGTGCGCCGCGTCGTTCATCGAGAGCGGCTCGGATCTCTACACGAGCAACCTGAGCAAGTTCTTTCACGACGACCCGGAAGTTTCCGCCTGGCTGAACAGCGCATGGGAGCCGGAAGAGTTGCAGCACGGCCGCGCGCTGAAGACCTACATCGGCTACGTCTGGCCGGAGTTCGACTGGGACACGGCGTTTCGTAATTTCTTCGAGGAGTATTCGAAGACCTGCTCGGTGGAGGGCTTCGAGAAGAGCCGCGCGCTCGAGATGGTCGCGCGCTGCGTGGTCGAGACCGGCACGGCCACGCTGTACCGCGCGATCGGCGAATGCTCGGACGAGCCGGTGCTCAAGGAGATCACCGACAACATCCGGATCGACGAAGTGCGCCACTACAAGTACTTCTTTCGCTACTTCAAGAAGTACAACAAGGTCGAGGGCCACGGGCGCCTCGCCGTGCTCGGGGCGCTGATGCGCCGCGTGCTCGAAATCCGCAACGAGGATTCGGAGATCGCGCTGCGCCACGTGTTCGCGATCCGTTACCCGGACCGCGTCAACGATTCCGCCTACAACCGCGAGCGTGCGGCGCGCGTGAACGCGCTCGTGCGGCGCAATCTCTCGGCGGACATGTGCGTGAAAATGCTGCTCAAGCCGCTCGACTTGCCCGCGAAGATCCAGCCGGGCGTGCATTACCCGCTCGCCAAGCTGACGCAGCACGTGTTTTTCCGCTGAAAACGGCCGGCGGTTCGCGAAGTCCGTGGCCGACGAGGCCGAGGCCCGCCTGATTCCGGAGCCCGCGCGACGCGGGCTCTTTCCTCTTTCTTTTGTGCAGACCCGGTGGTGCTTGCCGATAGGGGAGCCTTGCGATGACCGATTCGAGCGCCCGTGCGCATCCGGCGCAGCGACAGGCATTCGATGAATGGCCGCGGACTTTGCTGGACTGGTTCGATGGCACCGCGCTCGAGCGCAAGCTCGGCTTCACCGCCTCGCTCGTCACGGGCCGCGCCGACGGCCGGATCGGCACGTCATTGCTCGGCATCGGCGAGTGCTATGCGCCCGATTCCCGCGCGCTGTGCTTCGCCGTGTGGGCGGGATCGCGCACGGCTGCCACGCTGGCCGCAGGCGCGCCGGCAGCGCTGACGTTCGTGTTCGACGAGGCGTTTTATCAGGTGCAGCTCGACGTAGCCGCCATGCGGTCCGTACCGGCCGCGCAGCACGCCGGCCTCGCCTGCTTTCGCGGCGTGCTGGCGTCGGGCGAGGCGCAACGCGTGCCTTACGCGCGGCTGACGTCCGGCATGACGTTCGAACTCGAGGAGAATCGGCGCGACGAGGTGCTCGAGCGCTGGCGCGCCCAGATCGCGTGGTTGCGCGAGGCGGTTTCGGCCGCGTGAGCGCGCAGCGCAGCCGAACGGCCGCGCTGCGCTCCGAAGAAGCGCCGACTAGCGTTCGCGCGGCTCGTCGCCGTTGCGGCCGGCCTTGCCGGCCGGCCGGCCGCCGAGCAGCGCGCCCGGATTGGCTTGCGGCGCTTGCGGCTTGTGTTGCTGCGGACGGGCGGACGGACCGTCGTGCGCCGCATGATGCGCGCGATCGTGATCGCGTGCCGGGTCGCGCCGGGCGGATTCGTGGCGGCCGTGACCGTTGCCCGTCGCGCCTTTCGCGTGCGGCTTCGCCGGCTGACCCGATCCGCCCGCCGGTCTCGCGGGACGGTTGCCCGAATTGTTGGGCGCGCCAGCCGGTTTCTGCGCGCGCCGGCCCGGGCCGCCGGCTCCGTTCGCCACGCCGGCCGACCGCCCCGCGTTGCCCTGACCCCCTGCCTGTGCCGGCTTGGCCGCCGGCGGGTTGTTCCGTCGTTCGGACTGGCCCGATGCGCGCTCCTGTCCCTGGCGCGGCGCCCGCCCGCCGCCGCCCTGGCCGCGTCGTAGCTGGATCGGCTCCGGCTTCGCGTTCGGGTCCGGCTCGAAGCCCGCGATGACTTCCTGCGGGATGCTGCGCTTGATGAGCTTCTCGATGTCGCGCAGCAGTTGCAACTCGTCGACGCAGACGAGCGACACCGCTTCGCCCGTCGCGCCCGCGCGGCCCGTGCGGCCGATCCGGTGAACGTAGTCCTCGGGCACGTTCGGCAGGTCGAAGTTGACGACGTGCGGCAACTGGTCGATGTCGATGCCGCGCGCGGCGATGTCGGTCGCGACGAGCACCTGCAGCGTACCGTCCTTGAATTCGGCAAGCGCGCGCGTGCGGGCCGACTGGCTCTTGTTGCCGTGAATCGCCATCGCGCTGATGCCGTCCTTTTCCAGTTGCTCGGCAAGGCGGTTCGCGCCGTGCTTCGTGCGCGTGAACACGAGCACCTGGAACCAGTTGTGCTCGCGAATCAGGTGCGTGAGCAGCTCGCGCTTGCGGTCGCGGTCCACGGGGTGGATCTTCTGCGCGACCGTTTCGGCGGTCGTGTTGCGGCGCGCGACCTCGATGAGCGCGGGCGAATCGAGCAGATTGTCGGCGAGCGCCTTGATCTCGTCGGAGAAGGTCGCCGAGAACAGCAGGTTTTGGCGCTGCGCGGGCAGCCGCGCGAGCACGCGCTTGATGTCGTGGATGAAGCCCATGTCGAGCATCCGGTCGGCCTCGTCGAGCACGAGGATCTCCAGTTGCGACACGTCGATGGTCTTCTGCTGCATGTGATCGAGCAGGCGGCCCGGCGTCGCGACGACGATGTCGACGCCGCGCCTGAGCGCATCGATCTGCGGGTTGATGCCGACGCCGCCGAACATTACCGTCGACTTCAGCTTCAGATGCTTGCCGTAGGCGCGCACGCTTTCCTCGACCTGGGCGGCGAGCTCGCGCGTCGGCGTGAGGATCAGCGCGCGCACGACGCGCTTGCCGCCCGGCGCGGGGGGCATGGTGGAGAGGCGTTGCAGGATCGGCAGCGTGAAGCCGGCCGTCTTGCCGGTGCCGGTCTGCGCGCCGGCGAGCAGGTCGCCGCCGCCGAGCACGGCCGGAATGGCCTGGGCCTGGATCGGCGTCGGCGTGGTGTAGCCCAGTTCGTGAACGGCGCGGACAAGCGGTTCGGACAGGCCGAGGGAATCGAAAGACATGAGATACCTGTTAGTTTCATGCAATGAGTGTCGCGAGCGGCGAGAACGCCTTGCCGCGGCACGCGTCGCCACGGCGGCCCGTCCTGTGAAGGACGGACGTGTGGGCCGGCGCGGGGACACGCGACGAGTCGCAGCGCGAGGCGGGACGAAAGGCCCGCGCATCGCTCGACGGGGCGGCACGCCAGTGCGCGTGCCGAAGATCGGCCGTCCATGCAGACAGGCCATCGGGCATCAAGTTGCATCGCATCGCCGCGGACACTGCGGCGGCGGCGCGATGGGCGGGGTCGGACGCATCACGAGGGAGCGGACTCGACACCGTGCGGACATCCGCCTGCCGGTCGGGCCGGCGGCCCGACTCGCGGGCTGCGCGGCGCAACGGGCGCAGACGGAGTATAACCGCCCGAAATTAACGGGGGATGAAACGACGCGAAGCCCGGCTCGCACGATGGCGCGGGACGGGCTCCGGCGAGTCGACACTATATCAGGAGCGCGGCCTTCGCGTGGGGCTGGGCGCGGGTCGGTCGCTTCGTCGTGTCGGCGCTCGGGCCTGCCTGCGCGAACGGGCACTGCCGGCCATGCGGCGTCGCCCGGCCCGCGGGATCGGCCGGAATTCCCATCCGTGGAGTGAGAAAGGAAAAGACGAGGCGGGACGAGGCAGCGAGCGGGTGCGCCGAGCCCTACTCGTAGCCGAGCCGGTGGCTCAGAATGGGCGCGCAGAACAGCGCGATCGCGCAGCCGGCTGCCTTGCCTTCGATCGCGGCGAGCGCGTAGGGCACGTGAGGGTGCATGAACAATCCCGGCACCTGCGGCAGGCAGTAGAGCGCGGCGAGCCCGATGAAGACCCGCTCGACCGTGGCGATGCGCCAGCCCTGCGTGCGCGCGACGGCCGCCGCAATGATGCGCAGCAGGCCGAACGCGACCAGCGCGCCGACGGCGGTCTGCTCGCGGATCAGGTAATCAGGAAGCCAGTCGCTCATGCTTTGTCCCTACGGCGGCAGGAAGCCGTCCTCCCGGGCGGATTTAGCAAGTGTTGGGCCAGTGCGCGGCCGCGGTTCCGGCCGGCGTCGTTTTGTCTCGTTCAGACGATATTGTGGCATCGGGTCGGCGTGTTTGCCGCCTCGGAGCGCGTAAATTTTTCACCGAAAGCGTTGCGCGGCTGAAACAGGCAGGCGGTTTTCCGCCACGGCGGGCGGGGCGCGGCGTCGCGGCCGGCCGCGCCCCGCCTGGCTTTGACCGGTGTTTCGGGCGCCGGAGCCGGCGGTTTCAGTCGTGAACAGGACCGGCGGCGGGCTTGCGGGCGTCGAGCCGCAAAAAACGCGTTCGGGCGTTCGGAGGCAAAGCGCTTTCCGCTTTGCCCCGGCCGGTTCGGTATGCTCCGCCGGCCATGGGGCCGCCCCCGGCAGTCTTCGCCGGCGCGGGTCGGCGGACGGCGGACGGCGGACGGCGGGCGGCGGGCGGCGGACGGCGGACGGGCGGATCGGGGCGGGAGCGTCCGGTTGCTTCGCCGGCGCGCACATTTGTTCGCGTTCGACCGGTAAAAAGGCGGGCCAAATCGTATCAAATGGGATACGCCACGCCATCGGGGATCAAAAAATCATGCCGACGCTCGTTCACGAGACCGATCTTGCCGCACCGATCCATCGCTCCCAGGGGAGGAGCGGCGGTCGGGCGATCGCGTCCTCCGCCGCGGCCAGCCGTTTTTTCCCGGCTTCGAGAGCGGGCCGGCAGAACGCCCCCGACGGGCACCAGCGGTTCGAGCTGTTCGCCGAAACGCCCGGCGAGATCGCCGAGCCCGAGGACGGGATGCGTCGCGCATTCCGGCTCGCCCATCCGCTGCTGAACGACGCGGCGAGCGGCCGGACCCAGGCGTTCTGGGTTCGCGACATGGCAGCGTGGGCCGCGATCGGCAGCGGCCACTATCCGCATCTGAAGGAGATCAGCCAGCGTCACCAGAATCTCGGCGACGCCGGTATGCGCGAGTTGGCTGCCGCGCTGCGCAATCTGAAGGGCGAGCTGACCGAGCTCGATCTGAGCCACAACGACATCGGCGACGCGGGTGCGCGCGAGCTCGCGGCGGCGCTGCGCGAATCGGCCTTCCCCGTGGCCTCGCTCCTGCTCGCCTCCAACGGCATCGGCGACGCGGGCGTGCGCGAGCTGGCCGCCTTGTTGCGCGATCCGCGCTGCGGGCTGATCGCGCTGAAGCTCGGCGACAACGCGTTCGGCGAAGGCGGCGCCCGGGCGCTGGCCGCCGCGCTGCGCGATGCGGCCTGCCGGCTCGCCCTGCTCTCGCTCAATTACAACGGCATCGGCGATGCGGGCGCCTATGCGCTGGCCGCCGGCCTCGAACATCCGCATTGCAGGCTGACTTCGCTCGGCCTGCGCCGAAGCCGCATGGGCGACGGCGGCATACAGGCGCTTGCCGCGGCGCTGCGCGCGCCGCACGACGGGCTGCCGCCGATCGAGCTCGACCTTGGCGACAACCGCATCGGTGCCGCGGGCGTGCGCGAACTCGTCGCCACGTTGCGCGATCCGGCAGGCAGGCTCGTTTCGCTGGATCTCGACGGCGCGCGCGTGGACGACGAAGTGGTCCGCACGCTGGCCGCCGCGCTGCGCAGGCCCGCTTGCCGGCTGAGGCGGCTCGGCCTGAGCGACAACGGCATCACCGTGGCGTCGATGCCGGACCTCGTCGCTGCGCTTTGCGATCCGGGCGGCAGACTCGTCGAGCTGAACCTGTGCGTCAACGACATCGGCGACGCCGGCGCGGGCGCGCTGGCCGTCGCGCTGCGCAGCCCGCAGGGCCGGCTGGCCTCGCTCGGCCTCGCACTGAACAACATCGGCGAGGCCGGGGTGCGGGAACTGGCCACAGCGCTTTGCGATCCGCGCGGCGGTTCCGTTCCGCTCAGCCTGAACTTGAGCTACAACCGCATCGACGACGCCGGCGCCCGGGTGCTGGCCGACGCGCTGCGCAATCCGGCCTGCCGGCTCGGCTCGCTGGACCTGAGCGGCAGCGATGTGAGCGACGCCGGCGCGCGTGCGCTGGCGGCGGCATTGCGCGATCCGGGCTGCCGGCTGGCCTCGCTGACGCTCAGGGGCAGCGACGCGCTCGACGACGAGGGCGTGCGCGCGCTGGCTGTCGCATTCTGCGATTCGGGCTGCACGCTCGACATGCTCGACGTGAGTTCCGCCAACATCAGCGAACTGCTTCGGCACGAACTGCGGCGGCTGGACCTCGAGCCGCTTGGCAAGACGATGAGGGTTTGACAGGAGGACGGCCGCGGCATCGCGTCGGCCGGGCAGGGGGAAGGTGGAGCGGGGCGCGGACGACCGTGCCCCGCAAGGCCTTTCGTCGCGAACGGCAGCGACGTCTCGTGACGCCGCCGCGCGATCGATCCATTTCAGTCAGTCGATACGGCGAAACTCGCCGCTCAGGGCACGAGCCATAGCGCTGCCGCGTAGATGACGAGCGAGACGACGAAGGTCACGGCCGTATAGCCCATTACGCGCTGAATCCGGATGCCGGCAATCGCGACGACCGGCACGGCCCAGAACGGTTGCAGCATGTTCGACACGTTCTCGGCCATCGCCACGCCCATCGCGGTGCGCGGCACCGAGGCGTGCAGGCTCAGCGCCGCGGGCAGGACGAACGGTCCCTGCACGGCCCAGTGGCCGCCCGCGCTCGGCACCAGCAGCGTGATGATGAGCGAGCTCAGGTAGCTCCAGAGCGGCAGCGTGACGGGCGAGGCGATCGTCACGAACGCCTTGGCGATCATCGAGGCGAGACCGGTGCCGTGCATGATGCCCATGATGCCGCCGTAGACCGGATACTGCAGCAGCATCGAGCCGGTCTGGCGCGCCGCGCGCCGGATCGCGTCGGCATAGCCGATCGGCGTGCGCTGCAGCGCGAGTCCGATCAGCAGGAAGATCAGGATCGTCGTGTTGATGTCGAGGTCGAAGCCCGTCGCGTGCCAGGTCATCGCGAGGTAGCCGACGCCGAGCGCGAGCAGCAGCAGCGTGCCGAGCATCGACTGCTCGAGGCGCGTCGCGAACGAGGCGGGGCCGGCGGCGCGCGTGTGGGGATCGGCGTCGGCCGTCGCGGTGTCGGGCTCGCGCGCGTTGTCGAACGCGACGACGTGTTCGGGTTTCGGGTGCATCCTGATGAAGATGACCGTCATGACGACGACCACGAGCACGGTCGGCACGAAGACGAACGGCGCGAACACGGTGGTGGAGAGCGGCACGATGTGGCCCGTCGCCTTTTCGACGAGGTTCAGCGCGTTGCCGCGCGACGCCTGGGACAGCGCGATCGAGCTCGACAGCCCGCTGTTGCAGATCGACCAGGCGGAGTAGCTGCCGGCGACGAGCCACGCGAAATCGACCTTCACGCGCCGCGCGATTTCGCGCGAGAGCAGCGCGCCGACGATGAGCCCGAGTCCCCAGTTGAGCCACGCCGCGACGGCGACGACCGGAAACACGAGCAGCGCGGCGCGGGCAGGGGTCTGCACCGTCGAGGCGAGCTTGCGCAGGCCGCGCTGGACGATGGGCGCGTCGGCGATCGCGTAGCCGGTCGCGAGAATCAGGATCATCTGCAGCGCGAAGCCGAGAATGCCGAAGGTGCCGTCGTACCAGGACTTGAGCAGCGTCGGCACCGTGCCGTGCGGCGCAATGGCCAGCGCCAGCACGCCGACCACGAGAGTCAGACCGATCGACAGCACGAAAGGATCGGGCATGACGCGCTCGAACACGTAGACGAGGCCGGCTACGATGCCTTGCCGTTCGGCGGGATGCGCGATAGCGGGGTAAGTGTCTCGATTCATGGTTATAGCTCTTCGATGCCGCGCGGCCGACATGGACGGCCGGCGCAGGCGCGACCGGCGCGGTGCGCCGGCCGGCGGGATGTTCCCGGGCGGTGGGGCCGGTCTTTACCCTGTGTCTGATCTCCAATCGGCACGCCCGTCTGCCCTGCCGCCATCGCGAAGCTCGCCGGCCTGCGCGTCCGATGCGCGTCGGGCCGGCTTCCGGCAGGGTAAGCGGCGGTCGTGTCGCCCTCTGATTCTGATGTTCGTATATAGAACAAGCATTCGATTTACGAACAAGCTATTATTCGTTGCCTCCGTCGCGGCTGTCAAGGCTGCGAAGCGGGGCCGGGCCGGCGGTCCGACAGGGCTGCCGAGGCCGCCGAAAACCCGCTTGCCCGATCCTGAATTCCTCATCGACGCCTGCCGTCCTCGCATGCCTGCGCGCGGACTCTCCGTATAACGCCCGTATTGCCTCGCTCGATTTATAAAGGCATCCGAATTATCGGGAAGAAATCGGAAATGATTCGATCGGCCGGATTTTCATGGGGATTTTTCCCGAAAAACGCCTTTTCTCCAGCCGACATTCCTTGACAATAAACGCCGGGAAATTTGTTAGTCTGATTTTCAGGGAGCAGCGTCGCCGGCGACACGGCCAACGGCGTGAAGACAGTTTCATCTTCCCGGAACGACAACGACAGGAGAGTTGAATCATGCTGAATTGGATCGTGAAATGGGCTTCGCACCACGCGCCTTCTCCCGAAAGGCAGGCTGAAAGCGCGTTGATCGAGTTGCGCATGGAATTGTTCCGGGCCGAGCAGCGCGTGCTCGATGCCCAGATCCATGCCGATTACTACCGGTCGCGCATCGCGTTCTGCGAAGAGGTGCTCAAGAAAGGCATCGAGCAGGTCTACGACTATCGCAACGATCAGCACGAGACCTTCCAGGCGCCGCGGCCCAGCCTGAAGCTGACGGCCGCGCAATGAGCGCGGACGGCGTCTGCCCGGCCGCGGGCGGGCAGGCTGATCATTCTTGACAGTCTTGCCCGGCTAAATCGGATATATAAGTCCCTGTATTGCCGTTAATTCAGGTCAATCGAAATTTACCGATTTTTTTATTGACGGTACGGTCGGGATGAGTCATTCGAAATTCGTCGGCAGAGGGGTCGTTCGGGAGATCGGCGTCTGTCGCGACAGGGTCGTGCTGGACCTCGCCTGTCTGCGCTCGGGCAGCGCGGTCGACAGCGAAGGCCGGTATGTCGCGATGTTTTCCGCCGACCAGATTCACGAACTCATCTCGAAGCTGAACCAGTCGCTGCTCGAAATCGAGGCGGATGCGTCGTGGCGCGACCGGGAACAGGTCCGGTAGCGCATCGGGAAAGCCCCGGCTCCGCGCGCAGTCCGACCGGAGCGACGTACCGGAAATCACCGTTTTTCGTCCTCGCGACGCCGGCTTCGCCCCGCCCTGTCGGCGGCGGGCTCGCGGTCGGCGGGGCGATCGAGTTCATGCATTTCAAACACGCCATCATCGAATTCTTCCGCGGTGGCCGGAGCGGGGATCGGCCGGTGAGGCCGTTCCGACGCTTCGTGCTGAACCTCAAGCGCGACCGTCATGCCTGGGCGGCGCTCGAGGCCTATGCGGACGCCTGCGAGTCCGACGCGCCGGGCCTGGCTCACGCGCTGCGCGCGCAGCGGCGCGAGCAGTCGGACCGGCTCACGCACTGCGCGCCGACCGTGCTGCGGGTGTTCAGCCTCGCGCAGACCGCGGCGGCGGACCAGTCCGACTACGCGCATTCGGCCTGGGAGCACGTGCGTCGACACCTGATCGCCGTGCTCGAAGAGGCGCCGTCCGCGCGCGAGAAGGGCGTGGACGACGCGCAGCCGCTATCGCGCTCGCCCGTTGTCCGGTTGCCCGTCAATCGGGGTTCGTGAGATGCTTGCCGCAGCGACGGGATAGGCCCGCGCCGCTCACTGTGCGTGGAAAACATTCATCAAGCATGTGCCGACGAGCCTGGAAACGGTGCCAGGCCCGTCGGCTGGACGGCGGCCGCATCTGGCCGTCGCCTGGCGGTTCGGCAAGGGCACGAGGCCCGTCGCCGGACGACGACAACAGATAACAAATTCGCGTGTGGAGCATTATGAGAATTGCAGCTCTGGATGACGATCCGGCACAGACGGAGTTCGTCTGTCAGACCCTGGCGGCAGCCGGGCACGTGTGCCACGCGTTCGCCAAGGGCGCGGACCTGCTCAAGCAGTTGCGCCGCGAGTCGTTCGACCTGCTGGTGCTCGACTGGAGCATTCCCGACATCGGCGGCGACGAGGTGCTGCGCTGGGTGCGCCAGAACCTGCCGGCCCGCCTGCCGATGCTGTTCATGACCGGCCGCAGCCGCGAGACAGACATCGCGCAGATGCTCAACAACGGCGCCGACGACTACGTGGTGAAGCCCGTCGCCGCCTCGGTGCTGCTCGCGCGCGTGGGCTCGCTGCTGCGCCGCGCCTACGAGTATCACGCGCCGGCGCCGAAGGAGACGTTCGGCCCGTACGAGTTCGATCTCAAGAGCCGCCAGGTCAGGGTGAAGGAGCAGCAGCTCACGCTGCCGCAAAAGGAGTTCGAGCTGGCCTTGCTGTTGTTCCAGCACCTCGGTCAGCCGCTCTCGCGCGCGCATATCCTTGACGTGATCTGGAAGCAGTCGGAGGATATCCCGTCGCGGACGATCGACACGCATGTGTCGACGCTGCGCTCGAGGCTCGGCCTGCGCCCAGAGAATGGCTACAGGCTGATGCCGATCTATGGTTACGGATACCGCCTGGAACAGGTGGAAAGAGAGAACGGGTGATGACGGGGGAGTGCGAGCCGCTGACGGCGCGACGGAACACGGGACGCCGGGCGGCAGCCGGCCCGCAGAAATTGCACGGATTTTTCCTGGACCGGGCGGCGGCATCGCCGCTTCTCGTCTGCGCCTTCGCGCTCGGCGCGCCGCTGGCGGCGCACGCGCAAAGCGCGTCGGCTCCATCGCGCGGCACCATCGCCTACACGACGCAACCCGGCGATTCGCTCTATAACGTCGCGGACCGCTACCTCGCCGATCCGGGCGACTGGACCGCGCTCGCGCGCCTCAACCGGGTCGGCACGCCCGAGCATCTGCAGCCGGGCCACACGCTGCGCCTGCCCGTCGCGCTGCTTCGCCAGGTCAGCCAGGCCGCCGGCGTGCTCGCGACGAGCGGCCCCGCGAGCCGGTCCTGGCGCAACGGACCTTTCCTGCCGCTCATCGAGGGCTCGAGTCTCGTCGAGGGCGATCGCATCCAGACCGGCGACGAAGGGTTCGCCACGCTCGAATTGCCCGACGGCACGCACCTCGTCATCCTGCCCAATTCGCTCGTCGAGATCGGCACGCTGCGCCAGACGGTACTGACGGGCTCCGTCGACCGCGTGATGAATTTGCGCCGCGGCGAGGTGGACAGCGAGGTCACGCACGCGACGAAGAAGGACGACCGCTTCCAGATCCGCTCGCCCTCGGTCGTGGCGGGCGTGCGCGGCACGCGCTTCCGGGTCGACTACGCCGACAACGGCTCGACGGCCGTCGAAGTGCTCGACGGCGCCGTCGGCGTCGACAACGCGCGCGCGGCGCCCGCGCGCGGCGTGCCGTTGCAGGCGTCCACGCAACTCGTGACGGCGCGTCACGGCAGCCTGACGCCGGCCGGCGCGGCCGTGGGCAGTCCGCGCCTGCTGCTCGACGAGCCCACGCTGATCCGGGCCGCGCGGGTCCAGTCCGACGCCGACGTCTACTTCGACGTCAAGCCGCTCGACGGCGCGCACGGCTACCGCGTGCAGATCGGGCGCGACGCCGGTCTGCTCGACCTGATCCGCGACGTCCGGTCCGACGGGACGCACGTCGTCGTCGGTCCGCTGCCCGACGGCACCTACTTCGTGCGCGTGAGCGCCATCGACGCCGACGGTCTCGAAGGCATGCCCGCCACCTACGCGTTCGAGCGCCGCCGGTTCTCGCTGTCGGCGTCGGCCGGCGCCGCCGGCGCGCACAATTACGTCTTCCGCTGGATGGCCGGCCGCTCGGCGAGCCCGACGCACTACCGCTTCGTGCTCTCCGCGTCGAAGGATCTGCACGCGCCGCTCGTGGACCGTTCCGATCTGCCCGGCAACGCGCTGACCGTGAGCAATCTGGCGCATGGCGTCTATTACTGGACCGTGATCGCCGAGCAGTTCGACCACGGCCGTTTCTATCAGAAGGTCGGCGCCGTCCAGTCGTTCAGGATCGAACAGTAATATGGAGGGCGGATGAGCGTCAGGCTGCTCGCGCGCCTTGGCCGCTCCGTCGGGCATCGTTTCCTGTTCGAGTGGGGCGGCACTGTCTGCGTCGGCGTGGCCGCGCTGCTGCTCGGCATTTTCTGCCATCTGACCGCGAGCGCCGATCATCTGGTCTACGACGTCTGGCTCAGGCTGCATCCGCGGGCCGTGTCGCCCGACATCGTGGTCGTCGACATCGATAACGCCAGCGTCGCCGCGCTCGGCCGCTGGCCCTGGCCGCGCAGCATCCACGCGAAGCTCGTCGACCGGCTGGCCGACGACGGCGCGGCCGCGATCGTCTATGACGTGCTGTTCACCGAGCCCTCGCCCGACGACGCGCAGTTCGCCCGCGCGCTCGCGCGGCGCCCTTCGTTCCTGCCCGTCCTGCTCGAGCCCGCCGACGAGACGGGGCGGCGCGACGTCGTGCTGCCCGTCGCGTCGCTCGGCGCGGCCGCGGCCGGGCGCGGCCACATCAATCTCGAGGTGGACGGCGACGGCGTCGTGCGCAGCGTCGCGCTTTTCGAGGGCGACGACCGTTCGCGCTGGCCGCAACTGATGCTGTCCGTCTGGCGCGCGGTCCGCTCGGGCGCCGTGCCGGTCGGGACGAGCGGCGCGGCCGTCCGGCGCACGCTCGCGGCCACGACGGCCGGCGGCGCCGACAGCGAGGCGCGCGTGCTGATTCCGTTCAGCGGCCGCGCCGAGTCCTACCGCCATTTCTCGTTCGCCGACGTCCTCGCCGGCCGCGTGCCGCCCGATCAACTGCGCGGTCGCGTGGTGCTGGTCGGCGCGACGGCCTCGGGGCTCTACGACCGCTTCTCGACGCCGCTCTCGGGCGACCTGGGCCCGATGCCCGGCGTCTACATCCACGCGAACGTGCTCGACATGCTGCTCAACGGCACGGCCATCGAGCCCGCCGCGCCGCATTGGGTCGCGCTGGCCTCGCTCGTGCTGCTCGCGACGATGCTGGCCTGCCTGCCCGTGCTCTCGCCGCTGCGCACGCTGCTGCTGACGGCCGGGCTCTGTCTCGCCGCGCTGGCGGGCAGCTCGGCCCTGCTGTTCGTCCTGCAGATCTGGTTCTCGCCCGTGCCGGCGATGCTCGCGCTCGTCGTCGTCTACCTGGCCTGGAGCTGGCGGCGGCTCGAGATGACGATGTCCTATCTGCGCAAGGAACTGCGCCGGCTTGCCGACGAGCCGTATCTGCTGCCCGAGGCGCCCGCCATGCAGAAGGGCGAGTTCGGCAGCGATCCGCTCGCCCAGCAGATGATGCTGATGGCCCAGGCCGCGCAGCGGCTGCAGGACATGCGGCGCTTTGTCTGGGACAGCCTCGACAGCGTGCCCGAGCCGATTCTCGTGGCCGACCTGCACGGTGTCGTGCTGATCGCCAACCATGCGGCGCGCGAATACTTCGCACGCCTGAATGCGGGCGCCGCCGAGGGGCGCCGCATGCAGGAGGCGTTCGGCGGCCTCGCGCTCGTCAAGACCATCGACGCGAGCACCGACGCGGCGGCGCTCGCGCTCAAGGCGTGGCCGGCCCTGCTCGACCCCGCGCGCAGCGAGTTCGCCGCGCTGATGGCCGAGGGCATCGAGGTGCGCGACGTCAACGACCACGAGCACGTGCTGCGCTACGCGCGCTGCACCAACGCGCAGGGGCTCGACATCGGCTGGATCGCGGGCCTCTTCGACGTGACCGCGCTGCGCGACGCCGAGCGGCAGCGCGAGGACGCCCTGCGGCTGCTCTCGCACGACATGCGCTCGCCCCAGGCGTCGATCCTCGCGCTGATCGAGACCGAGCGCGAGCGCGGCACGATCGGCACGGGCCCGGCGTACGACGCGATGGCGCGCATCGAGCGCTACGCGCGGCGCGCGCTCGTGCTCGCCGACGATTTCGTGCAGCTCGCGCGGGCCGAATCGCAGGCCTATGCGTTCGAGCCGACGAGCCTCGCCGAACTGCTGATCGACGCGAGCGACGAGGTCTGGCCGCAGGCCCAGGCGAAGGGCATCCAGATCGACGTGCCGCTCGGCGCGGGCGGCACGGCCAGCGCCGGCTGGGTGCACGCCGACCGGTCGCTGATGGCCCGCGCCCTCGTGAACGTGCTGAACAATGCGGTAAAGTACAGTCCGCCCGCCACGCGGATCGTCTGCACGATCGGCGCGGCGCGGGGCATGCCGGCGCGCGTGGTCTGCTCGATTAGCGACCAGGGCTACGGCATCGCACCCGAGGATCAGGCGAGGCTGTTCGAGCCGTTCAGGCGGTTTCACGAGAAGGGCCGGCCGGAAGTGGAGGGCGTGGGGCTCGGCATGGTGTTCGTGAAGACCGTCGTTTCGCGGCACGGCGGCGACGTCTTCGTCGAAAGCGAGCCGGGCAAGGGCACGACGCTGACGTTCTCGCTGCCCGGGCTCGATGCGCCGTCCGTCTGATCCGTTGTGCCGTTCCCCGTTACCGATGAGGCTTGCGTGAAGAATCTGCTGACGACCTGTTCCTTGCTGGGCGCCCTGCTGCTGGCCGGCTGCGCGGGCATAACGACCGACGTGCACACGCTCGGGATGCAACAGACGCCGCAGGGGGCGCTGACCTGGCGCTTCGTCAGCGTGCCGGACGACGGCGCGAGCCCGAGCCCCGACAGCGCACCCTACGCGGCGCTCGTGCGCGACGGTCTCGCGCAGCGCGGCTTCACCGAGGACCCGAAGGGGACCGTGCATTATCTGGTCGCCGTGGAGTACGAGACGCATCCGGCTTCGGTTCATGTCGCCGAGACGGGGTGCAGTGCCGCCCCGGGCGGTTGCGGCACGCAAGCGAGCGCCGGGCTGTCGTGGTTCGGCAAGTCCTACGAGCACTCGATGACGCTGCGCCTGCTGGCCTTGCCGGGCGGCGACGAGGTCTACCGCGTCAGCACGGCAAGGCGCGATCACGACCCCGATCCGCAGCACGCCATGCCGTATCTCGTGGCCGGCGCGCTGGCGCAGTTTCCGTATGCCGGCGCTTCCGACTGGCGCGTGAAGTTCCGCAGCGACGGGCACGGCGGCACGCCGCAGATCGTATCGGTGAAGCCCGTTACCGACGGGCAGTGAGTTTGCCGGCGCGCCGGCGCCGCCGGCCCCCGCTTGCCTGGGGCCGCGCCCGATCCGGCGGTCTAATGGCGGCGTTTGCCCAGCGGGTCTGGCGGCAGCAGCGGTTCTTGCGGCGGCAGGACCGACCGGCAGTGGGCGATCCAGCTCGCGGCGAACAGCACGGCCAGCACCATGGCGATGACGATCGCGATCCGCAGGTCGGTGAAGTAAGGGTAGGGGTAGTCGGCCATGGCGCTTACCCCATCAGCAGGATGATGAAGCCGATCAGCGGCGGCCAGACGACGGCCAGGCCGAGCGTAAGCCGCATGTCGTAAGAGACGCGCATTGTTATTTCTCCCCGATTCCCCGTTTATATTTCGCCGAGCTTAGGCGAGTTTTCACCGTTCTGTAGTCAACAATTGTCAGGGGGCGGTCCGGCATTGCCCGACTGTGCTCTGAATCCGTGTACCCAACTGTTTCTTTTTTGCGCCCTCGAACGGGCGCGAGAATGGGCGCGTTTTCATCCGTATCCCGCACGCGCGTTTCCGCCGGCGCCTGTCTTTCCGCTTTCTATTTTTACCGATTATTTCCAGGCGGTTCGCCGGTTTAAAAGCACGCAACCGGATTATCGCAGCGATTTTATAAAATCAATACGCCCAACATTATCGTTTCGTTAAATATAATTAACTGTTTTGTTTCTGGTGGCGGAATTAATATCGCCGTCAAGGATGTTTCGAATACGGGACTTCCGGGTGGCCTGATTTGTTTTTAAAGGCCTCGATATTATTTTGATCACTGGATTATCGAGAATGGCGCGCGCCCGACGAATGGGCCGCCGTTCCGATGACCGAAGGAAACGAAACATGACTGACCTGTCGCGACGCAAGATGCTGGTCGGTGCCGCAGCCTCCGCCGCCGCGCTGGGCGTGGCCGCCACGGCGAAGGCGGCTTCGTTCGGCAACCCCGATCATCCGGCCGAAGGCGCCATCAACGCGAAAAGCCCGACGAGCCTGAGCGACCCGGGACCGCAGAATCCGGCGCTCGCCGGCCAATTTCCCTCGACGCAAAATCCGCCGCCGACCGACGTCAACGGCATGTCGGAATTCTGGGCGTCTTTCAATAACGCACCCAAACGCATTCAGAACGGCGGCTGGGCCCGCCAGGTAACCCAGGACGATTTCGCGATTTCCGCCGACATTTCCGGCGTGAATATGCGCCTCGCGCAAAACGGCATTCGCGAAATGCACTGGCACCAGCAGGCGGAATGGGCGGTCATGCTCGACGGCCATTGCCGCGTGACCGTGATCGACGAATTGGGCCGGCCGCAGGTCGCCGACGTGAAAACCGGCGATCTCTGGTATTTCCCGGCGGGGCTGCCCCATTCGCTGCAGGGCATCGGCTCGACCGGCGCCGAATTCCTGATCGCGTTCGACAATGGGCGGGCGTCCGAATTCAACACGCTGCTGCTCACCGACTGGATCGCGCACACGCCGCCCGAGGTGCTCGCGAAGAACTTCGGCGTGCCGGCCGACTCGTTCAGGAACATTCCCGTCGACAACCTCTGGATTTTCCAGGGCGAGGACCCGGGTCCGCTCGCGTCCGACCAGGCGGCCGTGAAGTCGCCGCGCGGCGCGCCTCCGCATCCGTTCGTCTTTTCGCTCGGCGACTCGAAGCCGGTGCGCCAGACGGCGGGCGGCATGGTGCAGATCGCCGACAGTACCAACTTCACTGTGTCGACGACCGTCGCGGCGGCGCTCGTCACCGTGAAGCCGGGCGCCATGCGCGAGCTGCACTGGCATCCGAACGCCGACGAATGGCAGTACTACATCAAGGGCCAGGGCCGCATGACCGTGTTCGACACGGGTCCGAAGGCGATCACCAACGACTTCCGCGCGGGCGACATCGGCTACGTGAAGAAGAGCCTCGGGCATTACGTGGAGAACACGGGCGACACCGATCTCGTGTTCATGGAGATCTTCAAGTCCGACCACTACGCCGAGGTCTCGCTGTCCGACTGGCTGACGCACACGCCGCCGCAGATGGTCATGGAGCATCTGAACATCAGCCCGGACGTGCTCGCGAAGTTCCCGAACAACCGGCCCGACGTGGTGCCGGTCTGACGGCCCGGGCGGGGCGTCCGGCGGGCCGGGACGCGCGGCGGCGGCCGGCCGCTCCCGCGCGGACCCGACGGCCCGCGCCTCGCGCCGACGCGGCCACGGCCGCCCTGCACACTGAACACGAGATACCAGCATGCCACCCATTCTCAAGCTGATTCAGGCGAACGCCGCGCCGATGAGCGGCGCGACCGAGCGGACGGAGCGCGCCGCGCGCGAGGCCATGAACGGACGCCGCACGGGCCTGCGCGCCTTCCTGCCATTCGTCGGGCCGGCCGTGATCGCCTCGGTCGGATACATGGACCCGGGCAACTTCGCGACCAACATCCAGGCCGGCTCCACGACGGGCTACGAACTGCTGTGGGTCGTGGCGCTCGCGAGCCTCGTGGCGATGCTGTTCCAGGCGATGTCGGCGAAGCTCGGCATCGTCACCGGCCGCAATCTCGCGGAGCTGTGCCGCGACCAATTTCCCCGACCCGTGGTGCTCGGCATGTGGGGCGCCTCGGAAGCCGCCGCGATGGCCACCGACATCGCCGAGTTCCTCGGCGGCGCGCTCGGCGTCTCGCTGCTCTTTCACGTTTCGATGTTCGCCGGCATGGTCGTCACGGGCCTCGTCACGTCGGCGATCCTGATGCTCGACCGCGGCGGGTTCCGGCCGCTCGAAATCGCGATCGCACTGCTCGTCGCGACGATCGGGCTCAGCTACGTCTGCGAACTCGCCGTCGCGCCGCCCGACTGGCACGCGGCGCTCGTGGGCACCGTCGTGCCGCGCCTGCACGGCGCGTCCTCCGTCACGCTGGCCGTCGGCATCATCGGCGCGACCATCATGCCGCACACGCTTTACCTGCATTCCGGGCTCACGCAGCACCGCACGCCGGCCCGCAACGAAACGGAGCGACGCCGGCTGCTTTCGTTCTCGAACCGCGAGGTGCTCGTCGCGCTCGGCATCGCCGGCTTCGTGAATCTCGCGATGGTCATGATGGCGGCGTCCGCGTTCAGCAAGTCGGCGCCCGGCATCTCGGACATCGGCGTGGCCTACCACGCGCTCGTTCCGCTCCTCGGCGTCGGCGCGGCCACCGTGTTCCTCGTTTCGCTGATGGCCTCGGGCATGTCGAGCTCGGCCGTCGGCACGATGGCGGGCCAGGTCATCATGCAGGGCTTCGTCGACTTCCGGATTCCGGTCTGGACGCGCCGTATCGTGACGATGGTGCCGGCGTTCGTCATCGGCCTCAATTGCGACACGGTGAACGCGATGGTCATCAGCCAGGTGGTGCTGAGCTTCCTGCTGCCGCTGCCGCTCGTCGCGCTCGTCGTGCTGTCGTCGCGGCGCGCCGTGATGGGCCGCTACGTGGCCGGCAAGGCGACGATCTGCATGGCCGCGCTCGCCACGGCGGCGATCGTCGCGCTGAACGTCGTCCTCGTCTGGCAGGCGCTAGCCTGATGCGGCCTGGGCCGGCGACTCTGGAAACGCGAATTCTGGTTGAAACTTAAGGAGAACGACAGATGGGATCGTTGAGTATCGGACACTGGCTGATCGTGCTGGCCATCGTTTCGCTGCTGTTCGGCACGCGCAAGCTCAGGACGCTCGGCGGCGACCTCGGCACCGCGATCAAGGGATTCAAGGACGGCATGCGCGACGACGACACGGCCGCCGATGCCGCTGTACCGTTTCGGGCGGAGGCGGGCGCGGCCCCGGCAGCGGCGGGCACCGCCGCCGGGGCGAACGAGGCGGCGCGTCCGGCCACGTCCGGCGAGCGCGAGGCGGCGGCCCACTAAGCTCGCGATGGCCGCGGACCGTTCGGCGTGTGGCCATCGCGGACCGGCGGCGAGGCGCGGCGATGCAGACGATGCCGCCCTTGTCCCCGTTGCCGCGCCGTCCCGGTCGTCAGCCGGCGACCGCCTGCGCGAGTTCCGAGATGCGCATCGCGCCTTCTTCGAGCAGGAAGAGCCGGAAGGCTTCGGCAACCGGTTCGAGCCGCTTGTCGGTGCGATGGACGATGCGCCAGGGCCGCGTCCACGGCGAATCGTCGACGTCGAGCACGCTGAGCATGCCCGCGCGCACTTCGAATTCGACCGTATGCGCCGACACGAAGCTGATGCCCATGCCCGCGATGACGGCCTGCTTGATCGTCTCGGTGCTCCTGAATTCGAGCGTGTCCTTCAGGTCGAGCCTGCCGCCGAGGCATTGCTCGAACGCGTTCCAGGTGTCCGAGCCGCGCTCGCGCACGATGAAGCGCTCGTTGGCGAGCTCGGACAGGGTGATCGGCGCGCGGCCCGCCAGACGGTGGCGCGGCGGCGCGACGATCAGGAACGCATGCGGCGCGAACGGCTCGCTGACGATGCGCGGATCGGTCGGTTCGCCGACCATCACGGCGAGATCGATGCGATTCTCGTCGAGGCGGCGCAGCAGGTCGTCGCGATTCTCCACGATGAGCTGGGGTTCGACGCCGCAGTGCTGGCCGACGAATTCGGCGACGAGCTTCGGGAAGAAGTAGATGCCCGCGCTGATAACGCCGATGTTGAGCTGGCCGCCCTCGCCGCTGCGGATTTTCGCGAGGCTTTCCTCGGCTTCCTGTACGCAGCGGATGATGGCCTGGCTGTAGCGGAGCATTTCCTGTCCCGCCGAGGTCAGGTAGATCTTCTTGCCGAGCTGCTCGAACAGCGCGATGCCCGCGTGCTCCTCGAGATGCTTGATCTGCACGGATACCGCGGGCGGGGACAGATTCAGCTCGTCGGCGGCTCTCGAAAAGCTGAGGCGGCGGGCGACGGTCTCGAAGGTTTTTATCTGACGAAAGGTGGCGTTTTTCACGGCGTCTCACAATGCATGACCACGACGGCCGGGACGACGCGGCGCAGCCGGACGGACCCTCGCGCCGGCTTCTCACTCGCGCGTCACGCGGGCGATCCGCCTGTCTCCCTGGGGGACAGCCCGCGTTGTGCCGGCGATCTTCGATACACGAATTCGCAGCAACATAAACCAACACAATTCAACACAAACCAATACAAATAATCTGCACACCGACATATGTGCGTGCATGTGCGGCAGTATGCCACGCGACGGAATTCGTGATGACTGCTCCCTCGCCCTGGGCAGGGCTGGCCGATCCGGCGCGAGATAGACGGATGCGTGAGGCGGGCGTTATTGCGCCCGGGGACGAGACGCCTGGGCGCTTCCCGATGAGGCGATGGCATGAGACGTGCTGCAAGTCGGCGTGAGCCTGAGCAGCGCGGGCCAGCGCCGGGCCCAGTCGCCGTCGTGCGTGAGGCCGGATACGACCTGCATCTGCGCGCAATGCAGGCCCGTCGCATCGGCGGAATCGACGAAGCGCCGTGCCACGTCGGGCGGCACCACTTCGTCGTCGGCGCTGGCGAAATGCAACTGCGGAATCGCCGCCACGCGCGCCGCGTAATCGATCGGATTCAGCGATTCCGGCATCGGCGAGACGTGATGCAACCGGTTCACGAACGCGTCGTCGAGATTGCCGGCCACGGTCCGGATCGACGCCACGTCGGTGCGGCGCGCCGCCACGAGCACCGCGATCGCCGCGCCGCCCGAATAGCCGGTCAGGTTGATGGGCTGGCCCGGCGTGCGTGCGGCAAGCCGGCTCACCGCGTCGTCTATCGACGCCACCACCGCCGGCGCGAAACGCCGGCCCGTCCACCAGGCAATGCCGCAGCGCGGGTTCGACGCCATCGGCGTGAACTGGCACGGGCGGGCGAGATACGCGACGTTCGGCGCCGGGTCTGCCGCCGCCAGCGCGAGGCCCGTTGCCGCGAGCGGCGTCGGGTCCAACGACGGTTCGCTGCGCGAGACCCAGGCCAGGCCGTCGCCTTCGATGTAGAGGTCGAGCGGCGCGTCGGGACGCGTGATGCGCGTGAACGCCGTCAGGACGAAGCCGTCCGCCGCTATCTGTTCGCGTTCGAGTCCGGCGGGTTTCGCGAGGGCATCGGCGTGCGCGTTGCGGTCGAGCGGGGCGCAGCCGCTGGCGAGCAGGCCGCAGGCCAGGACGGAAAGCAGCAGGGCTGCCGGGGAGCGCGGACGCGGGAGCGGTGGACGCGACACGCTAATTCTGAGCCAGAGCCGCGAAGTGGCCGAGCGCGTCGGCCAGGCTCGAGATGGCGCTGGCCCAGTCGCCGCGGGCGGGCTGGCGGAACAGGCGCAGCGACGGATACCAGGGCGAGTCGTCGCGCCCGAGCAGCCAGCGCCAGTCGGGCACGAACGGCAGCAGGACCCAGG
>NZ_PNEO01000014.1 GCF_002870125.1 Burkholderia sp. WAC0059
TGGATGGCTGAACCGCTTCAGGCGGCTGGCACGCGACTATGAGCGCCTGCCTGAAACCCTGGCGGGCCTGCACTTCGTCGTTTTTGCCATGCTCATGCTCGTCCATGCTGTGCCCATTATCCAAAGTGCCTAACACGCTCTAGAAGTGTCGTTTCAATGCTATTTACCAATCTGACGCAAAAAATCAATAACCAAATCATTAAACATCCCCGGTATCTCTACTGGCGGCGCATGCCCACACTCCTCAAGAACTACGAAGTGGGAACCAGGAATTCCGTCGTGTAAGCGTAGCCCTAGTTGCAACGGAGCAACACGATCATGACGCGACTGAACTATCAGTACAGGGCTATTTCCAAGTCGCCCGAGAATAGAATCGAGCATGTCTTCCCGTCTAGCCCACGACTCTGCAATAGAGTTAATAGCCGATCCATCTCTCACCGCAAGCCGTTGAGCGAAAAACTCGTCGACAACCTGATCCGTAACGAAACGCTGATCATAGAACACTGCCTCTAGTAACAGACGTGACTCGCACCGAGTCGCAGGATTCAAGCGCCATAATCCCCCTGGTTGATCCGCGTGCCCGAGATCCCACACATTGTTTACCTCGGTCAACGCGAGCCCGTATCCTGCGTTAACCAGCATCAACCCATCCACAGATGCGGGAAATTCTGCGGCGAACAATCCTGCAACGTGACCGCCCATTGACTGGCCAACTAACACCACCGAGCTGATTTCCAGAGCTTTCAGCATCGGGCCGATCATGTCCGACAGGGTCCGTGGCTTGATCGGAACATTTGGCTTGGACGACTGACCAAACCCCAGATGATCTGGAGCGATGGCACGATAGCCAAGCGCAGCAAGTGCCAACAATGTCTCGTTCCAATTCGTTGCATCGCTCGTCATCCCATGCAGAAAAAGCACGACGACAGCCCCTTTTCCAGCTTCGAGGAAGCTGATCCGTTGCCCCATTACTTGTATTTCTCGACGAGTGATCGCACCCATAAGAACTCCGCTTCTTTAACGTCTCGGCAAACCGCGCTGCTAACCTCGCAAACGGATATGTCGAGCCTGCGCCCCGACGCTACATAGGCATCGAACATATACCAGACCCGCTGGCTGACACGTCGTTCGTGCCAGCGGACCGGTTCACTGCCTGGCAGGAACGTCAGACCTTGGCAAATTCGCCGTCAACCAACCGCCAAATTCCAAGTGGATTGGCTTCCTGAAGTGCCAACGGCAACAGCTTATCGGGTACGTCCTGATAGCAAACAGGCCGCAAAAAACGCTCAATCGCCGATGCGCCTACTGAGGTTGTGCGGCTGTCCGAAGTTGCTGGGAATGGTCCGCCATGCACCATGGCATAACTGACCTCAACACCTGTCGGAAATCCGTTGAACAGGATTCGCCCAGCCTTGCGTTCAAGTGCCGACAGCAGGGTTCGAGCGATGTTTTCGTCGCCTGATTCGTAGTGAAGCGTCGCAGTCAGCTGTCCCGACATGCATTCCGCCACTAATCGCATTTGATCTGTATCCCGACAACTAACGATGAGAGACGCCGGGCCAAACATTTCTTCATGCATTTTCAACTCTGCCAAGAAATGCTCGGCGCTTGTACGAAACAGCACCGCGTGCGCCTCGAATCGGCCGTGTGGTGGCTTGCCATGCGCGACAACTTCCACCCCCGGTAGTTCGTTTAACTGCTTGGCACTACGGCAATACGCTTCATGAATGTCGGGTGTAAGCATCGTAGCCGCTTCCGATGCACCGAGCGCAGCGCCAGCGTGTCGACAGAACACATCGAGAGCCTCCCCTTCGATGGCAATCACTATTCCAGGATTCGTGCAGAACTGTCCTGCGCCGACTGTCAACGACGCGACAAAATCCTTCGCGATCGTTTCGACTCGCAGAGCAAGCGCATTCGGAAGCAGGAACACCGGGTTGATGCTGCTCATTTCTGCGTAGACGGGAATTGGCTCAAGACGTGCTTGCGCAACTTGCATGAGCGCAAGCCCTCCGCGACGTGATCCGGTAAATCCTACTGCCCGGATTGCGGGATGTCGGACGAGCGCCTCACCGCAGACGTAACTGTCGCCATAGAGTAGTGAAAATATGCCGTCAGGCATGTCGGTCGCAATCACCGCGTTTTGGATCGCCTTTCCAACCAACTCCGACGTCCCAAGATGCGCTCGATGTGCCTTGACCACGACAGGGCATCCGGCAGCAAACGCAGAAGCGGTATCTCCCCCCGCCACCGAAAAGGCGAGCGGAAAATTGCTTGCACCGAAGACGGCGACCGGACCGACCGCAATCCTGCGCTGACGCAAATCAGGGCGCGGCAGCGGATTCCGCTGCGGCAACGCTGAGTCGAGTACAGCGCCGTGCCACCGTCCGCTGCGAACCACGTTCGCGAACAGTCGTAGTTGACCCACCGCACGTGCACGCTCATTTTCAAGGCGCGCCTTCGGCAGCCCGGTTTCCAGATTCGCCCGGTCAATTAGTACTTCGCCGAGAGCAAGAACCTCTTCCGCGATCACTTCGAGGAATGCCGCACGTCGTTCATCTGGCAACTGCCTGTACGAATCGAACGCAACTTCCGCGAGCAGACAGGCACGAGCCACATCTTCTTCGTTAGCCATACCGAAACCCGGCTCCATCTGTTCGCCGCTTGCTGCGTTCAAGGCATAGACAACATCGCTCCCGCCTCGGGATGCACGGCGCCCTTCAATCATTTCTCCGGAAATCTGCATCATCTGTAATTCGTTAAAGAATTGGGAACAAATCCGGGGCACGCCAGACGATCAGCCAACAGCAGTCACGCCACCGTCGACAGGAAGGTCCACGCCGGCAACAAAGCTTGCTTCGTCCGATGCGAGAAACAACGCTGCGGCTGCAATTTCCTCTGCCCGGCCAAGTCGACCGAGGGGTACCACAGCCGCGAAGCTAGTGCGAAGCTTGTCTGCCTCTTCAGGGTTCGGTGCGTGTGTATCCAAGATCGGTGTATCGATCGGGCCTGGGCTAATGGCATTGACTCGAATGCCCCGGCTCTTCAGTTCGGCCGTCCAGGTCCGTACGAAGGACCGCACCGCAGCCTTGGTTGCACTGTAGGCGCTATAGCCCGGGATTCCCTTGGCGGTAGCCATGGAAGTAATTGCAATAACGGCTCCCCCATCACTCATCAAGGGAAGAGCCTGCTTGACCGTGAAAAGCACACCCCGTGCATTGATTGCAAAAAGTTTGTCGAAGTTTTCCACGGTCGTCTCTTCAAGAGTCTCATTGCCGACAATCCCGGCATTAGCGACCACGATTTCGACTCGTCCCTTTTCGTCACGAACCTTGGCATAGAGTCGATCAATGTCTTCGACATTCGATACGTCGCCCTGGACTGCTGCCGTTTGATCCCCCAGTGCGGATACGACCTCCTCCAGCTCGGCCAGACGACGGCCAGTTACGTACACGAACGCGCCTTCGGCAATGAAGCGTCTAGCGATAGCCAAGCCAATACCGCTATTACCTCCGGTGACAACTGCTACTTTTCCTTGAAGCTTTGACATGGATTACTTTGTCCTATTGATCAATTATTCGAGCCATATGAAGCTCGAACGAAGTTTTGGTGGAAAATGACAATAGAGGCAGGCACTGCCTGCCGCAATTTGCGCAGCGCCTGCCTCACTTTAGGTCAAAGAGCACCGTAGCCAATCCTCTCTATCGCGCATTTTCTCTTTCGTCACTTCCATCCAGTAGATTAAAAATTAAATTTACTATGGAATGCGAATTATTTTTATCGTTAATTTTTACTTGTATTCGACCAGAATCTCTCGATAAGGCGTGCCTCCTTCGTTGCGGGCACTGTGCGTAACGGGGAACCGGCTCCCCTTGCCGATATCGGACAACACTTCGATATATCCGTCTTCGACCTTGAGGGAATAAACCGCGCCGGTGGGGACTTCGAAAACGCCGATGTCTTCCCCTTTCTCATTGAATATCCGTAGCGGCGCCCCCTCGATTGCGTACCACATGTACTGCCGAGTATGTGTGTGCACTGGGGATTCCTCACCGGGAGCAAGGACAAAGTTCCAGATAGCGACCTTGTCGTTCTCAAATACCTTTTCGTTACCGATGCCAGCCATTATCATCTCCTTAGTTTGTTCGAATACGAAGACGCAGCGCCCTACACTGAAGCCTACCGTCCCGATCCGGACCTAATCGCATTCTGGATGTCTGATACCAGCGGCGGTGCAATGCGAAGTCCGTGCAATGATGGTAGGGAAACAACCCAGTCATTGGTGCCCCTGATCGATGAGAACTTGTCATGCAAGCACGACACTTATCATTCCGGATGATGCTTTTTTCGCTTGAGTCAGTGACGGAGCATTCGTGCCCGCAATCACGTCAAGATTGTGGGAATAACTGACATGTCGGAACCTTTACGCATCATCCACGGACCGTTCGGAAGAATCGCACTCTTGCTGCTCAACAAGAGCATGACTCTTCATGCTCACCGGGTCTCGCATGTCGTCTTCAAGGAAGGGGGACCAGATATTCTGTTCGGCGTGCGCAACCGCGCTATAGCGCTATCGAACAAGAACGTGCTGCTGGTCAATGCATGGGAGCCACACTTTTACGAGCATCAGCCCAACCCGCAGCCCACTATTCTTCTTGCGCTCTATCTCGAGCCGAGCTGGCTCAGAAACCTTGGTGGAAGGCTGGCCTACAGCCTGCACCCGAGATTCTTTACCGAGTCGTCTTTGCCACTTCGACATCGATTGAGTTCGCTTCATGACCAGTTGCTGGACATTCTCACGGACCGGGAAAGCCGCTCGCTAGAAGCGCTGGAGGGGTTGATTGCCGACACAATCGTTGAACTTGCAGGTCCAACTCCACGGAGAGACCCGCTATCGGCGGCGGCTCTGGTCGGTGGCATCGCATACGATGGCAGAATCCGCTTGGCCATCGACGCAATGAGAAGCCTCAGTGGCATCGCATTAGACTTTGACGACTTGGCGTATAAGGTCGGACTTTCGCGTCCGCACTTCTTCAATCTGTTCCGCAAGCAAACCGGGATAACGCCGGCAACGTTCGGCAGCATGCTTCGAATGGAGCGTTCGATCGAATATGTGTCCGATCCGCAGATGCCTATTCGGGACATTGCGGCCGACCTGGGATTCGACTCTCCGGGAAATTTCACCCGCTTTTTTGTTCATCAACAGGGCGTTACCCCTAGTCAATATCGGCGCAGCGTCCAATTCCTCACCGGCCCGCACCTACCGTTCGATCCAGTTACTCGCTGAGTAATTCAAGGGGGGAAACTCCTTAGCGGGTCGTGACAACATTTCAAGATGGCCGACTCGAACAAGCGACGTCATAAGCTTGTGCCAAAGAAGCTACAAAAAGTGCGCTCCGGACGTCGGTGCGATTTCGGCTCACAGCCGAAAGTTCCGGGGGTACATTTAGGGGTACATTTTCCGGAAAAAAACTTCTTTTTACCTGATATAGCGAGATTTTTCGCTCATTTCGATTCCCGCCGGCCCGCGGACATCCGGGGAAGTCCTGAAACCCGCGACAGCCAAGGCTTCGCGGGTTTTTCTTTTGCTGCGCTGGTCCATATTTTTCCATGTCATTCCGGTGCTGCCTGGAGGTACAACCGGGGGGTATAAGCAACCGGATGAGATGGCAATACCGGCCGCTACCCAATACCGGCGAGTGAATTTCGGCCAATCTGCCCGCTTCCGATACGGCACGAAATCTATGGCGTCTTGAAGTGCACGTGTTTCCCCACCTCGGCGCGCTGCCGGTCGGCAATGTTGTGAGCCACCGTTCGTGGACTCCGTCAACGTCTCACGACAAAGCCTACCGACGTCTTCACCGCGTCAACGCGGCACCGCCGTATCGCCTGCCGGTTGCGCCGCGCGCCGGCTGCGCATGCCGAACGAATACGACAGCAGCGCCGAGACGATCAGCGTCGCGCTGACGAAATAGAGCCCGAGAGAATAGTTGCCGCTGATGTCGCGCAGCCGCCCGATCACCATGGGGCCGAACGTACCGCCGATCAGGCTGCCCATCGCATTGATCAACGCGATGCCCGCGGCGGCGGCCGAGCCCGACAGGAACTGCGTCGGCATGCTCCAGAGCGGCGGCTTCGCCGCGTTAATGCCGAAGTTGGCCACCGACAGGCCGACGATCAGGATGAGCGCACTGGACGCGGAACCGGAGACGAGCATACCGACACCGGCCGCGAGACAGGCTATCGCGACGTGGAGCCGGCGTTCGCCGGTCCGATCCGAATTACGCCCCCACAGGACCATCGTGACGACGGCGAACAGGTTCGGAATCGCATTCATGAGACCCAGTTCGATGTAGCCGAAACCGAAGCGATGGATGATCATCGGCGCCCAGATGCCGATGGCGTAGAGCCCGGTCGAAGTCCCCGCATAGACGAGCGAGAGCAACAGCACGCGCGGGTCCCTGATCGCCCCCCAGATGCCCGAGCGACCCTGCGATGCCCTGGCCTGGCGTTCGCGCTGCATCTCGCCGCTCAGCCATTGACGCTCGGCAGGCTCGAGCCATTGCGCGTCTTCCGGCTTGTCGGTAAGGAAAAAGAACGCAATGACGCCGAGCAGGATGGTCGGCGCGCCCTCGACGAGGAACAGCCACTGCCAGCCGTGCAGATGCGCGACGCCGTTCATGCTCATCAATGCGCCGGAAATCGGCGAGCCGATCATGTTCGAGAGCGGCGCGGCCGTCATGAACATCGCGGTGACGAACGCGCGGTGCCGCGCCGGAAACCAGTAGCTCAGGTAAAGGATGATGCCCGGGAAGAACCCCGCCTCGGCGAGCCCGAGCACGAAACGCAGGCCATAAAAGCTGTACGGCCCGGTGACGAACGCGGTCGCCGCGGACAGGACGCCCCACACGACCATGAGCAGCGAGATCCAGCGGCGCGCCCCGACTCGCTGGAGCGCGAGGTTCGACGGCATGCCGGCCACGATATAGCCGACGAAGAAAATGCCGGCGCCGACGCCGAACATGGCCTTCGTCAGGCCGATGTCGTGATTCATCGTGAGGCCGGCAAAGCCGACGTTCACGCGGTTCAGAAAACTGAGGAAATAAAGGACGATGATGAACGGCGTGATGCGCCGGGATATCTTGCGGACGACGTTCGATTCGAGCGTGGCGTCAACGGCCTGCTGACCTGCGGTTGTGTTCATGAATGTCTCCTGCCATTACGTGGAATACCCGAACGGTCTTTATGGAATCGGGGAGCCCGCATCCGCATGGTCGGCGGCGGGCCCGCCCGAAGGCGCCCGTCAGGCAGTGTGGGGTTCCTGCTGTTCCGCTTGTTCGGTTTGCCGGCTTTGTTGCGCCGGCAAGTCGATACGGCACCACGGCTGTGCCGCCCAATGGCGCGCTTCGAACGCGTCGATCGCGCCGGCCTGGCGCAGCGTCAGGCCGATCGTGTCGAGCCCCTCCAGCAGCATCAGCTTCTGACGCGGCGGGATCGAGAACGCATAGCGCCGGCCTGAAGGCGTCAGCACGACCTCGTTCACGACGTCGATCGACAGTTGCCTGTCGCTGCCGCCCTCCACTTCCGCGACGAGCGCCTCGACCTGCTCCGGCGGCAGCGTGACGAGCAGCAGCCGGTTGTTAGCCGAGTTGAAGTAGAAGATCTCGCCGTAGCTCGGCGCGATGACGGCCTCGAAGCCGGCCTGCTGCAAGCCCCATACCGCGTGCTCGCGGCTGGACCCGCAGCCGAAGTTCGAGCCGCCGAGCAGGATCTTCGCGCCGCGATATTCGGGGCGATTCAGCACGAACTGCTCGCGCGGACGGCCATCCGCGTCAACACGCAGGTCGTACAGCAGCCCCCGCGCGAGGCCCGACTTGTCGATGCCGAGTAGAAACTGCTTCGGCATGATCTGGTCGGTATCGAGATTGTTGACCGGCAGCGGCGCGGCGATGCCCGCGATCACGAACGGCTCAGCCATGAGCGAACTCCTTGCGAATGTCGACGATGCGACCGGCGATTGCGGCAGCGGCGGCCATCGCGGGGCTCATCAGATGGGTTTTACTGTCGCGCCCCTGGCGCCCTTCGAAATTGCGGTTCGTCGTCGACGCGCAGCGCTCGCCCGGTGCCAGCACGTCGTCGTTCATCGCAAGGCACATCGAGCAGCCCGGCTGACGCCATTCGAATCCGGCGTCGATCAGCACCTGGGCGATGCCCTCGCGCTCGGCCTGGTCGCGCACCATGCCGGAGCCGGGCACGACCATCGCGCGCACCGTCGAGGCCACCTTGCGACCCCGCACGATCTGGGCAACCGCGCGCAGATCCTCGATCCGCGCGTTCGTGCACGAGCCGATGAACACGCGGTCGATCGGCGTGCCTTCGATTGGCGCACCGCCCGGCAACGCGATGTAGTCGAGCGCCTTGCGCATGGTCGCGGCGTCGAGACCGGAGCCCTCAGCCGTATCGGGAATATGTCCGTCCACCGGCACCGCCTGGTCCGGGCTCGTGCCCCACGTCACGTACGGCGCGACGCGCGCAGCGTCGAAACGATGTTCGACGTCGAACCGCGCATCGGCATCCGAGCGCAGTTGCGACCACGCCGTGCAGGCCGCATCAAGCGTCTTCGCATCGAGGTCGCGCACCTTGCTGCATACATAGTCGAGCGTCGTGCGGTCCGGCGCGATCAGCGCGGCGCGCGCGCCCGCTTCCACCGTCATGTTGCACAGGGTCATGCGCGCTTCGGCGGACAGCGCGGCAATAGCCTCGCCCGCATATTCGACCGCGTAGCCGCGCGCGCCCTGCGCACCGATCTTCGCGATGATCTGTAGCACGAGATCCTTCGACGTCGTGCCCGTCGGCAGCGTGCCGTCCACGACGATGCGCATGTCCTTCGCGACGCGATAGACGAGCGTCTGCGTCGCCAGCACGTGCTCGACCTCCGACGTACCGATGCCGAACCCGAGCGCGCCGAGCGCGCCGTAGGTGGTCGTGTGGCTGTCGCCGCACAGCACGACCATGCCGGGACGGATCAGCCCGATCTCGGGGGCGACGACATGCTCGATGCCCTGCATCGGATCGTGAACGTCGAACAGATGAATGCCCTGCTCCGCGCAGTTGCGGGTGAAATTCGCGGCCTGCTTCGCGGCGTCGACGATCTCGATCGTGCGTGACGGAACGGGCACCGGACGCGTCGGAATCACGTGATCGACAACCCCCATCTGCTGACGCGGGCGGCGCACGCGTAATCCCTTTTCGTGCAGCCCCGCGAATGCCTGCGGGCTGGTGTACTCGTTCATGATGTGCAGATCGGCGTAGAGCAGCACGTTCTCTGCGTCGATGGTCGACACGGTGTGCGAGTCGACGAGTTTCTGGTAAAGCGTTCGTGAGGACATGGTCTGATTAGACTGGAAAGAATCGGGCCGACGAATCAGCGAGAAGGAAACGGCAAGCCAGCGGATCGAAGCGCTTGCCGACCACGCCGTCCGCGCCCCACAACGCGAGGAACGGACGAACGACGCGCCTCGCCGCCGCAGAATCTGTGCGATCGTGCTCGAGGTCGGTGGCGATCGACGCGCGGTAAGTCTTCGCAGATCCCGTGTGCGGCCGCCGGGTCCAACAGGCCGCGCAGATATGCTGCGCAGGCTTCGGGCGTGAACGGTTTCAGCCCTGCGCTACGCGCGCCGATGCGCTGCTTCAGATAGCGATCGGGGTCGGCGTGAATCGGGGTTTCGGGAAACGGCGCCGGGCGCACGAGGAAAAACCGGTGCCAGCCGGCGCGGGCGAAATCGACGGAAGTCCGTTCGTCCATCGCGAGCGTCGGCGCGACGTCGAGCGTCACGAGTTGCGTGACCGAGCCCGGATGATCGAGCGCCATCCCGCGCTTCGAGTCATTCGAATGGCGCGCGGCGCCCGCCGGCTTTCCGCTATCGCCGCAACCGCGCAGATCGGCCGCGATCACCGTGAACCGTTCGGCCAATGCCGGCGCAACCTTGTGCCAGATCGCGCGAGTTTGCGGATGGCCGTGCAGCGGCAATACCGGGCCACGTCCTCCTTTCACTGCATGGATCTCGATGCCGTCGACCGTGGTCGACGCATCGGCAAAGCCTTCGAACATCCTTGTCTCCTGATATGCGATGGATTCTAATTGATACCTTTAGCGATATGGATTCCATTGAATTACTCTTGTCGTAACTTTAAGGAACGAATCGCACGCCGATATCGGAGGAGAAAGGATGGACGGTTTTTCGGATCTCAACCTGTTCACGCTGGTTGCCCGACACCGCAATCTCGCGGCCGCCGCACGGGAGCTCGGCGTCACGCCGCCCGCCGTCAGCAAGCGTCTGGCCCAGTTGGAGAAGCGGCTCGGCATACGCCTGATGAATCGCACGACGCGTCGCTTGACCTTGACGCCCGAAGGCGAGCTCTACCTGTCCAATGGTTCGCGTATCCTCGACGAACTTCAGGAGCTCGAACAACTCGTCACGCGCAGCCGCGCGGAGCCGACCGGGTTGCTGCGCGTGAACGCCTCGTTCGGATTCGGCCGCACGCGCATCGCGCCTGCGATATCGGAGTTCGTCGAACGCTTTCCGTCGATGCGCATCCAGTTGCAGCTCACCGACCGTCCGTTGAGTCTTCAGGAAGAGGGCTTCGATCTCGGCGTCCGCTTCGGCGAGGCGCCCGATGCGCGAATCAACGCGCGACTGTTGTTGCCGAACCGGCGCATCGTCTGCGCGTCGCCCGCCTACATCGAGCGGTACGGCACGCCGGCCATGCCGCACGATCTGGCGCGTCACGCCTGCCTCGTGCTGCGCGAAAACGACTCGGCGTACGGCACGTGGCATTTGCTGCGCGGCAAGCGCATGGAAACGGTAAAGGTCAGCGGGGCGCTGTCGAGCAACGACGGCAATACCGTGCTGCAGTGGGCGCTCGACGGTCGCGGCATCGCCGTGCGTTCGGAGTGGGAAACCAGCGCGCACATCGCGCGCGGCGAGCTCGTGCCGCTCCTGACCGAGTGGTCCCTGCCCAACGCCGACATCTACGCGATCTATCTGGAGCGCAACAGGCTGTCCGCGAAACTGCGCGTCTTCGTGGAGTTCCTCGCCGGGTATTTACAGTCCTGCCCCGACCTCGCCCCGCAGGGGCGCTAACCCTCCGGTCCGCGTTGCGCGCGCGAGGCCCATGCCGACGCCTCCCGCGCGCGGCTGCGGCATGACGGCGTCGACGCGCAACGGGCGGCTCAAACCGCCGGCAGCACGAATACGTCGGCCACGTCGAGCAACCCCCGCGCGCGGTCCTGCAGGCTCTGGGCCGCGGATGCCGACTGCTGCACGAGCGCCACGTTCTGCTGCGTGTTGCGCTCGAGCGTGCCGATGACGTCGCGGACCTCGCCGATCTGGCGAGCCTGCGCGCGGCAGGCCTCGTGTATCGCCTCCATGATGTCGGTGACGCGGCGC
Organism: Burkholderia sp. WAC0059; assembly: GCF_002870125.1. Classification (GTDB taxonomy): domain Bacteria; phylum Pseudomonadota; class Gammaproteobacteria; order Burkholderiales; family Burkholderiaceae; genus Paraburkholderia. The sequence goes on from NZ_PNEO01000014.1 coordinate 11,451, forward strand.
GAAGCCTCGACGACGTTCGAGATCGTCGCGCCCGTCGCGTCCACCTGGACGGCGCCCTCGTCGACGCGAGCGTTGCTCGTGCCGATGAGCTCGCGGATCTCCTTCGCGGCGCTGGCGCTACGCTGCGCGAGCACGCGGACCTCGCCCGCGACGACCGCGAAGCCGCGGCCCTGGGTGCCGGCGCGCGCGGCTTCGACCGCGGCGTTCAACGACAGCAGGTTGGTCTGGAACGCGATCGAATCGATGACGGCGATGATGTCCTTGATCCGCGTGGACGACTCGCCGATGGCGCGCATGGTCCCGACGACGCGCGCCACGGCGTCGCCGCCCTGCGCCGAGGCGGCCGACGCCTGCTTGGCCAGCGCGTCGGCGCTGCCCGCGCTTTGCGCGTTGGCCGCGACGCTCGCGTCGAACTCCTCGAGCGCGCCGCTCGCCTGTTCGAGCGCGGAAGCCTGGCGCTCGGTGCGCAGACTGAGATCGGCGTTGCCGAGCGCGATCTGCCCGGTCGTCGTGGCCACGCTCTGGGCGGCGTCGCGCATCTGCGTCACGATTTCGGCGAGACGCTGCTGCATGCGCGCCATCGCGGCCATGACGCTCGACGTGTCGCCGGGGCGCAGCCGGATCGGCATGGCGAGGTTGCCGGTGCGAATCGATTCGGCGACGGCGACCACTTCGTCGGGCTCGGCGCCGAGCGCCCGCGTGACGTAGCGCACGAGCAGATAGACCACGAGCGCGCCGACCGCACAGGCCGCGACGGTCAGCATGCTCATCAGCAGCTTGAAGTCCGTGCTGATCCGGCGTGCTTCGGCAGCCTCCTGCTCGCTGGCGTGTTCCTGAAAGTCGATGAGCGCGTTGACGGCGGCGAGCCACTCGACGAGCGCCGGACGCGCATCGTCGAGCAGCGCCCGGCGCGCGCCCTGGGTATCGCCGGCCTGCTGCAGCGCGATCACCTGGCCGATCAGCGGCATGCTGCGCTCGCGCGCCGCGTTCACGCGCGCGTAAATCGCCTGCTCCTGGGGCGTCGTGTCGGTGCGCCCGGCGTAAAGGGCGGAGAGCTGCCTGTCGTTCTCGTCGTACATGTCGGCCAGCGACCGGATGTGGCCGATCACGCCCGGCAACTCCTGCGGGTCCACGAGCACCACGTCGCGAATGGCGATCGAGCGGTCGTGCACGCTGCCGCGAAAGTTGATCGCATAGCGCTCCTTCACCCCGTTCACGTCGATCACGTCGTCGAGCCGCGCCCGGACGGTCTCGACGCGGGCGATCGCGATGGCCGTCAGCGCGACGAGCGCGGCCAGCACGATGCCGAACCCCAGAATCAATCGTATTGCGACGGTCAGCCTTCTCTTTCCGGTTTGCATAGGTCACCTTGCGCGGTCGTGATGTTGTCGCTGTACGTTAACAAGGCACTATGAAAATTAACATTCGATTGATTTCATTGATTGAATTGGACGAATCTATCGTGGGCAAGAAGGCCCGCGCGAGAAGACAGCCCGGCATCGGGCCGCCGCCGATTTCGCCGACGCAGTAGCCCGGAACGAAATGATCGGTTACAGTCCGGCGCACGCCATCCTTACCCCAAACACAACGACGCATGATCCGGATTGCCCGACGCCTGCTTCCCGCCAGCCTCGCGCTGCTCGCCCTCTCCACCGGAGCACGCGCCGTCGAGCGCCCCGACTCCGATCTCGCCCAGGCGCAACGGCTCGTCGTCCAGAGCCGGCAACTGATTCGCGACGCGCACCGGCGCAACCCGCATGAATTCGGCGGCCACGAAGCGAAGGCCGCCGCGCTGCTCCGGCTCGCGTCTGTGCAGCTCGACGAAGCGCACGACTTCAGGGCGTTCAACGCCAGCCGCGCGCGCCGGCATCGCCCCGTCGCCCGATGACGATCCCGGCCTGAGCGACGCGCGCGCCGTCGCGGCGTCGGCGTCGACAGATTGCCGAAAAACCGCTGTGATACATTCCGGGCACCTGTCGCCCGACGCGAGCGTCCCGCTTCGCGCATGACGGCGGACCAGGAAGCGCTCAAACGAATCCGGACATGACGCTGGAACTCACGCTAAGACTTCTCGCCGCCTATGCCTTCGGCTTCGTCATCGGCCTCGAGCGCCAGATGCGACAGCGCACGGCGGGCCTGCGCACGATCACGCTCGTCGCGAGCGGCGCCTGCCTGTTCGTCCTGCTCGGCGTGTTGAGCGGCAACGGCACGGCGGGCGTCACGCAGATCACCGCCTACGTCGTCTCGGGCGTCGGCTTTCTCGGCGGCGGCGTGATCATGCGCGACAAGGGCGCGATCCAGGGCATCAACACGGCCGCCACGCTCTGGTGCTCGGCCGCCGTCGGCGTGCTGTGCGGCTCGGGGCACTTCGGGCCGGCCGCGGCCGGCACCGTGCTCGTGCTGCTGACGAACACGGTGCTGCGCGAAATCAGCCGCGCCATCAACACGGCGCCGGTCTCGAGCGCCGACCTGATCCGCGAATACACGCTCACCGTGGTCTGCCGCGAGAAGGACGAGATCCACGTTCGCGCCGTGCTGTCCAATTCGATGTCGTCGACACCGCTCTCGTTCCAGAGCCTGACGAGCCGCGACGTCGACGACGGCGAGCGCGTCGAGGTGACGGCGACGCTGAAGCTCCATCCGAAGGATCAGCCGAAGCTCGAGATGATCGCGAGCCGTCTCAGCATGGAACAGGGCGTATCGGGCGTGAGCTGGGCGGGCCAGCAGGCGGAACCGGCGCCGGAATAAACGCAGATGCTGCGCGGCGCTTATTCTCCTTGACCCGTTGCGGAAAACGGGCCGGATATTCGCGTCGAACCCGGACGAAAACGCGCAACGCGCAGACACTGGGGCATCGGGCAGTCCATTCCGACGACCGCCTCCCCGTTCTTCGTTGTCCGGAGATCATGCCGCCATGGATCTGACCGTCTCTCGCCCGCACGCCCCGGGAAACGCCGCCCCGTCTTCGGCGGACGGCGCCCGCACGCCGGAAACGCCGACGTCGCCGGCCGTCGGCCCGTTGCTCTCCCGCCAAAGTTCGACGGCCAGCAGGCTGACGATCAGTTCTTATTATTCCGCCAGAACGACACCCGGCGAACCGGAACACCACGCGCGATTCTCCGCGCGCCCGTCCGGCGAAACATCGGAGGCAGGCAACGGGTTGCCCGCCCTCCCGTTCCGACACTACGACAATCGCGTCGTCAAGGACGACTTTAAGGAGCGGCTCTCCCAATCCCAGCATCCGGATGTCCGCAAGCTCTCGGAAACACTCGAAGCGTTCGACAGGCGGGCATACGAGTTCGACGAGCAGGCACACCTCCCGCCCACCAGGGCCGAGGCAGAAACCCGCAAGGGTCTGCTCAGGCAACCGGCCCACGAACTCATCGAAAATTTGACGGAAGCGGCAGAGGAAGGATTGATCGCGGAACATGACCTCAATATGGCGTCGACCTACGTCATGTCCGTCTGGAATGGTTCCACTGGTCGGCGAGATTTGCGTGCGGATACTGCGGCACGTCCGCAGTCGCGCCAACCGAGCTACTGGGACGTGAAGATGGCTCAGAAGGTGCTGCGGCATCGCCAGACCGACGGACTCGACGCGTCCGAACTGGAGGTATTCCGGGCCCAACTGGACCGGGCATTCACGGATCAGGGCTTTCAGCCCGTCAGCCGCTATCTCGACGCGAACGGGAATTTCACGGCAGGAAACGGCCAGCGGCTCCGGCAGTTCCGCCGCTCCACCGACGACGCGGAGCAGACGCGGGCGCACCCGTCGATCGCGCAAGCCCTCGCGCCGCACCTTCCCGTGCGGTCGATGAACATCAACGAAATCCGCACGGCCCAGGCCGCGTTGCGCAACGGCACGCACACGCTCGAACAACTGAACGATCTGGCAGATCAGGCCGGCCTCGAACGCGCGGATCGCTACGTGACCGAAAACGGCAAAACCACCCGCCTCGGCAAAACGGTCAAACGGCGAATCGGACTGGCCCACGCCGCCGAAAGCGTGGCCAAAGCCGGTTCGGCGCTCATGACCGTCGGCTCAGCCTTGACCTGCGACTCGCCGGAAAGCAACCGGATATGGAACCGCATGTCGAGCAGGCGGGCCAATCCGGACAGGGAAAACGACAACCTGAAAACAGCGATGGAGAACGGCGACACTCCCGCGGCTACCGCAAACTAGCGGAATACTGCGGGGGGCGGCGGCGGGCGTAACGACCTCCGCTCCGTATCGCAGCAAAGCGCTCGAGCCCCGTCGCCGGTTCGCCCGCTCCCGACAAAGAAACGAAAACGGCCGCCATCCCGCTCGGGGACGACGGCCGCGCGATCCGGCGCGGACGCATCCGGCACCGAAGATACAGCCTCTATCGCGATATCACCCCCGCGCGACGAACCGCGCGCGCAGCGGCTTCAGCACCAGGAGCGCGAGCACCGCCGTCGCGAGATCGAGCGCGATCGCACAGCCGAACACCGGCACCCAGCTCCCCGTGTGCTGGTGCAGGAGCGCCGCGAGCGGACCGCCGAACACCGAACCGACGCCGAACGAGATGTAGAGCCACCCGTAGTTGGCGGTCGCGAAGCGCGTGCCGAACGTGTCGGTCAGCGTCGAGGGGAACAGCGAGAAGATCTCGCCCCAGCCGAAGAACACGACGCCCGAGAGCAGCACGAACAGCACGGCGTCCGAACGCGTGAGCAGCCACAGCGCCATCGCGATCCCTTCGAGCGCGAACGCGAAGCCCATCGTGTTCTCGCGGCCGAAGCGGTCGGACACCCAGCCGAACAGCGGCCGCGTGAGACCGTTGGTGAAGCGGTCGATCGTCAGCGCGAGCGGCAGCGCGGCGAGGCCGAACACGACCACCTTGCTCACGCCGAAGTCGGTCGCGAAGATCGCCATCTGCGAAGTGACCATCAGGCCCGAGGTCGACATCGCCGTCATCATCACGAACATCAGCCAGAAGAGCGGCTGCTTCAGCACCTCGGACGGGCGATAGTCGCGCACGCCCGGCGCGTCCTGCTGCGCATCCGCCGCGGCCGCTTCGACCGGCACGCGCAGACCCTGCGAGGCAATAAAGCCGATCACCGCGAAAATGATCCCGTAGAGCGCGAGCGTGCCGTCGACGCCGCGCGCTTCGAGCGAGGCCGAAATCGGGAACGTCGTGACGATCGCGCCCATGCCGTAGCCGGCCGCCACCATGCCCGCCGCGAAGCCGCGACGGTCGGGGAACCAGCGCACCATCAGGCCCACGACACCAACGTAGACGATGCCCGTGCCCAGCCCGCCGATGCCGCCGTAGGTCAGGTAGAGCGCCGTCGTGCTCTGCGCGTGCGCGGCGAACACCCAGCTCAGGCCCGAGAGCAGCGTGCCGATCGAGATCAGCGTGCGCGGTCCGAAGCGGTCGATCAGCGCGCCCTGGAACGGCGAGAAGAACGCCTGCAGCAGCACGAGGATCGAGAACGTCACCTGCAGCTCGGGCAGCGCGATGCCGAGCTTGGCCATCAGCGGCTTCGTCATCAGCGTCCATACGTACTGCGGGCTCGAGATCGTCATCATGCAGACGAGACCGAGGCCGAGCTGAATCCAGCGTGTGCGTGCGGCGGGTCGCGCAGCGCGCGCGGCCGCGCCATTCAACGACTGCGTGGGCGTGTTCATCGTGTTTCTCCGGGTCGGGACGGGCTAAAACAGATCGATCGGCACGGCGGCTCCGTCAGCGTCGTGACCGATGGCATGAGAAAAATCGAATCGGCGGCGCGGGCACGGCGGCCTGCCCGCGCCGCGTGCGTTACCAGCCGATGGCGGCGCCGTCGCTGCGCGGATCGCTGCCGCCTTCGAAGCAACCGTTCGGATAGCGGACGATCGCGCCGGCATGGCCCATCGCCTCGTCGTAGGGCTGCATCCGCTCGACGTCGTGGCCGAGCGCGCGCAGCGCCTCGAACGTAGCGTCCGGAAAGCGCGCCTCGAGCTTGAGCGTCTCGTTCGTCTGGCCCCAGGTGCGACCGAGCAGCCAGCGCGGCGCGTCGATCGCGGCCTGCGGATTCCAGCCGAACTGCGCGACGCGCGAGAACACGGCGCTCTGCGACTGGGGCTGGCCGTCGCCGCCCATGTTTCCGTAGACCATCGTGCGGCCGTCGGCGAAACGCGCGAGCGCGGGGTTCAGCGTATGGAACGGCCGCCGGCCCGGCGTGAGCGGATTGCGCGCCTTCGGGTCGAGCGAGAAGCTGCAGCCGCGGTTCTGCCAGTTGATGCCGGTCTGCGGCAGCACGATGCCGCTGCCGAACTCGTGATAGATGCTCTGGATGAAGCTGACCGCGAGCCCGTCGCCGTCGATCACGCCCATCCAGACCGTATCGGCCGGGCCGAGGCCGTTGCCCCACGGCGCGGCCGCGGACATCGACACGCGCGCGGCCAGCGCGTCGAGCGAGGCCGGCTCGAGCAGCGCCCGCGGGTCGACGTCCATGTAGTCGGGATCGGTAATGTGCCTGTCGCGCAGCGCGAACGCGAGCTTCGTCGCCTCGACGCAGGCATGCACGTACTCGGGACCGAGCGGGTCCATGCCGGCTTTCAGCACGCGATCGAGCACGCCGACGATGAGGAGCGAAACGAGCCCCTGGGTCGGCGGCGGCATGTTGTAGACAGTGCCGAGCGAATGCGCGAGCGCGAGCGGTTCGCGCAGGCGCGCGCGGTGCCCTTCGAGATCGGCGAGCGAGACCGGGCTTCCGAGCGCGTCGAGATCGGCCGCGATGCCGCGCGCGAGATCGCCGCGATAGAAGTCGTCGAGACCGGCGCGCACGAGATGCCCGAGCGTCGCCGCAAGGCGCGGCTGCACGAAGCGATCGCCGCAGGCCGGCACTGCGTGCGCCTCGCCGGGGAGAAACGTCTCGGCGAAACCGGCAACCGACAGCAGCTCGTCGCGCTTGGCGGCAATGCACTGCGACTGGCTGCGCGTGACCGGGATGCCCGTGTTCGCGTAGGCGATCGCGTCTTCGAGCAGACGCGCGAGCGGCAGGCGGCCGCCGTGCTGTTCGCGCGAGACGCGGTACGCGAGATCCCAGCCCGAAATCGTGCCCGCGACCGTGTTGGCCGCAAGCGGTCCGCGAAACGGAATCGACTGCAGCCCGCGCGCGCGATAGGCCTCGATCGAGGCCGCGGCGGCGGCGGCGCCGCACGCCTCGATACCGATCGGCGTGCCGCCCGGCGGGGCGACGAGCCAGAAGCCATCGCCGCCGATGCTATTCATGTGCGGATAGACGACGGCGATGGTCGCGGCCGCGGCGATCATCGCCTCGATCGCGTTGCCGCCGTCGCGCAGAATCGCCTGCGCACTCTGCGCGGCAAGCGAATGGGGCGCGACGGCCATTCCCCGAACGCCGCGCGAAGGATTCAGAAAGTTCGACAGCATGACACTCACATTCAATGCGTGCGCGCCGCGGCACGAAGCAGACCGGGTCCGGTCCGCGGAATCGGATCGGCCCGATTTTTCAGCGACGACGCACGCTCATACCCTTGTATACGTGCTTGTCGACAAAAGCCAGATTCGTGCCAGAAATAGATAAAGAAAGGGAGGGCAAACCCGGGGGCCTTGCGGTCCGGGCATTTCGGCATAGAAAGACGAAGGAAAGCAAAACGCTTGCCGCGCCGCTAAAACGGGGCGCGGCAGGTTCAGATGGTGCGCAGGCTCTTCGCTGGTGCAGCGCTACCCACATTGGTGCGCACGCTATGGAGACGATGGACGGTCAGCTTGCGGACTTCGGCCCGACTGCCCTGAATGTGCCCCGAAATGCAGGAGACCGCGGCCTCGACGTCGGAGGCGCGGATGGCCCGGAGAATCGCCGCGTGCTCCGCGTAGGTCGCGTCGATGCAGTTGCCGTATACGAGATCGAGCCGCCGAACCACGCGAATCCGGTCCGTCACGCGTTGCAGCGCGGCCGCCAGTTCGTCGTTGCCGGCCGCCGCGACGAGCGCATGGTGAAACGCCTCGTCGAGTTCGGCCACGGCGCGGCCGTCGCCGGGCCGGTCCGCGACCGGCGCCCGCCAGACGGCATCGAGCCGCTCGAGCATGCGCAGCACGTCGACGGACGGCGGCGCGCCGCAAAGCTTGCGCACGGCGAACGTCTCGATCAGCTCGCGCATTTCGTAGAGATCGTCGAAGCGCTTGAAATCGATCGGCACCACTTCCCAGCCGCCGCGCACGTAGCCCTGCATAAGGCCGTCGCTCTGCAGCCGCTGCAACGCTTCGCGCGCCGGCGTGCGCGAGACGTTGAAGCGCTCCGCGATGTTGCCTTCGGTCAGACGGTCGCCGGGCAGAAGACGCAGCTCGAAGATGTCGTCGCGCAGACGCCCGTATACATAGTTCGCGCGCGACGCGCCGCTTGCGGTCACAGGCTCGCCTCGCCGCGAAGACGCCGCAGCGGACTCGCTGCTGTCGGCCAGAGGAGGTTGAAGAATGTCGCCCATGGTCGTCGAGGATACCAACAAACGGGCCTGCCCGGCAGTCAGGACAAATTGGACTCGGCGAAACGGGGACGAGAAAAGTGGCGGATAAAGCGTGAAAACGAATCCATCGCGAACGCGAATCCGCGGGACGGAAAATGGGCGGGAGAGAAATGAAACGGCCCGCCGGCAAGTTGCGCCTCGATGCGCGCTAACCTGCAGACGGGCCGACGGCTCCGGACGAATGCCCGGCGGACCGGGCACCCGCAATGCGCATTAGTGGCTGTACATCGCGTTCCAGTCGGCGGCCGACACGTTACCGGTGCCGCCGCGCACGCCCGACTCCGACGAGGCGCCGGCTACGCCGCCATAGGCGCTCGACGAGCCGTTCGCGGCGTCCACGCGCGCTTCGGCGGCCTGGATGCCGGCGGGGTAGTAGGCGTTGTCGTCGGCGCTCGGCTGATAGCCGACCCGCTGAAGCTGGGCGAGATCGGCGTTCACTGCGGAGCGGGTGACGGGACTGTCGGGGTTCTCCTGGGCGAACGACACGGCGGGAACGGCGAGGACTGCGGCGATGGCAACAGCTTGAATCAGTGACTTCATGGTACTTACCTCCAATCGACTAGCATGGCCGCGTTAAAGACGTAATGATTGCGGCCGATGCAAGTAGTCTAGGAGGTATCACCTAGAGGGTTAACACCTATCTTCTCAAGTAAGTGTTCCTGTATGAAGAAGAATCTTTGAGAAACGAACGGAGTCAACCCGATGTCCGACCGGGCATTTAGCCGAGCGCGCGCTTGACCTTCGACTTGAGGAGCGCCCGCCGCAGCCGCCAGCCCGGTTGCGGGTCGGCCACCGTCGCCGCGCCGTCGACGGGCTGTCCGCGGCGCAAATAGAACCGGTCGAACGTCGCCTGCGTCATGCCCCATTTGTTGAGGAACTGGCGGCGGCCGTCGTTCTTCACGACCTTGCCGGTGCTCTTCTGCTGGAAGTGATAGACGAGGCTGTCCCCCACGCCGAGAAACAGGCGGCAGCCCGCGTCCCAGAGCTTCATCGAAAAATCGTTGTCGCTGCTCATGCCCGGGCTCAGCTCGCTGCTATAGCCCCCCACCCTGTTCCACCAGTCGCGATGCACGAGCGTCGGCGGCCAGGTCGCGCCGCGCCAGTCCGCGCGCACAAGCGACGGCGCGCCCGCCACGAGTTCAGCCTCGCGGAACTGCGCGACGTCGCGGCCGAAATCGCGGACCACGACGCAGGGATTGCCGGTGTCGACGGGCTCGATCATCGTGCCCGACAGCAGGAAGCAGTCCGACGGCATCTGCGCGATGCGCCGCGCGAGCGCCGCATCCCAGCCGGGGCAGCAGTACATGTCGTCGTTCATGTAGACGACGTAGTCCTGGCTCGCGCGCGCCGCCGCCAGATTGACGGCGTGGCAGATGCCGATGTTTTCGGGCGACGCCGTATGCTCGACCCCCTGCTCGCGCACCCAGGCGAGCGTGCCGTCCGAGCCGTCGTTGACGTGGACGACGATCTGGTGCGTGTGCGCCGAATTCCGGCTCAGGCTCTCGATGACCAGCTTCAGGTAAGGCAGGTTGTTCCAGGTCGGGATGATGATGGAAAACATTGAAGGCCCGGTTGTTTGAAGTCCGCGCGGAGGAAGGGGGCGAGCGCGACGTTGCGCATTGTACCGTCGCGCGGCGGTCCGGCCCTGTGCGCGGCGGGGACGCCGGCCGCCTTCTGAGTGGCCGTATCGCGCGCGGTTATAATCGCGGGCACCTCCCGTATCGAAGAAATGCACGTACGCGCCATGCCACGGGAGCCCGGCTAGCGAGCGTGCCGCCCATCCACTTTGCCCATGATTTTTTCACGTCGCCTCGTCTGGCCCGTCAGCATCCTGTTGTTTCTCGCTCCTGCGGTCAACCTGATGTGGCGCGGCGGCACCGGCTACTGTTACTTTCTGTTGCTTCTGCTGGCGCTCGTCGCCGCCATCGTCAACCGTCGCGACCGCTCGTACTTCGCCCCGCTGTACGCCTATCGCTGGTACACGCTCGGGATGACGGCCCTGCTGATCGCCGCGGTCGTCCAGCAGGCCGTCGACGGGTACTGGATGCCCCACCAGTTCGACTCGATCTCGCGCTTCGCGCTCGCGCCGTTCATCTTCCTGCTGCTGTGCCGCATGCCTGCACGCACGCTGCGCGCCGTCGGCTGGGGCTGCGCAACAGGCGCGCTGGCCGTCGGCTGCTGGGCGCTCATCGAGCGGCCCACCGGCGGCTGGACCGACGCGACGCGGCTCGACAACTACTACACGAACGCCATTCCGTTCGGCGACACGGCCCTGCTGCTTGCGTTCCTGTCGATCTTCACGTTCGGCTGGAACCCCACGCGCAGCAAGACGATCCTCGTCGTCAAGCTGCTCAGCCTCGTGGCGGGCGGTTTCGCATCGTACCTGTCGGGCACGCGCGGCGGCTGGATCGCCGTGCCGGTGTTCGCGGTACTGCTCGGCGCGCAGTACCGCTGGTTCGCGCACTGGAAACGCATCGGTATCGCGGGCCTCGGCATCGTCCTCTGCGCGGCCGTGCTGCTCTCGACGCAGCGCATCCATTACCGGCTCGTGGCGGCCGAAGGCGATGTCACGCAGATGCACCAGGGCAACGAGGACACGCCGGTCGGCCTGCGCATCCAGCTCTGGCAGGCGTCGCTGAAGCTGTTCTCCCGCCATCCGGTCTACGGCGTCGGCAAGGGACACCTCGTCAACGCGCTCGGCGAGCTCGCGGCCCACCACGAGGCCAGCGAGGCAATCGTCAACGAACGCGCCCACAGCGACTTCTTCTCGACCATCGCCGAGATGGGCACGATCGGCGCGCTATGCCTTTTCACGCTCTACGCCGGCATGACGGTGTACTTCTGGCGCGAGCGGCATTCGGGCGATCCGCTCGTCCGCACCGCCGCCTACAGCGGGCTCGCCCTATCCGTCAGCACGATCCTCTACGGCCTGACCATCGACGTGCTGGCCCCGATCATGGTGACGGTGCTCGTCGCACTGCTCACCACGACGTTCCTCGCCACGATCGTGGCACGCAAGCGAGAGTTGGCCGAAGCCGCCGCGCTGGCCGACTCGGTCACGGCACGCCGCCAGACCACTGCGGCGGGTGCATCCCACTCCCCCGCGAAAAACCAGGCGCAACTACGCGCGCAGTGAGGCCATCAACGCGTAAAGCCGGGCCACGTGCGCATCGACGCCGGGCTCGTAGACGAGGCTGCGCAGCGGATCGGCAACGCGGGACTCGCCGCCGCGCACACGCTCGATCGCGCAGTGCATCGCGCGCTCGAAGCTGCCCGGTTCGCGCCGCGAAAACACGATCTTCGCGTCGTCGGTCACGGCCTCGGCCGAGCCGACGTTGTCCGCGATGACGAGCGGCGTGCCGCACATCACCGACTCCACGCCGACGAGCCCGAACGGCTCGTAGAGCGACGCCACCACCGTGAAGTCGGCCGCTGCGAACAGGCTGCCGATGTCATGGCAATACCCGACGTAGCGAATCGTCTCGCTCGTCTTCGGCACCGGCCGGCCGGCGACGGCAAGGCACACGGGCAGATCCGTCTCCGCAAAGAACCGTTCGAGCAGCGCATAGCCCTTGCGCTCGTGGCTCGTCGACGAGAACACGAACACGACGCGGTCCTCGGGCAGACCGAAGCGGCGGCGCGCCTCGCTGCGCGCGTCGGGGTCGAGCGGACGAAAGCGCGCGGTATCGACGGGCGGATAGATCACGCTGATCCGCGCTTCGGGCACGCCGTAGAAACGCTGCAGCTCGCCGCGCATCAACTGCGAATGCGCGACGATCGCGCGGGCGTTAGCGTAGGTGCGTCGCTCGAGCTCGATCTGCCACGCGTCGCTGCGGCGCGTCGGCCGGCCCGCCGCCTCGAGCGAGCCCGGGTGCGTGCCGCCGCACAGCGCGACGTCGGCGTGAGGCGAATGATTGATCGCGAACACGCACTGCGGCCGGTGCCGCCGCAGCCGGCGCGCGAGCCGCCAGTTGAACGCGAGGTTGCGCAGCTTGCGCGGCGCCCAGCGCACGCCTAGCGGCTGCGCGTCGATCCAGCGCGCCTCTTCGAGCGACGCGTCGATTTCGCGTGCGAAGAGGGTCGGCACGAGGCCCATCCGGTGCAGTCCCGCAATGACGTCGCGCGTGTAGCGTTCCGCCCCGCCGCTGTTTTTGAGCGCCTGGGCGGTCAGCGCGAGATCGGTGAGCGGCCGCGCCGGGGGCGGCGCCGATACGGTTGAATCGGACAAGAATCGGACCTCTGGCAAGGAGTGGGCGGCCGTCGCCCGGGCTGACGCGAAACAGACACCGGGCAGGCCGCGCGGACCCACGATTGTAAAAGAACCGGCCCCGGAATCGACACCGATTAGAATTGAGCCCGTTCAATCCTCCGCCGACGTTTCATGAACGCTCCCGTTTCGCCGTCCGACGCCGCGCCCGCCGTCAGCCCGACGGACCGTCCGCTCGTCTCGGTCCTGCTGATCGCCTACAACCAGGAGCGCGTGATCGCCGACGCCGTGCGCAGCGTGCTCGCCCAGACCTGGGAGCCGCTCGAGATCATCGTTTCCGACGACGGCTCGGGCGACGGCACCTATGCAGCCATCGAAGCGGCCACGCGCGGCTATCGCGGCCCGCACCGGCTCGTCGTGCGGCGCAACGAGAAAAACGAAGGAATCAGCGCGCACCTGTCCCGGCTCGCGGGCATGGCGTACGGCGAACTGCTGTTCGTGGCGGCCGGCGACGACGTCTCCGTGCCCGAGCGCTGCGCGCGCGTCGTCGAGCACTGGCTCGCGCGGGAACGCCGACCCGACCTCATCGCCACCGACCTCGCCGACATGGACGACGCGGGCGATCTTCACGGGCGCATCGCGCCCGATGCGCTGGACGAGTATCGCCGCTTCGAGGACTGGGCGACGAAACGCCCCTACCTGATCGGCGCGGCGCACACATGGTCGCGCCGGCTCTTCGAGCGTTTCGGCCCGATGCTGCCCGGCACTGCCGCCGAGGACCAGATCATGACGTTCCGCGCGATCGTCTCGGGCGGCGCGTCGAGCCTGCGCGAACCGCTCGTCCGGTATCGGCGCGGCGGCCTCTCGCGCAAGCGCCGCTACCGTTCGGTCGCCGAGTTTCTCGCGAGGAAGCGCCAGAGCAATCGCTTCGCGCTGGCGGAAGCGCGGCAGCTCCAGCACGATGCCGAGATCGCGGGCCTCGGCGAGAAAATGCACGAGGCGCTGGCAGCCAAACTCTCGCGCGAACGGTTCATCGAGGCCATGTTCGAGGCGCCCGGCTTCTGCACGCGCGCCGCGCTGGCCGTACGGGGCCGCGGCGTCGATTTCGGGCTGCGACTACGGATGTTCCTCTACACCTGCAGCCCCGCCGTCTACGCGCCCGTGCTCTGGGCCAAGCGCACGTTCGGGAAACGCTAGGGCGGGCCCCGTTCAGACCTGCAACGGGGCCGCGAACGCGCCTTGTTTGCGCCCGCACGATGCCTGGCGGCAGCTCAGGCCGCGCTCTGCTGAAACTGGATCCGGTGCAGATGCGCATACAGACCGCCCTGCTCGATCAGCTCCCGATGATTGCCCCGCTCGACGATGCGCCCCGCCTCCATGACCATGATGCGGTCCGCGCGCTCGATCGTCGACAGCCGGTGGGCGATCACGAGCGTCGTGCGCCCGGCCATCAGCGTTTCGAGCGCGGCCTGCACGTGGCGCTCGGACTCCGAGTCGAGCGCCGAGGTCGCCTCGTCGAGAATCAGGATCGGTGCGTCCTTGTAGATCGCGCGCGCGATCGCGAGACGCTGCCGCTGGCCGCCCGAAAGCCGCATGCCGTTGCCGCCGATCAGCGTGTCCATGCCCTTCGGCAGCGCCGCGATCGTGTCCCACAGGTTCGCCGCGCGCAGCGCCGCCGTCACGCGCTCGCGGTCGATCGCCTCGCCGTAGGCGACGTTGCTCGCCACCGTGTCGTTGAACAGCACCACGTCCTGGCTCACCATCGCGATCTGGCTGCGCAGCGCGTGCACGTCGTAGTCCGGCAGCGACACGCCGTCGACGAGAATCTCGCCGCCCGTCGGATCGAAAAAGCGCGGCAGCAGATTGACGAGCGTGGTCTTGCCGCTGCCCGACGGACCGGCGAGCGCCACCATCTCGCCCGGCGCGACGCGAAAGCTCACGCCCTGGAGCGTGGCGCCGAGGCTCGCGCCGTAGGCGAACGACACGTTGCGGAACTCGATCTCGCCGCGCGCGCGCGCGAGCGGCCGGCCGCCGCCGGCGGCCTCGGGCGGCTCGTCGATGAGGCCGAAGATGAGTTCGGCGGCCGTCATGCCGCGCTGCAGCGGCTGGTTCACGTCGATCAGGTGCTTGAGCGGCGAGATGACGAGCAGCATCGAGGTGACGAACGCGACGAAGCCGCCCACCGTCGTCTGGTCGTGCGAGGCCTGCACGACCGCGATCGTCACGACGAGCGCGAGCGCGATCGAGGCGAGGAACTGCGTGAGCGGCTGCGCGAGCCCGCCCGAAACCGTCATGCGCATCTGGTAGCCGCGCAGCCGGCGGCTCATCTCCCCGAAGCGGTTCTTCTCGTAGGTCTCGCCGTTGTGGACCTTGACGACCTTGTAGCCGCCGACGGTCTCCTCGACGATGTAGGACAGATCGTTCGTGAGCATCTGGTACTCGCGGTTCAACCGCCGCAGCCGGCGGTTGATCTTGCTGACGAGCCAGCCGATGCCGGGCAGCAGCACCGCGACGATCAGCGTGAGCCGCCAGTTCAGGTAGAACAGGTAGCCGAGCAGGAAGACGACCGTCAGCGAATCGCGCACGAGCGTCACCATCACGCTCATCAGCACGTTCAGGATCTGGTTGACCTCGAAGACGATCGCGTTGATGACGGTGCTCGCCGTCTCTCGCTGGAAGAACGCGACGCTCGCGTGGATCATGCGGTCGAACATCCTGAGCCGCAGATCGAGCAGGATGCGGTTCGACACGTACTGGAGCAGATAGCCCGACGCGTACTGGGCAAAACCGCGCACGAGCGAAAGGCCGATCACGGCGGTGGGCACGAGCCACCTCGCGCTCGGGCTGCCGCGCGTGCCGAAGCCGTGGTCGAGCAGCGGCTTGAGCAGGGCGGGAATGCCGGCCTCGGTGGCCGCGACGAGGGCCATCGAAAGCACGCCGGCAATGACAACCCACAAAAGCGGCTTCAGATACGGCCACAGACGCCGGCCGACGGCGGCCGCAGACGAAGCCGTGCCCTTGCCGACCGGCTTGCTGATGGTGGACTTCTCGCTCAAGACTTCCTCTGGAGATGCGAACGGAAACGCCGCCCGCAAACGGGCGGAAATCGGGGTACCGCATTGTAAACGTTTGGCGACGGCAGACCCGGAAGCGCCGCGGAGGCAGGCCGGGCGGGCTTCGCGCGGGTTCCATGCGGCGCCCCGGGCGGGATTCCCGCCGCGCGGCCCCCTCCTACCCGGGGGCACCCGCTGTGTTTATACTTGCGCAACATTCCGGTCCCGATCCCGCTTTTGCCGCGCCCGTTGCGCGCTTCTTCCCGATCACGCAGCATGAATCGTCCCACGCTCGGCGTCGCCATCATTACCCGAAACGCCGGCGCGCGGTTCGCGCAATGCCTCGAAGCCCTCTCGTTCGCCGACGAGATCGTCGTCGTCGACGGCGGCAGCACCGACGCCACGGCCGACACGGCCCGCACGCACGGCGCGCGCATGATCGTGCGGACCGACTGGCCCGGCTTCGGGCCGCAGAAGAACCGCGCGCTCGACGCGCTCGCGACCGACTGGGTGCTTTCGATCGACGCCGACGAAGTGGTCACGCCCGAGCTGGCGGCGTCGATCCGCGCGACGCTCGCGGCGCCCGGGGCCGACGTCTATGCGCTCGACCGGCTGTCGAGCTTTTGCGGACAGTGGATTCGTCACGGCGGCTGGTATCCGGACTGGATTCCGCGGCTTTTCCGGCGCGGGGCCGCGCGCTTTTCCGACGATCTCGTGCACGAACGGCTCGTGTTCGACGGCGCGGCGAAACGGCTGACGGGCAAGCTGCTGCACTACTCGTACGAGGACGTCGATACGGTGCTGCACAAGCTCGCCGCTTACGCGGACGCCGGCGCGCGCCAGCGCGCGGCGGCAGGCGGCCGCGGCAGCTTCGGCAAGGCGCTCGCGCGCGGCGCCTGGGCCTTCGTGCGGACCTACCTGCTGCGCGCCGGCTTCCTCGACGGCCGGGCCGGCTTCATGATCGCCGTCTTCAATGCCGAAACCGTCTACTACCGCTTCCTGAAGCTTGCGCTCCTCAACACCCGCGAACGCGAAACGCCGAAGCGCCGCAACCCGGCGGCCCGTCAGTAGACGATCTCGATCGCGCTGTCCGCGAACGCACCACGCAACGCCGCCAGCAGATCGTCGGTCGGCTTCACGCGCCATGCGTCGCCGAGCCTCACCTCGCCCTGGGCGCGGTCGTTGCTGTAGGCGATCTGCACGGCGAGGCCGCCCGGAATCGTGACCGCCGCGCGTTCGCGGCCGCCCTGCCCGCCGCCGTAGCCGCCTCCGTATCCGCTGCCCTCGCCGCGGCCGTTGCCGCGCGCGGGCGCGGCCGGCGTCATCGTCAACGCGTCTTCGGGCTTCGCGCAGTGCGCTTCCAGCACGCGGCGCAGCGCCTGCGCGTCGGCGTTGCCGTTCATCTGCACCTTCACGGCCTGCGCATAGCGGCGGCGCGCGCGTTCGAGATCCATCACCGCGTCGACCGTGAAGCGGAGGCCACCCGTGAACGAATCGTTGCGCGCCTGGCCCTGCACGACGAGCAACTCGTCCTCCTTGAACAACGCCCGGTTCGCCTCGTACTGCTCGTTGAACACGGTCACCTCGCACTGGCCCGTGCCGTCGTCGACGAGCGCGATCAGCATCTTGCCGCGCTGCGTCATCTGCGTGCGCAGCGACGAGATCACGCCGGCGATCAGCTTGTCCCGCCCCTCTTTCAGATCGCCGATCTTCTGCCGCACGAAGCGGCGGACCTCGTCCTTGTAGGCGTCGAACAGGTGCCCCGACAGGTAGAAGCCGAGCGCGCCCTTCTCCTCCTGGAGCTTGCGCTTCTCGGGCCACGCGGGTTCGTCGACGAGTTCGTGCGCCGCCAGCGGCGCGTCGCCCATGTCGAAGAGTCCGGCCTGCATCGCGTTCGCTTCGGCCTGGTCGGCCGCTTCCATCGCGAGCCCAACCGACGCGATCAGTTGCGCGCGATTCGCGTGCAGCGCGTCGAATGCGCCGGCGCGGATCATCGCCTCGACCGTGCGGCGGTTCACGACGCGCCGGTCGACGCGCGCGCAGAAGTCGAACAGGTCCTTGAACGGGCCGTCGGCGCGCGCGCGCAGGATTTCCTCGATCGCACCCTGGCCGCTGCCCTTGATCGCGCCGAGTCCGTAGCGGATCGTGCGCGAGCGCGCATTTGCATTCTGCTCGCCCGCGTCGGCCTCGGCGACCGGCTCGAAGCGGTAGGCGGACTGGTTGACGTCGGGCGGCAGCACGCGCATGCCGTTCGCGAGGCAGTCCTCGAACAGGATCTTCACCTTGTCGGTGTCATCCATCGCGAGCGAAAGGTTGGCCGCCATGAATTCGGCAGGATGGTGCGCCTTCAGCCACGCCGTGTAGTAGGCGAGCAGCGCGTAGGCGGCCGCGTGCGACTTGTTGAAGCCGTAGCCCGCGAACTTCTCCATCAGGTCGAAGATCTCGTCGGACTTCGCGCGGGACAGGCCGTTCCGCGCCGCGCCTTCGGCGAAGATTTCGCGATGCTGGGCCATCTCCTCGGGCTTCTTCTTGCCCATCGCCCGGCGCAGCAGATCGGCGCCGCCGAGCGAGTAGCCGCCGATGATCTGCGCCATCTGCATCACCTGTTCCTGATAGACCATGATGCCGTAGGTCTCTTTCAGGACGGGCTCGACGCGCGGATCGGGGTACTCCACCGTCTCGCGGCCGTGCTTGCGCGCGCAGAAGCTCGGGATCAGGTCCATCGGGCCCGGACGGTACAGCGCGACGAGCGCGATGATGTCCTCGAAGCGGTCGGGCTGCGCGTCCTTCAGCATGCCCTGCATGCCGCGGCTTTCAAGCTGGAACACGGCGACCGTGTTGGCCTTCTTGAGGATCTGGAACGAGGCGGGGTCGTCGAGCGGCACCTGGGCGAGCGACCAGTCCGCTTTCGACGGATCGAGCATGCGGATGTAGCGCTCGGCCCAGTCGAGGATCGTGAGCGTGGTCAGGCCCAGAAAGTCGAACTTCACGAGGCCGACCGCCTCGACGTCGTCCTTGTCGTACTGGCTCACGACGCCGCTTTCGTCGCCCTGCGTGTAGAGCGGGCAGAAGTCGGTCAGCTTGCCCGGCGCGATCAGCACGCCGCCCGCGTGCATGCCGACGTTGCGCGTCAGGCCCTCGACGCGCTGCGCGAGGTCGAGTAGCTGGTGCACCTCGTCCTCGTTGTCGTAGCGCTCCTGCAGGAGCGGCTCCTCCTTCATCGCGTCGGCGATCGTCACGTGCTTGCCGGGCTTGAACGGGATCAGCTTCGCGACGCCGTCGGTGAAGGTGTAGCCGAGGTCGAGCACGCGGCCGATGTCGCGCACGGCGGCCTTCGCGGCCATCGTGCCGAACGTCGCGATCTGCGAGACCGCGTCGGCGCCGTACTTCTCCTTCACGTACTGGATCACGCGATCGCGGCCGTGCTGGCAGAAGTCGATGTCGAAGTCGGGCATCGACACGCGCTCCGGATTCAGGAAGCGCTCGAACAGCAGGTTGTAGCGCAACGGATCGAGGTCGGTGATGCCGAGCGCGTAGGCGACGAGCGAGCCCGCGCCCGAGCCGCGGCCCGGGCCGACCGGCACGCCGTTGTTCTTGGCCCAGTTGATGAAGTCCGCGACGATCAGAAAGTAGCCCGGAAAGCCCATCTTGACGATCGTGCCGCACTCGAACTCGAGCCGCTCGTAGTAGCGCGCGCGCTCCTGCTCACGCTCAGCTTCGTCGGGATAGAGCTGCGCGAGGCGCTTTTCGAGCCCATCCTTCGAGAGCTGCACGAGGTAATCGTCGAGCGAAAGGCCGTCGGGCGTCGGAAAGAGCGGCAGCTTCGGCTTGCCGAGTTCGAGCGTCAGGTTGCAGCGCTTCGCGATCTCGACCGTGTTCGCCACGGCCGAGGGCAGGTCCGCGAACAGCGTGGCCATCTCGTCCTGGGTGAGAAAACGCTGGCCGGTCGTGAAACGTTTCTGCCGACGCGGATTCGCGAGGATGTCGCCCTCGGAAATGCACACGCGCGCCTCGTGCGCGGTGAAATCGTCGTCGGTCATGAACTGCATCGGATGCGTCGCGACGACGGGCAGCTTCAGTTGCGCCGCGAGCGCGACCGCCTGCTGCAGGTACGCCTCGCCGCCGGGCTGGCCGCAGCGTTGCAGCTCGATGAAAAACCCGTTCGGGAACAGCGCCGCCCAGCGCTGCGCGTTGCGCTTCGCGGCTTCGGCGTTGCCCGCGGCGAACGCAAGACCGATGTCGCCCTGCTGCGCGCCCGAGAGCGCGAGCAAGCCCTCGGCGAGCCCGGCCTCGAGCCAGGCCGCGTCGATCTCGGCGCGCCCCCGGTACTGGTTCGTGAGCCAGGCCTTCGAGAGCAACTCGCAGAGATTCAGGTAGCCGCGCCGGTCCTTGACGAGCAGCAGCAGCCGGGAAGGCTTGTCGCGGTCGGCGGGATTGGTGATCCAGGCGTCGCAGCCGGCGATGGGCTTGACCCCTTTGCCGCGGGCCTCCTTGTAGAAGCGCACGAGGCCGAACGCGTTGCCGAGATCGGTGAGCGCGAGCGCGCCCTGACCGTCGGCCGCCGCGGCCTTGACGACGTCGTCGAGACGCACGATGCCGTCGGCGATCGAAAATTCGGAGTGGACGCGAAGATGGACGAAGCGGGGATCTGACATGGGCGTCATTGTACCTCCACCCTCCCGCGAATTTGGACGGGAATCGGGCCTGGTTGAGGCCGAATCCGACGCCCGATTCCGTGCTTTCCGCGCGGCGCGGGCGGGCGGCGCCGGCCAGAACCGGCCCGCCCCGGTCTCCGCCTTCGCCCCTCCCCCGCGCCCGGCCGGCCCACGGCGCCGACGGCGGCCCCGGCCGCCCGCGTTGAGCGATAATGACGGGCTCGCGTTTGCCCGCCTTTCGCGCCGCCCCGTTTCATTCTCGCCGAACCATCATGCGTATCCTGAACCTCGCCGCCTATCTGTTCGCGACGCTCGAGCGCGTCGCCGACTGGCGCGCGCCCGTGCTCGAGCGCTGCCGCTCGCTCGATCTGCGCGGCACCGTCCTGCTCGCGCCCGAGGGCATCAACCTGTTCGTCGCCGGCGAACCGGAGGCGGCCCGCGCCTTCGTCGACTATCTGCGCCGCGATCCGCTCTTCGAGGGCAAGTTCGCAAACCTGCGATGCAAGGAAAGCTACTCGGAAACGCAGCCGTTCAACCGGATGCTCGTGCGCCTGAAGCGCGAAATCATCACGATGAAGATGCCGGCCATCCAGCCCGGGCTGGGCCGCGCGCCGTCGGTCGACGCGCACACGCTCAAGGCGTGGCTCGACCGCGGCCACGACGACGCGGGCCGCCCCGTCGTGATGCTCGACACGCGCAACGCGTTCGAGGTCGACGTCGGCACCTTCGACAACGCGATCGACTACCGGATCGAGCGGTTCAGCGAGTTTCCGGCCGCCGTCGAGGCGCACCGCGCGGACCTGGAAGGCAAGACCGTGGTGTCGTTCTGCACGGGCGGCATCCGCTGCGAGAAAGCGGCCATCCACATGAAGGCGGTCGGCATCGAGCATGTTTATCAGCTCGAAGGCGGCATCCTCAAGTATTTCGAGGAAGCCGGCGGCGCGCACTACCGCGGCGAATGCTTCGTATTCGACCAGCGCACGGCGCTGAACCCGCGGCTCGAACCGACGGCGACGACGCAATGCTTCGCCTGCCGCGCCGTCGTGACGCCCGAGGCCCAGCGCTCGCCGCTCTACGTCGCCGGCCAACACTGCCCCGCCTGCCACCCGCAGCGCGAGGGCGCGCGCACCGCCCGCGCGGCCTGAAGAAAAGCCGGACCGGGACACCGCCCGAAAACGGCCCCGTTCGACGCGCACCATGACCCAACCCTACCGCGGACGCTTCGCGCCCTCGCCGACCGGACCGCTGCACTTCGGCTCGCTCGTCGCGGCGCTGGCGAGCTACCTCGACGCGCGCGCGCACGCGGGCACGTGGCTCGTGCGCATCGAGGACGTCGACGCGCCGCGCACGGTCCCCGGCGCGGCGGACGGAATGCTCGCGACGCTCGCGCGCTTCGGCATGCGACCCGACGAGCCGCCCGAGCGGCAGAGCGAACGCACGGGCCCCTACCGGCAGGCGCTCGACGCGCTGCTCGACGCCGGCTTCGTCTATCCGTGCGGCTGCACGCGCCGCGAGATCGCCGATTCGCAACTGCGCACGCACGCGCGCAACACCACGCTGATCTATCCGGGCACCTGCCGCGCGGGCCTCGCCGGCAGGAGTCCGCGCGCCTGGCGGCTGCGCGTGCCCGACGGCGAGGCGGCGACGATCCGTTTCGCCGACCGCTGGCAGGGACCGCAGGAACAGGATCTCGCGACCGAGGTCGGCGACTTCGTGCTGCTGCGCGCAGACGGACAGTGGGCCTACCAGCTTGCGGTGGTCGTCGACGACGCGGCCGCCGGCATCACGCACGTCGTGCGCGGCGCGGACCTGCTCGATTCGACGGCGCGGCAAATCCATCTGCAGCACTGCCTCGGCGTGCCGACGCCGGCCTGGCTGCACGTGCCCGTCGTCGTCAACGAAGACGGCGAAAAGCTCAGCAAGCAGACCGGCGCGACGGCGCTCGACGCCTCGCGGCCGCTCGACGCGCTCGGCGCGGCGGCCCGCCACCTGGGGCTCGAACTGCGCGAGCCCGCCCCCGCGTCGCTCGACGCGTTCTACGCCGACGCGACGCGCGCCTGGGAAAAGCGCCTCGCGCCCTTGCCGCCCTTGCCTCAATTACCGGCGAATGCGCCGGGCGCACCGGACCGGCCGTCGCGAACCTGACCGGTCGCTCGCGCCCGAAAGCAAAACGGCGTGCCGCTTGCGCGCGCACGCCGTCGGGCACCGTCCGGTGCGAACGAAATGAAAACTCAGGAAGACGGCTTGCGCGGCGCCCCGAGCCCGCCGAGCAGCGCCGCGAGCGGCTGCTTCGACTGCGGCTTCTGCGGCGCGGACGCGCCGCTCTCGTCGTCGGCCTTGCGCGCCGACGCGGGCGACGGCTCGTAGGGTTTCAGGAAGATATCGTCGACGGGCTGTGCCGGACGGTGCCAAGTCCGCTCCGACGACCCCGCGCGGCGATGCCCCGACCGCTCGCCGCGGCCGTCGTGGCCGTCGCGCTCGCGCCGGCCACGCCCTTCGTGGTGAGGCGCGGCCGGCGTGTCGACGGTCAGCGTCTCGACGTTGAGCGGCCGCTTGATGAGCTTCTCGATGTCCGCGAGCTGCTTGCGCTCGTTCGGGCTGCACAGCGAGATCGCGTCGCCCGACGCGCCGGCCCGCCCCGTGCGGCCGATCCGGTGCACGTAGTCCTCGGCGTTGAACGGCAGGTCGAAGTTGATGACGGCCGGCAGCTCGACGATGTCGAGCCCGCGCGCGGCCACGTCGGTCGCGACGAGCGCCTCGATCTCGCCGCGCTTGAAGCCGTCGAGCGCCTGCATGCGCTCGCCCTGCGTGCGGTCGCCGTGGATCGCCGTCGCCACGACGCCGCTCTTTTCGAGCTGGCGCGCCAGCCGGCTCGCGCCGATCTTGCTGTTGCAGAACACGATGACCTGCTTGAGGCTGCGCTCGCGGATCAGCTTCACGACGGCGCCCGTCTTGTCGCCCTCGGCGACCTCGTAGACCACCTGGGTCACGTTGGTCGCCGTCGAGTTGCTGCGCGCGACCTCGATCGTCTGCGGGTTGCGCAGGTAGGTCGACGCGAGCTTCTTGATCTCGGCGGAGAACGTCGCCGAGAAGAGCAGCGTCTGGCGATCCTTCGGCAGCAGGTTCAGGATGCGCTGCAGGTCGGGCAGAAAGCCCATGTCGAGCATGCGGTCGGCCTCGTCGAGCACGAGCATCTGCACCTGCGAAAGATTGGCCGTCTTCTGCTGCACGTGGTCGAGCAGCCGCCCCGGCGTCGCGATCAGGATCTCGACGCCGCGCCGCAGCTCCGCCGACTGCGGGTTCATGTCCACGCCGCCGAACACCACGGCCGAGCGCAGCGGCGTGTGCTGAGCGTACGAGCGCACGTTGGCGGCGACCTGGTCGGCCAGCTCGCGCGTCGGCGTGAGGATCAGCGCGCGCACCGGATGGCGCGCCGGCGACGCGCTCGTGCTCGCGGTCGGCAGGAGGCGCTGGAGGATCGGCAGCGAGAAGCTCGCGGTCTTGCCGGTGCCGGTCTGCGCCGCGCCCATGACGTCGCGCCCCGTCAATACGACGGGAATCGCCTGCTCCTGGATCGGCGTGGGCGTCGTGTAGCCCTGCTCCCGGATCGCCTTGAGGATGTCGGGAGCGAGGCCGAACTGGTCAAAAGTCGCGGGGCTGGGCGTAACGGCTGTGTCGGACATGATGGCTTCGCTATAAAGGCGGCGCGCCTTCTGCGCGCGGCACGCATGCGCCGAATGACGGCGGAAGGCCGCGCGCAGCGCGGCAGGGACGGACCTCGGCAATGCGGCCGATACGCCCGCTTTCGCGAAACGCGTCCGTCGCATGAAGGATCGGACGCCTGAAATGCGCGGGATACGCCGCCCCGGACGATGGAGGCGACCGGCTCGAAAGTCGCGCCGATCCCCGTCGAAAGCCCGCCATTGTAGCACCGGCCGTCCATCTCCATGGCATTGGAACACAGGAACGGCGCACCGCGCGCGAAATGCGAAAGGCCGGCGAAAGGCCGGCCGGGCCGGCCGGGCCGACAGCGCCGCGGCCCGTACGGCATCGCGACGCACGCGCTGTGCCAGCCGCGCCGGCTCAGCGCGTGGGCGTCGCAAAGCCAGCCGGCGACGAGTGGCGGGCGCGTTCGCGTCCGCCATCGCGCCGGCATCGTAGAGGTCCGCGCGCGGCCCCTTCGTCCGCCAGACGTAGCGGCCGGCCTCGCATCGCGCGCCCGCAAAGCCGGCAGGATGCCGACGGACGGTAGCTGGCGCCCGCTCGCGCGCCGCCACGAGCGCGAAGCGCTGGCCGCATTTCAGGCCAATCACGCTGAAAGTCTTTCCGTCGGAGCACGCGCAGTGCCAGGTCTCGTGCGGCCGCGCGCGGATTTCGGGCGGCGCCAGCCGGCAATCAGCGTGAACCGGCCGGGTCCTCGGCCCGCCCCGACACCGGCCGCACCGCCGCCGCGGCCGCCTTCGCGCGGCCGCGCGCCTCGTCGACGCTCGCGCCCGTCGCGAGCGCCACGCCCATGCGGCGCTTCGCGAAGCTCTCGGGCTTGCCGAAGAGCCGCAGGTCCGCGTCCGGCACCGCGAGCGCCTTCGCGACGCCCTCGAACGCGATGCCCGGCTCGTCGAGCCCGCCGTAGATCACAGCCGACGCGCCCGGCGCGCGCAGGGCCGTATCGACGGGCAGGCCCAGAATCGCGCGCGCATGCAGCTCGAACTCGGAGAGGCGCTGCGAGCACAGCGTGACGAGGCCCGTGTCGTGCGGCCGGGGGCTCACCTCGGAGAACCAGACCTCGTCGCCGCGCACGAACAGCTCCACGCCGAACAGGCCGCGTCCGCCGAGCGCCGCCGTCACCTTGTGCGCGACGTCGCGGGCGCGCGCGAGCGCCGTCGCGCTCATCGGCTGCGGCTGCCACGACTCGACGTAGTCGCCCGACACCTGCAGATGGCCGATCGGCTCGCAGAAATACGTGGCCGTCTCGCCGCTCGCCGGGTCGATCGCGCGCACGGTGAGCAGCGTGATCTCGTAATCGAACTCGATGAAGCCCTCGACGATCACGCGGCCCCGGTTCACCCGGCCGCCCGCGAGCGCGTACTGCCAGGCGGCGTCGACGTCGGCGTCGCTCCTGAGCACCGACTGCCCCTTGCCCGAGGACGACATCACCGGCTTCACGACGCACGGATAACCGACCTTCGCGATGCCGGCCTTCAGCTCGTCGAGCGAATCGGCGAACGCGTACGGCGAGGTCGGCAGGCCGAGCGCTTCGGCGGCGAGACGGCGGATGCCCTCGCGGTTCATCGTCAGTTGCGCGGCCCGCGCGGTCGGGATCACCTCGGCGAGGCCCTCGTCCTCGATGGCCGCGAGCGCGTCGGTGGCGATCGCCTCGATCTCAGGCACGATCAGGTGCGGCCGCTCGCGCTCGACCAGCTCGCGCAGCGCCTCGCCGTCGGTCATGTCGATCACGTGCGCGCGGTGCGCGACCTGGTGGCCCGGCGCATGAGCATAGCGATCGACGGCGATCACTTCGACGCCGAGCCGCTGCAGCGCGATGATGACTTCCTTGCCGAGCTCGCCGGCGCCGAGCAGCATGACGCGGGTGGCCGAGGCGGAAAGCGGCGTGCCGATGCGGTGGCCGATCTGCATGGGGTCTCCAGAATGAGGAATGGCGTGGAACAGGTGAGACGCCGATGTTAACATGCGGGCCCCCGCGTTCCGCGGCCGGACGCCCGCCGTCGCGCCATGCGCCATGCGCCATGCGCCGGGCGACGTTCGCGCTCGCGTCGCGCCCCGCGACTGCGTTACCCTTACGCCTTCGCCAGACCGAAGAGGATCGTCGTCATGCACCGAGGCTTCCGCGCGCGCCGTCTTGCCGGCCGGATCGCATCCTGCGTCGCGCGCCGCGCCATGCCGCTCATCGCGGCCGCGCCGCTCGCGGCCTGCGTCCTGCCCACTCATCCCGACGCCTCGGCGCCGCCGCCCGATCCGTTCAACCCCGCCGCCACGCAGTTGCTCGACAACACCCGGTGGCAATTGGTCGAATGGAAGCATGCCGACGGCACCTTGCTGGCGGTGCCCGGCGCGCCGGCGGATTCGAACAGCCAGCCCGGCGCGGCCGGCAAACCCGGCGACAAGGCAGACGACGGAGCGAACGGCACGGGTCGGCCCGTCACGCTCGATCTCTCCACGGCGACGGGCCAGCGGCACGCCAGCGGCTTTTCCGGCTGCAACCGCTATGCCGGCACCTACACGCTGAAAAACGGGCTGCTGTCGTTCGGCCCGCTCGCCGGCACGCGCATGGCCTGCGTCGGCGCCGGCGGCGAGATCGAGCAACCGTATCTGGACGCGCTCGCCCACATCTCGCGCACCGGCGTGCAGATGCGAGCGCCCCGGCAATTGCTGCTGTTGCTCGCGAACGGCGACCGTCTGACGTTCGCGCAGCGCGGCCAGTGAAGCGCGAGCTGGGCGCACCCCGCCTCGCGGGCGCCCGCGGCCGGCCTTTTTCCCGCGGCGGGGGCGGGCCCCGCGCGCGCCGGGCCGACACGCTCGCGACATCGTCCCGACTTCGGCGCGGCACGCCGCTCCGGTTACACTCGGCAGGTTGCCCTTCCTCCATTCGTTGACGTTTTCTGGCATGCACACGGTTGTCCCCGGCTGGTTCGGCCTGTCGGCCGTCTGGTTCCTTCCCCTCGTCTGGCGCCTTGTCAGGGCCGTTCTGCCGGGCGGCGCCGGCCTGCGCGGGCCCGGCACGACGCGGCTGTGGCTCGGCTTCGCGGGAGTGCTGTTCGCCAGTTGCGTGCTCGAAGGGCTGTTCACGAATCTCGCGGGTTTCGACGCGTTCGGCCACTTCGTCGGCGGCCTGCTCTCGAAAGGGCTCGGCCATGTCGCGCCGCCGCTCGTCATGGCGCTGCTTCTGGCGGTCGGCCTGCCGTTGCTGTTCGATTTCGGCTGGATGGACCTGCTGGCCTGGGCCGACCTGTCGCTGGGACTCGGGCTCGGCATCGGCGCGCGGCGCCTGCGCGGCGAGCGGCGCGAGCGGCCGGAGCGGCGCGTGAGTCGTCGTTACGACAGCCGCCACGACAGGACGGGCGACGAGGCCGACGACGCTCCGGCCACGGCGATCGCCTTCCCGGGCGCGACCTTCCCGACGACCGGCGGCGGCTGGCGCGACAGCAAGCGTCGCGTGCGGCCGACCGTCTGGCGCGCGCCGCCGCGCAAACACCCGGGGAAAGCCGGCGCGGCCGCTGCCGCGGCCGGCCTCGCCGGGACGGCGGCAACGCCCGCCGCTGCATCCGGGACGGCCCCTTTCCCCGTCGAACCGACATTCGACGCAACCGTGATCGCGCCGTGGGAACGTGCCGAGCGCACCAAACCCATTGCGACGGCCGGGTGGCAACGCGCAACGCCGACCGCAACGCAAGGGCCGTCGGCGCGTACGCCGACGGGTCACGCGGGCACGACGAACGCGGCAGGCGCGGCCGGAAATGCCCCCGGCGCGAGAACGACCGGCCGCCCTGCCACCCCCAACACGTGGCGTCCGGATACCGCGCGCAGCAGCGTGCCGGCCGGGAACGCGGCCGTCGCGTCGGCCGGTATGCCGCCACCACGCAATTTCGCGGCGCCGCCGGCCACGCCGATCGAACCGTCGCCGTTCGTCCCCGCCGCGCCGCGCGCCCGCAGCGGACCGGCGCCCGTCGCCGGCAGCACCGCTGCGCGGGCGGCGGCGGCCGTGCCGCCCGCGCAGCGCCCCAAGCCGCCCCGTCCGTTCGTGTGGCCGACGAAATCGGCCCGCCAGGCGACGAATGCAACGCCCGCCGCGCCGACGCCGAACCGGGCCGCCGAATCGTCTCCGGCCGCACCGGCTTTCTCGCGGACCGACCCGGCGCCGGACGCGCGGCCCCGCCCCGAAATGTCGGCCGACGTGCGCGAAACGCTGCGCACGATCGAAAAGAACGCGGCGCGCTGGGCCACGCTCGCAGGTTCCGGCGCCGACCGCCGCGCTGGCGTGCCCGACGTGCCGTCGATCGGCGCCGTCCCGGCTTCCGTTTTGGGCAGCGTGCCGACCGGAATGCCGGCCTCAACCGTCGCGACGACGGCGAATGCCGTGCTGACGGCGGCCACGGCGATTCTCCCTGCAACCGCGACGGCTCACGCGAGCGCCGCCGCC
Organism: Burkholderia sp. WAC0059; assembly: GCF_002870125.1. GTDB lineage: Bacteria > Pseudomonadota > Gammaproteobacteria > Burkholderiales > Burkholderiaceae > Paraburkholderia. The sequence goes on from NZ_PNEO01000014.1 coordinate 40,012, forward strand.
TTGCCTGCCGTCCTCGCCGCGACGCCGGTCGAATCGGCCCCAGCCGCCGACACGACTCGCGCGGCACCGCTGCCGTGGGTTCTGCTCGACGACGATGCGCCGTCGCCCGAAGCCGCCGCGGCCGGCTCAGGCCGCGAAGCCGGCGCGATCGAAACGTCACCGCTGCCCGATTCCGTGGCGACGGCCGATAACGAAGCGGCCGAAGTCGGGGCTCGGCCCAAACCGACGGCAACACCGGCGTTCACCGAGTCCGCCCCCGAGCCGTTGCCGACGGCCGAAGCGGCCATGGCCACGCCTCCGACGCCCAGCGCCACAACCACCCCGACCGCCCCGCCGACGTTAGCCGACAGCGCCCCCGATCCGGCGCCCGTCGTGCCCGAAATGCCCGCGTATCAGGCCACGCCGACGGCAAGCGCCGAACCGCCCGACGACGACGCCGGGCCTGCGCGGACGGCAACCGCCGCGCCGACGCCGACGAATCCCGCCGAATCCGCGGAACCGCTGCCGGACAGCGCCCCGTTCCCGCGCCTCGCGTCTCGCGAAGCGCCGGACACGCCGGCCCCGGCCAACGAACCCGCCGCAGCGCCCGACAACGAAGCCCCGCCGGCCGCCCCGCGCGTGAGCGGCCATGCGCCGGCGAGCTTCGAATTCCGCCCACTCGCCGCCTCGGCGGTCGAGCTGCCGCCCCTCGACCTGCTCGAACCCGCCTCGACCGACGTCGAACCCGTCTCCGAGGCCAGGCTCGCCGAAACCGGCCAGTTGATCGAGCAGCGGCTCCAGGAGTTCAAGGTGCCGGTGACGGTCGTCGGCGCGTCGGCCGGGCCCGTCATCACGCGCTTCGAGGTCGAGCCCGCGCTCGGCGTGCGCGGCAGCCAGATCGTCGGGCTCATGAAGGACCTCTCGCGCGGCCTCGGGCTCACGTCGATCCGCGTCGTCGAGACGATTCCCGGCAAGACCTGCATGGGGCTCGAACTGCCCAACGCGCGCCGCCAGATGATCCGGCTCTCGGAGATCCTCGAATCGGCGCCGTGGCAGCGCTCCGAGTCGAAGCTCACGCTCGCGATGGGCAAGGACATCGTCGGCCTGCCCGTCGTCGCCGACCTCGCGAAGGCGCCGCACATGCTCGTCGCCGGCACGACCGGCTCGGGCAAGTCGGTGGCGATCAACGCGATGATCCTCTCGCTGCTCTACAAGGCGACGCCGGCCGACGTGCGGCTCATCATGATCGATCCGAAGATGCTGGAGCTGTCGGTCTACGAAGGCATTCCGCATCTGCTCGCGCCCGTCGTCACCGACATGAAGCTCGCCGCGAACGCGCTCAACTGGTGCGTCGGCGAGATGGAGAAGCGCTACCGGCTCATGTCGGCCGTCGGCGTGCGCAACCTCGCGGGCTTCAACCAGAAGATCCGCGACGCCGAAAAGCAGGACAAGAAGATCGGCAACCCGTTCTCGCTCACGCCCGACGCGCCCGAACCGCTCTCGCCGCTGCCGACGATCGTCGTCGTGATCGACGAGCTGGCCGACCTGATGATGGTGGCCGGCAAGAAGATCGAGGAGCTGATCGCGCGGCTCGCGCAGAAGGCGCGCGCGGCCGGCATCCACCTGATCCTCGCGACGCAGCGCCCGTCCGTCGACGTCATCACGGGCCTCATCAAGGCGAACATTCCGACGCGCGTCGCGTTCCAGGTGTCCTCGAAGATCGACTCGCGCACGATCCTCGACCAGATGGGCGCCGAGTCGCTGCTCGGCCAGGGCGACATGCTGTTCCTGCCGCCTGGCACCGGCTACCCGCAGCGCGTGCACGGCGCGTTCGTCGCCGACGAGGAGGTGCATCAGGTCGTCGAGTACCTCAAGCAGTTCGGCGAGCCCGAATACGTGGAAGGCATTCTCGACGGCCCGGCCGCCGACGGCGTGCAGCCGGACCTGTTCGGCGACGCGCCCGACGCCGAGGCCGACCCGCTCTACGACGAGGCCGTCGCGTTCGTCGTGCGCACGCGCCGCGTGTCGATTTCGTCGGTGCAGCGGCAGTTGCGCATCGGCTACAACCGCGCGGCGCGGCTCGTCGAGCAGATGGAGACGGCGGGGCTCGTCTCGGCCATGAGCCTGAACGGCAGCCGCGAGGTGCTGGCGCCGGGACCGGCGGAATAGATTCCGGGCGGTTCCGGGCGAAGGACGTCGGGCGGCGGCGATCCGCCCGGCAACCCTTCATTTAGCCGACAAAAACCGACGGGGTCCGCGCGGGAAGGGACATGGGCACGCTCATGCCTCGCCCTGGGCGGCCACTCCGCCCAAGGCGTGAATCCCGCGCCCGGCGGGCGCGGCGCCGCCGCGAGGCGCCCGGCGCGCGCACGGAACCGCGAACCAAACGGCTGCCCGACCGGTCATCAAAAGGGAAACGCCGCGCGTCAAAGCCGTCCTGCCCGGCTCGCGCGTTCCGCCGGCACGCGAAAACCGCAAAACGGCGTTGCGCATGCCGCCCCCTAACCTCTAAGCTGTGCGTGCACCGCATCGCATTGCCCGTCCCGACATTTCGAGCGCCCGCCATGCCTGCTCTCATTGAAGACTATGCCCTGATCGGCGACGGCCACACGGCCGCGCTCGTGTCCCGCGCCGGTTCGATCGACTGGCTCTGCTGGCCCCGCTTCGATTCGGGCGCGTGCTTCGCCGCGCTGCTCGGCACCGAGGACAACGGCCGCTGGCTGATCGCCCCCGAGGCCGAATCGGCCGACGTGAAGATCACGCGCCGCTACCGCGGCGAGACGCTGATTCTCGAAACCGATTTCGAAACGCCCGAAGGCGCGGTCACGCTCGTCGACTTCATGCCGCCCGGCAACGGCTGGTCGGAGCTCGTGCGCATCGTGATCGGCCGGCGCGGCACCGTGCGCATGCACATGGAGCTCGTGCTGCGCTTCGACTACGGCTTCTCGGTGCCCTGGGTGAGCCGCCTCACCTACGAAAACGGCCTCAAGGCGACGGTCGGTCCCGACACGGCCGTGCTGCGCACGCCCGTCGACCTGCAGGGCGAGAACATGCGCACCGTCGCGCAGTTCGAGGTGAAGGCCGGCGAGCGCGTGCCGTTCTCGCTCTCCTACGCGCCCTCGCATCTGCGCATTCCGCCGCCGCGCGACCCGCACACGGCGCTCGCGCGCACCGAGAACTTCTGGGACGAGTGGTCCTCGCGCGGCACCGTCGAAGGCCGCTGGGCCGCGCCGATCCGCCGCTCGCTCATCACGCTCAAGGCGCTCGCCTACGAGCCGACGGGCGGCATCGTCGCCGCGCCCACGACCTCGCTGCCCGAGCAGCTCGGCGGCACGCGCAACTGGGACTACCGCTACTGCTGGCTGCGCGACGCCACCATCACGCTGCTCGCGATGATGCGCGGCGGCCACTACGACGAGGCGCGCGCCTGGCGCGTCTGGCTCGGCCGCGTGATGGCGGGTTCGCCCGAGCAGTTGCAGATCATGTACGGCATCGCGGGCGAACGGCGCCTGCCCGAGTTCGAGGTCGAATGGCTGCCGGGCTACGAAGGCGCGCGGCCCGTGCGCATCGGCAACAACGCGGTCGGCCAGCTCCAGCTCGACGTCTACGGCGAGGTGATGAACGCGCTGCACCTCGCGCGCATCGGCGGCCTGCAGGCGGACGACACCGCCTGGTCGATCCAGTGCGCGATGCTCGAGCACCTGAAGCAGATCTGGCGCGAGCCCGACGAGGGCATCTGGGAGACGCGCGGCGGTCGCCAGCACTTCACGTTCTCGAAGGTGATGGCCTGGGTCGCGTTCGACCGCGCGATCGCCTCGGCCGAGACCTTCGGCCTGCCGGCGCCGCTCGACGCGTGGCGCGCCGAACGCGAGACGATCCACGCGACGGTCTGCGAGCATAGCTGGAACGCCGCGCTCGGCACGTTCACGCAGGTCTACGGCGGCACCGAGCTCGACGCGAGCCTGCTCCTGATCCCGCTCGTCGGCTTCCTGCCGGCCGCGGACCCGCGCGCCGTCGGCACCGTGGCCGCCATCGAGCGCGAGCTGCTCCACGAAGGTTTCGTGATGCGCTATCGCACGACCGGCTTCGACGACGGCCTGCCGCCCGGCGAAGGCACGTTCCTCGCGTGCAGCTTCTGGCTCGTCGACAACCTCGCGCTGCAGGGGCGCATGGACGAGGCCCGCGCGATGTACGAGCGGCTGCTCGCGCTCGCGAACGACGTGGGATTGCTCGCCGAGGAGTACGACCCCGTCGCCGGGCGGCTCGTCGGCAATTTCCCGCAGGCGTTCTCGCACGTCGCGCTCGTGCACACGGGGTTGAACCTGATGCGGCACGAGCAGGAGATGGCGAGCGCGACAGGTCATCCGGCCCGCGAGGAAGTCGACGCCGAGACCGCGCCCGACGCCGATCTCACGACCTGAACGCCGTCCCGGCCGGCCCGCCGGACCCGGCCTCGAAGGCCGCGCGGCAAGCAACGCCCCAGGGTGGCGGGAAAGCATCAGAAAAGCGCCCGCGCGCGCCGCCAGTGTTGCATTGCACCACCCTGCGCACTCCGATATGATCGGCGCAAGGCCCGAAGCCGAAAAATACCCGATCCCCTTTGTCGGGGCCGCATCCGCCAGGGCAGCGCCGCCGCGCCCGGCCCGCGCCGCCCTATGCTGGAGCGCCCATGCTCTACCAGATCCACGAATACCAGCGCGCGCTGCTGAGCCCGCTGACCGCCTGGGCCCAGGCGGCGTCGAAATCGTTCTCCAATCCCGCCAGCCCGCTCTCCCTCGTGCCGGGCGCGGCCCGCCTCGCGGCCGGCTACGAGCTGCTGTACCGGCTCGGCAAGGACTACGAGAAGCCGGAGTTCGACATTCACCAGATCGTCAAGGACGGCTTCAACATCCCCGTCGTCGAGCAGACGATCGTCGAGAAGCCGTTCTGCCGGCTGCTGCGCTTCAAGCGCTACGCGGACGACACCGGCGCCGTCTCGCAACTCAAGGACGAGCCCGTCGTGCTCGTCTGCGCGCCGCTGTCGGGCCACCACGCGACGCTGCTGCGCGACACCGTGCGCACGCTGCTGCAAGATCACAAGGTGTACATCACGGACTGGATCGACGCGCGAATGGTGCCGCTCGAGGCGGGACCGTTCCATCTCGACGACTACGTCGCCTACATCCAGGCGTTCATCCGCCACATCGGCGCGCGCAACCTGCACGTGATCTCGGTGTGCCAGCCCACGGTGCCCGTGCTCGCGGCCATCTCGCTGATGGCCAGCCGCGGCGAGGACACGCCGCTCACGATGACGATGATGGGCGGCCCCATCGACGCGCGGCGCAGCCCGACCTCGGTCAACTCGCTCGCCACCCAGCACTCGCACGAGTGGTTCGTGAACAACGTGATCTACCCGGTGCCGTCGAACTATCCGGGCGAGGGCCGCCAGGTCTATCCGGGCTTTCTCCAGCACACCGGGTTCGTCGCCATGAATCCGGAGCGCCACGCGGCCTCGCACTGGGACTTCTACAAAAGCCTCCTGCGCGGCGACGAGGAGGACGCCGAGGCGCACCGGCGCTTCTACGACGAATACAACGCCGTGCTCGACATGGCAGCCGAGTACTACCTGGAGACGATCCGCATCGTGTTCCAGGAGTTCCGTCTCGCCGAGGGCACGTGGGACGTCGCAGGCGAGCGCGTGCGTCCGCAGGACATCACGCGAACGGCACTCCTCACGATCGAGGGCGAGCTCGACGACATCTCGGGCAGCGGCCAGACGCACGCCGCCCACGACCTGTGCAGCAGCATCCCCGAACAGAACCGGCATCGCCTCACGGTCGAGAAGTCCGGCCACTACGGCATTTTCGCGGGACGCCGCTGGCGCACGATCATCTACCCGCAGTTGCGCGACTTCATCCAGCGGCACGAGAGCACGGCGAGACGCGACGCCGCCGAGGACGTGACGGCCTGAAGCGCGCGACGGCGGCGCGCGAACGACAACCGGGCCGCCAACCCGCCCGGCCCTCTCTCCGGCCGACCCGCACAACGCGGCGCCGCGCCGTCAGTCCGCTGCGGGCCGGCGCATCAGGTACGCAAGCAGCAGCTCGGTGTTCAGCCTGACGATCCCGGCGCGTTCGTCGGGCTCGCTGAAGTCGCGGCCGAGCGTGGCGGCGAGCGTATGGCGATTCGACACCACGTAGTAGCCCATGCCCGAGAGCGTCACGTAAAGGCGCAGCGGATCGACGCCGGCGCGAAAGAGCCCCGCCGCCTCGCCGCGCTCGAGAATGCCGCCGAGCGTGGCGACGATGGGCGAGATCATCTCGCGGATGCGCGGCGACTTCTGCATGTAGCGCGCCTCGTGCAGGTTCTCGTTGTTCACGAGCCGCAGCAGCTCCGGGTGATCGCGATAGTAGTCCCAAACGAAATGGGCAAGCCGCGTGACGGCTTCGACGGGCGCGAGCCCCGAGAGGTCGAGCGTGCGCTCGGCCTCGGTGAGCGCACCGAACGCGTGCTCGAGCACGGCCGTGAAGAGCTGCTCCTTGCTGCCGAAGTAGTAATAGAGCATGCGCTCGTTGGTTTCGGCGCGGCGGGCGATCTGGTCGACGCGCGCGCCGAACAGGCCACCGCCGGCGAACTCCTCCGCCGCGGCAAGCAGAATGCGGCGGCGCGTGCCTTCAGGATCTCTTTTGATTTTCGGCTGATTCATGGTGGCCAGTCGCTTTACAAGCCGCGTTTTCCGGAAAGGCGCCGCCGGGCCTCCCGCCCCGCGCGCGCAGCGCCTGCTTTCCTACGGTCTTTCATTAAAGCGTTTTGATTATGGCATATGGCCCACCGATGGCAATTGGGGAAATCGGCGATAATGCGGTCTTTGGCACAGGCGGCGCGAGCAGGACCCGAAGGCGCGCCGCGCCGGCCGGACGGCGCGCCGGGCGGCCTGCCCGGATGTGTTGACCGTGACCGATTCCAAGACCCTCGCAGATCGCATCGAAGATCTGCTGCCCCAGACGCAATGCACGAAGTGCGGCTACGACGGCTGCCGGCCCTACGCCGAAGCCATCGCCGCCGGCACCGCGAACTACAACCAGTGCCCGCCCGGCGGCGCGCAAGGCGTCGCGCGGCTCGCGCGCCTGCTCGGCCGCCCCGTCATCCCGATCAATCCGGTCCACGGCGCCGAGCGTCCCCGGCCCGTCGCGTTCATCGACGAGACCCTCTGCATCGGCTGCACGCTCTGCATGCAGGCGTGCCCCGTCGACGCGATCGTCGGCGCGCCGAAGCAGATGCACACGATCGTGAAGGACCGCTGCACCGGCTGCGACCTCTGCGTCGCGCCCTGCCCCGTCGACTGCATCGCGATGATTCCCGTCACGGGCAACGCCACGGGCTGGCAGGCCTGGACCCAGGCGCAGGCCGACGACGCGCGGCAACATCACGACCGGCACCTCGCGCGGCTGGCGCGCGAGCGCGGCGCGGCCGAGGCGCGAGCCGCCGCGCGCCGCGCCCAGCCGGCCCGGCCCGACGACGTTCGGGAGAAACCCGCCGATCCCCCGCCCACCCCGTCGGCACCGCCGACGAGCGGTAGCGAGGCTCCGGCGCCCAGCGACGCGGAGGCGAAAAAACGCGCGATCATCGAGGCCGCGCTGGCGCGCGCGCGCGCGAAACAGGCCAACCTCGCGCAGCGCGGCGAGGGCCCGCGCAACACCGAAAACGTGAGCGCCGCGGTCCAGGCCCAGATCGACGCCGCCGAAGCGCGGCGGCGCCGTCTCGGCATCGGCGCCGCAAAAGACGCCGGAAACGGCGACGACGCACCGGACGACACGCCATCCGCCCAACCCGGCCCGGACACCCCACCTTCCCGGCGCTGACGCGCCAGAGCACGCCGAACGACAACATGAACGCCAACAAACGTCGCGCCCTCTTCGAAACGCTGCAGAGCCTGAACCCCCACCCGACCACCGAGCTCGAATACACGACGCCGTTCGAACTGCTCGTCGCGGTCATGCTGTCGGCGCAGGCCACCGACGTGTCGGTCAACAAGGCCATGCGCAAGCTGTTTCCGGTCGCGAACACGCCGCAGCGAATCGTCGAACTGGGCGAGGAAGGCGTGACCGGATACATCAGGACGATCGGGCTCTACCGGACGAAGGCGAAGAACGTCGTCGCGACGTGCCGCATCCTGCTCGAGCAGTACGCCGGCGAGGTGCCGCAGACGCGCGAGGCGCTCGAGAGCCTGCCCGGGGTCGGCCGCAAGACCGCGAACGTGGTGCTGAACACGGCGTTCGGCCATCCGACCATCGCCGTCGACACGCACATCTTCCGCGTGGCGAACCGCACGGGCCTCGCGCCCGGCAAGGACGTGCGCGCGGTCGAGGCCGGGCTCGAGAAGTTCACGCCGCCCGAGTTCCGCCACGACGCGCACCACTGGCTGATCCTGCACGGACGCTACGTCTGCAAGGCGCGCCGCCCCGAATGCTGGCACTGCGCGATCGAGCCGCTTTGCGAGTTCAGGCCCAAGACGCCGCCGCCCGACCTCTGAGGCCGGGCCGTCGCCGGCATCGCACGCGCCGAAGCGCGGCCGGCAGCCCCGGGCCGCGCGGCATAGAATGACGGTTCGCCGCCGTCCCCACGTTTTCGTTTTCGCATCCGACGATGTTCAATCCCAGCCGCGACGAAGTCCGCCGCTTTTTCACCGAGGCCTGGCGCAAGCAGCGCGCGGGCGAGATTCTCACGCCGCTCGAATCGATGGCGGCCGACTGGATCGCCGGGCATCCCGAGTATCACGCCGCGCTCGCCGACGCCGGGCGGACCGTCGACGAGGATTACTCGCCCGAGCGCGGCCAGACCAACCCGTTCCTGCATCTGTCGATGCATCTCGCGATCAGCGAACAGCTCTCGATCGACCAGCCGCCCGGCATCCGCGCCGCCCACGAACGGCTCGCGGCCCGGCTCGGCTCGGCGCACGACGCGCAGCACGAGATCATGGAGTGCCTCGGCGAGACGATCTGGGAAGCGCAGCGCAGCGGCATGCCGCCCGACACCGACGCCTATCTCGCCCGCATCGAGCGCCGCGCCTCGCGCCACTGAAGGCCGACGAGAGGGCCGATGACGGTCATCAAGGGCCGCCCCCGGGAGCCGCTGAGCGCGGACGAGCGCGGACGAGCGCGGACGAGCGCGGACGAGCGCGGCGCACGCCGCCCGCGCCCGCCGCGCCGGGGCGCCCCGACGCGCCCGGTCTTCTGTCTTATACTGGGCTTTCCTTTTCCCCAAGCGGGCGGTCCGCCATGCGCTTCGAAGGCTCCTCGCAGTACGTCGCCACAGACGACCTCAAGCTCGCCGTCAACGCCGCGGCGACGCTCCGGCGTCCGCTCCTCATCAAGGGCGAGCCGGGCACCGGCAAGACGATGCTGGCCGAGGAAGTGGCGGCCGCGCTCGGCATGCCGCTGCTGCAGTGGCACATCAAGTCGACCACGAAGGCGCAACAGGGCCTCTACGAATACGACGCGGTCTCGCGCCTGCGCGACTCGCAGCTCGGCGACGCGCGCGTGCGCGACATCGCCAACTACATCGTGAAGGGCGTGCTCTGGCAGGCCTTCGAGGCCGACGCGCCGACCGTGCTCCTCATCGACGAGATCGACAAGGCCGACATCGAGTTTCCGAACGACCTGCTGCGCGAGCTCGACCGCATGGAGTTCTACGTCTACGAGACGCGCGAGCTCGTGCGCGCGAAGCACCGGCCGCTCGTCATCATCACGTCGAACAACGAGAAGGAGCTGCCCGACGCGTTCCTGCGCCGCTGCTTCTTCCACTACATCAGCTTCCCGGACCCGGCGACGATGGAGCGCATCGTCGAGGTCCACTATCCGGGCATCCGCCGCGAGCTGCTGCGCGCCGCGCTGGAGAGCTTCTTCGAGTTGCGCGGCGTCGCCGGCCTCAAGAAGAAGCCGTCCACGTCCGAGCTGCTCGACTGGCTGAGGCTCCTGCTCGCCGGGGAGATTCCCGCCGATGCGCTGCGCGCGCCCGACGGCCGGCCCGCCATGCCGCCGCTCGCGGGCGCGCTGCTGAAGAACGAGCAGGACGTGAGCCTCTTCGAACGCCTCGTCCAGATGAACCGCAATCACCGCTGAACACGGCACGACCGGGCCGCCCGGCCCCCTACGATTTTTTCGACCCCAACCACGATCAGGAGACCCGGACGATGAGCCGCTGGATCGAACCCGTCACGCTGCAGGGCCGACACGTCAGCCTCGAACCGCTGGCCCCCGAACACGCCCCGGGGCTGGCGGCAGCCGCCGCCGACGGCGCGCTCTGGAACCTCTGGTACACGAGCGTGCCCACGCCCGGCAACGAGCGCGCCTACGTCGACGCCGCGCTCGCGATGCGCGAGCAGCTCGGTGCGATGCCGTTCGCGGTGCGCGATCTCGCCTCCGGCGAGATCGTCGGCACGACGCGCTACTTCAACGTGGAAGCCGCCCATCGCCGGTTCGAAATCGGCCACACCTGGTACGCGAAGCGCGTGCAGCGCACGGCGCTGAACACCGAGGCCAAGCTGCTGCTGCTCGGGCACGCGTTCGAAACGCTCGGAGCAATCGCCGTCGAGTTCCGCACCCACTTCATGAACCAGCAGTCGCGCGCGGCGATCGCGCGGCTCGGCGCGAAGCAGGACGGCATCCTGCGCAGCCATCAGATCGGCCGCGACGGCGTGGTGCGCGACACGGTCGTGTTCTCGATCATCGCGCCCGAGTGGCCCGCCGTGCGCGCGAACCTGACGTTCAAGCTCGCGCGCGCGTCGAGCTGAACGCCACCCGAGCACGCCCCAGGCGCCGCGATCCGGCACAGGAGCCCGCCGTCATGCTGATCGACTTCTTCTACGCGCTGCGCGACGCGAAACTGCCGGTTTCGGTGAAGGAGCTCCTGACGCTCGTCGAGGCGCTCCGCGAACGCGTGATCGCGCCGTCGCTGGACGAGTTCTACTACCTCGCGCGCATGACGCTCGTGAAGGACGAGCAGTATTTCGACCGCTTCGACGCGGCGTTCGGCGCGTGGTTTCGCGGCGTCGAGGCGCGCTCGGATCTCGCGCTCGACGTGCCCGGCGAATGGCTCGAGCAGCGCATGGCGCGCGACTTCACGCCGGAGCAGAAAGCGCAGGTCGAGGCGCTGGGCGGGCTCGACAAGCTGATGGAGCGCCTGAGGCAACTGCTCGACGAGCAGAAGGAGCGCCACGAGGGCGGCAGCCGCTGGATCGGCACGGGGGGCACCTCGCCGTTCGGCAACGGCGGCTACAACCCCGAGGGCATGCGGATCGGCGACGGCGACGCGAACGGTCAGCGCAGCGCGATCAAAGCCTGGGACGCGCGCGCCTTTCGCGACTACGACGACCAGGTGGAAATCGGCACGCGCAACGTCAAGATCGCGCTGCGCCGGCTGCGGCGCTTCGCGCGCGAGGGCGCGGCCGAGGAGCTCGACCTGTCCGGCACGATCCGCAGCACGGCCGCCAACGCGGGCTGGCTCGACCTCAGGATGGTGCCCGAGCGCCGCAACGGCGTGAAGGTGCTGATGCTGCTCGACGTCGGCGGCTCGATGGACGACCACGTCCGCCGCACCGAGGAACTGTTCTCGGCCGCGAAGGCCGAGTTCAGACATCTGGAGTTCTACTACTTCCACAACTGCGTCTACGACTATCTCTGGAAGCACAACCGCCGGCGCCATGCCGAGCGCACCGCGACCCGGGACGTGCTGCACCGCTTCCCGCCCGACTACAGGCTGATCTTCGTCGGCGACGCGACGATGAGCCCCTACGAAGTGCTGCAGCCCGGCGGCTCGACCGAGTACCACAACGCGGAAGCCGGCGCAGTCTGGCTGCGCCGCCTCGCCGACCACTTTCGCCATTTCGCCTGGCTCAACCCCGAGCCCGAACGGCTCTGGGAATACCGGCAGTCGGTGTCGATCATCCGCGAGGTGCTCGGCCACCGGATGTATCCGCTGACCGTCGCCGGGCTCGAAGCCGCGATGCGCGCGCTGAGCCGGTGACGGGCCGCGAAGCCCGGCGTGCTTCAGGCCCGCCGCCGGGCCTGAAGCACCCGGCGGGGCTGATATGATCTCCTTCCTTTAGAACCGGAACAGGAGACCCCCAGCATGACCCCGCCTTCGTCCCCCGAATTGTCGGCAACCCCGAAGCCGGGTCCGCTGCGGCCGCTCGCGGACACGTCCGTGCCGGCCGTCGTCGCCGGCTTCGTCGCGATGATGACGGGCTACACGAGCTCGCTCGCGCTGATGTTCCAGGCGGGCGCGGCGGCGCACCTGAGCGCCGCGCAGATTTCGTCGTGGATCTGGGCGCTGTCGGTCGGCATGGCGGTCACGACGATCGGGCTCTCGCTGTGGTTCCGCGCGCCCGTCGTCGTCGCGTGGTCGACGCCCGGCGCGGCGCTCCTCGTCGCCTCGCTGCCGCACGTGCCCTATGCCGACGCGATCGGCGCGTTCGTCGTCTGCGCGCTGCTGCTCACGGCCGTCGGCCTCTCGGGCGGGTTCGACGCGCTGATGCGGCGCGTGCCCGCCGGCATCGCGGCTGCGCTGCTCGCGGGCATCCTGTTCGAGATCGGCATCGGCATCTTCCGCGCGGCGCAGTACCAGACGCCGCTCGTGCTCGTCATGTTCTTCGCCTGGCTCGTCGTCAAGCGACTCGCGCCGCGCTACGCCGTCGTCGCGTCGCTCGCCGCCGGCACGGCCGCGGCCGCCGCGCTCGGCCTGCTCGACTTCAGCCACTTCCGCGTCGCGCTCGCGCATCCGGTGTTCACGAAACCGTCGTTTTCGCTCGCGGCGACCGTCAGCATCGGCATTCCGCTCTTCGTCGTCGCGATGGCCTCGCAGAACGTGCCCGGCATCGCCGTGCTGCGCGCCGACGGCTACACGACGCCCTCCTCGCCGCTCATCGCGACGACCGGCCTCGCCTCGCTCGTGCTCGCGCCGTTCGGCTCGCACGGCATCAATCTTGCTGCCATCATCGCGGCGATCTGCACCGGCCCCGAGGCCCACGAGGACCGCGGCAAGCGCTACACGGCCGCGCTCTGGTGCGGCGCGTTCTATCTCGTGGCCGGCGTGTTCGGCGCGACCATCGCCGCCCTGTTCGCGGCGCTGCCGACGGCGCTCGTCGTCTCGATCGCCGCGCTCGCGCTGCTCGGCTCGATCATGAGCGGCCTCGCGAGCGCGATGCAGGACGTCAAACAGCGCGAGGCGGCCCTCGTCACGTTCATGGTGACGGCCTCGGGGCTGACGCTGCTTTCGATCGGCCCCGCCTTCTGGGGGCTCGTCGCGGGCGTGGTCACGCAGATCGTGTTGAACGCGCGGCGCGCCTGAGCGTCTCAGCCATGCGAGGCGCAGACAACCGCCGCCCGGACGGCAGGTTGCCTGCGTCATCGCAGCGTCCGGTGATCCGCCCTAGAATGGCGGCATGGGACTTGCGCCGCCGGTCCCGACCCGGACAGCGGACACCGCCCTCCCAAACGCACGACGGGCGGGGCAAAGCAGGACGAGGCAGGACACCCTCAGGCGGCAGACCGGCCGGCAACGGCGGCCGCCCGACCGATTTTCGATCATGGCGCGCATGCGCCCCAAGGCCTGACATGACTACCGCACTCGATCAACTCAAGCAGTACACGACCGTCGTCGCCGACACGGGCGACTTCCAGCAACTCGCGCAATACAAGCCGCAGGACGCGACCACCAATCCGTCGCTGATCCTGAAGGCCGTGCAGAAGGCCGACTACCGGCCGCTGCTCGAGAAAACCGTGCGCGACCACGCCGCGAAACCGGTCGGCGCGATCATCGACCATCTGCTGATCGCGTTCGGCACCGAGATTCTCAAGATCATCCCGGGCCGCGTCTCGACCGAAGTGGACGCGCGCCTCTCGTTCGACACCCACGCGTCGGTGGAAAAGGCGAAGCAGCTAATCGGGCTGTACGAGGCGGCCGGCATCGGCCGCGAGCGCGTGCTGATCAAGCTGGCCTCGACCTGGGAAGGCATCCGCGCGGCCGAGGCGCTGCAGAAGGAGGGCATCCACTGCAACATGACGCTGCTGTTCTCGCTCGTGCAGGCCGCGGCCTGCGCCGAGATCGGCGCGCAGCTCATCTCGCCGTTCGTCGGCCGCATCTACGACTGGTACAAAAAGGCGGCCGGCAGCGCCTGGGACGAGGCGAAGAACGGCGGCGCCAACGATCCGGGCGTGCAGTCGGTGCGGCAGATCTACGCGTACTACAAGAAGTTCGGCTATCGCACCGAGGTGATGGGCGCGAGCTTTCGCACGACGAGCCAGATCGTCGAGCTGGCCGGCTGCGACCTGCTGACGATCAGCCCCGAGCTGCTGCAAAAACTCCACGACAGCACGGAACCGGTCGGACGCAAGCTCTCGGCCGACGCGTCGGCCGGCGAGACGATCGAGCGCGTGAACGTCGGCGAGCCGTCGTTCCGTTTCCTCCTCAACGACGACGCGATGGCGACCGAGAAGCTCGCCGAAGGCATCCGCACGTTCGCGGCCGACGCGGTCAAGCTCGAAGGCCTGATCGAAACGATCCGGCAGGGGCTGAAATAACGGCCCGCGCAGTCGCCGTCGCCGTTGTCCCTGCCCCGCCGCCGTAACCGCGCGCGGCCCAGGCTGGAAGCCGAAGCGGCATGACCGCCGCTCAGGCCGCGCGCTCGATGTTCCAGTGTGACTCGGTCGCGAGCAGCAGCGCGCGTAGCTGATCCACCTGGGCCTCCACGCGCAGGCCCAGCCAATACGGTCCCTGAAGATCCAGCGGCAGCGGGCTCGCATGCTCCGCCGCCGTCTCCGGCGGCGCCGGGTCGTGCGCCGGCAGGCGCAGCGCGCCGGAGCCGGCCCACGCCTCGTTCGCGCCGCCGAAGCGCAGCGCCCGCGCCGTGGCGAGCAGCATCGCGCGCACCGTGTCGCCGCCCGCCGCCCCGTGCCGCGCGAACGCGGCGCGCACCGCCGCGCGCTCGTAATGCCCCATGCCGTCCGACATCATTTCGAGCGCGCTCAGGAGCGAGCGGTGCAGCCGCTGGATCTCGTCGAGCTTCGCGGGCGGCAGGTCGATTTCCTTCGCCACCGAAGGCATGAGCCCGCGCAGTTGCACGAGCCGCTCGCCGAGCCGCTGGAAGGTTTTGGTCTGCGCGGCGGCATCGACGGGCTCGCCGCTCACCACCCGGCGGTAGATGCGCGCGAACTCGCGCAGGTTGTCCGCGAGGCCGTAACGCCAGGAGTAGGTGGCGTGCAGCGGCAGCGCGAACGAGAACGCCAGCGCGATCACGATGCCGATCATCACGTTCAGCGTGCGCCACAGGCCCGTGTCGATGAGGTTGTCGCCGTGGCCGGCCACGATGCACATCGTGATCGCCGTAAGCAGCGCGATGTAGGCCGGCTTGCCGATCGCGTAATAGCCGCACACGCCCGCCACCACCGACATCAGCACCCAGGTGAGCGGCGAGACATCGGTGAGCACCTGCACGATGATGAGCGCGAGCCCGATCAACGCGCCGATCAGCGTGCCGAGCGCGCGCTCGGCGGCCCGCTTGCGGATGTTGCCGTGATGCTGGAGCCCGCCGATCACGACCAGCAGCGTGACCGACGCCCAGATGCCGTGCGGAATGTCGATGCCCGTGGTGGCGAGGATCGAGGCAAGCATCGCGAGCCCCACGCGCACGCTGTGAATGACCTTCGCGTTGCGATAGCGATAGAACGGCGAGGTGACCGCCCGCTTCATGCGCGCGAACCGCGAGCGCCGCCGAGGGGCCGGCGCGACGGCCGGCTGCGTGTGGACGTAGGGATCGGAGCGATTCATGGGTGCCGGGCCATCGCGCGCCGCCGGGACACGACCCGGGGCGCAACCATACCGTAGTGACGACAACGGCTATCGTGCACCATTAACGGCCCGGCCCGCAACGCCGCACCGCCTTCGGGGCGGGAAAGCCCTGGCCCGCGGCGCGCAGCGGACCGGACACCTCAGATCGAGAACGACTCGCCGCGATTACCGGGCGTCGCGCGCAGCCCCTTCACCCAGCTACGGGCGGGCAGGCCGAGCTTCGTCTCGAGCAGGCGCGCGCGCGTCTCGAGCCGCGCCCACGACACGTCGAGCGACGGACCGGAAAACGCGATCGCGATGCGGTTGCCGTCGTGCACTTCGGGCAGCGCGACGACGCGGCCCTCGAACGCCTCGTTGAGACGCTTCATGTTGCGCACGAAGCTCGGATGATCGCCGAACAGATTGATCGTCGCGACACCGGCCGCGCCGAGGCAGGCGCGCACGGCCCGATAGAACGCGACGCTGTCGAGCACCGGGCCGCGCGCCGTCGCGTCGTAGACGTCGATCTGCAGCGCGCCGACGGTGCCGTGATTCGCGCGGTCGTTGACGAAGTCCCACGCATCGCGCTCGTGCACCGTGAGCCGGGCGTCGTCGGGCGGCAGCTCGAACATCGTGCGCGCGGCCACGACGACGGCGGGATTGAGCTCGACGGCCTCGACCTTCGCCGGGCGCAGGAAGCGGTGCGCGAACTTGGTCAGCGCCGCCGCGCCGAGACCGAGCTGGACGATGCGCGCGGGCGTCGCCAGAAACAGTAGCCACGCCATCATCTGCTGGGCGTATTCGAGCTCGATGTGCTGCGGCTTCCTGAGCCGCATCGCGCCCTGCACCCATTCCGTGCCGAAATGCAGGTAGCGCACGCCGCCCTCCTCCGAAAACGTGACGGGCGCGAAACGGGGCCTGCGCGGCGCGTCGATCAGGACGGCGGCGTCGAAATCGTCGGCGCGGCGCGTCCGGGCACGCGTGGCGGCGCGGCCCGCGCGATCCGGGCGGCCCGACGGCAGGCGCGCGCCTTCGTCGGAAGAATCGGATGAAACGGAGGAACGGTTACGGCGAAATGCGCGGGCCTCGGCGGACGCGCGCTTGATCAGAGTCGTCATGAAGAAAGGCAGGGAGTGTCGCGCGGGATGCGCGGTTTTTGAACGAACGAGAGCATAGCACCGGCGCGCGTCGACACCGGAAACATCGGCGCCTGCCTGCCGCCTGCCTGCCGCGATGGTCGCCTACGATTGCCGACTACGATTGCCGACCCGCCTCCGCCGGGCGCGACGGCGATCCCGCGCGCGATCGGCAGCGAAGCAGGGCAAAACACGCCCGCGCCTGCCGGCCTGTCCGTTCAGGGGTCAGGCGGCGTCCGCTCCCTGCGTCTGACCGAACCCGGCCGACAGCGCCGGCCCGAGCCCGTCGAGCAGCGGCTGCAACAGCGCCTGCTGCGGCCGCCAGCGCTTGAGCGAGGTCCGGTACAACGGCGTGCGCACCTGCACCGAGCTCGCCGTGCTGACCTGGCGCTTCGCCTCGTGAAACGCGAGACAGCGCTCGTCCCACTCGAGGCCGCAATGCGCGAGCAGACGCCGCACGTTGCCTTCGAGATCGTCGACGAGGTCCTCGTACTGCACCTCGAGCATGACGCCCTCGGGCAGCACGCGGCGCCAGTGGTCCATCAGCGCGTCGTAGGCGCGGCAGTAGCGGCCCAGCTCGCCGAGGTCATAGCCGAACGGCACGTCGCGGAACGGCCGCGAGAAAATCGACAGACAAGTCTCCACCGCCGAGCGCCGCGTGTGGATGATGCGCGCGTTCGGCAACGCCAGATGGATGAAACCGAGGTTGACGAAGTTGAACGGATACTTGTCCACGATGCGGCGATGGCTGCCGCCGGTGCCGCCCGCACCGGCCGCGAAGCCGATGCGCCGCAGATAGTCGGCCCCGAGCCCGGCCAGTTGCTCGCGCGACAGGTCCGCCAGCGTGTCGAGGCTGATCCTGCCCGCCGGGTCTTCCCCGTCGCGCACGACCCTGGCGCCGAGCGCCAGGCCGAAGTCGGCCCGCTCGCCGGCGCCGAATACCTGCGGATGGCTCGCGAGAATCTGCTCGACCAGCGTCGAGCCCGAGCGCGGCATGCCGACGATGAAGACCGGCGAATCCGACGGATCGCCGAGACCGCGCTTCGCCGCCAGCAAACCGGTCGTGAACCGCGAGGGCAGTTGCGCGAACACGTTGAGCGTCGCGGCCTCGTCGTACTCCACGCCGAGCCGCCCCTGCGCATTGGCGATCATGAAGTGCCCGAAGGCCCGCTCGTCCTGCCCGAGGTCCGACAGCGCCTTGCCGAACGCGAAATGCAGTTCGGACTGGTCCTGCGGCTTCAGCGTCCCGGCCCGCGCGACGCGCGCTTCGAGCGCGACGAAATACGGATCGTCGGGCGCGAGCCGCTCCACCTGCACGAGATTGCGGTAATAGAGCGCGCAGTCGGGCGCGATGTCGATGGCCTTGCGATACACCTCGCGAGCCTCGTCGAAGCGACCAAGCGCCTGCAGGCAATTCGCGAGATTGTTGTACGAGCCGTCGGCGCGCGGATTGAGCTGCACCGCGCGGCGAAAGCAGCGCGTCGCGTCCTCGAGGTCGAGCAGTTGTTCGAGCAGCCAGCCGAGCTGGTGCTGGATGTCGGCGTTCTCGGGCAGGATGATCGCCGCACCGCGAAAGCACGTGAGAGCGTCCTCGAACCGCTTCATCTTGATGAGCGTGAGGCCGTAGCTCTGATGCGCGATCGCATCCATCGGACGCAGCACGCGCGCCTTGCCGAAACATTCGAGCGCCTGCTCGAGCTCGCCGCGCCCGGCATGCGCGGTGCCTCGCAAAAACCAGTCCTGCGCCGTCCCCGGCAACGGGTTGATCGTCATGAGCAGTCAGACCTGTCTCGAAAAATGGATACCCGCGAGCTTAACAGGAGACTCGCCCGCTCCGCCGTTCGGGCCGGGAATCGATGAACCGCCCGCCGCCGCATTTCCGGGGCGCTGCGTTTCCGCGGTCACGACGGATTCACCGCGCCGGCATCGGACCAACCCTCGCCGGCCCTGCCCGCGCGCCGCCAATGCCGGCCGCCCGCCGGACCGGACTATTGGCCGGGCCGCCCGGGAACTTCGCCATTCAGACGATAACTTCGTGTCCAGCGCGTCGTTCGCCCCGTCCCGCTCATACATTAAATCCCGTAAATGGCCCGGCCATGAAACACCGGCTCGCCAGTCCAATTTCGCGTATTGCTATCAGGGAGAACGACGTGTCCATTTCGTCACTGCAGACAGGCTATTCGGCGGGCTTGGTGAGCGGGGGTTACGCAGGCGGCACCTACGGCGCATCGGGCGCCGGAGGCGCCGGCGGAACGGACCCGAACCAGTTGGCCAACTTCCTCCTGACCATGATGGAAGAACTGGCGCAGATGCTCGCCGCATCGCAATCGGGTTCCGGCGGGACGGGCAACGGTTCGTCCGTCGGCGGCCTCGGTGGCGGGTACGGCGGTAGCGGTAGCGGCGGATATGGCGGCGGTCTGGCCGGCATCGGCAGCGGCGGCGGATATGGTGGCACGTCGGGAATCGGCGGCGGCGCATACGGCGGAACGTCAGGAATCGGCGGCAGCGGCACATACGGGACCGGCGCATACGGGACCGGCGGCAGCGGCCAGGGCAACGGGCAAAACCTGCTCGAAGAAGCCATGGAGCTGCTCGCGCTTCTATCCCAGATGGAGCAGAACAGCGGCAGCGGTGGCGGCTACGGTGGCGGCACGTCCGGAGCCGGCGGCGGGTACGGCGGCGCGCCCTCGGTCGGCGGCGGCGGATATGGCGGCGCGCCCGCAGTCGGTGGCGGCGGATATGGCGGCGCGCCCACGGTCGGCAGCGGCGGGTACGGCGGCGCGCCCGCGGTCGGCGGTGCCGGCAGTGACGGGGGCGGCAGTACGCCCAGCGGCAGCGCACCGGCGGCCAGCACCGGCGGCAGCGGCATCATCGACGACGTCTCGCCCAGCAGCGGCGCCAGCTCGGGTTCCGGCAGCAGCTCGGCATCGGGCAGCGTCGACAGCAGCGACCCGGCACAGGCGATCGCGCAGAACCTCGAAAGCACGTTCGGCCTGAACCAGGCCCAGGTGGCCGGCGTGCTCGGCAATCTGCAGCAGGAAAGCGGCCTTCAGGGCGACGTCAACCAGGGCGGCGCGACGGGCGCGCCGTCGAGCGACGACGCCGACGACAACGAGAACGGCTGGGGCCTCGCCCAATGGGGCGGCGCGCGCAAGGAAGGCGAGATCCAGTACGCGGACGAGAACAACGAAAGTCCGGGCAGCCTGCAGGCCAACCTCGGGTACATGGACCAGGAGCTCGAAGGGCCTTACAGCCAGACCATCACCGCGCTGAAGGGCACGTCGTCGCCCGACCAGGCCGCCCAGGTCTGGGACGAGGACTACGAGCAGGCCACCGACCCGCAAATGAGCAATCGCGACCAGTACGCGCAGCAGTTCTACAGCGAAGGGCTCTGACGACGGATGACGTATCGGGACGGCACGAAAGCCGTCCGGAAAACGGACCGGAAACCGGCCGTCTCCCGAAAGGGGACGGCCGGTTTGGCGTTAACGGGGGACTGGGGAGCCGGGCAGCGGGCGGGACGAGAAACCTGGGCGGACAAACCCCGGGCGAGCAGAACGGACAGGCGATCGGAATGCCGGCCGGAAGGGGCGAAATGCCGAAACGACGAGGCGCCGAACGCCTCGACGGCCCCGCTCAACCGTGCGGAAGCGGAATCGTTCGCGACGCCTTCGCCTTACCCGCTGCATGAAAAGGCGGCGCCGGAATCCGGCCGTCAATCATGCTTCGGCCATCCGTGAAGAAAGCACGGGAAGCGCGCGCATCAAAGCCGCGTCCCGCCGACCGGAACGCAGAAAATGCAGAAAACGCCGCGACGCCGGGCCCCCTCCTGGGGGAGCCCGGCGTCGCGCGCCGCAGTCCGCTCGCCGGTCAGCCGCCCGACTTGCCGAGCAACTGCCGCATCGTCTTGCGCACGTACACGTTCTGGCTGTCCTCGTGCGACGTCGCATAGCCGTGCCACGACGGGTCGTTGAGCATGCGCAGGCAGAGCGCCTTGAGCTCGGGGCAGCGGTCGTCGGGCAGCCCGTTCACGAGCTGCCATGCCTCGTGCACCCGTCCGCGCTTGAGGGCGATCGTGACGGGGAAGGCGAGAATCTCGCGGCTCGCCGGGTGGGCGCGGTGCATGCATTCGAGCAACGCCTCGGCCTCTTCGAGCCGATCCGCCTGAATGCAGGCGACGATCGCCTGAGCGAATTCCAGGGTGCCGTTCTTTCCGGGTTGAATGTCGATCATGCCGTTACCACACGTGTCAGGTTGTCAATCCGTTCGATAACCCGCATGGGCGACCGGTCCGCCGACAAGGACCGCCGAAGCGCGGCCGGCCGGTCCCCATGCGTGAATGGATGTGCCTGTGCCGCAAGTCCGGTTGCCCCGGCTTCCGGCAGAAAGCGCCTGTCATCAAATGTAACGAATGCCGGTCCGGCCGCCTGGGCGTTTGCGAAGCCATGCCGTGAAATGCGAAGCGCCGCCCCTTCACGCCGCGCCGCCGGCCAGCTCCAGAAACCGCGCGAGACACGGATTGCGGTTGCCCGGCGACCAGACGAGCACCTGCTCGATCGACGGCGCGTCGGCCAGCGGCCGGAACACCACGCCGGGCAGTTGCGCCTTGCACATCGACTCGGGCACGAGCGCGACGCCCACGCCCTCGTCGACGAGGCTCAGCACCGTCTGCTGCAACTGCACCTCGAACCGGACGTCGGGCTCGAAGCCGCCGGTGCGGCAATGCCCGACGATCGCGGCGCGCAGCGTCGGCGCGACTTCCTCGGCCGCCAGCACGAACGGCTCGCCCGCGAGCTGCCCGATCTTCAGCCGGCGCGCGCGGGCGCGCGGATGGCCGCGCGAGAGCGCCACGCACAGCGGCTCGGTGACGATCGTGCGCGAGGCGAGCCCCCGGTCGCCCGTGCCCGGGAACATGATGGCCGCGTCGATCTGGCCGTTGAGCACCTGGGCGGCCAGATCGTTCGACACGACCTCGCGCAGATGCAGCGTCACCTCGGGCCAGGCGGCGCCGAAGGCCCGCGCATAGCCGGGCACGACGCTGTAGGCCGCGCACATCGTGAAGCCGATCGCGAGCGCGCCGGCCGCGCCCGAGGCGGCGGCCCGCGCGTTGTGGGCGGCCTGCTCGATGGCGGCGAGGATCGCGCGGGCGTCGGCGTAGAAGCGCTCGCCTGCGGCCGTCAGCGTCACGCTGCGCGGGCTGCGCTCGATCAGCTTCACGCCGAGGCTCGCCTCGAGGGCGGCCAACTGCCGGCTGAGCGGCGGTTGCGAGAGGTGCAGGCGTACCGCCGCCCGGCCGAAATGGCGGGTTTCGGCCAGCGTCACGAAGTAGCGCAGGGGCTTGACGTCTATCACGATGCAGGAAAGGTATTGCCGGGCGTCCGAAACAGTATTGGATTGTATCGCCATGAAGCACTACCCTTGCGCATCGTCCTGTTCGCGCCCCGTCTTGCGCCGTTGTTTCACGCCTTCGTCCCGCCCGCCGATGTTATCGACCCTCGAAATCCTGCTGCCCGTCTTCGCCCTGATCCTCGCCGGCTTCGTCTGCCGCCGCCGCGGCGTGCTCGGCCCCAACGCGGCCTCGGAGCTGAACCGCTTCGTGGTCTGGCTCGCGCTGCCCGCGCTGCTGTTCGACACGATGGCGCACGCCACCTGGCTCCAGCTCGACCAGCCGGCCTTCATCGCCGTCTTCTCGATCGCCTGCGCCGGCGCGTTCGCGTTCATCCTCGCCGTGCGGCTCGCGCGCGGCCTGCACCTCGCCGACGCCAGCATCGACGCGATCGCCGCCGCCTACCCGAACACCGGCTACATCGGCTTCCCGCTCTGTCTGATCCTGTTCGGCGCAAGCAGCCTGACGCCGACGACGATCGCCACGATCATCGTCGCCTGCGTGCTCTTCGCCATCGCCATCGTGCTGATCGAAATCGGCCTGCAGACCGAACGCGCGCCGCACCGGCTCGGCCTGAAGGTGCTGCGCTCGCTCTCGCGCAATCCGCTCATCGTCTCGCCGATCGCCGGCGTGGCGCTCGCCGCCGCGCACGTCGCGGTGCCGGCCAGCGCCGAGACTTTCCTGAAACTGCTGAGCGGCGCGGCGAGCCCGTGCGCGCTCGTGAGCCTCGGCCTCTTTCTCGCCGAGCGCCGCCCGGCCGGCGACGCCGTCCCGCGCAGCGCGCTGCTGCTGACCGGCACCAAGCTCGTGGTGCAGCCGGCGCTCGCCTGGTGGCTCGCGGCGCGCGTGTTCGTGCTGCCCGCCACGCTCGTCGACATGACCGTCGTGCTGGCCGCCCTGCCGACCGGCACCGGGCCGTTCATGCTGGCCGAGTTCTACCGGCGCGAGGGACAGGTCGCCTCGCGCACCATCCTGTTCTCGACGCTCGGCTCGCTGGTCTCGCTCTCGGCGCTGCTGCTCTACCTGCACCTCCACGCCTGAGCGCTTCGCGCGCGAAGAAGTCAACCCAGGCCGGACACCGGCCGCCAGGCGACAGACGGATCAGGCCGGCGGCCCTGCCGAAAGCCACGCGTAGCTCAGGCCGACGCCGTCGTTCTCCGCCGCGTCGTAGAGCCGGTCCGGCTCGACGCCGTCCCGCCCGAACGCGCGGACGAACAGGTCGGCCCCGGGCGCGCGCTCGCCGATTTCGGGCGACTGGAGCAGCACCGCGGCCCGGCGGGCACAGTAGCGTTTAGCCTGGATCCGCGCGAAGCGCACGTCGTCCTGGAGCTGCGCCGCGCTGCACCCTTGCGCGTCGCGCACCACCACCGAGGCCAAGCCGCCCGACGCGCGCGCGAGCACCCATGCCGCGCGATATTCGCCGAACGCGTCGGGCTCGGCGAGCACGCCGATCAGGCCCGTGATGTCGCGAAAGTGCGCGTCGGATTCGAGCAGCGCGCGGGCGCGCGCGGGGATCGCGCCGTCGCGCATCCAGCCGGCGAGCGGCGAAACGGGCCGCTCGCCGCGGCGCAGGACCATTCCCGTCTCGCCCAGCAGGCAGGCCAGGCCGCCGGAATCGACCCGCGCGGGGATCGTCAGATAGTCGGGCAGAACCATGTCGTCTCCATCTTTCTTGTCGGTATCGTCGTCGGTCCGTCCGCCGGCAGAGCCGCCGCGGAAGGCCGCCGCTACAGGTCCAGCACGAGCGACCCTCCCTTCGCCCGCGATACGCATACGGTCATGAAATCGCGCTGCTCGTCCTCGCTGAGGATGCAGTCGCGATGATCCACTTCGCCCTGCAGATAGCGAACCTTGCAGGTGCCGCAAAGTCCCGCCTCGCACGACGTCTCGACGCCGATTCGCGCATCCCGCAGGACCTCCGCGATACTACGCCCAGGCGGCACGGCAAGCCGCTGCCCCGTACTCGCGATCTCGACCGTGAAGTCGGCGCCGTCGGTTTCGTCCGCTGCTTCGTCGCCGCCGGCGGCCGGCCGGGCCGGCGCCGCGAAATGCTCGCAGTGCACGCTCCCCTTCGGCCAGTCCGCGGCCGCTTCGGCGCAAGCCTTCATGAAGCCGGCCGGCCCGCAGTAATAGACGTGCGTGCCCTCGCGCTTCTCTTCGCGCAGTAGCCGCGCGACGTCGAGGCCTCGCGACGGGTCGCCGCCATCGAAATGCAGATGAAGCCGGTCCGCCGGGAACGCTTCGCGCAGTGCCGGTTCGAACGCGACCGCCTCGGGATCGCGCGCGCAGTAATGCAGCGCGAAATCCGCGCCGCGCCGCTGGAGTTCGTGGGCCATGGCCTTGAGCGGCGTCACGCCGATGCCGCCGGCCAGCAGGACGACGCGCTGCGCCCGCCCGTCCAGTTCGAAATGATTGCGCGGCCGGCCGATGCGCAGGACGTCCTGCACGCGCACGCGCTCGTGCATGGCCTTCGAGCCGCCGCGGCCGCGTTCGTCGCGCAGCACCGCGATCACGTAGCGTCCGCGCTCGTGCGGCGCATTGCATAGCGAATACTGGCGGACGATGCCGTCGCCCGCATGAACGTCGATGTGGGCGCCGGCCGCAAACGGCGGCAGTTCACCGCCGCCGGCCGCGACGAGTTCGTAGGACTGGATGTTGCGGCCTTCGTAACGAATCTGCCTCACGAATACTTCGAGTGTCGAGGTCGCCGGCGCGACCGGCTCCAGACTCCCTTCTGCCATGATGCCTCCGGGGCGGCCCGGACGTGCCGGGCCGCCGTGCAATCGTATATGGGTGGCGTGCGAAGGCAGCGGGCGTTTGCGCCGCGCCGCCCCGGCACGATCTCCGCATGGGTCCGCCCGCAGGCCGACTCGCGGTCCGCGCGCGGGGAGGTGGGTTCCCGCCCGCCATGCCGGCGGGCAGCCCCGCGCGCGATCTACCGCCGCCTATGAGCGCGGCGCCGACGACGCCGCCGTGCCCCGTACCGCCTGCTCGAGCGCCTCCATTTTCTCGCGCACGAACGCCGTACGCGCCTCGCCCCTGAGCGATTCGCTCTCGTTCAGGATCGCCACCACGCCCTTCGAGAGCTTGCGGCGCCGCTCGATTTCCTCCTCGACGGAATCCGCTTCCGGCAGGTCGAAGACGTTGCCCGAACAAAAGCTGTTCGGCGTGCCGCCGACCGTGCGCAGCCACTCGGCGAACTGCACCGGCCCCGCCGCCGGATTGCTGCCGCGCACGGCGTCGCGCAGCATCTTGCGGAACAGGTAGAGGCCCGCGTCGAGCTTGGTCGGATGTTCGAGCGTATGCACCGCGATCGGCCGCTGGCTGATGATCGCCTCGTAGTCGCCGGGCGCGTACTGCGCGTCCTTGTAATGGGCGCGCTCGCGGTGGTTGGGCGGGATCGGCGGCATGTCCTCGAGCCGGTACTTGCCGAAGCGCTCGGGCCGGCGCATCGCGACCTGCCCTTCGAGAAAGTCGATCGACTCGTAGCCGACCCATTCCTTCTTGCCCACGCCGCGCGTGTCGATGCCGGGGCCCATCACGCGCCAGCCGATCATCTTGCTGTTCTCGTCGTCGACGGGCACCGTCCAGCGGATGATGTGGAAGCGGCTGAACAGCTTCTTCGCGGAGCCGTCCTCGGACGTGTACGCGTGCAGGCTCAGGTTCGGCAGCACCTGGTGCTGCACGCGCACGAACATGCGCTCGCGGTCGACGCGGCGCGCGCCCGCGCAGGCGAGCCCGCGCCCCTGCTGGACCGGAATGAACTGCATGTCGGGCGCGACTTCCATCGAGGCCGCGCCGACCTCGTCGAACGTCGTGCCCTGATAGTGGCCGTCCACGACGTTCCTCGCGGCGTGCAGCGCCGCCGTGTGGAAGTTGTCGGCGGCGTTGTCCTGCACCTGCAGCCAGTTGCAGTGCTGGAAGTTGCTGTAGGCGACGAGTTCGTCGCCGGGCAGCACCGTGAAGTCGCCCTCCCACTCGGGAAACGGCGGCTCCTCTTCGGGCGGCCCCATGTAGGCGAACACGAGGCCGTTGCGCTCGATGGCCTTGTAGGCGCCCTGGCGGATCGAGCACGCGTACTTCGCGGCCTCGGCTTCCTCGCCCTTCGGATAGGGCACGTGCAGGCAGGTGCCGTCCACGTCGAACACCATGCCGTGATAGCAGCACTGGATGCCGCGCTCCTGGATCGCGCCGTACTCGAGCGACGCGCCGCGATGCGTGCAGTGCGCGTGCAGCACGCCGACGCGGCCGCTGCCGTCGCGGAACGCGACCAGCTCCTCGCTGAGGATCTTCAGGAAGCGCGGCGTGTCGGTCAGTTCCATCGACAGGCAGACCGGATGCCAGAAGCGCCGCATATACTCGCCCATCGGCGTGCCCGGCCCCGTCTCGGTGAGCTCGGGATCGTGCTGCGGCACCCGGTTCGTGTAATAGCCGCCGTACGGAATCAGCTTCTTGACCGCCGCCGTTCCGCCCGTGCTACCGCCCTTGTCCATCTTTTCCGATTTGATCGTCATGGGGACTCCTTCTCAGTTGACCCGGATCGCCGCCCTCCGGCGGTCGTCCGCATTCGCCGCTTCACATTTTCCAGCTTTCTGAACTCCGAACTCTGTATACAGAGATTAGGAGCACTCGAACGCCGCGCCTATATGGGTTAACACTCACCATCGTCACTACCGCAACCCGTTCGCACTTCCAACGAATTGACGTACATCAAACTCAAAGCACAAGGCCGCGTTGACCTGGACCGAGGGCCACTGTAGTCTGTATTCAAAGTACAGAGATCGCCATGCCCGTCAAATTCGAAAAGCTCCAGGTCCGTCCCGATTACGTCGAAGAGGTCTACCGCGCCCTGCTCGACGCGATCAGCGACGGCTCGCTCCCGCCGGGCACGCGGCTCACCCAGGAGGACATCGCCGAGCAGTTCGCGGTGTCGCGCTCGCCCGTGCTGCAGGCGCTGCGGCTCCTCAAGAAGGACGGCCTCGTGCAGGACGCGCCGGGCCGCGGCGTGCTCGTCGCGCCACTCGACGTCGAATGGATCGGCCGGCTCTACGAGGTGCGCGGCGCGCTCGATTCGCTCGCCGTGAAGCTCGCCGCGCAGCGCGGCAGCAAGATCGACCCGGCCCTCGTCGCGCAGGGGCGCCGCGCCTCGAAGGGCAAGGACGTCAAGGCGATGATCGACGCCGACGCCGCGTTCCACAACGCCATCTACCAGGCCTCGGGCAATCCGCTCATCGGCGAGAGCGCGCATCTGCACTGGGTCCATCTGCGCCGCGTGATGGGCGCCGTGTTGCAGTCGTCGAAGCTGCGCGACTCGATCTGGGACGAGCACGCCGCCATCGCCCAGGCCATCGCGGCCGGCAACGTCGGGCAGGCGGTCGAACTGACCGAACTGCATACCGACCGGGCGCGCAGCAATCTCGTCGCCCGGCTCGGCGACGTACTCGGCGTCGCGGCCGGCGAGGCCTGAGCCATACTTGTCGTCGCCCGGCGCGAGCCCGCCGGCGGGCTCGCGCGACCGCCCCGTCGCCTGCGGACCGGGGGCCAGGACGTCGCCTCGCTCCCGGCCCGACGAACCGCCGTTGCCTTTCAACTTCAGGCGCCCGGCCGCGAGGCGCCCGACGGCAACGCCGCCGACACCTCCGCGCTCCCGTCCTCGCGCGCCGGCACGAACCCGCTGCTGTTCACGGTCCGCGCGGGCAGCGTCAGCGTCAACGCGCTCGCGATCACCATGCTCACGGCGAGGCCGAGCACGCCGTTGCCCGTCGAGCCCGTCGTCGTCTGCAGCACGCCGATCACCCACGGACTCACGACGCCGGCGATACTGCCGACCGAGTTCGCGAGCGCGATGCCGGCCGCCGCGGCCGCGCCGCCGAGCACGGTCGGCGGCAGCGCCCAGAACTGCGAGATGGTCGTCAACACGCCCATCGTGCCGATGGTCAGCGAGATCATCGCGAGCACGATGCTGTGCGCCCACGCCACGCTCATGCACAGGCCCACCGCGCCGACGACGCCCGGCAGCGCCAGATGCCAGCGGCGCTCGCCGCGGCGATCCGACAGGTAGCCGACGACGATCATCGCCACGGTCGCCGCCGCGTACGGCACGGCCGAGAGCAGCCCGATGTCGAGCGGATTGGCCACGCCCGCCGCCTTGACGAGCGACGGCAGCCAGAACGACACGCCGTAGAGCCCCATCTCGAAGAAGAAGTAGATGGCGGAAAGCTTCAGGATGCGCGGGCTCATGAAGCCGTCGCGCAGCGAATGGAGCTTGCGCGCGGCCATGTCGCCCTCGAGATTGCGCGCGATCGTGGCCTTCTGGCCGGCCGTGAGCCAGGCCGCGTCGGCGACGCGGTCGTCCAGATAGAACCACGCGGCGATGCCGACCGCCACGGTCGGCACGCCTTCGAGCAGAAACAGCCACTGCCAGCCCGCGAGGCCGCCGTGGCCCGACACCGAGTGCATGATCCAGCCCGACAGCGGCCCGCCCACCACGCCCGACATCGGGATGCCGGTCAGGAACAGCGCCGTCACCTTGCTGCGCTGCGAGGCGGGAAACCAGTACGTGAGGTAGAGCAGGATGGCCGGAATGAATCCGGCCTCGGCCACGCCGAGCAGAAAGCGCATGGCGTAGAACGCGGCCGGCGTCTTCACGAACATCATCGCGGCGGCCAGCACGCCCCACGTCACCATGATCCGCGCGATCCAGCGGCGCGCGCCGACCTTCAGCAGCACGAGATTGCTCGGCACCTCGAACAGCAGATAGCCGACGAAGAAGATGCCCGCGCCGAGCCCGTACACGGCGTCGCTCATGTGAAGGTCCTGCAGCATCTGGAGCTTGGCGAAGCTCACGTTGATGCGGTCGAGATAGGCGCAGAGATAGCAGAAGAACAGGAACGGCAGCAGGCGCCACATCACCTTCGCATAGGTGGCCCGCTCCGTCGGCTCCGGGTGGAGAGCCGGACTGGTGGTGTTCATGGGGTGTCTCCGTCATGTTTTATGTATGCCGGCAGGTCGGCGGATCGTGTCGTCCGTTGGTTCCTTTGCCTGTCGGGTCGCGCCGGCCCTCGATGCGGGGCCGGCGCACGGGCCGCTCGACCGGGATCAGTCGAACATGTCGGGCTGCGTGTGGACGAACTCGTCCCAGAGCGTCTGGAAGTGCAGCCAGCCGATGTACTCGCTGCCCACGTGCTCGCGGCTGTAGCGCGCGCGGTCCGCCGGGACGAGCCTCGGCTTGATGCCCGTGGCCTCGACCGCCAGTTGCTGGCGGCAGCAGCGTTCGAGCGCGATGAACCAGAACGCGGCCGAGTCGATGCTGTGACGGCTCGCCGTCAGCAGGCCGTGGTTCTGATGGATCGCCGCCTTCACGCCCTTGAACGCATGCGCGACCTTCGGGCCGGCCTTCACCTCGACCGCGACCTGGCCGGCCTCTTCTCCGATCACGACGTGGTCCTCGAAGAACGCGGCCGCGTCCTGGCTGATCGGCTCGAGCGGACGGCCCAGCGCCGAGAAGGCCGTGCCGTAGACCGTATGCGCGTGGCACATCGCCACGATGTCCTGATGCATCTCGTGCACGGCCGCATGCAGCACGAAGCCGGCCCGGTTGATCGCGTGGCGGCCCTCGACCACGGTGCCCTTGTGGTCGGCGCAGATCAGGTTCGACAGCTTGACCTGCGAGAAGTGGATCGCCATCGGGTTGGTCCAGTACAAACCCGGATTCTCGGGGTCGCGCACCGTCAGGTGGCCGGCGAAACCGTAGTCGAAACCGTGCTGGGCAAAGGCGCGGCAGGCGCCGACGAGCCGCTCCTTCAGATGCTGGCGCTGCGCCGCGGGGCTCGCGAACGTCGGCAGTTCGGGAAAGATCAGGCCCTTCTGCTCGGGCTGGTAGATCGAGACGCGACCCTGCAGGTCGATCGTCTTCGCGGGGGCTTCCATCACTTCGGACATGTCTGCTCCTTGTTCGTCTCCGTATGGGGTGATTCGATGATCGCGCCCGCGCCAGTTGTTGACAAACGATGACTGTTCATGAAAGCATGAACCACACTCACCTATTCCGAAGAACGACCCATGAGGCGCATGCCGAACTTCGTGCTGCTGCGCACCTTCGAGGCGGCGGCGCGGCTCGAAAGCTTCGCGCGCGCCGCGCAGGAGCTGCACCTGACGCCGTCGGCCATCAGCCATCAGGTCAAGGAGCTGGAGGAATATTTCGGGCGGCCGCTGTTTTTGCGCCGCAACCGGCGCATCGAGCCGACGCCGGAGGCGCTGCGCCTGCTCGAAAGCCTGAGCCGCGTCTTCGACGTGGTCGAGGCGGCCTGCAACGAAGTGGCGCTCGCGCCCGACGCGCAGGTGCTCGTCGTGCACTGCGCGCCGAGCCTCGCCGTCAAATGGCTCGGGCCGCGCCTGCCGGCGTTCGCGCAGGCCTTTCCGCGCATCACCATCCGCCTCTCGACGAGCCCCGAGCCCATCGACCTGACCCGCCTGCAGGAGGTCGACGTGGCCATCTCCTACGGCAGCGCGCTCGAGCGCGCGGGCATCGACGTCGTCGCGCTCGGCCGCGAGCCGATCGTGCCGCTCTGCGCGCCGTCCCTCGTCGACGGCGCGCAGCCCGTCGCGCCGCAGATCGGCCGGCTCACGCTGATCGATTCGCAACTGAGCCGCGTTACCTGGCGCGACTGGTTCGACGCGAACGGGCTCGACCTGCCGGCTCATCCGCGGCCGTCGTTCGACCGCGCGGCGCTCGGCATCTCCGCGGCCGTCGACGGCATGGGCGTCGTGCTCGAAAGCACGCGCCTCGCCGAGCGCGAGATCGCGCGCGGCGAACTGGTCGAGGTGGGTCGCGATCTGTTCGTACGCTTCGAACGCGAAACGCATTTCGTGTCGTGCCGCAGGAACGAGCTTCGGCACCGCAAGGTCGACGCGTTCAGGCAGTGGCTGTTCGAGCAGGCAGGCGTCGAGGAAACGCCGGACGATCGGCCGGTGGCGGCCTGAATTTTTAGACTTGCCGCGGGTCGTGGCGCATCGCCCGCCGGGTAAACACTAGCTCGCCGCCTTCGCCGCATAAGTCGGCATGAACAGCGCGCGATGCGTCTCCACGCTTTCGAGCAGGAAGGTCGTCATCGCGCGGATGCGGGCCGGCGCGCGCATCTCCGAATGCGTGACGAGCCAGTACGAACGCGTGAAGCGGACCTCGCCGGGCAACAGCCGCACGAGTTCCGGATGCTGCGCCGCCATGAAGCACGGCACGATGCACAGGCCGAAGCCGTCGAGCGTCGCGCTCAGTTGCGTCAGGATGTTCGAGACCTGCAGATCGACCGACGGGTCGTCGATGATTTCCTTCAGATAGTCGTGAGCCGGCGTCGGCAGCAGGTCGGGGATGTAGCCGATCAACCGGTGCCGACGGATGTCGTCGCGCTCGACCGGCGCGGGGTGGCGGCTCAGATAGGCCTGCGAACCGTATAGTCCGTACTCGTAGTCGAGCAGCTTGCGCGCGCGCAGCGGACCCTTTTCGGGGCGGGACATCGTGACCGCGATATCGGCCTCGCGCTTGGTCAGGCTGACGATCCCGGGGTTCGAGATCATTTCGAGCGTCACCTCCGGATGGTGCTCGGCGAACTCGCGAACGTGCCGCGCCAGAAAGTACGTCCCGAATCCCTCGGGCGTCGCGAGACGGACCGCGCCGCGCATCCGCGCGCCCTCCTCCGGGAGCTGCGACGCGATCCGGATCATCAGGCTCTCGACGTGCTCGGCCTCGGCGACGAGGCTCTCGCCCGCCGACGTGAGGACGTAGCCCGTCGGCAGCCGGTCGAAGAGCCGCACGTCGAGCGCTTCCTCGAGGCCGACGATGCGCCGGCTCAGGGTCGAATGGTCGATACCCAACCGCAGTGCAGCAACGGTCAGTCGTCCTGTGCGAACCACGGCAAGGAAGGCACGCAGATCGTTCCAGTCGAACTCGCGCGGCACATTCGATTTTTTGCACATCCGTGTTGCTCCCTTGCGGATTTACACAGGCCGATCCTATTGAATAAGCTGCATGGAAACAAGGCTGGCCCGAGCGCGCGGCGAGCGGCAACGCTACTTGCCCGGCATCGGCGCCCGCATCCATGAGCCATGATGATGGAGGAGTCAGATGTCGATGTTCAACGAACTGAAAGCGCGCGCCCACAGGAACGAGCCTGTGCGGGTCGGATTGATCGGAGCCGGCAAGTTCGGCTCGATGTACCTCTCGCAGGCGTTCCGCACGCCCGGCATTCATCTCGTGGGCGTGGCCGATCTCTCGCCGGCGCGCGCGCGCGAATCGCTGCTGCGCGTAGGCTGGAGCCGCGAGCGCTTCGAGGCCCGCTCGCTCGACGAGGCGCACCGCGGCGGCACGACCCACATCACCGACCATGCCGACGGGCTCATCGCGAGCCCGTTCGTCGACATCGTGATCGACGCGACGGGCAGCCCCGCCGCCGGCATCCATCACGTGCTGAAAGCCTGCGAGAACCGCAAGCACATCGTCATGGTCAACGTCGAGGCCGACGCGCTCGCCGGGCCGCTCCTCGCGCGCAAGGCTGCCGAAGCCGGCATCGTCTACTCGATGGCCTCGGGCGACCAGCCCGCCCTCATCGCCGAGCTCATCGACTGGGCCCGCACGATCGGCTTCGAGGTGATCTGCGCGGGCAAGGGCACGAAGTACCTGCCCATCTATCACCAGTCCACGCCCGAGACGGTCTGGGGCCACTACGGCTTCACGCCCGAGCAGGTGGCCGGCGGCGACTTCAATCCGCAGATGTTCAACTCGTTTCTCGACGGCACGAAGTCGGCGCTCGAAATGGCCGCCGTCTCCAACGCCTGCGATCTGCTTCCGCCCGACGACGGGCTGGCGTTCCCGCCCTGCGGCGTCGACGATCTGCCCGGCGTCCTGCGCCCGGCCGCCGACGGCGGCATCCTCGCGAAGCGCGGCACCGTCGAGGTCGTCTCGTCGCTGGAGCGCGACGGACGGCCCGTGTTCCGCGATCTGCGCTGGGGCGTCTACGTCGTGTTCGAGGCGCCGAGCCGATACGTGAAGGACTGCTTCGCGCAATACGGACTCAGGACCGACAGCACGGGCCGCTACGCGGCCATGTACAAGCCCTACCACCTCATCGGGCTCGAGCTCGGCACGTCGATCGCGAACATCGCGCTGCGCGGCGAGGCCACGGGCTCGACGGCCGACTGGAAAGCCGACATCGCGGCCGTGGCGAAACGCGCGCTCAAGGCCGGCGAGAAGCTCGACGGCGAAGGCGGCTTCACGGTCTACGGCAAGCTGATTCCGGCGAGCGAGTCTTTGCGCATCGACGCGCTGCCGATCGGCCTCGCGCACGACATGGTGCTCAAGAACGACGTCCCGGCCGGCCAGCCCGTGCGCTGGAGCGACGTGAGCTACGACGCGTCGAAGGAAGCGATCCGCGTGCGCCGCGAGATGGAGACCCTGTTCCGCGGCGAACGGGACGCGCGGCAGCCGAAGCACAAAGTCGCCGCCTGACGGGAGGATAAGGCGCGAGACGAGCGGGCGGGCGAACGGGCGAGACCCACGCTCGCCCGCGCCCGCCAGGCGACGGCCGGACGAAACGCGGCGCCCGCGCCGGCCGCCGCCCCGCCTTCCGGCGTGACCCTGCCCCGCCCGCCTTTCCCGCCGCCCGCTTCCCGACCGGGACGACGCCCCGCGTCCCTTCATTCGACAGGAATCCCTCCGACACAAGACGCCTTCCCGAGAACCGAACCCATAAATTCACTCCAAACATGGAGGAGACATGAAGAGCTCTGCTGCCGTCTCTCTGGACACGAAGTTTTCCGGGCAGACCGACGTCTACCGCAAGATCGCGTGGCGCATCATGCCGCTCGTGGTGCTCTGCTACATCGGCGCCTATCTCGACCGCGTGAACGTCGGGTTCGCCAAACTGAAGATGCTGTCGGACCTCGGCATGAGCGACGCCGTCTACGGTCTCGGCGCCGGCATCTTCTTCATCGGCTACTTCGTCTTCGAAGTGCCGAGCAATCTCATCCTGCACAAGGTCGGCGCGCGGCGCTGGATCGCGCGGATCATGGTGACCTGGGCCATCATCTCCGCGGCGACGCTGTTCGTGCGCACGCCGATGCAGTTCTACGGCGCGCGCTTTCTGCTCGGGCTCGCCGAGGCCGGCTTCTCGCCCGGCGTCATGCTTTACCTGACCTACTGGTTTCCTTCGAAGAAGCGCGCGTTCGCGCTCGCGATCTACTACATCGCGATTCCGCTCGCCGGCGTGATCGGCGGGCCGCTGTCGGGCTGGGTCCTGGACGCGTTCTCGGGCTCGACCGTCATGAAGGGCTGGCAGTGGCTGTTCCTGATCGAGGCGATTCCGACGCTCGTCATCGGCATCGTCGTCTACTTCTTCATGGTGGACCGCCCCGACGACGCCACATGGCTCAGCGAGCGGGAACGCGCCGAAGTGACGGAAAACCTGCGCCGCGAGGACGCCGACAAGGTCGTCCACGCCAGCTCGCTCGCGTTCATCGCCGACCGGCGCATCTGGAAACTCTCGGCCATCTACTTCATGACGATCATCGGCCTCTACGGCATCACGTTCTGGCTGCCGTCCATCGTGAAGGAGTCGGGCGTCTCGAGCATGTCGCTGATCGGCTGGCTCTCGGCGATCCCCTACGTGGTCGCCATCATCGCGATCGTGCTGACGGGCATGAGCGCCGACCGCACGCGCGCGCGGCGGCTGCACTTCGCGATCGCCATGGCCGTCGGCGCGGCGGGGCTGGCCCTGAGCGGCTACGTGGGCCACAACCCGGCCTCGGCGGTCCTCTGGCTCTGCGTGGCCACGGCGGGCATGCTCTCGGGCCTCTCGCTCTTCTGGGGCGTCCCGTCCTCGTTCCTCGCGGGCACCTCGGCGGCGGCCGGCATCGCGACCATCAACTGCATCGGCAATCTCGCGGGCTTCGTCGCGAACTACCTGGTCGGTTGGCTCAACGTGCTGACGGGCAAGCCGGCCATCGCGCTCTACGTCGTCGCGGCCTCGATGCTCGTCGCGGCCGGAATGATCTACATCATTCCGGCTCACGCGGCGGATCGCTAGATCGTCGGCGCTTCAGTGCCCCTTCAGCGCCGCCACGGCGGCGCCGCGCGTTCGCCGTCGGCGCGCTTGCCGTAGCGTTCGACGGCTTCGCGCGCGACGGCGCGCGGCAGCGCCCCGTCGTCGGCCAGCGCCTTCAGCGCCGCGATGACGATGGAGGCGCGGTCCACCTCGAAGAACGCGCGCAGCGCCGCGCGCGTGTCGCTGCGCCCGAAGCCGTCGGTGCCGAGCGTCACGTAGCGGCGCGGCACGTATGCGCGAATCAGCTCGGGCAGCGCGCGCACGTAGTCGGTGGCCGCGACGACCGGGCCGTGCGACGCGCCGAGCGCCTTCGTCACGTAGGGCACGGCGTCGCCATCGGCAAGACGCGTTTCGCGCTCGACCGCCAGCGCCTCGCGCTGCAATTCGGTGAAGCTCGTCACGCTCCAGACGGCCGCGTGGATGCCCCAGTCCTCCTCGAGGAGGCGCGCCGCGGCCTGCGCCTCGCCGAGGATCGCGCCCGAGCCCAGCAACTGGACCTGCGCCGTTTCGCCCGCGCGCGCATCGAGCGGATATAGCCCGCCGAGAATGCCCTCGCGCAGCGTTGGCCCGGCATCGGCCGGCATCGACGGCTGCGCGTAGCTCTCGTTCGTCACGGTCAGATAGTAGAAGACGTCGCGCTGTTCTTCGACCATCTCGCGCATGCCCTCGTCGACGATGACGGCCACTTCGTAGGCGAACGCCGGGTCCCAGGCCCGGCAGTTCGGAATGGTCGAGGCCGCGAGATGGCTCGTGCCGTCCTGGTGCTGGAGCCCCTCGCCGCCGAGCGTGGTCCGGCCCGCCGTCGCGCCGATCAGGAAGCCGCGGGCGCGCTGGTCGGCAGCGGCCCAGATCAGGTCGCCGATGCGCTGGAAGCCGAACATCGAGTAGTAGAGATAGAACGGCAGCATCGGCAGGTCGTGCACGCTGTACGCCGTGGCCGCCGCGATCCACGACGACACGGCGCCCGCCTCCGAGATGCCCTCCTCGAGAATCTGCCCGCGCGTGTCTTCGCGGTAGTAGAGCATCGAGCCCAGATCCTCGGGCTCGTAGAGCTGGCCCTGCGGCGAGTAGATGCCGACCTGGCGGAACAGGTTCGCCATGCCGAACGTGCGCGCCTCGTCGGCGACGATGGGCACGACGCGCGGTCCGAGCGCCGCGTCCTTGAGCAGCGCGCCCAGCATCCGCACGAGCGCCGTCGTCGTCGACATCGACTTGCCGTTCGCCTCGAGCGCGAACCGGCTCCAGTCCGCCATCGGCGGCACTGCGAGCGCCTGCGAGGCCTTGCGCCGCCGTCTCGGCAGATAACCGCCGAGCGCCTCGCGGCGCGCGTGCAGATAACGCATCTCCGGGCTGTCTTCGGCCGGCCTGTAGAACCTGAGCGCTTCGACGTCCTCGTCCGACAGCGGCAGGCGGAAGCGGTCGCGGAACGCCTTCAGCGCGTCGGCGTCGAGCTTCTTCTGCTGGTGCGTCGTCATCCTGCCCTGACCGACCGCGCCCATGCCGAAGCCCTTCATCGTCTTCGCGAGAATCACGGTCGGCTGACCCGCGTGATCGAGCGCCCGGCTGTAGGCCGCGTGAAGCTTGCGCGCGTCGTGGCCGCCGCGGTGCAGACGGTCGATCTCGTCGTTGCCCAGGTGCTCGACGAGCGCCGCGAGTTCCGCGTTCTGGCCAAAGAAGCGCGCGCGGTTGTAGGCGCCGTCGTTGGCCGAGAAGGTCTGGAACTGGCCGTCGACGGTCTGCGCGAACGCGCGCGCGAGCGCCCCCGTGTGGTCGCGCGCGAACAGCGCGTCCCAGTCCGAGCCCCAGAGCACCTTGATGACGTTCCAGCCCGCGCCCGAGAACTGCGCCTCGAGCTCGTCGACGATGCGGCCGTTGCTGCGCACCGGCCCGTCGAGCCGCTGCAGGTTGCAGTTGACGACGAACACAAGGTTGTCGAGCTTCTCGCGCGCGGCCAGCGAGAGCGCGCCGATCGACTCGGGCTCGTCCATTTCGCCGTCGCCGAAGAAGCCCCAGACCTTGCGCCCCTGCGTCTGCAGGAGCCCGCGGTTCTGCAGATAGCGCATGAAGCGCGCCTGGTAGATCGCGTTGATCGGACCGATGCCCATCGAGCCCGTCGGGAACTGCCAGAAGTCGGGCATCAGCCACGGGTGCGGATACGAGCAGAGCCCGGGCCCCGCAATCTCGCGCCGGTAGTGTTCGAGATCGGAAGCGTCGAGAAAGCCCTCGAGAAAGGCGCGCGCGTAGACGCCCGGCGACGAGTGCGGCTGGAAATAGACGAGATCGCCGCCGCCGGTCGCGCCCGGCGCCGCCGCGCGGAAGAAGTGATTGAAGCCGACCTCGAACAGATCGGCGGCCGACGCATAGCTCGCGATGTGGCCGCCCAGCTCGCCGTAGGCGCGGTTCGCGCGGACCACCATCGCGAGCGCATTCCAGCGCAGCGCCGCGGCGAGCCGCGCCTCGATCCCGAGGTCGCCCGGATAGGGCGGCTGGGCCTCGACGGCGATCGTGTTCGTGTAGGGCGTGACGTTGAGCCGTTTCGCGACGACGCCATGCGCGAGCCCGCGTTCGGCGAGACGGTCGAACAGATACCGGGCCCGTTCGGTGCCGGCATGCTGGACGACGCCGTCGAGCGCCTCCAGCCATTCGGCGGTTTCCTGCGGGTCGCTGTCTTCGCGACCTTCGTTGGCAGCGGCGATCGCCCTGCCGATGCCCGACAAGTCCGTCATGGCGCAAGCTCCGGTGGAGTTCGACGCGGGCGCGAGGCGCCCGTCCGTATCCATCCAAGCTTATCTACTCGGGACCAGAATTTCTCTCCTTATTGCCCTTCTGTCGTTCGTCGTATAGGGTATTTATTCCGATAAAACACGACAAACCGGAATTTTTCTCATGAGCTCGCCCAACCGCCTCGACCGCACCGACATCGGCATCCTGAACCAGCTCCAGCAGAACGCGCGCATCACGAACGCCGAGCTCGCGCGCGCCGTGAACCTGTCGCCGACGCCGTGCTTCAACCGCGTGCGCGCGCTCGAAAAGCTCGGCCTGTTCAGGCGGCAGGTCACGCTACTGAACGCCGAGGCGCTCGGGCTGCGCATCAACGTGTTCATCCAGGTGAGCATGGCGAGGCAGGACGAGGACGCGCTGCAACGCTTCGAAAGCGCCGTCGCCGAACGGCCCGAGGTGATGGAGTGCTATCTGATGACGGGCGACGCCGACTATCTGCTGCGCGTCGTCGTGCCCGACATGCGCTCGCTCGAACGCTTCATCCTCGAGCGGCTGACGAAAATTCCCGGCATCTCGAACATCCGCTCGAGCTTCGCGCTCAAGCAGGTCCGCTACAAGACCGCGCTGCCGCTGCCGGCCGGTGGCCTGACGCTGAGTCAGAGCGACGAGACGCACGACGACTGGGCCTGAATCGCGGCGGTGGCGGCGGGAGTGGGCCGGCGCCGGAAGACGGTGGCCCATGACGAGCCCATGACGGCGGAAGACAGCCCGTTGCGCGCCCCGGACGCCGTACGGCTCGTTCGTCCGGGGCGCGCAACGGAGGCTCAATCGTCGACGACGGAGCCGTCCACGTGCGGCCGCATGGCGACGGTCATC
The DNA here is from genome assembly GCF_002870125.1 of Burkholderia sp. WAC0059. GTDB lineage: Bacteria > Pseudomonadota > Gammaproteobacteria > Burkholderiales > Burkholderiaceae > Paraburkholderia. The sequence goes on from NZ_PNEO01000014.1 coordinate 79,008, forward strand.
GAGCGCCGCGGGAAGCGGGCCGCGGCATCCTCGGGCAAATCGATGCCGAGACCGGGACCGTCGGGAATCTTGATGAACCCGGCCTCGGGCGCGGCCAGCCCCGGCACCACGCGGCTGCCGCGCAGCCCTTCCGAGCCCTCGATCTCGGCGTTGTCGAACGGATACTCCTGCACCGCGAAGTTCGGGATGCAGGCGTCGAGCTGCAGACACGCGGCCAGATTGATCGGCGAAAGCGGATTGTGGAAGACGATCTGCGCGTCGTAGGCCTCGGCCAGCGCGGCGATCTTCTTGCCCGCCGTAATGCCGCCGCACACGGAGATGCAGGGCCGCAGATACTCGACCCCGCGCCGCGCGAGCAGCGTCTGGAACTGGTGCAGGTTGATGAAGCGCTCGCCCGTCGCGACCGGCACCGGCACGTGGTCGGCCACCCACGCCATCGCGTCGGGGCTATAGGGCCGCACCGGGTCCTCGATGAACATCGGGAAGAACGGCTCGATCGCGCGGCCGAACGTGCGCGCCTCGGCCGGCGTCATGCGGCTGTGGATCTCGACGCACAGGTCGACCTCGGGGCCCACCGCCTCGCGCACGCGCCGCACGGCGTCCACCGCGTCCTGAATCTTGCTCGCCTGCGACTTGAACCACGGGTCGCGCAATCCTTCTTCGAGCAGTGGGTTCATGCAGCCGAGCGCCGTGAAGCCCTCCTCTTGCGTCATGCGCTTCGCGCGGGCCACGAGCTTGTCCGTCGTGCGGCCCTTGCAGTGGCTGTAAAGCCTCGCCTTCGTGCGCATCGCGCCGCCGAGCAGCTCGTAGACGGGCACGCCGTAAAGCTTGCCCTTGATGTCCCAGAGGGCGACGTCGATCGCCGAGATGGCGCCGCTGATCGCCGCGCCCGAGAAGTGCTGGAAGCGCAGCATGACGTTCCAGTGATGCTCGATGGGCCGCGGGTCCTTGCCGACCAGATACTCGGCGAACTTGCGCACGGCTTCGGCGCTTGCCTCCAGATGCCCCCACGCGCCCGATTCGCCGTAGCCGACGTAGCCCTGATCGGTCTCGACGCGCACGAACAGGAAGCGGTCGATGAAAAGCGGTTCCACCTTCGTTATCTTCATTGCAGATTTCCAGTATGACTAACGGATTGATTCACTCGTTCGGCCACCGTTCAGGGCCGTCCGCGCGAAGCCGATGCGCGACGGTCGTAGCGCGCGAGCAGCAGCAGCGCGACGATGGCCAGCAAGGCGAGCGCAACGAGCGGCAGCAGCGCGATGGGGTAGCTGCCCGTCGCGGCCTTGATGACGCCGAGCAGCCAGGTGGCGCCGAATCCGGCCAGATTGCTGAGCGCGTTGATCTGCCCGATGGCCGCCGCGGCGCCCGCGGCCGGCACCCAGTCGCTGACCAGCGCCCAGAACGGCCCCTTGATCGCGTAGGTGCCGATCAGGGCGAGCGAGAGCAGCACGAGCGTCGGCACGAGCGAATGCGTGAACAACACGGCCGCGAGGCTCGCGCTCATCACCGCGAGCGGCGCGACGGTGCGCCAGAGCCGCTCGCCGGCGCGGTCGGACGCGCGCCCCCACCACACCATGACGATCGAGGCGATGCCAAACGGCACCATGTTCAGGAGCCCCGTTTCCATCGTGCTGAGATCGAACGACTTGAGAATCTGCGGCAGCCACAGGCCGAGCCCGACCGTCGCGCCCGCCGTGCCCGAATAGACGAGCGCAAGGCCCAGCACGTGTCGATTGGCGAGCACGCGCCACGTCGAGCTCGCGCCGACGGGGCGCGCCTGCTGCGCCTCGGCCGCCAGCTCGGCGACGAGCCATTGGCGTTGCTGCGGGCTCAGCCAGCGCGCCTCGGCCGGCCGGTCGACCATGACCGCGAGGAACAACAGGCCGAACGCGACGGCCGGCAGGCCCTCGAGCACGAACAGCCACTGCCAGCCCTTCAGGCCGAGATAGCCGTGCAGTTGCAGCAGTGCAGCCGAAATCGGCGAACCGATGAACACCGACAGCGGCACGGACACGCCGAAGAGCGCGATCATGCGCGCCCGGTAGCGGGCCGGAAACCACATCGTCAGGTAGAGAATCGCGCCCGGATAGAAACCCGCCTCGGCCGCGCCGAGCAGAAAGCGCAGCAGATAAAGCGAGCGCGGCCCCACGACGAAGGCCATGCACATGCCGACGATGCCCCACGAGATCATGATGCGGGCCAGCCAGCGCCGCGCGCCGAAGCGCGCCATCGCGAGATTGCTCGGCACTTCGAGCAGGCAGTACGAGATGAAGAAGATGCCGGCGGCAAAGCCGAATTGCGCGGGGCCGATGCCGAGATCGCGATTCATCTGCAGTGCGGAGAATCCGACGTTGACGCGGTCCACGTACGAGATGAAGTAGCCGAGCGTCACGAACGGCATGATGCGCCAGATCACGCGGCGCATCGTCGAGCGTTCGAGTTCGCTCGCGGAAGCGGCAAGCGATGCCCCGGCGGCCGACAGTTGATCACTCATTGCGTCCACTCCTCTTGCGGTGACTGCATCTGCGGGACGCGCGCGAAATCCCGGCGTCCCGGCCACGCGGGAAAACCCCGCAAAAGCCGTATCCGACCCGTACCCCAGACGACGACCGATTGTAGGTTTCGCCATTACGGCCTGTACAATTCGAATCGCGCATGTGCCATGCAAAAGTCGCATTATTTTTCTGTTGCTTTTATTTTTGACGCTCTGCACCCTGCCTCTTCCGTCGTGAGCCCGCCGTGCGGGCGAAACAGCAGAGGATGACGCAATGGAGCTTGCCTGGCTCGAGGACTTTCTGGCGCTCAGTTCGACGCTCAACTTTTCCCGGGCCGCCGAGATGCGCAACGTCACGCAGCCGACGTTCAGCCGCCGTATCCAGAATCTCGAACTGTGGGTCGGTGCACCGCTCGTCGATCGCAGCACGTTTCCGGCTGCGCTGACCGAGCAGGGCAAGAGCTTTCGCAAGGCCGCCGAGGAAGTCGTCCAGACGCTTTACCGGGAGCGCGATCAGTGCAAGGGCATCGCGCGGCCCAGACGCACGTTTCTTTCGTTCGCCATGCTTCAGACCGTGGCGATCAGCTTCTACCCGGAATGGCTGCGCGGCCTCGAGGCGCAGATCGGTTCGCTGCGCACGCGCGTTTCGTGCGCGAACCTGCACGACTGCGTGCAGACGCTCGTCACCGGAAGTTGCGACATCATGATCTGCTACGCGTGGCCGTCGAGCCCGCTGCTGCTCGACGGCGGCCAGTACCCGTCGCTATGCCTCGCCGACGAATACCTGCTGCCCGTCTCGGCGCCGCAGCGCAACGGCCAGCCGCTGCACGACCTCGATCGCGGCGATGGGCGGCCCGTGTCGTATCTGGCCTATGCGGGCTACGCCTCGCTCGCGACCATGGTGGACAGCATCGTCTCTTCGCAACCCGACGCGCCCACGCTCGACCTCTGCTACGAAAGCGCGCTCGCGGCCGCGCTCAAGTCGATGGCGATGGCGGGCCACGGCGTCGCGTGGCTGCCCTATCACGTGGTGAAAGCGGAACTGGAAGGCGGCCTGCTCGTGCCGGCGGGTGCCGGACGCTGGATACGAAAAATCGACATTCGCGCCTATCGCGCCAGCGACTCCGACAGCCGCGAAATCGAACGGGTCTGGGACTTTCTCGCCGAAGCCGGCCCGATGCCGAGCGACTTCACAGGCTATGCGGAATCCGCCGCTGCCGCGCGCGAGGTGACCACGCGCGCGGTGCGGCCGATCAAACCGCACCGGGCCGCCGGGCACGGCCGCCGCGCGCGCGGCGGCGATACGGGCACCAACGGCGCGAGCGGCACCCGGCACAGCTAACGCCGCGCGCACCAGGAGCGCGTACCGATCGCCGCCGCCGTGCCGTCGCCGAACGCGATGGCAATGGCGATGGCAATCAACGCGGGAACGTATCGACGAGTTCGACGAACTCGTTGCCCGCGCGATCGGAAATAGCGCTATCGCGCTATCGGGGCCGCGGGCGCAATCCGCCTCGGCCGCCGCGCCCCACACCGCGTGATTGAACAACGCGCAGGCGCCCGGCACGGGACATCGCGACAAGAACCACGCCGACGACGCCGGCGAATGCCAGATCGAGCACGGCTCCACCGCCCCGGAATCGACAGCGGATATCCGCGCCGTTACGAGTACAATGCAAAGAGATCATCCTTCGCATAACCCCGACAAGAGGCGCGTCGGCTCGTCAACCAGACGGAGCGCCCCATGTACCGAATGATCCCGTATCGGGGTTTCGAGATTCATGTCACCCTGAAGTCCTCGGCAGAGGATCTTTACGACGTCAGCTTCCAGATAAAAGGCGGCCATAATCTCGCCCTCATTGGCAACCGAAGCGGTCGTATTCCCCTACGCAACGGCCCATTTACCCGGCGCTGGGCTTACCTCATCGCGGAAGTGGCGGGGCAGGCGGCGATCGACGTGCTGCTCGGGATCCCCACCGACGATCAGTCGGTCGCGTGATCTGATCTGCCCGTCGTTCGATCGAAATAATCCGGCATGACAAGTGGCAGGAGTCAGCCAGGGCCGATCCGGGCGTCGGGCCAGATTGCGTCGCCGGCTGGCCGGACTGCTGCCGAACCGGCGGTGCCGGCTGATTCCACAGCGGGCGAAACGCCTCGTCCTTCCGTTGCCCCATATCGTGCGAGCGTTCGCTGCAGCGACGCTTACGGTTTTTTCCCGCCAGACATGGCGAAACGACATTCGCCCATCACTCAGTAATCCTTTATATCATTCCGTGACAAGGACAAGTGGAGCATCGGTGCGGCGCGAGAGTTGCATTGCGCCGTCGTCGAGAGATGGCGGTGAGTCGGCCGCAGCGTTTCCCGGGTTTTCGCAACGTGCATCTTGACGGCTAAGGTTCGAGCCCGCGTACCGCGCGCAGTATCGACGAACGAGCCCCTCGCCGACAGTCGGATGCACCGGTCGACTGACCCGCATCTGACCCGCATCCGACCGGCACTACGGGCCATGGGGACCGAATTGCGTCGCGCGCGTCCCGTATTTCGCTCGCGACGCGGAAAGCAGGAGTTTTCGCTGTACAAATCCGTCAATGGGCGTAGCATTGGATCGCCGATTGCCTCGCCCTTACGCCCGCATCCGTTCCCGACGCCGCTGCCGTCGCCCTGTCCAGCAGAACGGAGTTGCCCCTTTTTCACCGAAGACCGCGCGATGCGGTCGATTGCGTGAGCACTGCCGATTGCAGTCGCCCACCTCTCCTCGCCCTCTTTTCCGCCGCACACAGTGATGCGGCTTCAAAGGTATCTCATGACAACAGGTTTCCGTCTCTACCGTGGGCTGGAAGTTTACCCACTGGTCTATCCGCACCGCGCAACAACGCCCGGATCCGGGCACAACTACGACGAAGGATTCGACGCCGCCGTCCGTATCCAGGAGCCAGGGGATGCGGTCAGCACGTCGCGAAGCCGTGTTTTCCGGCTCGAGGTTCACCGTCCATTCCAGAACGCCGGCGACGCGCGGCGCGCATCGACCGCCTATGCGGAACACCTCATCGACACCTGTCCGCAGGACACGAACATCCTGGACCTGGCTCTGGCGTCCTGATTTCGGCTCGCTCCCGCGTCAGCTTCTATCGACATACGTCGGCGCGCACGCGGCACCCGAGCCGCCCAGGAGGTTCGACATGGGCAGGAATGAGCGGCTGAAACGGATTCGGCGCAATGGCTCCGGTCTCGTCGAACAGTTTTTGCCGACAGGAGCACGGGACGAACTCGCGGACGTCATCCGCGACCGCCGTCCCGAGATCGATACCGCTTCGTTTCCGATGTTCTTGTCAATTCGTGTGCTGCTGCGCGAATACGGCATGGCGAACTGCGAGCCGGACCGCGAGGCCAGGTAGATCATGGTCGTGCCGAACGCCTGACGCTCCTGCTCCGCCCCATCTTCTGCCGATGGTCACGGCAACGCGACCACCCTAAAAGGAAAGCAAATGCGCTTCAATTCGACCCGAATCGTTATCGATCCGACGCCCCGCCGGGCCGACGGCGAATATATGGCCCACGCGCGCATCAGTAGCAGCCGCACGGACGGCACTGGATACGACATTCATCTGAGCGGCGACCTTGCAGGCTTCGACGCGCGCGAAGACGCAATCGCCTATGCAAAAAACTGGGCACGGGAGTGGCTGGACGCACGTTTTGGCTGAGGTGCTCTTCGGCTATCGAAGCGCGGGAGAAACCGCGGTCGGGCCGGTTGCGGAACCCGTGGTAATTCGCGCCGCCAGACGCACACGAGAACGCAGCAGGGATGTTCAGCCGCGAGTATCGATCCAGTCGCGCGCCCACCGGGCCGAATAGCCGAGCGCATCTTCCTGACTGTCGAAGTACCCGAGCGAGTAGAACTCGTAATGCGTCGGCCCGGTGTGGACATCGGACCGCCCGAGCGTCAGGTTTGAGGAAAAGGAGCCGTCAGGCAGGCAGTGAGCCGACGGCCTGACCGCGTAACCGCGGTATTGCGTGGTGACAGATGTTTGCATCGTTACTTGTAAACCTGAATATGAACATGAGACTCCGTAGTCCCGCATGGGGACACTGATCCGTTCGAAACGGAGATGAAGCCTGGGAATGCAGATCGGCGTCGTCCCGGCCGACGAGTGAAACCGGCCGGCACGACAGTGCTGCGAGACAGCGCCCGGGGCCGGAAGCCCCGACGCCCGGGTGATTACAGCGGCTTGATATTCGATGCCTGCAGGCCCTTCGGGCCGTGCTTCGTCTCGAAGCTGACCTTCTGGTTTTCAGCCAGCGTCTTGAATCCGTCGCCGGCAATTTCCGAAAAATGCGCGAAGAGATCTTCGCCGCCTGCGTCGGGCGTGATGAACCCGAAGCCCTTGCCCTCGTTGAACCACTTGACCGTACCGGTATCCATGATAAATCCCTCAAAAATAAGAAAATTGACTGTTCCCGTCCCAGCATGGCGACGGGGAAGCATCAAGAGGGAGAAATAAGGAAACGAACTCCGCGCAAATGGCGGACATCAGACGAACACCTATTGGACTTCCTGAATACTTCTGCGGCCGACAATACGCGGATAGTCCGGCCCGGTCAATCGAATTCTGCACTACGAATGTAACAGCATGAAAGCCCCGGAATTCGCCGGTCATTGGAATGCGGTACACGGCGAGTCGCGAAGCGTATAGTGGTCGTTTTCCGGCTACCGCCGGCATTCAATGCCGGCCCGAATTGCAATTCAAGGATTGCAATTCGGGCCATCTCCGGCGCACGCATGTCATTCATGTCATGCGCTTCCAACCCGAAGGTGTGGTGAACTCCCGAGCACGCGCCGCGACTCCGGATTGCTCCATCAGACGCCATTCAGTCTCGACGGAACGAAACTGCGCACACCGTTGAAGACATCAAGACGATCCACCGTGCCAGCGGCAAGCCGCAGATGCGTTCAAGACCGCATGTGCAGCGTCCATCCGGATCACAACCAGGAAAAGAATTGACTACTGTCATCCCCAAACTCAACGAACCCGTGGAAGTCGCCTTGCGCCGTTTTCGACGCTCGATCGAGAACACGGGTCTGCTGAAAGAACTGCGGGCCAGGACGGCCTACGAAACGCCGACGGCCAGGCGCAAGAGAAAAAAAGCGGCGGCGGTGTCAAGGCTGCGCAAACAGATAAAACGTTCGTTACCGCCCAGGAAGCTGTACTGACTTCAGGCCGCCGGCGACCGCAGTCGTGCGGTTCCGCCGACGGGGAAAGCGGCATGGAATGTCTGGCGTCGACTCTGCCGATGGCCGGGCATCCTTCGACAAGGCGGCGCAGTCACGTCGTCCGGCAAGCAGGACCGGTCGCATCCGATGGCGACCGACTGCTTCGCTCCAGTAGCGCCACCCCACCGATCTCCACAGTGGCTCAGACCTTTCGGACGAACTCGGATTTCAGGCTCATTGCGCCGAAACCGTCGATCTTGCAATCGATGTCGTGGTCGCCGTCGACCAGCCGAATGTTCTTGACCTTGGTTCCCATCTTGATCACGCCACCGGAGCCTTTCAGTTTCAGATCCTTGATGACCGTGATCGTATCGCCGTCCTGCAGGACATTGCCGGCCGAATCCCGATAGACCTTCGCAACCGCTTCAACGGACGCGCTCGCCTCGGCCGACCACTCGTGAGCGCACTCCGGACAGACGAACAACCCGCCATCCTCGTAGGTGAACTCGGACTGGCATTGCGGGCAGGCGGGCAAGGTGCTCATGGGATTTCCTTCAGAAAACGTAGAAGATTGACCGTACAAAGTATACCGTCGCTCTCTGCGCGACGACCTGGCAGACGGCTGTTTTGCACCAGAAGCCCTGGCTGCCGCGCGAATTCCGGTGTGACGCCGTCTGATACCTGAGATCTGCCGTTGCCACCCGCAACGGTAACGGGGAACGTCCGGGAAGAGTTGAGCATCGACATTCGGAATCAGGGCTACTGTGGTCCGCTCCGTAGCCACTCACTCAACTGCCGCCATAACGCCAGCTTCCCGGCATAAGGCACAGCCGCATGCGCTGGACTGCTCGACGGCAAATTTACAAGTTGATATCGCTTTGCCGTCTCTCCAAGCGTCTTCGTTCCAATCCTGGCGGCGGTGCCGCCATTGAAGGCCACCGCAACCAGATTAGGCAGGGGCTCTACAAGGGCGATGAGATCGTTACTCTCGTGGCTGCGTATATTGCTGTCGAGACTGCCGACAACGTCGAGCTTCCGCTACGACGTCCCATAATCCGATGCGATGTGCGAGCAGCGTAGCGAGACGATTCTGATATTCCATGCCGACCAGATCCCGCTCGATCACCTCGCCGACCAGATGCCAGAAGCGATTGGTGTTTTGGTCAATTTGACATCATGGCGCCCCGCCCCGCGAGCGTGTAGGGGTCGCGATAACTGCTGCGCCAATACCGCCCTGACCGGGAGCCTTGATGCGACCGTGCTGTTCTAGAGTCACAGCAGGACATTCAAACCAGTTCATGAATAATCGGGCATCTGCATTGGTGGACGACGTGGTCCGCCTTGTGGACGACTAAGCTGGAGCAACAGCAAGGCAATAGCGCCGATTAGCACGCAATAACCGATCAAGACATTCCACGGGATAGAACCGTATATTTTTGGATCCGGCATGTATTTGTATAACCGCGTACTGACCAAAATCTGGGCAACAAGTTGAGAGCCCAGGGCCGCGCAAACGGTCATCAACGCGACACCGGAGTGCCACACGCGTGACCTTGCTGGAGCAAGCGCGACGCCGATTACGAACAGGATCGCTGCGGCCATGAGCAAATCAAGGGGGCGTCCGTGGGAAATGAGTTTCCAGACCCATAAACTGCGAGATATGATTGCCAACAGCGACCAGAAGTGGAGTGCACACGACCCCGCGAGACAAATGAAACACGCGAACTCGCGCCAATTAAATCGGCGGACCGCATGCGGCCGAGAGAGAAACTTACTGTTGGGTCTGCTATACAGCAACGCAATCCTGAGAGCATTCACTGGCAGCGCCACGAGCACGGGAAGCCAGTACGACAGCATAACCAATAGTACCAACCACACGACTGTCAGCCAGACGATCAAGGTGCGCCCCCATTTCAGTCCACATGCCAGGCCAATGCAACTCGCGAGCGTAATGAGTTCCCCGACTAACGAGATTCCTTGTATGGCCCAACTCCGCAATGGCATAACCTGCACGATAGATTGCCAGTTCCTGTAGTAGACAATTCCAGTGTCACAAAACTGTAGTGCCCAAGTGGTGGCAAAGAGGATTCCGCTATACGCGATCACTCTGAGTACCGTAAGGCGCCGTTTCGCTGAATACGATGCATATGCCGACATGTCAAGTCGTTCCAATTAGAGCCCAGATTAATATGGGGCGCCCAGCTAAAGGGTTCCTACGGAGTCGTACCGCGGCATTCCGGATGGCCTCTCTGTGGTTGAAACCATTGAACGCCCGATCAAATCGACTGCCGTAGCTGCCGCCAAATGGCCAGCTTTGCTGCATAGGAAACGGAGGCGTGGGCAGGACTGCTTGATGGCAAGCGGAGAAGTCGATATTTATCTCCGCGCTCACCAAGTACCTTCACCCCGATTTTCGCAGCCGTCCCACCATTGAATGCGATCGCAACCAGATCCGGTAGCGTATCGATGAGGGCGATCAGATCATTGCTCGAATGATCTCGAATGCGGCTATCAAGGCTGCCGGTTCGTCGTGCTTCCGCCATGACGTCCCATAATCCGATGCGATGTGCGAGCAGCGTAGCGAGACGATTCTGATATTCCATGCCGACCAGATCCTGCTCGATCACCTCGCCGACCAGGTGCCAGAAGCGATTCTGCCGATGCGCGTAGTACTGGCTATGCGCGAGCGAAACCTCGCCCGGCAAGCTACCGAGTATCAGCACCCGCGTATGATGGTCCACGACCGGAGGAAAGCAGCGCTTGAGCGTCATGAAGACGACGCGCCGTCGCGCGCGAGCCGCGCCCAGAGCGCGGGCAGCAGGCATTCGGTCACGACGAGCGGCGTGCCGCGCCGCCCGAACACCGACCGACGGGCCACGCAGGCGTGTGGCACAACCCCCGCGATTTCTCGCACAGCCAGCGCATGAAGCGGATGGCGAGCCGTCACGCGACGGCTCGCGAGCGCCGAGCGCGCCACGCTGCTGTCGCTGTAGAGCAACTCCGCGAGCGGACGCGTGCGCAGCCGGCGTATCGCCTGCCAGACGCCCCGGCTTGCGGCGAGCGGCACGACGCTGTGCGCGGCGACGTACGGTACGCCGTCGACCTCCAGCACGACCTCGCGCACCCACACCGGCGCGCGCGGCACGAGCCGCAGCGCCGCGCGTTCGTCGGGCCAGGGCAATCCGACCGCCTCGCGCGTGACGCGCACGCGCACCGCGCCGAGCGTGCGCAGATGCGCGGTGAGCGAGCCGCCGCGCGTGAGCCAGTCTTTCTGGTAATCGGTAAAGTGAGGCCGGGGCGCGACGCGCCAGTGCGCATCGGCGGCATCGAAACGGGTAGGCATGCGGCGCATTATAGGACGCGAGCGCGGCGCGGCGTCACGGAAACCGCAACGATCGCCGCGCCGCGCGCAGCCCCCCAAAAAAACGGACGGACCGACCGCGGCGGGCCAGATAGCGGCCCACCACAGCCCGCCGCCCGAAGATCAACCCTGCCCCGCGCGCGCGAGCAGCAGCGCGTTGGTCCGCTTCACGAAGCTCGCCGGATCGTCGAGCGCCCCGCCCTCGGCGAGCAGCGCCTGATCGAACAGCAGGTGGCACCAGTCGGCGAAATCGGCGCCGTCGGTCTTGAGCCCCTTGACGAGCGGATGCTCGGGGTTGACCTCGAGAATCGGCTGGAACGCCGGCGCCTGCTGGCCGGCCGCCTTCAGCATCCGCTGCAGGTAGCCGCTCATCTCGCCTTCGTCGGCAACGAGGCACGAGGGCGAATCGGTCAGGCGGAACGTCAGGCGCACGTCCTTGGCCTTGTCCTTCAGCGCCTCCTTCATCCGCTCGACGAGCGGCTTGAGCTCGTCGCCGACCTTCTGCTGCTGCGCCTTCTCCTCGTCGTCGAGCGCGCCGAGGTCGAGGTCGCCGCGCGCCACGCTCGCGAGCGGCTTGCCGTCGAACTCGTTGAGGAACGACAGCATCCATTCGTCGACGCGATCGGTCAGCAACAGCACCTCGACGCCCTTCTTGCGGAACACCTCGAGATGCGGGCTGTTCTTCGCGGCCAGCCAGGTGTCGGCGGTCACGTAGTAGATCTTCGTCTGCTCGGGCTTCATGCGCGCGACGTAGTCCGCGAGCGACACGTTCTGCGCGTCCGAATCGCCGTGCGTCGAGGCGAAGCGCAGCAGTTTCGCGACGCGCTCGCGGTTCGCGAAGTCCTCGCCGATGCCTTCCTTGAGCACCTGGCCGAACCCGGTCCAGAAGCCCGCGTACTTCGCCTTCGCCTCGTCGCTCGCCGTCTCGTCGGTCTGCGCGTTCGCCATGTCTTCCAGCATCGAGAGCACGCGCTTCGTGACGCCCTCGCGGATCGCCTTCACGTCGCGGCTTTCCTGCAGGATTTCGCGCGAAACGTTGAGCGGCAGGTCGCTCGAATCGACGACGCCCTTCACGAAGCGCAGATAGGCAGGCAGCAGTTGCTCGGCGTCGTCCATGATGAACACGCGCTTCACGTAGAGCTTCAGCCCGCCGCGATGCTCGCGGTTCCACAGGTCGAACGGCGCGTGCGCGGGCACGTAGAGCAGTTGCGTGTACTCGCTGCGGCCCTCGACGCGGTTGTGCGTCCAGGCAAGCGGATTCTGCGTGTCGTGCGCGAGGTGCTGGTAGAACTGCTGGTACTGCTCGTCCGTGATGTCGCTCTTCGGACGCGTCCACAGCGCGCTCGCCTGGTTGACCGTCTCGTCCTCGTCCTTCGCGACCATCTCGCTCTTTTCCGCGTCCCACTCCTCCTTCGTCATGAGAATCGGCAGCGCGACGTGGTCGGAATACTTCTGGATGATCGACTTGAGCTTCCAGGCGGAGAGCAGCTCGTCCTCGCCTTCGCGCAGGTGCAGCGTGATCGACGTGCCGCGCGCGGCGCGCTCGACGGTCTCGACCGAGAAGTCGCCCTCGCCCGCGCTTTCCCAGCGCACGCCCTCGGCGGCCGGCAGGCCCGCGCGGCGGCTTTCCACCGTGATGCGATCCGCGACGATGAAGCCCGAGTAGAAACCCACGCCGAACTGGCCGATCAGCGCGGCGTCCTTCTGCTGGTCGCCCGAGAGTTTGCCGAAGAACTCCTTCGTGCCGGAGCGCGCGATCGTGCCCAGGTTCGCCACCGCCTCGTCGCGGCTCATGCCGATGCCGTTGTCCTCGATCGTGATGGTGCGCGCGGCCTTGTCGAACGACACGCGGATGCGCAGGTTCGGGTCGCTCTCGTAAAGCGCGTTGTCCGCAATGGCCTCGAAGCGCAGCTTGTCGGCCGCGTCTGACGCGTTCGAAATCAGCTCGCGCAGAAAAATTTCCTTGTTGCTGTAGAGCGAATGGATCATCAGGTGCAGAAGCTGTTTCACTTCTGCCTGAAAGCTCAGGGTTTCCTGTGCCACGGTCGGGTTTCCTCCTTCGTTGCTGATCTGATTCCGGCCGCCGGCTACCGGGAGCCCGGCGGCGTGCCGGACGCGCAAATGGGGGCACGCGCGGCGTTTTCAAGAGCGGCCCGCCGCGATGCCGAAGCGCTCGTCATCCCGGGTTCCGTCGAATCACGCCGGGGCACGGGCGCCGGCCTCGCCCGCCGCCGGGCCCGCGCCGTTCGCCGCGCGCCGGCCCACGCCGTCCAGATAGCGCGCGAGGAACGCCGGCAGGGCCGGATCGCCGCAATTGGCCACATTGAAGCGCAGGAACGTGGTCGGCGACTGGTACGGCGAGAACAGGCTGCCCGGCGCGAGCAGGAAACCCGCTTCGTGGCCGGCGGCGGTCAGCCCGTCGGCGTCGACGCCCGTGTCCGCCCACAGGAACATGCCCGCGCCCGGCGTACAGAAGAGCCGCATGCCCACGCGCTCGAGCATCCGCGCGGCCTTCTCGCGCACGCCGTCGAGCCGGCCGCGCAGCCGCTCGACGTGGCGCCGGTACTGGCCCTCGGTCAGCACGCGGTAGAGCACGCGCTCGTTGAGCTCGGGGCTCGTCATGCCGACCAGCATCTTCTGGTCGGCCACGGCCTTCGCGAGCCCGGGCGCCGCCGCGATAAAGCCGACCCGCAGGTTCGGCGCGAGCGTCTTCGAGAAGCTGCCGAGGTAGATCACGCGCCGCAACTGGTCGAGGCTCGCGAGACGCGTCGCCGGATAGCCGGCCGGGCAGAGGTCGCCGTAGATGTCGTCCTCGACGACGATGAAGTCGTACTGCTCGGCGAGCCGCAGCACGCGGAATGCCTGTGCCGCGGAGAGCGACGTGCCGGTCGGGTTCTGCAGCACCGAGTTGATGACGAGCATTTTCGGGCGCCAGGCCGCGACGAGCGATTCGAGTGCGTCGAGGTCGGGCCCCTCGGGCGTGTAGGGCACGCCGACGAGCCGCGCGCCCTGCGACGCAAAGCGGCCGAACATCTGGAACCAGGCCGGGTCGCCGACCAGCACCATGTCGCCGGGCGCGACGTACAGGCGCGCGAGCAGGTCGATGGCCTGGGTGACGCCGGAGACCGTCACGATCTGCTCGGGCGCGGCGCCGATCTCGAGCTCGGCGAGGCGCGTCTGCAACTGCTGGCGCAGCGGCAGGAAGCCTTGCGGCGTGCCGAAGCTGAGCTGCTGCGTGCCGCTTTGCCGGCCGAGCGAGCGCAGCGCGCCCGTGATCAGCTCGCCGTCGAGCCAGCGGGCCGGCAGATAGCCGAGGCCCGGCCCCTTTTCCGGCCGCGTCGACGAATGCAGCATGTTGCGCAGCAGCCAGACCACGTCGATCGCGCCGGGCACCGGTCCGGCCTCCGCCGGCGGGCTGCCTGCCGCCGCCCCGGCCCCGCCCGCGCCGGTCCCGCCCCCGCCTACCCGGCCGTCTGCCCCGCCGTCGGTCGGGTTGCCGCCACGGCCCGCGCCCGGCGCGGCAGCGGCGACGCGCTCGCGCACGTAGAAACCCGAACCGCGCCGCGAATCCAGATACCCCTGGGCGACGAGCCGCTCGTACGCCTCGACCACGGTGAAGCGCGAGACGCCCTTGTCGAGCGCGAGCTTGCGGATGGACGGCATGCGCATGCCGGGACGAAACACGCGCTCGTCGATGCGATGGCGTCCCCACTGCACGAGCTGATCGACGAGCGTGAGCGTGGCGGCGTCGTGCGGTGCGGGAATCTGGTCGAGCGGAACGGAGGACATGGCATCTCCAACTGTACCGAAAAGTATCGGAGCAATTGTACCGTTACCGTGCAGGTCCGAGCCGTTACAGTCAATCCATGCTGGCGCTCGTGCCCCTCCCGTGCCCCCGTGCCCCTGCCTGGCCGCGGGCCGGCCCGCATCGCGCCGGCGAACGAATCGCGCCATAATCGGCGGCCGCCCGGACCCGCCAGCGCCGTTTTGGCCGATACCGCTCCAAGCGCACCCGTTTCAGCACGTCATTCACCCGGCCCAGCCCGACGAGGAGACCTCATGGACCACAGCGACCTTCACGCTCCGCCCGCGTGGCAACTGTCCGAACGCGCACGCAAGCTGACCAGTTCGGCCATTCGCGAGATTCTCAAGGTCACGGAACGTCCCGACATCATTTCGTTCGCGGGCGGCCTGCCCTCGCCCGCCACGTTTCCCGCCGAGGCGATGCGCGCAGCGGCCGAGCGTATCCTGCGCGACGCGCCCGCGGCCGCGCTCCAGTACAGCGCGACCGAGGGCTACCTGCCGCTGCGCGAATGGGTGGCCGCGCGCCACTCGGGCGACGGCGTGACGATCCGGGCGTCGCAGGTGCTGATCACGACGGGTTCCCAGCAGGCGCTCGATCTGCTCGGCAAGGTGCTCATCGACCGGGACAGCCCCGTGCTCGTCGAAACGCCGACCTACCTCGGCGCGCTGCAGTCGTTCTCGATGTACGAGCCGCGCTACGTGCAGATGCCGACCGACGACGCGGGCCTCGTCCCCGAGGGCCTCACGCCGGCGCTCGCGGCCGGCGCGCGCCTGCTCTACGCGCAGCCGAATTTCCAGAACCCGACGGGCCGGCGCCTCCCCGTCGAACGCCGCCGCGCGCTGGCCGACTTCGCGCAACGCGCGGCCTTCCCGGTCATCGAGGACGACCCCTACGGCGCCCTCGACTACGCGGGCACGCCGCTGCCGACGCTCCTCTCGCTCGCGCCGGAACACATCGTCCATCTAGGCTCGTTCTCGAAGGTGCTCGCGCCGGGCCTGCGCATCGGCTACGTGATCGCGCCCGAGGACCTGCACTTCAAGCTCGTGCAGGCCAAGCAGGCCACCGACCTGCACACGCCGAGCTTCACGCAGCGCGTGGCCTTCGAAGTGGTCAAGGACGGCTTTCTCGACACCCACGTGCCGACCATCCGGGCGCTCTACCGCGACCAGTGCGCGGCCATGCTCGCCGCGCTCGAGCGCTTCATGCCCGCGGGCGTGAGCTGGAACCGTCCGGAAGGCGGCATGTTCGTCTGGGCGACGCTGCCCGAATCGATCGACACCATGAAGCTGCTCGAGGAGGCCGTCGCGCAGAACGTCGCCTTCGTGCCCGGCGCGCCGTTCTTTGCAAACGAGGCGCGGCACAATATGCTGCGGCTGTCGTTCGTCACCGTGCCGCCCGCGCAGATCGACGAGGGCATCGCCACGCTGGCCGCGCTGATCCGCGGGCGGCTCTGAACGGCGGGGCCTGGCGCCCCTTTTGTTTTGACATTTCCAGCAAGGACTTACCGATCATGGCTCAAACCAGCATCTACGACCGGCTCGCGCAACTGGGCATCGCGCTGCCCGAAGCCGGCGCGCCCGCCGCCGCCTACGTGATGAGCGCGCAAAGCGGCAACACCGTCTACCTGTCCGGCCACATCGCGAAGAAGGACGGCAAGGTGTGGGCCGGCAAGCTCGGCGACACGCTCGCGACCGGGGACGGCAAGGCCGCCGCGCGCGCCGTCGCGATCGACCTCATCGCGACGCTGCACGCGCACACGGGCGACCTGAACCGCGTCACGCGCATCGTCAAGCTGATGAGTCTCGTCAACTCGACGCTGGCGTTCACCGAGCAGCACGTCGTGACCAACGGCGCCTCGGAGCTCATCGTCGAGGTGTTCGGCGAGCGCGGCAAGCACGCGCGTTCGGCGTTCGGCGTCGCGCAGATTCCGCTCGGCGCCTGCGTCGAGATCGAACTGATCGCCGAAGTCGCGTAACGCGCGTCGAAGCGAACGCCGGGTCCCGCGCGACAGGACGCGTGGGGAACGGCGACTCGTCCCGCATCCGAAGCACGCCGCGGCACGAGGCCGATGCCCCGCGTCACTCGCCCATCGTTTGTCCGGAGCCCGCCGCCATGTCCGTGCGCACCGTCCGCTTCAAGCAGATCGACGTCTTCACGCAAGTCCCGTTCAGAGGCAATCCGCTCGCCGTCGTGTTCGACGCCGATGCGCTCGACAGCGACGAGATGCAAACCATCGCGCGCTGGACCCAGCTCTCGGAAACGACGTTCCTCGTCGCGCCGACTGACCCGCAGGCCGACTACCGCGTACGCATCTTCACGCCGGCCGGCGAGCTGCCGTTTGCCGGCCATCCGACGCTCGGCACCGCGCACGCGCTGCTCGACAGCGGCTACCGGCCGAAGACGCCGGGGCGGCTCGTACAGCAATGCGGCGTCGGCCTCGTCGAGCTGGCCGGGCGCGAAGACAGCACCTGGGCGTTCGCCGCGCCGCCCGCACGCGTCGCGCCGCTGCCGGCCGAACGCCACGACGCGCTATGCGCTGCGCTCGGCACGAGCGCGCTGGACCCCGGCGCGCCGCCCTGCGCCGTCGACAACGGCGCGCCGTGGCTCGTCGTGCGCCTCGCCTCCGCCGCGGACTGTCTCGCGCTCGACCCGGACCTGCCCGCGCTCGCGCGGATCGCGCACGAGGCGGGCACGCACGGGCTCGCCGCCTACGGTCCGCATCCGGCCGACGGCCCCGCGACGTTCGAGGTCCGTTGCCTGATGGCGGGCCCGATGTTCGGCCAGGGCGAAGACCCCGTGACGGGCAGCGCCAACGCCGCGATCGCCAACCTGCTGACGCATCAGAACCGGCGCCCCGGCCCGCGCTACACGGCACGCCAGGGCACCGTGCTCGGCCGCGATGGACGCATCGTCGTGGACTACGACGATGCCGCCGGACGCACCTGGATCGGTGGAGCCTCGGTGACGGTCGTCGACGGCACGTTCCGTCTGCCGGACCGGCTTCAATCCTGAATCGGGCGGACCCGATCCGCCCCGCAGCCCATCGTCCCGGCCTGTTCCCGGCTCGACTTCCGGCGCAAGCCGGCCCGGCCTGAGCGGCTCAGCCGAACCGATATTCCCGGGATCGCGAATGGACCGGGACACCGGGTAAACAGGTACATGGCCCGCCGCGCCTGCGCCCGACCATGCGCGACGCATCACACAACCGGCACCGGACGCAAGTCTCATCGCGCCCATGTTGCGGCCAGGCCGCAACCCTTTCTTAATCCATTTCCATTCAGTAATATCGAGACGAGGGGCGCAATGTGCGCCCCGTTGCTCCTTTCGCGCCCGCGACACGCGCGTTTCAACCGGCCGTCCCGCCTGTCATGCCGCCGATCAAACCGCCTGCCCGATTGCCATTGCAGTCCTCACCATCGCAGCCGCGACGCGACGCCCAGCGCGCGCGGCTTCCCCGATGAAGCGACCGCCGCGAGCGTATCATCCTGCACAAGGCATCCGGCCCGGGTCGGAGCCGCCCTCGGCGCATCCGCGCATGCTGTTCGCCATTCCGGCGCTCGGTCTTCTCGTCGTGATCCTGATCTGGGCCGCCGTTTTCGCACGGCTCTCGGGCGAGCGCGATGCCGCGCTGCGCGAGGCCCGCGCTTCGGCCTCGACGCTCTCCGCCGCGCTCGAACAGCACACGGTCCGCACCGTCCGCCAGGTCGACCAGATCACCCGCTTCATCCAGTACGAGTACGAGAAGTCGCCCGATCGCTTCGATCTCGCGCGCATCGTCGCGCACGGCACGGTCGGCGACGACTCGCTCGCGCGCGTATCGGTCGTCGACGCGCACGGCCGGCTCGTCGCCACGACGCTCGATCCTCACGCGAAGCCCATCGACATTTCCGACCGCGACTACTTCGCGCTGCATGCGCGCGAAAACGACGACCGGCTCGACATCGGCCGGCCCACGACGGGCCGCATATCGGGGCGCACCGTCCTGCAGATGACGCGGCGTCTGAATCATCCCGACGGCTCGTTCGCGGGCGTCGTCGTGGTGTCCGAAGACCCGGGCTACTTCACGAGCGACTTCTACGACGACACCGCGATCGGCCACGACAGCGTGATCGCACTGATCGCCGACGACGGCACCGTGCTCGCCCGTCGGGCCGGCGCCGGCGCCGACTCGACGGGCGGCTTCTATCCGGCGCAGGAACGCGCCTCGGGCATCTACGCCGACCCCATCGACCACGTCACGCGCATCGTTTCGTACCGCCATCTCGACGGCTATCCGCTCGGCGTGCTGGTGGGGCTCTCGCAGACCGGCCAGTTGGCCGACTACCGCCGCGCCCACCGGACCTATCTGCTGACGGCAAGCGTCATCACGCTGGCGATCCTGGTGTTCTCGATCGTCGCGACGGGCTTGATCGCCAGGCTGATGCGGCGCGAGCGTGAAATGCGCGAGCTCGTCGAGCGCGACCTGCTGACGGGCCTGCCGAACCGTCCGGCGACGCTGCAACGGCTGCGCGAGGAAGTGGCCTCGCCGGCCAATCTCGGCCAGCTCGCCATCCTCTTCATCGACCTCGACAACTTCAAGACCGTCAACGACACGCTCGGCCACAACACCGGCGACATCGTGCTGCAGATGAGCGCCGCGCGTCTCGCGGAGGCTGTCGGCACGGCAGGCGTGCTGAGTCGCATCGGCGGCGACGAGTTCGTCGTGATCGTCAAGGGCGAGCGCATCGAGACACGCGCGAGCGCGCTCGCCGAGGCCGCCAGTGCAGCGTTCGCGCGGCCGTTCGAGGTGCGCGGCAGCACCTTCGTGCTGCACATGAGCACGGGCATCGCGCTGCACACGGTCGGCAACGAGAGCGAGATCGACCTGCTGAAGAAGGCCGACCTCGCGATGTACGCGGCCAAGGAGGCGGGCCGCAACTGTTTCCGGTTCTACTCGCCGCAGTTCGCGTACCGGGCCGACCATCTGATGAAGTGGGAACAGCAATTGCGCGTCGCGCTCGACGAGGGCCAGCTCTTTCTCGCCTACCAGCCGAAGATCGATCTGCACCGGCGCTGCATCACCGGCTTCGAGGCGCTCGCGCGCTGGAGCCATCCGCAATACGGGCTGATCCCGGCCGGCGAATTCATCCCCGTCGCCGAATCGACGGGGCTCATCGTGCCGATCGGCGACTTCGTGATCCGCACCGCGTGCCGCCAGCTCGCGCAGTGGCGCGCGGAAGGCCACGACACGCTCTCGCTCGCGGTCAACATCTCGGCCGTGCAGTTCTGGCGCGGCGACCTCTACGAAACGGTCGCGCAGGCCATCGCCGAAACCGGCATCGACGCGCGCCGGCTCGAACTCGAAATCACCGAGACCGGCATGATCGAGTTCCCCGAACTCGTCTCGGAGAAGATCGCCGCACTCAAGCGGCTCGGCGTGCGCATCGCGCTCGACGACTTCGGCACCGGCTACTCGTCGCTGTCGTATCTGAACCGCTTCGCCGTCGACACGCTGAAGGTGGACCGCTCGTTCGTCCAGGCGATTCCGAAGGACCGCAGCGTCTGCGTGATGGTGTCGGCCGTCGTCAACCTCGCGCGCTCGCTCGGCCTGACGGTCGTGGTCGAAGGCACCGAGACCGAGGAGCAGGTGGCATGGCTATCGGCGCTCGCGCCGATCGAGGCCCAGGGCTTCCTGTTCTCGCGCCCCGTGCCGGCCGACGGCGTGCCGAGCCTGATCGAGCGCTTCGGCGTCTGCGCGAACGAACTGGTCGAGACGCGCGCGCACGCGGGCGGTCAGGCCGGCGACGCGGCGCGTCGGTAAGGCAGGGAAAAGAAAACGCGGCGCGTCAGAAGCCGCGCGAGAGGACGGCCACGCCGATCGTCACGACGCCGAGCACGATGTTGACGAGCACGAGCCGCCGCACGGTGGCGACCGAACGCGCGCCGTCGGGCCAGCGCTGCGACTGCACCGCGCGGCGAATGCGCGGAAAGAGCGCGAAGCGGATGTGGCCGAAAGTCAGCATCATCAGCACGCCGAGACCCGCCATCGCATTCAGTTGCCACGGCGCATGGCCGCCGCCGAACTGCGAAAGCAGGCCGCCGCCCGTCGCCAGGATCACGATCACGGAGACGCCCACCCAGTTGAAGAAGCGCCCGAACACCGACTCCCAGAGCGGCAGCCGCAGTTGCGGCGAAAGATCCTCGAGCGCGGGCCGCAGGCAGAAATGGGCGAAAACCATGCCGCCGACCCAGACGGCGACGGCCAGCAGATGCAGGAACAGCTCGACTTCGATGATTTGGCCCATGGCCCTGTTTTCCTCTTTCGTGAATCCGGACGATCCGCCTGACATAGCCGGCGGCCCCGGAGAACTGTATTCGACCCGTCATGCCGCGCGCGGTTCGACCGGGCGCGGCATGAACGTGGGCATCATGGCGCGAGCACCGGCCGCAGGCCGTTGAGCTTGAGCCGCGTCTGCGGCGCGCGGCCCTTGCGCGCGCGCTTGCCGACGTGCGGTTCGAGCGCCTCGCCGCGCAGCGTTTCCTCGCCCGGCTTGCCGCCGCGACCCGTACCCGTCAGCACGACGCCGGCCCCGGTGACGGCGAGCGCCTGCACGAGCCGCTCGGCGGGGTCGAGCGCCATCAGCGTGACGCCGCGGCCGCCGCCCGCGAGCGTCTTCATCTCGTCGAGGCCGAACACGAGCAGCCGGCCACCGTCCGAGAGGCACGCCACCTGAGTCGCGTCGGGCAGCATCGGCATGGGCGCGAGCGGCGCGGCGCCCTCGTCGATCGTCATGAACGCCTTGCCGGCCTTCACGCGGCTCACCATGTCGCCGATCTTCGCGACGAAGCCGAAGCCGTTGCTCGACGCGAGCAGCAGCGCCTGCCCGGCCGCCGCCGCGAAATAATGCACGAGGTGCGTGCCGGCCTCGAGCTCGACGAGCGAGGTGATCGGCACGCCGTCCCCGCGTCCGCCCGGCAGCGGCCCGACCGGCACCGAATAGACGCGGCCGTTGCTGCCCCAGGCGATCAGCATGTCGGGCGTGCGGCACTGGAACGCCGCATAGAGGCCGTCGCCGGCCTTGAACGTGAAGCCCGCGACGTCGAGCCCGTGGCCCTTCAGCGCGCGCACCCAGCCCTTTTGCGACACCACGACCGTGACGGGCTCGTCGACTACGCGCGCCTCGAACGTCGCGCGCTTTTCCTGCTGGATCAGCGTGCGGCGCGCGTCGCCATACTGCTTCGCGTCCGCCTCGATCTCCCTGACGAGCAGGCGCTTCATCGACGACTCGTTGGCGAGCAGTTCCTCGAGCTTCGCCTTCTCGTCGCGCAGCTCCACGAGCTCCTTCTCGATCTTGATCTTTTCGAGCCGCGCCAGTTGCCGCAGCCGGATTTCCAGAATGTCGTCGGCCTGGCGCTCGGAGAGGCCGAACGCCGACATCAGCGCGGCCTTCGGCTCGTCCGCTTCACGGATGATGCGGATCACCTCGTCGATGTTGAGGAAGACGATCATCCGCCCTTCGAGGATATGGATGCGGTCGTCCACCTTCGCGAGCCGGTGCCGGCTGCGCCGCGTGACGGTCGCGAAGCGAAAGCCGATCCACTCGTGCAGGATTTCGCCCAAACCCTTCTGCCGCGGCCGGCCGTCCGCGCCGATCATCACGAGGTTCAGCGGCGCGTTCGATTCGAGGCTCGTGTTCGCGAGCAGCGACGTGACGAACTCGGCCTGCTCGATGCGGCTCGACTTCGGTTCGAACACGAGGCGCACGGGCGCGTCCTTGCCCGACTCGTCGCGCACGGCGTCGAGCAGCGCGAGCATCGACTGCTTCGTCTGCAACTGCTCGGGCGTGAGCGTCTTCTTGCCGAGCCTGAGCTTCGGGTTGGTCAGCTCCTCGATCTCCTCGAGCACGCGCTGGCCCGAAGTGCCGGGCGGCAGCTCGGTCACGACGAGCTGCCACTGGCCGCGCGCGAGCTCCTCGATCTTCCAGCGCGCGCGCACCTTCAGGCTGCCGCGCCCGGTCTCGTAGGCCGCGGCGATTTCCGCTTCGCTCGAGATGATCTGGCCGCCGCCCGGAAAGTCCGGCCCCGGCACGTACGCCATCAGCTCGGCGTGCGTGAGCTTCGGGTTGCGGATCATCGCCACGGCCGCCGCCGCCACTTCGCGCAGGTTGTGCGACGGCATCTCCGTCGCGAGCCCGACCGCGATGCCCGACGCGCCGTTGAGCAGCAGCATCGGCAGGCGCGCGGGCAACTGCCTCGGCTCCTCGAACGAGCCGTCGTAGTTCGGCATGAAGTCGACGGTGCCCTGGCCGATCTCGTCGAGCAGGAGCTTCGCGATCGGCGTGAGCCGCGCCTCGGTGTAGCGCATCGCCGCCGCGCCGTCGCCGTCGCGCGAGCCGAAGTTGCCCTGACCGTCGATGAGCGGATAGCGCATCGAGAAGTCCTGCGCGAGCCGCACGAGCGCGTCGTAGGCGGACTGGTCGCCGTGGGGGTGATACTTGCCGAGCACGTCGCCGACCACGCGCGCCGACTTGACGGGCTTCGCGTTGTCGGCAAGCCCCATCTCGTTCATCGCGAAGAGAATGCGGCGCTGCACGGGCTTCTGGCCGTCGCAGACGTCGGGCAGCGCGCGGCCCTTCACGACGCTCACCGCGTAGTCGAGATAGGCGCGCTCCGCGTAGTGGCCAAGCGTCAGGAAATCGCCGTCGGGCCCGGCCGCCGGCGCGGTAAAAAGATCGGGTTCGTTCATTCAGTCCGTCCGTGTGCAGAGTCGCGCGGCATGCTCAGATGTCCGCCTCGACCTCGTTGCCCTTCTCTTCGAGCCAGCTACGTCGCGACGCGGCCTCGCCCTTGCCCATGAGCATCGTCATCCGCGCGACCGTCGCGTCGAAATCGAGGCCGCCCAGCGCGACGGGCGAAAGGCGCCGCGTGTCGGGGTTCATCGTCGTGTCCCAGAGCTGTTCGGCGCTCATTTCGCCGAGGCCCTTGAAGCGGCTGATGGTCCATTGCGACTCGCGCACGCCGTCCTTCCCCAGTTTGTCGAGCGTCGCCTCCAGCTCGCCCTCGTCGAGCGCGTAGAGCTTCTGCGCGGGCTTCTTGCCGCGCGCGGGCGCGTCGACGCGAAAGAGCGGCGGCCGCGCGACGCAGACATGGCCGCGCTCGATCAGTTGCGGGAAATGCCGGAAAAACAGCGTGAGGAGCAGCACCTGGATGTGCGCGCCGTCGACGTCCGCGTCCGAGAGGATGCAGATCTTGCCGTAGCGCAGGTTGGAGAGATCGACGACGTCGTCGGGACCGTGCGGATCGACGCCGATCGCAACCGAAATGTCGTGCACCTCGTTGTTGGCGAACAGGCGGTCGCGCTCGGTCTCCCACGTGTTGAGCACCTTGCCGCGCAGCGGCAGGATCGCCTGATATTCCTTGTCGCGGCCCATCTTCGCCGAACCGCCGGCCGAGTCGCCCTCGACGAGGAAGAGCTCGTTGCGCGCGATGTCGGTCGATTCGCAGTCGGTCAGTTTGCCGGGCAACACGGCGACGCCCGAGCTCTTGCGCTTCTCGACCTTCTGGCCCGCGCGCGTGCGCGCCTGGGCCTGCTTGATGACGAGGTCCGCGAGCTTCTTGCCGTGTTCGACGTGCTGGTTCAGCCACAGCTCGAGCGCGGGCCGCGCAAACGACGAGATGAGCTTCACGGCGTCGCGGCTGTTGAGCCGCTCCTTGATCTGCCCTTGAAACTGCGGGTCGAGCACCTTTGCCGAGAGCACGAACGAGACGCGCGCGAACACGTCCTCGGCGAGCAGCTTCACGCCCTTGGGCTGGAGGTTGTGCAATTCGACGAAGCTCTTGACGGCCTGGTAGAGCCCGTCGCGCAGGCCCGACTCGTGCGTGCCGCCGGCCGGCGTCGGGATGAGGTTCACGTAGGACTCGCGCATGAGCGGCCCCTCCTCGCTCCAGGCGACGACCCAGGCCGCGCCCTCGCCCTCGGCGAACGCCGTGTCCTCGCCGGCACGCGCGCCGTCCGCGTAGCGTTCGCCCTCGAAAAGCGGAATCAGCAGTTCGCCGCCGCCCATGCCTTCGAGCAGATAGCCGCGCAGGCCGTCCTCGTATTTCCAGCCCTGCCGCTCGCCGGTCTTCTCGTTGACGAGCTCGACCTCGACGCCGGGCAGCAGCACGGCCTTCGAGCGCAGCAGACGCTGCAGTTCGCCCAGCGGCAGGTTCGGCGAATCGAAATACTTCGGATCGGCCCAGACCCGCACGCGCGTGCCGCTCTTCTTGTCCTCGCGCGTCGCGGCGCGCGTGACGAGCGGCTTCGCCACGTCGCCGTTCGCAAAGCCGAGTTCGGCTACCTTGCCGTCGCGCCAGACGGTGACGTCGAGGCGCGTCGCGAGCGCGTTCGTCACCGAGACGCCGACGCCGTGCAAACCGCCCGAGAACGTGTAGGCGCCGCCGGCTGCCTTGTCGAACTTGCCGCCCGCGTGCAGGCGCGTGTACACGATCTCGACCACCGGCACCTTTTCCTCAGGGTGCAGGCCGAACGGAATGCCGCGGCCGTCGTCCTCGACCGAGACCGACTGGTCCGGGTGCAGCGTGACGGTGATGCGCTTGCCGTAGCCGCCGAGCGCCTCGTCGGAGGCGTTGTCGATGACTTCCTGGATGACGTGCAGCGGATTCTCGGTGCGCGTGTACATGCCCGGCCGCTGCCGGACGGGCTCGAGGCCCTTGAGCACCTTGATCGACGCTTCGCTGTAGGTTGCGCTCGCGGCGGTTGACTTCTTCGTAGACATGGGCGAATCCGGTCCGTCGGTCCATCGCACCTGTCCACAAGTCCTGTGGACAGGTGCGTGGACAAGGCGTTGAGTGTTCAAAAAAGGCGAAACGAAACAACGGGATGCATTGCGTTGCCCGCAACGCGGGCAGGGGCGGCGGGCAGGTTCGCGAGGTATTGTACTGATTTCGCCCCGGCCGGCAATTCGGCCGTCATGGCTGCCGGCCGGGCGCGGCGGCAAAAGAGGACGCGGAAGGCGCGGCGGCGCGGGCCCGGCTCACGTGCGCTTGCTCTCGAGCGCCTCCCAGCGTTCGAGCACGGCGAGCAACTCCTCCTCGATGGCCGCGTAGCGCGCGGTGAGACGCGCGCCCTCCTGCGCGTCGCGCGCGAACACGGAGCCGTCCTCGAGCTGCGCGCCGATCGCCTTCTGCTCGGCCTCGAGCGCCTCGATCTGCGCGGGCAGCGCCTCCAGTTCGCGCTGCTCCCTGAACGAGCGCTTCGCGGCGCGCGGCGCGTTGCGGCCCGCCGTGCTGTCCTTCGGCGCGCCCGCCCCCGCGCCGGTCGCGGCGGCGCTCTCCTTCGGCGCCTGCGCCCCGGCGAGCTGCCGCGCGCGTTCGCGCTGCGTCTGCCAGTCGCTGAAGCCGCCCACGTATTCGCGCCACCGGCCATCGCCCTCGGCCGCGACCACCGAGGTCACGACGTTGTCGAGAAACGCGCGATCGTGGCTCACCAGCAGCACGGTGCCCCCGAAGTCGTCGAGCAGCTCTTCGAGCAGTTCGAGCGTCGGGATGTCGAGGTCGTTGGTCGGCTCGTCGAGCACGAGCACGTTGGCCGGCCGCGCGAAGAGCCGCGCGAGCAGCAGCCGGTTGCGCTCGCCGCCCGAGAGCGACTTCACAGGCGAGCGCGCGCGTTCGGGCGCGAACAGGAAGTCGCCGAGATAGCTCATGACGTGCTTCTTCGCGCCGTTGATCTCGACCCAGTCGCTGCCGGGGCTGATCGTGTCCGCGAGGCTCTTTTCGAGGTCGAGCTGCGCGCGCATCTGGTCGAAGTAGGCGACCTGCAGATTGGTGCCGACGCGCACGGTGCCCTCGTCGGGCGTCAGCTCGCCGAGAATCAGCTTGAGCAGCGTGGACTTGCCCGCGCCGTTCGGCCCGACGAAGCCGATCTTGTCGCCGCGCATGACCGTCGCCGAGAAGCGGTCGATGATCGCCGCGCCGCCGTAGCGCTGCGTCACGTCGGTGAGCTCGGCGACGATCTTGCCGGACTTCTCGCCCTGCGCGACGTCGAGCTTTACGTTGCCCTGCACGTTGCGCCGCCCGGTGCGCTCGCGGCGCATCTGCTCGAGCCGCGCGATGCGGCCCACGCTGCGCGTGCGGCGCGCCTCGACGCCCTTGCGGATCCACACCTCTTCCTGGGCCAGCAGCTTGTCGAACTTCTCGTTCTCGACGCGCTCCACTTCGAGCTGCTGCGCCTTGCGCGTCTGGTAGGACGAGAAATTGCCCGGATACGAAAGCAGCCGGCCGCGATCGAGCTCGACGATGCGCGTCGCGACGCGATCGAGGAAGGTGCGGTCGTGAGTGATGAAGAGCAGGCTCGCGCGCTGCGAGACGAGCAGTTCCTCGAGCCAGCGGATGCCCTCGAAGTCGAGATGGTTGGTCGGCTCGTCGAGCAGCAGCACGTCGGGCTGCACGACGAGCGCGCGCGCGAGCGCGGCGCGCTTTTGCATGCCGCCCGACAGCGAGGCGACCGGCGCGTCGCCGTCGAGGCCGACCTGCGCGAGCGTCGTCGCGACGCGCGTGCGCCAGCTCCAGGCGTCAGTCGTATCGAGCGACGATTGCAGCGCGTTCATGCGCGCGAGGAGCGCATCGTGCCGCTCGCCTTCGGGCGTGTCGGCGAGCTGCTGCGCGACCGCGTCGTATTCGTCGAGCAGCGCGCGCGCCTCTCCGAGGCCCGAGGCCACCGTCTCGAACACCGACGCGCCGGGCTCGAACTCCGGCTCCTGGGGCACGTAGACGGCCGAGAGGTTCTGCTGGCACGAGACGAGCCCGTCGTCGGGTTTCGCGAGACCGGCGACGATCTTCAGCAACGAGGACTTGCCCGCGCCGTTGCGGCCGATCAGCCCGACGCGCTCGCCCGCCTCGAGCGAGAAGTCCGCGCGATCGAGCAGCGCGACGTGACCGAACGCGAGCTGCGCGCCGGAGATGGAATAAAGCGACATGGAGGAAAAGGGAAAACCGCATTGGGCCGAAGCGGGCATTGTACCGGGTACCGGGCCTCGGCTCGGCCGGCCGGGCGGCGCAAGGCGCGACGGCGGGACCGCGCCGGCGCGCGGTCCCGCCCGCGTCCGGAGCGGGCCGCCGAAATCCGGTAACATCGCGAACCGGCCTGCTTCCTGCTGTCGCCCGCTCAAAAAAGGGCGGAATGCGGGCCGCGAGCATCGAGTTGAATCCGGAAGGTATGCAGTGAACGACGTCATTGAAGTAGTCGAGTACAAGAGCTGGATCTGCCTCATCTGCGGCTGGATCTACAACGAGGAAGAAGGCCTGCCCGAAGACGGGATTCCGGCCGGCACCCGCTTCGCGGACATTCCCGACGCCTAGCGCTGCCCGCTATGCGACGTCGGCAAGGCCGAATTCACGGTCGTGGAGTTCTGAACGCGGCTTCGGTCCCCGTCACTTCGCCCCCGTCCCGTCCGCCGTTGCCCTCGCCGTTATGGCCGCCCACCCGATGCGCCGCCGGGCGCCGATGCGGCTTCGCATTTTCTTCCCCCCGGCTTGACCGGGCGCCGAGCCCGATCGACCGACACCGGCTTGAGTCCCGCCCGCGGCCGGCCGCCTCTGCTCGCCCATCCCCTTTTACCCTCTGCCTGTTGCACGAGATCGATTGACGACACGCTCATGCGTTTCTATTGTCCGGACGCGAGCCGTCGGAAAATCGCCGATTCGATGGAATTCGATATGACGTAATGCGGTTAATTGCCGCATATCGGAATGAATACGGCATAAAAATCAAAAGACCATTTCTAATCTTAAAAATTAAATATCCGAAAAATCGACAGAAATCTGTTCTATTTCAAGGCTTCACGTTGTCCCTCCGCAACAGCCCAGGCGCGACCAGACGGGTGCGTTACGCTGCCGTACCAACTCATTCATCTATTGATCCGGGCTAATCGGATTTCCATTGAGCATGATTTGTTGGGCGCAGTTTTATCTGTCAGTCAAGGAAACAACATGAAACTCACGAAAACGCTCATTGCTGCTGCCATCGCAGGCGCATTCAGCGCGGGTGCCTACGCGCAAAGCAGCGTCACCCTGTATGGCTCTCTCGACGCCGGTATCGGCTACGTGAACAAGGTCGGCGGCGGCGCGCTGTGGGCGCAGACCAGCGGCGCCATGTCGGACAACTACTTCGGACTGCGCGGTTCCGAGGATCTGGGCGGCGGCACCCACGCCATCTTCAAGCTGGAATCCGGTTTCAACATCGGCAACGGCAAGATGGGAAGCTGGTTCAACACGAACAACGGCACGCTGTTCAACCGCGAGGCCTACGTCGGCCTGTCGAACAACCAGTACGGCACGGTCACGCTCGGTCGCCAGTACGACTCGGTCGTCGACTATCTGCGCCCGCTGTCGCTGGCCGGCAAGGGCGTCAACCTCGCGGCCCACCCCTTCAACAACGACAACATCGGCGCGCAGTACTCGATCTCGAACGCGATCAAGTATGAAAGCACCAATTACGACGGCTTCCACTTCGGCGGCATGTACAGCTTCAGCAACTCGCCGGGCGACTTCAGCGGCGGCCGCCAGTGGAGCGTGGGCACGGGCTACGAGAACGGTCCGCTCAAGGTGGCCGCCGTCTACGACCAGTTGAACAACAACTACACCGGCGCGCTGACCGGCGCGGCGCAGGACGACGGCGAGTCGATCTTCTGGGCCCAGACCCAGCGGACGTTCGGCGTGGGCGGCAACTATACGGTCGGTCCGGCGACGCTCGGCCTCGTGTGGACGCGCACGAAGCTGCAAAACGGTTTCGGCTTCGGCAACATGCGTTTCGACAACATCGAGGCCAACGGCGTCTACAGCCTGACGCCGTCCCTCGCGCTGGTCGGCAACTACACGTTTACGTACGGCCGCGCGAGCGACCTGAACGGGATGACCCAGGACGCCGTCGAGCGCTGGCACTCGGTCGCACTGGGCGCGGACTATTCGCTCAGCAAGCGTACCGACGTCTATCTGGCCGGCGTGTATCAGCACACGTCGACGGGCTATCAGGGGCCGGCAAGCGGCGACTACTTCCAGACCAGCATCGCGGGCATGCTCCCGGCCTCGGGCACGCCGAACCAGGTGGGCGCCGTGACGGGGATTCGCCACCGCTTCTGATGGCAGGCTTCGCGCGAATCGGCGCAATCCGATGATTCGCGCGACCTGTCCGGCAAGCAAAAATCCCGTAAGCCTCGCGGCTTACGGGATTTTTTTCGTCTTCCGGACGGCGGGCCGGCCATGACGCGAATCAGCCGCGCTCAGTGCATCGCCATCTGCACGACCTTGACGATCACGAGGCCCACGGCGATCGCCAGATAGCCGCGCAATGCCCCCATCCACACGCGTGTCGCGAGCGTGAGCCGAGGTGCGGGCAACGCGTCGAGCGACGGCATGCGCCAGGTGTCGCGCGCGTCCGCGGCGTCGTGTTCGGCCGCCGTATTGCGCGCGGCTCTCAGCGCAGTCCCGCTACGCCGGCGCTGCACGATCTGCGTTGCCGTATAACCGACGGCGAAAAGCGCGATACCGCCGACGAGAATCATCATGATCGCGTTGCCGCCGATGTCGGGGAAGACGGTGGCGGCTGTCAGGATGATCGAAAGCACGACGAGAATCGCGATCACGCTGCCCGTGAAGATGTTGAGCCGCTTCGAATTCACCCAAGGACCCAGCATCGCCTTGTCGTTGCAAAGCAGCAGCAGGAACACGGTCGCGCTCGGCAGCAGCACGCCGGCAAGCGTCTGCACGGCTTCGGTCAGGAGGCCAAGCGGGCTACCCGGAATCAGCACGAGCACGGCGGCGAGCGCGATGAGCGCGAAGTAGACGCAATAGAACCACTTCGCGTCGAGGACGCCGCGATGCAGCGAATGACGCACCTCGAACGCGTCGCCGGCCGCGTAGGCCGTGGCGAGCGAGACGGCTGCCGCGCCGATGATCGACGCGTCGAGCAGCGCCACGGCGAACAGCGTGGCAGCCGTCCGGCCGACGTACTTCTGCAGCCCGTCGATTACGCCGCCCGCGTCGGTGAAGTTGCCGAACTCGGGATGACCAGCGAACAGCGCGGCCGTGAACGCCATCATCGCGACGGCGCCGATGATCACAAAAACGATCCCGATCCACAGATCCGCCTGCTCGTACTTGATGAAGCGCGGCGTGATGCGCTTGTCGATCACGTAGCTTTGCTGGAAGAAAAGCTGCCACGGCGCAACGGTCGTGCCGACGATGCCGATGACGAGCAGCATGACGTCCGAAAGCTTCGCGCCTTGAGGCCAGCCGGGCACGATGAAGTCATGGGCGATCACGCCGACGGGCGGATGGATCGACACGAGCACGGGCACGAGCAGGAGGCTCAGCAGGCAAAGCACGATGGCAAAGCGCTCGAAGCGCCGGAAGTTGCCGGTGCTGACAGCCGCCATCGTCAACACGGCGGCCGCGCAAACGCCGACGATCTTCGACACGCCGAGGTACTGCAACGCGAACGTGATGCCGATGAACTCGGTCACGATCGTGAGCGCGTTGAGCATGAACAGGTCGATGACGCTGAACGCGCTCCAGAACTTGCCGAAGCGCTGGAAGATGAGTCGCGCGTGGCCGACGCCCGTCACGGCGCCGAGCCGCAACACCATTTCCTGGTTCACGTAGAGCACTGGGATCAGCAGCGCGAGCGTCCACAGCAGCGTCGTGCCGTAGTTCTGGCCGGCCTGCGTGTAGGTGCCGAAAGCACCGGCGTCGTTGTCGCCAACCATCACGATGAGGCCGGGGCCGAGAATGGCGAGCAGCGTGCGCAGACGCGCCAGCCAGTTGGTCCGCGGGGCGACGTCGTCAAGCGCGATGGTACCGAGCGCGCCCTTGATGTCGCCGACGTGAGCTTCGTCGAGCACGGCGCTGCGCCCGAGCGGAGCATCGCCTTTTATATATTCAGGTTGCCTTATCATTTTTATTATCCCCTAGATAGAAGAGTGGATCGTGTGGCCCGCGCGACGCCGCCGCCTGACGTAGACGGGCGAGCCCGGAGGATCAGGAAACGAGCCCCTTGAGGCGCTGCCAGAGGAGGCCGATGCGCGGCGCACCGGGAGGCCGTAGCGACAGCATGGCGTCGTAGTGGCTACGTGATTCTTCGACGTGCGGCAGCTTCGAGAGGAGAAGAGCGAAATACATGGTGAGACTCCGTGCGTCTGATCTGACGCGTAATCGTCGAAAGCCGGCAGACACGGAAAGCCCACACATCACGGGCGGGGCGACGAGGGTCCGCCGGTTTTCTTCAGTTGAATGTGAAGTAAGCGGCATAAGGGATGACTGTCACTGTCGGGCATGTCGGCTCCTTTCTTTTCCGTGCGGCGACGCGATGGCGACGCGCGTGAATCCACACGCCCGTTTGCGAAGGCAGACGACGGGCGCGAACGAACGCGGCCGCGAGCGATGGGCTCGCGACGCGGTGCCTCGAGGCACGGCTTTCGCGCGGCACACGAAAAGCGTGCGCGTGCTAACGCTGCGCGTTGATGGCGCGAATTAAAAGGTGCACGGGGATACGACTATGGCGCGCACCGTCTGCCTGCTGGCTGGACGGCGGCGTAGTGAAACGGGGCGCAGACGTCTGGTCGGTCAGGCAGGGAAGTTCGAAGATCGACTACTGCAAGAGTCCAAGGCTGGGCCCCTGTAATGAAGATGGCGCGATTCTAAGTGATCGCGAAAACGCAAGTCAACTGTCTTTTCTAAGCAGAACAAAGATAATTTTCGAAAGCCGCCGACGCACCGCGCACAGCCCGTCGCGCCGGCGCTCAAGTCTTTCATCTTTCCTTCGCCGGAATGGGGATGAAAGATGAATGCGCCTGCAGAAATACGAAGCAGACGCATTCCTTACCGCGAGCACGCAACCATTTGGACTGCGATGTTCGCTTGCGGTTTCAAGTCAAGGCCCGAAGCCCTTCGGCCTGACATCGGACCTGTACTGGGGCGCGCCGCAAAAGAAAAATCCCCGCAAGTCGTCGGGACTTGCGGGGATTTCTTGACTACCTGGCGGAAAGGGTGGGATTCGAACCCACGGTACGGTATAACCGTACACCGGATTTCGAGTCCGGCGCATTCGACCTCTCTGCCACCTTTCCTGATCTGGGATTCACTAGGCTCGCCAACCGGGTCGCTGATCGGCGAAGCGAAGATTATAGAACATTCTGGCCGTATTTCCAAGCCTCGGCCTGAAAAATCCTCGCAGGCCGGAACGGTCAGGCGGCAGGCGCGCGCTATTCGCCTAAAGCTCAAGCCGCCTCGACGCTCAGGCCGCCAGCCGCGCGACGCCGCCCATGTAGGGCTGCAGAACTGCGGGCACCGTCACCGAGCCGTCGGCGTTCTGGTAGTTCTCGAGGACCGCGACGAGCGTGCGGCCCACCGCGAGCCCCGAGCCGTTCAGCGTGTGCACGAGTTCCGGCTTGCCCTGGGCGTTGCGATAGCGGGCCTGCATCCGGCGCGCCTGGAACGTCTCGGTGTTCGAGCAGCTCGAAATTTCGCGGTAGGTGTCCTGCGCCGGCAGCCAGACTTCGAGGTCGTAGGTCTTCGCCGCCGAGAACCCCATGTCGCCCGTGCAGAGCGTGATGACCCGATACGGCAGGTCGAGCTTCTGCAGAATCGTCTCGGCGTGCCCGACCATCTGCTCGAGCGCGTCGTAGGACGTTTCGGGCGAGACGATCTGCACCATCTCGACCTTGTCGAACTGATGCTGGCGGATCATTCCGCGCGTGTCGCGCCCGTAGGAGCCCGCCTCCGAGCGAAAGCACGGCGAATGCGCGGTCAGGCGAACGGGCAGCGCGCCCGGCTCGAGAATGCTCTCGCGCACGGTGTTGGTCAGCGGAATCTCGGAGGTCGAGATCAGGTATTGCGTAACCGGATTGTCGGCCCCGCCCTTCTCGACGCGAAACATGTCCTCGGCGAACTTCGGCAGTTGGCCCGTGCCGTAAAGAACCTCGGGATTGACGATGTACGGCGTGTAGACCTCGGTGTAGCCGTGCTGCTGCGTGTGCGTGTCGATCATGAACTGCGCGAGCGCGCGATGCAGTCGCGCGATCTGGCCGCGCAGCATCGTGAAGCGCGCGCCCGAGAGCTTCGCGCCGGTCTCGAAGTCGAGCCCGAGCGGCGCGCCGACGTCGACGTGATCCTTCACCGCGAAGTCGAACTGGCGCGGCGTGCCCCAGCGGCGCACCTCGACGTTGTCGTGCTCGTCCTTGCCCACCGGCACGCTCTCGTGCGGCAGGTTCGGCACGCCGAGCAGCAGCTCCGACAGGCGCGCCTGGATCTCGTCGAGCCGCACCGCCGACAGCTTCATCTCGTCGCCAAGGCCGCCGACTTCCGCCATCACCGCCGACGTGTCCTCGCCGCGCCCCTTCATCGCGCCGATCTGCTTCGACAGGCTGTTGCGGCGCGCCTGCAGTTCTTCGGTGCGGGTCTGGAGCGTGCGGCGTTCGGTTTCGAGCGCGGCGAAGGCCGCGACGTCGAGGGTATAGCCGCGATCGGCAAGGCGCTTCGCGACGCCGTCGATGTCTTTGCGCAGCAACTGGATGTCGAGCATGGATGGGGCGGGAATTCGTTGTCTGAGGCGGTAATTCTAGCGCACCCGGACGTCCGCTCAGGACTTGCCGCCCTCGCCCGCGCCGTGCTCGCTGCGCCACGCGTCGTCGAGTTCGGCGAGACGCGCGAGCTTCTCGCCGATCTTGCCTTCGAGCCCGCGCGGCGTCGGCACGTACCAGCGCGGCTCGCGCATGCCGTCGGGCAGATAGGTCTCGCCGGCCGCATAGGCGTCGGGCTCGTCGTGCGCGTAGCGGTACTCGTGGCCGTAGCCGAGTTCCTTCATCAGCTTCGTCGGCGCGTTGCGCAGATGGATGGGCACCGTGCGCGACTGGTCCTTGCCGACGAACGCGCGCGCCGTGTTGTAGGCCATGTAGCCCGCGTTCGACTTCGGCGCGACGGCGAGGTAGATCAGCGCCTGCGCAAGCGCGAGTTCGCCCTCGGGCGAGCCGAGCCGCTCGTAGGTCTCGGACGCATCGAGCGTGATGCGCGCCGCGCGCGGGTCGGCGAGGCCAATGTCCTCCCACGCCATGCGCACGATGCGCCGCGCGAGGTAGCGCGGGTCCGCCCCGCCGTCGAGCATGCGGCAGAACCAGTACAGCGCCGCGTCCGGGTTACTGCCGCGCACGGACTTGTGCAGCGCGCTGATCTGGTCGTAGAACGCGTCGCCGCCCTTGTCGAAGCGACGCAGATTCTCGGCGAGCGCGCTGCCGAGCAGCGCGCCGTCGATCTCGCCGGTTTTCTGCTGCGCGGCCGCGCGCGCGACGATCTCGAGGTTGTTGAGCAGCTTGCGGCCGTCGCCGTCGGCCGAGGCGACCAGCGCGTCGCGCGCCTCGTCGGTGAACGTCAGGTTGCCGAGCTCGCCGCACGCGCGCTCGAGCAGCTCGCGCAGTTCGTCGGCGTCGAGGCTCCGGAGCACGTAGACGGCGGCCCGCGAGAGCAGCGCGCTGTTGACCTCGAACGACGGATTCTCGGTCGTCGCGCCGACGAACACGAACAGGCCCGATTCGACGTGCGGCAGGAACGCGTCCTGCTGGCTCTTGTTGAAACGGTGGACTTCGTCGACGAACACGAGCGTCTGCCGCCCGTGCGCCCGATGGATCTGTGCGGTCTCGACGGCCTCGCGAATGTCCTTCACGCCGGACAGCACCGCCGAAAGCGCGATGAACTCCGCGTGAAAGGCGTCGGCCATCAGCCGCGCGAGCGTCGTCTTGCCGACGCCGGGCGGCCCCCAAAGGATCATCGAGTGGGCCTCGCCCGATTCGAAGGCGACGCGCAGCGGCTTGTTCGGGCCGAGCAGGTGCTTCTGGCCGATGACGTCGTCGATGGCGCGCGGACGCAGCCGTTCGGCGAGCGGGACGTTGGCACGGGGTTCTTCAAACATGGCGGTTTCGCGATAATGTCGGCATTCCGGCGCGGGCGGGCGCTCGCCCGGGCCGATCCGGTGCAGACCGGAGGGGATCACGCATTATGACAGCGCGCGCCGGTGCCCGCCGCGCGCCGCCGCTTTCGTGCCGGCGAGGCCTTTCGCCCGATGAGCTTCACATGGGCTGCGCCCGGCATCCGCCGGCCCGTGACGGGCTTTCCGTCGACCGGACTGGCCAGCCGACGCGCGCGGCCTTCGCCCGAAACGAAAAGGGCGCGCCGGTCCAGACCGGCGCGCCCCGCTCCCTGCCCCGCGGACGTCCTCAGGCTTCAGCCACCGCAGCCCTGCCGCCCGGCGTCGACGGGCAGTTGCTGCGCAGCTTCCGCATGCATGCCGAGTCGCTCGAGCAGCTTGCGATCGGCTTCGGCCTGCGGGTTGCTCGTCGTCAGCAGTTGATCCCCGTAGAAGATCGAGTTCGCGCCGGCAAGGAAGCACATGGCCTGCAGCGCCTCGTCCATCTGCTCGCGTCCGGCCGACAGGCGCACCATCGCGCGCGGCATCGTGATGCGCGCCACCGCGATCGTGCGCACGAATTCGAACGGATCGATCGACTCGGTGCCAGTCAGCGGCGTGCCGCTCACCTGAACGAGATTGTTGATCGGCACCGACTCCGGATACGGGTCCATGTTCGCGAGCTGCGCGACGAGCCCCGCGCGCTCGCGCCGCGACTCGCCCATCCCGACGATGCCGCCGCAGCACACGTTGATGCCCGCGTCGCGCACGTGTTCGAGCGTGTCGAGCCGGTCCTGGTAGGTGCGCGTCGAAATGATCTGGCCGTAGAACTCGGGCGAGGTGTCGAGGTTGTGGTTGTAGTAGTCGAGCCCCGCCTCGCGCAGGCCCTGCGCCTGGTGCGCCTCGAGCATGCCGAGCGTCACGCAGGTTTCGAGGCCCATCGACTTCACGCCGCGGATCATCTCCTTGATCGGCTCGAGGTGGCGATCCTTCGGGCTGCGCCAGGCGGCGCCCATGCAGAAGCGCGTCGCGCCGTTTTCCCTGGCCTTGCGCGCGGCCTCGAGCACCGTCTCGACCTCCATCAGCTTGCCGGCCTCGAGGCCCGTGTCGTGGTGGACCGACTGCGGGCAGTAGGCGCAGTCCTCCTCGCAGCCGCCCGTCTTGATCGACAGCAGCGTCGAGAGCTGCACCGCGTTCGGATCGAAATGCTCGCGGTGGACCTGCTGCGCTCGAAACAGCAGATCGTTGAACGGCAGCTCGTAGAGCGCGACGACGTCGGCGACGCGCCAGCGCGGCGCGGCCGGGGTAGCCGGGGCGGCAGCAGGCGGGAGATTCTGCGCGGCCGTTTCGGCGGCGTCGGCGGTTTGGGCTTGAGTCATGTCCTGGGTCCTTCCTGTCTAGCGTAATAGTGAAGCCGCGGCTCAACGCGACGCGGCGGCGAGCCGCGCAAGCAGCGCATTCATGTCCAGATGGGCGGCGGCCTCGTCCGCGCTGGCGCCGCGCAGATGGGGCACGACGCCGACAAGGGGCGTATCGTACTGCATCGCGAGCCGCGTGCGCAGCGCGGCGACGTTCTCGTCGAGAAAGCCCATCGCCGGATCGATGCAGTTGGCGACCCAGCCCGCGAGGCGCAGCCCGCGCGCGGCAACGGCCTCGGCGCTCAGGAGCGCGTGGCTGATGCAGCCGAGCCGCATGCCGACGACGAGCACGACGGGCAGGTTCAGCGCGCGCGCGAGGTCGGCCGTGTCGTGCGCATCCGTGAGCGGCACGCGAAAGCCGCCGACGCCCTCCACCACCACCACGTCGGCCAGCGCCAGTGCCTGCCGGTGGCAATCGACGATATGCGCGACGTCGAGCACGACGCCCTCGCGCGCCGCCGCAATGTGCGGCGCGGCCGGCTCGCGCAGCAGATACGGCGTGCGGATCGCCGGCGGCAACGGCGCGCTGGCGGCGGCGTCGAGCCGATCGGCATCCTCGTTGTGCCACTCGCCGTCGCGCTCGAATGCGCCGGCCGCCACCGGCTTCATGCCGGCCGCGCGCAGGCCTATGCGCGCGAAACCGCGCAGCAGCGCCGCGCTCACGAATGTCTTGCCGATTTCCGTGTCGGTGCCGGTCACGAAAAGCGACAGCGGGGAAGCGGACTTCGCCGTCATCGCGCGGCCTCGCTGGCCTGCCGCAACGCGGCTTCGAGGCGATCGAGGTCCGCGTGCGAATGCGCGGCCGAGAGCGAAATGCGCAACCGCGACGTGCCGGCCGGCACGGTCGGCGGACGGATCGCCGGGACCCAGAGCCCGTCGTCTTCGAGCGCGGCGGCGAGCGCCAGCGTCGCGTCGTTGGAACCGACGATGAGCGGCTGCACGGCCGTGTGCGAATCGACGGGCTGCCAGCAGGTCGTCCCGAGCAGCGCCCGCGTGCGCTCGATCAGCGTGCCCAGATGGGCGCGCCGCGCCGCGCCCTCCTCGCCCGCGATGAGCTTCACGCTGGCCGACACCGCATGCGCGACGGCCGGCGGCGACGCCGTCGTGAAGATGTACGGCCGCGCGCGCTGCACGAGCCATTCGACTACGGTCGCGTGCCCGGCGACGAAGGCGCCCGACACGCCGGCCGCCTTGCCGAGCGTGCCGACGAGCACCAGTTGCGGCGAGCGCAGCGCGGCCTGCGCGAGCGCGCCGCGACCCTGCGGGCCGAGTACGCCGAAGCCGTGCGCGTCGTCGACGACGAGCCACGCGCCGTGCCGTTCGGCCAGCGCGAGCAGCGCCGCGAGCGGCGCCACGTCGCCGTCCATGCTGAACACGGTGTCGGTCACGATCAGCTTCGCCGGCGCGTCCGAGGCTTCGAGCATCGCGTCGAGCGCCGCGACGTCCGCGTGCGGATACACCTGCACGTCGGCGCGGGACAGCCGCGCGCCGTCGATCAGCGAGGCATGGTTCAGCGCGTCCGAGAAGAGCGTCGTGCCGCGTCCCGCGAGCGCGGTAAGCACGGCGAGATTCGCCATGTAGCCGGTGCTGAAGTAGAGGGCGCGCGGCGCGTCGACGAAGCCGCCCGCGAATTCGGCGAGATCGTCCTCGAGCTGCGCATGGGCGCGCGAATGGCCGCCGAGCAGGTGCGAGCCGCCGCTGCCCGCGCCGTAGCGCTGCGCCCCCTCGGCAAGCGCGGCGACGAGCCGCGGATGCGAAGCGAGCCCGAGATAGTCGTTGCTGGCAAAGCCGACCGTCTCGCGCCCGTCGACCCGCATGTGCGCATCGCAGGGCGTGTCGATCACGCGGCGGCGGCGGCGCAAACCGTTGGCGTCGAGTTCGCGCAGGCCGGCTTCGAGAGTATCGAGCAAATTCATCGAGCGTCCTCCGCGACGACGGCCTCGAACGTCTCGCGCGTGCGCGCGGCGAGCAGCGCCTGGGTCTCTTCGTCGAGTACGTAAGGCGGCATCAGGTAGACGGCCGTGCCGATCGGACGCAGCAGCAGCTCGCGCCGCAACGCCTCTTCGAAGAAGCGGCGCGAGAACGTGCGGGCGCGGGCCGGATCGCGCACGTCGGCGTCGAACGCGAGGATCGTGCCGCGCCGGCGCAGGTTGCGCACGAGCGGATGAGCGGCGAGCGGCGCAAGCGCCTCGAAGAGCCGCGCGGACTTGCGCGCGTTGGCGGCCAGCACGTCGTCGCGCGCGAACAGGTCGAGCGTGGCGAGCGCCGCGCGGCACGCGAGCGGATTGCCCGTGTACGAGTGCGAATGCAGAAAGCCGCGCGCGGTGTCGTCGTCGTAAAACGCCTCGTAGATCGCGTCGCGCGAGAGCACGATCGACAGCGGCAGATAACCGCCGCTGATGCCCTTCGAGAGACACAACAGGTCGGGCCAGATACCGGCCTGCTCGCAGGCGAAGAACGTGCCGGTGCGGCCGCAGCCGACGGCGATCTCGTCGGCGATCAGGTGGACGCGATAGCGGTCGCACAGCGCGCGCAATCCGGCCAGATAGACGGGATCGTGCATGGCCATGCCGGCCGCGCACTGCACGAGCGGCTCGACGATCAGCGCGGCAAGGCGCGCGCCGCGCGCCTCGAACAGGCGCTCCACGTCGTCGAGCGCGCGGCGCGCGACGTCGGCCGCGGATTCGCCCTCGCGCGCCTGCCGCGCGTCGGGCGAGGCGACCACGTGCGCGTTGCGCAGGAGCGGATCGTAGGCATCCTTGAAGAGCGCCACGTCGGTCACGCCGAGCGCGCCGATCGTCTCGCCGTGATAGCTGTTGGCGAGACACACGAATTCGCACTTCTCCGCTTCGCCGCGGTTGCGCCACGTATGGAAGCTCATCTTCAGCGCGATCTCGACCGCCGACGCGCCGTCGGACGCGAAGAATGCGTGACCGAGCGCATGGCCCGTCAGCGCGCCGAGACGCTCGGCAAGCTCGACGGCCGGCTCGTGCGTGCAGCCCGCGAGCATCGCGTGCTCGAGCGTGTCGAGCTGCGCCTTGAGCGCCGCGTTGATCGACGGGTTCGCATGGCCGAACAGGTTGACCCACCACGAGCTGATCGCGTCGAGGTAGCGGCGGCCTTCGGGGTCGTAGAGCCACGGGCCCTCGCCGCGCGCGACGGCCACGAGCGGCAGGCGCTCGTGGTGCTTCATCTGGGTACACGGGTGCCACACTGCGCGCAGGCTGCGCGTCACCCAGTCTTCGGTTGCCGGTTTGTTCAAGACGGTTACTCCGGCGCGGCGCGGCCACCCGGGGGCGGTGCGCGGCGCCCTGGCTTTCAGGACTTCGCGTTGGTCTGGTCGTTCGGCATGTCGATTCGGACTGCCCGGGATTGCCGGAACGGGGCGGCATCGCGCGGCGCATGCCGCGCGGCAGCGGGACCGAGATTAACGCGTTCCCGGCCGCAATGCACTAGCCCGCGCGGGGCGCCGGCGGACCGGCAGGAACGCCGTTCGGGGGCGTTGGAGGCAGCACGCCGCCGATCGGTGAAAAACGAACGAAATGCCCGCAGATGACGACGGCAAAGTCGGCGACCTGTTGTGTAAAAATCCGGACGGCCGCTTTCCCGCCCTCGCGCGCACGGCTCGTCCGGCCGATCCGGCCGGGCAAAACGGGGATCGACAGGAAACGCGAAGAAACGGGGGAAGCGGAGGAAAGCGGAAACGAGCCGGCCGGAAACCGGACCGGCCCCGAACTAGCGGCTTGCCAGTGCGTGCGCCGCGCCGCCGTCGGCGGGCGCCGCCGGAGCGGCCGCCGTCGCCGTCGACGAGTCCTGCCACACGACGGTGTCGTTGACCGCGTAGAGACGGCACGGGTCGCTGCTGCGCTTCTGGCAATTGGCGACGGCGACGGCCATCGGATCGTCGCCGCCCTCGGCCCACGACCAGGCGCCGGAATTCGACACGGCAAACGCGCGGCTCGGGTATTGCTTCAGGAAGTTGCGATAGCCGCTGCGGCCCGCATCGTCGAGATACGGCACGGCGCCGATGGCGTCGAGGGCCGCGAAGCCGGTGCCGTTCGGAATGGCGGGCGTCCGCACGCGATACTGCACGGCGGTCGGCATGCCCACGCGCGCAAGGAACGCCTCGACGGGCGGCCACCAGATCCGCACGCCGTCCCGGTCGCCGACGAGCCGGTGCGCGTCGTCCTTGTACGCGCCGTAGTCGACCATTTCGGCCTCGTCGGCGACAGGCTCGCCCTTCGCGGCCTGTGCGTCGCGATAGGCCGCGAACATCCGCGTCACGAGCGAGGCCGACCAGACCGAGTCGTTGTCGCCGTACAGCCAGAGCGAGGGCACGCCCGTCCTGCCGCCGTAGTCGCCGAACGCCCCGGTCAGATTGTCCTGCCAGCCCGCACAGGCGTCCTGGCGCAGGCCGCCCGAGAAGTTGATGAGCGCCCGCACGCCGGCCGCCGCCTCGGTGCCGTAGGCGATCGTCGCAAGGCCGCCGTGCGAGGTGCCCGCCACGACGATGTGCTGCGCGTCGACGTAGGGCTGTTTCGACATGTAGTCGATCGTCGTCGCAACGTCGGACGCCTGGCCGATGCCGTTGCGCTCGACGTCGCAGCCGTCCTGCTCGTAGCGGCCGCCCGACTGCGCGAAGCCGCGCCGGTTCGGCGCGACCACGACATAGCCGCGACGCACGAACTCG
The DNA here is from genome assembly GCF_002870125.1 of Burkholderia sp. WAC0059. Taxonomy (GTDB): domain Bacteria; phylum Pseudomonadota; class Gammaproteobacteria; order Burkholderiales; family Burkholderiaceae; genus Paraburkholderia. Next base: position 120,917 of record NZ_PNEO01000014.1, read on the forward strand.
CGCGCGAACGACAGCGGATCGCTGCGCGCCTGGTCGCGGGGATCGCCCGGCATCTTGCCGTGATTGAACACGACCATCGGGAACGGGCCCGGGCCGCTGGGACGATAGATCGTGGTTTCGAGCGTCACGTCGCCGGAGGCATCGGCAGGAATGCGAATGATCTGCTCGTTCATGTCGGCCGGCACGGCGGGCAGATACGTATCGTCGAGCGTGAGGGGCTGAACCTGCGCGCTGGCGAGCGGCCCGCGAACCGGCTGGGCGGAGGCTTCCGGCGGCGCATCGCCGACGGACGGCTGCGCGTGCGCGACAGGCATCAGGCACCCTATCGCGCCTGCCACCGCCCATCCCGCCAGAACTTGCCTGAACGTCCCGTACCCCGTCATACGCCCCACCAACCCCGTTCCCGTGCCCTGTCGCGCGCCGCGACGGCCACTTCCGCAAAATCGTCCCGCCCTGCTCGGGACACAAAAAAAAACCCACCGCGCGTGCGCGCTGGCGGGCACGCGTCGATCAAGACCCATTCGGGGAAAGACAAAACCGGCCAACAACCGCTACGGCGCCGCCCGGCGAACCGGCAACGCTGTCGCCGACCGTCGTTCCGGCTGCGGGCTATCCGCAAGGACAGCGAACCGGACCGACGCGGCGCTACCTGCGAGCGCCGTGGGGGCATCCTCGCACGACAAATTTGATTTGTGCAATCCCGGCGTAAACCCGGCGCGACGCGTGACAGTTCAGCGTCTTTTGATGAATGCCCGATGAAAACGAGCCATTTCGCAAGGGCAACCGGCCGCAATGGCGGCGAAAAGCGCCCGCGAGCGCCTGACGCGCGCATGCCGGCCGGCATGGCGCGTCATCGACGGTAAAAAGGGCGGGACGCGTCGCGAGCCGGCGAGAGACGCCGGCGCAGGAACGCGAGCGCTCAGCCGACGCGCTCGTCGCGGTCCACGTAGCGCCAGCGGCCATCCTCGCCGCGCGTGAAACGGCTCAGCTCGTGCAGCCGCGACGCGCGTCCGCCGATCTTGTAACGGGCCACGAACTCGACTTCCGCATGGGCATCGTCGAACTGCTCGTGGCGCCTGACCGTCAGGCCGAGCCAGCGCGGCACATCGGGATCGGCGAAATCGGCCTCCAGATCGGCGGGACAGGTCTGCGGCGCCCAGGTCGCGCGCAGCCAGGCCGTGTCCTTGAGCACGTAGGCGCTGTAGCGCGAGCGCATCAGTTCGAGCGCCGTAGACGGCCGCGCACCGCCTTCGATGAAACGTCCGCAGCACTCGGCGTAGCGTGGCGGCTTCGTCCCCGATTTCAGACCGGGCGCGGCGCCGCCGCAGGGACAATCGATCGGTCTCGCTTCCGGAGCGGCCCTGTTTTTCATGACGACGAGAAATCGATGGGAAATGGAACGAACGGAACCCGAAACGCCACGTCGCGGCCTACCAGCGGGGTTCTGTGTCGTCGTACCGGACGTCGAGCCCGAACGTGTTCGCGCCGAGCGCCGCCAACCCAGCCAGCGCCGCCACGTTGCGCGGTCGCCAGCACGCGCCGGTCATCGTGTGCGGACTGGCGCGCGAATTCGCGACCCCAACCCCGCAAAGCGCCCGCGCCCGGCACCGTCCTCCCCGCCGCCCGCGTCGACGCGCCCAGCCGTACCGGCCCGGTGCCCGCCACCGGCTCACTCATGCCGGGGTTCCTTGACGCCCCCGCCGACGATGGCGGGCACGTCGCCGAGCTTCGCGGCGTCGGCAGCCACCACGTCGTTGTGGGCCTCGTGCGCGCGGCTCGCCGACACGCCCGCCACGCAGCGCTCGTAGGCCGCCTGGAGCGCTTCGGGCGCGTCGATCGTCATGCCCAGGTTGCGCATGCGGCCATCGTGCACGCCGTAGGCCCAGCCGTGCACGGTGAGCGGCTGGCCGCGCGCCCAGGCGTCGTTGACGATGGTCGTGCGGCAGACGTTGACCACCTGCTCGATCGTGTTGAGCTCCACGAGCCGGCGATGGCGCGCCTCGCCGATCGGCCATTCCTCGAGCAGCGCCGCATGCTTGGCGCGCACGTCCTGCACGTGATGCAGCCAGTTGTCGGCCAGCCCGACGCGCCGTCCGTGCAGCGCCGCGCCGACGCCCGAGCAGCCATAGTGGCCGACCACCATGATGTGCTTGACGCGCAGCAGGTCGACCGCGAACTGGATCACCGAGAGGCAGTTCAGGTCCGAGTGCACGACGACGTTGGCGATGTTCCTGTGAACGAACACTTCGCCCGGCGGCAGGCCGATGATCTGGTTGGCCGGCACGCGCGAGTCGGAGCAGCCGATCCACAGGTACTCGGGCGCCTGTTGGTCGGCGAGACGCGAAAAATATTCGGGGTCCGCGGCCAGCCGGGTGGCGACCCACTTCTCGTTGTTCTCGAACAGATGCGCGAGCGGGTCTTCAGCGGGATTCGTCATGGTCGTAGCGAGTCGGTATATCGGAAACAGCGCAGGGGCTGCCCCTTCGTGTGTGGGAGAAAACGCGCGGCAGCGGGCCGGGCCGCGTTACCGGCAGGCCATCCCGGCCGTTACCGCGTCGCCCATCCAGCCCCCCCCGTGGCACATTGCGGCGCCCGCCCTTACGTCGTCTTTGCGCTGCCTTTGCATTTACGCCGCCGACAACGCCCGCCAGCGCGGACACCGTGCCGGCCGGCGACGCGTGAAAGTCGGACAGGATTGCGGATTTCGGAGGCGGGCTCGCGCACCGGATTCGTTCCGGCGTTCGTCGCATCGCGGCACGGCCGGGCGGGGGACGATAGAATCGGCGTTTACGTTATCGTCAACCGCCGGCTTGCGCAACCGTCGCGCCGGTGCCGCCAATCCGGAGCCCCCGGAGAGGCAGGCCCGGCGACCCCGGCCGATCGAAACCCGCCGGGCCGGACAGGAGACAGGAGAACGCCCCCGCAATGAACGCGCTCGAACACCAGTTGAACTACCCGTTCGCCGACACGCTGCCGGAACCCGGGCACGTCCTCGACGTCGCGCCCGGCGTTCGCTGGCTGCGCATGCCGCTGCCGTTCGCACTCGATCACATCAACCTGTGGCTGCTGCGCGACGAGATCGACGGCCGGCCGGGCTGGACCGTCGTGGACTGCGGCATCGCCTCCGACACGATCCGGGCGCATTGGGAGCAGGTATTCGACCACGCGCTCGACGGCCTGCCGATGCTGCGCGTGATCGTCACGCACTGCCACCCTGACCACTTCGGGCTCGCGCACTGGCTCTGCGAGGGCGGCGAGCACGGCCGCTGGAACGTGCGGCTCTGGATGACGCTCGGCGAATACATGACGGGCCGCGTCATGGCCGCCGGCGACGGCTCGAACGCGGGCGGAGAAGGCGCGATGCACCACTTCGCGCGCCACGGGCTGACCGACGAGGCCTCGCTCGAAAAGCTGCGCGACCGTCACGGCTATTACCCGAACCTCGTGCCGGACGTGCCGGGTCAGTACCGCCGGCTGCGCGAGGGCGACGCCGTCGCGATCGGTCCGCGCCGCTGGCGCGTCGTCACGGGCTTCGGGCATTCGCCCGAGCACTGCGCGCTCCATTGCGAGGAAACCGGCGTGCTGATCTCGGGCGACATGGTGTTGCCGCGCATCTCGACGAACGTGTCGGTGTTCGGCATGGAGCCCGAGGGCAATTCGCTCGGCCTGTATCTGGAATCGCTCGGCCGCTATGAGACGATGCCCGCCGACACGCTCGTGCTGCCCTCGCACGGCAAGCCGTTCCGCGGCCTGCACACGCGCATCGCGCAGTTGCGCGCGCATCACGACGCGCGCCTCGCCGAGGTGCTCGAAGCCTGCGCGAAGCGGCCCCACAGCGCGGCCGACATCGTGCCGATCATGTTCAAGCGCGAGCTCGACATTCACCAGATGACGTTCGCGATGGGCGAGGCGCTCGCCCATCTGCATCTGCTCTGGCTGTCGGGGCGCCTCGGCCGCGCGACCGGCGACGACGGCGTGATCCGCTTCGGTCGCGTCTGACGCGAAAAGGCCGCCCCGGGACGAAGCGGCCCGTCGCTCAGCCGTTGATGACGTCCGCGCCCTTCGGCACGACGAACTTGAACGTCCCGGCCGGCAGATCCGGATTCTTCTGGATGTCGGAGAAGGTCAGCAGCGTCACGTTGCCGAACACGTCGTGCAGCTCCATCGCCTCGAGGTTGCCGTCGCGAAAGCCGATGCCGACGCTCTCGAACTGCGTGTCCTTCGACTTCGGCGTCAGCTCCAGCCAGTCGATGCCGTTCTTCACGCCCGCGTCGCTCAGCGTGAAGTTTTTCTCCAGATCGTTGCTGCCGAACAGGATCGCCGCCGGGCTCGCGCCGAGCGCGCCGCCCAGCTTGCGCACCGTCACCTGGTTGAGGTCCTTGTCGTAGACGTAGAAGTTCTCGCCGTCGGCCTGCAGCAATTGCTGATAAGGCTTGTCGTACGACCAGACGAACTTGCCGGGCCGCGCGAACGCGAACGTGCCGCTCGAGACGGCGTTGGCGCGCGTCGCCGCGATCAGCGCGCTGCTCGCGTCCTGGCCGCCCGTCGGCGCCTTCACCTCCCGCTGCACGAACGTGCCGCGCGCCGAATGGACCTGCGCGACGAACGCCTTCAGTTGCTCGGTGCCGCTCGCGAACGCGTGGGACGCCGCGAGCATCGAGGCGCACAGCGCGACGGCGCGCGCGGCGGCGCCCAACCAGCGGCCCGACCCGGCAAAACGGGCAGACTGCCCGGCATAGTGCTGCATGTACGACTCCCCATGATGGAAACAGAAAACGGACGAACGGCACGGACCGTACTGATGCCCGCGCGCGCGGCGGCGCACGGCCTAATCGGTCTCGCGCGCCGGCGCCAGGATCTCGCGGTTGCCGTTCGACGACATCGCCGACACCAGACCCGACTGCTCCATCTGTTCGAGCAGTCGCGCGGCGCGGTTGTAGCCGATGCGCAAGTGCCGCTGCACCAGCGAAATCGACGCGCGGCGATTCTTGATCACGACTTCGACGGCCTGGTCGTAGAGCGGATCGGACTCGTCGCCGGTGCCGCTCGCGCCGGCCGCGCCTTCGTCGCCCTCGCCCGCGGTGCCGCCTTCGAGGATGCCCTCGATGTAGTTCGGCTCGCCGTGCTCCCTGAGCTTCTCGACCACGCGGTGCACCTCCTCGTCGGAGACGAACGCGCCGTGCACGCGCACCGGCAGCCCGCTACCCGGCGGCAGGTAAAGCATGTCGCCCATGCCGAGCAGCGACTCGGCGCCCATCTGGTCGAGAATCGTGCGCGAATCGATCTTCGACGAGACCTGGAACGCCATGCGCGTCGGCACGTTGGCCTTGATGAGGCCCGTGATGACGTCGACGGACGGACGCTGCGTCGCAAGAATCAGGTGGATGCCGGCCGCGCGCGCCTTCTGCGCGATGCGCGCGATCAGCTCCTCGACCTTCTTGCCGACCACCATCATCAGGTCGGCCAGCTCGTCGATCACGACGACGATGTGCGGCAGCTTCGCGAGCGGCTCGGGGTCGTCGGGCGTGAGGCTGAACGGATTCGGCAGCTTCTCGTCGCGCTTCGCGGCCTCATCGATCTTGTTGTTGTAGCCCGCGAGGTTGCGCACGCCGAGCTTGCTCATGAGCTTGTAGCGGCGCTCCATCTCGGCGACGGTCCAGTTCAGCGCGTTGCCGGCCTGGCGCATGTCGGTGACGACGGGACACAGCAGATGCGCGATGCCCTCGTAGACGCTCATTTCGAGCATCTTCGGATCGATCAGGATGAGCCGCACCTGCTCGGCGCTCGCCTTGTAGAGCAGCGAGAGGATCATCGCGTTGATGCCGACCGACTTGCCCGAGCCGGTCGTGCCGGCCACGAGCAGGTGCGGCATCTTCGCGAGATCGGCGACGACGGGCTTGCCGCCGATGTCCTTGCCGAGCCCCATCGTCAGCGCCGAGGACGCGTCGGCGTAGACGGCCGAGCCGAGAATCTCGGAGAGGCGCACGGTCTGGCGGCGCGGGTTCGGCAACTCGAGCGCCATGTAGTTCTTGCCGGGAATCGTCTCGACCACGCGGATCGACACGAGCGAGAGCGAGCGAGCGAGGTCCTTCGCAAGGTTGACGATCTGGCTGCCCTTCACGCCCGTGGCCGGCTCGATCTCGTAGCGCGTGACGACGGGCCCCGGATACGCGGCGACCACGGCGACGTCCACGCCGAAGTCCTTGAGCTTCTTCTCGATCAGGCGCGAGGTGAATTCGAGCGTGTCGGCCGGGATCGACTCCTGCTTTTCGGGCGCGGGGTCGAGCAGCGAGACCGGCGGCAGCGTCGAGTCGCCCGGCAGATCGGTGAAGAGCGGCACCTGGCGCTCCTTCTCGACGCGCTCCGAGCGCGCCGGCGTGGCGACGGGCGGCACGATCGTCACCGGCTCGTGCTCCTCGATGATCTTCACGCGGTCGCGTTCGACGTTGCCCTCGCGCTTCACGGCGGCGGCCTCGCCGAGCTTGCGGTCGCGGCCCGCCTCGCGGCGCAGCTTCGCGAGCGTCACGGCCGAGATGATCGCGTCGCCGACCTGTTCGCAGACCGAAAGCCACGAGAACTGGAAGTAGAGCGACAGGCCGACCGCCAGCGCGACGAGCAGCGCCAGCGTGCCGCCCGTGAAGCCGAGCGCGTGCGAGACGCCGCGCGCGACGGCCTCGCCCACCACGCCGCCCGGCGCGCGCGGCAGCGGCACCTTGAGCGACCACATCCGCAGCGCCTCGATGCCGTCGCAGGCGAGCAGCACGAGCACGAACGAGAGCGCTTCGGCGAGCCAGCCGTGGCCGCGCGGCGCGTCGTCCTCGTCGGCGAGCGCCTCGTGGCGCGTGATGCGGCGATAGTTCGAGGCGATGTGCCGCCCGAGCAGCACGACCCACCAGTAGGCGGAAAGCCCGAACAGCAGGAGCAGGATGTCCGAAGTCCACGCGCCCACGCGGCCCGCCCAGTTCGAGATGTGGTCGACCTGCGCGGCGTGGGTCCAGCTCGGGTCGTGCCGGCTGTAGCTGATGAGCGCCATCAGCAGGAACACGCCGAGGGCGACCTGCAGAATCCAGCGGATTTCGGTGAACAGGCGCGACATGCGGTGCGGCAATGCCTGCGCCTGCGCGGAATAGGGAGCTTTGGCCATTGATCCTGTAAGGCTGATGCATGCGCGAACCGGCCGCGTTCGCCGAGTGGCGGGCGCGGCCGGCAGCGTCCGGTGCGGACTATTGTAAACAGGTTGAACCGGCCCCGGATGTAAATGACGGTAACGGGCAACAGCTTCGGCGCTTCGGCGGCCAAACCGGCCTGCCGAAGCGCCCCGACGTCCGCCCCACCCGCCCCGGCAAGACGACCGCCCGTGACGCCGGACCGCCGGACCCGGCATCCGTGGGGGACGGACCATGCAGCGAAAGCGCGGCTATCGCCTTGATCGTCAAGCTTCATGAAGCGGCAACGCCCGCGGCATTTATAATCGGGCACTGATGACCAACTGACTGAAGACGCACGATTCCCGCCGCAAGCGGCGGGCCGCTGGCCTCGCCAGCGCCTTTACACGGATTTCGACCATGTCTGCGACCAAACACGCCAAAGTCCTGATTCTCGGTTCCGGCCCCGCCGGCTACACCGCAGCCGTCTACGCGGCGCGCGCGAACCTCTCGCCGCTCCTCATCACCGGCCTCGCGCAGGGCGGCCAGCTCATGACCACGACCGACGTCGAGAACTGGCCCGCCGACCCGAACGGCGTGCAGGGCCCCGAACTGATGCAGCGTTTTCTCGAGCACGCGGAGCGCTTCAACACCGAAATCGTGTTCGACCACATCCACACCGCGAAGCTGGCCGAGAAGCCGATCCGCCTCGTCGGCGATTCGGGCGAGTACACCTGCGACGCGCTCATCATCGCGACGGGCGCCTCCGCGCAGTACCTGGGCCTGCCGAGCGAGGAGAAGTTCATGGGCCGCGGCGTATCGGCCTGCGCGACCTGCGACGGGTTCTTCTACCGGCAGCAGCACGTCGCCGTGATCGGCGGCGGCAACACGGCTGTCGAGGAAGCGCTCTACCTCGCGGGCATCGCGAAGAAGGTGACGGTGATCCACCGCCGCGACCGGTTCCGCGCCGAGCCGATCCTGATCGACCGCCTGCTCGACAAAGAGAAGGAAGGCGTCGTCGAGATCAAGTGGGAGCACGTGCTCGACGAAGTGAAGGGCGACGACTCGGGCGTGACCGGCCTGCGCATCAAGAACGCGAAGACGGGCACGAGCACCGACCTCGACCTGCAGGGCCTTTTCGTCGCGATCGGCCACAAGCCCAACACCGACATCTTCGAAGGCCAACTGGAGATGAAGAACGGCTACATCGTCACGAACGGCGGCCTGAACGGCAACGCGACCGGCACGAGCGTGTCGGGCGTGTTCGCGGCCGGCGACGTGCAGGATCACGTGTACCGCCAGGCGATCACGAGCGCCGGCACCGGCTGCATGGCCGCGCTCGATGCGCAGCGCTACCTCGAAAGCGTCCACGAGCTGAGCGGCGCGCACGTCATGAGCGCGGAAGCCGGCCGCTAATCGGCCTCCGGGCGGCGCCCCCCCCGCCGCTTCTTGCTCCTGCTGTCCCGCGGGAGGCCGTCCGGCCTCCCGTTTCTTTTCCCGCCTTTCTGCGCCTGCCCGCCGACGAGCGCGGCGCACGCGCCGCAAACGGCGACACGCCGCTAAAATAGCGCGCTGACGGTCCGCGGCGATCTCGCGTCGGCGGGCATCGGAGCCGTCCGCGGCCGGCTCGACGCCCGCGTCGTCGATATCGTCGAACGCCTGCGCCGCCCGTGCCATCCGGTCGGCTCATGCCGGCCGGATGGCCGAACCGAATCGAGTCGATCCTTCAAACGCCCTGTCATGCCGAAGAACGTGCCCCATCCGGGCGAGCCCAAACGTCCGCGCACGCCGAGCCCATCGGCGGCGGAACCGGCCGCGTCCCGGACGGCGGCGCCCTCCCCGACCGGCGGCAAGACGCCAGCCAACGGCGCGGCCGGACCGGACGACGGCTTCGCCGGCCTTGCCGGTCTGCGAAAGGCGCTCAAGGCCCAGACGCGGCAGCGCGAGCAGGCGCGCGCAGCCGCGGCGGCGGCCAGCGCCGAGGCGGCCGCCGACGCCGAACTCTTTCGCCGCGAAATCGGCGAAGTGGCGCCGCTCAACGCGGCGCCGCGCGTGCAGCCGCGACGCGAGCCGCCCGTCCCCGTCCCGCAGCAGACGCGGCTCGACGAGGAAGCGGTGCTGCACGAGGCGATCTCCGACGACTTCGACCCGGAAACGCTGCTCGACACCGACGAGTCGCTCTCCTATCACCGCCCCGGCGTGAGCCGCGAGGTCGTCCGCAAGCTGCGCCGCGGCACGTGGATCGTCCAGGCGCAGCTCGATCTGCACGGCATGCGCCGCGACGAGGCGCGCGAGGCACTGCAGACGTTCCTGCGCGAGGCCGGCAAGCGCGGCCTGCGCTGCGTGCGCGTCATCCACGGCAAGGGGCTCGGCTCGGTCGGCAGGGAGCCGGTTCTCAAGGGCAAGGTCCGCGCGTGGCTCGTGCAGAAGGAAGAGGTCATCGCCTTCTGCCAGGCGCGGCCGCACGACGGCGGCGCCGGCGCCGTGCTCGTGCTGCTGCAGCCGCGCGCCCCGCTCCACGCCGAACGCTGATCCAGAAGGCGCCCGTGCCCGACCATCCGCGACTGATGCTGGCGCTCTCCGCGCTGGAGACGATCGCGCTCTTCTCGTACGCGATCTCGGGCTTCATCGAGGCGCGCAAGCGCCGGCTCGACGCGGTCGGCACGTTCCTCGTCGCGATGGCCAGCGCGTTCGGCGGCGGCACGATGCGCGACGTGCTGCTCGAGCGGCGGCCGTTCTACTGGGTCGAGCACCAGAACTACGTGATCGCCATCTTCGCGATGTCGATCTTCGCGCCCATCGTGCTGAAGTGGATTTCGCTCGTGATCTCCGAGCGCGCGCTACTCGTCGCGGACGCGGTCGGGCTCGGCATCTTCAGCATCTCGGGCACCTCGCTGGCGCTCGACGACCACCTGCCGCGGTTCACGGCGATCATCATGGGCGTGCTGACCGGCGTGTCCGGCGGCGTGCTGCGCGACGTGCTCTGCAACGACGTGCCGCTGATCCTGCGCGACTCTCACCCCTACGCCACCTGCGCGTTCGCGGGCTGCGCGCTCTATCTGCTGCTCGCGCATCTGCGGCTCGACCCCGTCTACGACGTGCTCGTCTCGACGGCGTTCATCCTGATCGCGCGGCTCGTCACCTATCGCTTCGACGTCCGCCTGCCCCATTGAACGGACCGTCCCGGGTCCGCTCACGCCATGCCGGTCCCGGCACGCGAGCGGCACCTACGCGATCCGCGCTTCGCTCTGCGGATCGAACAGCACCGCCTTCGAGACGTCGAACAATAACGCCACGTTCGTGAGCGGCCGCACGTTCGCGCCGGGGTGAACGCGGCTCACCACGCGCTTACCGTTGATCTGCGCGAACACCATCGTATCGGGGCCGGTCGGCTCGATCACGTCGACGCGGACCGTGTGCGACTGCAACTCGCCGCCATGGCCGTCGTGCGCGCCGCGCGCGTCGGTGATGCGCTCCGGCCGCAGGCCGAGCACCACCTCGCGCCCTACCCACGACTGCACGCGGCCAGCCTCGAACGGCAGATTCAGCACGCCGCGCGCCACCCCCGTATCGAGCTCGATGCCGACGCCGGCGCCCTGCGCGACGAGCCGGCCCGCGATGAAGTTCATCGGCGGTGCGCCGATGAAGCCGGCCACGAACAGGTTGGCCGGCGAATCGTAGATGTCCTGCGGCGCGCCGAACTGCTGGACGACGCCGTCCTTCATCACCGCGATGCGGTCGCCGAGCGTCATCGCCTCGATCTGGTCATGCGTCACGTAGACGATCGTCGTGCCGAGGCGCTGGTGCAGCAGCTTGATCTCCGAGCGCATTTCGATGCGCAGCTTCGCGTCGAGGTTCGAAAGCGGCTCGTCGAACAGGAACATGACCGGGTCGCGCGCGAGCGCGCGACCCATCGCGACGCGCTGGCGCTGGCCGCCCGAGAGCTGACCTGGCTTGCGATCGAGCAGATGCTGGATCTGCAGCATGTTCGAGACGCGCTCGACGATCTGCACCTGCATGGCCTTCGGCACCTTGCGGATGTTCAGACCGAACGAGATGTTTTCGCGCACCGTCATCGACGGATAGAGCGCGTACGACTGGAACACCATCGCGATGTCGCGGTCCTTCGGCGACAGGTCGTTCACGACCTTGCCGTCGATGAGGATCTCGCCCTGCGTCACGGTTTCGAGCCCGGCGATCATGTTGAGCAGCGTCGACTTCCCGCAGCCCGAGCCGCCGACGAGAATCAGGAACTGGCCGTCCTCGATGTCGATGTCGACGCCCTTCAGGACGGGCACCCCGTTCGGGTAGGTCTTGTAGACGTCGCGAATGGAAAGGCTTGCCATGCTGTGAATCCTTTTAATCGGTGCGCGCTTCGCGCATGGGACCGGAGTTAGGCGCCATGGGGTCGGCGCAGGCGCCTGGACGCCGGCGTCGACCGGCCAGGCGCGTCAACCCTTCACCGCGCCCGCCGTCAGGCCGCGCACGAAGTAGCGGCCGGCGATCACGTAGACGAAAAGCGTAGGCAGCGCCGCGATGATCGCGCCGGCCATGTCGACGTTGTATTCCTTCACGCCCGTGGACGTATTGACGAGATTGTTCAACGCGACCGTGATCGGCATCGAGTCGACGCCCGAGAACACGATGCCGAACAGGAAGTCGTTCCAGATCTGCGTGAACTGCCAGATCAGGCAGACCATGAAGATGGGCAGCGAGAGCGGCAGCATGATGCGCGTGAAGATCAGGAAGAAGCCGGCGCCGTCGATGCGCGCGGCCTTCACGAGCTCGGCCGGCACGCTCACGTAGAAGTTGCGGAAGAACATGGTCGTGAACGCGATGCCGTAGACGACGTGCACGAGCACGAGGCCGGTCACCGTATTCGAGAGGCCGAAATAGCCCTCGAAGCGCGCCATCGGCAGCAGGATCGCCTGGAACGGGATGAAGCAGCCGACGAGCAGCATCGTGAAGAGCGCGTCGGCGCCGCGAAAGCGCCAGTGCGTGAGCACGTAGCCGTTGAACGCGCCGATCGCCGACGAGATCAGCACGGCCGGAATCGCCATGCGCACCGAGTTCATGAAGAACGGCCGCATGCCGTCGCAGCGTACGCCCGTGCAGGCCCCGCTCCAGGCCTTGAGCCACGGCGCGAAACTCGGGTGGGCCGGCAGCGTGAGCATGTTGCCGCGATGCAGTTCGTCGAGGTTCTTGAACGACGTCGAAAGCATCACGTAGAGCGGGAACAGGAAATACAGGGCGAACAGGATCAGGGCCGCATAGAGGCATGCGCGGCCGACGCTCATTTCAGGCTGCATGGCGCGTGCTCCTCGATTCCATGTACATCAGCGGCACGAGCACGGCCACGACGGTGGCGAGCATCATCATCGACGACGCGGCGCCAACGCCGAGCTGCCCGCGGTTGAACGAGAACGTGTACATGAAGATGGCCGGCAACGACGAGGCCGTGCCCGGCCCGGCTGCCGTCAGCGCCACGACGAGGTCGAAGGTCTTGATCGTGATGTGGCAGAGGATCAGCAGCACCGAGAAGAACACGGGGCGCATGCCGGGAATCACGATCTTGCGGTAGATGGTCGGCAGCGTCGCGCCGTCGACCTGGGCGGCCTTGAAGATCTCGCTGTCCACGCCGCGCAGGCCCGCGAGGAAGAGCGCCATCACGAAGCCGGTCGACTGCCAGACCGCCGCGATCACGATGCAGAAGATCGCCTTGTCGGGGTCGTCGAGCCAGTCGAACGCGAAACCCGTCCAGCCCCAGTCGTGCAGCACGCGCTGCACGCCGAGGTCGGGGTTCAGGATCCACTGCCAGGCCGTGCCCGTCACGATGTACGAGAGCGCCATCGGATAGAGGAACACGGCGCGCAGCGCGCCCTCGCCGCGGATGCGCTGGTCGAGCAGGATCGCGAGCAGCAGGCCGAGCGCGACACAGACGACGATGAACGGCACGCCGAACCAGGCGAGGTTCGCGGCCGAGGTCCACCAGACCTCGTTGGCGAAGAGCTCGCGGTAGCGGGCGAGGCCGGCGAACCCGTAACGAGGCATCAGCCGCGAGTTCGACAGCGACAGGTAGCCGGTGATGAGAATGAAGCCGTAGACGAAGACGAGGCTCATCAGAATGCTGGGCGAAAGCACGAGCTTCGGCATCCAGCGGTCTGCGAGCGCCGCCATCGTCGACGGGCGGCGGGAGGCGAAAGCGGCCGCCTTGTCCGCCTTGCCGTTACCGACAGAAAAAACCGTCACGGTTGTGCTCCTGAAACGGCGAGCCGCGCGCCGCCGCCCGAAAATCTCGCGCGGCGCGCCGGCATCGCGTCTACTTCGTCAGCGCGGCCCGCGCGAGCGCCTGAACGGCGCTCTTCGAGTCCTGCGTCGAGTTCATGAAGCGCGTCACGACATCGCTGATCGCGCCGGCCGTCGCGTCGGACTGCGCCATGCCGTGCGCGAGCGACGGCAGGTAGCCGCCCGCCTTGATCGCGACCTGCTCGTCCGCGTACGACTGTTTTCCGCAGGCGTCGAACTTGTCCATCGGCACGTCGAGCCGCACCGGGATCGACCCCTTGTAGAGGCTGAACTGCTCCTGGAAGGCCGGGCTCATGATCGTCTTCGCGAGCGCGAGCTGGCCCGGCGTCGCCTTCTCGTCGCCCTTCTGCTGGAAGAACACGAACGAATCGACGTTGAACGTGTAGGCCTTCTCCGTGCCCGGCACCGGCGCGCAGATGTAGTCCTTGCCCGGCTGCTTATTTGCGCCCGAGAACTCGCCCTTCGCCCAGTCGCCCATGAACTGCACGCCGGCCTTGCCGTTGATGACCATCGCCGTCGCGAGACTCCAGTCGCGGCCGGTGCGGCCGTTGTCCATGTACGACTCGATCTTGCGCACCGTATCGAACACGTTGACCATCTGCGGCGAAGTCAGCGTCTTCGGGTCGAGCTGGACGATCGCCTTGCGGTAGAAGTCCGCGCCCTGCGAGAGCACCACGTCCTCCCAGAGCGTCAGGTCCTGCCACGGCTGGCCGCCGGCCGCGACGGGCTGAATGCCCGCGGCCTTCAATTTGTCGGCGACGGCGAAGAATGCCGGCCACGTGGTCGGCACCTTCGCGCCGACCTTGTCGAGCGCGGCCTTGTTGAACCACATCCAGTTCACGCGATGCACCGAGAACGGCGCGGCGACGTAGTGGCCGTCCGCCTGGATGATGCGGTCGATCTCGGGCGGAAGGCTTTGCTTCCAGCCAGCCGTGACCGGATCGATCGGCACGAGCACGTCCTGCTGCGCCCACTCCTGGATCAGCGGGCCCTTGATCTGCGCCGCACCCGGCGCGTTGCCCGCGATCACCTGGGTCTTGAGGGCCGTCATGGCCGCGGCGCCCGCGCCGCCCGCCACCGCGAAGTCCTTCCAGACGTAGCCCTGCTTCTGCATGTCGTCCTTGAGCACGCCGACCGCCTTCGACTCGCCGCCCGAGGTCCACCAGTGCAGCACTTCGAGCGATTCGGCGGCCTGCGCCGCCGACGCGCCGCACACGAGACCGGCGGCGCACAGCGCGCCCATGATCGAACGGAATTTCATTGTTTGTCTCCTCCTGAAACCTGAACCAGAAACCAGCGGCCCCCATGTCTTCGGCATGTGGGAAAGCGGTGCAACGGGCACGACACGGGAACGGACCGGGCGCTGGAACGGCGTTTGCGAAGGCAAGGCCACGTGCCGGCGTCCGGCCGCGAGCCCTCAAGGGATGAGTTGTGATTCGGAATGCAACTGACTGTCTCCTCTTTTGCTTTTCGTCCGCGGCGCGGCGGATTGCCCGCACGCGCCGCGAATCCCGAAGGCCTCGCGCCCCTTTTCGCCCCGGCACACCGGACTCGCGCATCGACGGGCCCATTGTCCGTTAACATGAAGGGACGCGCGGTCCGCCGGAAAAACCGGGCAAACGCCGCGCAAGCAGCGTGCCGCTTGTGTTTTTCGTCGGATGGACGCTACCTGTCGAGCGGAATTGTAGTTAAACTACAATTCGGTGTCAAAAAAATATTTGTCGAACTACGGTTGCCGGAAATCCCGTCCAGCGGCCCTCCTGAACTGCCACGCGGAACGTCATGCAAACGGATTCGAGCTTCACCTTCGTTCTCTTCGGCGGCACCGGCGACCTGGCCATGCGCAAGATCCTGCCGGCGCTCTACGAGGCACACCGCTCGGGCATGCTCGCCGGCTCGGGCAGGATCGTCAGCGTTGCGCTCCACGAGGAGAACCGCGAGCACTACCTCGCCTGGGTGAACGGGCACGTGCGGCCGCACGTGTCGAAAGACGGCTTCGACGAGCAGGCATGGGCGAGCTTTCTCGAGCGCATCGTCTACGTGAAGCTCGACCTCTCGCGCGCCGACGACTTCCACGTGCTGCGCAAGGCCCTCGGCTCGTTGCCCGGCATTCGCGTGTTCTACCTCGCCACGGGCCCGTCGCTCTTCGTGCCGACCTGCCGCGCGCTCGCCGGCGTCGGCCTCAACGAAAACGCGCGCATCGTGCTCGAAAAGCCGCTCGGCTACGACCTGAAGTCGTCGAACGCGATCAACGACGCCGTGGGCGAAATCTTCGCCGAGGAGCAGATCTACCGGATCGACCACTACCTCGGCAAGGAGCCCGTGCAGAACCTGCTCGCGCTGCGCTTCGGCAACGCGCTGTTCGAGCCGCTGTGGCGCCGCGAATGGGTCGAGAGCATCCAGATCACGATCGCCGAGGAGCTCGGCGTGGAGGCGCGCGGCAACTTCTACGACAACACCGGGGCGCTGCGCGACATGGTGCAGAACCATCTGCTGCAATTGCTCTCGATCGTCGCGATGGAGCCTCCGCACTCGATGGACTCCGACTCGGTGCGCGACGAGAAGCTGCGCGTGCTGCGCGCGCTCAAGCCCGTGGACCCGCTCGACATCGCGAAGCTCGCCGTGCGCGGCCAGTACCAGGCCGGCGTGATCCGCGGCCAGGCGGTGCCGGCCTACGCGACCGAGCCGGGCGTAAAGCCCGACAGCCGCACCGAGACGTTCGTCGCGCTGAAGGTCGAGATCGAGAACTGGCGCTGGGCCGGCGTGCCGTTCTTCCTGCGCACGGGCAAGCGGCTCGGAGACCGCGTCGCGGAAATCGTCGTGAACTTCCGGCCGGTGCCGCATTCGGCGCTCGGCGCGCCGGCGCTGCGTCCGGGCTCGAACCGACTCGTGATCCGGCTGCAGCCCAACGAATCGATCCGGCTCTACTGCCTCGCGAAACAGCCCGGCGAGGGGATGAACCTCGCGAGCGTGCATCTCGACCTCGCGTTCGACCAGTTCTTCCGCGAAGGCCAGATGGAGGCGTACCAGCGCCTGCTGCTCGACGTGATCAACGGGCGCCTCGCGCTGTTCGTGCGGCGCGACGAGCAGGAGGCGGCGTGGAAATGGGTCGAGCCGATCCTGAACGAATGGGCGGGCTCGACGCGCGCGCCGAAGCCCTACGCGGCCGGCACCTGGGGGCCGGCGGCCTCGGGCGCGCTGCTCGCCCAGCACGGCACCTGCTGGCTCGAAGAAGAGAACTGAATGAGACACCCTGCAAATCAACAACAACGCCGCGGCATGGAGGAAAAGTGATCGAGCTTCACGCTTTCGACGACGCGCGCGCGCAGTCCGATGCGCTGGCGCGGGCGGTGGGCGACGCGCTGCGCGCGTCGCTCGGCACCCCGACGACATCGGGCGGCAAGCGGCGCGCCACATTCGCCGTCTCGGGCGGCACGAGCCCACGACCGTTTCTGACGGCGCTGTCGTCCCACGCGTTCGACTGGAGCGAGATCGACGTCACGCTCGTCGACGACCGCTGGGTGCCGGAGACGGATGCGGCCAGCAACGCGCGCCTCGTGCACGAGACGCTGCTGCGCAACGCCGCCGCGAACGCGCGTTTTCTGCCGCTCGTCGATACGACGGCGACGCTCGAGGCGCGCATCGCCGCGCTCAACGCCGACCCGGCGCGCGCGCTGCCCGACGTCGCCGTGCTCGGCATGGGCGAGGACGGTCACACGGCTTCGATCTTCGCGGACGCGCCCGAATGGCGCGAGGCCATCACGACCTCGCAGCGGTTCGTCGCCGTGCATCCGGCGAGCGCGCCCCACGCGCGCGTGAGCTGGTCGCTCCACGCGCTGCGCGAGATCGGGCGGCTCTTCCTGCTGATCGCGGGCGAGCACAAGCTCGCCGTGCTGCAGCGGGCCGCCGCGACCGCCGAAGAAAACGCGATTTCGAAACTGGCAAACGACAAGGGAGTACGACTCGATGTCTACTGGTGTGCCCACTAGAGCTGCCCCGAGCACGGGCCAGCACGCCGACGGACCGAGGCTGCTCGCCGACATCGGCGGAACCAACGCGCGCTTCGCGCTCGAGGCCGGCCCCGGCGACATCGGCGCGATCCACGTATATCCGTGCGCCGACTACCCGGGCGTCGCCGAGGTCATCCGGCAATATCTGCGCGATGCGAAGATCGAGCGCGTCAACCACGCGGCGATCGCGATCGCCAACCCGGTCGACGGCGACGAAGTGCGCATGA
This sequence comes from Burkholderia sp. WAC0059, assembly GCF_002870125.1. Classification (GTDB taxonomy): domain Bacteria; phylum Pseudomonadota; class Gammaproteobacteria; order Burkholderiales; family Burkholderiaceae; genus Paraburkholderia. The sequence goes on from NZ_PNEO01000014.1 coordinate 138,605, forward strand.
CCAACCACGACTGGACCTTCTCGATCGAGGCCACGCGCCGCGCGCTCGGCTTCGACACGCTGCTCGTCGTCAACGACTTCACCGCGCTCGCCATGGCGGTGCCGGGCCTCACCGAGGCGCAGCGCGTCCAGGTCGGCGGCGGCGAGCGCCGGCAGCACAGCGTGATCGGCCTGCTCGGGCCGGGCACGGGCCTCGGCGTGTCGGGCCTCATTCCCGCCGACGACCGCTGGATCGCGCTCGGCAGCGAGGGCGGCCATGCGAGCTTCGCGCCCCAGGACGAGCGCGAGGACCTCGTGATGCAGTACGCGCGCAAGAAGTGGCCGCACGTGTCGTTCGAGCGCGTGTGCGCCGGGCCCGGCATCGAACTGATCTACCGCGCGCTCGCCGGGCGCGAGAACAAGCGTCCGGCCGCGTCGCTCGACACGGCGGGCGTCGTCAAGCGCGCGCAGGACGGCGAGGCGCTCGCGCTCGAGACGGTCGACTGCTTCTGCGGCATTCTCGGCAACTTCGCGGGCAACATCGCCGTGACGCTCGGCGCGCTCGGCGGCATCTACATCGGCGGCGGCGTGGTGCCGCGTCTCGGCGAACTGTTCGGGCGCTCGCCGTTCCGCGCGCGCTTCGAGGAGAAGGGCCGCTTCACGTCGTACCTCGCGAACGTGCCGACCTACGTGATCACCGCCGAATACCCGGCCTTCCTCGGCGTCTCAGCGATTCTCGCCGAGCAGTTGTCGAACCGGCCGGGCGGCGCCTCGTCGGCCGTATTCGAGCGCATCCGCCAGATGCGCAACGCGCTCACGCCGGCCGAGCGCCGCGTGGCCGACCTCGCGCTCGACCATCCGCGCTCGATCATCAACGACCCGATTGTCGACATCGCGCGCAAGGCCGACGTGAGCCAGCCGACCGTGATCCGCTTCTGCCGCTCACTCGGCTGCCAGGGGCTGTCCGACTTCAAGCTCAAGCTCGCGACCGGCCTGACCGGCACGATTCCGGTGAGCCACAGCCAGGTGCATCTCGGCGACACGGCCACCGACTTCGGCGCGAAAGTGCTCGACAACACCGTCTCGGCGATCCTGCAGTTGCGCGAGCACCTGAACTTCGAGCACGTCGAGACGGCGCTCGACCTGCTCGCCGGCGCGCGCCGCATCGAGTTCTACGGGCTCGGCAACTCGAACATCGTCGCGCAGGATGCGCACTACAAGTTCTTCCGTTTCGGCATTCCGACCATCGCCTACGGCGACCCTTACATGCAGGCGGCGTCGGCAGCGCTGCTCGGTAAGGGCGACGTGGTGGTCGCCGTGTCGAAGGCGGGCCGCGCGCAGGAACTGCTGCGCGCAGTCGACGTCGCACTGCAGACCGGCGCGAAGGTAATCGCGATCACCTCGAGCAACACGCCGCTCGCCAAGCGCGCGACCGTCGCGCTCGAAACCGATCACATCGAGATACGCGAGTCGCAGCTATCGATGATCTCGCGCATCCTGCACCTGCTGATGATCGACATCCTCGCCGTCGGCGTCGCGATTCGCCGGGCCTCGCCCGAGGCGAACGTCAACGGCGCCCTCTCCCGCGTGCGCCGGCATGCCGACGAGGACACGACCGCCGTGCTCGACTGGCTGAGCCACGGCGCGTCGTCCACGCTAGAAGAATAGCCGCAGCACGATGCGGGGCGGTCCGGTTCGCCGGGCCGCCGCTTTCGCCGTCGTTTTCACGGTTGTTTCCCCTACCATTCCCGCAGCCTTTTCCGTATCCGGTGCCCGACAACGCCGTTCGCCCGACATGACCGCCTTCCTGCTGATCTGGAGCCCCAAAAAGTGGCCGTGGCCCGAACTGCCCGACTTCGCCCGCCGCGTGAAGAGCGGCGAAGCCGTGGCGGACACCTGGGGCTGCGGCTTCGCGCGCGGCATCCTGCCGGGCGACCGCGTGTTCCTGCACCGCGTCGCTGCCGAGCCGCGCGGCCTCTTCGGCTCAGGCTACGTGACGCGCGCGCCCTACGAAGTACCCGACGCCGCCTACAAGCGCGGCTACCGGCTTTGCATCGACTTCGTCTACGACTGGCTCGTCGACGCCAGCCATGAGGTCGTGATCGGCCGCGAGGCCCTGCGCGTGCACCCGTTCTCGGTCCAGACCTGGGACGCGCAAAGCTCCGGCACCGTCATCAAGCCGATCGCCGAGGGGCCGCTCGAAAAGCGCTGGACAGCGCTGACGGGGCATCGCCCGTCACCGCGGCTGCCGATGGCGACGCCCGCCGACTCGCCGGTCGCCACTCCGGCCCCATCCGCCAAGGCCTCGTCCGCTCAAGCAGCCGATGACAAGACCGCCGCCGCGCGAAGCCGACGCGCCGAAGCCACGACGCCCCCCGCCCGCCGAGGCCGCGGCGCGCCGGTCCGATAAACCGGGCACGCCGGGCGAGAACCCGCCCCGGCGCCTCGCCCAGCCGCCCCGCCCGTTCGATGCCAGTCCGGTACAATTTCGGCTAGTCCGTTCTCCCCATCCGCTCGCCGCGTCGGCCGCTTCCGGGCCGCGTCGCGCGATCCACGCAGGTCCACCGCCATGTCCGATACCCCATCCCGCAACCCGGCCCTTTTCGAACGCGCCCAGCGCACGATTCCGGGCGGCGTCAATTCGCCGGTCCGCGCGTTCCGCTCGGTCGGCGGCACGCCGCGCTTCGTCGAACGCGCCGACGGCCCCTATTTCTGGGACGCCGACGGCCGACGCTACATCGACTACATCGGTTCGTGGGGACCCATGATCCTCGGCCACGTCCATCCCGAGGTGCTCGAGGCCGTGCAGCGCGTGCTCTCGCGCGGCTTCTCGTTCGGTGCGCCGACCGAGGCCGAGATCGAGATCGCCGAGGAGATCTGCAAGCTGGTGCCCTCGATGGAACAGGTGCGCATGGTGTCGAGCGGCACCGAGGCGACGATGAGCGCGCTGCGTCTCGCGCGCGGGTACACGAAGCGCGAGCGCATCGTGAAGTTCGAGGGCTGCTATCACGGCCACGCGGACAGCCTGCTCGTGAAGGCCGGCTCCGGCCTCCTGACGTTCGGCAACCCGACTTCGGCGGGCGTGCCGGCCGACACCGCGAAGCACACCACGGTGCTCGAATACAACAACGTCCCCGCGCTCGAGGCCGCGTTCGGCGCCTTCGGCCACGAGATCGCCGCCGTCATCGTCGAGCCCGTGGCCGGCAACATGAATCTCGTGAAGGGTTCGCCCGAATTCCTCGGCGCGCTGCGGCGCCTGTGCTCCGCGCACGGCAGCGTGCTGATCTTCGACGAGGTGATGAGCGGCTTTCGCGTCGCGCTGGGCGGCGCCCAGCAGCTCTACGGCATCACGCCGGACCTTACCTGCCTCGGCAAGGTGATCGGCGGCGGCATGCCGGCCGCGGCGTTCGGCGGCCGGCGCGAGATCATGAACGAGCTCGCCCCGGGCGGCGCGGTCTACCAGGCCGGCACGCTGTCGGGCAACCCCGTCGCGGTCGCGGCGGGCCTGAAGACGCTGCAGCTCGTCCAGGCGCCGGGCTTCTACGAGCAGCTCGGCGCGCAGACCGCGCGGCTCGCCCGGGGCCTGAGCGCCGCGGCGCGCGAGGCCGGCGTGCCGTTCTCCGCCGATTCGATCGGCGGCATGTTCGGGATCTACTTCGCGCCGCAAACGCCGGCCAGCTTCGCCGACGTGTCGAAGGGCGACGTCGCGCGCTTCAACGCGTTCTTCCACCAGATGCTCGACGCCGGCGTGTACTTCGCGCCGTCGGCCTACGAGGCGGGCTTCGTCTCGAGCGCGCACGACGACGCCGTCATCGATGCGACGCTCGACGCCGCGCGCCGCGTGTTCGCGACGCTCGCATCGTCCGGCTCGGACCGCGCCTGAGGCCGGCCCCGCGCTCGTCCAGCCTCCTGCCAGCCCATAGCACCGCCGCGGAGAAAGCCAGCCGATGTTTTCGCAAAGCGATTTCGCCCACATGGAACGCGCGCTCGCCCTCGCCGCGCGCGGCCTCTACACGACCGACCCGAATCCGCGCGTGGGCTGCGTGCTGCTCAAGAACGACCAGGTGATCGGCGAAGGTTTCACGCAGCCCGCCGGCCAGGACCATGCCGAAATCCAGGCGCTCAAGGACGCGCGCGCGCGCGGCCACGACCCGCGCGGCGCCACCGCCTATGTGACGCTCGAGCCGTGCAGCCACTTCGGCCGCACGCCGCCGTGCGCGAACGCGCTGATCGAGGCGAAGGTCGCGCGCGTGGTCGCCGCGATGGAAGACCCGAACCCGCTCGTCTCGGGCCGCGGCCTCGCGATGCTGCGCGAGGCCGGCATCGAGATCCGCTGCGGACTGCTCGCCGCCGACGCGCGCGAGCTGAACATCGGCTTCGTCTCGCGCATGACGCGCAAGCGGCCGTGGGTCCGCATGAAGATCGCCGCCTCGCTCGACGGCCGCACCGGCCTGCCCTCCGGCGAAAGCCAATGGATCACGGGCGAGGCCGCGCGCGCCGACGGCCACGCGTGGCGCGCGCGCGCCTCGGCCGTGCTGACGGGCATCGGCACCGTCAGGAGCGACAACCCGCGCATGACCGTACGCGCGGTCGACACGCCGCGCCAGCCGCGCCGCGTGCTCGTGGACGGCCGGCTCGACGTGCCGCCCGACGCGCTGATTCTCGCGGGCGCATCGACGCTCGTGTTCTGTGCCTCGCTCGACGAACGCAATGCCGCGCGTGCCGAGGCGCTGCGCGCGCGCGGCGCCGAACTCGTCGCGCTCGGCAACGAACGCGGCAAGGTGGATTTGCCCGCCATGCTCGCCGAGCTCGGGACGCGCGGCGTCAACGAACTGCACGTCGAGGCCGGCTACAAGCTGAACGGCTCGCTGCTGCGCGAGGGCTGCGTGGACGAGCTGCTGCTCTACGTTGCGCCTGCGATGCTCGGCAACGACGCCCTCGGCATGATCGACCTCGCGGCGCCGGCCACGCTCGACGGCCGCACGCGTCTCACCTTTCACGCCGTCGAGCGGATCGGCGACGACCTGCGCATCCTCGCGCGCTTCGCGAACGCCGGGTCTTCGCACTGAAACCGGACCCCAACCCTTAAAGGAACAGCACGATGTTTACAGGAATCGTCGCGGCGGTGGGCCGCATCGAAACGATCCGGCCGCTCGGCAGCAACGCCGACGCGGGCGTGCGTCTGACCGTGCACGGCGGCGACCTCGGACTCGACGACGTGGCGCTCGGTGACAGCATCGCGATCCAGGGCGCATGCATGACCGTCGTCGAAAAGACGGCCCAGACCTTCGACGTCGACGTCTCGCGCGAGAGCCTGAACCGCACGGTGGGCCTCGGCGAACGCGGCGAGGTCAATCTCGAGAAAGCGTTGCGCGCGCACGACCGGCTCGGCGGACACATCGTGTCGGGCCACGTGGACGGGCTCGGCACGGTCACGCGTTTTGCGCCCGTCGGCGAATCGCACGAGCTGCGCGTGCTCGCGCCGCACGAAATCGGCCGCTATCTCGCCTACAAGGGATCGGTGACTGTGAACGGCGTGAGCCTCACGGTCAATTCGGTCGACGACCGGGCCAACGGCTGCGAATTTTCGATTAACCTGATCCCGCACACGATCGAGGTCACGACGCTCAAGCATCTGAAGGCCGGGGTGCAGGTCAATCTGGAGATTGATTTGATTGCGCGGTATGTGGAGCGGATGCTCAGCACGTCTCAGGACGGCTATAACTGGCTGAAATAATTAGACTTTTCAACGATATGCCGTCTACCGTCGCCTCGCTGAATCCAGCTAAATCTACGATTTGGTGACGGTATTTCTGACGGTATACGGTCGTTTTCCGCGGCTCGTATACCGTCACGGCCCGCTTCGGACGGCTTAATCCGGTAGTTCGGGCATCCATACATCGAGCGCACAGGCAGATCCGCAGTCATGAACAGTCAGTCGGCGTCAAGGTCTAGATCGTTGACAATTGAGTGCCCCGCCATACAGGGGGGATCACGGAAAGCGAGTTGAGGCGCTATGGGACAGAAACTAGTCGATACCGAGTTGGAGCTATACCGAAGAGTGGATGAGGTTCTGTACTACGTATGGGACCCTATCGGCCTTGCGCCCAACCCCGTTACACGTGACGAATACCAAAGGTATTTGCCGGAAGTGTTTTCAATGTTGCAGGAGGGAGCGGGACTCTCACGCATCGCTGCATACTTGGATAACGTTGCTACTGAAAGGATGGGACTGAACGGAAATCTGGAACATTCCAAGCAAGTTGCCGAATTCCTGTTCGACTGGAAAACCGAGATTTACCGGATACGGTAGCGGCAAGCACAACCAAGCGGTGCGGCGGGGCTAGGTCTGCGCCTGACTATTACGCAGACGGTGCCCAAGACCCTCGGCGCGGTCGGCATTACCCACTGGTGCCCCTGACGGGGTGTCCTTCCCCCTGCCGCGACGACAGTATATCGACCGACCTTGCGCGCCTGTCAAATAGTTGCTCGCGACTGTCCGTTAACGAGACAGATGAAGGTCTCCTCAGGATGGTAAACAGCGCGTACCAAACCTTACCAAGGCACCGGCCTCCCGTCCCTCACCCATCTTCGCTGCGCCTGGCTCATCATTCCCCTCGTCCACCCATAACGAGGGAACAGCCCCAGTTCACGCAAAATCCGACGAACGTTAGAGACCGATTCGTAGCGAACTCCGAACTCCTTTTCAATCAGATCGCGAATTAAGGCCACCGACCAGCGATACTGCGCAAAGCCATGCTCCTGCGGCACTCGGCCCCTCACCAACCTGTCGAGACGCCGAAGCTGTCTATCGCTCAATCTCACCGGGCGACCGCGCTTCCTAGCTCGCCATGCCAAAGGATCCTCGGCTAGCATCTTCGCCCAGCGGGAAGCTGTCTGCCTGCTGACCCCGAGCACACGTACCACCTCTGCCTGCGACAGCCCGCGCTTGAGCATCTGCATCCCCTTGCGCCGACAAACCTCAAGCTCCTTCATTTTGCCATCCGACATACTTTGATCTTCGCTCTCCCACGAAGCAGTCAGAGTATCAGATTGTCACTCATTTAATGTCTTCGAGCGTATCTGACAAAGTTAGTTGCGTCAATTTGGTGCATTAATCTGCGATATCGTTTCAACATCGAAAACTCTCATGTTGAACGACGCAAATGGCCCTGACTGCTCTGGAAATCGCACGTGCCACAACGGACGGCAAGCCCCTGAAATTGCCTGACGGAAACGGCCTCTACCTGTACGTCACCAAGACGACGAAGTCGTGGCGAACCGACTACCGGATCGCCGGCCGACGAGGCACGATCGTCCACGGTCAATACCCTGCCACGATGCTCGCACAAGCCCGCGAGCGGAACCGGGAGGCAAAGCTGGCTCTCGCCAGTGGCATTGATCCGGCAACGCAAAAGCGGCTCGAAAAACTCGCCCTCAATGCCTCTTTCGGCGACACGTTCGAGGCCACCGCAAAGCATTGGTACGACTCGAAGGAGTCGTTGCGCTCGAAACCTTGGCGAGAAGCACATAGCCTGTATCTGCGCCGCGATCTGAACCCGGCCATTGGCAATGTGCCGCTCGCTCAGATCGATGCGCGTGTGCTACTGAACGTGCTGGGAAACCGTCCGGCGTGAACGCGGCGTCAAGACTGCTGAACGGGTCCGGCAAACGGCCGTGCAGGTGTTCGGCCACGCGATACGCAAGCTGAAGGTTCAGGCCAACCCTGCCCGCGTCTTACAAGGCTGGACCGATCTGCCGCAGCAAGTCAGCCACGAGCCGCTACGCGAGCATGAGATTGCAGAATTCGTTGAGCGGCTCGATGCCGATACCGGGGCCGCAGCGACGAAGCTGTGCATTCTCATCATGCTGCTCACCTTCGTTCGCAAGAACGAGATCGCACATGCCCGCTGGGACGAATTCGACCTCGACAATGCAGTGTGGGTAATTCCGGCCCAGCGCATGAAGATGCGCGACGTCCATGTTGTGCCACTCAGCCGTCAGGTACTCACTGCGCTGGAACAATTGAAGCCGATTTCGTTCGGCTCGGCCTACCTGTTCCCGAGTCTCGGCAGCATCCTGAAGCCAATGGGTCTATCGACGCCGAACGTCGTATTTGCCCGGATGGGCTACGCCGGTCGATTCACGCCGCATGGCGTTCGGGCAACGGCCAGCACCTGGTTGAACAACCGAGGCGTGCGGGCAGACGTGATCGAACGTCAGCTCGCGCACGTGGAGCGCAACCGCGTGCGTGCAGTTTATAACCGCGCCGATTACATGCCCGAGCGCATCGTCATGATGCAGATGTGGGCTGATTTCGTATTGCCAGATCAAGCAGTGGCTGGCAGCACGTTATTCGTGCCGCTTCCCCAACAATGCGAAGCCGCCGAATAGCTGCATTCGCGGTGTCGTAGCATATCTATCTTGGGAGCCGCGACGACCGCTCCTGCAGTGAATCAAGCGGAACCAGTTCAAGATAGCCACCGTCGACCATTTCCCGGGCCCGTATGAGATCAGCACTTATACGCTTGCCGGCCTCATCCATTCTGTGCTGAAAATCTTCGGATCCCTCATCCACCAGCCGGGATTTGTACAGGACCTTCGCCACCTCGCCGCGCTCTGCCTTTGCATACTCAATGGCATCGTACAGTCGGAGCCAGACGAATAGTTTGGCACGGTGAACCTTGGGGCTGCTCGACTGCAACTCGGCAGGCAGTTGACTATCGTAAATCTCAAGCTCCCGGTCAAGAATCTGCTTAGCATGCGCAAGCATGGACGATTTCGCTGCTTTTCCAGACCGCAAGCAGTGGTTGAGATCGAAAATGAGCGCCACCTGGCCTCTTTGCAATTCCATCTGAGCCATGTTGCCATCCGATCTCCGACGCGGCTTTGCCTGTGTCACCGTTTCAGATAGCCACATACGCTCTCGATCCTCCTCTTCTCGATAGGCCTCCCAGCACGATTTCAATTCGCAGCGTCCAAACTTGTTGGCAATCTCAGCATTCCGCTTTCGATCTCTCGACATGGCTCCATGAAGAGTCACACTCATCGGCTTGCCGGTACGAAAAGGAGCAAGCCATGTAGCCTTGACGTCGACGCCATTACATTCCTGCCAGTAGTCGGGGTTTCTTCGAAGAAATTCCCATGCCCACCTGCGGTATGACCACTTTTCCGGCTCCGACGGATAACTACGCTCGTCCTTCCAGTTGGGACGCGGCTGCTTTTTGAATCCTCTATAGATGCTATCCAGACTGGCTTCCATACCCCCTCCTAAATTCTCACAAAAGGATACATCTTTTTAGATGAATACAAAAAAATTCACATGAATAGATACACCTATCTACGAGATATCTCTAGAAATCTGGCCTAGCGATAAAGGCATCTTCGATAATTACTAGTCGACCTGCTTGCCTTGAAATAGGGGTATCGCGACCTCGCGATAACTCAATCTCAAGGAGCAAACGATGACGCAAAAATCAGGCTACAAACCTCGCTACCTGAAGCGACTTAACCGTGCTGCCCGCTCGTCCGTCGCCCAAAGTCTCGTATCCGATGAAACGGCGCAGAAGGTCGATAAACAAATCGATGTCTTCATCGAAAACGCACAAAAAAACGTCAGTGGCCCGCTCGTCCGTAAGGCAAAGGCTTACCCGCGCTTTGCGATTGGTGCCTCTACGTTTTCGAAGAAGGTCGCGGCCGGGGAGTTACCGCAACCGGCGTACAAATCCGGCTCGATTACCGGCTACAAAGAAATCGAACTGGACATGATGCTTGCTGCGCAAACGCTCGCCACGCGCAACGGTTTCATGCTTGATGCGAAGGCATTCGTCGCCGCCCTGAGCGCTCCCGTCAACGCCTCGGAAGAGGTGAGCGCATGAGCGAGATCGAAATTTTCCCGCCCAACCCCGCCAAGTGGCCGCGCAATCGGGAGGAAATTGCACCGAAGGTCGAAGCGGCCTATCAGAACCTGAAGCCGTGCACGACGGTACATCCGACCATCGCCAAGTTGGGCATCGCGGAACCGCTCGGCTTTCGCTCGATCGCTCCGTTGACAGTGAGCGGCGTCGACCTCTCCGAGGCATTGGTCCTCCCCATCAAGAATTGCGACGGCTCGCTGCTGAACCTTCTGTTCGTATCAGAACTGAGCGATGGCACGGTTGAAGAGGCTTCCATTCCGGGCATTCCGCTTAACGGCGGTTACGTCCCTCTCGGGAAAATGACCGGGAACGTGATCTACCTCGCCGCCGGCATGTCCAGCTCGCTGGTTATTGCAGGCGCCACCGGAGCCCCTGTCGCCTGCACCCTCTATACCGACAACCTTCCCGATGTCGCCGCAGCCCTGCACCTTCGCTTTCCTGACAAGGAAATCATTGTCTGTGCCGGAACGAGCAGCGATGAGGATCACGCCATCGCTGTGCGCGCCGCAGCGGGTATCAGCGCCAAACTCGCAATCGCCGAAACCGGGGGCACGTTCCTCGGCTGCCACAGGGAAGTCGGCGCAGAGGGGATCATCCGTAGCCTTGAAGCCGCCGAGGTTCCGGACGGCTTCGACATGCCCGTCGAACAGCCGAGCCCGCTCGACCCACCGGAACCGACACGCTGGCCTGGCAAGACGAACGCCGGCCTCATAGCTCAACACGCCGTAATGCTGATTCGGGGCCGCCTGGTAATCGACGTCTGTGCCGCCGTCACGATCGTCCTCTGGGCGCTGGCGACCTACTTCGTCAAGGACATCCGGATCGCGCCGCTGCTCGCGTTCATTTCGGCAACCAAGCGGTGCGGGAAAACGACCGCGCTCGAGCTTCTCAAGAGCCTCGTCTGGCGTCCCTTTGCGACCTCGGGAACCACGGCCGCCGCGATTTATCGCTTGCCGAAGCGTAAACCGACCATGCTGATCGACGAAATCGACACGTTCCTGCGCTCCAGGGAATTGGTCGGCGTCGTGAATTCTGGTCATACGCGCGACGCGGCGTCGATCACGCGGGTAGAAAAGGGTAAAGCGGTGTCCTTTGATACGTTCTTTATGAAAGCATTTTTTGGCATCGGCCTGCTTCCGGAAACACTGGCAGATCGCTCCATTGTGATCACGCTTGAACGCAAGGCAGAGGAAGATGACATAGAGACGCATATCGTTTCGGAAAACGATGTCTTTGCGTCGGTACGCGCCTGCTTTGCGCAACTGGCTCACCTGTACGCGGACGATGTTCGCCACGCCAGCCGCAACCCGATCAAGCTGGGCAATGACCGGGCTGGCAATAATTGGGAAACGCTGCTCGCAGTCGCCCACATCCTTGGCGACAACTGGGTGGAACACGGGCAGCACGCTGCAAAGATGCTCTCGGTTCACGCCAGCAGCCAGGCCAATGCCGGAATCGAAGAACTGATTCCGGACATCAAACTTGTCTTCGACTCGACCGGCGCATCGCGGCTCTCCTCGGAGAAGTTATGCGATTACCTGTCAACCGATCCCGAAAAGCCGTGGGCAACGTTCTCGCGCGGGGGGCCAATTACGGCACGCGATCTCGCAAAAATGCTCAAGCTGTTGCGCATTGAAAGCAGAAACCTGCGGGAGGAGCGGACGCCCGACCAAAAGGACCCTTCGCCGCCGCTCAAGGGGTATCACCGTGCAGATTTTGCAAAGACGTTCCGACAAGACGTTCCCCGTGAACCGGGAGACGGTGACGAAGCCGCATGAACTGCACGAACCGCTACTACCGCTACGGCACCGCATGGGCCGCTGGTCGGCCTCTGTTCTCCTGTAGCGGCAATAGCGGCTGCGGATGGCAAGCCTTGGATGCCTGCACGACTGGGCCAGCCGACGAAGCCGGCGGCAACGACTGCGCCGGTAATACCGTAACTATGCAAATAGTTTGTATGTCCAGCATGACAGCTTAGAACCGGTACATGGTTTATAGCTGAAGACAGCTACCGGTCACAGCATGGAGTAGTTACGTGACCAAACTTGACAGATGAAGATAGCTAAATGTGCATTTGTTAAATATGTAGTCCTACATTAATCATTATTTGGAGTAGACGTGGACGAAATCAATCACCTCGAAGAGTGCATCATGCTCGATACCGTTGGATTCACGGTCGACGGCATCGACGCGAAGCTGCCCAAGAACATGGCAGTGAACGACAATCCGAGCTGGTCTACCGGAAACATGCGCGCGCCTTCCGGAAAGCAATCTTTCAAAGTTAAGCACGTCAAGAAGCACAACCGTCTTTGCGTTGAAGGTAGCGCCGCAATGTACTTCCAAGGTCACAATATCGTTGCCTCCAACGACCTTGTGATGACGGTCGTGTCCATGCTGAAAGCCGTGAAGGACACGCACAAGATCCCCGTCGACCTATGGGACGCCTATGGGCTCGCACTTGGCCGCGATATTGTCGTCACGAGGATCGACACGCCGGCCATGCTTCGCGTACCCGCTGGCCTGACCCCGGCTGCCGTCGTGAACGGTCTCGCGCTCGCCGGCCTGCGCTGCGGGATCAATATGGCGCTGTATCACAACGAGAGCTTCTACTTCGACCAGAATTCGCAGTCAGTAGCACTCAAGGGGTATTTGAAAGACGTGCAAATGGACCAACAACGGAAGAAGGCGAAGCTGCCCGACACCGATACCGCCGATGTCCTGCTCGAACTGGCAAGCTCAACCGTGCGCATCGAGCCTGTGTATCGCCAGAAGTATTTCAATGTGCAATCGCAGTTCGAGGGAAATCCCCCAGCCCCCGCTAACTTCAGCTCCTGGGCGCTGGCATGCATGTTTTCGGGTGTGCTCGAAAAGTACAATCTGCGGGGCAAGCTGCGCGCATATGCGACCGACGAAGAATTACAGACTGCCGGGATTCCCCGCCAGTATCGAGCAACTGCCATGCTCTGGCAGCACGGACATGACATGCTTCGGCACTTCGACGGAAATCACCGCGCGCTAGCCCATCACCGGAACGTGCTGAAGAAGCTCTGTTCGATTGATATCAGCGGGTTGCCGCCGAGGGAAATCGAAGTGCCCGTGCGGGTCGGCGAAATTCTGCGCGCGGAAAACTTCGTGCCGGTGCCGGGCGCGATTCGCCGCGACCCCGCGCTGTTTCACACGTTCGACGTACACGGGGAATGGCGCGGCATTTGTGACCGACTGGAAATAACCGGTGGCATCGGACGTGCGTACGTCGCTCCCTACGAAGCCCGTCTCGACGACCTGCCGGACACCCCGCAGATGCCGGACTTCTGAACCGGCTGATGCTTGTAGCGGCGTAGCGGCCGATGCGGTCTGCTACGCCAATTGCCCCAATCTCCCAGACACGGGCGACTAGCACTCGTAACAACCGCTACGCCGCTACAGCGCCAGGCCTCTTGCAGAAAAATACGGCCGTACTGCTTCGTAGCGGGGTAGCACTCAATTTGGTCTATTGCCAACCCGTCCTGCCGGCAAAGAATTGTGGAACATACGCGCATACGTCGTCACCATGCCCCACGACTTGTAGCGACCGTGGCGCATCTTCCTATCCCATGTGACCTGTTTCCCGCGTAAGCCCGTCCAAGCGCCGATCTTCTTACCGGTGTAGCGGTGTAGCGGCTGCCAGCATTTTGCTGACCCACCGCTACCGATCCGCAATTATTTCTTCTTTTTAGTACCGCTATTCTCCATAAAATCCGCAAACTTCTTCAGCGTTACCCCGTACCAATCCTTGCCATTCTTCGGCGACCAAAGCACGCCACTAGGCTTCACGCGGATATGCCCGACGACCCTCTTATTTTCATCAACAATCTCGTGGTCCTCGTATTTGCGCGGACGAAATGAATTCACTGCCATCGTTGTTCCCCGTTGAAATGTGGCTTACAGAATTAGAACACTAGAATAGAAGCAACAGCCACACCATTGAGTTTAACAGTACAGTTCTAATCGAAATAAATCCAGCGCATGTGCGCCAAAGTTACTCGCTTCGCACGTGCCAAGCTGCTATTGATAAAATACATTATCAATAGCAGCCGTGCACCACGAGCGGCGGCGCGCTTCGGCACTCAGCTACCGCCAGAGTTTCGATTTCACCGCCGGCTTGCGCACACGGCCCTCCCGGCCCATCTCCGGAGATAACCGTGCCGAACAAACTAACGCCTATTACACGCGCTGATAGCCGGCAACTGACCGCCGCCGAGTTTCGCCAGCTCGGGAACATCCCACCCGAGGCCGAATGGTTCGCCAACCTCGACAACCCACGCACGCGACGCGCGTACCAGATCGACCTGCGCGACTTTATGATCTTCACCGGCTTCGCTCGGGAGGACGAGTTTCGCACCATCACGCGCGCCCACGTTCTCGCGTGGCGCAAGTGCCTTGAAGCCCGGCAGCTATCCAGTGCAACAATCCGGCGCAAGCTCGCCGCACTGTCATCGCTGTTCGACTACCTGTGCGAACGCAACGCGATCACACTGAATCCCGTCGCCGGCGTGAAAAGGCCTCGCGGCAACAGCAGCGAAGGCAAGACGCCGGCACTTGGCGACCACCAAGCCCGCGCGCTACTCGACGCGCCCGATCCTGACACGCCGAAGGGCAAACGCGACCGTGCCCTGCTCGCCGTGCTGCTCTATCACGGTCTGCATCGCGAAGAATTGTGCCTGCTGAAAGTCCGTGACATACACGACCGGCGTGGTGTGCCGCATCTGCGCATTCACGGCAAGGGGAACAAGTTGCGCCACGTCCCGCTGCATCCGACAAGCGCGGAGCGACTGCATACATACCTCGAAGCCGCAGAACACGGAACATCGCCCAATTCGCCACTTTTCTAACCGGTACGGGCAACCGGGGCCGCGATGACGGGCGACGGAGTATATAAAGGCATCAGGAGCTACGCGGCCGACGTGAGCATCGTTGCCGACGGCCTTGGTGTCCACGGTCTGCGCGCGACAGCGGCAACGAATGCGCTTGAACACGAAGCCGACATTGCCAAGGTTCAGGAATGGCTCGGCCACACCAACATAAGCACAACCCGACTCTATGACCGTCGCAAGCAACGCCCCGAAGACTCACCGACGTTTAAAGTCGCTTACTGACAATATACGGTTCCGAGCTAAACTTTGATAGAGGGATCGGAGATACCATAGCCTTCGCCGCGATTCCAGCATGCCAAACTAACCGGAGATACGGGGATACCGAATGGATCTCGTTAACGACGCCGACCTGATCACGGCCTCCAGCCAAGCACTCACAGCCCGGCGAAGCACGCCAAGCTACCAGAAGTGGACAGAAAATCTGTCCACACACCTCGGCAAAGTACAAGCGGCAACGGAACACGACTTTCGAACAGATGCCTTTCAGCGCGAGCTATGGGAAAGCGAAGCGATTTCCGCCACTGGCCAGGGTTTTGTTCCAACGAAGACGTTTTGGACGGACCAAACAATCATCGACATACTCCGGGAGGTAAGAACCCTTGAAGCTACCGAGGCAAGTCAAGGTATCACGAATGAGTTGCAGCTCCTGTGGGATGCCGTAGCCGATCGAATTCGACAGCTTGAATCACGTGTCCCCAGACTCAAGCTGACACGAGTATTTGCAGCCCTACAGCCGAGGCATTTCACGAGTCTCGCCGATTTCGATGCTCTTGTGCGCCTTGCCAAAGCGCTAGGCGTGGGTAAAGCAAGGGATGGGCTGGCAGTCCTCCACCAGCGGGTTCTCGATCGACTCGACAGTATCTGGTCCGAGATTCAAATCCCCTCCGACGAGCCCCCTGAACTGACTCGTCTCAAGCTTCCCTGGCTACTTCTTAAAGGTAGGTAGCGACAAGCAGGCAGCAGAGGGAGTCACCGTGGAAGCCGGCGACACCCCCGGACAGATACAGCTTCGACCGCTACCGGCCAGTCGGCGACGACGTGGCATGTTGGCTATCGGGGGCGCGGTAGCGTCTATCCTCGCGATGTTGCAATTCGTGAAAGATGGTTGTTCCCGTGAGGATTTCCGCGAACACGTTCGCTCGGTCAACCCCAAGCTAGCTCCGAGTTCGGTCAACACCAACATCAACGCGCTCATCGCTGAATGGGGAGTTCTTGCTGCAGAAGGCGATCAGCTACTTCTGACATCGAGAGGTGCGGCTTTTCTGGAATCGGAAGATCCCGACGATGTGTCTGACTGGCTACTAACCCAAATCCTGGGATTCGACAACCTGCTCTATCTTTTGCGCCAAGGACCCCGTGAGCATAAAACGTTGATTGAGTGGCCCCGGCTTGCAGTGCCAAAGGCAGTGTTAGTCTTCGGCGTTCTGTTGGTCCGTCAGTTGGGCCTGCAGGCCCAACTGACGGACATATTCGGCAGGTGACACTTCGCCAAGGGCCCTGTGAGGCCGACTCTCGTTGT
>NZ_PNEO01000015.1 GCF_002870125.1 Burkholderia sp. WAC0059
AGGAAATGGTGATGCCGGGCGACAACGTGTCGATCACGGTGAAGCTGATTGCGCCGATCGCGATGGAAGAGGGCCTGCGCTTCGCGATCCGCGAAGGCGGTCGTACCGTCGGCGCCGGTGTCGTCGCCAAAATCATCGAGTAAAATCGCTGGTTTGCTGTTGCAGTAACCGATGTGCCCGGGGCCGGGCACGCGCTCCCAGTCAGCGTGTTGGGGGGGGCGGCGCTTTAGCGCTTACTCCTGTCCCATGTCCGGCCCTACGCTCTTTTACTAGTCCGGCGGCGCAATGCCGCCTCGCTCTTTCCAAGGAATTGTCATGCCGAACCAGAAAATCCGTATTCGCCTGAAGGCCTTCGACTACCGCCTGATCGACCAGTCGGCGGCTGAAATCGTCGAAACGGCGAAGCGGACCGGCGCGATCGTCCGCGGCCCGGTGCCGCTGCCGACGCGCATCCAGCGTTTCGACATCCTGCGTTCGCCGCACGTCAACAAGACGTCGCGCGATCAGCTCGAAATCCGTACCCACCTGCGCCTGATGGACATCGTCGACCCGACGGACAAGACCGTCGACGCGCTGATGAAGCTCGATCTGCCGGCCGGCGTGGACGTCGAAATCAAGCTGCAATAAGGCTTTGCGGCGATTCCGGGCTTCCCGGGTGCCGCTAAGTCTTTGATTGCTTGCGGAAAACGAAAAGGCTCGCTATACTTGCAGTCTTTTCGCGCATTTGCGCAAAAAAGCCGGTGCGGATCGGGCCCGTTTCGTTTCAATTTCGGGCCTTTCCTGGCGGTCGTTTCGGCGACGCGGCGCACCGGCATTTTGTAAATCAGCCCCGACCAATCGCAGTCGGGAATGGAGAATACGATGAGCCTTGGACTCGTAGGTCGCAAGGTTGGCATGACCCGTATCTTCACGGCGGAAGGGGATTCGATCCCTGTCACCGTGCTGGACGTGTCCGACAACCGCGTGACGCAGATCAAGACTGTTGAAACCGACGGCTACACGGCCGTTCAGGTTGCCTTCGGCACGCGCCGCGCTTCACGCGTGACGAAGCCGCTCGCAGGTCATCTCGCCAAAGCCGGTGTTCAGGCTGGCGAAATCCTCAAGGAATTCCGGATCGACGCCGAAAAGGCGGCCGCGCTCGCCGCGGGCACCGTGGTCGACGTGGATCTCTTCGAGGTGGGCCAGAAGGTCGACGTGCAAGGCGTGTCGATCGGTAAGGGCTACGCCGGTACCATCAAGCGCTACAACTTCAGCTCGGGTCGTGCCTCGCACGGTAACTCGAAGTCGCACAACGTGCCGGGTTCGATCGGTATGGCGCAGGATCCGGGTCGCGTGTTTCCCGGCAAGCGCATGACGGGTCACATGGGTGACGACACCGTCACCGTGCAAAACCTCGAGATCGCCCGTATCGACGCGGAGCGCAAGCTGCTGCTCGTCAAGGGTGCCGTGCCGGGCGCGAAGGGCGGCAAGGTGTTCGTGACGCCGGCCGTGAAGGCCCGCGCGAAGAAAGGAGCCGAATAATGGAACTTAAGCTCCTCAATGCCAATGGCCAGGAAGGCGCTGCCGTCAACGCGTCGGACGTCGTGTTCGGCCGCGATTACAACGAAGCGCTGATCCATCAGATCGTCGTCGCCTATCAGGCGAACGCCCGCAGCGGCAACCGCGCGCAGAAGGATCGCGAGCAGGTCAAGCACACGACCAAGAAGCCGTGGCGCCAGAAGGGCACGGGCCGCGCCCGCGCCGGTATGTCGTCGAGCCCGCTGTGGCGCGGCGGCGGCCGTATCTTCCCGAATTCGCCGGAAGAAAATTTCGCGCACAAGGTCAACAGGAAGATGCATCGCGCAGGCCTCTGCTCGATCTTCTCGCAACTGGCCCGCGAAGGCCGCATCTCGGTGGTCGACGAGTTGACGCTCGAAGCGCCGAAGACGAAGCTGCTGGCCGAGAAATTCAAGGCCATGGGTCTCGATTCCGTGCTGGTCATTACCGACACGGTCGACGAGAACCTGTACCTCGCGTCGCGCAACCTCGCCCACGTGGCGGTTGTCGAGCCGCGTTACGCCGACCCGCTCTCGCTGATCTACTTCAAGAAGATTCTGATCACGAAGGCCGCGGTCGCCCAGATCGAGGAGTTGCTGTCATGAGCGGAATTCTCAAGAACGATCATCGTTTGATGCAGGTTCTGCTCGCGCCGGTGATCTCCGAAAAAGCGACGCTGGTGGCGGACAAGAACGAACAGGTCGTGTTCGAGGTCGCGCCGGACGCGACCAAGCCGGAGGTCAAGGCCGCCGTCGAGCTGCTGTTCAAGGTCGAAGTGAAGTCCGTGAACATTCTGGTCACGAAGGGCAAGAGCAAGCGCTTCGGCCGCTTCATGGGTCGCCGCAAGGACGTGAAGAAGGCGTACGTCAGCCTGAAGCCCGGCCAGGAAATCAACTTTGAAGCGGAGGCCAAGTAATCATGGCAATCGTGAAAGTTAAGCCGACTTCGCCGGGTCGCCGCGCGATGGTCAAGGTGGTCAACAAGGAACTGCACAAGGGCAAGCCGTTCGCGCCGCTCGTTTCTAAGCAGAGTTCGACCGCCGGCCGTAACAACAACGGCCACATCACGACGCGTCACAAGGGTGGCGGTCACAAGCAGCACTACCGCGTGATCGATTTCCGTCGCACGAAGGACGGCATTCCGGCGAAGGTCGAGCGTCTCGAGTACGACCCGAACCGCAGCGCGAACATCGCGCTCGTGCTTTACGCCGATGGCGAGCGCCGCTACATCATCGCGCCGAAGGGCGTGACGGTGGGCCAGCAACTGCTGTCGGGTTCGGAGGCGCCGATCCGCGTGGGTAATGCGCTGCCGATTCGCAACATTCCGGTCGGCACGACGATTCACTGTATCGAGATGCTGCCGGGCAAGGGCGCGCAAATGGCGCGTTCGGCCGGTACGTCGGCGATGCTGCTGGCGCGCGAAGGCACGTACGCTCAGGTGCGTCTGCGTTCGGGCGAAATCCGCCGCGTGCACGTCGAGTGCCGCGCGACGATCGGTGAAGTGGGCAACGAAGAGCACAGCCTGCGCCAGATCGGCAAGGCCGGCGCGAACCGCTGGCGCGGCATTCGTCCGACCGTGCGTGGCGTGGCGATGAACCCGGTCGACCACCCGCACGGTGGCGGCGAAGGCAAGACCGCTGCAGGCCGCGATCCGGTGAGCCCGTGGGGCACGCCGACGAAGGGCTACCGCACCCGCAGCAACAAGCGCACGACGAGCATGATCGTCCAGCGCCGTCACAAGCGTTAAGGAGCAGCAATGGCACGTTCTGTTAAAAAAGGTCCGTTCTGCGACGCCCATTTGCTGAAGAAGGTCGAGGCGGCTGCAGCATCGCGTGACAAGAAACCGATCAAGACCTGGTCGCGTCGTTCGACGATCCTGCCGGACTTCATCGGCCTGACGATCGCCGTGCACAACGGCCGTCAACACGTTCCGGTGTATATCTCGGAAAACATGGTCGGCCACAAGCTTGGCGAGTTCGCACTGACCCGTACGTTCAAGGGTCACGCGGCCGACAAGAAGGCCAAGAAATAAGGGGCAATCAAGATGGAAGTGAAAGCAATTCATCGCGGTGCCCGCATCTCGGCGCAGAAGACGCGCCTTGTGGCTGACCAGATTCGCGGTTTGCCGGTCGACAAGGCGCTGAACGTTCTGACGTTCTCGCCGAAGAAGGCGGCTGGCATCGTGAAGAAGGTTGTGCTCTCGGCGATCGCGAATGCCGAGCACAACGAGGGCGCCGACATCGACGAGCTCAGGATCAAGAGCATCTTCGTCGACAAGGCTGCATCGCTCAAGCGGTTCACCGCGCGTGCGAAGGGCCGTGGCAACCGCATCGAGAAACAATCCTGTCACATCACCGTGACGGTCGGTAACTAAGGGAGCCTACGATGGGACAGAAAATTCACCCGACCGGCTTCCGTCTGGCCGTCAGCCGCAATTGGGCTTCGCGCTGGTACGCGAACAACAACAATTTCGCGGCGATGCTGAAGGAAGACATCGGCGTTCGCGAGTACCTGAAGAAGAAGCTGAAGAACGCTTCGGTGGGTCGCGTCGTGATCGAGCGTCCGGCCAAGAACGCGCGCATCACGATTTACAGCTCGCGTCCGGGCGTCGTGATCGGCAAGAAGGGCGAGGACATCGAACTGTTGAAGCTGGAACTGCAACGCCGCATGGGCGTGCCGGTCCACGTCAACATCGAGGAAATCCGCAAGCCGGAAACCGATGCGCAACTGATCGCCGATTCGATCACGCAGCAACTCGAGCGCCGGATCATGTTCCGTCGCGCGATGAAGCGCGCGATGCAGAACGCGATGCGTCTGGGTGCCCAGGGCATCAAGATCATGAGCGCGGGCCGTCTGAACGGCATCGAAATCGCCCGTACCGAGTGGTACCGCGAAGGCCGCGTGCCGCTGCATACGCTGCGCGCGGACATCGACTACGCGACCTCGGAAGCGAAGACGACGTACGGCATCATCGGTGTCAAGGTGTGGGTCTACAAGGGCGATACGCTCGGCCGCAACGACGCCCCGGTGGTGGAAGAAGTCGCCGAAGAAAAGCGTCCGCGCCGCAATGCCCGTCCGGGCGAGCGTCGCGGTCGTGGCGATGCTGCTCCGGGCGCCCGTCGCGGCGCTCCGCGTCGCGGCGGTGCCGGCGATGGCAAGACTGGAGAATAACGATGCTGCAACCGAAACGCAGGAAGTATCGCAAAGAGCAGAAAGGCCGCAACACCGGCGTCGCGACGCGCGGCAATGCCGTCTCGTTCGGTGAATTCGGCCTGAAGGCGATCGGTCGCGGCCGTCTGACCGCGCGCCAGATCGAGGCGGCGCGTCGTGCCATGACGCGTCACATCAAGCGCGGCGGCCGTATCTGGATTCGCATTTTCCCGGACAAGCCGATTTCGCAGAAGCCGGCCGAAGTGCGGATGGGTAACGGTAAGGGTAACCCCGAGTACTACGTCGCCGAGATCCAACCGGGCAAGATGCTGTATGAAATGGATGGCGTGACCGAAGAACTGGCCCGTGAAGCGTTCCGTCTGGCTGCAGCGAAGCTGCCGCTGAAGACGGTCTTCATGGTTCGCCAGCTCGGCGCCTAAGGAGTAGATGATGAAGGCTTCCGAACTTCACCAGAAAGACAAGGCCGCGCTGAACAAAGAGCTGTCGGACCTTTTGAAGGCGCAATTCGGCCTGCGCATGCAGCTCGCGACCCAGCAGCTCACGAACACGAGCCAGCTGAAGAAGGTTCGTCGCGACATCGCACGTGTGCGGACCGTCCTGACTGAGAAGGCGAACCAGAAATGAACGATAGCGTGAAAACCTCGCTCAAGCGGACGCTGGTCGGCAAGGTCGTCAGCAACAAGATGGACAAGACCGTCACCGTGCTCGTCGAGCGCCGCGTGAAGCACCCGATCTACGGCAAGTACGTCGTGCAGTCGAAGAAGTATCACGCGCACGACGAAACGAACACCTACAACGAGGGTGATCTCGTCGAAATCCAGGAAACGCGTCCGGTTTCGAAGACGAAGGCCTGGGCGGTGTCGCGTCTCGTCGAAGCAGCCCGCGTGATCTGAGGGTTGTCCCGGCGGTAGAAGTTGTTGAAATTGCAGTAGATGCATGCTTGCAAGACCGGGATTCTCTGCTATAATCCCGGTCTTCCCTCTTTGTGGGCCTGCCGCTGGCAACACGGCGGATCAGCCCGGTGGAGGGGGAGCGCGGTTCGGGCGCCTGCCCGCGGCCGTCAGGATTCACCGGAAGGCGATGGCCGGTTTCGTTTGCTGTCGCTGCTGTTCTAACCCAAGCGGCTGAGCAGTCGTTCAAAAGGCGGCGCGGCTGACGGGACCAAGACTGACCGGGTGCGCCATGGTGGTGCGACCGGATTAAGTTGGGAAATGTAAACCATGATCCAGACCGAAACTCGGCTTGAAGTGGCCGACAACACGGGTGCGCGTGAAGTCATGTGCATCAAGGTGCTCGGCGGCTCGAAGCGTCGTTATGCCAGCATCGGCGACATCATCAAGGTGAGCGTCAAAGAGGCAACGCCGCGTGGGCGCGTGAAGAAGGGCGAAATCTACAACGCCGTGGTGGTTCGCACCGCCAAGGGCGTGCGCCGCCAGGACGGCTCGCTGATCAAGTTCGATGGCAACGCCGCCGTGCTTTTGAATAACAAGCTCGAGCCTATCGGCACCCGCATCTTCGGGCCGGTGACGCGTGAGCTGCGCAGCGAACGGTTCATGAAGATCGTCTCGCTCGCGCCGGAAGTGCTGTAAGGAGTCGCGATGAACAAGATTCGCAAGGGTGACGAAGTCATCGTCACGACCGGCAAGGACAAGGGCAAGCGCGGTGTTGTGCTGGCCGTTGGCGAAGAGCGTGTGACCGTCGAGGGCATCAACATCGCGAAGAAGCACGTGAAGCCGAACCCGATGAAGGGTACGACGGGCGGCGTGGAAGCGAAGACGATGCCGCTGCATATCTCGAACGTCGCGCTGGTCGACGCGAACGGCAAGCCGTCGCGTGTCGGCATCAAGGTCGAAGGGGGCAAGAAGGTGCGCTTCCTGAAGACGACCGGTGCCGTCGTTGGCGCCTGACGCTGCGGAGTAAAAAATGGCACGTTTGCAAGAATTTTACAAAGAGAAGGTCGTTCCCGGCCTGATCGAGAAGTTCGGTTACAAGTCGGTCATGGAAGTGCCGCGCATCACCAAGATCACCCTGAATATGGGTCTTGGCGAAGCCGTCGCCGACAAGAAGGTGATCGAGAACGCCGTGGGCGACCTGACGAAGATCGCGGGCCAGAAGCCCGTCGTGACGAAGGCCCGCAAGGCCATCGCCGGCTTCAAGATCCGCCAGGGCTACCCGATCGGCGCGATGGTGACGCTGCGCGGCAACCGGATGTACGAATTTCTCGACCGTTTCGTGACGGTCGCGCTGCCTCGCGTGCGCGACTTCCGCGGTGTGTCGGGTCGTGCGTTCGACGGTCGTGGCAACTACAACATCGGCGTGAAAGAGCAGATCATTTTCCCCGAAATCGACTACGACAAGATCGACGCGCTGCGTGGGCTGAACATCAGCATCACGACGACCGCGAAGACCGACGACGAAGCCAAGGCCCTGCTCGCCAGCTTCAAGTTCCCGTTCAGAAACTGAGGTTACCGTGGCTAAACTGGCACTGATCGAACGTGAAAAGAAGCGCGCCCGTCTGGCAGCGAAGTACGCGCCGAAGCGCGCCGCGCTGAAGGCGGTCATCGACGACCAAAGCAAGTCGGAAGAAGAGCGCTACGCAGCTCGCCTCGAGCTGCAACAATTGCCGCGTAATGCGAACCCGACCCGCAAGCGTAATCGCTGCGCGATCACGGGTCGTCCGCGCGGCACGTTCCGCAAATTCGGACTCGCGCGCAACAAGATTCGCGAAATCGCGTTCCGCGGCGAAATCCCCGGCGTCACCAAGGCGAGCTGGTAATAGGAGAAGCGTAAATGAGCATGAGTGATCCTATCGCCGATATGCTGACTCGCATCCGCAATGCGCAGATGGTCGAGAAAGTTACGGTTACGATGCCCTCGTCGAAGGTCAAGGTCGCGATCGCGCAGGTCCTGAAGGACGAAGGCTATATCGAAGATTTCGCGGTGAAGACCGAAGGCGCGAAGTCGGAATTGAACATCGCGTTGAAGTACTACGCCGGTCGCCCCGTCATCGAGCGCCTTGAGCGCGTCTCGAAGCCGGGTCTGCGCGTGTACCGCGGTCGCAACGACATTCCGCAGGTCATGAACGGCCTCGGTGTGGCGATCGTTTCGACGCCCAAGGGTGTGATGACGGACCGCAAGGCGCGCGCGACTGGCGTGGGCGGTGAAGTCATCTGCTACGTCGCCTAAGGCCGAAGGAGAGGAAAGATGTCTCGAGTAGGTAAAAGCCCGATCGCGCTGCAAGGCGCCGAGGTGGCCCTGAGCGACGCAAGCATCACTGTCAAGGGCCCGCTGGGTACGATTTCGCAGGCGTTGAACCGTCTCGTGAAGGTGGTGAACGACAGCGGCGTGCTGAAGTTCGAGCCCGTCGACGAGAGCCGGGAAGCAAATGCGATGTCGGGCACGATGCGCGCGCTCGTCGCGAACATGGTGCAAGGCGTGACGAAGGGTTTCGAGCGCAAGCTGACGCTGGTTGGCGTCGGCTACCGTGCGCAGGCGCAGGGCGACAAGCTGAATCTGTCGCTGGGTTTCTCGCACCCGGTGGTGCACCAGATGCCGCAAGGCGTGAAGGCCGAAACCCCGTCTCAAACCGAAATCGTGATCAAGGGGATCGACAAGCAGCAGGTCGGCCAAGTTGCCGCGGAAGTGCGCGGTTACCGTCCGCCCGAGCCCTACAAGGGCAAGGGCGTGCGCTATGCCGACGAAGTCGTGATCCTCAAGGAAACGAAGAAGAAGTAAGGGTGCGCAATCATGGATAAGACTCAATCTCGCCTGCGCCGCGCTCGTCAGACGCGTCTCAAGATCGCTGAGCTGCAGGTCGCGCGTCTCGCCGTGCACCGCACGAACACGCACATTTATGCGCAGGTGTTCTCGCCGTGTGGCACGAAGGTGCTCGCCAGCGCATCGACGCTCGAAGCCGAAGTGCGCGCGCAACTGGCCGACAAGACAGGCAAGGGCGGCAACGTCGCCGCTGCCACGCTGATCGGCAAGCGCATCGCAGAAAAGGCCAAGGCCGCCGGCATCGAATCCGTCGCCTTCGACCGCTCGGGTTTTCGCTACCACGGCCGCGTGAAAGCGCTGGCTGACGCGGCGCGCGAAGCCGGGCTCAAGTTCTAAGGAAGGAATTCGTCATGGCAAAGATGCAAGCGAAAGTTCAGGCTGACGAGCGCGACGACGGCCTTCGCGAAAAGATGATTTCGGTCAATCGCGTGACCAAGGTGGTGAAGGGCGGCCGGATTCTCGGTTTCGCCGCGCTGACCGTGGTGGGCGATGGCGACGGCCGCGTCGGCATGGGCAAGGGCAAGGCGAAGGAAGTGCCGGTTGCCGTCCAGAAGGCGATGGAGCAGGCCCGCCGCAACATGTTCAAGGTGCCGCTGAAGAACGGTACGCTGCAGCATGAAGTGCACGGCAAGCACGGCGCCTCGGTGGTGATGCTCGCGCCGGCGAAGGACGGTACGGGCGTGATCGCCGGCGGCCCGATGCGCGCGGTGTTCGACGTGATGGGCGTGCAGAACGTCGTGGCGAAGAGCCACGGTTCGACGAATCCCTACAACCTCGTTCGTGCGACGCTCGACGGCCTGCGCAAGCAGTCCACGCCGGCTGACATCGCCGCGAAGCGTGGCAAGTCCGTCGAAGAAATTCTGGGCTAAGGGTGGCCACCATGTCTGAAAAAACTGTCAAGGTTCAGCTCGTCAAGAGCCTGATTGGGACCCGTGAATCGCATCGCGCCACCGTGCGCGGTCTGGGCCTGCGCCGCCTGAACTCGGTCTCCGAGCTGCAGGATACGCCGGCCGTGCGCGGCATGATCAACAAGGTCTCGTACCTCGTCAAGGTCATCGCCTAGGGCGTCCCGGGTGTCCGATAAGGAGTTGAGAATGGAATTGAATAACCTGAAGCCGGCGGCTGGTTCGAAGCATGCGAAGCGTCGCGTCGGCCGCGGTATCGGTTCGGGCCTCGGCAAGACCGCCGGTCGCGGTCACAAGGGTCAGAAGTCGCGTTCGGGCGGCTTCCACAAGGTCGGCTTCGAAGGCGGTCAGATGCCGCTGCAACGCCGTCTGCCGAAGCGCGGCTTTACCTCGCTGACGAAGGAATTCGTCGGCGAAGTGCGCCTTGCCGACCTCGAAAAGCTGCCGGTCGACGAAATCGATCTGCTGGCGCTGAAGCAGGCCGGTCTCGTCGGCGAGCTGACGCGGAGCGCGAAGATCATCGCGACCGGCACGCTTTCGCGCAAAATCGTGGTGAAGGGTCTGGGTGCGACGAAGAACGCGCGCGCTGCAATCGAAGCGGCGGGCGGTTCTTTTGCCGAGTAAGTTTGCCGGGTAACGCGCAGGCTGGCCTGCCGTCACCCGCGTTTGCATCGGAGAAGTTAGTTGGCTAACAGCCCGAGTCTCGCAAAAAGTGGTCGCAGCGCTCCGAAGTTCGGGGATCTGCGTCGTCGGGCAGTGTTTTTGCTGCTGGCACTGCTTGTCTACCGGATCGGTGCGCACATTCCGGTGCCGGGGATCGACCCGGATCAACTGGCCAAGCTGTTCCAGAGCCAGGCAGGCGGCATCCTGGGCATGTTCAACATGTTCTCGGGCGGCGCGCTGTCGCGCTTCACGATCTTCGCGCTGGGGGTCATGCCGTATATTTCGGCGTCGATCATCCTGCAGTTGATGGCGATCGTCTCGCCGCAACTCGAGGCGTTGAAGAAGGAAGGGCAGGCCGGTCAGCGCAAGATCACGCAGTACACGCGGGTCTTCACGGTGGTGCTGGCGACGTTTCAGGCATTCGGTATCGCTGTCGCGCTGGAGAACCAGCAGGGACTCGTGCTCGATCCGGGTATGGTGTTTCGCCTGACGACGGTCGTGACGCTCGTGACGGGCACGATGTTCCTGATGTGGCTCGGCGAGCAGATCACGGAGCGCGGGCTCGGCAACGGCATCTCGATCATCATCTTCGGCGGGATCGCGGCCGGTTTCCCGAACGCGATCGGCGGGCTGTTCGAGCTCGTGCGCACGGGGTCGATGGGGCCGGTGTCGGCGATCTTCATCGTGGCGCTGATCGCGGCCGTGACGTATCTGGTGGTGTTCATCGAACGCGGCCAGCGCAAGATTCTCGTGAATTACGCGAAGCGTCAGGTCGGCAACAAGATTTACGGCGGGCAGTCGTCCCACTTGCCGCTGAAGTTGAACATGTCGGGCGTGATTCCGCCGATCTTCGCATCGTCGATCATCCTGTTCCCGGCAACGATCCTGAACTGGTTCAGCTCGGGGTCGCGCACGAGCGGGTTCGCCAGCACGCTGCACAACGTGGCCGATGCGCTGCGTCCTGGCCAGCCCGTGTACGTGTTGCTGTACGCGTTGGCGATCGTGTTCTTCTGCTTTTTCTACACCGCGCTGGTGTTCAACAGCAGAGAGACGGCCGACAACCTGAAGAAGAGCGGCGCGTTCGTGCCGGGCATTCGTCCGGGCGAACAGACGGCGCGCTATATCGACCGCATCCTCACGCGTCTGACGCTGGCCGGTGCGATCTATATCGTGTTCGTCTGCCTGCTGCCGGAATTTTTGGTGCTGCGCTGGAACGTGCCGTTTTATTTTGGCGGAACGTCGCTGTTGATCATTGTCGTCGTCACAATGGACTTCATGGCACAGGTGCAGTCGTACGTGATGTCGCAACAATATGAATCGCTGCTCAAGAAGGCCAACTTCAAGGGCGGCGGCGTCCCGATGCGTTGAAAGGACCTATGGCCAAAGACGATGTAATCCAGATGCAGGGTGAGGTGATCGAAAACCTCCCCAACGCTACCTTTCGGGTGAAACTGGAAAACGGCCATGTCGTATTGGGACATATTTCCGGAAAGATGCGGATGCACTACATCCGCATTCTTCCGGGCGACAAGGTGACGGTTGAGTTGACGCCTTACGATCTGTCGCGTGCGCGGATCGTGTTCCGGGCGAAGTGATTTGAAAAAAGGGTAATATCATGAAAGTGATGGCATCGGTTAAGCGCATGTGCCGCAATTGCAAGATCATCAAGCGCAACGGCGTCGTTCGCGTGATTTGCAGCTCGGACCCGCGCCACAAGCAGCGTCAAGGCTGACCAGTGCGCTTTGCTTGCGCTTTTTGTTTGAGGAAAAACAATGGCTCGTATCGCAGGGGTTAACATCCCGAACCACCAGCACACCGAAATCGGCCTGACGGCGATCTACGGTATCGGCCGCACGCGTTCGCGCAATATTTGCGCCTCGGCCGGTGTGCCGTTTGACAAGAAGGTCAAGGACCTGAACGACGCGGATCTGGAAAAGCTGCGCGAGGAAGTGGGCAAGTTTATCGTCGAGGGCGATCTGCGTCGCGAAGTGACGATGAGCATCAAGCGCCTGATGGACCTCGGCTGCTACCGCGGCGTGCGTCATCGCAAGGGCCTGCCCCTGCGTGGCCAGCGCACGCGCACGAATGCGCGCACGCGCAAGGGTCCGCGCCGCGCTGCGCAATCGCTGAAGAAGTAAGCGGGACTGACAGTTACAGGAAAACGTAATGGCTAAGGCTTCGAACAACTCCGCGGCGCAACGCGTTCGCAAGAAGGTCAAGAAGAACGTCGCCGAGGGCGTGGTTCACGTTCACGCGTCGTTCAACAACACCATCATCACGATCACCGATCGTCAGGGCAACGCGCTCGCGTGGGCGACCTCGGGCGGTCAGGGCTTCAAGGGCTCGCGCAAGTCGACCCCGTTCGCAGCCCAGGTCGCGGCCGAATCGGCCGGTCGCGTGGCGATGGAATACGGCGTGAAGAACCTCGAAGTTCGGATCAAGGGCCCGGGCCCGGGTCGCGAGTCCGCGGTTCGCGCGCTGCACGGTCTTGGCATCAAGATCACCGCGATTTCCGACGTGACGCCGGTTCCGCACAACGGCTGCCGTCCGCCGAAGCGCCGCCGCATCTAAGCGCTGTTTTTGCCGCGAGCCCGTCTGCCGGTCGTACGGCAAGACGGGCCGTAGGCGCCGACTGAAAACTTAAGCCCACCGTTCGGCCCAAAGGGCACGAACTAGCGCGAGTGCGAGAGCATCCGCGTGATGAACATAGAAGGAATGCAACGTGGCACGTTATACCGGCCCCAAGGCCAAGCTGGCCCGCCGTGAAGGCACCGACCTTTTCCTGAAGAGCGCCCGCCGCTCGCTCGCCGACAAGTGCAAGCTCGACAGCAAGCCGGGTCAGCACGGCCGCATCTCGGGCGCGCGTACGTCCGACTACGGCACGCAACTGCGCGAAAAGCAAAAAGTGAAGCGCATCTACGGCGTGCTCGAGCGCCAGTTCCGCCGCTACTTCGCCGAAGCGGACCGCCGCAAGGGCAACACGGGTGAAACCCTGCTGCAACTGCTCGAATCGCGCCTCGACAACGTCGTGTATCGCATGGGCTTCGGCTCGACCCGCGCGGAAGCGCGTCAACTGGTGAGCCACAAGGCGATCACCGTGAACGGTCAGGTCGCGAACATTCCGTCGCTGCAGGTGAAGGCCGGCGACGTCGTGGCCGTGCGCGAACAGGCGAAGAAGCAGGCGCGCATCCTCGAAGCGCTCTCGCTCGCCGAGCAGGGCGGCCTGCCGGGCTGGGTGTCGGTCGACGCCAAGAAGTTCGAAGGCACGTTCAAGGGCATGCCGGAGCGCAGCGATATCGCCGGCGATATCAACGAAAGCCTGATCGTCGAATTGTATTCGCGTTAAACGGATTGACGGCCGGGGTATCCCGATTGCGCGACGCAAGCGGGCGCCTCGGCTGTTTATTTTCAGGTTGTTACCGGTCAGCCTTATCGGTGTAACGAGCCGAGGGTATTGAAAAGGAAAACCTATGCAAACCAGTTTGTTGAAGCCCAAGATTATCGCTGTGGAATCGCTTGGCGAGAACCACGCGAAAGTGGTCATGGAGCCGTTCGAACGCGGTTACGGCCACACCTTGGGTAACGCGCTTCGGCGCGTGCTGCTGTCGTCGATGGTGGGCTACGCGCCGACCGAAGTGACGATCGCAGGCGTCGTGCACGAATACTCGACGCTCGATGGTGTGCAGGAGGACGTGGTCAACCTGTTGCTGAACCTGAAGGGCGTGGTGTTCAAGCTGCACAACCGCGACGAAGTCACGGTCACGCTGCGCAAGGATGGCGAAGGCGTGGTGAAGGCAGGCGACATCGAGCTCGCGCACGACTGCGAAGTGATCAATCCTGATCACGTGATCGCGTATCTGTCGAAGGGCGGCAAGCTCGACGTGCAGATCAAGGTCGAGAAGGGCCGCGGCTACGTGCCGGGTAACGTGCGCCGCTACGGCGACGAGGCAGCGAAGATCATCGGCCGCATCGTGCTCGACGCGTCGTTCTCGCCGGTTAGCCGCGTGAGCTATGCCGTGGAAAGCGCTCGCGTCGAGCAGCGTACCGACCTCGACAAGCTCGTGATGAACATCGAGACGAACGGCGTGATCTCGCCGGAAGAGGCGATCCGCCAATCGGCGCGCATCCTCGTCGACCAGCTCTCGGTGTTCGCGGCGCTGGAAGGCACGGAAGCGGCTGCGGAAACGCCGTCGCGCGCGCCGCAGATCGATCCGATCCTGCTGCGTCCGGTGGACGATCTCGAACTGACGGTGCGTTCGGCGAACTGCCTGAAGGCCGAGAACATCTACTACATCGGCGATCTGATCCAGCGCACCGAGAACGAGCTGCTCAAGACCCCGAACCTGGGTCGCAAGTCGCTCAACGAGATCAAGGAAGTGCTTGCCTCGCGCGGTCTCACGCTCGGCATGAAGCTCGAGAACTGGCCGCCGGCCGGTCTCGACAAGTAAGACGGGATTCGTCCCGAAGTCGGCACGGACGCGGATTTTCCTCCGGAATTCCGCGTTCTGCCTTTTCATCATACCGGCCCGTGCCCGAGGCTTCGCGTCTCGAGAGCGATAGAAGAGCTGGACTAAAACTTTGATTCAAGGAAATTGAAATGCGTCACCGTCATGGTCTGCGGAAACTGAACCGCACGAGCAGCCACCGTCTGGCAATGCTCCGTAACATGTCCAACTCGCTGATCGAGCACGAAGTCATCAAGACGACGCTACCGAAGGCGAAGGAACTCCGCAAGGTCGTCGAGCCGTTGATCACGCTCGGCAAGAAGCCGTCGCTCGCGAATCGCCGTCTGGCATTCAACCGTCTGCGCGACCGCGATTCGGTCACGAAGCTGTTCGACGTGCTTGGTCCGCGTTTCGCGAACCGTCCGGGCGGCTATCTGCGCATCCTGAAGTTCGGCTTCCGGGTCGGCGACAACGCGCCGATGGCGCTCGTCGAACTGCTCGACCGTCCGGAAACGCCGGATACGGACAGCGTGCAGGAAGCGGAATAACGCGACCGCAACGAAAAAAAAGCCAGGCATTTCGCCTGGCTTTTTTATTTCCGCATCCAGGAAATGAGCGACGCCGCTCAGGCCGCCGCCCCCCGAAGCGGAGCGCGCGTAAATGGTACGATTATCCGCATATTTTCCGAGTTGCCGGAGCGGGCCGTGACTTTCCCTGTCATTTTGATGCTGACCACTGTGCCGGACGCCGATACCGCGGACAAGCTGGCGTCGGCGGCGCTCGCGGCGCGTGTGGCCGCCTGCGTCACGCAATTGGGTTCGGTTCATTCGCAATACCACTGGAAGGGCACGGTCGAGGCGGCCGACGAGATCCAGTTGCTCTTCAAGACGAGCGCGGCACGCGCGGCCGAGCTCGAACGCTTCATCGAAACGCACCACCCCTACGAAACGCCCGAGTTGCTGTCGTGGCAGGTTTCGGCGTCGGCTTCGTACGGGCAATGGGTGAATGCGGAAACGCAACGGCCTGTCCATGTTTAACGGTTCGAACCGGCGCATGTGCGCCGCGCTACGTTTGCTGCTCGCGTTGGTCTGCGCCGTGTTGCTGCTGGTGTTCGCTGGCAGCGGTGCGGCGTATGCCGACGACAACTTCCTGCCGCCCGACGCGGCATTCCACTTCAGCGCGACCGAGCGGCCGGGAGAAGTCGACGTCCATTACCAGATCGCCGACGGCTACTACATGTACCGCGAGCGCTTCGCCTTTGCCGGGCGCAACGGCAACGCGGTGCTGGGCACACCGGTCATCCCGCCGGGCCAGGTGAAATTCGATCCGACGTTCCAGAAGAACGAGGAAACCTATCGCGGCCAACTGACGATCCGCATCCCGGTCAAGCAGGCGGCGGGGCCGTTCGATCTTGCCGTGACGTCGCAGGGGTGCGCCGACGCCGGCATCTGTTATCCGCCGATGGAGCGCGTCTATCACGTGAGCGGCGCCGCGTTGCAGGCCGCGGCGGCTACGCCCGACGTCACGCCGGCACCGACGGCCGCGCCCGTCCTCGCGACGCCTCCGGTCGCGGCCGCGACGCCGCCGATGCCGTGGTACGAACGCGTGACGAGCGCCGACTATGCGCAGTCGCTGCTGCAGGGTAGCGGCTTCTTTGCCGTCATCGGCCTGTATTTCGTCGCGGGCATGCTGCTGAGCCTGCTGCCGTGCTCGTATCCGATGATTCCCATCCTGTCGGCCATCGTCATCGGCGAGGGCGCGCGGGTGACGCGCATGCGCGGCTTCGCGTTGTCGTTCGTCTACGTGCTCGGCATGGCGCTCGTCTACACCGTGCTCGGCATCGCGGCGGCTCTCGTCGGGCAGACGCTCGGCGCCTGGCTGCAGAACCCCTGGGTGCTCGGCGTTTTCGCTTTGCTGCTGACGGCGTTCGCCGTCACGCTGATCGCCGGCGTCGACATCGCGCTGCCCCGGCGCTGGCAGGACGCCGTGTCGCGCGCCTCGGGCGGGCGGGCCGGCGGCAAGTTCGTCGCCGTCGCGATCATGGGGGCGCTGTCCGCACTCGTGGTCGGCGCGTGCATGACGGCCCCGCTTTTCGCGGTGCTCGCGTTCGTCGCGCACACGGGCAATGCCGCGCTGGGCGGCGCGGCGCTCTTCGCCATGGGGCTCGGCCTCGGCGTGCCGTTGATCGTCATCGGCGTCGGGGCCGGCACGCTGCTGCCGCGCGCCGGCGCGTGGATGGACGGCGTCAAGGTGTTCTTCGGCGTCGTGCTGCTGGCGGCGGCCTTGTGGATCGTCTGGCCGGCGCTCGGCGCTGCGGCGCGGATGTTGCTCGCCGCGCTGTGGCTGCTGCTCGCCGCCGCCGCGCTCGGGCTGTTCACGCCGAACGCGGGCTCGCCGGGCGTCTGGCGGCGGCTCGGACGCGGCGTCGGTGCCGCCCTGGCGATCTGGGCCGCGACGCTGCTCGTCGGACTGTCGGCGGGGTCGTCCGATCCGCTGCAGCCGCTCGCCGTACTGGCCAGTCGGGGGGATGCCGCGTCCGTCGCGGCGACGGCGTCCACGCCGGCGGACGACCTGTCGTTCGAATCGGTCAGCTCTCCGGCACAGCTCGATTCGGCGCTCGGCACGGCGGGCAAGCCCGCCATGCTCGATTTTTACGCGGACTGGTGCGTGAGCTGCCGGGAGATGGAGAAGTTCACGTTCACCGACCCCCGCGTGCGTGCGCGTCTGCGCCAGCTCGATCTGCTGCGCGCCGACGTGACGGCCAACACGACCGGCGAGGCGGCGTTGCTGAAGCGCTTCGAACTGTTCGGGCCGCCCGGCATCATCTTCTTCGACGGTAACGGGCACGAAGTGCTGCGCGTAGTCGGCTACGAATCGGGCGATCGCTTTCTGGAGCGGTTGAACCGGCTGGACGCGCAGCCGGCGGCGTCACCACCGCAGTCCTGAGCGGTGTCGAAGCCTCCAAATGAAAAGGCGCACCGCGATTAACGCGGTGCGCCTTTTTCGTTAACGAATTCCGAACCGGACGTTACTTCTGCGCGCGCAGCAAACGCGCCGCGTCGAGCGCGAAATAGGTGAGGATGCCGTCCGCACCGGCGCGCTTGAACGCGAGCAGCGATTCCATCACCACCTTGTCGTGGTCGAGCCAGCCGTTGAGCGCGGCGGCCTTCAGCATCGCGTATTCGCCGCTCACCTGGTACACGTAGGTCGGAAAGCGGAACTCGTCCTTCACGCGCCGCAGGATGTCGAGGTACGGCATGCCGGGCTTCACCATCACCATGTCCGCGCCTTCGTCGATGTCGAGCTGCACTTCGCGCAGCGCCTCGTCGGTGTTGGCCGGGTCCATCTGGTAGGTCATCTTGTTGCCCTTGCCCAGATTCGATGCCGAGCCGACCGCGTCGCGAAACGGCCCGTAGAACGCGGACGCGTACTTGGCCGAGTAGGCCATGATGCGCGTATGGATGTGGCCTTCGTCCTCGAGCATCTCGCGGATCGCGCCGATGCGGCCGTCCATCATGTCCGACGGCGCGACGATGTCGACGCCGGCCTCGGCCTGGGCGCACGCCTGGCGAACGAGAATGTCGATCGTGGCTTCGTTGATGACGTAGCCGTCCTCGTCGAGCACGCCGTCCTGGCCGTGGCTCGTGTACGGATCGAGCGCGACGTCGGTGAGCACGCCCAGTTCGGGGAAGCGCTTCTTCAGCTCGCGCACCGCGCGCGGGATCAGGCCTTCGGAGTTGGTCGCCTCGATGCCGTCCGGCGTTTTCAGCGAGGGCTCGATGGCGGGGAACAGCGAGAGGACCGGCACGCCCAGTTCGACGCACTGCTCGGCCACGCCCATCAGCAGATCCACCGAGACGCGCTCGACGCCCGGCATCGACGGCACGGCCTGGCGCAGGTTCTGGCCTTCTACGACGAATACCGGGTAGATCAGGTCGTTGGTGGTGAGAATGTTTTCGCGCATCAGGCGGCGCGAGAAGTCGTCCCGGCGCATGCGGCGCGGACGATGGTGCGGATAGAGGCTCATGGCAGCGAACAGGGTAGGGAGAGCGGCGACGTTTCCGGAGGGCCGGAAAATTTTAGAGACAATGGTATATCATACCCACCGAGCGAGGCGCGCTGCGCCGGACTCCCCGCTTCTCCTCCCTGAGCGGGCGCCTGTCGTTTTTCGATAAGGCTGTTCAACCCGCCGGCAATCGCGGCGGGTTTTTTTATGTCCGGAAATAGGCGTGCCGCCCGTGGCGTCCCGCGCGTGGAGCGGCTCTGCCATGCGCTACGACGCGTCGCGTTCCCCCGCGGCGTCCGCCGCGACGGGCGACACCCAGCCTTCGATCAGCACATGCGCTTCGTCGAGCCCCGTTCGCTTGAGCGCCGAGAAGAGTTGTGCGCTCAATGCGCCGTCGTAGCCCTGCTGGCGGTACTCGTCGAATGCCTTTTGCGTCGCGCGCAGCGCCTGCGTGCCTTCCTGGCGTGTCAATTTGTCGCATTTCGTGAGCAGCGCGTGGATCGGCTTGCCGGTCGGCGCGAACCACTCGATCATCCGCCGGTCGAGTTCGGTCAGCGGGCGGCGCGCGTCCATCATCAGGATCAGCCCGCACAGTTGCGCGCGCGTTTGCAGATAGCTCGACAGCAGCGCTTCCCAGTGCGCTTTCGAGGCCTCGGGGACTTCGGCGTAGCCGTATCCCGGCAGATCGACGAGATGGGCGACGGGGCCGTCGACCGGGCCGACCGAGAAATAGTTGATGTGCTGCGTGCGGCCCGGCGTTTTCGAGGCGAACGCGAGGCGCTTCTGGTTGCACAGCACGTTGATCGCCGTGGACTTGCCCGCGTTCGAGCGGCCCGCGAACGCCACTTCCGGCTGGGCCGTGCCGGGCAGATCGCGCAGATGGTTGACCGTCGTGAAGAAGCGCGCTTGATGGAGCAGGAAGGCCATGGAGAAACCGGAATGTGGAGCGTGCGGCCGGGTTGCCCCGGAAGAAGCCGCAACGCCCGCGCCGCGGTTGGGGACTAGACCGGAAGACGGCGCGTGCGGTGCCGGAAAAGACGGGGAAGCCCCCGCCGTGAAAGACCTGGCCGACGGGGTCGCCGCCGGTTGCGTATAACGCGCCATTGTACAATACGGGGCCTCCGACAGAGGCTGGAAGGGCGCGGCACGCAGGCCTCCGGAGGCGGGCGCTGCCGTCTCTGCCTTGCCGAACCTCGTCGCGCAAGACGGAAGCAGGGTATGCGAATGAATCGACTGTGCAAACGCCTGGCGGTGCTTCGGGCGGCGGTAGCGGCGGCAAGTTTCGTCGCCGGTCTTTCGGCGGCATGGGCGCAGGTCGCGCGGGTGCCGCAAGCGCCGGGCGCGAATCCGGGCGCGCCGGACCTCGAGCGGGGGAAGGTCGTTGCCACGCAGGTCTGCGCGCTGTGTCACGGGGCGGACGGCAACAGTCCCGTCAGCGTCTATCCGAAGCTCGCCGGCCAGCATGCCGACTATCTCGTCAAGCAGCTCAAGGACTTCCGGCCGCAACCGGGCGGCAAGCCGCCGGCGCGCAACAGTGCGATCATGGCGGGGTTTGCCTCGGCGCTATCCGGGCAGGACATGGTCGACGTCGCCGCCTGGTTCGCATCGCAGCCGCTCAAGTCCGGCGATGCCGCCGGCGCGGCGGCGACGACCTCCGGCCAGACGATCTGGCGCTTCGGTGTCGCCGGGCGCGGCGTGCCGGCTTGCGCGGCCTGTCACGGACCGACGGGGCAGGGCATTCCGGTCCAATATCCGCGGCTTGCAGGGCAATGGGCCGACTATGTGGTCGCGCAACTGAAGGACTTCCAGCAGGGCACGCGCGACAATAGCGAGCCGATGCGCGACATCGCGCAACGGCTCTCGGACGACGAGATCAAGGCCGTCGCCGGCTACGTCGCCGGCCTGCATTGATTCCGCCGCGGCCGTCCCGATCGGCGGGATGGCCGGCACATAACGACAAACCAACGACAAACGACGAAAGGGTGAGGGCGTCGCCGGCCGCGGCGATCCTGCACCCTTTTTTGCTGTCTGGCTGGAGCGTGAATGAGCGTCACCACTTCGGGTTTGCAGTCGAACGTCCGCCGGCGCGCGGCGAAGAACGCCGTCGAGCTGCTCAGCTCGATGCGTTTCGCCATCGCGCTGCTCGTCGTCCTCGCCATCGCGAGCATCATCGGCACGGTGCTCACGCAGGGCGATCCCTATCCGAACTACGTCAATCAGTTCGGTCCGTTCTGGGCCGACATTTTCCGCTCGCTCGGGCTCTACACCGTGTACGGCTCGTGGTGGTTCATGCTGATCCTGGGCTTTCTGATGGTGTCGGTCTTGCTGTGCGTGATCCGCCACGCGCCGAAGATCGTGGCCGACGTCCGTAGCTGGAAGGACCGGGTGCGCGAGGGCAGCCTGCGCGCGTTCCATCATCGCGGCGAGTTCGTCGCGGCGGCCGCGCCGGCGCAGACCGCCGACGTGCTGGCGAAACTCGCCGCCCGGCTCGGCTACCGGTTCGTCGTGCGCGAGACGGACGGCGGCGTGCTGATCGCCGCCAAGCGCGGCGCGCTGGCGAGGCTCGGCTATATCTTCACGCACCTCGCCGTCGTCGTGATCTGCCTCGGCAGCCTCGTCGACAGCAATCTGCCCGTCAAGCTGCAGATGTGGCTTTTCGACAAGACGCCGATTACCGACAACGCGTCGATCAGCAGCATCGCGCCGCAGCACCGGCTGCCCGTCTCGAATCCGACGTTTCGCGGTTACGCGTGGGTGCCCGAGGGGCAGTCCGTGTCCACCGCGATTCTGAACGAGCCCGACGGCTCGCTGGTCCAGGACCTGCCGTTCTCGATCCAGCTAAAGCGATTCATCGTCGACTACTACTCGACCGGCATGCCGCGGCTCTTCGCGAGCGACATCGTCGTGATCGACCATCGGACCGGCGCGCGGATTCCGGCTCGCGTCGAGGTCAACAAGCCGTTCGAGTACGACGGCGTGTCGATCTACCAGTCGAGCTTCCAGGACGGCGGCTCGCAGATGCGCATGACGCTCTGGCCGATGACGGGCGCGCGCGCGACGGGCTCCCCGTTCGGCGGCACGATCGGCAGCGCGGTGCCGCTCTCGCCGGGCGTGCCGGGCGCGGACGGGCAGAGCGTCGAGTTCGTCGATTTCCGTCCGATCAACGTCGAGGACCTGTCGAGCGACGACGGCGCGACCGGCGCCGCGCATCGGCCGCACGAGTCGTTCGAGGCTGCGCTCGACGCGCGGCTCGGCTCCGGCGCGAAAAGTGAACATCCGCTCGACCTGCGCAACGTCGGTCCGTCGGTGCAATACAAGGTGCGCGACAAGGACGGCCAGGCGCGCGAGTACAACAACTATATGCTGCCGATCGACGTCGACGGCGCGTCGATGTTCCTCGCCGGCGTGCGCGAGAATCCCGGCGATGCGTTCCGCTATCTGCGCATCCCGGCCGACAGCGCGGGCACGCCGGCCGACTGGATGCGGTTGCGCGCGGCGTTCGAGGATCCGGCGCTGCGTGCCGAGGCGGCCCATCGCTTCGCCATTCGTTCGGTTTCCGAAGCGAATCCCGATTTGCGGCTGCACCTGGAGGAAAGCGCGCTGCGGGTGATGACACTCTTCGCCGGGGCCGACTCGGGCGCCGCGGCCCGAACGCCGGGCGGACTGCCGGCCGGCGGTTTCCAGGCGATCGCCGCGTTCATCGACCAGTCCGTGCCGAAGGACCAGCAGGAGACGGCGGCGAACCTGCTGATGCGGATGCTCGAAGGCGCGACCTGGGATCTCTGGCAACTGGCGCGCGAACAGGCGGGCGAGCCGGACACGACGGCAAACGCACAGGCGGCCCGGTTCGTGCAGGATTCGATCAATGCCGTATCCGACAGTTTTCTGTATGGCGCGCCCGTCTATCTGCAGCTCGACGGCTTCAGGCAGGTGCAGGCTTCGGTCTTCCAGTTGACGCGGGCGCCGGGCCGCAAAGTCGTGTATCTTGGCAGCCTGTTGCTCGTGCTCGGCATACTCTCGATGTTCTACGTCCGCGAGCGTCGCCTGTGGTTCCGGGTGAAGGGCTCGGATAGCGGAACGAACGTGCTGATGGCCATGTCGACGGCGCGCCGGACGCTCGACTTCGAGAACGAGTTCGTCCGCACGCGCGAAGCCGTCGGCAAGGCGCTGGGCGCCGCGCCCGTCGATGCCGGCGCGCCGGACGCGGCCACCGTGCCGCGCGCGGGGAGCACCCAGGACACGGACCGGTGAGAACATGGATTTGACTCAGGCTTCCTCTCCCGCAAAGTCGATGCCGGCGAGCCCGACGACGGGCAGCCAATTCGGCGCGTTGCCCGACATGCTGCCCGCGGAGCGGCCTTTCCTGCTGCGTCCCGGCATCCTCGACTGGCTGTTCGCGCTTGCGCTCGCGGCGGGCGCCGGTTTCGCGCTTTCGCGCTACCGCGCCGACATGAGCTACTACGACGAGCTCGTGCTGATCGGCACCGTGCCCGCGCTCGCCGTGCTTGGCTGGCGCTGGAAGCCGGTGCGTCTGCTCGTCGCCGCCATCGCCGTGCTGTCGCTGTTCGCCATCCGGCTCTATCAGGGCGACCTCGCGCGCGCCGACAGCGAATTCTTCCTCAAGTACTTCCTCTCGAGCCAGTCGGCGATTCTGTGGATGAGCGCGTTTTTCGTGCTGGCCACGCTGTTCTACTGGATCGGCATGCTCGCGCGCTCGCCGTCGAACGGCGCGATCGGCTCGAAGCTCGCCTGGGCCGCCGTGCTGATGGGCTTCGTCGGCATGATGGCGCGCTGGTACGAGTCCTATCTGATCGGCCCCGACGTCGGCCACATTCCGATCTCGAACCTCTACGAAGTGTTCGTGCTGTTCAGTCTCGTGACCGCGCTCCTGTACCTCTACTACGAGCAGCATTACGGCACGCGCGCGCTCGGCGCGTTCGTGCTGCTCGTCATCAGCGCGGCGGTCGGCTTCCTGATGTGGTACTCGATTTCGCGCGACGCCCAGCAGATCCAGCCGCTCGTGCCCGCGCTGCAGAGCTGGTGGATGAAGCTCCACGTGCCGGCCAACTTCATCGGCTACGGCAGCTTCGCGCTTTCGGCGATGGTCGGCGTCGCGTATCTGGCGAAGGATCGCGGCGTGCTGGCGGACCGCCTGCCCGAGCGCGAGGTGCTCGACGACCTGATGTACAAGTCGATCGCGGTCGGCTTCGCGTTCTTCACGATCGCGACGATACTGGGCGCGCTCTGGGCCGCGCAGGCTTGGGGCGGCTACTGGAGCTGGGACCCGAAGGAAACCTGGGCGCTCATCGTCTGGCTCAACTACGCGGCCTGGCTGCACATGCGGCTCATGAAGGGGCTGCGCGGCACCATTGCCGCCTGGTGGGCGCTGACGGGGCTCCTCATCACGACCTTCGCGTTCCTCGGCGTCAACATGTTCCTGTCGGGGCTCCATAGCTACGGCAGGCTGTAGGCGCTCCGTCGGCTTTCCGTCGGAGAGGTGTCGGAAACGCGGGCCCGCGCCGTTTTTTTTCCTTTCGCCGGAAGTTTTGCGCACGCGCCGCGTTAACAGGAACAGGAGGGAATAGGGCTCGCATCCGGCGGGCCGGAAATCCGTCCGATCCGTCGCGTTGCGATTTGAACGGCGCGACGAGCCAGCAAGGAGCGGCGACATGTGGGTCAGGCGAAGCGACAGGGTCCGGCTGAACGGCGACGACATCCCGCGCAGCGAGATCACGCCGCGGCACTATTTCGAGCAGCGCCGGCGGGTGCTTCAGATGGCCGGCGCGGCGGCGCTGGGCGGCGTGGCCGGGGTGTTCGGCCCGAGCCGCGCGGCGTTTGCCGAATATGCGTCGCCGGACCCGCATGCGCAAAAGCTCGCCGCGCGGAACGATCCGAAGTTCACGGTGCCGGACAAGGTCACGCCGTACAAGGACGTGACTACCTACAACAATTTCTACGAGTTCGGCACCGACAAGGGCGACCCGGCCGAGAACGCGCACACGATGCGCACGCATCCGTGGCGCGTGAGCGTGGAGGGCGAGGTTCACAACCCGAAGGTCTACGACATCGACGACATCCTGCGCTTCGCGCCGCTCGAGGAGCGCGTGTACCGGCACCGTTGTGTCGAGGCCTGGTCGATGGTGATTCCGTGGATCGGCATGCCGCTCTCCGCGCTGATCCGCGAGGCGCAGCCGACCGGCAACGCGAAATATGTGCAGTTCATCACGCTCGCCGATCCCTCGCAGATGCCGTCGCTGTCCGACGGCGTGCTCGACTGGCCCTACTCGGAGGGATTGCGCATGGACGAGGCGATGAACCCGCTGACGCTCCTCACGGTGGGCCTCTACGGCCAGGTGCTGCCGAACCAGAACGGCGCGCCCGTGCGCGTCGTCATCCCGTGGAAATACGGTTTCAAGAGTGCGAAGTCGCTCGTCAGGATCCGCTTCGTCGAACAGCAGCCGCCGACGAGCTGGAACACGTACGCGCCGAACGAGTATGGTTTCTATTCGAACGTGAACCCGAACGTCGACCACCCGCGCTGGAGCCAGGCGACCGAGCGGCGCATCGGCGAGGACGGCTTCTTCGCGCCGAAGCGCAAGACGCTGATGTTCAACGGCTATGGCGATCTGGTGGCCCCGATGTATCGCGGCATGGATCTGCGCAAGTATTTTTGAGCGGGACCGCCTTCACCGTCTGTTTTTACGGAGCGATGCCATGCGACGAGCTTCTTCTTCTCCGGCGGGCCGGCCGGCTCCGGATGCCGCCGGCGCGGCTCGCGGCCGTGCCGTGCCAGCCGCGGGCAAGTGGCCGGCGTGGGTGAAGCCCGCCGTGTTCGTCGCGTCGCTGTATCCGCTCGCGCGCCTCGTGGTACTCGGGTTTCTTCCGGACGGACTCGGCGTCAATCCGGTCGAGTTCGTCACGCGCTCGACCGGCCTCTGGACGCTCGTGTTCGTCTGCATCACGCTCGCGATCACGCCGCTGCGACGGCTCACCGGACTGAACGCGCTCGTGCGCGTGCGGCGCATGCTGGGGCTCTACGCGTTCTTCTACGCGACGCTGCATTTCCTCAGCTACATCTGGTTCGACATGTGGTTCGATCTGGCCGACGTGCTCGAGGACATCGTCAAGCGCCCGTTCATCATGGTCGGCTTCGCCGCGTTCGTGCTGCTGGCGGTGCTCGCGGCCACGTCGCCTCAGGCGATGGTGCGACGGCTCGGGCGGCGCTGGCGGATACTGC
Source organism: Burkholderia sp. WAC0059 (assembly GCF_002870125.1). Classification (GTDB taxonomy): domain Bacteria; phylum Pseudomonadota; class Gammaproteobacteria; order Burkholderiales; family Burkholderiaceae; genus Paraburkholderia. Next base: position 25,740 of record NZ_PNEO01000015.1, read on the forward strand.
ATCGCGCGGTCTATGCGATCGGCGTGCTCGCGATCCTGCACTTCTGGTGGATGATGGCGAGCAAGCACAACCTCGCGCTGCCCAAGTTGTATGCCGCGATCATGGTGGTGCTGCTCGGCTGGCGCGTCGGCGCGTGGCTGCTCGGACGATCGGGGCGCGGCGGCAACGGCAGCAAGGGCGGCACGCCGGCCGGCGCATCGTCCCCGTGACGAATGCCGGTCAGTCCGGCAGTACCCGCTCGCCCGCGAAGAGCTGCGTGACGTCTTCGCGCTCGCGCACGAGATGGACGCGCGTTCCGTCCACCATGACCTCGGCGGCCCGTCCCCGCGTGTTGTAGTTCGAGCTCATCGCGAAACCGTAGGCACCCGCCGAGCGGATCGCGAGCAGATCGCCCGGCGCAACCGCGAGCTTGCGCGCGCGGCCCAGCCAGTCGCCGCTTTCGCAGACGGGCCCCACGACGTCGTAGACCTCGGGCGGCGTTTCGTGCGGATTGCGCGCGACGACGGGCTCGATGGCGTGATAAGCGTCGTACATCGCCGGGCGGGCCAGGTCGTTCATGGCCGCATCGACAATTGCGAAGTTCTTCTCCTCGCCCGGCTTCAGGAACTCGACGCGCGTGAGCAGAATGCCGGCATTGCCGACGAGCGAGCGGCCCGGCTCGAAGAACACTTCGCGATGGCCGTGGCCGCGCGCTTCGATCCGGTCGAGCACCGTGCGCACGAACTCGCCGATGTCGGGCGGCGTCTCGTCGTCGTAGCGGATGCCGAGGCCGCCGCCGACGTCGACGTGATGGATCGCGATGCCGTCCGCCTCGATCTGCTCGACGAGCTCGAGCACCTTGTCGATGGCGTCGAGATACGGCGCGACCTCGGTGATCTGCGAGCCAATGTGGCAGTCGATGCCCGTTACCGCGAGGTTCGGCATGGCCGCGGCGGCACGATAGGCGGCGCGCGCCTCGTCGAACGCGACGCCGAACTTGTTCGCCTTCAGGCCGGTCGAGATGTACGGATGCGTCTTCGCGTCGACGTCGGGATTCACGCGCAGCGAGACGGGCGCGCGCTTGCCCAGTGCGCCTGCCACGGCGTTGAGCCGGTCGAGCTCGGGAATCGACTCGACGTTGAAGCACTTCACGCCCGCTTCGAGCGCGACGCGCATTTCGTCGGCGCGCTTGCCGACGCCGGAGAACACGATGTTTTCCGCCTTGCCGCCCGCCGCCAGCACGCGCGCGAGCTCGCCGCCCGAGACGATGTCGAAGCCCGCACCGAGGCGCGCGAACAGGTTCAGCACGGCGAGGTTGCTGTTGGCCTTGACGGCCACGTGCACCGCCGCGCGGCGGCCGGCGCAGGCATCGGCGTAGGCGTGCCAGGCGGTCGTGAGCGCCGCGCGGGAGTACACGTAGAGCGGCGTGCCGAACTGTTCGGCGAGCGCGACGGCGGACACGCCTTCGGCGTGCAGCACGCCGTCGATGCGATGAAAGACGGATTGGGCGGACTGGGTCATGCGGATGGATTACTGGGGCGAAGCCGTTCCGGAAGCCGGCTGCGGCGCGGCGGGCATCGTCGTTGCGTGGGGCGTCGTGTCGAGCTCGTCGTCCGGCGACAGCGACAACGGCGTGCCGGTCGCATCGGGCAGCGGGTTCGCCGTCGCGCCGGAGGCATCCGACGCCGATGCGGCCGTCGAGGCCGTATCCGGCGCCGGCCTTACGTTGTCGCCGGGCGGCTGGGTCTGAAAATTGGGCTTGGGCGGCATCGGCGGCACGACGGGCATGTAGAGCGGACCGCTCTGGCCGCAGCCGGCGAGTGTGCTGCCGGCGAGAATCGCCAAAGCCGCTACAATCGCGCTCATCCCGAAGTCGACTCGCATGATTGTCCCTGAATGATTAACCGATGGAGTTTAGCATGACCGACAGTGACTACCTGAGCCGCGCCGAGGCCGTGCTGGAGGCCGTGGAGCGCGCCATCGACGAGACCGATGCGGACGTCGAACTGGAGCGCAGCGGCAACGTGCTGACGCTCGAATTCGAGAACGGTTCGAAGATCATCGTCAATCTGCAGCCGCCGATGCAGGAGATCTGGATCGCGGCGAAGGCCGGCGGCTTTCACTATCGCTATACGGACGGCGCCTGGCGCGACACGCGCGGCGGCACCGAATTCTTCGCGGCACTTTCCGATTACGCCACCGCGCAGGCGGGCGAGCCGGTCCGCTTCGCGCCGTAAGCGGCGGCGCGCTTTTCCTTGTCCCCGGGACCCCTGTTTTCTGCGCCGTCCCGGAACGATTTTCGCGAAGCTCCGAAGTCTTTCCTCCCTTTTTCTGCAAGCCGGTCTGCCCTGATTGAGCCTCGGGTAAGGCAGGCGCCGCGTTTTCCCCGCTTCACCTGAATCTCGTCGTTGCATCCGGGATTGGCCGTCCGGCCGAATGGGCTTGAGCGGGCCTGCTTCGCACAATGGCCTCCTGTCGCCGAGCCTGAATGGTTCGGCGCATGCGCAAGGGAGGCGGGCATGGGTTCCGGAAATGCGATGGGATGGGGGCGGCGCCGGTTGGCGGCCGGTCTCGACGTCAATGCGGCGGGCGTGACGGCCGTGGTGCTGAGCCGCCGCTGGCATGGCGGCGGACCCGCGCGGATCGAATGGCTCGCCGCCGTCCCGCTCGCGCACGGGGCCATGGCGGGGGCGCAGATCGTCGATCGCGACGCCGTGGCCGGCGCGCTGCGCGCGGTGTTCGATGGTTTGCCCCGGGAGTGCGCGAAAGCCGCGCATCGTTGCGCGATGGCGCTGCCCGCTTCGGCGACGCTCGCGACCTCGGTGCCGCTCGCGCAGTTCGCCTACGCGCGACCGGCCGGGGACGACGACGCGATACTCGCCGGGCTGGAACCCATGGTGCTGGCCGAGGCCGAGCGGGCGGCCGGCGTCGAGCGGCACGAACTGGTTGTCGACTGGCGTGTCGACGCAGCCGTTGCCGACGTTTCGTCCCTTTCCCCGACCCATGGCGATGATCTTCGCGAACGTCGCGTCACGATCACGGCCGCGCCGAGGCAGCATCTCGAAGCGCGCCTCGAATGTGCGGCGGCGGCCGGCGTAGGGCTCTACGCCATGGACGGCGAGCCCCATGCCGCATTGCGCGCAATGCGCTATGCGGCCGCGCTCGAGCTTTCGCCCCGCGAGCCCTGCGTTGCCCTGTGGCTAGGGGCGGACGGCGTATACGGCTGGTATTTGAGGGGCAGCTCGGTCGTGCGCGAGATGCGCTATCCGGCGCTCGAACACGCCGACCTGGTCGAGGCGCTGCGCGATCTCCCCGATGGCAGTCCGGTTCGTTGCGCACTGATTTCCGGCGACATCGGGATGCTCGAAGCCGCGCACGTTTCGCTGGCCGACCTCGGTCGCGTGCTGGGATGTCTCGTCCTTCCGTTCGAATGCGCGACGCTCGACGCCACGACGCGGCAGCCGTCGTCGCCGTTGCTGCACGACCCCGCCTGCGCGGTCGCGTTCGGGCTGGCGCTGCGCGGGGTGAGCGAATGACCCGGGCGTTTCTTTCGCGGGACTTCGCAGGCCTCGCTTCGGCTGGCGGGTTCAATTTGCTGCCGTGGCGCAGACGCGCCGTGCGGCGGGCAATCCGGCTTCGTCTGCTCGAATGGCTGACCGCTATCGTGTTGGGATGCGGTTGCGCTGCTGTGCCGATCGGCGGGCAGGCATGGCAGCGGCGGCATCTCGACGAGGCGCGCGAGGCCGTCGAGCGCTCGCTCGCCGACCTGCGCTCGCCGCTGGCCGAACTGCACGGCCTGGCGCGCGAGGCCCACGAGCATCGCGTGCGAGCCGAGTCCGCCGTGCTCGAATCAAGGTCGCTTTTCCATTTGCTCGATTTCTTCGACGCCATGGGGCGCATGCGCGACGACGGCGTCGTGCTGCAGCAGGTGGTGTCGCGCCGCGAGGAAATCAGGGTGCAGGCTGTGGCCGACAGCGAGGATTCCGTGGCAACGTGGCTCGCGCGGCTGCGCACGGTTCGCACGGCGCGCGGCGCCGCCCTGATCGAGCTGAAACGCGGGCCCGCCGGAGCCGATCGACGCGGTGTGTCGCTGCAATTGGCGGCCCGCGTTTTCTGGACCGATCCGTCGTCGGTTGCCGTGGCTGGAAAGCCGCCCACCGCGGGACGCGGTAATGCCCGGACGCGGCCATGAGCGCGGTCACGGCGGGGATGAGGCACTGGCCGCCGCTCCACGCGTGGAGCGGCAGACGGCGGTTAATCGTGGCCGGGGCCATCGTCGTAGCGGTGGGCTGGCTGGCCGTCGCGGTCGGGATCGACGTCGACCTGGCCGGCCTTCGCCAGAGCGAGGCGGCACTTGCCGAGGCGCGGCACCGCCTCGACGAGGCTCGCCAGTCGCTGCAGGCATTACCGGAATTACGGCGCGAGGCGGCGATACGGCAACAAGGCGGTGCGACCGAACACATCGGCAGTACCGCGGACGACATGCGCTACATCTCGCGGCTCGCCGCCGGCAGCGGCGTGGAGCTGGTCTCTCTGGAGCCCGATGCAGCGGCCGACGGCGACACCGTTTCCCGTTCGCTGAAACTGGTCGCGCGCGGAGACTTTGCCCGTTTGCTGGCTTTTCTCCAGGGGTTGCGGGCATTGCCGGCGCTGGTCGTGCCGGCCGATGCCGTCGTGAAGCGCGACGCAAGCGTTCTGTCGCTCTCCGCGACGCTCAAGGTATTCGATACGTTGCGCCCACCGATCGCGCCCGAGTCCGGCACGACGAAGGCGGACGACGACGTTTCGCCTGCCGACCCGTTTGATCTTCATGCGAATGGCCTGCCGGGTGGCGGTTCGCTGCGTCTTGCCGGCGTGATCGCGGATCGCACGCGCGGTGTTGCGCTCGTGGAGACGCCGGCTGGCACGGCGACGGTAATGCCAGGCCAACTGCTCGCGGGCGGGCGCGTGACGCGCATCGGGTTGCCCGGCGTGACGCTGATGCGTGGCGGCGCATTGCGCGCGCTTGCGCTCGGGGAGGGCGGGCAATGACGTCGGTCGGCAGGACGGTTGTATTGCTTGGCCTCTGCTTCTTCCCGGTCGTTGCAATTGCAGACGTAGGCGTGACGCCGCTTCCGGTTTGGTCCGCGCCTGCTACGGCGACCGTCCCGCACAATGCGCCTCCGTTGCCGGCCAGAGGCGTGATTCCGGCGACGGTTGCCTCGGCTATGACTGCGTCCGGCGGTCAGGGGCGCGGCCCGGTCGACGCAGTCGTTACCGATACAGGCCGGGATGCTCGCGCGAGCGAGTCGCCGATCGAAGCCGATGCGGCATCGATCTGGGACAGCTCCGATTCGTCAGCAGAACTTCCGGCTACCGGAAGTGCTCCGCCGGCCACACCGGTCGGAGCCGAAGATGCCGCGATGCCTGCCGGAAGAGCCGCAGCGACGACGGACGAGCCGCTGGAAGGGCCGCCGACGCCGATGTCCGCGGTCCGGCGGCTCAGCGATTCGGTGCGCGCGGACGAATTGCCACCCGACAGGCCGATCTCGCTGAATTTCGAGCACGCGGACATCCCGGCGGTACTGCACGCGTTCGCGGACTTCACCCGCCTCAATATCGTCGCGAACGAGCGCGTGCACGGCCAGGTGACGCTGCGGCTCGACCGGGTGCCCTGGCGCACGGCGTTCGACCTGCTGCTCGAGGCCAACGGGCTCGCGATGGAGCGGTTCGGCAAGGTGATCTGGGTGACGCCTGCCGCCGAGATGGCGGCGCGCGAGAAGCAGCGCTTCGAGGCGCATGCGAAGGCCGCGGAGCTGGAACCGCTCGCCAGTCGCGCATTCGAGCTGCACTACGCTCACGCCGAGGATCTGCGGCGGCTCCTGACCGGCTCGGGCAACCAGCGGGCTCTGTCGAAACGTGGCAGCGCCGTTGCCGACGCGCGCACGAACCTGCTGTTCGTCACCGATCTGGCCGCGCGGCTGGAGCAGATCGCGGACCTCGTCGCGAAGCTCGACCGGCCCGCCCGCCAGGTGCAGATCGAAGCGCGTATCGTCGAAGGCGACCAGGGGCTTTCGCGCAATCTCGGCGTGCGGCTCGCCATGGCCGTGAACGGCGGCGACGGCGGACCGGCGCGCGGCTTGCAGGGCGCTGGGAACGGCACCGTGTACGATTTCGCGGCGGGTCCGCTCTCGGGGTTCGATGCCGCGCAGATCGGCCTTTCGCTGCTCGCCGCGCGCGCCACCCGGCTGCTCGACGTGGAGTTGAGCGCGCTGGAGGCCGAGGGGCGCGGTCGCGTCGTGTCGAGCCCGCGCGTGGTAACGGCCGACCATATGCGGGCGATCGTCGAGCAGGGCACGGAGTTGCCGTATCAGGCCAAGGTGAGCCAGGGCGTGTCCGGCGTCCAGTTCCGCCGGGCCAGTCTGAAGCTCGAAGTCGAGCCGCAGATCACGCCGGGCGGGCGGGTCGTTCTCGATCTCGACGTCGCGAAGGACAGCGTCGGCGAGCAGACCGCCAACGGTCCCGCGATCAACACCAAGCATGTCCAGACGCGGGTGGAAATCGAGGACGGCGGAACGGTGTCCATCGGCGGCATCGACGCGACCGACGATCGCGACGACATGGCCCGCGTGCCGCTCCTCGGCCGAATACCGCTCCTGGGCGCGCTGTTTTCGCGTCGCATGCATCGCCGGCAGCGCAGTGAACTCGTCGTGTTCATCACGCCGAGAATCGTGCATGCGAATTGACCCCGGCATGGTCGCCCGTCGCCGGGGACAGGCCGCCGGGCGGCCCGGCCGCGGGCGGCAGGCTCGACAAGGCGGCCGCTTTGCCAGTAAGCTGCGCACGAACCACGCTGATCAGAGGGAAAACCGTTGCAATTGCGGGACGCAAACGCCAATGTATTTTTCATCGGGCTCATGGGGGCCGGCAAGACGACCGTGGGCCGGGCGGTGGCGCGCCGTCTGGAACGACCGTTCTTCGATTCGGACCATGAAATCGAGGCGCGTACCGGCGCCCGGATCCCGGTGATCTTCGAGCTCGAAGGCGAAGCGGGCTTTCGTGATCGCGAAGCGCAGGTCATCGCCGACCTGACCGGCCGCGAGGGCATCGTTCTCGCCACCGGCGGGGGCGCCGTGCTGCGGCCCGAAAACCGCGAGGCGCTGGCCAAACGCGGGCTCGTCGTCTATCTGCGCGCCAATCCGCACGATCTCTGGCTGCGCACGCGGCGCGATAAGAATCGGCCGCTTTTGCAAACCGAAGACCCGAAGGCGCGCCTCGAGGCGCTGTACGACGTCCGCGATCCGCTCTATCGGGAAATCGCCGATTTCGTGGTCGAAACGGGGCGTCCCTCGGTCAATGGGCTCGTCAACATGGTGCTGATGCAGCTCGACATGGCCGGCGTCGCGGGGGCCGGCGCGCGATGAGCGCGCGTCAGTCATAATGGCAGCCATGATTACCGTTAACGTCGAACTGGGCGATCGCGCCTATCCCATCCACATCGGCACGGGCCTCGTCGGCCAGACGGCGCTGTTCGCGCCGCACATCGCCGGCCAGTCGGTGACCGTCGTCACCAATACCGTCGTCGAGCCGCTGTACGGCGAGGCGCTGCGCAGCGCGCTCGCACCGCTCGGCAAGTCCGTGACGACGGTTGTGCTGCCCGACGGCGAGGCGCACAAGGACTGGGCCACGCTCAACCGGGTTTTCGATGCGCTGCTCGCCGCGCGCGCGGACCGCAAGACCACGCTGATCGCGCTCGGCGGCGGCGTGACGGGCGACATGACGGGGTTTGCCGCCGCCTGCTACATGCGCGGCGTGCCGTTCATCCAGGTGCCGACCACGCTGCTCGCGCAGGTCGATTCGTCGGTAGGCGGAAAAACGGGTATCAACCATCCGCTCGGCAAGAACATGATCGGTGCGTTCTATCAGCCGCAGGCGGTGATCGCCGACATCGGCGCGCTGAGCACGCTGCCTGCGCGGGAACTGGCAGCGGGCATCGCCGAGGTGATCAAGACGGGCGCGATCGCCGACGCGGCGTTCTTCGACTGGATCGAGGCCAACGTCGAGGCGCTGAACCGCTGCGATCCCGAGGCCTTGGCGCATGCCGTCAAGCGCTCGTGCGAGATCAAGGCGGCCGTCGTGGCCGCCGACGAACGCGAAGGCGGATTGCGCGCCATTCTCAACTTCGGCCATACGTTCGGCCATGCCATCGAAGCCGGTCTCGGTTACGGCGAGTGGCTGCACGGCGAGGCGGTCGGCTGCGGGATGGTGATGGCGGCCGATCTGTCGGTACGGCTCAGCCATCTCGACGAAGCGTCGCGACGTCGCCTCGTCGACGTCGTGGCCGCCGCGAAGCTGCCGGTGCGCGCGCCCGCGCTGGGCGCAGGCCGTTACGTCGAGCTGATGCAGGTCGACAAGAAGGCCGAGGGCGGCGCGATCAAGTTCATTCTGCTCAAGCGCTTCGGCGACACGCTGATCACGCGCGCGCCGGACGAGGCGGTGCAGGCGACGCTCGCCGCGACGGCGACCTGAGTCGCATTCTCGAGGCGGCCTGAAGCCGCCTGGAGTCGTTAAGGGCCGCTTCAGGCCGCCGCGTACAGGAGGGAAACGGTGAGCGAAGGGCGTGACGACATTCCAGCACATCGACATCAAGACGGCGGAACGGGGCCGGCCGCTTCTTCGGCCGCCTGGCTGACAGAAACGGCGCTGGCACCCTATGCCGCGCATGCGTCGCGCTCACGCGGCCGGCGTCACCCGGAGCCGCCGCCGACCGCACGTACCGAGTTTCAGCGCGACCGCGACCGCATCGTTCATTCCACCGCGTTCCGGCGTCTCGAATACAAGACGCAAGTGTTCGTGAACCACGAGGGCGACCTGTTTCGCACGCGGCTCACGCATAGTCTCGAAGTCGCCCAGATCGCGCGGTCGGTGGCGCGCAACCTGCGTGTCAACGAGGATCTCGTCGAGGCGATCTCGCTCGCGCACGATCTCGGCCATACGCCGTTCGGTCATGCCGGCCAGGACGCGCTGAACGAGTGCATGCGCGAGCACGGCGGCTTTGAGCACAATCTGCAGAGCCTCGCCGTGGTGGACGAGCTCGAGGAGCACTACGGCGCGTTCGACGGCCTGAACCTCTGCTTCGAGACGCGCGAAGGCATTCTCAAGCACTGCTCGCGCGAGCACGCGCGGCAGCTCGGCGAATTGGGCGAGCGTTTTCTGCTCGGGCGACAACCCTCGATCGAGGCGCAGATCGCGAACATCGCCGACGAAATCGCCTACAACAATCACGACGTCGACGACGGCCTGCGCTCCGGTCTCCTGACGATCGGCCAATTGGCCGAGGTCGAGCTCTGGCAGACGCACTACGATTCGGCGCGCGGCGAATTTCCCCGGATCGACGGCCGGCGGCTGATCCACGAGACCGTGCGGCGCATCATCAACACGCTGATCGTCGACCTGATCGAGACCACGACCCGCCATCTCGCCGAGCACGCGCCGGCGTCGCTCGACGACGTGCGCGCGGCACCGCCGCTCGTCGCGCATAGCGAGCGAATCGCCGTGCAGGCGCTGGTGCTCAAGCGCTTTCTGTACAAAAACCTGTATCGCCACTATCGGGTGATGCGCATGGCACACAAGGCGCGGCGCGTCGTCAGGGGGCTGTTCGAGGCGTTCAGCGACGACCCGCGGTTGCTGCCGCCCGGGTATCAGTCTCCGGATCCGGCGGTACAGCCGCGTCTGATCGCGCATTACATCGCCGGCATGACCGATCGTTACGCGCTCAAGGAGTATCAGCGGCTGTTCGTCATCAGCGATAGTTGAGAGCGGTTTAGCCTGTGTCGAAGCGTCCCGATCTTCCCCCTGGCGAGAAGTAGGAGTCCGCACCATGAAGCCATGGCCGTATCCGCGCGTGGCCGCTCACCGGGGCGGCGGCACGCTCGCGCCCGAGAACACGCTGGCCGGCATCGAGACCGGCGCGCGTTACGGCCACGCGATGGCCGAGTTCGACGCAAAGCTCTCGGCCGACGATGTCGTGTTCCTGCTGCACGACGACACGGTCGAGCGGACCTCGAACGGCCGGGGCGCCGCCGCCCAAATGCGTTACGACGAACTGGCCAAACTCGACGCGGGTAGCTGGCGCGACGCCCGGTTCGCCGGCGAGCCGATGCCGACGCTCGCGGCGGCGGCGGCGCGGTGCCGGGCGCTTGGGGTGGCCGCGAACGTCGAGATCAAGCCCTGTCCGGGGCGGGACGAAGAAACGGGCCGGCTCGTCGCGGAGGAAGCCGCGCGCGCCTGGGCGGCGGCCCCGGTGGCGCCGCTTTTGTCGTCGTTTTCGTTCGCGGCGCTCGTCGCGGCAAGCCGGGCCGAACCCGCGCTGCCGCGCGGGCTGCTGTTCGGGCGCGTGCCGGCGGACTGGCGCGAGCAGACGGCCGCGCTCGGCTGCGTGTCGCTGCACGCCCATCATGAGCGGCTGGACGAGGCGCTGGTCGCGCGGATCAAGTCCACGGGGCTGTACGTGCTGGCCTACACGGTCAACGATCCCGAGCGTGCCCGGCTGCTGGTGAAATGGGGCGTGGACACGGTCTGTACCGACCGGATCGACTTGATCGGTCCGCATGCGCTCGACGGCTAGTTTCGTCGCTTGCGCCCGCCCTGGAGGGCATCCGCCGCGCTGGCCCGAGCAAACGACGCGTCCCGGATAGCGCCGGTCAGCTCCGGCGCGTCAGCAGCGCACCGGCCAGCAGCGCCAGACCGCCGGCAATCGCGATGGCTTGCCACGGGTTGCCGCGCACGTACTGGTCTGCGCCGGCCAGCGCGTCGCCGGCGTATTCGCGGGCGGTCGAGCGCGTCTTGTCGAGGCGTTCGCGCGCGGCGTCGAGCCGCTTGCGCAATTCCTCGCGCAGCACAGCGGCATCGGCCTGTGTGCCGTCGCCGAGCGTGGCCTCGAGCTCCGAGAGTAGCGACCGCAGTTCGTCGGCGATGTCCTCGGCGGCACGCCGGCTATGCCGGGCGATGCGCTTCGCGTGCCGGCCCGTTTTGGTCCAGGATTCCCCAACGGCTTCCCGCGTGTTCGGAAATGCGCTCATGATTTCTCCATCGTTCTCAGTCAGGTCGGGAAAGGACGACGTTCCTGTCCGGTACGACAGGATGCCGATAGGGGTAATTGTGCAATTTCGGTGCCCGGCGTGCCCGATGCGTGCCGCGCGCCTTCGCCGGCCGGGCGGCACGCCTTGCCGGAAAACCGTCCGGCGGGGAGTGTCGACCGGAAGCGACGGCCTGGTGATTACGGGGACAGCACGGTTTCGTGCATGAGCATAGAATCGGGTTGACGATATGCCTTATGCCGCACCGGCTACCCGCAGGACCGCTCCGCCCGGTCAGCACGCGGGCGGCAGCGGCGGTCCTGCGGCATCAGAACGCGTAGCCGACCTTCAGATAAGAGACCAGCGGATTGAGGTGTATCTTCGCTTCGGAGCGCTGGCTGAACACCGGGCTGTTGGTGTTGAGCGTCGCGGTCACGTCGACCGGGATGAACGACAGCGAGAAGCCCGCGAACCAGTGTTTCGTGAATGCGTAATTAAAACCCGCATTCAATACCGGCGCCCAGGAACGATCTGTCGAAACGCTGGTCGGACCCTGTAACACCCCCTGCGTGAATTCGGGGTTGGTGAGCTGGGCATCGGTGAACCAGACGCGCGTCACGCCGATGCCGACGTAAGGGCGAAATTTCGTCGTGGGTTGATTGAAGTAGTACTTGAGCAGAAGGGCCGGACTCCAGAGTCGTGCCGAGCCGAGCTTGCCGAACTGGCCGAGGGAGCCTTCGCCGTCGAGATCGAATTTCGGCGGAATGCCCATCTCGGCTTCCGCGGCGATGTGGTCGGTGATGAAGTAGCCGATGCTGAAGCCGGCGGTGTCGGACGAGCCGATGTCGGTGCCGGAGCCGGGAACACTCGTGTTGATGGGATAACCGTCGACGCTGTCCACCTTCAGCGGGTCGCTGCTGCCCTGGGGCATGAAATGGAACCACCCCGTCGTGACGTAAATTGTGTTGGCCGACTGCGCGTGCGCCGTCGACAGGCAGGCGAACGCGGCGAGCCCTGCAAGTGTCCGTCTTGATCTCATTTTTGTAATCCCCTCCATGATGGCCGATTCATTATGGGCAGAACGTTTCCGGCAAACCATACGAAACCGTTAGAGCAGTTTCCCCAAGCGCCGCGGAATGCCTGCGCGAGCCTTGTCGCTGCGAACGCAGCGGCGATGCGGCCCGGCAGGTCTGCGGGTATTCACCAACGGACAACGGAAAATCGAGCATGGCACGGCTTGCACGTCTTTATGTTCCCGGTCAGCCCCAGCACGTGATCCTGCGCGGGCTCGACCAGCAGCCCGCGTTTGTCGACGAACAGGATTACGACCTGTTCATTGATTGCCTGAAGGCGGCGGCGCGCGATCACCATCTGGCGGTTCACGCGTGGGTTCTCATGCCCGGCGCGGTCCAGCTACTTGCCAGCCCGTCCGACGAAACCAGCCTGCCCAAGGCGATGCAGGCGGTCGGCCGGCGCTACGTGGCCCACTTCAACCGCCGCTATTCGCGGCGGGGCACGCTCTGGGAGGGCCGCTACCGCGCGACCGTCATCGAGAGCGAACGCTACTTCCTGCTCGCAAGCCGCATGGTCGAGCTCGCGCCGGTGCGCAACCGGCTCGCGCAGACGCCCGAGGACTACCGCTGGTCGAGCTACCGGCATCACATCGGCCTGACCGTCGACAGCCTCATCACCGACCATGCCCTGTACTGGGCGCTCGGCAACACGCCGTTCGAGCGGCAGCGCGCCTACCGCGAGTTGTGCGAGCAGCCGCTCGACGAACGGGAGACGAGCCAGCTCATGCAGGCCACTTTAAAGGGCTGGGTGCTCGGTAGCGACTCGTACCGCGAATGGGCGTCGCGTACTGCGAACAGGCGCGTTTCGCCGCTGCCGCGCGGCCGGCCGCGCAAGGTCCGCGAGACGCCGGCGCCCGCTCACGACATCGGCAAGCCGGAGACGGGCTCGCCCTGACAAAACGTTGCGACTCAATGGGTCGGCGATAAGGACGGCATCCGCGAGATGCCGTCTTTTTTCTCCCTTATTGATATGGAACCAATTAAACGATGCGATATTGATCGGATTATTAAATAGGGGATCAATCATCACGTTTTATTTGCTATTCCATTGATTCGTCGCGTATATTCGCCTTTCGGCTCTCTGCGGCGCACGACGCGGAACCAGCCCGCATCGCCTGGCGCGCGCCTTACCCCGGTCACGCAAACGGCGGGAAACAGGAAGAAGATAGTTAAAACGGCCGCTTCGGCTTCTCCCAGAAGGGTGTCCCCATGAACGATCACCAGCACCCGCGCGCCACGGTTCCCGCCGCGCAAGGTCTGTACGACCCGCAAAACGAACACGACGCCTGCGGCGTCGGCTTCGTCGCCCACATCAAGGGCAAGAAAAGCCACGAGATCATCCAGCAAGGGCTGAAGATTCTCGAAAACCTCGACCACCGGGGCGCCGTGGGCGCCGATCCGCTCATGGGCGACGGCGCGGGCATCCTGATCCAGATTCCGGACGGCTTCTATCGCGAGGAAATGGCCCGCCAGGGCGTCGTGCTGCCGCCCGCCGGCGAGTACGGGGTCGGCATGATCTTCCTGCCGAAGGAACACGCGTCGCGGCTCGCCTGCGAGCAGGAACTCGAGCGCACCGTGCGCGCCGAAGGCCAGGTCGTGCTCGGCTGGCGCGACGTGCCCGCGGACCACACCATGCCGATCTCGCCCACGGTCAAGGCGAGCGAGCCGGTGATCCGCCAGATCTTCATCGGCCGCGGCAAGGACGTGATGGTGACCGATGCGCTCGAGCGCAAGCTGTACGTCATCCGCAAGACCGCGAGCCACCGCATCCAGGCGCTCAAGCTCAAGCACGGCAAGGAATACTTCGTGCCGTCGATGTCGGCGCGCACGGTCGTCTACAAGGGCTTGCTGCTCGCGGGCCAGGTCGGCGTGTACTACCGCGACCTGCAGGACGAGCGCGTCGTGTCGGCACTCGCGCTCGTGCACCAGCGCTTTTCGACCAACACGTTCCCGGCCTGGGAGCTCGCGCACCCGTACCGGATGATCGCGCACAACGGCGAGATCAACACCGTGAAGGGCAACGTGAACTGGCTGAACGCGCGCACCGGCGCGATCGCCTCGCACGTGCTCGGCGACGACCTGCCGAAGCTCTGGCCGCTCATCTATCCGGGTCAGTCGGACACGGCGTCGTTCGACAACTGTCTCGAGCTGCTCGTGATGGCGGGCTATCCGCTCGTCCATGCGGTCATGATGATGATTCCCGAAGCGTGGGAACAGCACACGCTGATGGACGACAACCGACGCGCGTTCTACGAGTACCACGCCGCGATGATGGAGCCGTGGGACGGCCCCGCCGCGATCGCGTTCACGGACGGCCGCCAGATCGGCGCGACGCTCGACCGTAACGGCCTGCGCCCGGCGCGCTATCTGATCACCGAGGACGACCTCGTCATCATGGCGTCGGAAGCGGGCGTGCTGCCGGTTCCCGAATCGAAGATCGTCAAGAAGTGGCGCCTGCAGCCGGGCAAGATGTTCCTGATCGACATGGAGCATGGCCGCATCATCGACGACAAGGAGCTGAAGGACAACCTCGCGAACGCGAAGCCCTACAAGAGCTGGATCGACGCCGTGCGCATCAAGCTCGACGAGATCGAGACGACGGCCGAGGACGCCGTGAGCGAGCGCCGCGAGCCGGCCTCGCTGCTCGACCGCCAGCAGGCGTTCGGCTACACGCAGGAGGACCTCAAGTTCCTGATGGCGCCGATGGCGCTCTCGGGCGAGGAAGCCGTCGGTTCGATGGGCAACGACTCGCCGCTCGCGGTGATGTCGAACAAGAACAAGACGCTCTACCACTACTTCAAGCAGCTTTTCGCGCAGGTGACGAACCCGCCGATCGACCCGATCCGCGAGAACATGGTGATGTCGCTCGTGTCGTTCATCGGCCCGAAGCCGAACCTGCTCGACACCAACAACATCAACCCGCCGATGCGGCTCGAAGTGTCGCAACCGGTGCTCGACTTCAAGGACATCGCGAAGATCCGCGCCATCGAGCAGTACACGGGCGGCAAGTTCAGCTCCTACGAGCTGAACATCTGCTATCCGGTGGCCTGGGGCAAGGAAGGCATCGAGGCGCGTCTCGCCTCGCTGTGCGCCGAGGCCGTCGACGCGGTGAGGTCCGGCTACAACATCCTGATCGTCTCGGATCGCCGCGCGGACCGCGACAACGTCGCGATTCCCGCGCTGCTGGCTACCTCGGCCATCCATACGCACCT
Source organism: Burkholderia sp. WAC0059 (assembly GCF_002870125.1). Lineage (GTDB taxonomy): Bacteria > Pseudomonadota > Gammaproteobacteria > Burkholderiales > Burkholderiaceae > Paraburkholderia. The sequence continues at coordinate 41,061 of NZ_PNEO01000015.1, forward strand.
CGTCGAGCAGGGCCTGCGCACGAGCACGGGCCTCGTCGTCGAGACGGGCTCCGCGCGCGAGACGCATCACTTCGCGCTGCTCGCGGGCTACGGCGCCGAAGCCGTGCACCCGTACCTCGCGATGGAAACGCTCGCGCAGATGGCGCAGGGCCTCAAGGGCGACCTGTCGGCGGAAAAGGCGGTCTACAACTTCACGAAGGCGGTCGGCAAGGGCCTGCAGAAGGTCATGTCGAAGATGGGCATTTCGACCTACATGTCCTACACGGGCGCGCAGATTTTCGAGGCCGTGGGTCTGTCGGGCGAGCTCGTCGGCAAGTACTTCAAGGGCACGGCGTCGAAGGTCGGCGGCATCGGCCTTTTCGAGGTGGCCGAGGAGGCGATTCGCCTGCACCGCGACGCGTTCGGCGACAACCCGGTGCTCGCGAACATGCTCGACGCGGGCGGCGAGTACGCGTTCCGCATCCGCGGCGAAGACCACATGTGGACGCCCGACGCGATCGCCAAGCTCCAGCACTCGGCGCGCAGCAATTCCTACCAGACCTACAAGGAATACGCGCATCTGATCAACGATCAGACGAAGCGCCACATGACGTTCCGCGGTCTCTTCGAATTCCGCCTCGACCCGTCGCGCGCGATTCCGATCGACGACGTCGAGCCGGCGAAGGAAATCGTCAAGCGCTTCGCGACTGGCGCGATGTCGCTCGGCTCGATCAGCACCGAGGCGCACACGACGCTCGCGATCGCGATGAACCGCATCGGCGGCAAGTCGAACACGGGCGAGGGCGGCGAGGATCACAACCGCTATCGCAACGAGCTGCGCGGCATTCCGGTCAAGAATGGCGACACGCTCGCCTCGGTGATCGGCCCGGAGGTCGTGCGCGACATTCCGCTCAAGGACGGCGATTCGCTGCGCTCGAAGATCAAGCAGGTCGCGTCGGGCCGCTTCGGCGTGACGGCCGAGTATCTGTCGTCGGCGGACCAGATCCAGATCAAGATGGCGCAGGGCGCGAAGCCGGGCGAGGGCGGCCAGTTGCCGGGCCACAAGGTGTCCGACTACATCGGCAAGCTGCGTTACTCGGTGCCGGGCGTGGGCCTCATCTCGCCGCCGCCGCACCACGACATCTACTCGATCGAAGACCTGGCGCAACTGATTCACGATCTGAAGAACGTGAACCCGCCGTCGTCGATCTCGGTGAAGCTCGTCTCCGAAGTCGGCGTTGGCACGGTCGCGGCCGGCGTCGCGAAGGCCAAGGCCGATCACGTCGTGATCGCGGGCCACGACGGCGGCACCGGCGCGTCGCCGCTCTCGTCGCTCAAGCACGCGGGCTCGCCGTGGGAACTGGGTCTCGCCGAGACGCAGCAGACCCTCGTGCTCAACAAGCTGCGCGGACGCATTCGCGTGCAGGCCGACGGCCAGATGAAGACGGGCCGCGACGTCGTGATCGGCGCGCTGCTCGGCGCCGACGAATTCGGCTTCGCGACGGCGCCGCTCGTCGTGCAGGGCTGCATCATGATGCGCAAGTGCCACCTGAACACCTGCCCGGTCGGCGTCGCGACGCAGGACCCGGTGCTGCGCGCGAAGTTCTCGGGCCAGCCCGAGCACGTCGTGAACTTCTTCTTCTTCATCGCCGAGGAAGTGCGCGAAATCATGGCCCAGCTCGGCATCCGCAAGTTCGACGACCTGATCGGCCGCGCGGATCTGCTCGACATGCGCAAGGGCGTCGAGCACTGGAAGGCGAAGGGGCTCGACTTCTCGCGCGTGTTCTATCTGCCGAAGGTCGAGGCGGACGTCGCGCGCCGGCACGTCGAGTCGCAGGACCACGGTCTCGAGCGCGCGCTCGACCACACGCTGATCGAGAAGGCGAAGGCCGCGATCGAGAACCGCGAGCACGTGTCGTTCATCCAGCCGGTGCGCAACGTGAACCGGACGGTCGGTGCGATGCTCTCGGGCGTGGTCGCTAGGAAGTACGGCCACGAGGGCCTGCCCGACGACACGATCCACATCCAGCTAAAGGGTACGGCGGGCCAGAGTTTCGGTGCATTCCTCGCGAAGGGCGTGACGCTCGACCTCGTCGGCGACGGCAACGATTACGTCGGCAAGGGTCTCTCGGGCGGCCGGATCATCATTCGTCCGACCAACGATTTCCGCGGCAAGTCGGAAGAGAACATCATCTGCGGCAACACGGTGATGTACGGCGCCGTCGAGGGCGAGGCCTTCTTCCGCGGCGTGGCCGGCGAGCGCTTCTGCGTGCGCAACTCGGGCGCGACGGCGGTCGTCGAGGGCACGGGCGACCACGGCTGCGAGTACATGACGGGCGGCACAGTCGTCGTGCTCGGCGAGACGGGCCGCAACTTCGCGGCCGGCATGTCGGGCGGCGTCTCGTTCGTCTACGATCCGGACAACACGTTCGCCGCGAAGTGCAACAAGGCGATGGTCACGCTCGAGCCGGTCCTGCCGCAGGCCGAACAGGAACACACGGTGGACCGCGCGCTGTGGCACGCGGGCGCAACCGACGAGGCACTGCTGAAGGGTATCGTCGAGCGCCACTTCCAGTTCACGGGCTCGCCGCGCGCGAAGGCGCTGCTGGAGAACTGGGACGCCGCGCGCCGGCAGTTCGTGAAGGTGTTCCCGACGGAATACCGGCGCGCGCTGGCCGAACTCGGTGCGAAGAAGGCGGGCCAGGAAGTGCTGGCCGCGTAAGCGCCCGGACCGACGCAGCACATAGACGAGTGCGTGCGCCGCGCATGACGCGCGGCGCACGCCGATTCCCCATCGAATACACGGAATAGACGAGAGCCACATGGGTAAGGCAACGGGTTTTCTCGAGTACGAACGCCGCCACGAGGCGTACGAGGCTCCGCTCGCGCGGATCAAGCACTACAAGGAATTCGTCGCGGCGCTCTCCGACGACGACGCGAAGATCCAGGGCGCGCGCTGCATGGACTGCGGCATTCCGTTTTGCAACAACGGCTGCCCGGTGAACAACGTGATCCCGGACTTCAACGACCTGGTGTACCGCCAGGACTGGCAAGCCGCGATCGAGGTGCTGCACTCGACCAACAACTTCCCCGAGTTCACGGGCCGTATCTGCCCGGCGCCGTGCGAGACGGCGTGCACGCTCGGCATCAACAACGATCCGGTCGGCATCAAGTCGATCGAGCACGCGATCATCGACAAGGCGTGGGCCGAAGGCTGGGTCGCGCCGCAGCCCTCGAAGCACCGGACCGGCAAGAAGGTCGCCGTCGTCGGCTCGGGGCCGTCGGGCCTGGCCGCCGCCCAGCAGCTCGCGCGCGCGGGCCACGACGTGACAGTGTTCGAGAAGAACGACCGCGTCGGCGGCCTGCTGCGTTACGGCATCCCCGACTTCAAGCTCGAAAAGTGGCTGATCGACCGCCGCATGCGCCAGATGGAGGCCGAAGGCGTGACGTTCCGCACGAGCGTGTTCGTCGGCAAGGGCGAGCTGCCGCCGTATATCGGCAATGCGTCGAAGGAAACCATCTCGCCCGACGAACTGAAGGAACAGTTCGACGCGGTCGTGATCTCGGGCGGCTCGGAAACGCCGCGCGACCTGCCGGTGCCGGGCCGCGAGCTGGCCGGCATCCACTACGCGATGGAGTTCCTGCCGCAGCAGAACCGCATCAACGCCGGCGACAAGTTGTCGAATCAACTGCTCGCGAAGGGCAAGCACGTCGTCGTGATCGGCGGCGGCGACACGGGCTCGGACTGCGTGGGCACCTCGAACCGGCACGGCGCGAAGAGCGTCACGCAGTTCGAGTTGCTGCCGCAGCCGCCCGAGACGGAGAACAAGCCGCTCGTCTGGCCGTACTGGCCGATCAAGCTGCGGACCTCGTCGTCGCACGAAGAAGGCTGCGAGCGTGACTGGTCGATCGCGACGAAGCGCTTCGAGGGCAAGAACGGCAAGGTCGAGAAGCTCGTGGCCGTGCGCGTCGAATGGAAGGACGGCAAGATGCAGGAAGTGCCGGGCTCCGAGTTTGACATGAAGGCCGACCTCGTGCTGCTCGCGATGGGCTTTACGCAGCCGGCGTCGCCGGTGCTCGAGGCATTCGGCGTCGAGCGCGATGCGCGCGGCAACGTCCGCGCTTCGACCGACGGCGACGGCGCCTATCGCACGTCCGTGGACAAGGTGTTCGCCGCCGGCGACATGCGCCGCGGCCAGTCGCTCGTCGTCTGGGCGATTCGCGAAGGGCGGCAGTGCGCACGGTCGGTGGACGCCTACCTGATGGGCAGTTCGGAGCTGCCGCGCTGAGTCGGACCGCAAGCCGGACGTGAAAACGGGCACCTTCGAAGGTGCCCGTTTTTTCATGGCCCGGCGAATGGATGCCGTCACGCCGTCGCGTGCCGGACGGGCGCGCTAACATGGCGCGAGCCGGCGGGGGCAGCCATGAAGGCTGGCGGGTCGGCATCCCAACTCGTCCGGCCCATGCTGAACCTTCCTTCACCGCCCGATGTCTGGCAACGCTGCTTTCTTGCGCTCGCACCCGATGCGGCTACGCGCGATGCGCTCTCGGCGCTCGCGGTTCCGCCGTCCGCGCGCCGCGTGTTGCATGCGCAACTGCATCTGACCGTGGCGTTCATCGGCGTGTTGTCGGCGGGGCAGGGCGAGGCGCTGATCCGTCGGCTGGGCGCCTCGGTCTGCGCGTTCCCGCCGGCGGGCGTCGAGCGCATCGAGTGCTGGCCGGATCGCGAGCATCCGCGTTTGATGGTGGCGGCGTTCGCCATGTCGGCGGCGTTCGTCGAACTCGACGCCCGGGTGCGTTCGTCGATGATCGGGCTGGGGCTCGGCATCGACGGGCGGGCGCTGCGGCCGCACATCACGCTCGCGCGCTTTGGCCGCCGTACCGAGGCCGTCGGGCTTTCGGGCGAGGCGGGCGCATTGCCTTCGGTGCGGTTCGAGTCGCTCGTGCTGTATTCGAGCACGCTCGCGCGGCGGGGCGCGCGTTACGAGGCGCTCGCGAGCGTGCCGCTCGGCTGAGCGGCCGTTTTCGCGAGAGCCGTCCGAACGCCCGTGCTCAGGCGGCGATGCTCTCCTGCGTCACGCGCTCGATGTCGAGCGTTTCGCCGTGGAACGCCGCCAGCGATTCCCGATGCGCGATGCTGACGATGGCCGTTTGCGGCAGCCGCTCGACGAAGAGGCGGTAAAGTCGCGCCTCGTTTTCCGGATCGAGCGCGCTCGTCGCTTCGTCGAGGAACAGGAAGTCGGGCTTGTGCAGCAGCACGCGCGCGGCGGCGAGGCGCTGCTGCTCGCCGGGCGAGAGGATGCGTGTCCAGTGGCCCGACTCGGAAAGCCGCTGCGCATAATCTTCGAGATGGCAGGCGCGTAGCGCGTCGGCGCAGGTCTCGTCGTCGAACGTATCGGCCGGCGACGGGTAGGCGAGCGCGGCCTTCAGCGTGCCGATCGGCAGGTAGCTTTGCTGCGGAACGAACATCGTGCGCGCGTCGACCGGCACCTCGATTACGCCGTCGCCGAACGGCCAGAGGCCGGCGAGCGCGCGCATCAGGGTGCTCTTGCCGGAGCCCGACGGTCCGCGCACGAGCCAGCGCGCGCCCGGCTTGACCTCGATGTCGCGCACGGCGGCGAGCGGCGAGCCGTCGGGGAGGGCGAGCGTGAGGTTCTCGGTCGCGATCGTGGTCAGTCCGTTGGCCGCATTCAGATGGATGCCGTGTCTGAATGAGATCGCTCGGCCGTTTGCGTGTGCTCCGGATTGAAGCTGCGCGGGCACCGCATCGTCGTTTGCCGCCGGTGCGAGCACGGCTTTATGGAATTCCCGGAGACGGTTGACCGTGGCGCGCCATGCGGCGAGCGTACCGTAGCTATTCACGAACCACGAGAACGAATCGCTGACGTTGCCAAATGCGCGCGCGATCTGCATCAGCGCTCCAAACGAAAATACGCCGGCGAAGTAGCGGGGGGCTGCGACGACGAACGGGAAAATCATTGCCAGCTGGCTGTAGAAGTTGAGAACGAAGTTCAGATTCTTGGTGTATTTCATCACGCGCCACCAGTTCTCGCGGATGCGCTCGAACAGCGTCTGCGCACTGGCCTTCTCGGCGTCCATCCCGTTGTAGAAGGCGATCTGCTCGGCGTTCTCGCGTACGCGAATCAGGCCGAAGCGGAAATCCGCTTCGACGTGCTGCTGCTGGTAGTTGATCGCGACGAGCTGGTGCCCGAAGCGATGCATCACATACGAGCCGACGAGCGCATAGATCGCCGCAGCCCACACCATGTAGCCGGGAATCGTCAGTTGCATGCCCGAGAGCGTCATGGTCAGCGGCCCGGCGAGCGTCCAGAGAATCACGGTGAAGGACACGAGCGAAACCAGCGTCGACAGCAGATCGATGGTCAGCGAAAGCGTGGTGCTCGCGAGATCCTGCAGGTCGTCGCTAATCCGCTGGTCAGGGTTGTCGGTCGACCGGTCTCGCTCGATTCGGTAGAACGCGCGGCCGTCGAGCCACTCGTTCATAAAACGAGTGGTAAGCCACTGGCGCCAGCGGAAGCCGAGCATTTGGCGCAGATAGCGGCTATAGACGAAGAGCACGGTCGACGCAAATAGAATGCCGCCGTACTCGAGCATGAGCAGCGGGAAACTTTTTGCGTTCTTCGCCTGCAATACGTTGATGAACGAGCCGTACCAGTCGTTGAACTTGACGCTGAGCCAGACGCTGCTGAGCTCCATCGCGAGGATCGCGACCAGCATCAGCCACGCTTTCTTCCATTCTTCGGATATCCAGTATGGTTTGATCAGCGACCAGGCGGAGATCTTGCTGCTTGACGGGAGCGGAGCGTGGGAGACGGACGGTTGGGTCATGGGCTTCCTGATCGCGATTTGCCACGGGCAACTGCGTAATCATTGTCGCAGGCTGGGCTTAAACGGCGCTTAATCCACACGCGTTCGACGGTGCGCGGCGAAGCGGTACGGGCGGTTCCATTGTGCCAGAGCGCGCACGCGGGGAACGTTTCCTCCGTTTGCCGCGTCCGCGCCTTTTGTGGTCTAATGGCCGCTGACGAAACAGGGGTGCTTCGCGCGGTTTTCGAGCCGCGGCGAGGCTGAGAGAGACCCTTCGCACCCGATCCGGGTAATACCGGCGCGGGAAGTTTCCGGAAAGTCTTGCTGGAATTGTCTCCAGCGTCCCGCCGCGCAGTGTGACTCGTCCGTCACTTTTGCAGCACGCATGCGCGGCCGGCTTCGCCAGCCGGTTTCGTCCTTGGGTACGCCTGTCGTTTGTCGTACGGAAAGGATTCGATGACCGCCCGTTTCTCACCCTTCTCAGTCAGTTCATTGCTTTTCGCTTCCCGCGTTCGCGCCGTCGCGCGTGTCGGGAGGTCGTCATGAGCGCATCCGGTTCGGGTCGTCAGCCCGATTTCGCCGTGCTCGGCGGTGGCCTGTGCGGCCGTCTCGTCGCCTGGCGGCTGGCCGGCGCGGGGCATCGCGTCGCGCTCTACGAGCGCGGCGATGCCGACGGCTCGCAGGCGGCGGCCTGGGTCGCCGCGGCGATGCTCGCGCCGCTCGCCGAGGCCGCCGTGGCCGAGACGTTGATCGTCGAGCTGGGCGTCGCCTCGCTCGACGCCTGGCCGCGCGTGCTGGCCGAATTGCCCGAGCCGGTGTTTTTCCAGCGCAACGGCACGCTGGTCGTCTGGCACCATGCCGATCGCACCGAAGCGCCGCTTTTCGAGCGCCGCGTGCGCGCGAGCGCGCCGCGCGCGCTGGCCGACGCCGGTTTCGTCGCGCTCGAGGGCGAGCGTCTCGACGAAGCCGAGCCGGCGCTGGCCGGCCGGTTTCCGCGCGGCTGGCTGCTGGCCGGCGAGGGCCAGCTCGACAATCGCCAGGTGCTGCGCGCGCTGGCCGCGGGGCTTGCCGAACGCGGCGTCGAAACGCACTGGAACACGGCCGTCGACGAAGCCGATCTGCCGCGCGCGCGCGTGACGATCGACTGCCGCGGGCTCGGCGCGAAGCCGGTGTGGCCCGCGCTACGCGGCATCCGCGGCGAGGTCGCGCGCATCCATGCGCCGGGTATCGGGCTCTCGCGGCCGGTGCGTCTGCTGCATCCGCGCTATCCGCTCTACGTCGCGCCGAAACAGGACGATGTCTACGTGATCGGCGCGACCGAGATCGAGGGCGAGGACATGTCGCCCGTCAGCGTACGCTCGGCACTGGAGTTATTGAGCGCGGCGTTTGCCGTGCATCCGGCCTTCGGCGAGGCGCGCATCCTCGAGTTCAATTCACAGTGCAGGCCGACGCTGCCCGACCATCGGCCCGCCGTGGTCTGGGACGGCGCGTCGACGCTGCGCGTGAACGGCTTGTACCGGCACGGCTACATGATCGTGCCCGAGGTGGTCGACGAAGTCGTGCGCACGGCCGGGGCGCTCTTCGACGGTCGTATCGCGAACGCGGACACGTTCGGCGACTGGCGTCGCAACGCCCGGTGGGGCGCGCTGCTGCACGACGGACATTCGCGGGAGACGGCTTGAGCGTGCCCTCGGCAGGCACGCGGCATGCCGCGTGCCGCACATGCGCCGGTTCGCCGGCGCGGCATGTTTTCGGTGTATCGGGTAGTCGTCGCCAGCAGAATCAGGGATAGGGACAGCCAACCAGCAGTCATCATGGACATTCACATCAATCAAAAGCCGCTGTCGTTGCCCGACGGCGCGACCGTCGCCGATGCGCTGACCGCATACGGCGCGCGGCCGCCCTACGCGGTCGCGCTGAACGGCGATTTTGTCGCGCGCGCGCAGCATGCCGGGCGCGTCCTGCAGGCGGGCGACCGGCTCGACGTCGTGAGCCCCGTCGCCGGCGGCTAATCAACGAAACGGCCGCCCGTTCGCCTCCCGTCAGACGCAAGGATCTTCTGCCATGGCCCCCACTCCTTCAGCCGACGCGCTCACGCTGTACGGCCAAACTTTCGCCAGCCGCGTGCTGCTCGGCACGTCGCGCTATCCGTCGCTGCAGTCGCTGTCCGATTCGATCGACGCGGGCCGCCCCGGCATGATTACCGTCGCGCTGCGCCGGCAGATGAACGACGGCGCAGCCGGGGCCGGCTTCTTCGATCTGCTCAAGCGCCGCGGCGTGCCGCTCCTGCCGAACACGGCCGGCTGCCAGAGCGTCAGCGAGGCCGTGACGACCGCGCACATGGCGCGCGAAATCTTCGAGACGGACTGGATCAAGCTCGAGCTGATCGGCGACGACTACACGCTGCAGCCGGACCCGGTCGGCCTGATCGAGGCGGCGGCGCGCCTCGTCAAGGACGGCTTCCGGGTGCTGCCGTACTGCACCGAGGATCTCGTCGTCGGGCGCCGCCTGCTCGACGCGGGCTGCGAGGCGCTCATGCCGTGGGGTGCGCCGATCGGCACCGGCAAGGGCGTGGTCAATCCGTACGGGCTCAGGGTGCTGCGCGAGCGGCTGCCGGACGTGCCGCTGATCGTCGATGCGGGGCTCGGCGTGCCGTCGCACGCCTGTCAGGTGATGGAATGGGGTTTCGACGGCGTGCTGCTGAACACGGCCGTCTCGCAGGCCTCGCACCCCGAGGTAATGGCGCGCGCGTTCGCGCAGGGCGTGGAGGCGGGGCGGGCGGCGTATCTGGCCGGCCCGATGGCCGAGCGCGACACCGCCGAGGCGAGCACGCCGGTCGTCGGCATGCCGTTCTGGCATCAGGATGGGAGCAAGACATGACCGATACGCTGCGCTTTGCGGGCCGCGAGCTGTTCTGGCCGCCCGCCGACGAACTGAACGAAGCGGCCGAGCGGATTCGCGCGCGCCTCGGCGACTGGCCCGCCACGCACGCGCCGTGGCGCATCTGCCTGACGCCGCCGGGCGAGCCGAACGGCGGCGACCTGATCATCGCGGCGGACGGGGACGCGCACCGCGCGCATTTCGCGCAGTGGCTCGTGCGCGGCGCGGCCGTCGTCGAGGCGCGCTCGGGCGGCCTTACGCTGCATCTGGGCGGCGAGCGCCACGCGCTCGACGGCGCATTGTCCGAAGACTGGATTCCGGCGCTCGCGGCGTTTCTCGACTGCGGTTTCGCGCCTCACGACGCGCTGGTGCTCGCGCTGGCCTGGCGCGACGGCGACGAGCGCAGCACGGCCGATGCCTGGCCGGTGGACTTCGCGCGCTTTCCGCGCGTCGCGGGTCTGCCCGACGCGCCCGCGCGGCCGTTCGCGCCCTGTCCCGCGCGGCTCGGCCTCTATCCGGTCCTGCCGACGGCCGACTGGGTCGAGCGCGTGCTCGATTGCGGCGTGAAGACGGTCCAGTTGCGCAGCAAGCAGCCGAAGTCCGCGGCGCTCGAGCGCGAGATCGCGCGCTGCGTCGAGGCGGGGCGCCGCCACGACGCGCGCGTCTTCATCAACGACCACTGGCGGGAGGCGCTGGCCGCCGGCGCCTACGGCGTGCATCTGGGGCAGGAGGATCTGCGCGAGGCCGACCTGTCAGCGCTGGCCGCCGCGGGGCTGCGGCTCGGGCTGTCGACGCACGGCTACTACGAGATGCTGACCGCGCTGCACTTCCGTCCGAGCTACGTCGCGCTCGGCGCCGTGTTCGCGACCACCACGAAGGCGATGCCGACCGCGCCGCAAGGGCTCGCGCGGCTCGCCCGTTACGTGAAGCTGTTCGACGGCGTCGTGCCGCTCGTGGCGATCGGCGGCATCGACGGCCTCGCGCTGCCCGGGGTGCTCGCCACCGGCGTGGGCAGCGCGGCCGTCGTGCGCGCCGTGACCGAGGCCGCCGACCCGGCTGCAGCCGTTGCTGCATTGCAACGCGCGTTTACGCAATAATTGTCAGCCAGCACGACGAGGACGGACCGCGAGGACGGCACGATCCGGCGATAGCCGCTCCTGGCAAGGAATCCCGGGCCGGCGGGCCGCGCCGGCTGGGCAGCAGGGGCTTCGGTTTCACGCCCGGGCGTATCCGGCAGCAATTTCACGATGGCCCTATAATTTCGCCTCCGTGTAAAAGGATTGTCAGCTCACGTGCCTCTTCCTTCAGAGACTCTTCTCGAGCTTCGCGACGTCGATTTCGGCTACAACGACCGACTCGTCCTCTCCGGCCTGAACCTGCGCTTCGCGCGCGGTCAGGTGGTGGCGGTCATGGGCGGATCGGGCTGCGGCAAGACGACGGTCCTGCGGCTCATCGGCGGTCTCGTGCAGGCACGGCGCGGCCAGGTGCTGTTTCACGGCGAGGACATCGGCGCGCAGACGCGCGAAGGCCTTTACGCGCTGCGCCGCAAGATGGGCATGCTGTTCCAGTTCGGCGCGCTTTTCACCGACATGTCGGTGTTCGACAACGTCGCGTTCGCGCTGCGCGAACACACCGATCTGCCCGAAGCCCTGATTCGCGACCTCGTGCTGATGAAGCTCAACGCGGTCGGCCTGCGCGGCGCGCGCGACCTCGCGCCGTCGGAGGTGTCGGGCGGCATGGCGCGGCGCGTGGCGCTCGCCCGCGCCATCGCGCTCGACCCCGAGCTGATGATGTACGACGAGCCGTTCGCCGGGCTCGACCCGATTTCGCTCGGCATCACGGCGAACCTGATCCGCACGCTCAACGACGCGCTCGGCGCGACCTCGATCCTCGTCTCGCACGACGTGCCCGAATCGTTCGCGATTGCCGATTACGTCTATTTCCTCGCCAACGGCGGCGTGCTCGCTCAAGGGACGCCGGACGAGCTGCGCGCCTCGACGGACCCGAGCGTGCGGCAGTTCATCGACGGCGCGCCGGACGGTCCGTTCCGGTTCCATTACCCGGCCAACGCCTCGCTCGAGGCGGACTTCGGCATTGGCGGAGGGCGTTCATGATCATCAGCCTGATCGGCCGCGGCGTCATCGACGCGTTCGCGCGTGCGGGCTACGCGGCGCGTTTCTTCGTGCGGCTCGTGCTCGAGTTCTTTCCGCTCCTGCGCCGTCCGCGTCTTGTCACGAAGCAGATCCACTTCGTCGGTAATTATTCGCTGCTCATCATTGCGGTGTCGGGGCTCTTCGTCGGTTTCGTGCTCGGCCTGCAGGGGTATTACACGCTGAACCGCTACGGCTCCGACCAGGCGCTCGGCCTGCTCGTCGCGCTCTCGCTCGTGCGCGAACTCGGGCCCGTCGTCACGGCGTTGCTGTTCGCCGGCCGCGCCGGCACGTCGCTCACGGCCGAGATCGGCCTCATGAAGGCGGGCGAGCAGTTGACCGCGATGGAGATGATGGCGGTCGACCCGCTGCGCATCGTGATCGCGCCGCGCATGTGGGCGGGCGTGATCGCCATGCCGATACTCGCCGCGATCTTCAGCGCGGTCGGCATTCTCGGCGGCTACGTGGTCGGCGTGGTGCTGATCGGCGTCGATGCCGGCGCGTTCTGGTCGCAGATGCAGGCCGGCGTGGACGTCTGGACCGACGTGGGCAACGGCGTCATGAAGAGTATCGTGTTCGGTTTCGCCGTCACGTTCGTCGCGCTCTACCAGGGCTACGAGGCCAAGCCGACGCCGGAGGGCGTCTCGCGCGCGACGACGAAGACGGTGGTGTACGCGTCGCTCGCGGTGCTCGGCCTCGACTTCCTGCTGACCGCACTGATGTTTAGCTGACGGCGCGGACGGCGCCGCCGTCGCAACGGTTTCTGATTGGGATGACGATGAAAAAGACTGCTCTCGACTTCTGGGTCGGCCTGTTCGTGGTGCTGGGCGTGCTGGCGCTGCTGTTTCTCGCGCTCAAGGCCGGCAACATGAGCTCGCTGTCGTTCCAGCCCACCTACGCGGTGAAGCTCAGGTTCGACAACATCGGCGGACTCAAGCCGCGCGCGCCCGTGAAGAGCGCGGGCGTGACGGTGGGTCGCGTCGATTCGATCGGTTTCGACACGAACACCTACCAGGCGCTCGTGACGATCGACATCGACAGGCAGTACCTGTTTCCGAGGGATTCGTCGGCGAAGATTCTGACCGCTGGCCTGCTCGGCGAGCAGTACATCGGCCTTGAACCCGGGGGTGACACGGACATGCTCAAGAATGGCGACACGATCACGATGACGCAGTCGGCCATCGTGCTCGAGAATCTGATCGGGCAGCTTCTCTACAGCAAGGCCGCGGACTCGGGCGCGGCCAAACCGGCGGGCGCGTCGCCCGCTTCGGGCGCGAGCCAGTAAGGAGAACAAGAATGAAGACGAGCGGAATGCGCAAGGTCGCGTTCGCGGCGATGGCGTTAGCTCTCGCAGGGTGTTCGACGGTGCAGACGCCGTCGAAGGACGATCCGTTCGAAGGGTTCAACCGGACGATCTTCAAGTTCAACGACAAGGTCGACCAGTACGCGCTGAGGCCGGCCGCGCAGGGGTATGTGAAGGTCACGCCGAAGCCGGTGCGCGACAGCGTGACGAACTTCTTCTCGAACATCGGCGACGTCTACAACGCCGCGAACGATCTGCTGCAGCTCAAGGTCACCGATGGCGTCGAGGACATCATGCGGCTCGTCATCAACTCGGTCTTCGGGGTCGGCGGCCTGTTCGACGTCGCGACGCTCGCGAAGCTGCCCAAGCACGACCAGGACTTCGGCCTGACGCTCGCCCATTACGGCGTGCCGCCGGGACCGTACCTCGTGCTGCCGCTGCTCGGCCCGAGCACGGTGCGCGACTCGACGGGCTGGGTCGTCAATTACTTCATCAATCCGCTCACCTACGTCGAGCCGGATTCGGCGAGCTGGGGCATTTACGCCGTGAACGTCCTGAGCACGCGCGCGAACCTGCTGGGCGCGAGCGATCTGCTTCAGGGCGCGGCGATCGACCAGTACTCGTTCATGCGCAATACCTATCTGCAGCGGCGACGCTATCTGAGCTCGGCGGATTCCTCGACGGGCGGGCAGGGCACGCCGTTGCCGAATTACGACGTCGACGATGGCGCGGCGGGTGCTGCCGCGCCCGGAGGCGCATCGGCGCCGGCCGTTCCGCAGCCGGCCTCGGGCGCCGCCGGGGCTCCGGCCGACCAGACCGTGCCGCCGGCGCGCTTCGGCACCCCGGGCATGCGGCTGCGCTGACCCGGACTGTACGGCTCGCGCTCGCCTGCCGCGCGGCGGGCGGCGCGGATGCGTGTCGGACGCGTGTGATATCGTTGACCGCTCGTTAGTCCAAAATGGCTCCGAAAGGGTCATTAGGCAGTAAATTTCCCTGCATGCAGGATTTATCATGAAAAAATTCTTTCTGATCCCGCTTTTTGCCGCATTTTTTGCGTTCGTCGGCACGGCTTCGGCCCAGTCCATCGACACGAGTTCTCCGGACGGTATGGTCAAGGCCATCATCCAGCAGGTGATGAATTCGATCCAGAACGACAAGTCGGTCCAGCAGGGCGACATCTCGGAGATCACGAAGCTCGTCAACGAGCAGATCCTGCCGTACACCGATTTCCGCCGCACCACGCAGCTCGCGATGGGCCGTTACTGGCGCACCGCCACGCCCCAGCAGCAGACGCAGGTGGTCGATCAGTTCGAAATGCTCCTGATCCGGACTTATTCGGGCGCGCTCGCCCAGGTGCACAACCAGCAGATCCAGTACCTGCCGTTCCGGGCGGACCCCGGCGACACCGACGTCGTCGTGCGCACGACCGTGATGAACAACGGCTCGCCGGTCGAGCTCGACTACCGCCTCTACAAGACGCCGCAGGGCTGGCGCGTCTACGACATCAACGTGCTCGGCGCGTGGCTGATTCAGGCCTACCAGCAGCAGTTCCAGGAAAAGATCCAGCAGAGCGGCGTCGACGGCCTGATCCAGTTCCTGACCCAGCGCAACCAGCAACTGGCGGCGGGCAAGGCGTCGTGAGCCGCTTCGAAACCGGCGCCACGCTGACTCACGCGAGCGCGAAGGCCGCGCTCGCGGCGGGACTCGAGCGGATTGCCGCGGGCGCGAGCGAAGTCGATTGCACGTCGCTCACGCAATTCGACTCGTCGGCCCTTGCCGTGCTGCTCGCCTGGCAGCGTGCCGCGCACGCGCGCGGCAGCGTGCTCCAGGTCGTCAACCTGCCTTCCGCGCTCGCGAGCCTCGCGCGCGCCTACGGCGTCGATACGCTGCTCGCTGCGCGACATTGACGCGGGCGGCCCCCTGCCGGGCCCCGGGCCGTCCTTCTTCCCGCTGCCTTCTCCGCCAGGTCGGGCGATCCGACTTTGCCCTATAATCAACCGTTTTTTGGGACTTCGATTTGGGGTTTCCAGGCAGGGCAATCTGCCCCCCGATCCCGTTCCCCGCAGCACTCCACGTATCCAGCAGGCGCCGCCGTTCAAAACAGGCGGCGCGGAAGTCATGCCAGCCATAGAAATCAGCAACGTCAAAAAGCGCTACAAACAGCTACAGGCGCTCAAGGGCGTCAGCTTTACGGTCGAAGAGGGCGAGTTTTTCGGGCTGCTCGGCCCGAACGGCGCGGGCAAGACGACGCTCATCAGCATTCTTGCGGGGCTCGCGCGGGCCGACGAAGGACGGGTGGCCGTGCGCGGCCACGACGTCGTCGGCGATTTTCGCGCCGCGCGCCGTGCGCTCGGCGTCGTGCCCCAGGAGCTCGTGTTCGACCCGTTCTTCACGGTGCGCGAGACGCTGCGCATCCAGTCCGGCTACTTCGGCCTGCACAACAACGACGCGTGGATCGACGAGGTGATGGCCAACCTCGATCTCACCGAGAAGGCCGACGTCAACATGCGGGCGCTCTCCGGCGGCATGAAGCGGCGCGTGCTCGTCGCCCAGGCGCTCGTGCACCGTCCGCCCGTCATCGTGCTCGACGAGCCGACGGCCGGCGTGGACGTCGAGCTGCGGCAGACGCTCTGGAAGTTCATCTCGCGCCTGAACCGCGAGGGCCACACGATCGTCCTGACGACGCACTACCTCGAAGAGGCCGAGTCGCTCTGCGACCGCATCGCGATGCTGCGGCGCGGCGAGGTCGTGGCGCTCGAGCGCACGAGCGCGCTGCTGCAGCGTTTCGCCGGTACGCAGCTCTTCCTGCGTTTTTCCGAGGGCGTGCTGCCGGTCGAGCTGCGCGCGCTCGAGGTGGACCCGACCAACGCGGGCGGCCGTCAGCATCTGCTGCGGCTTTCGGGCTACGACGAGGTCGAGCGCATCCTCTCGCAATGCCGCGTGGCCGGCTGCCGGTTCGACGAAATCGAAGTGCGCAAGGCGGATCTGGAGGACGTCTTCCTGCAAGTGATGAGCGGGCCCGAACTGGTCGAGGGGCTGGCATGAGCGGATTCCGCACGCTGTTCTACAAGGAAGTGCTGCGTTTCTGGAAGGTAGCGTTTCAGACCGTGCTCGCGCCCGTCATCACGGCGCTGCTGTACCTGACGATCTTCGGTCACGCGCTGCGCGGCCGCGTAGAGGTGTATCCGGGCGTCGAGTACACGAGCTTCCTGATTCCCGGCCTCGTGATGATGAGCGTGCTGCAGAACGCGTTCGCGAACAGCTCGTCGTCGCTGATCCAGTCGAAGATCACGGGCAACCTCGTGTTCATGCTGCTGCCGCCGCTCTCGGCCCTGGACATGTTCGGCGCCTACGTGCTCGGCTCGGTCGTGCGCGGCCTCGCGGTCGGGCTCGGCGTGCTCGTCGTGACGGTCTGGTTCATCCCGCTCGGCTTCGTCGCGCCGCTCTACATCGTCGCGTTCGCGGTTCTCGGTTCCGCGATCCTGGGCACGCTCGGCCTCATCGCCGGCATCTGGGCCGATAAGTTCGACCAGCTCGCCGCATTCCAGAACTTCCTCATCATGCCGCTCACGTTCCTTTCGGGCGTGTTCTATTCGACGCACACGCTGCCGCCCGTGTGGCGCGAAGTGTCGAGGCTCAACCCGTTCTTCTACATGATCGACGGCTTTCGCTACGGCTTCTTCGGCCTGTCGGACATCGATCCGCTCGCGAGCCTCGCGATCGTCGGCGGGTTTTTCGTCGTGCTCGCCGCGCTCGCGATGCGCATGCTCGCGACCGGCTACAAGCTGCGTCACTGAGAGGGGGATTCCATGTTGCCGACTCCGGAACAGGTCAAGCAGTACATCTCGGCGGGGCTTCCGTGCGAGCATCTCGAGGTCGAGGGCGACGGACAGCATTTCTTCGCGACGATCGTGTCGCCGGGTTTCGAGGGCAAGCGCCTGATCCAGCGGCATCAGCTCGTCTACGCGGCGCTCGGCGATCGCATGCGCGAGGAAATCCACGCGCTCAGCATGAAAACCCTGACTCCCGCCGAATGGCAAAACGCATAATCTGGAACCTCAGTGCGAACGACCCAGGATAACGCCGCCGCCGCGAGCGGCGCCGCCAACGCAAAACATGCGGCGCCGCTTGCCGGCCGCACCGACCAGGACACCACAGGCATGGATAAACTCGTCATCGTCGGCGGGCGCAGGCTCGCGGGGGAAGTCGTCGTGTCCGGCGCGAAGAACGCCGCGCTGCCGATCCTTTGCGCGGGGCTGCTCACTGCCGAGCCGGTTTATCTGGAGAACGTGCCCAACCTGCAGGACGTGCGCACGACGCTCAAGCTGCTCGGCCAGATGGGCGTGCGCGCCGAGCACGCCGGCGACCGTGTGCAGCTCGATGCCTCGAAGGTCGACAACCTCGTTGCGCCCTACGAGCTCGTCAAGACGATGCGGGCCTCGATCCTCGTGCTCGGGCCGCTCGTCGCGCGCTTCGGCGAGGCGAAGGTGTCGCTGCCCGGCGGCTGCGCGATCGGCGCGCGGCCCGTCGACCAGCACATCAAGGGCCTGCAGGCGATGGGGGCCGAAATCAGCATCGAGCACGGCTTCATCGAGGTGCGCGCGAAGCGGTTGAAGGGCGCGCGCATCGTCACCGACATGATCACCGTGACCGGCACCGAGAACCTGCTGATGGCCGCCGTGCTGGCCGACGGCGAGACGGTGATCGAGAACGCCGCGCGCGAGCCGGAGGTCGGCGACCTCGCGAACCTGCTCGTTTCGATGGGCGCGAAGATCGAGGGCATCGGTACCGACCGGCTCGTGGTGCAGGGCGTCGACCGGCTCCACGGCGCGCGCCACCGGGTCGTGCCCGACCGTATCGAGGCCGGCACGTTTCTCTGCGCGGTCGCGGCCGCCGGCGGCGACGTCACGCTGCGCCGCGTGAACGCGCGTCTGCTCGACGCCGTGATCGACAAGCTGCGCGAGGCGGGCGCGAGCATCGAGGAAGGCGACGACTGGCTGCGCGTGCGGATGCACCAGCGCCCGCGCGCCGTCAACGTGCGAACCTCCGAATACCCGGCGTTCCCGACCGACATGCAGGCGCAGTTCATGGCGCTCAACGCGCTGGCGGACGGCACCTCGCAGGTCGTCGAGACGATCTTCGAGAACCGCTTCATGCACGTCCAGGAGCTGAACCGGCTCGGCGCGAGTATCACGATCGACGGCAACACGGCGCTCGTGGCCGGCGTCGCGCAGCTCTCGGGCGCGAAGGTCATGGCCACCGACCTGCGCGCGTCGGCAAGCCTCGTGATCGCCGGGCTGTGCGCCGAGGGCGAGACGCTGATCGACCGCATCTACCACCTCGATCGCGGCTACGACCGCATGGAGGCCAAGCTGACGGGCGTCGGCGCGGCCGTCACGCGCATCAAGGGGAGCGCGGCATGAGCTTCGTGGCGCCGATTCCGGCGAACGCTTCGCCCGCGCCGCTGACGCTGGCGCTCTCGAAAGGGCGTATCTTCGAGGAAACGCTGCCGCTCCTCGCCGCCGCCGGCGTGCAGGTGACCGAGGACCCGGAAACCTCGCGCAAGCTGATCCTGCCGACGACCGACCCGAACCTGCGCGTCATCATCGTGCGCGCGACCGACGTGCCGACCTACGTCGAGTACGGCGCGGCCGACTTCGGCGTCGCGGGCAAGGACGTGCTGCTCGAACACGGCGGCAGCGGCCTGTACCAGCCGATCGACCTCGACATCGCGCGCTGCCGGATGTCGGTCGCGGTTGCGGCCGGCTTCGACTACACGAGCGCCGTGCGCCAGGGCGCGCGGCTGCGCGTGGCGACCAAGTACGTGGCGACGGCGCGCGAGCACTTCGCCGCCAAGGGCGTGCACGTCGATCTGATCAAGCTGTACGGCTCGATGGAACTCGCGCCGCTCGTGGGCCTCGCCGACGCGATCGTCGACCTCGTCAGCTCGGGCGGCACGCTGCGCGCGAACGATCTGGTCGAGGTCGAGGAGATCATGCAGATTTCCTCGCGTCTCGTCGTGAATCAGGCGGCGCTCAAGCTCAAGCGCGCCGCGCTGCGGCCGCTGCTCGACGCGTTCGAGCGCGCTTCGCGGCGCGAGGCGCGCTGACGGAAAGCGGGGGCGGTGCGCCGCGCATCGCGAAACCGGCGGGTTCGCGCCCGCCGCCGCGCCGGTCCCGCGCCGGCCGCATGACTGAAACGGATGGATATCGACATGGGCATCAGGATTCGCAAACTCGATTCGGGCGCCGAAGGATTCAGGCGGGCGCTTAACGCCGTGCTCGCGTTCGAGGCGAGCGAGGACGAGGCGATCGAGCGTTCGGTCGCGCAGATTCTGGCCGACGTGAAGGCGCGCGGCGACGCGGCCGTACTCGAGTACACGAACCGCTTCGACCGGCTCGACGCGACGGCGGTCGCGGCGCTGGAGTTGCCGCAGGCCGAGCTCGAGGCGGCGCTCGAAGGGCTCGAGCCCAAGCGGCGCGCGGCGCTCGAGGCGGCGGCGGCGCGCGTGCGCGGCTACCACGAGAAGCAGCGCATCGAGTGCGGCAGCCATAGCTGGCAGTACACCGAGGCGGACGGCACCGTGCTCGGCCAGAAGGTGACGCCGCTCGACCGCGTCGGCCTCTACGTGCCGGGCGGCAAGGCCGCCTACCCGTCGTCGGTGCTGATGAACGCGATTCCGGCACGCGTGGCCGGCGTGCGCGAGATCGTCATGGTCGTGCCGACGCCCGACGGCGTGAAGAACCCGCTCGTGCTCGCGGCCGCGCTGCTCGGCGGCGTCGATCGCGTGTTCACGATCGGCGGCGCCCAGGCCGTCGGCGCGCTCGCTTACGGCACCGCAACGATTCCGGCCGTCGATAAAATCTGCGGGCCGGGCAATGCCTACGTCGCCTCGGCCAAGCGCCGCGTGTTCGGCACGGTCGGCATCGACATGATCGCCGGGCCGTCCGAAATCCTCGTGATCTGCGACGGCACCACCGACCCGCGCTGGGTCGCGATGGACCTGTTCTCGCAGGCCGAGCACGACGAGCTCGCGCAGTCGATCCTGCTGTGCCCGGACGCGGCGTTCATCGACCGCGTCGAGGCGGCCATCGACGAGCTGCTGCCCACGCTGCCGCGCGCCGCGGTGATCGGCACGTCGCTCGTCAATCGCGGCGCGCTCGTCAAGGTGCGCGACATGGCCGAGGCGTGCGCGATCGCCAACGACATCGCGCCCGAGCACCTCGAAATCTCGGCGCTCGAGCCGCAGCAGTGGGCGAACGAAATCCGCCACGCGGGCGCGATCTTCCTCGGCCGCTACACGAGCGAGAGCCTCGGCGACTACTGCGCGGGGCCCAACCACGTGTTGCCTACGTCCCGTACCGCACGTTTCTCCTCGCCGCTCGGCGTCTATGATTTCCTCAAGCGCTCGAGCCTGATCGAAGTCAGCGCGGAAGGCGCGCAGACGCTCGGCGAAATCGCGGCGGAACTCGCTTACGGCGAAGGCCTGCAGGCCCACGCGCGCAGCGCCGAATACCGGATGAAGCCGGTCTGACGCGAGTTCGCGCGCGCCGGTTCCGTTGCCGGCGCGCGCATCTCGACGAAACCGCCCAGCCACACCACACCGCAACGACAACCCGCGATCCCGAAGCCGCCGAGCCGGATCGGCCCGCCATGACAACCCCACAAGACATCATTCGTCGCGAAGTGCTCGCGATGACGGGCTACCCGGTGCCCGACGCGACCGGCTTCGTCAAACTCGACGCGATGGAGAACCCGTTCCCGCTGCCGCCCGAGCTGGCCGCGCGGCTCGGCGAGCGTTTGGCCGGCGTGGCGCTGAACCGCTATCCGGCGCCGCGTCCGGAGGCGCTGATCGCGAAGCTCCGGCACGCGATGGGCGTGCCGCCCGGCTGCGACCTGCTGCTCGGCAACGGCTCCGACGAGATCATCAACATGATCACGGTCGCGTGCGCGAAGCCGGGCGCCACCGTGCTCGCGCCCGTGCCCACGTTCGTGATCTACCAGATGGCGGCGAAGTTCGCGCAGGCCGGCTTCGTCGGCGTGCCGCTGGCCGCCGATTTCACGCTCGACGTCGACGCGATGCTGGCCGCCATTGCCGAGCATCGGCCCGCCGTGATCTGGCTCGCGTATCCGAACAACCCGACCGGCACGCTGTTCGATGACGGCGCGATCGAGCGCATCGTCGCGGCGGCGTCGCACAGCCTCGTCGTGATCGACGAGGCGTACCAGCCGTTTGCGGGGCAAAGCTGGATGGCGCGCGTGGACGACTTCGACAACGTCGTCGTGATGCGCACGATGTCCAAGCTCGGGCTCGCCGGCATCCGCCTCGGTTATCTCGCCGGGCGGCCCGCCTGGCTCAACGAGTTCGACAAGGTGCGCCCGCCGTACAACGTGAACGTGCTGACTCAGGCCGCGGCCGATTTTCTGCTCGACCACCTCGACGTGCTCGACGCCCAGGCGGCGCTGCTGCGCGAGGAGCGCGAGCGGCTCGCGGCGGCGGTCGCGCAGTTGCCGGGCGCGCAGGTGTTCGCGAGCGCCGGCAATTTCCTGCTCGTGCGCGTGCCCGATGCGTCGGCGGTGTTCGAGACGCTCCTGTCGGCCCGGGTGCTGATCAAAAACGTGAGTAAAATGCACCCATTGCTGGCCAATTGCGTGCGTCTGACGGTAGGCGCGCCCGACGAAAACGGGCAATTGCTGGCGGCGCTCCGGCTCGTGCTGCACTGAATCCGGATCGCCATGCCGGCGGCGAATGCGCTGCCGGCGGTTTTCTCCCCACTCAAACCCTGTTACGACGTACGACGGGAATTAACGACGGGCGCTATCGGCCCGGTTGAAGGAATTTGCCATGCGCGTCGCGCAAGTCGTTCGCAACACCAGCGAAACGCAAATCCGCGTGAAGATCAATCTGGACGGCACCGGCGAGCAGAAGCTCGCGACCGGCGTGCCGTTCTTCGACCACATGCTCGACCAGATCGCGCGACATGGTCTGATCGATCTGGACATCGAGGCGCATGGCGACCTGCATATCGACGACCATCACACGGTCGAGGACGTCGGCATCACGCTCGGCCAGGCCGTGGCGCAGGCCGTCGGCGACAAGAAGGGCATCCGCCGCTACGGGCACGCCTACGTGCCGCTCGACGAGGCGCTCTCGCGCGTCGTCGTCGACTTCTCGGGCCGCCCCGGCCTCGAATTCCACGTGCCGTTCACGCGCGCGCGCATCGGCTCGTTCGACGTGGACCTGTCGATCGAGTTTTTCCGCGGTTTCGTGAACCACGCGGGCGTCACGCTGCATATCGACAACCTGCGCGGCCTGAATGCCCATCACCAGATGGAGACTGTGTTCAAGGCGTTCGGCCGGGCGCTGCGGATGGCGGTCGAGCTCGACGGGCGGGCCGCGGGGCAGATTCCGTCGACGAAAGGCAGCCTGTAACCCGAGGGGATCGCGCCGGACCGAAACGACGCCGGATCGAAGGAACGCTCGCGGATGGCCGCGCGGACATTTTGTCGCGGACCCTGCGGCGGCGCGGGGCGCGCCGGGACGTATCCGGCGCCCGACAGGCGGAGTTGGGGCTTCGTCCCGCGGCGGCGGATACGCCCGATGCCCGGCCGCGAGGCCAGGCGACGGAACGGTAAACGGATACGAGTGGACGGTCCACGGTACGCGACAGTGCCGGCGGACCAGCAACGGCGGGGCCTTTGGGCCCGATTCGAAATGAAGACTTCAATTGCGATTGTGGATTACGGGATGGGCAACCTGCGCTCGGTGGCCCAGGCGCTTCGGCATGCCGAGCCGGAGGCGGACGTGGCGATCGTCGACCGGCCCGAGGCGATTCGCGCGGCCGACCGCGTCGTGCTGCCCGGCCAGGGTGCGATGCCCGACTGCATGCGCAGCCTTGCCGAATCGGGCCTGCAGGACGCCGTGGTCGAGGCCTCGCGCAGCAAGCCGCTGATGGGCGTCTGCGTGGGCGAGCAGATGCTGTTCGACTGGAGCGCCGAGGGCGACACGCGCGGGCTGGGCCTCTTGCCCGGCAAGGTGGTCCGCTTCGAGCTGGACGGCCGGCTCCAGGACGACGGCTCGCGTTTCAAGGTGCCGCAGATGGGCTGGAACGCGGTGCGCCAGACGCGGCCGCACGCGCTCTGGGAGGGCGTGCCGGACGGCAGCCACTTCTATTTCGTGCACAGCTATTACGTGGTGCCCGACGAGGCCGCGCACACGGTGGGAGAAACCCCGTACGGCGCGTTCTTTACCTCGGCGGTGGCGCGGGATAACATCTTCGCCACCCAATTCCACCCGGAAAAGAGCGCCGCGACAGGGTTGCGCGTCTATCGCAACTTCGTGCACTGGAACCCCTGACATTCCCGAATCGCGCCGGGTCGGCGACGGTCGCGCGGCGCGTTTCGCCTTGCGGCCTCGGCCATCCGGACCCGATTTGTGCGCGCAAGAGCGCCGAAAGAGTTGTACTAAACTAGCGAAACGGCAGCGGATCGGGCTCTTTTTCCCGTGCGGCCGTCCGAAACCAACCCTCCCAGACAACACCCGATTGCTATGCTGCTGATTCCGGCCATCGATCTCAAAGACGGTCACTGCGTGCGCCTCAAACAGGGCGATATGGACCAGGCGACGATTTTCTCCGAGGAACCGGCGGCCATGGCCCGACACTGGGTCGAGCGCGGGGCGCGGCGTCTGCATCTGGTGGACCTGAACGGCGCGTTCGCAGGCAAGCCGAGGAACGAAGAGGCGATTCGCGAGATCATCGCGGAAGTCGGCGACGAAATTCCGATCCAGTTGGGCGGCGGCATCCGCGATCTGGACACGATCGAGCGCTACCTCGACGACGGGCTTTCGTACGTGATCATCGGCACGGCGGCGGTGAAGAACCCGGGTTTCCTCCAGGAGGCCTGCACGGCGTTCGGCGGGCACATCATCGTCGGGCTCGACGCGAAGGACGGCAAGGTGGCCACGGACGGCTGGAGCAAGCTGACGGGCCACGAGGTCGTCGACCTCGCGCGCAAGTTCGAGGACTACGGCGTCGAGTCGGTCATCTACACCGACATCGGTCGCGACGGCATGCTCAAGGGCATCAACATCGAGGCCACGGTGCGCCTCGCGCGCGCCGTGAAGATTCCGGTGATCGCGAGCGGCGGGCTCTCGAATCTGGCCGATATCGACGCGCTCTGCGAGGTCGAGGACGAAGGCATCGAGGGCGTGATTTGCGGCCGCGCGATCTATTCGGGCGACCTCGACTTTTCCGCGGCGCAGACCCGCGCGGACAGCCTGCGCGAGTCCGACGACGCCTGAAAACAACGCTGCGCGCCGGCGCCGGTTGCCGCCGGGGCATCCTGCGCCGGGCGCGACGCAGACGGTGCGTCATGCCGCGGTGGGCGCGCGAAAACTGGAACGGCCGCCGCAATACGGCGCCGGCTACTACTGGCAACATCATGGCTCTGGCTAAACGCATCATCCCCTGCCTCGACGTGACCGCGGGGCGGGTCGTCAAGGGCGTCAACTTCGTCGAACTGCGCGACGCCGGCGACCCCGTGGAGATCGCGCGGCGCTACGACGAGCAGGGCGCCGACGAACTGACCTTTCTCGACATCACCGCGACCTCCGACCAGCGCGACCTGATCCTGCCGATCATCGAGTCGGTCGCCTCCCAGGTGTTCATTCCGCTCACGGTCGGCGGCGGCGTGCGTGCGGTCGAGGACGTCCGGCGCCTGCTCAATGCCGGCGCGGACAAGATCAGCATGAATTCGTCGGCGGTCGCGAATCCGCAGCTCGTGCGCGACGCGGCCGACAAGTACGGCTCGCAGTGCATCGTCGTCGCGATCGACGCGAAACGCGCGGCGGACGACGGCGAGAACGGCGCGCCGCGCTGGGAAGTCTTCACGCACGGCGGCCGCAAGGCGACCGGGCTCGATGCCGTGCAGTGGGCGCGTCGCATGGCCGAACTCGGCGCGGGCGAGATCCTGCTCACGAGCATGGATCGCGACGGCACGAAGAGCGGCTTCGATCTCGCGCTCACGCGCGCCGTGTCGGACGCCGTGCCGGTGCCCGTCATCGCGTCGGGCGGCGTCGGCTCGCTCCAGCATCTGGCCGACGGCATCGTGGAAGGCCATGCCGATGCGGTGCTGGCGGCGAGCATCTTCCACTACGGCGAGCACACGGTCGGCGAGGCCAAGCGCTTCATGGCCCAACAGGGCATTTCGGTGAGGTTGTGACGTGACGGATACGGCAGGAACCTGGCTCGACCGGGTCAACTGGGACGCGAACGGGCTCGTGCCCGTCATCGCGCAGGAAGCGGCTTCGGGCGACGTGCTGATGTTCGCGTGGATGAACCGCGAGGCGCTCGCGAAGACGGTCGAAACCGGCCGCGCCGTGTATTTCTCGCGCTCGCGCAAGCGGCTCTGGTTCAAGGGCGAAGAGTCCGGCCACGTGCAGCACGTGCATGAAATCCGGCTCGACTGCGACGAGGACGTCGTGCTGCTCAAGGTCGAGCAGGTGTCCGGCATCGCGTGCCATACGGGCCGCCACTCGTGCTTCTTCCAGAAATTCGAAGGCACGGCCGACGACGGCGAATGGGTTGCCGTCGATCCCGTGCTGAAAGACCCCGAACACATCTACAAATGACGCAATCGACTGAGCCTCTCCACGATACGCTGCAGCGCCTCGCCGCGGTGATCGACAGCCGCCGGGGCGGCGATCCCGACGCTTCGTACGTCGCGCGCCTCTTTCACAAGGGCGACGACGCGGTGCTGAAGAAGATCGGCGAGGAAGCCACGGAAGTCGTGCTGGCGGCGAAGGACGTGCGCCAGGGCGGCGCGCCGTCGAGCCTCGTCGGCGAGATGGCGGATCTCTGGTTCCACTGTCTCGTGGCGCTTTCGCACTTCGGCCTGAGCCCGGCCGACGTGCTGGCCGAACTCGAGCGCCGCGAGGGACTTTCGGGGCTCGAGGAAAAGGCCTTGCGCAAGCGCCGCGAGCGCGAGCAGAACGGCGACTGACGCGTGCGCCGCCCGGCCGGGCGGTTCCGTGCGCCGGTCGCCCCGATCGGGAGATGCACGCATGTCCATGTCCGGCAGATTCACGCCCCCTCCGTACCCGGATGCCGCCGAGGCCGACCGGCAACGCGGCCTGCGCACGCTCACCCACGTCCTCTATGCGCTCTACGCCGTGTACTGGCTGACGGGCGGCCTGTCGGTGCTGGTGGCCATCATCGTCAACTACGTGAAGCGCGCCGACGTGGCCGGCACGCCGTACGAGGCCCACTTCGCCTGGCAGATCCGCACGTTCTGGCTGGGCCTTGCCGGCCACCTGATCGGCGTCGCGCTGTTTTTCGTGGTGATCGGCATTCCCATCCTGTGGGCTGTCGCGATCTGGACGTTGTACCGTATCATCAAGGGCTGGCTGTATCTGTACGACAGCAAGCCGCTGCCGAACCCGCGCGGGTGGTTTTGAAGCCGCTTTTCACCGCTTCGAGACTCGCTCCTTCACGGTTTTCCGCGCGTCCGAGTCCCGTTGCACGCCTCGCGTGCGAGGAGCACGATGAGTACCATGAGCCACGACCGCAGCACCTGTCTTTTCTGCAAGATCGCCGACGGCGACATTCCGGCTACCCGGGTCTACGAGGACGACGAATTCGTCGCGTTCCGCGACATCCGCCCGGCGGCCGAAACCCACGTGCTCGTCATTCCGCGCCAGCACATCGCCACGCTCTCCGACTGCGGCGAAAGCGAAGCGCCGCTGCTTGGTAGAATGCTCGTGCTGGTGGCGCGCCTTGCCAAAGAGCTCGGCGTGGCGTACACGGGCGGCGATACCGGCTTTCGCACGGTCGTGAACACGGGCCCGGGCGGCGGACAGGAGGTTTATCACCTGCACGCGCATCTGCTGGCCGGGCCGCGTCCGTGGCAGCGGATGGGCTGACGCGCGAAGCGCACGGAATTGACGGCCCGTTGCATTTCCGCGAGACGCGGCGGAGCGCACGGGCACGAAAAACGCCGCGTCCGGGGCCGGACGCAGGGCGGACACGTTTTTTGCCGCAGGGCAGCAGGGCGGCGGGGTTAATGGAGATTGTTGATCATGGGTTCGTTTAGCATTTGGCATTGGCTGATCGTTCTGTTGATCGTGGCGCTCGTGTTCGGCACGAGGAAGCTGCGCAACATCGGCAGCGATCTGGGCGGTGCGGTCAAGGGTTTCAAGGAAGGCATGCGCGACAGCGAGGCGGCCGATACGTCGGCGCAAAAGCGCGAACTGGCGGCGAATGCCGACGCGGTGGACGTCGACGCGAAGGAAAAGGACGCGCATACCAACGACGCGCACTGAGCCGGTTTTCTCCCCCTATCGCGAGCTGACGGAAACTCCCATTCATGCTGGATCTGGGTCTCACCAAGATGGCGTTGATCGGCGTGGTCGCGCTGGTCGTACTCGGGCCGGAGCGGCTGCCGCGCGTGGCGCGCACGGCCGGCGCACTGTTTGGCCGCGCGCAGCGCTACATCAACGACGTCAAGGCGGAAGTGACGCGCGAAATCGAAATGGACGAGCTGCGTCGCATGAAGACCGAATTCGAGCAGGCGGCGCACAACGTCGAGAACACGGTCCACGACAACCTGCGCAAGCAGGAGACGGAACTGAACGAAGCGTGGAACGCGGGCACGTCGATTTCGCCGGGCATGCCGGGGACGCCGGGCAACCTGATGCCGGCGTATCCCGATGCGCTCGCCGGCCCGGGCGTCGCGGAACCGGTGGCGTCGTGGCGCGCGGGCGGGAACGTCAACGGGAGCGGCAGCGGCGCGGCCGCGACGACTCGGGCCACGCGCCGGAACTGGCGCGTGAAGCAGACGGCCACGCCGACCTGGTACAAGCGCGCGACGCTGCGCCGTACGCGCGTGCAGTCGGGCGCCGCGCGCGTCGCGCAGCATACGCCGGCGAGCCTGCGTCGTCCGGTGCGTTTCTTCTGATGCCGCGCACGATCACATTCAACCGAGGGCCGGTGTGAGCGACCCCCAGCAAAACCAGAACGAAGGCACCGAAGAGACCTTCATTTCCCACCTCGTCGAGTTGCGTGAACGGATTATCCGGGCCGGCGCGTCGGTGATCGTCGTGTTCGTCGCGCTCGTCTACTGGGCGCCGGACATCTTCCGGCTGCTCGCGCGGCCGCTGATGCAGAACTTGCCGCAAGGCGGCAAGATGATCGTCACCGACGTGACCGGCTCGTTCTTCGTGCCGATGAAAGTGACGATGCTCGTCGCGTTCGTGATCGCGCTGCCGGTCGTGCTCTACCAGATCTGGGCATTCGTCGCGCCGGGCCTTTACCAGCACGAGAAGCGGCTCGTCGCGCCGCTCGTCGGCAGCAGCTACGCGCTGTTCCTGTGCGGGATGGCGTTCGCGTACTTCGTCGTGTTTCCGACCATCTTTCGCGTGATGGCGCACTACAACGCGCCGCTCGGCGCGCAGATGACGACCGACATCAACAACTACCTGAGCTTCGTGCTGACGATGTTCATGGCGTTCGGCGTGACGTTCGAGGTGCCGATCGTCGTCGTGCTGCTCGTCCGCATGGGCATTCTGAGCGTGAAGAAGCTCAGGCAGATCCGGCCCTACGTGGTTGTCGGCGCGTTCATCGTCGCGGCCGTCGTTACGCCGCCCGACGTGTTTTCCCAACTGATCCTCGCGTTGCCGCTCATCGTGCTCTACGAGGCCGGGATCATCGCGGCGCGGATTTTCGTCGGCAAGGGCGAGAAAGTGGACGCCGCCGATCACAGCGAGGCGGCCGGCTGAGCCGCGGGCCGGGCGGCGGGTTCAGGACCGGGTTCGGAGCCGGGGTCCAAGGAAAAGGCCGCGCAATGCGCGGCTTTTTTCATTCTTCCCCGTGCATCGACGGCTAACCTCCGCCGCCGTCATCCTCGTCGCCTTCGTCCTCGTCGGTCTGTTTCGGCGGCGGCGGGCGCTTGCCGATGATCACGTCGATGTCGAGATCCTGTTTCCGGCGCACGAGATGGACCTTCGCGTCGGTTCCCGGCTTGATCTGAGCGATGACGTTCAGAAGACGCGTCGTGTCGGTGATGTCCGCGCCGTTGACGCTCAAGAGGACGTCGCCCGGCTTGATGCCCGCCTTGTCGGCCGGCCCGCCCTGCAGCACGCCCGCGACGATGGCGCCCGAATTCTGGTTCAGGCCGAACGATTCGGCGATTTCGGGCGTGACGTCCTGCGGCTCGACGCCGATCCAGCCGCGCGTGACGGTGCCCGTCGTGATGATGCTCTCGAGCACGCTGCGCGCGGTCGACACGGGAATGGCGAAGCCGATGCCGAGCGAGCCGCCCGAGCGCGAGTAGATCGCGGTATTGATGCCGAGCAGGTTGCCGTAGACATCGACGAGCGCGCCGCCCGAATTGCCGGGGTTGATCGGCGCGTCGGTCTGGATGAAGTTCTCGAACGTGTTGATGCCGAGGTGGTTGCGGCCGAGCGCGCTGACGATGCCCATCGTCACCGTCTGGCCGACGCCGAACGGGTTGCCGATGGCGAGCACGACGTCACCGACGCGCACCCGGTCCATCCGGCCCAGCGTGATGGCGGGCAGGTTCGGCAGGTTGATCTTCAGCACGGCGAGATCGGTTTCCGGATCGGCGCCGATGACTTTCGCGGTGGTCGTGCGGCCATCGGACAGGGCGATTTCGATTTCGTCCGCGCCGTCGATGACATGCTGGTTCGTTAGAATGTAGCCTTCCGGGCTTACGATGACACCCGAACCGAGGTTGGTCGCGGGTTGTTCCTGCTGCTGGCGGCCGTGGTTGCGATTGCCGAAGAAGTAGCGGAAGAGCGGATCGTTCCGGCGCGGGTCGGGCGGCAGCGACCCGTCCTTGCTGGAGAAAATGTTGACGACCGCGGGCATGGCCTTTTGCGCCGCGTCGGCGTAGGAGTCCGCCGCACGGCCGCCTGCGAGGCCGGGCGCCACTTCCCGCAGCGCGACGATCGGCTCGGCCAACTGCTGTCCGAGCTCCCCCTGATGCTGCAGCCACTGCGGCTTGAGCGTCACGACGATGAACATCAGTGCCAGCAGGACCGTCACCGCCTGGGCGAAGAACAGCCAAAAGCGTCTAAGCATCTGAAGACAAGGGGTTTATATGGATCGGATCGAACTGGAATTGTATCTGAACAATCTTCTCGGAATCTCGCGCTTCAGGGACTATTGCCCCAACGGTCTGCAAGTCGAGGGGCGCCGCCGCGTCGAGAAGATCGCGACCGGCGTCACGGCCTCGCTGGCGTTTCTCGAGGCTGCGCTGGAATGGGGTGCGGACGCCGTGCTCGTCCATCACGGCTACTTCTGGCGCAACGAGGCGCCGCAGGTCACGGGCCGCAAGTACCGGCGGCTCAGGTTGCTGCTCGCCAACGACCTGAACCTGTTCGCCTATCACCTGCCGCTCGACGATCACCCCGAGTTCGGCAATAACGCGCAGATCGGTGCGAAGTTCGGCTGGATCGGCGACGCGCGTTTCGGCGACCAGGACCTCGGCTGGCTGGCGACGCTGCCGATGTCGATCACGCTCGCGCACTTCACGGCCGAAGTCGAGCAGACGCTCGGCCGCGCGCCGCTCGTGTTCGGCGATCCCGACTGGGAACTGCGCCGGGTCGCGTGGTGCACGGGCGCGGCGCAGGGCTATTTCGACGCGGCCATCGAGGCCGGCGCCGACGTGTTCCTGACGGGCGAGGTGTCCGAGCAGACCATGCACACGTCGGCCGAAAGCGGCGTGGCGTTCCTCGCGGCCGGGCATCACGCGACCGAACGCTTCGGTGTGCAGGCGCTGGGCGCGCACCTGTCGGAGTCGTTCGACGTCGAGCATCTCTTCATCGACATTCATAACCCGATTTAAATCGTCGGGAATGGCGAAAATCGGGAAGGGAAACGGGGAAGCCGCAAAAATCTTACGAAACGGTTTCATTTCCTGTTTCCTGGTGGCGCGTGAAAATTACGATATATCAATGGCTTATGGCGTTTTGGGAGACGCGCCCCTTGTAATTGGCAACCCTGATCGCGCAAACTGGCGACCTCGCTCGGCGCGGCGGAGCGGAAAAATTCAGTTCGGAATTGGGGCGGGGTAATGCGAGACAAGGACAACGACGGCGTCGACAACAGCCGTCGCACCTGGCTGATCGCGACGTCGGTGGCGGGTAGTGTGGGGGGCGTGGCCTCCGTCGTGCCGTTCGTCGCCTCGTTCGCTCCGTCCGAAGAGGCCCGGGCGGCCGGCGCGCCGGTCGAAGTCGACATCGGAGGCCTCGCGCCCGGCAGCATGGTCACCGTGGCCTGGCGCGGCAAGCCCGTCTGGGTGCTGAACCGGACCGGGCGCATGCTGGCCGACGTCAGGAAGGCCGATCCGGACCTCGTCGACCCGCACTCCCTGAATCCGTACTCGATGCCGATGCCGGACTATTGCCTGAACGAATACCGTTCGCGGGTCGAGCACCGGAACATCCTTGTGGTCGTCGCCATCTGCACGCATCTGGGCTGCATGCCGACGCCGCGTTTCCAGGAGGGTCCGCAGCCCAATCTGCCCGACGACTGGCCCGGCGGCTTCCTTTGCCCCTGCCACGGCTCAACCTACGACCTGGCCGGCCGCGTGTTCAAGAACCAGCCCGCGCCGCAGAATCTCGAC
Organism: Burkholderia sp. WAC0059; assembly: GCF_002870125.1. Classification (GTDB taxonomy): domain Bacteria; phylum Pseudomonadota; class Gammaproteobacteria; order Burkholderiales; family Burkholderiaceae; genus Paraburkholderia. Next base: position 72,846 of record NZ_PNEO01000015.1, read on the forward strand.
GTCCCGCGCTACATGTTCGCCTCGCCGACGCGGCTTCTGATCGGCCAGGACGAGAAAGGGGAAGCGTGATGGCCACGGGCCCCGAATCGGGAAACGAGGTCCGGCCGGCCGGCCTCGCCGGCTGGATCGATCGCCGCTTTCCGTTGGCGGCGCTTTGGCGCGCCTACATGTCGGAGTACTACGTACCGAAGAACCTGAACTTCTGGTACTTCTTCGGTTCGCTCTCGCTGCTCGTGCTCGTGAACCAGATCGTCACCGGCATCTTTCTCACGATGAGCTACAAGCCCGACGCGACGCTTGCGTTCGCGTCGGTCGAGCACATCATGCGCGACGTGCCGTGGGGCTGGCTGATCCGCTATCTGCACTCGACGGGCGCCTCGCTGTTCTTCGTCGTCATCTATCTGCACATGTTCCGCGGGCTGCTGTACGGTTCGTATCGCGAGCCGCGCGAACTCGTGTGGATTTCCGGCTGCCTGATCTTCCTGTGCCTCATGGCCGAGGCGTTCTTCGGCTACCTGCTGCCGTGGGGGCAGGTGTCGTACTGGGGCGCGCAGGTGATCGTGAATCTCTTTTCGGCCATTCCGTTCGTAGGCTCCGATCTCGCGCTGTGGATACGGGGCGACTACGTCGTCTCCGACGTCACGCTGAACCGCTTCTTCGCCTTCCACGTGATCGCGATTCCGCTCGTGCTGGTCGGGCTCGTGGTCGCACACGTCGTCGCGCTGCGCGAGGTCGGCTCGAACAATCCGGACGGCGTCGAGATCAAGGACCGGACGGACGAAAACGGCATCCCGCTCGACGGCGTGCCGTTCCATCCGTACTACTCGGTGCGCGATTTTTTCGGCGCCTGCATTTTCCTCGCGATATTCGCCGCGATCGTGTTTTTCGCGCCGGAGATGGGCGGCTATTTCCTCGAAGCCAACAATTTCGCACCGGCCAACCCGCTGCAGACGCCGTCCGAAATCTCGCCCGTCTGGTACTTCACCGCGTTTTACGCGATGCTGCGCGCGGTCACCGATTCCTTCAAGATCGTGCTGATGATCGTCGTCGCGTTGCTCGGCCTGCTCGCGCTCGTCCGCGCGCGCGGGCGCCGGCGCGTCGCGCTGCCCGCGCTCGCGGCGCTGGCCGTCGTCGCCATGTTTTTCACCGACGCGAAGTTATGGGGCATCGTCGTGATGGGGACGGCCGTTCTGGTCCTGTTTTTTCTGCCGTGGCTCGACCGCTCGCCCGTCAAGTCGATTCGGTATCGGCCCTTTTTCCATAAGGTCTTTCTCGGCATCTTCGCCGCCGCTTTCCTGACCCTGGGTTTCCTCGGTACGCGGCCGCCTTCGCCGGCGGCCACGTCGATTGCCCAGTGCTGTGCCCTTATCTATCTGGCGTTCTTCCTCGGCATGCCGTTCTGGACGGGCCTCGGCACATTCCGGCAGCCGCCCGAACGCATTGATTACCGGTCCCATTCGCGGCGGGCGAGGAGAAATCAACCGTGAAAAGGCGGTTTTCGGTCTTCGTCCGGCGCGGTGCGGCGTGTCTGCTGGCTCTCGCCTGCGCGCTGGCGGTCGGGCCCGCCTCTGCCGACGGCAATATTCCGCTCGACCACGCCCCCGATAACAGCGAAAATCTTGCCTCTCTGCAACACGGGGCACAATTGTTTGTAAACTATTGCCTGAGTTGCCATAGCGCGAATCTGATGCGCTATAGCCGGCTGGAGGATCTCGGCATTTCGCGGCAGTCCCTCGAGACGAATCTGCTGATCCCGGCCGACAGGGTGGACGGCACGATGTCCGTTGCGATGCGCCCCGACGACGCGAAAGCGTGGTTCGGCGTGGTGCCGCCGGACCTTTCCCTCGAGGCGCGCGTGCGCGGCCGCGACTGGCTGTATACGTATCTGCGCAGCTTCTATCGGGACGATACGCGCCCGACCGGCTGGAACAACCTCGTGTTCGAGAACGTGAGCATGCCTCACGTGCTGTGGCAGTTGCAGGGCGTGCGCACGGCGAAGTTCGAGGACGTCGTCGACGGGCGCACCGGGAAAACGGTGCGCCGATTCGTGGGGTTCCGGCAGGTGAGCGCAGGGACGATGTCGCCGGTGGATTATGATGCTGCCGTGGCCGACCTGGTGGCGTACATGTCGTGGATGGCCGAGCCGGAGAGAAATACCCGGCGACAGATCGGCGTATGGGTGTTGCTGTTCCTTGGCATCCTGAGTTTTTTTGCATGGCGGCTCAACGCCGCTTACTGGAAAGATATCAAATAGGCACGTCCTGACCGACGTGGGGCCGGCGCAACGGGAAACCGGACAAGCGGTTTGCTGCGCGCGCTGGCCTTTGGGTTTTTTGAGGAAACGTAAATCATGATGGTTTTGTACTCCGGCACTACCTGCCCGTTCTCCCAGCGTTGCCGGCTGGTGTTGTTCGAAAAAGGCATGGACTTCGAAATTCGCGACGTCGACCTGTTCAACAAACCGGAAGACATCGCCGTGATGAATCCCTACGGCCAGGTGCCGATTCTGGTCGAACGCGATCTGATCCTCTACGAATCGAACATCATCAACGAGTACATCGACGAGCGCTTTCCGCATCCGCAACTGATGCCGGCCGATCCGGTGCAGCGCGCCCGCGCGCGCCTGTTCCTGCTCAACTTCGAGAAGGAGCTGTTCGTGCACGTCGGCACGCTCGAAAACGAAAAGGGCAAGGCCGCCGAGAAGAACCACGAAAAGGCGCGCCTTGCGATTCGCGATCGCCTCACGCAGCTCGCGCCGATCTTCCTGAAAAACAAGTACATGCTCGGCGAAGAGTTCTCGATGCTCGACGTCGCCATCGCGCCGCTTTTGTGGCGTCTGGATCATTACGGCATCGAGCTGTCGAAGAACGCCGCGCCGCTGATGAAATACGCGGAACGAATCTTCAGCCGGCCGGCCTATATCGAAGCGCTGACGCCTTCGGAAAAGGTCATGCGCCGTTAAATGCAACAAGCCTGCGGGCGTTGGGACGGCCCGCGACGTGTTTCGCGTCGCGGGCCGCTCCGGCAAAGGACCGTCGATGCAAGAGACTTCCACCAAGCCGTATCTGTTGCGCGCGCTCTACGAGTGGTGCACGGACAACGGCTACACGCCGCACATCGCCGTGCGGGTCGACAACCGCACGCGGGTGCCTCACCAGTTCGTGCGCAACGGCGAGATCGTGCTCAACATCAGCTTCGAGGCGACGAGCCAGCTCCAGATGGGCAACGAGCTGATCGAGTTTCACGCGCGCTTTTCCGGCAAGTCGCACAAGATCGAGGTGCCGATAGCGAACGTGCTGGCGATTTACGCGCGCGAGAACGGCCAGGGCATGGCATTCCCGGTCGAGGCCGAGGCGGGCGCGGGCGAAGAGACTGAGGCGCTTCCGCCGGAGCCGGACGAGCATGGGCGGCTGGACGACGGGACGGTCGCCGGCCCGGACGGCGCTTCCGACGCCGCCGGCGAGGCCGGCCCCGCTTCGGGAGACGACGGCGCGAAGGGCGGCCGCGGGCACCTCAAGATCGTGAAATGAAGTAGAACCGCGGGCGCGCCGGCTTGGCTCGTCCGGCGGTATCGCTGCATTAGCGGTGGCGGGAGCCTCCCGCGGTCGATGTGCTCATGGCACTCGCTGATCACGCAAACCGCGACGTAACGGACGTCGCGGTTAAATCTCCTTTTTTCAGTCGATGGTATGCCGGGCCGGGCAGCCACGAGTTCGGACTTCTCCTGCCCGGATCGGCCATCAAGCGAAACTATTCGAAGTGGCTATTCGCTTCTGACTGCTTCCGGCTTCGTCAAGTTGTGACGACAACCTTGCCGATCTGCTGGTTCGATTCCAGGTATCTATGTGCGTCGACAATCTGCTCCAGCGGGAACGTCCTGGCAATGACCGGCTTGAGACTGCCGTCGGCCAGCCCGCCGTTGATGAACGATGTGGCCTGTTCCAGGCGCTGCGGATCTTGAGTGATTTCCATCATCACGTAGCCGCGAATCGTCATCCACTTGCCCAGCACGTCGAACAACGGGAGCGGCGTGGCCTCCGTACTGAGTGCCCCGTACAGGAAGATCATGCCGCGCACCGCGGTCGCCTGGGTCAGCTTCGCCAACGTCGGGCCGCCGACGGGGTCGAACACGACGCGTGCCCCTTTTCCGGCCGTGATATCGAGGATTTCCTTCACGAGATCCTGTTCGTCGGAGGCAATGACGTGAGCCGCGCCCGCATCGAGCAACGCCTGGCGCTTTGAGCGTCCCCTTGTGAGCGCAATGGGAACGGCGCCGACCCGGTTCGCGATCTGGATGGCGGCAAGGCCGACACTGCTGGACGCCGCCGGGACGACAAGCGCATCGCCCCGGCCAAGCCTGGCGATGTCGATCAATGCGCCATAGGCGGTCACGTATTGCATCCACACCGCTGCCGCTTCCTCCCAGGTGAGCGAAACGGGATGGTGGACCACGGCATGGGCCGGGGCGTTGACCGTGTCCGCGTACATGCCGTAAGCGTTCAGGCTGAATGCCGGAACGACGCTGACGGCGTCGCCGACCGCGATGCCGGAGACATCCGGCCCGACTGCGGCTACGGTACCCGCCGCCTCGTACCCCAGACGCGCGGGGAGTTTGGGATCTTCGAGGTACTGTCCGCTGCGGAACATGGATTCGGCCCGGTTGAGCCCGACCGCCTTGACCGCGATCTGAACCTCGCCCTTGCCGGGCGGCGGGACTTCGATTTGCTCGACTTGCAGAACCTCGGGGCCACCGGTCTGATGAAAGCGAACGACTCGTGCCATGGAAAAGGCCTCGCTGAAGATGTCATGGGGACCGTCGATGGCGCCATTGTGCCGGAGTTGCCGGAAGCATGCAGGCGCGTTCTTCGGCAGGAAAGCCCGCTCAAAGTCCGGATTGTCGCCTCACCGTCGCTAAAGCGTCTCCGCTCGAGTCCCGGTGCCCGTTAAATCCTCGCTCGATCCTCGTGTTACCCGGGGCCTCTCGATGCGGCCTCGATCTCGCCTGGACCCGGATATGCGGGATCTTCCGCGAGGAATCTCTCGCTAATCTATGAGGTATAATTTTCTGCTTTGCCGGGTTAGCTCAGTTGGTAGAGCAACCGCCTTGAAGATATACGAGTGCCCTGTCGGAAACGATGGGAGTAGAACCCCTCAAATTCGGGGAAAGCTAAGGCCTTCATGGGCTATGCCAATCCCGAGCCAAGCTTGCCGAGGCAAGAAGGTGTAGAGACTAGACGGGGGGAGCCTAAGGCGTCGTTCGCTATGGCTAAGGGATAGTCCAGACCACAAACGTCAGGCGGCGAAAGTCGTAGTGGTAAGGTAAGCGGTAGGTCGTCTGTTCGAGTCAGACACTCGGCACCAGGCTATACAGCAATCGCAACGCCGTTGCCAAAGGTAAGCAACGCCACGGACGGGACGGCCAGACGGAGGCCGGAAACGCAACATCGTTCTGGTACATATTTGTCATCGTCAGGTGGCAGGTTCGAGTCCTGCAGCCGCCCGAAAACCCCGCTAGAGTCCCTGATTCTGCGGGGTTTTTTGTTGTCACACTCGCGAATCCCCCTCAATCCAGCACCTCAAAAAACGGCGCCATCCGGGCCCGCGAGCGCATGACGTGCTCTTCCATCGCCGTATAGGCGGCCTCGTGGTTGCCGTCCAGCATCGCGGACACGATCTCTGCGTGTTCCTTGATGGCCTCGGTCGTCACGTGCGAATGAAACCGCAGCCTGAATAGATGCGTATGGGCATGCAGGCGCGTGAGCGCCTCGGCCGCCAGATCGTTGCCGCTATGTTGTGCGATCCACAGATGGAAATCCGCGTCTTGAAGCGCGAACTTGCCGTACGCGAGTTTCTCGTCGTCGCTGGTCGGTCGCGCCATCGACGTCGCCAGCGTGGCGAGTTCGTCGCGCGCGGCGTCCGACAGGTTCTGCGTCGCGCGCGCCGCGAGATACGGCTCGAGCAATCGCCGCATGTCGTAGATCTGCTCGAACCGGCTTCGCGTCGGCATGGGCGCGGCGCTGTAGCCGACGTTGTGCGTCTTCACGACCAGCCCTTCCGTTTCCAGCCGGATCAGCGCCGCGCGGATCGGCGTTTGCGACACGTTTAGCTCTCTCACCAGCGCGTCCACCGGAATGCGGCTGCCCGGCGCGATCTTCACCGAAATGAGCCGCGCCAGCAGCGTCTCGTAGACACGGTCGCCGAGCGACGGGCGCGGCGTCAGGTCGGGCAGCGGCTCGGGCGCCTCGTTTGGCGTTGCGGCGGACGTGGGGCGGGTTCTCGCGTTCATGGACGGACAGGTTCCTCATAGCTTGACGCAATCATACCCGGTGCGTATGATCTCCGAAAATCGTATATCCGATCGGATTTAATAATGGAGACTCCGGAATACCGGATTGGATGGCGCGAAGCCATGGAGACGGCGACGCGCGTGCTCGAGCGTGCCGGCGCGCCGCCCGCGCACGCCCGCATTCAGGCGGATCTGCTCGTCGAGGCCGAAGCGCGCGGACGGTCGTCGCATGGACTGTTGCGCCTGCCGAGGGTGGTCGAGCGCATTCGCAACGGTGTGGCCGACCCGCGGACGCGCGGCGCGGCAACCTGGCGTGGCGACGCGCTTCTCTGCGTCGACGGCGAGCGCGGCCTTGGCCCCGTCGTCGCGTTCGCCGCGCTCGACCAGATTGCGGAACGCGCTCGCCGCACCGGCGTGGCGGCCGCGGCCATTCATCACAACAACCATCTGGGAATGCTCGCGCTGTACGCCGAGCGGATCGCGGAACAAGGCCAGGTGCTGCTCGCGATGACGACGAGCGAGGCGCTCGTGCACCCGTGGGGCGGCCGCCGGGCGATGCTCGGCACGAATCCGGTCGCGATCGGCGTGCCGGCATCGCCTGTGCCCTTCGTACTCGATATGGCAACGAGCCTCGTGTCGATGGGCCAGATTCACGATCACGCGCACCGGCAGCGTCCGCTGCCGCCGGGCTGGGCGCTCGATGAGCTCGGCGACCCGACGACCGACGCCGCGCGCGCGAAACACGGCGCGATCGCGCCGTTCGGCGGCGCGAAGGGCTATGCGCTCGGGCTTGCGTTCGAAGTGATGATCGCGAGCCTCACGGCATCGGCGCTCGGCACGCAGGTTCAGGGCACGCTCGATTCCACGCTGGCCTGCAACAAGGGCGACGTGTTCATCGTGATGGAGCCCGCGCCGGGCGGTGTCGGCGACGCAATCTCCGCCTATCTCGACGCGATCCGCTCGTGCGCGAGCGCCGACCCCGACGTTCCGGTCGCGGTGCCCGGCGACCGGGCGCTGCGCTGCCGCGCGCGCAGCATCGACGAAGGCATGTTGATTGCCGCCCAGGTGTGGGACCGGATTCGCTCGCTCGCCGGGCTATCTCACGATCAGGAAGGGATTTGACATGAGCGACTTCTTCGGCATCCTGCGCGCGCCGCGCGCCGTGCTGTTCGGCAACGGTCAGCGCCACGCGCTCGGGCAGGTGGCGGCGGCCATCGGTTCGCGGGCGCTCGTCTGCACCGACCCGCGCTTCGCGGCATCGCGGGACATGAACGACGCGCTAGGGCATCTGCGCGCGAGCGGTGTGACCGCGAAGGTGTTCGACGGGACGCAGGCGGAATTGCCCGCCGACAACGTTCACGCATGCGTCGCGTTCTGCGGCGACTTCAGGCCCGATCTCGTGATCGGCATCGGCGGCGGCAGTTGCATGGACCTCGCGAAGCTGACGGCGCTGCTGCTCGCGCACGGCGGCCCGCTCGACCGCTATTACGGCGAGTTCAAGGTGCCCGGGCCGGTCACGCCCGTCGTCGCCGTCACGACGACGGCCGGCACCGGATCGGAAGTGACGCCGGTCGCCGTGCTTGCCGACCAGGCACGCGACCTGAAGGTCGGGATTTCGAGCCCCTACCTGATTCCCCACACCGCCATCTGCGATGCCGAGCTGACGCTCACGTGCCCGCCCGGGCTCACCGCGCTGTCCGGCGCCGACGCACTGACGCACGCGGTCGAGGCGTTCACCGCTGTCCGCCATCCGGCGACGCCCGAGCTCGCGCAGCAGCGCGTATTCGTCGGCAAGAATCTGTTCAGCGACCAGCACGCGCTCGCGGCGATCCGCGCGATCGTCGGGCACCTGCCGCGCGCGGTCGAAAACGGCGCGGACCTGCACGCGCGCAGCATGCTGATGTACGGCGCGGTGTCGGCGGGCCTGGCGTTCGGCGTAGCAGGCACGGCGGCTGCGCATGCGATCCAGTACCCGGTCGGCGCGCTGACGCACACCGCGCACGGGCTCGGCGTGGCGACGCTGCTGCCCTACGTGATGGCCTACAACGCGAGCGCGTGCGGCGACGAACTCGCGCAGATCGCGCAGGCGATCGGTATCGACGCGACCACGCCCGAGGCGGCCGCGGCCGGCGCGATCGAGCGGATTCGCGGCCTGTGCGCGGCCATCGGCATTCCGCGCACGCTGGCCGATCTCGGGCTGGCCGCCGACCGGCTCGACTGGGTCGCGGAGCAGTCGATGCTGGCGTCGCGGCTCGTCAACAACAACCCCCGCAAGCTGAGCGTGGCGGCCATTCGCGAGATCGTCGACGGCGCGTATCGCGGCAGCCTGTCGTTCAGCGCAGCGTAACCGGATGTGAGGAAATCATGACTATCAACACGAACGAACTGCAGACCGATCTCTTCATCGGCGGCCAATGGCGGCCCTCGTCGACGCGCACGCGCATCGACGTGGCCGACCCGTCGACGGAAACGGTCATCGCGAGCGTCGCGGACGCGTCGCTGGAGGATGCGCGGGCCGCCGTCGATGCGGCGAGCGCCGCCGCGCCCGCGTGGGCCGCGACGCCGCCCCGCAGACGAAGCGAGATTCTGCTGCGCACGTTCGAGCTGATGACGCGTCACGCCGATTTCCTGGCCGAACTCATCTCGCTCGAAAACGGCAAGGCGCTTGCCGACGCGCGCGGCGAAGTCGCGTATGCGGCCGAGTTCTTCCGCTGGTTCGCCGAGGAGGCGGTGCGTCTGAACGGCGAGATCAGCATCGCGCCGAACGGCGCGGCGCGCACGATCGTGCAGTACCAGCCGATCGGCGTTTCGGTGCTCGTCACGCCCTGGAATTTTCCGGCGGCGATGGCGACGCGCAAGATCGCGCCGGCGCTCGCGGCCGGCTGCACGTGCATTCTGAAGCCGGCCACCGAAACGCCGCTTACCGCCTATGCCGTGGCGAAGCTGCTGGCCGAGGCGGGCGTGCCGGGCGGCGTCGTCAACGTGCTGACCACCTCGACGTCGGGCAAGCTCGTGAACGCGATGCTCGACGACCCGCGCGTGCGCAAGCTCTCGTTCACGGGCTCGACGGAAGTCGGGCGCGTCCTGCTGCGCAAGGCCGCCGACGCCATCGTGAACTGTTCGATGGAGCTGGGCGGCAATGCGCCTTTCGTCGTGTTCGACGATGCCGACCTCGACGCGGCCGTGGAAGGCGCGATGCTCGCCAAGATGCGCAACGGCGGCGAGGCCTGCACGGCCGCGAACCGTTTCTACGTGCAGCGCGGCATTCTGCCGGCGTTCAGCCGGCGGCTCGCGGACAGGATGCGCGAACTCGTCGTCGACGACGGAGCGAAGCCGCACACGCAATGCGGCCCGCTCGTCAATCGCGCGGCCGTGCAGAAGGTCGCGGCGCTCGTCGACGACGCGCGCGCCAAGGGGGCGGAACTGCTCGCCGGCGGCAGCACGCCCGCGCGACCGGGGCATTTCTATTTGCCGACCGTGCTCGCGAACGTCCCCGCGAACGCCGATCTGCTCAACGAGGAAATCTTCGGCCCGGTCGCGCCGATTGTCGCGTTCGACGACGAAGCGGGCGCGATCTCGCTCGCGAATGCCACCGAGTACGGGCTGGTCGCCTATGTCTACACGCGCGACCTCGCGCGCGGGCTGCGCGTGTCCGAGCGCATCGAGGCGGGCATGGTCGCGCTGAATCGGGGCATCGTGTCCGATCCGGCCGCGCCGTTCGGCGGCGTCAAGCAAAGCGGTCTCGGGCGCGAGGGCGGCCATCACGGCGTGCTCGAATTTTCGGAGGCGAAGTACATCTCGACCAACTGGTAGCGGGTAGTCCGCGTTCGGGCACGGGGCGCTGTCGTGGTATGAGCCCGGTGCCCAGGCGACGGACGGATTTCATCGGAGGAGGCACGGATCAATGAGTAAAAAATACGACATTGCAGTGATCGACGGGGATGGCATCGGTCCCGAAGTCTGCCAGGCGGCGGTCGCCGTGCTGAAGGAGGCGTGCGGCGACAGCCGTCTGAACCTGATCGCGCTCGACGGCGGCGCCGCGCATTATCAGAAGTCCGGCGAAGTGCTGCCCGAAGACACGTTCGACGCGTGCCGGCGCGCGGACGCGATGCTGCATGGCGCGGCGGGCCTGCCCGGCGTCACCTATCCGGACGGCACCGAAGTCGGCAACGATCTGCATCTGCGGCTGCGCTTCCGGCTGGACCTGTTCGCGAACATGCGGCCCGTGAAGCTGCATCCGGGCGTCGTCTCGCCGCTTGCCGGACGCAAGGGCGGCGAAATCGACTACGTGATCGTGCGCGAGAACACCGAGGGGCTGTACGCGAGTCGCGGTGGCGGCATCGTGTTGCGCGACAGCGTCGCGACGGACACGATCGTCATCACGCGAGAAGGGACCGCGCGCGTCGCGAAGTTCGCGCTCGAGCTCTCGCGCCGGCGCAACGGCGCACCGCGCGACGGTAAACGCCGCCTGACCGTTTGCGACAAGGCGAACATCCTGCGCAGCTATGCGTTCTTTCGCGCGGTCTGCACGGAGACGGCGAGCGCTTTTCCGGACGTCGAGCTCGACTTCTCCTATGCCGACGCGATGACGGTTCATCTCGTGAAGCGTCCCGATTTCTACGACGTGATCGTCGCCGAGAACATGTTCGGCGACGTCATCTCGGACCTCGGCGCCGCGACGATCGGCGGGATGGGGCTGTCGCCTTCGGCGGAGCTCGGCGATACGCACGGTCTCTTCCAGGGGGCGCACGGTTCGGCGCCGGACATCGCGGGACAAAACGCGGCGAGCCCGCTCGCGACCATTCTCTCCGCGGCCCTGATGCTCGACTGGCTCGGCGAGCGGCACGACGACGCGTCGTTGCGCGAGGCGGGCGGCCGTATCGACGCGGCGGTCAGCCGCGTGCTGGCCGAACGCGAAGTGGTGCCTCGCGATCTGGGCGGCAACGCGTCCTGTACGGCCGTGACCGAGGCCGTGCGCCGCGCGCTGGGCCGCTAGGGCGCTGAAGAGCCCGCCCGGGGGGCGGAAGCCGGCGCGCGCTGCGTCGTCCCGCACGCCGGTTGTCGCCGGCGCTCGCGGGCGAATCTGGGCGACTGCCGGTCCGGCGACCCCACGGCCGGCACGCCGGATCGCGGCGCATTCACGGACCGCGGAATGTGCCGCGATCCGGCGGCGCGGTCTGCCCGACATTCATACCAATACGACATCCGCTTTCGCGGCGACGCGCAAGGAACTGGAGGAGCACGATGAATTACGATGCCAACCTGCGGAGCGTTTCCGCCTTGCCGGCGCCGCCCGGCGCGCGGGAGACCTACTCGAAGGTCACCTGGCGCATCCTGCCGCTGCTGTTGCTGTGCTATTTCAGCGCGTATTTCGACCGCGTCAACGTCGGCTTCGCGAAGCTGCAGATGCTCGGCGACCTGCGGTTCAGCGAGACCGCCTACGGTTTCGGCGCGGGCGTGTTCTTTGTCGGCTACGCGCTCTTCCAGATGCCGAGCAACATCATCCTGTACCGCCTGGGCGCGCGCCTGTGGATCGGCTGCATTCTCGTCGTCTGGGGCTTCATTTCCGCGGGCATGGTTCTCGTGCACACCGAGCCGACGTTCTACGCGCTGCGATTTCTGCTCGGCGTCGCGGAGGCCGGCTTCTTTCCCGGCGTCATCCTCTACCTGACGTACTGGTATCCGTCCGTTCGCCGCGGCAGGATGACGACGATTTTCATGGCCGGCATCCCGGTTTCCGGGATCATCGGCGGGCCGCTGTCCGGCTGGATCCTGCAGAATCTCGCGGGCGTTCACGGGCTCGCGGGATGGCAGTGGATGTTCCTGCTCGAAGGGCTGCCGTCCATCGTGCTCGGCGTGATCGTGATTCTTTTCCTGCGCGACGGCATCCAGGACGCGCCGTGGCTCAGCGGCGACGAGAAGGCGCTGCTGCAGGCCGAGCTCGACGCCGATGCGCCGCCCGCGGCAACGGCGTCGCTCGGCAGCATGTTCGCGAACGCGCTCGTATGGCTGGCAGCGGCCGTGTATCTGACGCTCGTGATGGGCCTGTACGGCATCAGCTTCTGGCTGCCGACCCTCATCAGGGAGGCCGGTATTCGCAGTCCGCTCGACATCGGGCTGCTGAGCGTGATTCCTTACGCGGTGACGATCGTCGGCATGGTGCTGTTCGCGTACAGCGCGGACCGTCGGCGCGAGCGGCGCTGGCACGTCGCGATTCCGCTATTGCTCGGGGCCGGCGGTCTCGTCGTGAGCACGCTGTTCGGCCGCGATATACCGATTGCGCTGGCCGCGCTGTCCGTCGCGACGCTCGGCATCATCGCCGCGCAGCCGCTCTTCTGGAGCTTGCCGACGGCGTTTCTGGGCGGCGTCGCGGCCGCCGCGGGCATCGCGCTGATCAACGCCGTCGGCAACATCGCGGGATTCATCAGCCCCTATCTCGTCGGCTGGCTGACCGACCTCACGTCGAGCACCGACAGCGGCATGTTCGTGCTGGCCGGCGTTCTCGTCGTCGGCGCGGCGCTGACGCTCTGCTTTCCGCGCGAGCTCGTGAATAAATAACGGGTCGCCGACGCTCCGCCGCGCCCGCGCCCCTGCCAGGCCGTCCGGCGTCGGGAAGCGGACGACGAAACCGCGAGTTCGCCGCGAGCATCGGGCACACGCGCGTAGCGACGGCGGCAGCGAGCGCAGACCATTCCGTTCATCGACGGGCGGGCGGCGCGGGCAGCGGGCGCTGCGCTCCGGCGGTCGGCGGCAATCGGCGTCGGACGACCGTCAGCTCAGACAACCGGATGTCTTTTCAGCCAGCGCCAGAGCGTCGACCGGTCGACGCCCAGGATGGCGGCCGCCTCGGCATGCTTGCCCCGCGCTTCGGCGAGGGCGCGCCTGACGGCGTTGATCCGTTCCTGGGCGGCGAGGTCGGGGCGCCCGGGGGCGAGCGCGGCCGCCACCTGTCCGACGCCGATGCGCTGCGTCTTCGCCGTGATGACGATGCGCGCGACGAAGTGCTCGAGTTCGCGGACGTTGCCTCGCCACGGAGCGTCCTTCAGCCGGGACAACGCCTTGCGCTCGAAGACGACCGACTTGCCGTTTTCGGCTGAGTATCGAAGCAGGAACTGTTCGACGAAGCGCTCGATGTCGTCGGCTCGGTCGCGCAGCGGCGGCAGCGTCAACGACAGGACGTTCAGCCGGAAAAACAGGTCTTCGCGGAACGCTTTCTGTTCGACGAGCGCTTGCAGATCCTTGTTCGTGGCCGCGATGATCCGGACGTCCACGGGAATGTTCCTGTCGCTGCCGAGCCGTCTGACGGTGCGTTCCTGCAGGAAGCGCAGCAGCCGGCCCTGGTTCGCGTAGTCCATCTCGCCGATTTCGTCGAGGAACACCGTGCCGTTGTGGGCGACCTCGAAAAGCCCGGGCTTGCCTTCGCGGCTGGCGCCCGTGAACGCGCCGCCTACGTATCCGAACAGCTCGCTTTCGAGAATCTGCCCGGGCAGCGCCGCGCAATTGATGGCCACGAACGGGCCGTCCGAACGGGACGCGTGATTGTGGATGCTTTGCGCGAACACTTCCTTGCCGGTGCCGGTTTCTCCCTGGATCAGCACGCTGAACCGCGAGTCGGCGTAATCCTTCGCGGTTCCGATCGCCTCGCGAATCGCCGGGCTTTGGCCGACGATGTCCGCGAAGCGGAACTTCGCCACATGCCCGCGCGCGTGCACCTTCTGCCGGATCGCGGCTTCCATCTTTTCGATGCGGCGCGCCTCCTGGAACGTCGCGACGGCCCCGAGCACGCGCCGGTCGACCACGATCGGCGCCTTGTTGCAGACCAGTTGCGCGTCCGGCAGCACGACGAGCTGATCCACGCGTTGCGGGCCGTTCGTCAGGGCTGCCTCGAGTTCGAGTTCGGGCCAGAGGTCGGCTATTCTCGCGCCCAGCGCACGCGAACGCGGAATTTTCGTCAGTTTTTCGGCGGTGGGATTGAACGTCTGCACGATGCCGGCGGCGTCGATGGTCAGGATTCCCTCATAGGCCTGTTCGAGCAGCGTCGTGATGACGGTATTTCGCTCCGTCGCGGCGTCGATCGCGGTCTTGATCTGGAGCGCCTGCCGGGCGGCGAGCAGAACGGCATCCTTGCCCATCGGAATGACGCTTGCCCGGAAATGCCGGGCCGTCGCGCAGCGGACCGTCACGCCGCCGCCTATGACGCTGTCGCAGCCGGCGAGGCGGGCCGAATCCATGGCGCTTTCCACGTCGGCCACCGTCGTGATGAGGTATTTCCGGAACGAGACGTCCAGTATCTGTCCGAGCCAGTCGAGGTCGTAGGCCATGTCGGGAAAGCACACGACGGCGATTTTCGCGCCGTACGGCTTGACCGCGGTGACGGCCTGCACGAGGTCCGAGAGCGTGATCGGCACTTCGACGACCGGCACGAGCTGGCGAAGATCCTTGAGGGCCCGCGCGGTTTCCGCCCGGGCGATGATGACCTGGGCGCCGTCGGCGACCAGTTCCTGGGCCAGGCGATGCGCGTCCGTGATGATGCCCACGCGGACCGTGACGTCTTCGTGATCGACGAGCGTTTGCCGCACGAACGATCGCATCTCGTCGGTCGGGACGATGAACCCTATCGTGCCTTTCATGCCTTGTCTCCGGATTCCGGTGCCCGTGTTTCGTCCGGCGACGGATGGTCAGGGCAACGGAGTTTCTGTTTATTGTGTCCGTGCGACGTCGCGTGGCTCGTGCACCGAGTCCGGCGTCGCAACGATTTGCAACATCATACAACGATGTGCAACGTCTGCCGCCGCCTCGATGCAACGGATGCCTGCGGGAGCGCGGCCGCACGGGCGTCCGCGTGCTGGCATAGCCCTTGCGATAAAGGAGGCCAGCGGCCCGGGAAAAAGCGGCCGCGGAGAAACTGGAGAGGACTCTTGAAACACTATTTTTTCAACGACACGGTCGTCGTCGGCGCCGACGTGCTGCGCAACTGGGTGGGCGACATCTTTCAGGCGGCGGGCGTCGCGCGCGGCGACGCGGCACTGATCGCCGATACGCTCGTCGTCGCCGACGCGCGGGGCGTCTATTCGCACGGCTGCCTTCGGGTGCCGCTCTACCTGAAGCGGATCGAAAAGCACAGCGTCGACCCGGTCGCGCAACCGTCGATCGTGACCGGGAAAGGCGCGCTGGCGCTCGTGGACGGTCACAACGGCTCCGGGCAGGTCGTCTCGCGCTACGCGATGGACAAGGCGATCGAACTGGCCGACAGCCACGGCATTTCGTTCGTCACCGCCCGCAACAGCAATCACAACGGCGCGCTCGCGTATTACTCGATGATGGCGCTGCAAAAGGACATGATCGGCCTGTGCACGTCGATCGGCGGCGGCAACCTCATGGCGCCGTACGGCGGCGCGCAACGGCGGATCGGCAACAATCCGTTCAGCGTGGCATTGCCCGCGCTGAAGCGCGACGCGGTCGTGCTCGACATGGCCCAGAGCGTCGTCGCGAAGGGCAAGATCGTGATGGCGGCGAAGACCCATTCGAAGATTCCGCAGGAATGGGCGCTCGATTCGACCGGCACGCCGACGACCGACCCGGCCGCCGCCACGCTCGGCTTCCTGAGGACCATGGGCGACTACAAGGGCTCGGCCCTGTCCATCGTCATCGGCATGATCTCGTCGATGGTGGCCGGCGCCGCCATCGGCCCGACGCTCAAGGACGTGTACGAGGACTTCGAGCCGTTGAACATCGGCCACTCGTTCTTTGCCATCCGCCTCGATTACCTGATCGACGCGACCCGGTTCAAATCGGACATGGACGTGCAGATCGATTACATCAAGCAGGCGAAAAAGGCCGCGGGCGTCGACGAGATATTCGTTCCCGGCGAGATCGAGGCAAGAAATTACCGCCGCCAGATGGCGCAGGGCATCGCTCTGCCCGCCGAAGTCGTGAACGAACTCGTGAAGGCCAGCGAGAACCTGGGCGTCGATATTCCGCTTCCGCGCGACGGCACGCTGCCGGCGCTGGCCGACGCGTGAGACGCGCGGGCGAGCCGCGGGTCGCGACGGCGCAATAGCCGCGCGACGCCGGCGCGATCACACAAGACCGAATGACTAATAGAGAGATGGGAGGAGATATGGAGACGGGAACACGCTCGTCCATGGATGTCGTCGCCGCGAGAAAACGGCGTCCGCTTTACCGCAGTCTGGGTTTCCAGCTATTTGCGGCGATCTTGATCGGCGCGTTGCTCGGGCATCTGCAGCCGGCATGGGGCGAGGCCATGCGGCCGCTCGGCTTCGGCTTCATCAAGCTCGTCAAGATGCTGATCGCGCCGATCGTCTTCTGCCTTGTCGTGCACGGCATCGCGAGCATCGGCAGCATCCGCCAGGTCGGCCGCGTGGGCGTCAAGGCGCTCGTCTACTTCGAGGTTCTCACGACGATAGCGCTCGTCCTCGGCATGGTCGGGATGGCCGTTTTCCGGCCCGGCGTCGGCATGAACGTCGACGTTTCGACCATCGATACGGCGTCGTTGAAGTCGATCTCGGGCAGCGTCAGTCACGCCGGCGGCGCGGCCGACTACTTTCTGCACATCATCCCGGATACGTTCGTGGGCGCGTTCGCCGAGGGGCAGGTCCTGCAGGTCCTCTTTCTCGCGCTGCTTTTCGCGTTCGCGCTTCACGCGCTCGGCGAGAAGGGCAAGCCGCTGCTGCACGTCATCGATCTGGCCGCGCAGTGCTTTTTCGGCGCCATCAACTACGTGATGAAAGTCGCGCCCATCGGCGCCTTCGGCGCCATGGCCTTCACGGTGGGCCGGTACGGCGCGGCCTCGCTGGGCTCGCTCGCCTGGCTCGTCGCCGTTTATTACATCATCGCGATCTTTTTCCTGGTCGTCTGCCTCGGCGGCGTGGCGTGGCTTGCCGGCTTCAACCTCTTCAAGCTCGTCCGCTTCCTCAAGGACGAAATCCTGGTCATCGTCGGCACGTCGTCGTCGGAGGCGGCCCTGCCGGGGCTGATGGCCAAGCTCGAAAAGCTCGGTGTTCCCGAGAGCGTGGTCGGGCTCGTGGTGCCGACGGGCTATACCTTCAACCAGGACGGCACCTGCCTCAACCTGACCGTCCTCGCCATCTTCGTCGCGCAGGCCACGAACACGCACCTGTCGCTGGGCGGACAACTGGCGTTGCTGGCCGTATTGCTGCTGACCTCGAAGGGGACGGCGGCCGTGACGGGCGGCTCGCTCGTGGTCCTGACGGCCACGCTGGCGAGCACGAACTACATACCGGTTGCCGGCGTCGCGACGATTCTCGGCATCTACCAGTTCGTCTCGGTGGGCGGCGCGGTGGTCAACGCCGTGGGTAACGGCGTGGCGGCGGTGGTCGTCGCGCGCTGGGAGCACGTGCTCGACATGAACCAGTTCAGAAAGAAACTCGATGGGGCGGCGAGGATCAAGGAGGCGCCGGCGCCGAGTTTGAAGGAGGTTTGAACGCGCGGGCGCCATGCGGCGGCTCGGGCGATCCTTTTACCTGCTTCATTCGGCGGCGAGCGGAGTGGGGTTCGTGGGCCCTGCCCGGCATGCCGGGCCCGCGCCGGACGTTACTTCCAGTACGCCAGCACCGTCAGCGCCACCAGCACGGTGCAGGCCCCGCCGATGCGCGTGGCGATCTGCGCGAAGGGCATCAATTCCATGCGGTTCGCCGCGGTCAGGATGGCCACGTCGCCGGTTCCGCCGAGCCCGCTGTGGGTCGCGTTGACGATGGCGGTTTCGACCGGGTACATCCCCACGAGCCGGCCCACGAAGAAGCCCGTGGCGGTCATGGCCAGCACGGTCGAGACGACGGTGACGATGTTGACCCAATGGAAGGCCGCCACGATTTGGCCCCACGGGGTCATCGCCACGCTGATGGCGAACATCAGCGGATAGGTCACGGCCGTCGAGAAAAAGCCGTACATGAAGCGCGCGCCGCCTCGCACGCGCGGCGACACGAGGTGGAACAACTGCGCGGCGACGACCAGCACGAGCATCACGACGGGCGCGGGCCAGCCGAATAGCTGCTGGCTCAGCACGCCCAGCAGATAGAGCGCGATCGCCGTAGCGCCGGCGGCCGCGACCGAGCCGACGTCCGGTTCGGGCGACGGAGCCTCTCCGGCCACGACGGCCTCGTCGTTGTCCGCGGTTCGCGTCAGGCGGCCGTGGCCCGTCCACGCAGGACGACGCGTTCCCAGATAGCTCAGCAGGCCGGCGCAGCAGATGGCCGCGATGTTCCCGAGCATCACCGCGGAGAGCAGTTGCGCGAAGATCGGCCCCTGCGCGGCGCCGAGAATCTGCGCGTAGCCCGCCGACAACGGCAGCGCGCCTTCTCCGACGCCGCCGGCCATGATCGGCACGACGACCATGAAGAGCGCGTGCCGGGCGTCGAGCCCCAGCGCCATGCCGACCGTCGTCCCGACGATCGCCGCCGCGACGGAACCGCTCGCGAGCGGAATGAAGATGCGCACGAATCCCTTGACCAGCGTCTGGCGGTCCATGCTGAGCACGCTGCCGACGATGATGGCGGCGATGAACAGGTAAAGGAAATTCGACGTGTTCGTGTAAAGCGTCACCGCCTTGACGATGGGCGCGGGCATCCACCCGTAGTAGATCAGCATCGACGGCAGGAAGGCGGCGAATATCGAGGTCGCGCCGATGTGGCGAATCCACGGAATGCGCCGGGCGAGTTCGGCGCAGGTAAAGCCGCCCACGGCGACGAGCGCGATGCCCGTCGGAAGGTCCGCCGCGAGCTTGCCTCGTGCCGCCATCGCGGCGAGCACCCCCACCAGCAGCACGTAGACCGGCAGCGGCAGCGCGCCGATGCGTATGTCGAAGATGCGCCACCAGCGCTCGCGGAGCGCGCGGGACGTCTGCGCGGCCGGGTCCGGCCGCGTGTGCAATGCGGCTTGCGCCGGCGAATTCAGGGGATTGTCTCTGTTCATTGTTTTGACTGACTTTGGGCTGACTTTTGACTGACCGGGTCTTCAGACGAGAAACAGCAAGGCCGCGCCGTAGACGAGCGCGCCCACGACGAAAGTTGTCATGGTGAAGCCGAGCACGCGCTGCACGCCGATGCCCGCCATCGCGACGACGGGCGCGGCCCAGAACGGCTGCATCATGTTCGACACCTGCTCGCCCATCGCGACGGCCATCGTCGTGGCCGGCACCGAGGCCTGCAGCGCGACCGCCGCGGGCACGACGAACGGGCCCTGCACGGCCCAGTGGCCGCCGCCGCTCGGAATGAAGAACGTCACGACGAGCGAGCAGACGTAACTCCAGAACGGCAGCGTGTGCGCATTGGAAATGGCGATGAAGAAGTGGGCGATGACGCGGGGCAGGCCCACGGCGTCCATCATGCCCATGATCCCGCCGTACAGCGGATACTGCAGCAGCATCGAGCCCGTTTGTCTCGAGGCGTTCTTCACGGCGTCGGCATAGGCGAGCGGGTAGCCGTGCAGGACGAGGCCCGCGACGAACATCACGAAGATCACGGCATCGACGCCCGAAAATTCGACGTGCTGCCGCTTCGCGAGGATCAGGAACGCAACGCCGGCGGCGCCGATGAAGGCCGTGCCCAGCCACGAATGCTCGATCCAGCGCGCGAAGCCCGGCTTGCCCGTCGGCTTGTCGCGGGGCGGCGCATCGGGGTGCTTCTGCGTGTCGAGGACGACGGCATCCTCGTCGCGCGGCTTGAGCCAGGCGAGGACGAACGGCATGACGAGCAGCATCGCGAGCGTCGGCACCAGGTTGAAACGGGTGAACACGGTCGCGCTGAGCGGCAGCACCTGGCCCGTGATCTTCTGCACCACGTTCATGGCGCTGCCGGGCGTTGCCTGGGCGAGCGCGATCGAACCGGAGATGCCGCCCGCCCACACGACCCATCCCGAGAAGCCGGCGGCGACGATCCACGCGAAATCGACGCGCATGTGCTTCGCGACCTCGCGCGCGAGCAGCGCGCTGACGACGAGCCCCAGCCCCCAGTTGCAGAACGAGGCCACGGCGACCAGCACGAACGTCAGCGTGGCGGCCTGCACCGGCGTGCGGGCGATCGACACCAGCGCCTTGAACGCGCGCTGCACGACGGGCGCGTGCGCGAACGCATGGCCCGTCACGAGCACGAGCGTGATCTGGACGGCGAACGTGAGAATGTCGAAGAAGCCCTTGTACCAGCCGCCGACCAGTCCGCCGAGCGTGGCGTGCGGCGCGAACATCGCCGACAGCGCCGCGACGACCGCCGTAATCAGTATCGCCAGAACGAACGGGTCGGGAATGGTCCGCTCGAAGAGGCTGATTGTCGCCTCCGTGAAACGTGTCCGGCGCCCGGAAGCGGACGCGACCGTGGATTTCATGACCTGTCTCCGATTGAGTTTTTCCACGCGTCCTGTGCGCGTCGGGGCCCTGCGTCGAGCCGGTGCGATGGCGTTTCCGGCCTAGCCGTCGAATCCGTACAGCCTTGCCGCGTTTTCGACCAGGATGCGACGGCGCACGGCCGCGTCCTGCGTCCATTCGTCGAGCAGATCCATCAGCATCGGGTCCTCGGGCTTGTGCGTCTCGGTCACGTGCGGCCAGTCGCTGCCCCACACCAGCCGGTCGGGCACCGCCGCAACCCAGGCGCGGGCGGTCGGCGCAACGTCGGCATAGCGCGCGCCGGGCCCCTGCGCCGAATCGAGGTACGGGCCCGACAGCTTGATCCATGCGCGCCCGCTTTCGGCGAGCCGGCGCACCGTCGC
Source organism: Burkholderia sp. WAC0059 (assembly GCF_002870125.1). Lineage (GTDB taxonomy): Bacteria > Pseudomonadota > Gammaproteobacteria > Burkholderiales > Burkholderiaceae > Paraburkholderia. The sequence goes on from NZ_PNEO01000015.1 coordinate 93,871, forward strand.
GAACGCCGCGTGCGTCGCGCCGTCGGGGAGCGGAAGGCGCGCGCGGTGATCGAAGACGATGGTCGACGGCAGGCGTTCGAGCAGGGCCGCATGCTCGACGATCTGCGCGGCGGTCCAGTGCAACTGGACGTGCCAGCCGAGTTCGGCCACGCGCCGCGCAAGCGGTTCGACCATGTCGAAGCCGACGACGGCGTTCTTCGGCGTATAGAGCGTGAAGCGGATGCCGCGAATGCCGCCCTCGTGCAGCGTCGCGAGTTCGGCATCGGTGACGTCGGGGCGCACGACGGCGATGCCGCGCGCGTTCGCGATGCCGAACCGGCGAATGGCATCGAGCGTCACCGCGTTGTCCGTGCCGTGGACGCGGGGCGTGACGACGACCGCGCGCTGCGTGCCGATACTTGCCTGCACGCGGCGGTACGCGGCGACGTCCGCGTCTTCCACGAAACCGTCGCGCGGCATGAAATCCCGGCTAAAAATATGGATGTGCGAGTCGCATGCCCCGGCCGGGACAGCGTCTCCTGCGTGTCGTTGCGTGCCCATGCGTGTCTCCTTCCGCGCTGGCGCCGGCCGCTACAGCACGGCCCGCTTCTCGCGAAGATGTCTGATTTCCTCGTCGGACCATCCGGCCTCGCGCAGCACCGCGTCGGAGTGCTCGCCGAACGTCGGTGCCGCGGACGGATCCGGCAGCGGCGTCGAGCCGAACCGGACCGGATGCCGGAAGCCGCGATACCGGCCGACGCCCGGGTACTCGAAATCCGACACCATGCCCTCGGCCTGTACCTGCGGATCGTCGAACATGTCTTCGATGCCGCGCGCGGCCGCGCAGGGCACGGCATCGCCGAACAGCGCCTCCCATTCGAGCGCCGTGCGCGCCTGCAATGCAGCGTGCAATTGCGGCACGATCTCGTCGCGGCGCGCGGCGCGCTTGCGCACGCTGTCGTAGCGGTCGTCGTTCGCGAGCGCGTGCAGGCCGGTTTTCTCGCATAGCGCCTGCCAGAAATGCGGCGTGTTCGCGGAAATGTACAGATAGCCTTCGCGGGTCGGATGGATGCCGGTGATGCCGCCCGAACGCATGTCGCGCCCGATCTCTCTCGGCTCGCCGTCGGCCCAGATCATGCGGGCCGACTGCATCGTCAGCGCGCTGCGCAGCAGCGACACGCCGACGTACTGTCCGACGCCGCTGCGCTCGCGCTCGAACAGGGCCGACGACACGCCCGCCGCGACCAGCGCGGCCGCATAGTAGTCGACCACCGAGCCGTAGAGAATTTCGGGCGGGCCGTCCGGCGGCCCCTGCGTCTTGCACATGCCGGTCATGGTCTGGAGAACCTGGTCGTAGCCGGCCTTGTCCCGGTACGGCCCGGTTTCGCCGTATCCCGTCACGGCGCAATAGATGAGCCGCGGATTCACTTCGCGCAGTTGCTCGTAGGCGATGCCCAGCCGCGCCGGTACGCTCGGCCGGAAGTTGTGCACGAGGACGTCGGCGGTCTTGACGAGCCGCATCAGGACGTCGAGCGCCTCGGGCTGCTTCAGGTCCAGCGCGAGGCCGCGCTTGCCGCGATTCACGCCGAGAAACGCGCGGCTCTCGGCTTCGAGCGTCGAAGGATATTTGCGCAGGTTGTCGCCCGACGGCGGTTCGATCTTGATGACCTCGGCGCCCTGGTCCGCCAGCAGCGTGCAGCCGTAAGGTCCGGCGATATAGGCGCTCAGGTCGAGCACCCGCAGGTCCGCGAGCGGTCCCTGCCGGACCGCCCGCGACGAAGGGGAAGAAGATTCCATCATGGTCTCCGGCTGTATTCGATGTGCGCGTGCCGATCGCGTGTTTCAGCCTGCGGAGGCCGTGTCGTCGAGCGCTGCGCGCTGTTCGCCGGTCAGCAGGTCGAGGCGCGTCGCCTCGCGCACGAGCACGCGGGCGCGTTCGACGAAGGGCGGATCGATCATCCTGCCGTCGACGACATAAGCGCCGAGCCCCTTGCGCTCCGCGTCGCGGGCCGCTTCGACGACGCGGACCGCATGGGCGATGTCCGCGTCGGAAGGGCGGAACACGTCGTTGGCCAGTGCGACCTGGCTCGGATGGATGCAGCTCTTGCCGAGAAAGCCCAATGCGTGGGCAAGCTGCGCTTCGGCCCGGAAGCCGGCTTCGTCCTTGATGTTGGCGAACGCCGCGTCGTAGGCGAAGACGCCGGCTTCGCCGGCCGCGATGCGCAGCGCGAACATCGCCTGCTGGACCGCCGCCGGCTCGCGACGCGCGATGCCGAGCGGCTCGAACAGATCGCCGAGCCCGAGTTGCAGCCCGGCGACGCGCGGATGCGCGGCGGCGAGTTCCGCCGCATGCCGCAAGGCGCCCGGCGACTCGATATTGAGCAGCAGCTTCACGGGTACGGCTACGCCGTTTGCCCGCTCGGCCTTCTCTATGGCGGTCGCGGCGGCGCGCACGTCATCCGCGCTTGCGGGCTTCGGGAGATTGATGAAGTCGAGTCCGGGTTGCACGACGGCGTCGACGTCGTCCGCGAAAAAGGGCGTTTCGAGCGCGTTCACGCGCACGATGATCACCTTCCCGCGACTCCGGATGGTCTCGTCGCGCAGCAGGTCGCGCAGCGCCGCACGGGCCTCGGGCTTGCGCTCGGGCGCAACGGCGTCTTCGAGATCGAACGAGAGGGCGTCGGCGGCGCTGGCCAGCGCCTTGGCGAACAGCTCCGGGCGCGATGCCGGCACGAACAGCTTGCTTCTCATGTCTCCATTTCCGTGTCGTATTTGTCGATGACCAGTCTACGCAGAGATAGGTTTTAGATAAACTATCTATAACTATATTTAGAGAGTAGTAAATCTATCGTTATGGACATCGCATTCCTGGGCAATCTGCTGCTGGTCGTCGATACCGGCTCGATGGCCGAGGCCGCGCGGCGCGTCGGCGTGACTCCGGCGGCGATCGCGCAGCAGGTGCAGGCGCTCGAGCGCGAATTGGGGGTTTCCCTGCTCGTCCGGGCCGGACGCACCGTGATTCCGACGGAAGCCGGGCATCGCGTGATTGCCCGCGCGCGAAGCCTCGTGCGCGAATTCACCGACCTGAAGGCATTCGCGCTTGAGGAAGAAGTGGCGGGCGAGCTGCATATCGGCACCATCACGACGGCCCTGCTCAGTCTGCTGCCCGACGTGATGGCGGCATTCTCGCGCGCCTTTCCGCAGGCCAAGGTGCTGATACGCGCGGGCACGTCGATGGAGCTGTACGAGAGTCTGCAGCGCGGGGAACTGGACCTGGCCGTCTGCCTGCATCCCGCGTTCGCGTTGTCCAAGGCGTACGACTGGCACCTGCTCCGGGAAGAGCCGATCGTCGTGCTCGCGCCGGCGCGGCTGGCGGGCGAGGACCCGCACGAACTGCTGCGTCGCGAACCGTTCATCCGCTACGACCGCTCGCTCGGCGGCGGGAAGCAGGCGGACCGGTACCTGCGGGCCGAGCGCATCGTTCCGCACGAACTGTTCGAGCTGAACTCGCTGATGGCCATTGCGATGATGGTCGACCGGGGGCTGGGCGTGTCGCTGGTTCCGAACATCGTCTCGCCGTTGACGGAGCGGCTCGAGGTGGCGAAGCTCGCGCTGCCGAGGCCGACCGAGCCGCGACGCTTCGGCCTGCTCTGGCACAAGACGTCGCCGCGCGGGCGCTTGATCCGGGGATTTCAGCAATGCGCCGATCTCGTGCTCGGCAATGCGAATGTCGAGGTCGACGGGAGAAAGAGCGGGAGGCGATCGAAAGGACGCCGGTAGGCCGGCGGTGCGGCGCGAGCGGATTTCGGAGAGGCCGGGCGCCGCCAGGCGAAGTCATCGTTGCAATGGACTTTAGCGAGGCCGGGTCGTTTCACCGCGCGCGACGGCGAGACGGTCGCGTCCTCACGCGCCGACCCGGCACGACTCGCGCAAATCGGCCGGAATCGGGCGGGCCGGTCGGCACTGGCCTGGCGCCGACCCGGCGCGCGGAAACGGGACCGCCGCCCCGCGCCGTCCGCCGGCCGTACGCCCGGTCCGATAAGGTCAATCTTGTGCCAATTCCCCGTTCTGTTTGCGAAATTGCGCCCCGGGGTTCGCGGTTACCTTTGGGTATCTTGCCGCTCCTGCCGCCGGAGCCGGCGTTTCTTGCATGGCTCGCGCTGTCTTTCGGCGGGGAATGGAAAAGTAAGGAATCTGTATGCGAAAACCGACGCGAAACCGTTCGCCCGCCACGCTCAGGTCCGTGGCCGGCGGCGCGGGGCCGGACCCGACGCCGCGCGCGAGCATCCCGGTCGCGTCGGCGTTTTCCCCCGGCTTCTTCGAGCACGGCGCATTACCCGAAGCAACGGATCATCGATGAACACACCCCACGCCGACGTCGCCCGCGGCCAGGAGCCGATCGCCTATCGGCCGCTCGGGCTGGCCACGCTGTTGCGGCAGGCCGCAGCCGGCTCCGATCTCACGCCTGTCGGCGAGCAACTGCTCGATTACAGCAAAACGCATGGCAATCCCCAGGTGTTGCTCGACCTCGCCCTCGTGCTGGAACTCAAGTACGAAAAGGCCTCGGCCCTCGCGGTCCAGGAGCTGGCGATCCGCACCTGCCGGCACTATCGGCTGAAAGCCGCCCAGACCTCGACGCCTCCGGTCCGGGTGCTGGCGCTGAAGGCGCCCGGGGATCTCATGACGAACACGCCGTTCGAGTGCCTCGTCGAGCAGTCCGATTTCCAGGTGGAAGCGCTTTACGTCGACGGCCGCCTGCCCGAACCCACCGCCTTGCCGGACCACGACGTCGTGCTCGTCACGCCGTGCGCGCTGGACGCCAACGTCGAGGCGCTGGCGCGGATCGACCGGCTCCTCGAAGGCACGTCGCGCCGCGTGCTGAACCATCCGCGGGGCATTGCGAAGACGACGCGGGAGGCGGCCTGGGCACTCCTCGGACACGTGCCCGGCATCTGCATGGCCCATACGGTGCGCGTCGGGCGCGCGCGCCTGCTTGCCGCGGCGGCGGGCGAGTGGAGTCTCGCGGACGCCGTCGGCAGCGATTTTCCGTTCATCGTCCGGCCGGTGGGCTCGCACGCGGGCCGCGGCCTCGAGCGGCTGGCCGACCGGGAAGCGCTGAAGGCGTACGTGGATCAGGCGGAGGCCGCCGAATTCTACGTGGCGCCGTTCATCGACTACAGCGGCGCGGACGGCCTGTTCCGCAAGTACCGGATCGTGCTCATCGACGGCAAGCCGTACGTGTGCCACATGGGCATTTCGCGCCACTGGATGGTTCATTACCCGTATCCGGAGATGCTGGAGCATCCGGAGCGGCGCGAGGAGGAAGCGCGCTTCATGGCGAGCTTCGACACCAAATTCGCCGTGCGCCATCGCGATGCGCTGCGAAGCATCGCGGATCTCACGGGCCTCGACTACATCGGCTTCGACTGCGCCGAGACGAACGACGGCCGGCTGCTGATTTTCGAGGTCGCCACGGCCATGATCGTTCACGACATGGACGACCCGGGCCCGTTTCCGTACAAGCTTGCGCAGATGAAGCGCGTATTCAGTGCGTTTTGCGACATGCTCCAGCGCGCGGCGCGCCCAGCAGCGAATCCATCCCAATAGGCGAAAAGACATGAACCCGAACACGTTGAACTTTTCCGGCGGCCCCGGCGCGCTTCCCGAAATCGCGCTCGAACAGGCGCGGCAGGCCATCGAGGCGCTGCCGGAAACCGGCGTTTCCGTTCTCGGCATGAGCCATCGCTCCGCCTGGTTTCGCGACCTGCTCGACGAGGCCGAGCAGAATCTGCGCCAGTTGCTCGGGCTGTCGGACGAATACGCGATCACCTTCCTGCAGGGCGGCAGCAGCCTGCAGTTCGCGATGATCCCGATGAATTTCACCGGCAAGGGTTTTGCGCCGCCCGAGTACGTCACGTCGGGCTACTGGAGCGCCAAGGCGACGGCCGAGGCCGCGAAAATACACGGACACCGGATTGCGTGGGACGGCGCCGCCACGGGCTATCGGCGGCTGCCGGACCTGAACGGCCTCGACGTCGACCCGTCGGCCGCCTATCTCCACTACGTGTCCAACGAGACCGTGGAAGGACTGCAGTTCCCGGTGCTGGACCAGTCGACGCCGGCTCCGCTGATCGCGGACATGTCGTCCGACTTCCTGTCGATGCCGATTCAGGCCGGCCGATATTCGATGATCTACGCGCACGCGCAGAAAAATCTCGGGCCGTCCGGCGTGACCGTCGCGATCGTGAACCGGGCCCTGCTCGAACGCATCCCGGCCGGATTGCCGGCCATTCTCGACTTTCGCACCCACGTCGAGCACGGCTCGAACTACAACACGCCGCCCGTTTTCGCGATCTACGTCCTCACGCTCGTCTCGCGCTGGCTCCGGTATTGCATCGGCGGACTCGCGCAGATGCAGGAGATCAACGAGCGCAAGGCGAGCCGCCTCTACGAGACGCTGGACGAGCTCGGCGATGCGGTGAAGATCCATGCGGAAAAGCCGTGGCGCTCGAAGATGAACGTCGCGTTCACGTTCGGCGATCCGAGGCTCGACGCCGGGTTCCTGGCCGAGACGAAGGAGCGCGGCATGATGGGCCTCGAGGGGCACCGCTCGATCGGCGGTCTGCGCGCCTCGCTGTACAACGCGGTCACGGAAGAGGCCGTCGCGGCGTTGTGCGAGTCCATCCGCGAATTCAGCCAGGCGCGGGTTTGACCTGCTGAAAACCACCGCGTCCGGCCTTCCGGGTCCGAAGGCCGGACGGGCGGCATCACAGCGGCTTTGCCGACCGCGTGTTCGACGCCACCACGAAGTGCCCCGCGCCCAGATGGTGAAGGGTGTGCAGCGGCGCATTCGTCGCGTCGAACTTCCAGTGTCCGTTCTCGAACACGCGCCGATCGGCGGCGGCCGACAGCACCTCGCCGAAGCAGGTGTCGTAGGCGTCCTCGGCGTGGGGCTCGCTGATCAGCCGGCATTCCAGCCACGCCGCGCAGCCGTTCTCGATGAGCGGAAGGCCGAGTGCCGGCCCGCGCACGGTTTCGATGCCGTACCGTGCGAACTTGTCGAGATCGCGCCCGCTCGTTGTGCCGACCGTGTAGGTGAGGTCGATCAGCTCCGCCCCCGGAATGCAGATGCCGAACACGCCGCTTTCGGCGATGAGTTCGCGCGTGAAGGTGCGCTTGTCGATGACGACGGCGATGCGCGGCGGCGTGAATTCGACGGGCATCGACCACGCCGCCGCCATCACGTCGCGGCGACTGCCCGACGCGCTCGTCACGAGCACGGTCGGGCCATGATTGACGAGGCGGCTCGCGTGTTCGAGCGCGACGGGTTCGAGGCGGGACATGCGGGGGCCTCCAGGGCAGTGAGCGACGGAAGGGACAGGTTACCACCGCACCCGCCCCGGGTGCCGGCGGATCGGGCCAGGATGCCGACGCCGGCTTGCGGCTCTTGCTAGAGTGGTGTCTCCATCTAAAAAAACGCCGATAAACGGCATACGGAGACATGCGATGAACATCCCCCGATTGCTTGCGTCATTAACCCTTCCCGCGTTTGTTGCCTGCGTCGTCGGGCCGACGTCCGCTCACGCCGCCACGCCCGTCAAACTGGTCACCGAGGAGACGATGGTGGCCTCGTCGCAACCCGGCATCCAGATCTACGTTCGCAACAAGCGTCCGGCCAACCAGACGCATTTCGACGCCGCTCATACGCTGGTGTTCGTCCACGGCGCGACCTATCCCGCGAGCACGTCGTTCGATCTCGAACTGGGCGGCCTGTCGTGGATGGATTACATCGCGAGACGCGGCTTCGACGTCTATTTGCTCGATCTGCCCGGCTACGGACGTTCGACGCGTCCCGCCGCGATGGACGGTCCCGCCGACGCGGGGCAGCCCGTCGAAACGACGGCGCAGGCGGTACAGGACTATGCGGCCGTCGTCGACTGGGTGCTGGCGCGCCGGCACCTGAAGAAGCTCGACGTCATGGGATGGTCGTGGGGGACGACGATCGCCGGCGGATTCGCGGCGGCTTACCCCGAGAAGGTGAATCGTCTCGTGCTCTACGCGCCGGTCTGGCTCTCGCACGAGACGCCGCCGACGGGCGATGCCGCGAAGCTCGGCGCGTACCGCACGGTGACGATCGAGTCGGCGAGGGCGCGCTGGTACAAGGGCGTGCCCGAGGACAAGCAGGCCGACCTGATTCCGCCGGGCTGGTTCGACAGGTGGCAGCAGGCGACGTGGGCGACCGATCCGAAAGCCGCGTCCGCGAATCCGCCGGTTCTGCGCGCGCCCAACGGCGTGACCGAGGACATTCGCGGCTACTACATGTCCGGCAACGCGACTTACGATCCCGGCAGGATCGCCGCGCCGACGCTGATGATTCAGGCGCAATGGGATCAGGACACGCCGCCTTACATGTCGCAGGCCCTGTTTCCGTTGCTGACCGGCGCGCCGTGGAAGCAGTACGACCTGATCGGCGAGGGGACGCACACGGTCCTGATGGAGAAGAACCGGTTGCAACTGTTCAATGCCGTGCAGAACTTCCTCGAGGAACCGGGACCGCGTTGAGGCCTTTGAGGCTTGGGGCGGCGGGGCTCGTTCCGCGCTCCGTCCTCCTCATTTCACATGCCACAGCAACGCGATGGCCGGTACGATCAGCGCCGTGACGAGCCCGTTGAGCCCGATGCCGATGGCCGCGAAGGCGGCGGCGAGGCCGCTTAGCGGCGCGATCTGGGCGGCGGCGACGCCGCTGCCCGCGACGCCCGCCGCGAGGCCGTGCGCGCGCCAGTCGTCGACGCGGAACCAGCGCAGCACGGTCTGGCCGATCACCGCGGCCACGATGCCGCCGCCGATGGCGAGCGCGGCCGTCAGCGCCGGCACGCCGCCCACTTCCTGCGAGACCGCGATGGCGATCGGCGTTGTGACGGCCTTCGGCGCCATCGAGAACGCCACGGTGCGTCCGCCGCCGAGCAGCCAGACCACGGCGATGCCGCTGACCATCGAGGTGATCGAGCCCGCCAGCAGCGCGATGCCGAGCCCGTTGAGGCTGCGGCGGATGTGCGAGAGGTTCAGCGCGAGCGGAACCGCGAGCGCCACCGTGGCCGGGCCGAGCAGGAAATTGATGAACTGCGCGCCGGCGAAGTAGGTGGCGTAGGGCGTGTTCGTCAGCTTTAGCACGACGACCATGAGGACGATCGCGATCAGCACGGGATTGGCCACCGGCGAGTTGCGGCAGAGGCGGTGGATACGCTGGCCGATCGCGAAGGCGACCAGCGTGACGGCGAGCCAGAGCAGCGGCGTGAGCGCGAGCGGGGTCCAGAGCGTACGCAGGATCATTGCAGTCGCTCCGTGATGGCCGCTTCGCCGGCGGTCTTGCCCGCGCGTTCGGCCAACCGCGTCACGCGGTGCATGATGACGCCCGTGACGATGAGGCCCAGCACCGTCGAGACCAGCAGGCCCGCGAGGATCGGCAGCCATTCCTCGCGCAGCACGCCCAGCTCCGCGATGATGCCGACGCCGGCGGGCACGAAGAGCAGCCCCATGTTCGAGATCAGCGCGCTGGACGTCTTCGCGAGCGGCGGCGGTTCGGCGCCCTCGGCGGCATGAATCCAGCGGCCGGCCCGCGTCACGAGCAGGAGCGCGAGCAGGAACATCCCGATGACGGGACCGGGCAGCGGCAGGTGCAGCAGGCGGCGCAGCACTTCGCCGACGAGTTCGGCAACGACGAGAACGGCAAACGCGAATGGCATGATCGACACTCAGGGTTGGATAGGCCCGGCGAATCTGACGGACAGGCGTTCGTCGGGCGCGAAGACAGGGCGCGCGGACAGCCGACTTCCGTCGGCTCCGGTGCTCGCGGGGCGGTAGTAAGGACGTCGGCCCGGACCCGGGGACACGCGGTCGAGGGCGCACGGCGTGTCGGGCGCCCTCGGAGTGCGAACGCCGTTTTTCGCCATCCCGCGCGCGCGAGGCGGCGCACACTCTAAGCGCCGCCCGTTTTTTTCAGAATGCCCTTCGCGGCAAATGACTTTTGCGGCAAGGGGATTTGCAAATGCGGCGCGGCGATGAATCGCGTACGCGGGGCGCCTCGTGACGAACGGCGTCGCCGCGCGATCGGGCCGGTGTTGCGCCCATGCGCTTGCCGCGAGCCGCCGCCCGACGCTGCCGATGCGCGGCGATAGCGGGGAGGACGGCGGGATACTGGGCAGGGCGGAAGACACGTTGCGCTCCGGCGGACGAGGGGCCGCGCCTGCCGCGTGCCGTCCCGAAGAGGACGACCGCGGTAGCGCGTGATCACACGATAGGGGTTGGGACCGGCAAGCAGAAGTGCCCGGCCGGGAAGTCAGTTTTGCGCGCCGGGTCATGCCTCGGGACCGCGCCACGTGGAGCCAGCGTGATGTCGTCGTCGGGCGCTTCTGCGGATCGTCGCGGATTCCCGCCGTTGGGAACGCGTCCGGAGGCGTGCCGGTCCGCTATCCGTGGGGGGCGCGTCGCCGCCTGCCCATCGCGCCCGGCTTCATCGCGGGCGACAAGCCGGGCCGCCCGGCTGGGCCGCCATACGCCGGTCGGTACGGAATGGGGCGACGACGGCGAGATCGTGAATCCGGGCTCGCGTCGATTTCGCGTCGATTAGGGAACCGCAGGCATGGCGTTCGTGATGCTGCCCGCCGCCGGCATGCGCCCTTCAACTTCAACGAGATGGACGGGAACACCCCGGTGATCCCCGTCCAGGACGTCGGGCCGCGGACGTGGCGACGCACGCTCGACATCCGGTTCGCGTGCTAGTCGCGGGACGTGGGCGTGCACGACAAAAAGCGATGCCGAAACCGCGGCATCGTTATCGTCATCGCTCCGCGCCGGCTATTCGAAGACGGTGTCCTGACTGAGCACCTCGGAGATGCCGGCGCGCAGCGCGTTGAGCTTCTCCTCTTTCGACTCGGCGTTCGCCGACAGTTGCGGCAATTTCAGAAAACGGCCGACGACCGAGACGGCTGCCAGGTCCGCTTTGCTGCTGAGCAACGACGACACGTGAAGGCGCCACTCCGGGTCGCGCAGCCGGTACAGGCACCAGCCCTGAAAGGCCAGGCAGAGCGCGAGATCGCCCCTTTTCGCCTGTATTTGTCTCAGCAGATGCAGTGCGCTCGTCCAGTCCGCGCGACGGATCTGCAGTTGCACGTCGAAGAAATCGAGTTCGACTCTATCGGGGCGCAATACATGCAACGCCTCCAGCAGGTCCTCCACCTCCGACTGCCCGGCTTTCGACAGCGAGCGGGAGAGGATCCGGGTCAACGCCTTGACGATGCCCTCGTCGCATTGGGTGTACCACATGGCGGATTGTCCGTGATGTACCGCGTCTGGAATGTCCAGCTTCTACCCTTTCCGCCCAGCGGGCGTACGTGCATGCATTCATGCGGGGCGTATGTCCGCCAGGCCGATATTCCCGCCGGCAAGCCCAAGCCCGTCCGGTTCGCCCGCCGTCGACCGGTAACCACGCGGTCGACGCGAGCAGAACGTGACGGTGCATGAAGACAGCGAAGAAATGGGCGTTCTATTACGCGGAGATGAGCAAGCCCTGCGGCGGCTGTCCGCTCAACTGGTCCACTTGCAGTTGAGCCTGGGCATTGAGCGTGCCGCCGCCGTTTTCCTTCGCCGTGGTCTGGATTTCCGGCGCGAGCGTCCCGGCAACCGACTGGCTGAGTTTGCCGCTTTGGACTGCGTCGGAGAGGATGCCGGCCGCTTCGTTGCCGTTGCCGCTCGACATGGCGTTCTGGAACGCCTGGAAGCCCGAGGGATCCTGTTGCGCGAATTGCGACATGGCGCTCGAGATGTTGCTCGACGACAGCGACTGGCCGTCCGCCGCGAGATCGGTCGAACCCGGAACCGACGAGGCGGCCGGCGTCGAACCGAGCGAGGAGGTTGGCGTCGAACCGAGGGAGGAGGCAGGCGTCGAACCGAGGCTGCTCGTCGGGCTCGAACCCGCGCTGCTCGAGGGGGAGCCCTCGCTGGCCATCAGTTGCTGCAGGAGCTCCTCGATTTCCTGGATCTCCTCGTTGACGTTGTTGTTCGACGACGAATCGCTCGAGCCGATCGAGTCCGAACCGCCCAGCGTGGAAGCGCCGCCGTTGTCGATGTTGATCGTGATGCCGCCCATGATGAAATCTCCGTGAAAGACGATGGTTGAGTAACAGGTTGAGTAAGCGGGGCACAACGATGATTACTTTAGTTGCTGGCTTGCTTGACCTGGACGCAAAACCGAAGCGATAAGTCGAATTGCGAAGCGGCCTGTTCATGAGGCGCGGGAGAGGCTTGGGAACGCGGAGGAAGAAGGCTCGCGCCGTTCCGTTAGGGGTAGCGCCGCGTGGCGCGCGCCTCGCGCAGGTCGACCTCCGGGCACGCCGGTCAGGCGCGTTGCGGGGGCCGGCGCTCCGGGCGCGTGGTCCGTATTGATGGGATTGCGCCGATCCGACGCGCGGGATCGATCAGGGCGTCGTCGCGTCCGCGGTCGGGCCGCCGTCCTGGCGCGGCGGCTCACCGATGCGTTCCGCGTAGAAATCGACGAATGCCCGCACCTTCGACGACACGATCTTCTTGGGCGGATAGACGGCCCAGATGGCCGGTTCGGCCTGGCCCGTGCGAGCCTCCCAGCCGGGCAGGACGTGGACCAGCCGGCCGTCGCGCAGCATCGGGTCCACGAGCCAGGTCGGCAGGAGCGCGATGCCGCAGCCGGCCAGCGCGAGTTCGAGCACGGCCTCGGAATCGTTGCCGCGAAAGCGGCCCTTCAGTTCGACGAGCGTCGGCCCGGCGGCCGCGTTGTCGTCGCTCGCGCGGTTCGCCGCGCCGTCCGCCGCGGGGGCGACGGGGGCGAGGAGCCAGCGGTCGTCGGGCAGCAGGGCGAGGCGCAGCGACGCGTGCCCGGCCAGGTCGGCCGGCACCGACGGCGTGCCGTGGCGGCGGAAATAGTCGGGGCTGCCGCAGACGATGCGCCGGTGCGGCGCGAGCCGCCTCGCCATCAGCGACGAGTCGGGCAGCACGCCGATGCGGATGGCGAGGTCGATGCGCGCGTCGATGAGGTTGAGCGTTTCGTCGGTCGCCACGAGCTCGATGTCGATGTCCGGATACCGTTCCATGAAGCACGGCAGATGCGGCACGACGTGGAGGCGGCCGAACGCGGACGGCGTCGTGACGCGCAGGAGCCCCTGCGGCGTGCGGTTCAGCGAGGACGTGACCTGGCGCGCGTCTTCGAGCGCCTCCAGCGCGAGCAGCGCGTGTTCGCGGAACACCCGGCCGCCTTCGGTCAGCACGAGGCCGCGCGTGGAGCGGTTGAAGAGCGCGATGCCGAGATCGCGCTCGAGCTCGCTCACGTAGCGCGAGACGGTCGACGTCTTGACGGCCATCTGATGGGCGGTCTTGCTGAAGCTCTGGAGCTCCGCCGCGCTCAGGAAGGCGCGTACTGCTGCAAAGTAGTCCATGAGTCGTCGGATCGGTCGCGTTCCCACGTCGTCGCCGGCCGGGCCGGCGGCAGGACGAGGCGGGGCATCGCGTGCGCAACGACGGTCGTTCCGCACGCGATGGCTATGATAAGGCAACGAATATCCGGCGACGGGTCGCCGGGCCCGGCCCGGCGAAGACCGGGCGTTGCGGCTTGCCGCCGACCCGCGGGGCTCGCGGCGCGGCGAACCGTACGAACCATGCGAACCGGACGACGATCCCGGCGACACCCCGGCGACACCCCGGCGACACCCCGGCGACACCCCGGCGACAACCCCGGCGCCTAGCCCTTGCGCTGCTTGCGCGCGAGCTTGCGGACCTCGGCGACGCGCGCGGCCATGCCCGTGTCGCGCGCGACGAACTGCGCGAGCTTGCGGCTCTTCAGGTCCACCGTCACGGAGTCGTCGGGCGCCTTGGTCTGCGAACCGTCGATCGCCGGGTGATATTCGATCCGCAGTTGCCGGTCGTTGACGATGATGCGCAGGTATCCGAAGTTCTGGTCGTCGTAGTTTTCCAGCGTGATTTCGTCGGCGTTGCCCGAGGCGGCCTGGATGACCTGCGGCGCGCGCAGCGGCGGCTCGCCGCCGTGCGTCAGGCGTTGCACGGCGTGTCCGCCGTTGCCGCAGACGATGTACGGAATCTGCGAGCCGTCGGGCCGCGCGCGCGTGAAGCGCTGGTAGTTGTGCGCGTGCCCGGCGAGGTCCGCGTGCGGCCACACGCCGACCTCCGCGCAGATCTCGTCGATCTGCCGCTGCATCTCGACGCTCCAGCCGTGCCGGCCGCGCGCGACGTAGGGCGGGTGATGATGCGCGAACAGCAGCGCGCCGGCGTAGCGCTCTTTCTTTACGCGCTTGAGCGCCGCGCGCAGGAAGTCGAGCTGGCTCGTGCCGATCTGCTTGTCGGCGATCACGCCCGGGTCTTCGAGCGTATTGCTGTAGAGCGCGATGATGCGCACGAACGGCGCCTCGAACGTGAAGAACACGCCCGGCTGGATTTGCGCGGTGCGCGAGAGGTTGCCTGCGTCGGGCGACACCTCGAAGCAGTCGGCGCAGAAGTTGCGCAGGAACGCCTGCAGGCTCTTCTCGTGGTGCAGCGGCGAGACCATGCCGTCGTGGTTGCCGGCCACGGCCAGAATGGGCGCGTGGTAGTCGCGGTAGGGCTCGTAGAACTGGTCGTAGTAGTACTGGCTTTCGCCGAAGCTGTAGACGATGTCGCCGAGCAGGAAGTTGAACTGCGGGATCTCGCGGCTGTCCTGTTCGTCGAAGTCGCTCTCCATCTTGTCGGAGACTTCGTTCTGCGTCTTCGGCCCCTTCGTACTGCCGCAGTCGCCGGTGGAGTGGAACACCATCTGGCCGTTGCGCTCGATCTGCTGGATCAGGCCGGCGTTGTTGCCGATCACTTCGGTCAGCGTGAGGCGCGGCTCGGCGCCGCCGCGCGGCGCCGGGAACGGCAGCGGCTTGATCTTGTGCTCGCGGTTCAGCTCGTCGATTTTCCGGTAGGCCGCCGCGTCGGACGCGTGTTTTATCACGAACGTCTGAGGGTCCGGCGTCGGCTGGGGTTGCGAGAACACGGGGCGGGCGAGCACGCGTCCGTCGGACGGGCCTTCGGGGACGTGTTCGGGGCGCTTGCGCTTCGTGACCATGGCGGCTCCTTGTCAATCAAGGTGGGGAAGGAAAGGCGGCAGCGCGCCGCCCGGCGCGGACGGGCCGGGCGGTTCGGGGCGGTTCGTTGCGGTTGCTGGCCAGTTGGGGCCGGCTCGGGACGTCAGGCCCCGAAGTTCAGCGTGTGGGTCAGGTCGCCCATCGGCGTCTGGCCGCGGGAGGCCATGGCCGCGTCGCGGTGCCTGAGGCCGTCGAGCGTGTCGAGCTGGAAGACGCGCGTGATGAGCCGCAGGATCGAGCCGGTGTCGTAGACGGTGTGATCGACGTAGCCCCGCTTCGCGAACGGCGAGACGACCATCGTCGGGATGCGCGTGCCCGGACCCCAGCGGTCGCCCCTGGGCGGCGCGACGTGATCCCACCAGCCGCCGTTCTCGTCGACGGTGACGATCACGACCATGTTTTCCCATTGCGGGCTCGCGCGCAGCGCCTTGACCGCGTGCACGATGTGGCGGTCGCCCGAGGCGACGTCGGCGTAGCCGGCGTGCATGTTCAGGTTGCCCTGCGGCTTGTAGAACGTGACGGCGGGCAGCTTGCCCGCACGCGCGTCGGCGAGAAAGCGGTTGGTGCTCTCGTCGTCGCCGAGGCCGCCGTCGCGCAGCCGCTTCGCGCGCGCCTCGGTGCCGGGGCCGAGGTTGCGGAAGTAGTTGAACGGCTGGTGGTGATACTGGAAGTTCGGGATGACCGGCGTGCCGTTCGAAAGGTTCGCGCCGTGCTTGTCGAGCGTCTCCTGGAACGCGCCCGCGTACCAGGCCCAGTCGATGCCGCGCCGGTCGAGCTTGTCGCCGATGTGCTCGTGCGTTTGCGGCACCAGCGCCATGGCGTTTTCCGACAGGCTGAAGTCGACTTCGCCGTTGGCGCCGAGTTTGAGCGGGGTGGGCGCGTAGGGCGGCATCATCGTGTTCACGCCGTAGCTGAGCACGGTGCCGTCGGCGAGCGTTTCCGGCGGCGTGAGCGCGCTCGGGCCGAACCTGGGGATGCCGTCCATCGCGCTCGCGGGCGAGGTTTCGAGCGGCTTCAGGTTCGGGTCGTCGGGGCGGCCGCTGACGGTCGTGGCGATCTGGAACTTCGAGATGCTGTTGAGCGGGTCCGGATAGCGCGGCGCGGTGGCCGAGGCCAGGTACTGGTGGTTCAGGAACGATCCGCCGAACGCGCCCTGGAAGAAGTTGTCGCAGAGCACGAATTCGCTCGCGAGGTCCCACATCCGCAGGTCGTAGCTCGTGTTTTCGTAGTGGCCCATCGTGAAGCCGGCGGAATCGGCCCAGGCGACGAACATGTTGTTCTTGCCGCCGTTGATCTGCATCTGGTTCTGATAGAACACGTGCCAGAGGTCGTGCGTGACGAGCGAAAGCGGCAGGTTCTCGCCGTTCGGGCCTTGCAGCGCGAACGGCCCGTTGGGCAGGTTGGTCTGGTATTGCAGCCCGGCGCGGTAGGTCACGCCGTCGGCCACCTGGTCCTTGAGCAGCCAGCCGCCCGGCACGGTCGGCAGCTTCGGCAGGACGGTCTTGCCGTCGCGGTCGAGCTGGAGGTAGTCCTCTTGCCTGAGCGAGGAAAGCGGCCGCTCGACGCCCGGAAAGTCGCCGAACAGGTTGTTGAAGCTGCGGTTCTCGGCGTAGATCACGACGATCGTCTTCACGTTCTCGCGCAGCGCACGGTCGAGCTCGGGGCCGGCGAGCGGCGTGCCGCCCGCGCCGCCCGAGCCCGTCTGGGTGCCGGGCGCGGCGCAGCCGCCGAGGCCGCCGCCGACCGCGACCGCGGCAAGTCCGGTCAGAAACGAGCGCCGGCTGGTGCTGGGCTGATTGGGCTCGCTGGCCGGGGCGTCGTCGGGCTGAGTCGGGGGCTTGGGGGGCTGCTGCGTCATGTCGTTTCCTTGTGGGGTGGGTCGGCGGGGCGTGACCCGAAAGGGGTTGCGCGGCGCCTGGGCGCCGCATGGCTGGAGCGGATGATGGATGATGCGTGCCGGCTGCTCACGGGGCCATATCTTTGCGGACGGGCGATGACATTTTTTTGACAGAGGCCGGATGGCGCGGACGTTCCTGCCGCTTTGTCCGGGTTGGCCCCGCTTCGGTTCCTGCTCCGGCCCTCGCGCGTCAGGCGACCCCTCGGCGCGCTCGGCACGTTCGGCACGTTCGGCACGGCGGCGGCGCCTGCCCGGTACTCTATGATGGCGTCTGCGCCGGCCTCGCCGGCTTTCCGAATGCATCCATGACCGATCCCGCCGCACCGATTTCCGCTTCGCCGACGCTCGCCTGGTCCGACGAGCGCGGCGCCCACGGCGTCCGCTGGCGCTCGGAGGCGGGCGTGCCCGCGCCGAAACGCGCCGTGCCGGCCGACGACCGCACCACGGCCGACGCGGCCTACCGGCTCGCCTGCGAAGGCACGGCGCTCGTCTGGCAGGGCGATTTCCAGAACGCGCGCCAGTTGCTCCAGGCCATGTCGCGCCGGGCCCAGCGCAAGCCGCCCAAGCGCGCGTCTGCGCCGCTCGAGGCGTTCCATCTGCACCGGCAAGGCCAGGCACAGCGCGCTCGCACGCTCGGCATGCTGCTGATCGTGCTCGAAGGCGACTACTCGATCGCGCTGCGCCGCGCGCCGGATCTTCGCGAGGCCTGCGAGGAAGCCTGGGGGCGGGCGGACGGCGCGGCGTCGGCGGTGTCGCTGCGGGAGTTGCTCGGGTTGGTCGGGGCGCACGAATGGCGCAAGAAGGGGGTCGAGATCGGCGCGCTGAACGCGCGCATCCATCCGTACTACGGGGTGTTTTCTCCGGTGCGCGGCGAGTACGTCGATCTCGTCGCGCGCGCGCCGCTGCCGTCGCCGGAGCTGGCGTTCGACGTCGGCACGGGCACGGGCGTGCTCGCGGCCGTGCTGGCCGCGCGCGGCGTGCGGCGGATCGTGGCGACCGACCAGGACCCGCGCGCGCTGGCCTGCGCGCGCGAGAACCTGGCGCGTCTCGGCTATGCCGATCGCGTCGAGGTGGTCGCCGCCGATCTCTTTCCCGAAGGCCGCGCGCCGCTCGTCGTCTGCAATCCGCCGTGGGTGCCGGCGCGACCGTCGTCGCCGGTCGAGTACGCGGTGTTCGATCCCGACAGCCGCATGCTGCTCGGCTTTCTCGACGGGCTTGCCGCGCATCTGGAGCCGGGCGGCGAGGGCTGGCTGATTCTCTCGGACCTGGCCGAGCATCTGGGGCTGCGCACGCGCGAGACGCTCGTCGGGGCCATCGCGCGCTCGGGGCTCGAGGTGATCGGCCGAGACGACATCCGGCCGCGCCATCCGAAGGCCGACGATCCGTCCGATCCGCTGCACGGCGCGCGCGCCGCGGAAGTCACGTCGCTGTGGCGGCTGCGGGCGCGGCCGGCCTGAATCGGCCGCGCGCGAGCCCGAAAGGTGCGCGCGTCAGCCCGGATAGGCTTCGTCGATCGTCAGGCCGGCCAGCTTGAAGATGACGCGCAGCGTCTGGGGCTTGATGTCACGGCGCGCCGCGAGCGACGACATGACGAAGTCGAGTACCTTCGCGTACTTGAGCAGCGTCAGGCAGGTTTCGAGGTCGGCGGCGGCGTCGCGCATCTGCTCCGCGAGCCGCAGCATCTCGATCGAGATGTCGCGCGCCATTTCCAGCTCGATCTGCTGCTTTTCGGTCCACTCCGGCTTCGTCAGCAGCTTCTCGATCAGCGCGCGGAATTTCTGCTCGGTGTTTCCGTCGGGTAGGGTGTCCATTGCCGTCCCATATGCGGTCGTGCGAGATCCCGCCGAAGCGGGTATTCAGGCCGCAGATTGACTGACTGCCGCAGGCTTTGCCGGCGCAACCGGCGCGGCCTGCCATGCCTCGCCGCGCACCGGCTGCGGCGTCTCTGTCGGTCCTCCGGCATCGGGGGCCGCCGCCCCCGCGTCGTTTGCCTATCCCCGTATCGGGTGCCGGGCCCGGACACGGCGGCATGCAACGCATGCGCAAATACAGCATGAAACGTGCCCGGGTATCGCGGCGCTCGCGCGCGTTCGCCACGAGCGCCGTAAGCGAGCGCGTCGCGTCGCTTACGGCGGATCCTGCCGGACCCGCGGCGCTTTTTCGTACAATGCCATCGAGTTTCTCATTGTTCCGTCGCCTGTCGCACGTTCGGTGCGCATCCGGCGCTCCACGGCCCATTCCACGATGTCCAGCAAGACCTACGAAATCCGTCCCGACCAGTCGATCGAACTCCTCAAGGAGCTTCATATCCTCACGCGCGACGGCAAGATGAACCAGGACAGTCGCCGCAAGCTCAAGCAGGTCTACCACCTGTTCCAGTTCATCGAGCCGTTACTCCGGGAGCTGAAAAGCGACGGACGTAACGTAACGCTCGTCGATCACGGAGCCGGCAAGTCGTACCTCGGGTTCATCCTGTACGACCTCTTTTTCAAGTCGCTGCACGACGGTTCGCATATTTTCGGCATCGAGACGCGCGACGAGCTCGTCGAAAAGTCGCGCGCGCTCGCGCAGCGGCTCGGCTTCGCGGGCATGTCGTTCCTGAACCTTTCGGTGGCCGACTCCATCGCGTCGGACCGGCTGCCGCCCGCCGTCGACATCGTGACGGCGCTGCATGCCTGCGACACGGCCACCGACGACGCGATCCGCTTCGCGCTGAAGAAGGCGGCGCGCTACGTCGTCGTCGTGCCGTGCTGCCAGGCGGAGGTGGCGGGCGTCCTGCGCCGCAACAAGGGCAAGTCGCTCGGTAGCGCGCTGACGGAAATCTGGCGCCATCCGCTGCACACGCGCGAGTTCGGCAGCCAGATCACGAACGTGCTGCGCTGCCTGCAACTGGAGGCCCACGGTTACCAGGTGAGCGTGACGGAGCTCGTCGGCTGGGAGCATTCGATGAAAAACGAGCTGATCGTCGCCCAGTACCGGGACTTGCCGCGCCGCCGCCCGGCGGAGCGGCTCGACGAAATCCTCGGGACGCTCGGCATCGACGAGTTGCGCGAGCGGTTCTTCGTCGAGGCCTGAGCGCGCGGGCCGCCCGAATCAGGGCTTGTCCGCCGGGCGCATCCAGTCGCGCCAGCCGTCGAGGCCGAGTTCGCGCAGCGTTTGCTGATTGCGTTCGTAGATGTCGGCGGCGTCGGGAAACGCCTCGACCGCGCGCTCGATGCTGGCTTCGCGCAGCAGATGCAGGATCGGGTACGGCGCGCGGTTCGTGTAGTTCTCGATGTCGTCGGGCGCGGTGCCCGCGAATTGATAGCGCGGGTGGAAGCTCGCGATCTGCAGCGTGCCTTCGAGGCCCAGTTGCCCGAGCAGCCGGTCGGCGAAATGCAGGCAGTCGTTGAAGTCGGGGAAGTCCGCGAGCGCGCGCGGCAGGATCAGCAGCGTCGTGTCGAGGTCGGCCGCGTCGGCCTGTTGGAGCCGGCGCAATTCCGCTTCGAGATCGGTCAGCACGCCGGGCAGGTCGGTCGCGTCGCTGACCGCATAGCGGATCTGGTTCTTCACGTACACGCCTTTCGCGAACGGACACAGGTTCAGGCCGATCACGGCGCGTTCGAGCCAGTGGCGGGTCGCGCGGACGATCTCGCCGTCGGCGGCGTCGACCGTGCCGTCGCGCGAACCGTCGTTTTCGTCTTCAGGCATCGTCGTGCTCGTCGTCATTGCGGCCGCTTGCCGGCTTCGTCGCCGGCAAGCGCGTTTTCGCAGGCATCGGCGATCAGCCGCGCGGCGACGGCCGGCGCCGCGAGAATCGGGCCGCTGCCGGGCCCGCAGGTCTGGCTCGCCGCGTAGACCCCTTCGATCAGCAGCAGCAACGCCTGCGCGAGCGCGGCCGGCGCCGCGGCGCCGGCCGCGTCGGCGAGCGCTTCGAGCCGCGCAGCGAGGCGCGCCTTGTTGTCGGCCACGAGGCGGCGCACCGGGTGCGCCGCGTCCGGAAACTCCGTCGCGACGTTCGCGAACGGGCAGCCGCGGTAGTCGGCGGCGGACGCCCGCTGCACGAGGTCCGCGAAATACTGGTTGAGCTGCCTGACCGGCTCGCCCGGATGCTTCGCGACGCTGGTCTCGAGGCGCTCGAAGAACCGTTGGTCGGCGCGCTTCAGATACGCGGCGACCAACGCGTCTTTCGACGAGAATTGCCGGTACAGGCTCATCTTGTTGACGCCGGCCAGCTCGACGACGGCATCGACGCCGACCGCGCGCACGCCTTCCCGGTAGAAAAGCTGATCCGCGGCGCGCAGCAGATGTTCCTGCGCGCGCGCGCCGGCGGCGGTGACGCGGCGCGCGCCGGGCGCCGGGGTGTCGTCGTGGGTGGTCATGGGGGCTGCGGGTTCGAAAAGGACGGAACGCTTGACATGTTACCGAGCGGTAACTACTATCGCAACTCCATTTGTTACCGGGTAGTCACAATAGACAACCCCCACCGCGACGCGCGTCGGCGCCGGTGTAGCGGAGAGTATCGATGAACTGGGCGGTGAGGACGATCGGCGGGCGGTTCCACTACGGCTGGCTCGTGGTGGCGGTGGTGTTCCTCGTGCTGCTGGCGGCGGCCGGCACGCGGGCGACGCCGAGCGTGATGATGCTGCCGCTCGAGCATCAATTCGGCTGGAGCCGCGCGACGATCTCGCTCGCCATCTCCGTCAACATCGCACTCTACGGCCTCATGGGTCCGTTCGCGGCGGCGGCGATGCAGCGCTTCGGCGTGCGGCCGACCGTGCTCGCGGCGCTCGGCCTCGTGGCCGTGGGCGTCGCATTCTCGGCGCTCATGCGCCACCCGTGGCAGATGATCCTGATCTGGGGCGTGCTGGTCGGCGGCGCCACGGGCGTCGCGGCGCTTTCGCTTTCGGCGACGGTGGTGACGCGCTGGTTCACGACGCACCGCGGTCTCGCGATGGGCATTCTCACGGCGAGTTCGGCCACGGGCCAACTCGTGTTCCTGCCGTTGCTCGCCGCGATCGTGCAGAAGTACGGCTGGCAGGCCGTGGTGCTCGTCGTGGCCGCCGCCGCCGCGCTGGTGCTGCCGCTCGTCGCGCTGCTGCTGCCCGAGCGGCCGCACGACGTCCGGCAGCGCCGGTACGGCGAGGCGCACGACGCGCCGCCGGCGTCGCCCGAGCCGCAGGGCAACCCGCTGGCGATCGCCTTCGGCGCGCTGTTTTCGTCGATCCGCCAGCGCGACTTCTGGCTGCTCTTCTTCAGCTTTTTCATCTGCGGCGCGAGCACCAACGGCTACATCGGCACGCACCTGATCGCGATGTGCAGCGACCACGGCCTGAGCGAAGTGCAGGGCGCCTCGCTGCTCGCGACGATGGGCGTTTTCGACCTGTTCGGCACCACGCTCTCGGGCTGGCTCTCGGACCGGTTCAACAGCCGCGTGCTGCTGTGCTGGTATTACGGGCTGCGCGGGCTCTCGCTGATCTACCTGCCGCATGCCTTCGGCATCGACTTCTTCGGCCTGCCGATCTTCGCGGTGTTCTACGGGCTCGACTGGATCGCGACCGTGCCGCCGACGGTGCGGCTCACCGCCGACGTCTTCGGCAAGGAGCGCGCGCCCATCGTGTTCGGCTGGATCGTGGCGGGCCACCAGTTGGGCGCCGCGTTCGCGGCGTTCGGCGCGGGGCTGCTGCGCGCGAGCCTCGGCACCTATACGGTGGCGTCGATGATCTCGGGCGGCCTGTGTCTCGTCGGGGCGCTGCTCGTGCTGCGGATCAATCGCGGTTCGCGCGTCGCGTCCGAACAGGCGGCCTGACGCGCGTCGCGCCGCGCGCGGCACGGCTTCGCGCCGCGATTCTGCGTGTTTCACATTGGCCGGTTATGCTATGCGCCCGGGCATTCCGCCCGCTATCTATCAGAAGAGAGACGCGCATCATGCACAAACCCGCTCCCACCGTCGTCCCCATTCATGAGCTGATCGCCGGTCGCTGGAGCCCGCGCGCGTACTCGAACGAGCCGGTCGGCCGCGACGCGATTCGCGCGGTGCTCGAGGCGGCGCGCTGGGCGCCGTCCGCCTACAACATGCAGCCGTGGCGCTTCATCGTGTTCGACCGCTCGAGCGACGAGACCGCGTTCAAGCGTGCGTTCGCGACGCTCGTGCCGTTCAATCAGCAATGGAACGCGCCGGCCTCGGTGCTGATCGCCGTGACGGCGCAGACGCTGACCGCGAAGGGCGAGCCGAACCGCACCGCGCAGTACGACACCGGCGCGGCCGCGATGGCGCTCGTGCTGCAGGCGCACGCGCTGGGGCTGGCCGCGCACGAGATGAGCGGCGTCGACGTGAACGCGTTTCGCGCCGAGTTCGCGATTCCGGCCGACGTGGACGTACTCGCGATCATCTCGATCGGCCATTACGGCGACATCGAGAAGCTCGAACCGGTGCTGCGCGAGCGCGAGAAGTCCGAGCGCAGCCGCGCGCCGGTCGCGGAGATTGCCTACGAGGGCGGATGGAAAAAGCCGTTCGCGGGAGCCTGACGTCGTGCCGGCCGCTCGGGCGCTCGCGCGTCCTGGGGGCCGGCGCGCATGAGCGCGCGTGCCCGGCTGCGCTGTCGCGTCCGGGCGCGGCCGTTGCCGCGGGCCGCGCTTTCGTGATAAAAAGCCGCTCCTTTTCCGCTCCTTGCCCGGGTCCGCGCACGCGGTGTGCGGCGAGCCCCCTGCCATGACCTCCTGCTGCGCGATCGACTTCGGAACCTCCAATTCGGCGGTGGCCCTGCCCGCGGACGCCGGCAACGGGCTGCGGCTCGCGCCGGTCGAGGGCGCCCACCTGACGCTGCCGACGGCCGTGTTCTTCAATACCGACGAGCACACCCGCGCGTTCGGGCGGGCTGCGCTCGAGGCCTACGTCGACGGCTACGACGGGCGCCTGATGCGCTCGATGAAAAGCATCCTCGGCTCGCCGCTCGCGCAAAGCACGACCGATCTCGGCGACGGCAGCGCGATGCGCTACACCGGGATCATCGCGATCTTCCTCGAGCACCTGAAGCGCAGCGCCGAGGCCTGCGCGGGCGGACCGATCGCGCGCGCGGTGCTGGGCCGCCCGGTGTTCTTCGTCGACGACGATCCGCGCGCCGACGAACTCGCGCAGCGCCAGCTGGAAGACGCGGCGCGCTCGGTCGGATTCGGCGAGATCCAGTTCCAGTACGAGCCTATTGCGGCGGCGTTCGACTACGAGTCGCGGCTGAGCGCGGAAGGGCTCGTGCTCGTGGCCGACATCGGCGGCGGCACGTCGGACTTTTCGCTGGTCCGGGTCGGGCCGCAGCGCATGGGGCGCCTCGAACGCAAGGACGACGTGCTCGCCCATCACGGCGTGCACGTGGCGGGCACCGACTTCGACCGCCGCGTCGAGCTGGCGACGATCCTGCGCGAGCTCGGCTACCAGTCGCTCGATCCGGAGGGGCGCGAGGTGCCGAACCGGGTCTATTTCGATCTCGCGACCTGGCATCTGATCAACACGATCTACACGCCGAAGCGCGTGGCCGAGTTGCGGCTCATGCGCCATCTCTACCCCGATACGCGCCATCACGACCGGCTCATGCGCGTGGTCGAGCAGCGTTTCGGGCACGCGCTCACCGCGCGCGCGGAGGAGGCGAAGATCGGCGTGGCGGCGGGCGGCGAGACGCTGATCGATCTCGAGACCGTCGAGACCGGGCTGAGCCTCGCGTTCGACGAGGCGCAACTCGTCGAGGCGGGCCTCGAGGAAACCCGCCGCATCGTGCAGGCCGCGCGCGACACGGTGCAGGCGGCCGGCGTGGCGGCCGGCGACGTCGGCGCCTTGTACTTCACGGGCGGCTCGACGGGCCTTGTTTTCCTGACGCAGGCCATTGCTGCCGCGTTCGGCCACGCGCAGCCCGTGTTCGGCGATCGCCTCGCGAGCGTGGCGACGGGCCTCGGCATTCACGCCCGGCGGATTTTCGGCTGACGCCCGGGCGCGAAAAAACGCGCTGCGGCGCCAGACGACCGCTTTGCCGCCAAAAAGCTGGCTTGCCCGATTCCGGGCGGCCCAACAAAAAACCCCATCTTCCGCGAGGAAGCATGGGGTTTTTCCGGTAAGACGGGTCTCGCGCCCGGCAGGGCGCGAAGAGCGGGACGCTTACACCGGCTTGATGTTCGCGGCCTGCTTGCCCTTCGGGCCAGTCTTCACTTCGAACTGAACCTTCTGGTTTTCCTGCAGCGTCTTGAAGCCTTCAACGCGAATTTCAGAGAAATGCGCGAACAGATCTTCTCCGCCGCCGTCCGGGGTGATGAAGCCAAAGCCCTTTGCGTCATTGAACCACTTGACGGTACCGGTTTCCATATTACTTTCCTAAAGATGAATTAAAGGGCCGAAGCCCAAAAGGTGTGCACGAAAATCAAGGAAGGGGGTAATAGGACCAGCCGGTGTACCGTTGATGGGCGACCACGAAGACCAATTCACACTCGCCACTTGAAATCCTGCCCGCACGTTATACGGCTATTCGACAGGAAGGTCAACCGGGAGTCTCCCGGGTTGGTGTTTTTATCGTACGGTCGAATCTCCTGCGCCGCGTTTGTCATGGTGCCGACTTTTTTGCGGATCGGGCGAATTTTTGGCGACATCCCTCTGGTGCAGCCGTTAAACTACGCGCCGCGCGAGAGTTGCACCCACGAGGAGCGACGCTTGCGCGTGCAGGTGCTACCGCTGCGCGAATCCCGCCCGGCCATCCATCAGACGGGAGGCGTGGTATCGCTGCTTTCGATACAGGAGATGACGTGAAAAGTTCTATTCAACGGAACATCGGGCCGTTCGCGCTGATGTTCACCGGGCTCGGCTCGATTATCGGGTCGGGCTGGCTGGTCGGCGCCTGGCGGGCGGCCAAGATTGCCGGTCCCGCCGCCGTCTGCGCATGGGTGATCGGCGCGGTCGTGATTCTGGCCATCGCGCTGACCTACGCAGAACTCGGGGCGATGTTCCCGGAATCGGGCGGGATGGTGCGCTACGCGCGCTACTCGCACGGCGCGCTCGTGGGCTTCATCAGCGCCTGGGCCAACTGGATTGCCATCGTCTCGGTCATTCCGATCGAGGCCGAGGCGTCGATCCAGTACATGAGCACCTGGCCGTACCCCTGGGCGCATGCGCTCTTCGTCAACGGATCGCTGACCACGACAGGGCTATTGCTGTCGGCGATACTCGTGATCATCTACTTCATGCTCAACTATTGGGGCGTGAAGCTGTTCGCGCATGCGAACGCCGGCATCACGGTCTTCAAGTTCGTGATTCCCGCCCTGACGATCGCGGGCCTCATGGGCACGAGCTTCCACCACGAGAACTTCGGCGACGCCGGCTCGTTCGCGCCTTACGGCTGGTCGGCGGTGTTCACCGCCGTCGCGACGAGCGGCATCGTGTTCGCGTTCAACGGCTTCCAGAGCCCGATCAACCTCGCCGGCGAGGCGCGCAACCCGTCGCGCAGCGTGCCGTTCGCGGTGATCGGCTCGATCGTGATCGCGCTCGTCATCTACGTGCTGCTGCAGATCGCCTACATTGGCGCCGTCAGCCCCGCCGACGTGCTGAAGGGCTGGAACCAGTTCAACTTCAAGTCGCCGTTCGCGGAACTCGCCATCGCGCTGAACCTGAACTGGCTCGCCATCCTGCTCTACGTCGACGCGTTCGTGAGCCCGAGCGGCACCGGCACGACCTACATGGCGACGACCACGCGCATGATCTACGCGATGGAGCGCAACAACACGATGCCGAAGATCTTCGGCAACGTGCACCCGTTCTACGGCGTGCCGCGTCAGGCGATGTGGTTCAACCTCATCGTCTCGTTCGTGTTCCTGTTCTTTTTCCGCGGCTGGAGTTCGCTCGCGGCGGTCATCTCGGTGGCGACGGTGATCTCCTACCTGACCGGCCCGATCAGCCTGATGGCGCTCAAGCGCGCGGCCACGGACCTCGATCGTCCGCTGCACGTGCCGGGCATGAAGATCATTGCGCCGTTCGCGTTCGTCTGCGCATCGCTGATCCTCTACTGGGCGAAGTGGCCGCTCACGGGCGAGATCATCCTGCTGATGGTCGTTGCGCTGCCCGTGTACTTCTACTTCCAGGGCAAGTCGGGCTGGACCGGCTGGGGCCGCGACCTGAAAGCCGCATGGTGGCTCATCGCCTACCTGCCCGGCATGGCGGTGCTCTCGCTGATCGGCAGCAAGCAGTTCGGCGGCAGCAACCTGATTCCGTACGGCTGGGACATGCTGGTCGTGGCCGTGTTCGCGCTCGTGTTCTATTACTGGGGCGTGCATTCGGGGTATCGCTCGGAATACCTCGAGGAACGCGAAACGCACGACGAGATTCTCGAGGGTTTCGGCGCCTGATTTCGCGGCATCGGGCCTTCGGGTCCATGCCGGTTTTTCCGGCAGAAACGAAAAAACCGCCTGAATGGTTTCGTTCAGGCGGTTTTTTTACGCCTGCGTCCGGCGAGGCCGGCGGGCGGGCTCAAGTTCAGGTCGGCGCGCCGAACACGTAGTTCGTCATTGCGAGCGCGCGCTGGTAGGTGCCGAGCGACTGTATGGTCAGCCCGTAGTCGTCGTCGGCCGCGCCGAGGGCCGCGAACACCGGCAGCAGATGCTCGTCGGTCGGATGCATCCATTGCGCATGCGGCGCGCGGCGGCGGTAGTCGAGCAGCGCGTCCAGGTCGCGCTCGCGCAGGCGGTCCTCGAACCAGCCGGTGAATTCGGCGACGTGAGGGTCGGCGTCCTCGGGTCGCGCGGAGAAGTCGGCGGCGCGCAGATTGTGCGTGATCTGTCCGGACCCGATCACCATGACGCCCTCGTCGCGCAGCGCCCGCAACGCGCGGCCCAGCCGGAAGTGATGGGCCGCGTCGCCACGCGGCTGGATCGAGAGCTGCGCGACCGGTACGTCGGCGTCCGGGAACATGAGCAGCATCGGCACCCACGCGCCGTGGTCGAGGCCGTGCGGTTCGGCATCGACGGCGAACCCCCCGGCGCCGAGCAGGGCGGCGGCGCGTTGCGCCACGTCGGGCGCGCCCGGCGCCGGATAGCGGATCTCGTACAGCGCGCGCGGAAATCCGTAGAAGTCGTGAATCGTCTCGGGCTCGCTGGCGGTACTGACCGCCGGCTGCAACGTGCCCCAGTGCGCGGACAGCATCAGCACGGCCTCCGGGCGTGGCAGCCGGGCGGACAACGCCGCGAAGCCGGCGGACGGCAGCGACGGATCGATCGGCAGCGTGGGCGCGCCGTGAGACAGAAAAAGGGCGGGCAGGCGGGTGGAAGTCTGGGGCATGGCGGTCGGGCCGCGGCGTCGGCGGCCGGTTCGATTCGGTTCGACTGAACTATAGAGGCCGATTCGGACGAATTAAACGGGCACTTCCGGATTTGATTGCTTCGCCGTGGTTGGTAATGCCGAATATTCCGCGCGGCGGAGCCGCTCATCGCTCCACCGGTCGCGGCCGGCGAACTTCAGGCGTCGCCTTCGCCGCGCAGCCCCGGCCAGGCGGGCGCGCGCGCCGGCCCGAGCGCGAACAGGTCCAGCGCGCGCGCGATCGTGTGATCGACCATTTCGTCGATCGAGCCCGGCTGGTTGTAGAACGCGGGCAAGGGCGGGAAGATCACGCCGCCCATTTCGGTCACGGCCGTCATGTTGCGCAGATGGGCGAGGTTCAGCGGCGTTTCGCGCACGAGCAGCACGAGGCGGCGGCGTTCCTTGAGCGTCACGTCGGCGGCGCGCGCGATCAGGTTGTCGGACAGGCCGTGCGCGATGCTGGCGAGCGTTTTCATCGAGCAGGGCGCGACGATCATGCCGTCGGTCGCGAACGAGCCCGAGGCGATGCTCGCGCCGACGTCGCGCACCGAGTGGACGACGTCGGCGCGCGGATGGAGATCGTCTTTCGCGAGGCCCAGCTCGTGCCGGATGTTGAGCCAGCCGGCGGGCGAGATCAGCAGATGGGTCTCGATGCCGCCCTGGCGGCGCAGCAGGTCGAGCGCGCGCACGCCGTAGATCGCGCCCGTGGCGCCGGTGATCGCGACGATCAGCCGGCGCGGCTGGGCAGGGTTGGGCGGGCTCACGGGCGGCGTCCCGGCGCGGGAGCGGGCAAGGCGGCGGAAGGCAAGGCGGGAGAAGCGGCGCGGCCGGAGGCCGGACGCGTCAAGCCGCGGCGAAGAGCGGCTGGAGTTCGCCGTTCTGGTACATCTCCATCATGATGTCCGAGCCGCCAACGAACTCGCCCTTCACGTAAAGCTGCGGGATGGTGGGCCAGTTCGAGAACGCCTTGATGCCCTGGCGGATCTCATCGTCCTCGAGCACGTTGACGGTTTTGAACTGGTCGACGCCGCAGGCCTTCAGGATCTGCACCGCGCGGCCCGAGAAGCCGCACATCGGAAATTGCGCGTTGCCCTTCATGAAGAGCACGACGGCGTTTTCGTCGACGATCTGCTTGATGCGCTGTTGAGTGTCCATGGCTGACCTTGCGTATGCGGGTATTGATACGAAACAGGATGAAATGATAGCGGATTTCGTCCGACGGGGCCGGGCGTCCCGAAGTCGCCCGGAGGCCGTTTCAGGACGGCCCGGCGGCGGGCGTCATCCCGCCCAGGTTCCGCCGCTGATCCGCTCGATGCCCGCCAGATCGCGCTTCGAGCCCACGCCGGCAAAGCCGTGCGCTTCGAGCAGCGCGCGCACGGCGGCGGCCTGGTCGTGGCCGTGCTCCATCCAGAGCGCACCGCCGGGCACGAGCCGGCCCGGCGCGCCGGCGACGATCGCGCGCAGCGCGGCGAGGCCGTCGGCCTCGTCGGTGAGCGCGCCGCGCGGCTCGAAGCGCAGGTCGCCGGCCAGCAGGTGAGGGTCGTTGCGGGCGATATAGGGGGGATTGCTGACGATCGCCTCGAAGCGCAGTTCGGGATCGAGCGCGTCGTACCAGTCGCCGTGCGCGAAGGCCGGCGCGCCGCCGGGGCGGTCGCCGGTCAGCAGCCGGGCCGCGTTGCGCGCCGCGACGGCGAGCGCGGCGGCGGCGCGGTCCACGGCCCAGAGGCGGGCGTCGGGGCGCGCCGAAGCGATCGCCACGGCGATCGCGCCGCTGCCGGTGCCGAGATCGAGCAGCCGGGGCCGGGCGAGATCGCGTACCGCGTCGAGCGCGGTTTCGACCAGCAATTCGGTTTCGGGCCGCGGGATCAGGACGTCCGGCGTGACTTCGAAGTCGAGTCCGTAGAATTCGCGCGCGCCGACTAGTTGCGCGACGGGCTCGCCGCGCACGCGCCGCGCCTCGATCGCGCGAAACCGCTCGACGCTTTGCGTATCGAGCGCCTCGTCGCCGCGTGTGATCAGCTCGGTGCGCCGCCAGCCGAGCGCATGGGCGAGCAGCACGCGCGCTTCGAGCGGCGGCAACGGCGAGGCACGCAGCAGCGCCGCCGCGTTGGGTGCCGGCTCCTCGTCCCGGTCGTCGGCCGGCATCGCCGTCACTCCGCGTCGCCGAGCAGGGCGAGCTGTTCGGCCTGATGCTCGCTGACGAGCGCGGCGATCAGCTCGCCGAGGTCGCCGTCCATGATCGCGTCGAGGCGGTACAGCGTCAGGTTGATCCGGTGATCGGTCAGGCGCCCCTGCGGGAAGTTGTAGGTGCGGATGCGTTCCGAGCGGTCGCCCGAGCCGACGAGGCTCTTGCGCGTCGCCGCTTCCTGCGCGTGCTGCGCCTGATACTGCCGGTCCTTGATGCGGGCGGCGAGCACCTTCAGCGCGCGGTCCTTGTTCTTGTGCTGCGAGCGGTCGTCCTGGCACTCGACCACGATGCCGGTCGGAAGGTGCGTGACGCGCACGGCCGAATCGGTCTTGTTGATGTGCTGGCCGCCGGCGCCCGAGGCGCGGAACGTGTCGATCCGCAGATCGGCGGGATTGATCTCGACCTCGCCGATCTCGTCGGCCTCGGGCATCACCGCGACGGTGCAGGCGGACGTGTGGATGCGGCCCTGGGTTTCGGTGGCCGGCACGCGCTGCACGCGATGGCCGCCCGACTCGAACTTGAGCTTCGAATAGGCCGCGTCGCCGGCGATCCGCACGATCACTTCGCGGTAGCCGCCGAGGTCCGATTCGCTCGCCGACATCATCTCCGCCTGCCAGCCGTTGCGCTCCGCATAGCGCAGGTACATGCGCAGCAGGTCGCCCGCGAACAGCGCCGATTCGTCGCCGCCCGTGCCCGCGCGGATTTCGAGGAAGATGTTGCGGTCGTCGTTCGGGTCCTTCGGCAGCAGCATTTTCTGCAGATCGGCCTGCAGTTGCGCCATCCGTTCGCGCGCGCTCTTCACCTCCTCTTCGGCGAACGCGCGCATCGAGGCGTCGGCGAGCAGTTCTCCGGCCGCCGCCTCGTCGCTTTTCGCGCCGCGCCAGCGCGCGTAGTGCTCGACGACGGGTTCGAGCTCCGCGTGCTCGCGCGTGAGCTTGCGGTACTGGTCGATGTTCCCGGTGACGTCCGGGCGGCTCAACAGATCGGTCAGTTCGGCCAGTCGCGTGGTGAGCTGGTCGAGCTTGGCTTGCATGCTCGTTTTCATCGGGGCGGTTCCGGGCTGCGCCGGAAAAAATGTCGGGGAAGGCGAGGCGGGAAGCCTCGGGGAGGCGCGCCTTGCGGAATCGGATCGCGCGGGCGTGCCGATGCGCGGCGAGCGCCGCTAATGGCCGGACGAACCGGACGAGCCCGATGGGCCCGACGAACCGGGATGCCGGTAGAAGCCGCTCATCAGTTCGATGAGCGAGTCGCGGTTTTCGCTGCCGGCCTGGTTCAGCGCGTGCGTCGGACCGTGGATCAGTTTGTTGGTCAGCGATTGCGAGAGCGCCTCGAGCACGGCCGCGGGATCGTCGCCGCGCGCGAGCATCTTGCGCGCGCGTTCCAGCTCGGCGCGGCGCAGCGCGTCGGCCTGGGTGTGCATGTGGCGGATGACGGGCACGATGCTGCGCGAGTCGAGCCACTGCATGAAGTTCTGTACGCGCGCTTCGATGATCGTCTCGGCCTGCGCGACGGCCGCCTGGCGCGACGCGTTGCCTTCGCGCACGATCGCGCCGAGGTCGTCGACGGTGTAGAGGAATACGTCCTCGAGCTGGCCGACTTCGGGCTCGATGTCGCGCGGCACGGCGAGATCGACCATGAAAATCGGACGGTGGCGGCGCGCCTTGACGGCGCGCTCGACTGCGCCGAGGCCGATGATGGGCAGCGTCGAGGCGGTGCACGAGACGATGATGTCGAACTCGTGCATCCGCGCGGGCAGCTCGGAGAGCGGGATCGACTGGCCGCCAAAGCGCTGCGCGACGTAGCGCCCGCGCTCGGCGGTGCGGTTGGCCACGACGAGCTCGCGCGGCTGCTGGGCCGCGAAGTGCGCGGCGCAGAGTTCGATCATCTCGCCCGCGCCGATGAACAGCACGCGCTGGGTCGAAATCTTCTCGAAGATGCGCTGCGCGAGCCGCACGGCCGCTGCGGCCATCGACACCGACTGCGCGCCGATTTCGGTCGTGCCGCGCACTTCCTTCGCCACCGCGAAGGTGCGCTGAAACAACTGGTTCAGGTAGGTGCCGAGCGCGCCGGCCTCGGACGCGGTGCGCACCGCGTCCTTCATCTGGCCGAGAATCTGCGTTTCGCCGAGCACCATCGAGTCGAGCCCCGAGGCGACGCGGAACGCGTGGCGCACTGCTTCGGACTGCGGCAGCATGTAGACGTGCGGCGCCAACTCCGCCTCGTCGATCCGGTGATACTGGGCGAGCCACTGCACGGCGGCGTCGCGCGAGGCATGGTCGTCCGTCGCGCAGTAGAGCTCCATGCGGTTGCAGGTGGAGAGAATCGCGGCTTCCGGCGCGTTGAGCGCGCGCCGGCCGGACCAGGCTTCCTGGAGGGTGACGAGGGCAGGCTTGATCTGTTCGAGCGGAAACGCCACGCGTTCGCGCAGGGCGACGGGCGCGGTGTGGTGATTGATTCCGATCGTTAAGAGCTGCATACGGTGGGGCCTGAATTATGGGCCGTATTATAACTTTTCCGCGAATTCGGCATGGTCGGCTGCCACATCGGCGGATTCGGGCTTTGGCCAGGCGTTCCCGCGCACCGGCTCCGTCGCAGGGGCCCGTAATGGCCCTGTGGGGCGCCGTGGCGGCCTGTGGGCGGTTTTGGGACGGTCTCTCGTGCCCGGCCATCGGCGGACCGACCGGATGCCGGACGCCGACAACCTGCGTCGTAATGCCGCCATATAATGTTTCCCCATTTTGATGGCGGGTAATGCGGGCTTCGTTCACCTTGTCCGCTTGTCTTGCTCGCCTCACCCCCCTACACTCAACCGGCCCCGGTAACGGGCACAGGACCGATCTTTCGGCAAGCAGTGAAATACCGCTACATTAATGAGATAGAGATGCCAGCTTGCGCGGCGAGCGATGCCGTCCGGATACCGTCGCGCCCGATCCGGACGGTGCGCTGATGGGCTGGATCGGGATTATCGTGCTCGGCGTGGCGGTGGGTTGGGCCGGCTGGTGGCTGTATCCGCCGCGCGTGCGCGGGCGGGGCGCGCTGGCGCTCGCCGTGGCGGCGGGCCTCGCGGGCGCGGCGCTCGCCAGGTTCGCGGGCGGCGCGACCGGCGCCTTTGCCGACGGCGACGTGCTCGAGTGGCCCGCCTGCACCGCCGCCGCGCTGCTTGCCGTGACCTTGATGTTGGGGCTTCGGTCCCGTCCATGAATTCCTTCCAGGTGAAACCATGAATGCCCGACTTCCCGATCCCCCGCCGGCTTCCGAGCGGATCGCGTTCCTGCGCGCGGCGATGGCGCGCGAGGGCGTCGACGCCTGCCTCGTGCCGTCCGCCGACCCGCATCTGTCCGAGTATCTGCCGGCCCGCTGGCAGGGGCGGCAGTGGCTGTCCGGCTTCACGGGATCGGTCGGCACACTGGTTGTGACGGCGGCGTTCGCGGGCGTCTGGGCGGATAGCCGCTACTGGGTGCAGGCCGAGCATCAGCTCGCGGGCACCGGCGTGCAGTTGATGAAGGTCGCCGTCGGCCAGCCGCCGGCGCAGGCACCGGTCGACTGGCTCGCGCGGAACGTGCCGGCGGGCAGCGTCGTCGCCGTGGACGGCACCGTGCTCGGCGTCGCGACGGCGCGCACGCTGGCCGACGCGCTGACGGCCGGCGGCGTGACGCTGCGCACCGATCTCGATCTGCTCGAAAGCATCTGGACGGGACGGCCGGCGCTGCCGCTCGAGCCCGTCTACGAGCACGCCGCGCCGTATCCGGGCGCGAGTCGCGCGGACAAGCTCGACCGGCTGCGCCGCGCACTCCGGGAAAAGGGCGCGCAGTGGCATTTCATCTCGACGCTCGACGACCTCGCCTGGCTCTTCAATCTGCGCGGCGCCGACGTCAACTACAACCCGGTGTTCGTCGCGCATGCCCTGATCGGCTTCGACGAGGCGATGCTGTTCGTCGCCGACGGCAAGGTGCCCTCGGCGCTCGCGGCAGCGCTCGCGCGCGACGGCGTGCGCATCGCGCCTTACGCGCAGGCCCCGGCCGCGCTGGCCGCGCTGCCGGCCGGCGCGGCCTTGCTGCTGGACCCGCGGCGCACGACGTTCGGACTGCTGCAGGCTGTGCCGGCCGCGGTGAAGGTGGTCGAGGCGATCAACCCGACCACGCTCTTCAAGTCGCGCAAGACGTCCGACGAGGCGCAGCACGTGCGCGCGACGATGGAGCAGGACGGCGCCGCGCTGGCCGAATTCTTCGCCTGGTTCGAAAGCGCGCTCGGCCGCGAGACCGTCACGGAACTGACTGTGGACGAACGGCTCACCGCCGCGCGGGCGCGGCGTCCGGGCTTCGTGTCGCCGAGCTTCGGCACCATCGCGGGCTTCAATGCGAACGGCGCGATGCCTCACTATCGCGCGACGCGCGAATCGCATGCCCGGATCGAAGGCGACGGCCTGTTGCTCATCGATTCGGGCGGCCAGTATCTCGACGGCACGACCGACATCACGCGCGTCGTGCCGGTGGGCGTGCCGACCGACGACGAGCGGCGCGACTTCACGGTGGTGCTCAAGGGGATGATGGCGCTCTCGCGCGCGCAGTTTCCGCGCGGCGTGCGCTCGCCGATGCTCGACGCGATCGCGCGTGCGCCGATCTGGGAGGCGGGCGCCGACTACGGCCACGGCACCGGGCACGGCGTCGGCTACTTCCTGAACGTCCACGAAGGGCCGCAAGTCATCTCGCACTACGCGAGCGCCGAGCCCTGGACGGCGATGGAGGAGGGGATGATCACGTCGGTCGAGCCGGGCGTCTACCGGCCGGGCCAGTGGGGCGTGCGCATCGAGAACCTCGTGCTGAACGTGGCGGCCGGGCAGACCGCGTTAGGCGACTTCCTGAAGTTCGAGACGCTCACGCTGTGCCCGATCGACACGCGTTGCATCGAGACCGCGCTCCTGCGCGAGGACGAGCGCGCGTGGCTGAACGCCTATCACGAGACCGTGCGCCGGCGCGTCTCGCCGCACGTCTCGGGCGACGCGAAAACCTGGCTCGAGGCGCGCACGCAACCGATCTGACAAAAAGCGGCCCGCATTCGCGGGCCGCCCCTTCGCCATCGGCTTTTACCGGCTGATCGGCTTGTAGCGCAGCCGCTTCGGCCGCGCCGCTTCCTCGCCCAGGCGCTTCACCTTGTCGGCCTCGTATTCCTGGTAGTTGCCGTCGAAGAACGTCACCTGCGAATCGCCCTCGAACGCGAGGATGTGCGTCGCGATCCGGTCGAGGAACCAGCGGTCGTGCGAGATCACCATGACCGAGCCGGCGAATTCGAGCAGCGCGTCTTCGAGCGCCCGCAGCGTTTCGACGTCGAGATCGTTCGACGGTTCGTCGAGCAGCAGCACGTTGCCGCCCGAGATTAGCGTCTTCGCGAGATGCAGCCGCCCGCGCTCGCCGCCCGAGAGGTTGCCGACGATCTTCTGCTGGTCGCCTCCCTTGAAGTTGAAGCGGCCGATGTAGGCGCGCGAGGGCGTTTCGTATTTGCCGACGGCGAGCACGTCCGCGCCGCCCGAGATTTCCTCGAACACGGTCTTGCCCGCATCG
This sequence comes from Burkholderia sp. WAC0059, assembly GCF_002870125.1. Taxonomy (GTDB): domain Bacteria; phylum Pseudomonadota; class Gammaproteobacteria; order Burkholderiales; family Burkholderiaceae; genus Paraburkholderia. Next base: position 129,935 of record NZ_PNEO01000015.1, read on the forward strand.
AGCGCGTCGCGGCTCTGGTCGACGTAGGCGAGCTTCACCGTCGGTCCCATCACGATTTCGCCGGAGTCGGGTTGCTCCTGGCCCGTCAGCATGCGGAACAGCGTCGATTTGCCGGCGCCGTTCGGCCCGATGATGCCGACGATCGCGCCGGCCGGAATCCGGAAGCTCAGGTCGTCGATGAGCAGCCGGTCGCCGTAGGACTTGCTGACGTTCTTGAACTCGATGACCTCGTTGCCGAGACGCTCGCCGGCCGGAATGAAGATTTCCTGCGTCTCGTTGCGCTTCTGGTATTCCTGGCTCGACAGTTCCTCGAAGCGCGCGATCCGCGCCTTCGACTTCGCCTGGCGCCCCTTCGGGTTCTGGCGCACCCACTCCAGTTCCTTCTTGATCGCCTTCTGGCGTGCCGATTCCGACGCTTCTTCCTGCTTCAGCCGCTCGTCCTTCTGGTCGAGCCAGCTACTGTAGTTGCCTTTCCACGGAATGCCGTGGCCGCGGTCGAGCTCGAGAATCCACTCGGCGGCGTTGTCGAGAAAGTAGCGGTCGTGGGTGACGGCGACCACCGTGCCCGGAAAGTGCGTGAGGAACTGTTCGAGCCAGTCGACCGATTCGGCGTCGAGGTGGTTGGTCGGCTCGTCGAGCAGCAGCATGTCGGGCTTTTCGAGCAGCAGCTTGCACAGCGCGACGCGGCGCTTCTCGCCGCCCGACAGATGCTCGATCTTCGCGTCCCAGGGCGGCAGGCGCAGCGCGTCGGCGGCGATTTCGAGCTGCTGCTCGGGGCTGCCGCCGTCGGACGTCGCGAGGATCGCCTCGTATTTCGCCTGCTCGGCGGCGAGCGCGTCGAAGTCGGCATCGGGTTCGGCGTAGGCCGCGTAAATCTCGTCGAGCTTCTTCTGCGCGCTGAACACGTCGCCGAGCCCGTCCTCGACGGCTTCGCGTACCGTTTTCTGCGGGTCGAGCTGCGGTTCCTGGGGCAGATAGCCGATGTTCAGGTTCGGCATCGGCGTCGCTTCGCCTTCGATGTCCTTGTCGACGCCGGCCATGATCTTGATGAGCGTGGACTTGCCCGACCCGTTCAGGCCGAGCACGCCGATTTTCGCGCCGGGGAAGAACGACAGCGAAATGTCTTTCAGTATCTGGCGCTTGGGCGGCACGATCTTGCCGACCCGGTTCATGGTGAAGACGTATTGGGCCATGTGGGTGTCGAGTGAAAACGGGAACGAAACGCGGAGAAAGCCGGACGGCCTGCGTGGGCGCAAGAGCCCGGCCGCCGGACTGGAATTGCTATTGTAAGGGGCGCGACGCGCAGGCGTGTGTCGAGGGGACACGCTGTCGTTTTTATCGGGGTGGCTCGTGCCGGTCGATGCAGTGGGTTTTCGGTGTGGAATCGAAGGCCATCGGCCTGATCGTCGTTATTCCCTGCCCCTGATTTGAATCATGAGCGATTCGTAGAGGGCCCATATTTGCTGAATGCGGGCCGGCCTCAGTGTTTGCGATCATGTCAGTCGCCAGAACAGGTCGACACAATCATGGCGATCGCGTCGCGTACCGACGCTTGTCATGCAAGGATCATTGAGGGGTTGCAGACCGTCATCTGCTTGAATCTGCCTCTGCGCGTGGAAATTGCCACGCTTTACATGAAAACGTATTGCACCGCATGCCGGCGCGAAGGGTTCGTTGCCCCGAAGGAGCCGCGCCCCACAACCCGGACTATCTGAAGGCTACCGGGGGAAAGTCATACCGATGAGATTTTGCTTCGTCCTGGTCATATTGGCGATTCTCGCGGACGGCACTCGCGCGGCTGAAACCTACGAAAGCTACGACGCCTTTTATGTCGCCAGGCCAGGTGTCGTGTTCCGGGGCGATCCGATCAAGTCGAACTCCGGTGTCGCTTAATCTTTCCGGGGCGAACCATCCCTTCATACGGAACTGCAAGCCGTTCTGGGCGGCCGACCGGTGCATATCGCCCTTGCTGGGAATCGCGTGACGGTCAACGGCAGGGTCTATCGCTATGCGAGGGCGGGGACCTTTCCGGTGGAGCATGCATCGGATCTCTACCCGCCAACGGCCGACGTGTTCCTCGTTCCGCGGACGAATGCCCGTCCCGCGGTTCTCTGCATGCAAGGAGACAGCATGGATCCGGTGACGCCGGTCGGCACACGCAAATCTACTTGCTGGTCGATCCACTGGCACCGAAAGGCCGGGCGCCGTTTCTGCATTTACCCGGCCTGCTTTCGTCGTGCCGGGCCGTAGTTGAGACGAAAGACGGGCGGTTCGCCTTTCCGCGGAACCGCTATTTGCCCGACGATGCGCAGGCGTCTCGAATCGGCCTGCTGGTGTCGTATTACTCGTTCGAGGATAGGCACTTCGTCCCGACCCCTGACCCTGACGAGATCCGCCTCCGGTTCGCTGAGCCGGAGATCCCCTTCCGGTTCTCGATTCAGGACAGGAGCGGAGACTAGACGTTAAACAGAAAATTCATCACGTCCCCGTCGTGCACGACGTATTCCTTGCCTTCCGCCCGCATCTTGCCCGCTTCCTTCGCGCCCTGCTCGCCCTTGTAGGCGACGAAATCGTCGAACGCGATGGTTTGCGCGCGGATGAAACCGCGCTCGAAGTCGGTATGGATGACGCCGGCCGCCTGCGGGGCGGTGTTGCCGACGTGGATCGTCCAGGCGCGAACTTCCTTCACGCCGGCCGTGAAGTAGGTCTGCAGGCCGAGCAGCTTGAACGCCGCGCGGATCACGCGGTCGAGGCCCGGCTCGTCCATGCCCATGTCGGCGAGGAAGACCGTCTTGTCCTCGTCGGCGAGGTCGGCGATTTCGGCCTCGATGGCCGCGCACACGGCGACGACGGGCGACTTCTCGGCCTCGGCGTACCGGCGGATCGCGTCGAGGTGCGGGTTGTTCTCGAAGCCGTCCTCCTTCACGTTGGCGACGTACATGGTCGGCTTCGCGGTGATGAGGCAGAACGGCTTGAGGAGCGCCTTTTCGTCGTCGGTGAGGTCGAGCGCGCGCACGGGCTTCGCCTGATCGAGTTGCGCGCGGACCTTCTCGAGCACGGCGACGAGCTTCGCCGCTTCCTTGTCGTTGCCCGACTTCGCGGCCTTCGTATAGCGCGTGAACGCCTTCTCGACCGTGCCGAGGTCGGCCAGCGCGAGCTCGGTGTTGATGACTTCGATGTCGGAGAGCGGATCGACCTTGCCCGCCACGTGAATCACGTTTTCGTCCTCGAAGCAGCGCACGACGTGCGTGATCGCGTCCGTTTCGCGGATGTTCGCGAGGAACTGGTTGCCGAGCCCCTCGCCCTTGCTCGCGCCCGCGACGAGCCCGGCGATGTCCACGAATTCGACCACGGCCGGCAGGACGCGCTCGGGCTTGACGATTTCGGCGAGCGCCGCGAGGCGCGGGTCCGGCACCTCGACCACGCCGACGTTCGGCTCGATCGTGCAGAACGGATAGTTCTCGGCCGCGATGCCCGCCTTGGTCAGCGCGTTGAACAGGGTGGACTTGCCGACGTTGGGCAAGCCGACGATGCCGCATTGGAGGCTCATGGATTTCTCTGCATGTAAATCGGGTGGCGACGTGCGCCGCACGGGGGCGCGGCGTCCGGCCCGGCATCCGGGCGCAACCGGATTTCGCCGGCGGACGCGGCACGTCGGGGATGACGAGAGTCATCGGAAACCGTAATTGTAACCTTGACGGGCAGGCTGCCGACGCCCGGCGGGTCGGTTCCGCGCCGGGCATGGCCGGTGTCCGTCCCGCCGGCCGGTTGCCGCGGCTCAACCGGTTGCCTGCCCGGGCTTTGGCCGCGGGGCCCCACGGCTATAATGCGCGGATGACAGTTTCGAACCAGACCTATGATGTCGCCGTGATCGGCGGCGGGCTCGTCGGCAAGACGGCGGCGCTCGCGCTTGCGCAAGGCGGCCTGCGCGTGGCGCTGCTCGCGCAGCCCTGCGCGCCGCTGCCCCAGGGCGCGGTATTCGACGCGCGGGTCTATGCGCTGTCCGGCAGCTCGCAGGCGCTGCTGGAGCGGCTGCGGGTCTGGCAGGCCATCGACCCGGCGCGGCTCGCGCCCGTCTACGACATGCGCGTGTTCGGCGACGCCGCCGCGGAACTGCATTTCTCCGCTTATCAGGCTTCCGTGTCGCAGCTCGCGTGGATCGCGGAATCGTCGGTCGTCGAGCGTTCGCTCGACGCGGCCCTGAACTTCCAGCCCAATCTCGCATGGATCGGCGAGCGCGCGCAGACGCTCGAAGTCGGCGCAGCGGACGCGACGGTCGGTCTCGCCGACGGGCGGACGCTGCGCGCCGATCTCGTCGTCGGCGCGGATGGCGCCCATTCGTGGGTGCGCGCGCAGATCGGCTCGCGGGTCGAGCGGCGCGACTACCGGCAGACGGGCGTGGTCGCGAACTTCCGCACGCAGCATCCGCACGGCGAAACCGCGCATCAGTGGTTCCGCGACGGCGAAATCATCGCGCTGCTGCCGCTGCCGGGCAATCACGTGTCGCTCGTCTGGTCCGCGCAGACCGCGCATGCCGACGCGCTGCTGCGGCTCGATCCCGAGCAACTGGCCGCCGAAGTGGAGCGCGTGACGCAGGGCCAGGCCGGCACGCTCGAATGCGTGACGCCGGCGCGCGGGTTTCCGCTCGCGTTGCAGACCGTCGACCGGCTGATCGCCCCGCGCGTGGCGCTGATCGGCGACGCGGCGCACCTGATCCATCCGCTCGCCGGGCAGGGCGTGAATCTCGGCCTGCGCGACGCGGCGACGCTCGTCGACGTGATCGCGAAGCGCGAAGCGTTCCGCGACCTCGGCGACACGGTGCTGCTGCGCCGTTACGAGCGCGGCCGCCGCGAGGACATTCAGCGGCTCGTCATCGCGACCGATGGGCTCCAGCGGCTATTTTCGCTGCCGGGCACCGTGGCGCGCGCGGTGCGCAACACGGGTATGGCGTTCGTCGGCGCCCAGCCGTTCGTCAAGCGCTGGCTCGTGGCGTCCGCGCTCGGCTAGAGGCTGGTTCACGCCCGTAACGGGCTTGCGCTCTCTAGCCCCGGCGCGGTTGCCGCGCGCCGGCCGCAGCGGCAGAATGACGCCGTAGCCCGGAAACGGCCACTAGCCGGGGCGGGGCGGTACGCGCGGCCGTCATCCGTGACATCCGGCGCATCAACCTGTATCAACCCGCATTAACCCGCATTAACCGTATGGCATCGGCCGCGCGAATGCGCGTTCGCCGTGCCGGCCCCGCGGCGAAAGCGGGGCGCCAATCGATCAACCGCCCGCGCTGCTGTGGCACGCGGGCCGAATCGGGAAAACAGATGCAAAAGCGAATCCGTATTGCGGCGTGCGTCCTCGCGACGACGACGATGCTGCTCGGCTGCACGGCGAAAGCCGACCAGACCACCGACCGGCTCAAGGCCACGCTGCAAACGCGGCTTGGCGCGGACGTGCAGATCAGGGGAATCGAGAAATCTCCGATCGCGGGGCTCTACGAAATCGACCTCGGCTCGCAGATCATCTATAGCGACGCGAACGGCAACTACCTGCTGGTCGGCGATCTCGTCGACGCGAAGACGCACCAGAGCCTGACCGACGCCCGTCTGTCCGAGCTGAACCGCATCGACTTCTCGAGCCTGCCGCTCGCCGACGCGGTCAAGGTCGTGCACGGCAACGGCAGCCGCAAGATCGCCGTGTTCTCGGACCCGAACTGCCCGTATTGCCGGCGCCTCGAGAATACGCTTCAGTCGGTCAACAACGTGACCGTCTACACGTTCCTCTATCCGATCCTGACGCCCGATTCGACCGTCAAGGCGAAGTCGATCTGGTGCTCGACCGACCGCGCGACGGCGTGGGAGTCGTGGATGGTCGACCGTCATCCGCCGACCGCCGCGGGCACCTGCAACACGTCGGTGCTCGACAGCAACATCGCTCTCGGCGCGAAGATGAACGTGACGGGCACGCCGACCATATTCCTCGCCGACGGCCGACGCCTCGACGGCGCGGTGTCGGCCGACGTGCTCGGCGAGGCGCTGGACAGCCTGCATTGAACGCCGCGCGGCCCGGCCGGTCCTGACCGGCCCCGTCGGTACGCGGCCGGCCGGGTTTCGCGCAGTTTTTCCTTTCCGTCTTTCCCCGTCGTATCCTGACGCCCGGTTTTCGCGTTCTCGCTGCGCCGGTTGCCGCTGTCTGCCGTATCCTGGCCTTCCTATTCCACCTTTTACGGTCGAACCCGATTCCTGCCGATGAAGCCGATCCGCTACGCCATCGTTCCCAAACATCCCGCCGCGCATCTGTTCGAAGTGACCGTGACGGTGGCCGATCCCGATCCCGACGGCCAGCGCTTTATGCTGCCGGTCTGGATTCCGGGCAGCTACATGGTGCGCGAGTTCGCGCGCAACATCGTCACGCTGCGCGCGTCGGGCGAGTCGGGCCGCAAGGTGCGCATCGCGAAGATCGACAAGCACGTCTGGCAGGCGGCGCCGGTCAAGGGCGCGCTGACGCTGCGCTACGAGGTCTATGCGTGGGATCTCTCGGTGCGCGCCGCGCATCTGGACGACACGACCGGATTCTTCAACGGCACGAGCGTGTTTCTCGCCGTGTCCGGCCGCGAGGAGTCGCCCTGCATCGTCGACATCCGGCGTCCGGACGGGCAGGCGTATCGACGCTGGCGCGTCGCGACGGCGCTCGCCGAGGGGCGCGGCACGAAGCGTTACGGCTTCGGCGAATATCGCGCGGCGAACTACGACGAGCTGATCGATCATCCCGTCACGCTCGGCGAATTCGCGCTCGGCAGCTTCAAGGCCTTCGGCGTGCCGCACGACATCGTCATCGCCGGACGCGTGGTCGGTCTCGACATGGCGCGCCTCGAGGCGGACCTCAAGCGCATCTGCAAGACGCAGATCGCGCTCTTCGAGCCGGGCAGCAAGCGCGCGCCGATGGAGCGCTACGTGTTCATGACACAGGCCGTGACCGACGGCTACGGCGGCCTCGAGCATCGCGCCTCGACGGCGCTGATCTGCAGCCGCAACGACCTGCCCGTGAAGGGCCGGGACGAGACGACCGACGGCTACCGGACCTATCTCGGGCTGTGCAGCCACGAATATTTCCACACCTGGAACGTGAAGCGCATCAAGCCGGCCGCATTCGCGCCGTACGACCTCACGCGCGAGAACTACACGTCGCTGCTCTGGCTGTTCGAGGGTTTCACCTCGTATTACGACGATCTCGTGCTGGTGCGCAGCGGAGTGATCGGCGAGGACGCGTATTTCGGGCTCGTCGGCAAGACCGTCGGCGGCGTGCTGCGGGGCGCGGGCCGGCTCAGGCAGAGCGTCGCCGAGAGCTCGTTCGACGCGTGGGTCAAGTACTACCGCCAGGACGAGAACGCGGCGAACGCGATCGTCAGCTACTACACGAAGGGCTCGCTCGTGGCGCTCGCCTTCGATCTGTCGATCCGCGCGCAGACGGGCGGGCGCAAATCGCTCGACGACGTGATGCGGCTCCTGTGGCAGCGCTACGGCCGCGACTTCTATCGCGGCCGGCCGGTCGGCGTCGGCGAGGACGACGTCGAGGCGCTGATCGCCGAGGCCACGGGCGTGAAGCTCGGCCCGCTGTTTGACGACGCCGTGCGCGGCACGCGCGACCTGCCGCTCGCGGAACTCTTCGAACCGTTCGGCGTGACGCTCGAGGCGGAGCCCGAGCGCGGCGGGCGGCCGTCACTGGGCGCACGCGTGCGCGGCGGCGCCGAATGCACGCTGGCGGTCGTCCACGAGGGCGGCGCCGCGCAGAAAGCCGGGCTTTCGGCCGGCGACGTGCTCGTGGCGCTCGACGGCCTGCGCGTGACGGGTTCGAATCTCGACACGCTGCTCGCACGCTACCGGCCGGGCGACGCGCTCGACGTGCACGCGTTCCGGCGCGACGAACTGCGGGTAGTGCGGATCTCGCTCGACGAGCCGGAGGTCGCGCGCTACAAGCTTGCGGCCCAGGATCGGCGCGCTTCGGCGCGCAGGCTGCGGGAGCGCTGGCTGGCGGGCTGAGCGGCCGGCCGGCTCCGTCGCGGCGTCCGGCTGGCCCCCGGCCCGTCGCCACAAGGAGCGCCACAAGGGGCGGACAGGGCAGACGGAGGGCCGGACGGACCCGCCAATCCGCCATTTTGCCGATTGCATTGTTCTGCCGGTGCAACGATCCGTCATGGCTGGACCTCTTTTTTCGAATGCGGCCAATCAACACAATGGCCGCACTCGCGCAAGACTTGCGCGCCCAAACCCGATGGAGTCAATCATGACCACGATCCTGCAAATCAATTCGTCCGCCCGTTCGCAGGGCGCGCAATCCACGCTGCTCATCAATGAATTGACGGCCAAACTGCAACAGTCGAACCCCGGCGCGAAGGTCGTCGTGCGCGACCTGCAAAGCGCGCCGCTGCCGCACCTCGACGACGCGGTGCTCGGCGCGTTCTTCACGCCCGCCGAAAACCGCACGCCGGAGCAGCAGGCCGTCTCCGCGCGCAGCGAAGCGCTGATCGCCGAGTTGCAGGCCGCCGACATCGTCGTGATCGGCGCGCCGCTCTACAACTTCGGTATCTCGTCGCAACTGAAGACCTACTTCGACTGGATCGCCCGCGCCGGCATCACGTTCAGCTACACGGAAAACGGTCCGAAGGGCCTCGTGACGGGCAAGAAGGTGTTCGTCGTCTCGGCGCGCGGCGGCAAGTACGAAGGCACGCCGCACGACAGCCAGACGCCGTATCTGCGCTCGTTCCTCGGCTTCCTCGGCATGACCGACGTGAGCTTTATCTATGCCGAAGGCCTCAACATGGGGCCGGATGCGGCGAGCGCCGGCCTGAGCACCGCGCGCAGCGCCATCGCGGCCGCGTAAATCCGCCCGGTCCCGGTCGTTCCGCCGGACGAAAAACGCCACGAAAGCCATTTCGTGGCGTTTTTGTTTGCCGCCGAGTGGACTGGCGGGTTTGCCGGCGCAAGAGCGGAAAACCGGCGTCAGGCCAGCACTTCGGCGTTGTCGGGCAACCGCCAGTCGACCGGCGTGCAGCCGTGCGTTTCCAGATAGGCGTTGGCCTGCGCGAAGTGCCCGCAACCGAGGAAGCCGCGATGCGCGGACAGCGGCGACGGATGCGGCGCTTCCAGCACGCAATGGGATTGCTGGGGCCGTCCGTCCAGCAGCGCGCGCTTGGCTTGCGCGTGCGCGCCCCAGAGCAGGAACACGAGATGATCGCGGCGCGTCGCGAGTTCGTGGATCAGCGTGTCCGTGCAAGCTTCCCAGCCGCGCTTCGCGTGGCTGGCGGCATGAGACTGCTCGACGGTCAGCACCGTGTTGAGCAGCAGCACGCCCTGACGCGCCCAGGTGTCGAGGCAGCCGTGCTTCGGCGTGTCGAGGCCGAGGCTCGACGAGATTTCCCTGAAAATGTTGCGCAACGACGGCGGCGGGCGCACGCCCGGCGGCACTGAGAACGCGAGGCCGTGCGCCTGCGGCGTGCCGCGGTCATCGCCGTGATAGGGGTCCTGGCCGAGGATGACGACCTTGACGTCGTCGGGCGCGGTGAGCCGCAGCGCGCGAAAGACGTCGGCCGGGTAGATCGTCTTGCCACCCGCCCGCTCGTCGTCGATGAAGCGGCAAAGTTTCGCGTACGTGTCGCTTTCGATGAACGGCCGCAGCAGGTCGTGCCAGGCGGCGGGCAGGGCGTCGAACTGGTCTTCGAGGCGGGGTGTCCCGGCGCCGCCGGATGCCGGCGCGGCCGGGCGTTCCGGTTTGCCGGCGTCGGGCGAGGCGGGCGGATCGTCGTCGAACAGCGACGGCTGCGACGAATCGGGGCGGGAGCGTTTGGCGGGACTCATGGGCCGAGAGTGTCGCAGCAAAACGCTGCCGGCTCAACGTGCCGGCCCGCTTCGCCGGGGCAGCGTCGCGCTATTTCCCGCGCAGCCGGTAGCCGCGCTGTGCCTTGCTCACGTCGTCGGGCGCGAGGCCGGGAAGCTGCGCGGCCAGTTGCGCGGCGATTGCATGTAGTACGGCAACGTCGCCGCGCTTGAGTTCCAGCTCGATTTCGCAGATCGGCGCGTGCCGCGTTTCACCGTCGACCTCGGCCGTGACGTCTCCGAGATCGACGGCTGCCTCGACGTCGGCATCGGTTTCGCGCAGCAGCCACAGCGTGCGCGCGAAATCGGTGCGAAAGAGCGCGATCAGCGTCGGCGCGGCGTCGCGCAGCGCGGTCGCGACGCCGGCCTCGTCACATTCGCGCAGCAGCCGTTCAGGTTCGAGCGCGGCGCCGGCCACGGGCATTTCCCATTCGTGCCGCGCGTGCAGGCCGTCCTTCGCGACGCCGGCCGTCTTGAAGGTCTGTAGCCAGCCGTCGGGCGTGCGCCGCAGGCGCAGCGCGCTTTTGGCGCGCGCGAGCGCCAGGTCGGGCGTGTCGAAATAGACGTTCTCGAGCCGGACGATCTGTCCGGCCTGTCCGGCGCGCGCGTCAAGGAGCCGCTTCGCGGCATCGACCTGCGCTCGCGGCAGCGCCAGCTTGATTTCGCGTTCGATGGCCATGGCGGGACTCCGTGACGGAATGGCGGCGGGGGGCAGGATCAGAAGAACATCCGGGCCAGCTCGGCGCCTGGATGTTCGGCGCGCATGAACGCTTCGCCGACGAGGAACGTGTGCACGTCGCGCGCGCGCATGCGTTCGACGTCGGCACGCGCGAGGATGCCCGACTCGGTCACGACGATGCGGTCGTCCGGCACCTCGTCGAGCATCGAGATCGTCGTTTGCAGCGACGTTTCGAACGTGCGCAGGTTGCGGTTGTTGATGCCGATGAGCGGCGTCTTCAGCGTGAGCGCGTCGTGCAGCTCGTCGCGGTCGTGCACCTCGACCAGCACGGCCAGCCCGAGCGAGTGCGCGAACGCCTCGAGGTCGCGCATTTGCGCGGGTTCGAGCGCGGCGGCGATCAGCAGGATCGCGTCGGCGCCCATCGCGCGCGCCTCGACGATCTGATACGGATCGACGATGAAGTCCTTGCGCAGGACCGGCAGTTCGCAGGCGGCGCGCGCGGCTTCGAGGTAGGCGGCGCTGCCCTGGAAGAACTGCACGTCGGTGAGCACCGAGAGGCAGGCGGCGCCGTGACCCGCATACGAACGCGCGATGTCGGCCGGCACGAAGTGCTCGCGCAGCACGCCCTTCGAGGGGCTGGCCTTCTTGACCTCGGCGATCACGGCGGCCTGGCCCGCCGCGTGTTTGGCGCGCAGCGCGCCGACGAAGTCGCGCAGGTCGCGCGCCGACGCGTCGAGACGCAGCGCCTCGAGCGGCGCGCTTTGCTGTGCGGCGCGCACTTCCTCGCGCTTGACCGCGATGATCCGTTCCAGAATGTCGCTCATGATGTTTTGCGTGATGTGCCTGCGCGGCCGGCCGGCGTTTGAATTCAGCGCTTCAGTTGCTGCGTAAAGCGTACCAGTTCGTCGACTTTCGCGCGGGCCCGGCCGCTCGCGATGGTTTCGCGCGCAAGCCGGATGCCGTCCTCGATCGAAGGCGCGACGTCGGCCGTGTAGAGCGCCGCGCCGCTGTTGAGCACGACGATTTCGCGCGCGACGCCGGGCCGGTTGTCGAGCGCTTCGAGCAGCATCGCCTTCGATTCGTCGGCATTCTCGACCTTCAGCGTCCGGTTCGACGCCATCTGCAGGCCGAAATCCTCGGGATGGATCTCGTACTCGCGAATTTCGCCGTCGCGCAGCTCGCCGACGCGCGTCGACGCGCCGAGCGACACCTCGTCCATGCCATCCCCGCCGTACACGACGAGCACGTGCCGCGCGCCGAGCCGCTGCATCACGCGGACCTGGATGCCGACGAGGTCGGGATGGAACACGCCCATTAACTGGTTGGGCGCGTCGGCGGGATTGGTGAGCGGCCCGAGAATGTTGAAGAGGGTCCGCACGCCGAGCTCGCGGCGTACCGGCGCGATGTTCTTCATGGCCGGATGATGGTTCGGCGCGAACATGAAGCCCATGCCCGTTGCCGCGATCGATGCGGCTACCTGATCGGGCTGCAGGTCGATGTCGACGCCGAGCGCCTCGAGCACGTCCGCGCTGCCCGACTTGCTCGACACGCCGCGGTTGCCGTGCTTGGCGACGCGCGCGCCGGCCGCCGCCGCGACGAACATCGTCGCGGTCGAGATGTTGAATGTGTGCGAGCCGTCGCCGCCCGTGCCGACGATGTCGACGAAGTTGGCATTGTCCGCGACGTGCACGCGATTTGCGAATTCGCGCATCACGGTGGCCGCCGCCGTGATCTCGCCGATGGTTTCCTTCTTTACGCGCAGGCCGGTGAGGATCGCTGCCGAGAGCACCGGCGAGAGTTCGCCGCGCATGATGAGGCGCATCAGGTGCAGCATCTCGTCGTGGAAGATCTCGCGATGCTCGATCGTGCGCTGCAGCGCTTCCTGGGGCGTAATCATGATCCCGGGCTCCGTATTCATGCGTTGTGCGAGGCGGCGGCGTGCCTTGTCTGCCTGAGGAAGTTTTCGAGCAGCGCATGGCCGTGTTCCGAGAGGATCGACTCCGGATGGAACTGCACGCCCTCGACGGCCAGCTCGCGGTGCCGCACGCCCATGATCTCGCCGTCGTCGGTCCATGCGGAGATTTCGAGGCAGTCGGGCAGCGTGGCGCGCTCGATGGCGAGCGAGTGGTAGCGCGTGACGGCGAACTGCTGCGGCAGATCGGCGAACACGCCGCGCCCGTCGGTTTCGATCCGGCTCACCTTGCCGTGCATGATGGTCTGCGCGCGCACGACGCGGCCGCCGAACGCCTCGCCGATCGCCTGGTGGCCGAGGCAGACGCCGAGAATCGGAATCCGGCCGGAAAACTCGCGCAGCACCGCGAGCGTGATGCCTGCGTGCTGCGGGTTACTCGGGCCCGGCGACAGGCAGATGCGCTCGGGGTTGAGCTTCGCGATGTCGTCGAGCGTGATTTCGTCGTTGCGGTACGTGTGCACGTCCTCGCCCAGTTCGCCGAAGTACTGGACCAGGTTGTAGGTGAACGAATCGTAGTTGTCGATCATGAGCAGCATGGTCTTGTCTCCCGCATCAGAGGTCGCTGTCGAGGCCGTCCTGCACCTGCTCGGCGGCGCGCAGCACGGCGCGCGCCTTGTTCTCGGTTTCCTGCCATTCGGACTCGGGCACCGAGTCCGCGACGATGCCCGCCGCGGCCTGCACGTAAAGGTTGCCGTTGTGAATGAGGCCGGTGCGGATCGCGATGGCGAGGTCCATTTCGCCGGAGAATGACAGATAGCCGACCGCGCCGCCGTACAGGCCGCGCTTGACGGGCTCCAGCTCGTCGATCAGTTCCATCGCGCGCACCTTCGGCGCGCCCGAGAGCGTGCCGGCCGGGAACGTCGCGCGCAGCACGTCGAAGTTGGTCGTGCCGGGCTTGAGCTTGCCTTCGACCGAGCTGACGATGTGCTGCACGTGCGAGTACTTCTCGATCACCATCTTGTCGGTGACGGCGACCGAGCCGATCTGCGCGATGCGGCCGACGTCGTTGCGCGCGAGGTCGATCAGCATGACGTGCTCGGCGATTTCCTTCGGGTCGTTCAGCAGCTCGGTCGCGAGCTCGGCGTCGCGCTCGGGCGTGTTGCCGCGCGGCCGGGTGCCGGCGAGCGGGCGGATCGTCACGATCCGGTCGTCGTCGCGTTTTTCCTGGCGCACGAGGATTTCCGGCGACGAGCCGACTACGTGGAACGTGCCGAAGTTGTAGTAGTACATGTACGGCGACGGGTTGAGCGAGCGCAGCGCGCGATAGAGCGAGAGCGGGTTGTCGCGGTACGGCTTCACGAGGCGCTGGCCGACCTGCACCTGCATCAGCTCGCCGGCGGCGACGTATTCCTTTGCCTTGCGCACGGCGGCGAGATAATCGTCCTTCGCGAACTCGCGATAGGTTTCGGTGCGCACGCTCGCCGAAGTCACCGGTGGCTGGACCGTCGAGCGCAGCCGCTGGCGCAGCTCGCGCAGCCGCTGCTTCGCCTTCGCGTAGGCTTCGGGCGCGCTCGGGTCCGCGTAGACGATCAGATAGAGCTTGCCCGCGAGGTTGTCGATGACGGCCAGTTCTTCCGTGAGGAGCAACTGGATGTCGGGCAGGCCGAGGTCGTCGGGCGGGGCGGTGCGCGCGAGCTTTTTCTCGATGTAGCGCACGGCGTCGTAGCCGAAGTAGCCGGCCAGCCCGCCGCAAAAGCGCGGCAGCCCGGGGCGCTGCGCGACCTTGAAGCGCGCCTGGAAACGGGCGATGAACTCGAGCGGATCGCCCTCGTGCGTCTCGATCACCTCGCCGTCGCGCACGACTTCCGACACGCCGTTGCGCGTGCGCACGAGCGTGCGCGCGGGCAAGCCGATGAACGAGTAGCGGCCGAAGCGTTCGCCGCCCACCACCGATTCGAGCAGGAACGAGTTGGCGCCGCCGCGTTCGGCCTGCGCGAGCTTCAGATAGAGCGAGAGCGGCGTTTCGAGGTCGGCGAGCGCCTCGGCGATCAGCGGGATGCGGTTGTAGCCCTCGTTCGCGAGGGACTTGAATTCGAGTTCGGTCATGTTCCGATCCTGTTGGTGCGGCCGGCCGGTGCGGGGGCGCGGCGTGAGCGTCGTGCTGGCGCTTCGGGCGTGTTCGGCCCGGCATCGAGCCGGGATGCGGCGGCCGGCGCGTCGACTGCCGGCAAGTCGTCATCGGTCGGCGCGGCCTGCCGGAACGGCGGGTTGGCGGGAACGGGATGACGGACGTCCGCAGTCGGAAGACCGGAAAGACTACCGCAATAGTAGAAAAAGGAACACGCGCGATGAGACAGCGAATGAAAAACGGGGCTGAAGACGAACTTCAGCGAACCTCGGGCGAGGTTAGCGCGACCAGCGACGCCAGGGCCAGGCTCCCCGGTCGATGCTGCCAAGACTCCGTTTTTTATTCAGAAACATGAGGATGAAGGACCGTTCAGGTCGAAGTGTTATGTGCCGCGATCGCGTTGGCCGCGTCGAGCAGCGTGGCAACTATACCATCCGACTCGATTTGCTGTACAGATTGCCCGTGATTGTAGCCGTACGGGACCGTGAGCGTTGCCATGC
This sequence comes from Burkholderia sp. WAC0059, assembly GCF_002870125.1. Lineage (GTDB taxonomy): Bacteria > Pseudomonadota > Gammaproteobacteria > Burkholderiales > Burkholderiaceae > Paraburkholderia. The sequence continues at coordinate 145,014 of NZ_PNEO01000015.1, forward strand.
CGGCCGCGCGGCCCGCGAGGGCGTCGTTTTCCGAGTCGCCGATCGCGACCGCGGTTTCCGGCGCGACGCCGAGCTGCGCGCAGGCCGTCAGCATCGGCAGCGGATCGGGCTTCTTCTTCGCCGTGCTGTCGCCGCCGAGCACCACGGAGAAATACCCGGACAGACGGTACTGCGCGAGCAGCTCCACCGCGAAGCGGTGCGGCTTGTTGGTCACGCAGGCGAGCTTCAGCCCGGCTTCGCGCATGGCCGCGAGACCCGCCTCGACGTCCGGATAGAGCCGCGTGTAGCGGCCGTTGATCTTGGCGTATTCGTCCTGATAGATCGCGAGCGCCTCGTCGAAGCGCGCCTGCACGTCGGCGGCGCCCAGGCGCGGCGCGAGCACGCTGCGGATCAGATGCTCGGAGCCCTTGCCGACGTAGCCCATCACTTCCTCGCGCGTTGTTTCCTCCGCGTCGATCTGGGCGAGCATGCCGTTCAGGCCGGCGGCGAAGTCGTCGGCGGTATCGACCATCGTACCGTCGAGGTCGATGAGGGCCGCCGCGATCCGCGGGGCGGAAAAGCGCAGCGGCGCGCTCACTGCGCGCCGCCCACGGTGGCGAGACGGCCGCGCATCTCGTCGATCACGGCTCGGTAATCGGGCTTGCCGAAAATGGCCGAGCCCGCGACGAACGTATCGGCGCCCGCGGCGGCGATGTCGGCGATGTTCTCGACCTTTACGCCGCCGTCCACTTCGAGATGGATGTCGCGGCCCGTCTTCTCGCGCCAGGCGTCGATGCGCCGGCGCGCCTCGCGCAGCTTGTCGAGCGCCTCGGGAATGAACGACTGGCCGCCGAAGCCGGGGTTGACCGACATGATGAGGACGAGGTCGAGCCGGTCCATGACGTGATCGAGGTACGAGAGCGAGGTCGCCGGGTTGAATACGAGGCCGGCCTTGCAGCCGTGATCGCGGATCAGCGTGAGCGTGCGGTCGACGTGGTCCGACGCCTCCGGGTGGAAGCTGATGACGTTCGCGCCCGCTTTCGCGAAGTCCGGCACGATGCGGTCGACGGGGCGCACCATCAGATGTACGTCGATCGGCACCTGCACGTGCGGGCGGATCGCCTCGCAGACGAGCGGGCCGATAGTGAGGTTCGGTACGTAATGGTTATCCATGACGTCGAAGTGAATCCAGTCCGCGCCGGCGGCGACGACGTTGCGGACTTCCTCGCCGAGGCGCGAGAAGTCGGCGGACAGAATGCTGGGGGCGATGCGAAAGGGCGTCATGGGGCGGACGGAATCGGACGAAAAGCGTCATTTTACCGTCACCGGGGCCCGCGGTCGGCGCCTTGCGCAGGCGCGCGTCGGGGCGGTTGCGGGCGCTCGCCGCATCAAGCAGAATGCGAACCAGACCGAAGCGTCCGACGGAAGGCGTCCATCGCCTTCTGGATCCGCTTCCGGCCGCCGCCCGGTGCGTGCCGCACCCGCTTCACCCGACCGGAATCAGGATGAGCCAGTACGAATTCAGCGTGAGCTCGCAGGTGCGCTACCTGCCCGAGGAGTCGGACCAGGAACGCCGACAGTATGCGTTCGCGTACACGCTGACCATTCGCAATACGGGGCAGGTCAGCGCGCAGTTGATCGCGCGCCATTGGGTCATCACCGACAGCGAGAGTCACGTGCAGGAGGTGAAGGGGCTCGGCGTGGTGGGCCATCAGCCGTTGCTCAAGCCCGGCGAGCAGTTCGAGTACACGAGCTGGGCCGTGATCGCGACGCCGGTCGGCACGATGCGCGGCGAGTACTTCTGCGTGGCCGAGGACGGCGAGCGGTTCGATGCGCCCGTGCCCGAGTTCGTGCTGCGCATGCCGCGCACGCTGCATTGAGCCGGCTCCGGACATCGGGGCGCGCCCGTTTCGCCGCGGCCCGCGTCGGCGAGGCGAGTTCGCGGTCGGCGGCGGAAACCGGTGGCGCGGCAGACGGCGACTTCACCGGGCATCCGTCCAGACAATCAGATATGGCCGTTTCCATCCAGAACGAGAACGAACAACCCATGCGTTTTTTCGGCCGGATTGGCGGCTGGGTCGGGGCGCTGTCCGTCGCGGTGTTGCTGGCGTCGTGCGCCGGCCCGAGTGCGAGGCACGGCGTGCCGCCGGAAAACGCGTTCGCGCCGGGCGGGTTCGCGACGCAGCGGCTGACCCAGGTTTCGTGGGAGCAGGTGCCGGGCTGGCAGGACGATTCGCTGATCGGCGCGACCGCCGCGCTGCGCGAGAACTGCGTCCGGCTCGCTCGCGATTCCCGCTGGCAGCGCGCTTGCGCCGCGGCCGGACAGCTCGACGATCTCGACGTCGCCGGCACGCACGCCTTCTTCGAAACCTACTTCACGCCGTTCCAGCTCGCCAATTCCGACGGCACGCTCGACGGCCTCGTGACCGGCTATTACGAGCCGCTGCTGCACGGTTCGCGCACGCGCCATGGCCCCTATCAGACCGCGCTCTACCACTGGCCGGCCGGCTATCGTCCGGGCGCCGCGCTGCCGCCGCGCGCACAACTCGAGCGCTCGGGCATCCTCGACGGCAACGAACTGGTCTGGGTCGACGATCCGGTCGAGGCGTTCTTTCTCCAGGTGCAGGGCTCCGGGCAGATCATGATGGACGACGGCGAAGTGATGCGCGTCGGGTTCGACGGGAGCAACGACCAGCCTTACCGCTCGATCGGCCGCTGGCTGCTAGAGCGCGGCGAGATCGCGCCGGTGCAGGCCACCATGCAGGGCATCAAGGCCTGGGCGCAGGCGAACCCGTCGCGGGTCGATATGCTGCTGGACACCAATCCGCGCTTCGTGTTCTTCCGTGAAATGCCGCCGGTCGGAGACCCTGACGGCGGCGCCGACGGACCGATCGGCGCGCTTGGCGTGCCGTTGACGCCCGAACGGTCCATCGCCGTGGATCCGTCCTCGATTCCGCTCGGCACGCCGGTATTCCTGCAGACCACCCGGCCGATGACCAACACGCCGCTGAACCGCCTCGTGTTCGCCCAGGATACGGGCTCGGCGATCAAGGGCGGCGTGCGCGCCGACTACTTTTGGGGACTCGGCGACGAGGCCGGCGATCTGGCCGGCAGGATGAAGCAGGACGGTCGCATGTGGCTGTTGCTGCCTAATTCGTAGCGCTTTGCGGCGCCGTGCGGCGGCGCTCGACGCCGTTCGTCGCCTGGAGGGCGGTCGCTTCGCACGTTGCCTGCCGGATCGTCTTGTTTGGAGGCGGGCGGCGGCCGCACGCGGTAAATTGATCTCCTTATCTGCCGGTTTCCGCCGCGTGGCGCGCCGTCGATCGGTCTGCGTTGGCGGCTCGAACGCGAATGCGGGCGGCCGGCGCATTTTTCGCGGGAAAGGAGGATGTATGGGTTATGAAAACATTCTGGTCGAGACGCGGGGCCGGGTCGGGCTCGTGACGCTGAACCGGCCGAAAGCGCTCAACGCGCTCAACGATGCGCTGATGGACGAGCTGGGCACCGCGCTGAAGGATTTCGACGCCGACGACGGCATCGGCGCCATCGTGATCACCGGCAGCGAGAAGGCGTTCGCCGCCGGCGCCGACATTGCCATGATGGCCGACTACTCGTTCATGGACGTCTACAAAGGCGATTACATCACCCGTAACTGGGAGTCGGTTCGCGCGATCCGCAAGCCGGTCATCGCGGCGGTGGCTGGCTTTGCGCTCGGCGGCGGCTGCGAGCTGGCGATGATGTGCGACATCATTTTCGCCGCGGACACCGCGAAATTCGGCCAGCCGGAAATCAGGCTGGGCGTGATGCCGGGGGCGGGTGGCACGCAGCGTCTGCCGAGGGCTGTCTCGAAGGCGAAGGCAATGGATCTTTGCCTGACTGCGCGCATGATGGATGCCGACGAGGCCGAGCGGGCGGGCCTCGTGTCGCGCGTGGTTCCGGCGGCGAAGTTGATTGACGAGGCGGTCGAGGCCGCCACGATCATCGCCGGGTTTTCACTGCCGGCCGTGATGATGGTGAAGGAGTCGGTGAACCGCGCCTACGAGACGACGCTGGCCGAGGGCGTGCATTTCGAGCGCAGGCTGTTTCATTCCCTGTTCTCGACCGAGGATCAGAAAGAGGGGATGGCGGCATTCCTCGAGAAGCGCAAGCCCGTATTCAAGAATGGCTAATTGCCGTTGCGAGGCATCTTCCGAATTTTTCCGCAAAAGTAGTTGACGGGTTCTGGTTTGGTGCGCATAATCTCGCTTCTCTGCTGCAGACGCGGCGGCGGACCCGGAGGAAAGAGGCCGGGTCTGGTGGGCTCTTTAAAAATTTACAGCCGATAAGTGTGGGTACCTGATGCGGGCGG
>NZ_PNEO01000016.1 GCF_002870125.1 Burkholderia sp. WAC0059
CGCGTGATCGATTCGCTCCAGCTCACGGACAACTATCAGGTTGCGACGCCCGGCAACTGGAAGCAGGGCGACGACGTCGTGATCGTGCCGTCGCTGCAGGACCCGGAGGTGATCAGGCAGAAGTTCCCGAAGGGCTACAAGGCGCTGCGTCCGTATCTGCGCATGACGCCGCAACCGAATAAATAACGTTTCTTTTCCGCCAGCGGGTTTTCCGTCGGCGCAACAGATGGTCGGAAACGGCAGGCGCCATCTCGAAAGAGGTGGCGCTTTTTCATGATGGGTCGTGCCGGCCGGCGTCTTCGTCAGAAGAACGCCTGGATGCCTGTCTGGGCGCGGCCGAGGATCAGCGCGTGAACGTCGTGCGTGCCCTCGTACGTGTTGACCACTTCGAGGTTGACGAGATGCCGCGCCACGCCGAATTCGTCCGAGATGCCGTTGCCGCCCAGCATGTCGCGCGCGAGCCGTGCGATGTCGAGCGCCTTGCCGCACGAGTTGCGCTTCATGATCGAGGTGATTTCGACGGCGGCCGTGCCTTCGTCCTTCATCCGGCCGAGCCGTAGCACGCCCTGTAGACCGAGCGTGATTTCGGTCTGCATGTCGGCCAGCTTTTTCTGGATCAACTGGTTGGCGGCGAGCGGCCGGCCGAACTGCTTGCGGTCCAGCACGTACTGCCGCGCCGTGTGCCAGCAGGCCTCCGCTGCGCCGAGTGCGCCCCAGGCGATGCCGTAGCGCGCGGAGTTCAGGCAGGTGAACGGGCCGCGCAGCCCTTTGGCGCCCGGCAACAGGTTCTCTTCCGGGACGAAGACTTCGTCGAGCACGATTTCGCCCGTGATCGACGCACGTAGCCCTATCTTGCCGTGGATCGCCGGCGCGGACAGGCCCTTGTAGGCCTTTTCGAGAACGAAACCGCGGATCGTGTCCTTGCCGTCCTCCTCGAGCTTCGCCCAGACGACGAACACGTCGGCGATCGGCGAGTTCGTGATCCACGTCTTCGCGCCCGAGAGCGAATAGCCGCCGCTCACCTTCCTGGCCCGCGTCACCATGCTGCCCGGATCGGAGCCGTGGTTGGGCTCGGTGAGGCCGAAGCAGCCGATCCATTCGCCGCTCGCGAGCTTCGGCAGGTATTGCTGTTTCTGGGCTTCGGAACCGAACTCGAAGATCGGCACCATGACGAGCGACGACTGTACCGACATCATCGACCGGTAGCCCGAGTCGATGCGCTCCACCTCGCGCGCGATCAGTCCGTAGCCCACGTAGTTCAGGCCGGGGCCGCCGTACTGCTCGGGAATGGTCGGGCCGAGCAGGCCGATTTCGCCCATCTCGCGGAAGATCGACGGATCGGTCGTTTCGTGGCGAAACGCCTCCAGCACGCGAGGCGCCAGCTTGTCCTTCGCGTAGGCCTGCGCCGCGTCGCGCACCATGCGCTCGTCTTCGGTGAGCTGCTGGTCGATGAGTAACGGGTCTTCCCAATGGAATTGGGCGGTGTCGGCCATGGCCTATCTCCTCGAATGGCGGGAACCCGATCTTGACCGAAGTTCCGCTATGCAGAACAATGTTTTGAATATCGACATAAGTTTATCACCCGGACCGCCATGCCCGCACCCAGCCCGACCGCCCCGATTCCCCCGACGCCGTGGGGCGATACCGTCGACGAGCGCAAATTCGTCGTCGCGCTTGCGCGCGGGCTCGATTTGCTGCGCGCGTTCCGGCCGGGCGAGACGCTGCTCGGCAATCGCGATTTCGTCGAGCGCACCGGCTTGCCGAAGGCGACCGTCAACCGCCTCGCCTATACGCTGACGGTGCTCGGCTACCTTCGCTTCGACGAAACGCTCGGCAAGTACGCGCTCGACGCCGGCGTGCTGTCGCTCGGCTTCGCGCTGCTGGCCGGCACCGACATGCTCGATCTTGCCAGGGCGCACATGCGCGTATTTGCGCGGGAGGTCGGCGCGGCGGTCTCGCTCGGCTGTCGCGACGGTCTCGACATGGTCTACCTCGAGACGATACGCAGCGACACCGCGCTGACGCTCGGTCTTGCCGCCGGCTCGCGGCTCTCGATGCTGACGAGCTCGATGGGCCGGGCTTACCTCGCGGTGCAGCCCGACGATGCGCGCGCCGCGCTGCTTGCCGAACTGCAGAAGGCGGCCGGGACCGCCGGACCGTCGCTCGTGGCGGCGGCCCGGCGGGAGATCGGCGCCTTCGCGCGCGAGCATTGCTGCTTTTCGTTTCGCGATTGGCACGACGACGTGAACGCGGTCGCCGTGCCGTTTCGCGAGCCGCGCGAGCGGCGCTGGCTCGTGCTCAGTTGCAGCGGGCCGGCGTCGTCGATGGGAGAGGACGTGTTTCGCGAACGGGTGGCGCCCCGGCTGCTGGCATTGGCGCGGCGGCTGGGCGAGGTGGCGTGAAGAAGGCGGAGCAGGTAAGCGTGGATAGGGCTCGCCGGCAGCAAAAGAAAAACGCCAGGACGTCGCGTCCTGGCGTTTTGCTCTGGCGGAGCTTGCCTGCGCCCGTCAATCGCCGCGCTGGCGGCGGGCGTTTTCGGCGATACGCATGCGCAGCGCGTTGAGCTTGATGAAGCCGCCGGCGTCGGCCTGGTTGTAGGCGCCGCCGTCGTCGTCGAACGTGGCGATCGTCTTGTCGAACAGCGTGTCCTTCGAATCGCGCGCGACGACCGAGACGCTTCCCTTGTAGAGCTTCACGCGGACCCAGCCGTTGACCTTTTCCTGCGTGTGGTCGACGAGCACCTGGATCGCGCGGCGCTCCGGGCTCCACCAGTAGCCGTTGTAGATCAGCGCGGCGTAGCGCGCGAGCAGATCGTCCTTCAGGTGAGCGACTTCGCGGTCGAGCGTGATCGACTCGATGCCGCGGTGCGCCTTCAGCATGATAGTGCCGCCCGGCGTTTCGTAGCAGCCGCGCGACTTCATGCCGACGTAGCGGTTCTCGACGAGATCGAGCCGGCCGATGCCGTGCTTGCTGCCGAGACGGTTCAGCTCGGTCAGTACTTCGGCTGGCGAGAGGCGCTTGCCGTTGATCGCCACCGGGTCGCCGTGGCCGTACTCGATGTCCACGTACTCGGGCGCGTCCGGGGCCTGTTCCGGCGACACGGTCCAGCGCCACATGTCTTCCTCGGCTTCCGCCTTCGGGTCTTCGAGGTGACGGCCTTCGAACGAGATGTGCAGCAGGTTGGCGTCCATCGAGTACGGCGCGCCGCCCTGACGGTGCTTCATGTCGATCGGAATGGCGGCCTTTTCCGCATAGGCCAGCAGCTTTTCGCGCGAGAGCAGATCCCATTCGCGCCACGGCGCGATGACCTTGATGCCGGGTTCGAGCGCGTAGTAGCCGAGTTCGAAGCGCACCTGGTCGTTGCCCTTGCCGGTCGCGCCGTGCGAGACGGCCTGCGCGCCGGTCTTTCGCGCGATCTCGATCTGGCGCTTGGCGATGAGCGGCCGCGCGATCGAGGTGCCGAGCAGGTATTCGCCTTCGTAGAGGGCGTTGGCGCGGAACATCGGGAACACGAAGTCGCGCACGAACTCTTCACGCAGGTCGTCGATGAAGATGTTCTCGGGCTTGATGCCCAGTTGCAGCGCCTTCTTGCGCGCCGGCTCGAGTTCCTCGCCCTGGCCGATGTCGGCCGTAAACGTCACGACTTCGGCGTCGTAGTTGTCCTGCAGCCATTTCAGAATGACGGAAGTATCGAGGCCGCCCGAGTAGGCGAGCACGACTTTCTTTATATCGCTCATGGTGAACCCGTAACTGGAGAGAATCTGTGCGTGCCGACCTCGGCGCGCGAAAAACGATATTTTGACACCAAACCGCGGGCACGCCCGATTTCCGGTGGCGTGAAACGGGACGGCCCGTGCCTGGCCGGGCAACTGCCGTTGCTCAGTGATTGAGCTTGCCGAGCAGCAGGTATTCCATCAGCGCTTTCTGCACGTGCAGCCGGTTTTCGGCCTCGTCCCAGATGACGCTTTGCGGCCCGTCGATCACCTCCGCGCTCACCTCTTCGCCGCGGTGCGCCGGCAGACAGTGCATGAAGAGCGCATCGGGTTTCGCGCGGGCCATCATCGCGGCGTCCACGCACCAGTCGGCGAACGCCTGCTTGCGCACCTCGTTCTCGGCCTCGAAGCCCATGCTGGTCCAGACGTCCGTCGTGACGAGGTCGGCGCCGGCGCAGGCTTCGCGCGGATCGTCGAATTCCTCGTAGAACGGCGCGCTCTCGGGCGCGACGAGCGCGCGGTCGAGCGCGTAGCCGGGCGGCGTCGAGATGTGCAGCTTGAAGCCGAGAATCTGAGCGGCCTCGATCCACGTGTAGAGCATGTTGTTCGCGTCGCCGACCCAGGCGACCGTCTTGCCGCGAATCGGTTCGCGATGCTCGTAATACGTGAAGATGTCGGCCAGCACCTGGCACGGGTGGTATTCGTTCGTGAGGCCGTTGATGACGGGCACGCGCGAATTTTCCGCGAAGCGCTGGATGATGTCCTGGCCGAACGTGCGGATCATGATGATGTCGACCATGCGCGAGATGACTTGTGCCGCGTCCTCGATCGGTTCGCCGCGGCCGAGCTGGGTATCGCGCGTGCTCATGAACACGGCGTGGCCGCCGAGCTGGAAGATGCCGGCTTCGAACGACAGGCGCGTGCGCGTCGAGTTCTTCTCGAAGATCATCGCGAGCGTGCGATCGTGCAGCGGATGATAGGTCTCGTAGTTCTTGAACTTGCGCTTCAGGATGCGGGAGCGTTCGAGCACGTATTCGTAATCTTCGAGCGAGAAATCCTTGAACTGCAGGTAATGGCGAATATTCCGGGCGGTCATGAAACAGAAACGGCGCCCCGTCCGGCAGACAATGCAGCTTTCGCCGGAGACGCCGCTGTTGTTGGTAAGTCAATGCAGCATAAAGGATTTTGGGCGTTTTGACGAGTCGCGAAGCGACGGCGGTGTGCGACGAAAGCGTTTGTGTGCAGTGCGGAAAAAGGTCCGCTGCGCTATAATCTTCGCGTTTTCCTACAGGCACGGCAGCGAGTTTCAGGGCTTGTCGATGCGACCTGTGCGCCCGCCGATGCGCGGTGCCGGCAGCGGCGCTGCGCAGGTTTTGCGGGTGTCGCTCGCAGGCCGTGTTTCGCGATCGGGCTTGTCACACGGGTACTTCCTACATGGCCGAAACACCCCCAACCGAATATTTCATTCAGGGCATCACGACGAACGGGAAAAAGTTTCGGCCGAGCGACTGGTCCGAGCGTCTCGCCGGCGTCATGTCATGCTTCGGGCCCGGCGTGAAGGGGCGGGGGCCGAATGCCCACCTGCAATATTCGCTCTACGTACGGCCCACGATGATCGGCGACCTGAAGTGCGTGGTGCTCGACTCCCGGCTGCGCGACATCGAACCCATGGCTTTCAACTTCGTGATGAATTTCGCGAAGGACAACGATCTGCTCGTCACCGAGGCCTGCGAACTGCCGCCCCATCACGCCGCTCATCAAGGCGGGCGGTAACGGGGCGGTCGGCACTTTCGGGCGCGATTAACGCCCGACGTATGTTTCGCAATTCACAAGTCGAACCCGCTCTGGCGGGTTTTTTTACGCCCACAAAAAAACCCGCCAGAGCGGGTTTTGATGCGGCGGCAGCAGCGAACAGGAAACGGTCCGCCATGCGGCGGACCTGCCGGACTTACTGCGCGCTGGTCTGCAGCGCCTTGACGGCGGCGGCAAGGCGGCTCTTGTGCCGGGCAGCCTTGTTCTTGTGAACGATTTTCTTGTCGGCAATGATGTCGAGCGTCTTTGCCGAGGCCTTGAAGATTTCGGCGGCCTTGGCCTTGTCGCCGGCCTGGATCGCCTTGCGAACGGCCTTGATGGCCGTGCGGAACTTCGAGCGCAGCGCCGAGTTGTGCGAGTTGGCCTTCGCGGCCTGACGGGCGCGCTTGCGTGCTTGTGCGGAGTTAGCCATGAGTTTCCTTGTCCTGTTCCTGTTCTTCGATGCCGACCAGCGAAAGGGCGGCGCCGATGCTTGCCTTGAGCCGAGCTTCCGGGCGGATTGCCCGAAAGCGCAAAAAACGGTCACCGGCCGGACGCCGCCTGCGCATTAACTCCGCGTTGACTTTCAACACTTGACTCAACGCTGCTGCGGCACGCCGGCCCATGTTTTCCGGGCTGGACGAAGCCATTCCGGTTCGGCCGGAATGCATCCAGAAAACCCAAAAAAGCAAAGGTGAGCTTCGAAACCGGCGATTATAGCAACAAAATCAGTGGGGTGGCAATCGGACGGGGATGGCGCGTTCCTGCTGGCCCGGGCGCCGCTCGCCGGATGGCCGGAAATCGAACGTCCGGGCCGGGTGCTTGTCCGACCTGCTTGCCGTCCGCGCCGCGTCGCGGGCGGCGCCCGCCCCCGTATAATAAGCGCCCCATGAATCTATTCCGAGCCTTGCTGACCGTCAGCGGCTTCACGTTGCTGTCGCGCGTGACCGGACTGGCCCGCGAAACGCTGATCGCCCGCGCCTTCGGCGCCAGTCAGTTCACCGACGCCTTCTACGTCGCGTTCCGCATCCCGAACCTGTTGCGCCGCATTTCGGCGGAAGGGGCGTTTTCGCAGGCATTCGTGCCGATTCTGGCCGAGTTCAAGAATCACGAGGGCCACGAGGCGACTCGCGCGCTCGTCGACGCGACCTCGACCGTGCTGGCCTGGGTGCTGGTCGTGCTGTCGCTGCTCGGCATCGCCGGCGCCTCGCTGGTCGTGCTGGTCGTCGCATCGGGGCTCACGAGCGACGGACAGGCCTATCCGCTCGCCGTCACGATGACGCGCATCATGTTCCCGTACATCGTGTTCATCTCGCTCACGTCGCTCGCGTCCGGCGTGCTCAATACCTACAAGCAGTTTTCGCTGCCCGCGTTCGCGCCGGTGCTGCTGAACGTATCGTTCATCGTCGCGGCGGTGTGGGTCGCGCCGCATCTGAAGCACCCCGTCTATGCGCTCGCGTGGGCCGTCATCGTCGGCGGCGTACTGCAGTTCCTCGTGCAGTTGCCCGGCCTCAAGCGCATCGACATGACGCCGCACATCTGGCTCTCGCCGTTCAGGGCGCTCGCGCACCGCGGCGTGAAACGCGTGCTCGCGAAGATGGTGCCGGCGATGTTCGCCGTTTCGGTCGCGCAGGTGAGTCTCATCATCAACACGAACATCGCGTCCCGCCTCGGTCCGGGCGCGGTGTCGTGGATCAACTACGCGGATCGGCTGATGGAGTTCCCGACCGCGCTGCTCGGCGTCGCGCTCGGCACGATCCTGCTGCCGAGCCTTTCGAAGGCGCACGTCGACGCGGACCCGCACGAATATTCGGCGCTCCTCGACTGGGGGTTGCGGGTGACGTTTCTGCTGGCCGCGCCGAGCGCGGTTGCGCTGTTCTTCTTTGCCGAACCGTTGACGGCCGCGCTTTTTCACTACGGCAAGTTCGATGCCCGCTCGGTCGTCATGGTCGGCCGGGCGCTGTCGGCGTACGGTGTTGGCCTCGTCGGGCTCATCCTGATCAAGATTCTCGCGCCCGGTTTTTACGCGCGCCAGGACATCAAGACGCCGGTGAAGATCGGCATCGTCGTGCTGGTCGCGACCCAGCTCAGCAATTACGTGTTCGTGCCGATCTTCGCGCACGCGGGGCTCACGCTTTCGGTCGGGCTCGGCGCCTGCATGAACGCGCTGCTGCTCTTCATCGGACTGCGCCGGCGCGGCATCTATATGCCCTCGCCGGGCTGGCCGAAGTTTTTCGTGCAATTGCTCGGCGCCTGTCTCGTGCTGGGCGGCACGATGCACTGGTTCGCGACGACCTACGACTGGATCGGGATGCGTCGGGAGCCGTTCTCGCGCATCGCGCTGCTCGGTGCCTGCCTCGTGCTGTTCGCTGCGCTATATTTCGGTATGCTGTGGCTGATGGGGTTCAAATACGCGTACTTCAAGAGGCAAACGAAGTGAGCACGATGACGCGGGTTCTCGATTATTTCAGCACGCTCGTTGCGGACGACGACAGCCTGCCGTTGACCGAGGCAGCGCTCGCGATCGCCCAGGACGCTTATCCGGACCTCGATCTGCAGGGCACGCTGGCGGAGCTCGACGAGCTGGTCGAGCGCGTGCGTCGGCGCATCGACAGGAGCGCCGACGTGCGCGAGCAGGTGAGCACCCTGAACCGCTGCTTCTTCCGCGACTTCGGTTTCGCCGCCAATCTCAACGATTACTGCGATCCGGACAACAGCCATCTGAACGTCGTGCTCAAGCGCCGCCGCGGCATTCCCGTCTCGCTCGCGGTGCTGTACCTCGAGATGGCGAGCCAGCTCGGGCTGCCCGTTCAGGGCGTCTCGTTTCCGGGGCATTTCCTGTTGCGCGTGACGACGCCCGGGGGCGACGTGATGCTCGATCCGACCACGGGCCGGTCGCTGTCCGAATCGGACATGGTCGAGATGCTCGAGCCTTACGTCATGAAAGCGGGCAGCTCGGTCGCGCGCGCGCTGCGCATGCTGCTCGAGCCCGCCACGCGGCGCGAGATCGTCGCGCGGTTGCTGCGCAACCTGAAGACGACCTATCTCGAGACCGAGCGCTGGGAGCGGTTGCTGGCAATCCAGCAGCGGCTCGTCATCCTGCTGCCGGGCAGCATCGAGGAGGTGCGCGATCGCGGCTTCGCCTATGCGCGGCTCGACTATCTGCGTCCGGCGCTCGAGGATCTCGAGCGTTACCTCGAGGAGCGGCCCGAGGCCGAAGATGCGACCGTGGTCGAATCGCAGCTACAGGAACTACGCCAGCGCACGCTCGACAGTGCCCGCGATTGACGGACCGCCCGGAATCGTAACGCAACAAAAAGCCCGCAATGTGCGGGCTTTTTGTTGCGTTACCGTGACGTCATCGGATCGTCATTTGGGCGGCATGCGAATCGCGCCGTCGAGGCGGATCACTTCGCCGTTGAGCATCGGGTTTTCCACGATCTGCCGGGCGAGCATCGCATATTCGTGCGGTTTGCCCGGGCGCGGCGGGAACGGCGCCATCGCGCCGAGCGCGTCCTGTACGTCCCTCGGCATGCCGAGCAGCATCGGCGTTTCGAAGATGCCCGGCGCAATGGTCACGACGCGGATGCCGCTGCCGGCGAGGTCGCGCGCGACGGGCAGCGTCATCGCGGCTATACCGCCTTTCGAGGCCGCGTAGGCAGCCTGGCCGATTTGCCCATCGTAAGCCGCGATCGACGACGTGTTGACGACGACGCCGCGCTCGCCTTCCGCGTTCGGTTCGTTGCGCGCCATCGCCACGGCGGCGAGGCGGATCATGTTGAACGTGCCGACGAGATTGACCGTCAGGATCTTCGAGAACAGATCGAGCGGATGCGCGCTGCTCCTGCCGATCGTTCTGGCCGCGGGCGCGATGCCCGCACAGTTGACGAGGCCGCGTAGCGGGCCGAGTTCGAGGGCACAGGCCATGGCGCGTTCGCCGTCTTCCTCGCGACCGACGTCGCATTCGACGAACCGGCCGCCGAGTTCGCGGGCGAGGGCCGTGCCGGCGTCTTCGTTCAGATCGGCGATCACGAGCCTGCCGCCTTCGTTCGCGAACATGCGCGCCGTAGCGGCGCCGAGACCCGAAGCGCCGCCCGTGACCAGAAAAACGCCGTCCCGAATCTGCATGTCCTGTCTCCTGTCGTCCGCGGTCTTGTTTTGATCGGTGCGACGGGCGGTGCCGTGCGGCCGCGAGGCGAGATGCTGCGGGTGCCGGGCGAGTACCTGTGCAGAGGCGCCCGCCCGGCGTAACGTCGGGGAGGCGAGGCGGCTTACTTCAGCGCGTCGAACGCGCGCGTCCGGATTTCGTCGACGCTGCCGAGCCCGGAGATGCGCCGGTACTGCGGCGCCTTCAGGCCGTTCTCCTCGCCTCGCTGTGCCCATTGCTGGTAGTAGTCGACGAGCGGACGGGTCTGCGCGACGTAGACGTCGAGACGCTTGCGCACGGTCTCTTCCTTGTCGTCGTCGCGCTGGATCAGCGGCTCGCCCGTCACGTCGTCGAGGCCTTCGCGCTTCGGCGGATTGAATTTCACGTGATAGGTGCGGCCCGACGCGGCATGCACGCGACGCCCGCTCATGCGGACGATGATCTCGTCGAACGGCACGTCGATTTCGAGCACGTAGTCGATCGCCACGGCCGCCTGCTTCATCGCCTCGGCCTGCGGCAGCGTGCGCGGGAAGCCGTCGAACAGATAGCCGTTGCGGCAATCCGGTTCGCGCAGGCGTTCCTTCACGAGATTGATGATGAGCTCGTCGGACACGAGTTCGCCCGCGTCCATGAAGCGCTTCGCCTCGAGGCCGAGCGGCGTGCCGGCCTTCACGGCCGCGCGCAGCATGTCGCCCGTCGAAATCTGCGGGATGCCGAACTTTTCCTTGATGAAGTTCGCTTGGGTTCCCTTGCCCGCGCCGGGCGCGCCCAACAGGATCAAACGCATATGAGATATCTCCGATCTATGTGAATTCTTCGGGCGCGGCGGCTGCAACGGCATGCGACGTGAGCCGCATTCGAGCGCTCTCTTTCCCGTTCGCTGCTGCAGCCGGCGACCGTGCGCTGGCGAACAACACAACAACCTCATACGGCAACCCGTTTCGCGCGGCGATGCCCGTGGAGGATGCTGCGGGGCGATGCCTGCAACGAATGGGAAACCCTCGACGCGCCAAGGCTTCGGAAGGTTTTCACGACCGTTCGATTATGCCATGCCTTATTGCGCTTCCGGCCGGAACAGGGCCTGTACGCGGGTCAGATCGGCCGGCGTGTCGACGCCCGGCGCGGGCGCTTCGTCGGTGAGGAGTACGGCGATCCGCTCGCCATGCCACATCGCGCGCAACTGCTCGAGCGCCTCGGTCTGCTCGATCGGCGACTGCGGGAGCGACGGATAGCTGCGCAGGAATTTCGCGCGATAGGCGTAGAGCCCGATGTGCCGGTAAACCGCCGCGGGCCCAGTCGGGGCGGGCATGGAGGCGGTGTCGAAGTGCCCGGGGAGACAGTGCGGTTGCCATGCGTCGCGCGCCCAGGGAATGGGGGCGCGCGAGAAATATAGCGCGACGCCGCGCGCGTCGAGCACGACCTTGACGACGTTCGGATTGAAGACGTCGGCTGTCGTCGCGATGGGATGAGCGGCCGTCGCGATCGCGCAATCGGGGTGCGAGGCCAGATGCGACGCAACGTCGCATATGAGTCCGGGCTCGATCAGCGGCTCGTCGCCCTGCACGTTGACGACGAGCGTGTCGTCGCTCCAGCCGAGCCGTCCGGCCACCTCGGCGAGGCGGTCGGTACCGGAGGGATGGTCGGCGCGCGTGAGCACCGCTTCGAAGCCGTGCGCCTGCGCGGCGTCGAGCACGCTCTGCGCGTCGGAGGCGATCAGCACCTGTTGCGCGCCCGATGCGCGCGCGCGTTCTGCGACGCGCACCACCATCGGTTTGCCGCCGATGTCCGCAAGCGGCTTGTTCGGCAGACGCGTCGAGGCGAGACGGGCGGGCACGACGACGACGAAGGGCTGGACGGAGGCGGTCATCACAACGGACGGAGCAAGGTCGGAAACGAAAACGCGCCGGGGGCCGGCGCGCCGGATGAGCGACGGGGGCGGGGGGTCAGGCCGTCTGGCCGGCAACCGGTCCGGACGGCGAGACGGGCGTGCCTTCCACCGTCTGGCGCGCCTCGTCGACGAGCATCACGGGAATGCCGTCGCGGATCGGATAGGCGAGCTTGTCGGCGTGGCAGATGAGTTCCTGCGCGGCACGGTCGTAGCTGAGCGGGCCCTTGCAGATCGGGCAGACCAGGATTTCAAGCAGGCGGGCGTCCACGGAGTTTCTCCACAACCAGGGTGACAAGGCGATGATCGAGCGCGGCTTCGACGGGCACGACCCAGATGCGCGCATCGTTCCATGCCCCCAATTTTACTGCATCCTTCTCGGTGATCAGGATGGCGTCGGCAGCGAGGTCGGCGAACGGATTGCTGGCGAACGCATAGTGGTCGGGCAGCGGCAGCGTCTGCGGCGCGAGGCCGGCCGCGCGCAGCGTCGCGAAGAAGCGCTCCGGCGCGCCGATGCCGGCGCTCGCGATCACGCGTTCGCCCGCGAATTGCGCGAGCGGGCGGCGCAGGGCCGGGTTCGCCAGATGCCAGGCGTCGCCTGCGTCGAGTCGCAGCGCGAAGGTGTTCGGCCAGGGCGGCAGGGCGCGCTCGAACGGGTTGTTGACGAGCGTGGCGTCGCGGCGCCGCGATAGCGGTTCGCGCAGCGGCCCGGCCGGCAGCAGGAAGCCGTTGCCGCCGAGCCGATGATCGAACACCACGAGTTCCGCATCGCGCGCGAGCCGGTAGTGCTGGAGGCCGTCGTCACTCACGATGACGTCGACGTCGCGATGCGCGGCGCACAGCGCCTGCGCCGCGGCGACCCGGTTCGGGCAGACCCAGACGGGCACGCCGGTGCGGCGCGCGATCAGCAGCGGTTCGTCGCCGGCGTTGCCGGCCGGCGTCGCCGGCGTGACGGCGGTCGGCCGGGCGACCTTCGCGCCGTAGCCGCGCGAGACGACGCCGGGCGAGAAACCGGCCGCGCGCAGCGCGTCGACGAGCGCAATGACCGTCGGCGTTTTGCCGGTGCCGCCGACCGTCACGTTGCCGACCACGACGACCGGCACGCCGACGCGTATGGCCTTGAGCCAGCCGAGCGCATAGGCGGCGCGGCGCGCTGCCGTGACGGCGCCGAAGGCGGCCGCGAGCGGCGTGAGTGCCCAGGCGAGCGACCCGCGCCGTTGCCATTCGCGCGCAATGCGCGTCTCGAGGCGGGAGACGAAGCCGTCCATCGGCCGGGTCACCGTTGCCGGCGCCGCGTCGCGCGGCCGGAGGCGGGCGACAAGCGTGGACGTGTCGGTCGTTGTGTACCGCCCGCACCGCCGGTCGTCGGGCGCGCGCGGTGTGGCAGGACGGACGGAGTGGGCATCGGGACGGGCTCCTCCGGGAAGCAGGGTAGGGGGCAGGCTGCCGCGAATCGTGTACGGCGTCGGCACGCGGCGAAGCCCGGACAGAGCCCGGGTGTCGTGCCGCGAACCCGGCACTCTAGCGCGTGAGCTGGTCCGGCGGCAAGCCGTCCGTCTGGTCGGGACCCATGGACTCGATCCACGTCAGCCGGGCGACGCGGTTGTGGATAACTTTGTGGAGAAACGGCCGTCCAGGCCGGCGGCAAGCCCGAAATGGCGGCCTCCTATCGGTAGGAGGACCGTTTGGGTGGGTGGAAAGTCTATATAAATCAACTGGATATGGATATTTTTATGGGGCCGCGGCTTGCTCGGGCGGTCCGTGCCGGGTAGCGCACACAGTGTGGACACCTCGAAGGTGTTTGTGATCGTTGGTATCGGGCGCTGGACGCCGCCCGGCCGGTCGGTCTATCGTCTGTCCAGCCGTGTTTCGACTCGTTCATCCCATGAATTCCGACCGCTCCTTCGATCGCCGTTTCTTTTCCCCGTCGCCGGGCGCATCTCCCGACGTCGTCATTCCCGTCTCAGCGCTGAATCGCGCGATCGGCGCCATGCTCGAGCGCTCGTTTCCGCTCGCCTGGGTGGCCGGCGAGGTGTCGAATTTCACGCGCGCGGCGAGCGGCCACTGGTATTTCTCGATCAAGGACGCCCAGGCGCAAATTCGCTGCGTCATGTTCCGCGGCCGCGCGCAATACGCGGAATTCACACCGCGCGAGGGCGACCGCATCGAGGTGCACGCGCTCGTGACCATGTACGAGCCGCGCGGCGAGTTGCAACTGAACGTCGAGGCCGTGCGGCGCACCGGGCAGGGCCAGCTTTACGAGGCATTTTTGCGGCTCAAGGCGAAACTCGAAGCCGAGGGGCTGTTCGACCCGGCCCGCAAGCGCGCGTTGCCCGCGCATCCGCGCGCCATCGGGGTCGTCACGTCCATGCAGGCCGCCGCGCTGCGCGACGTGCTGACGACGCTGAGCCGCCGGGCGCCGCACGTGTCCGTGATCGTCTATCCGGCGCCCGTGCAGGGCGCAGGCGCGGCCGAAAAGCTGACGGCGATGGTGGAGACGGCCAACGCGCGCGGCGAGGTCGACGTGCTCGTGGTGTGCCGCGGCGGGGGCTCGATCGAAGACCTCTGGGCCTTCAACGACGAAGCGCTGGCCCGCGCGATTGCGGCGAGCGATATCCCGGTCGTGAGCGGGGTCGGTCACGAAACCGACTTCACGATCGCCGATTTCGCCGCCGACGTGCGCGCGCCCACGCCGACCGGCGCGGCCGAGCTGGCGAGTCCGCAGCGCGCGTTGCTGTTGCGCGATCTCGACGAGCGGCGTGCGTTGCTCGCGCGCGGATTCGGCCGCATGCTCGAGCGACGCGGGCAGCAGCTCGACTGGCTGGCGCGCCGATTGATTTCGCCTGCCGATCGGCTTGCGCAGCAGCACGCGCATTTGCGGCAACTGCAGATTCGTCTCGCATCCGCGGGCGCGCGCGCGGCGGCCGATGCGCGCGCGCGACTCGACGTCGTGCAGATGCGCTGGCAGCGCGCGCGTCCCGATCCTGCCGCGCGGCAGGCGAGGGTTCAGGCGCTGGCGCTGCGGCTCGACGGCGTGTTCGGGCGGCGGCGCGAGCGCACGCAGGCGCGCGTCTCGGAGCTGGCGGCGCGGCTCGAGGTGCTGAGTCCGCAACGGACCTTCGAGCGCGGCTATGCGGCGTTGCTCGACGTGCAAAGCGGCGCCGCCGTACGCGCGCCCGCTTCGCTCAAGCCCGGCCGACGGCTCACCGTTCATCTGGCCGAAGGCAGCGCCGACGTCGCGCTGGCCGACGTGCAGCCGCGCCTCGCGGACAGCTTCTGAAAGCCTGCGTCGCGGGCGCGTCGTTTGCTGGAGCGATGACGTCTGGGTGACGACGACGTGTGGCGCGCGGCGGATGCGCATGTTGGTCCGTTTGCGTTCGTTTTTCGCGCGTCTCGCGCATTCGCTGTTGCGTGCGCTGTGCCGTTGCAGCGACGCCATTCGGGCGATGGCGTTCCCCGTGCGTTCGGTGCCGTCTGTTAAAGGCAGTGCGTTTGCGGGGTTATTCCAAGTCGCCTACAATCGAGTGCTCCATGCCAGTGTCACGCAGACTTTCCCCATAACACACGACATAAGGAACTGCATCATGTCATTTACGCTCCCGCCGCTGCCGTACGCGAAGAACGCCCTTGCCCCGCACCTGTCGGAAGAGACGCTCGAGTTTCACTACGGCAAGCATCATCAGGCTTACGTCACGAATCTGAACAATCTGATTCCGGGCACCGAATTCGAGAAGCTGTCGCTCGAAGAGATCATCAAGAAGTCGTCCGGCGGCGTGTTCAACAACGCAGCGCAAATCTGGAATCACACGTTCTTCTGGAACGGTCTGTCGCCGAACGGCGGCGGTGCGCCGAAGGGTCCGCTCGGCGACGCGATCAACGCGAAGTGGGGTTCCTACGACGCGTTCAAGGAAGCGTTCACGAAGGCCGCGGTCGGCAACTTCGGTTCGGGCTGGACGTGGCTCGTGAAGAAGGCCGATGGTTCGCTCGACATCGTCTCGACGAGCAACGCCGCGACGCCGCTCACGACCGACGCGAAGCCGCTCGTCACCATCGACGTGTGGGAACACGCCTACTACATCGATTATCGCAACGCCCGTCCGAAGTTCGTCGAAGCGTTCTGGAACATCGTGAACTGGGACTTCGCCGCGAAGAACTTCGCGTAAGGCAAGGCGCCGTCCAGCCGTTCCCTCCCGGTGGAATGGCGAAAAAAAGCCCTCCGAGCGAGGGCTTTTTTTCTTTTTCGGGCCTGGCCGGTGTTCGGTCCCAGTCGGACCTACGCGCCCAACGCGCCGATGACCTCGTCGGTCGTGCGGACGTGGCCCATGAGGCGGAACACCCGGTCCATCGTGAAACGGTGCATGTCGCCGGCGAGACTCGAAGTGGCGTCTTCGACGAACACGAGGCGCCAGCCCTGATCGAACGCCTGCCGCGCCGTCGACTCGACGCCGAAATTGGTGGCGATGCCGCCGAGCACGATCGTCCCGATGCCGCGCCGGCGCAACTGCTGTTCGAGATCCGTGCCGTAGAACGCGCCCCACTGGCGCTTGGTCACGACGAGGTCGCCGGGCTGCACGCCGGCTTCCGGCACGAGCTGGGACGCCTCGGGCGGGGGCGGCGGCGCATCGGGGGCGCGCATCGGCGTGTCGGCCGGCAGATGCAGCAGGTCTTCGATCTGCACGCGCACGAACACGACCGTTCCGCCTTTCATGCGCAGCGCATCGGCGATGCGTTTCGCGTTCGCGACGACCTGCGGCCCGGAGTAAGGCGCGAGCGTACGGCCGACGATGCCGTGCTGGAGGTCGATCAGCACGAGCGCCGTTGTGGGGGCGTCGAGCGTAAGGGGCAGGGTGGACGGAGCTTGCGTCATGGGGCACCTGTGTGTGAGGATTAACCCGCACGATGATACCGGAATATGAGGGGGCTTTCAGATATGGCCGATTCCGCAGTGGCGCGGCGCGTGCCGCGGCAGGAGCGCTCGGCGCGTACGGTCGACGCGCTGCTCGAGGCCGCCGGCAACGTGATTGCCGAACGCGGCTTCGAGGCGGCGACGATGACGCAGATCGCACAACTGGCCGGCATGTCGATCGGCGCTTCGTACCAGTACTTTCCGAACAAGGAGGCGCTTGCGTTCGAACTGCGCCGGCGTTGCGGCGACGAGATGGACGCGCGTTTCAGCGCTCTCATCGAAGCGGGCGAGCCCGTGCCGCTGCCGGATCTCGTCGAACGGCTCTTCGACCTGATGATCGGGTTGATGGAGGCCTATCCGGCGTATCTGACGCTGCTTTCTGTGCCGCTCGGGTTCCGGCGCGATGTCGCCGCGCGCAACCGGCTGCGCCGGCGCTTCGCCGTGCTGTTCCAGCGCTACAACGCGTCGCTCGACGCCGACGAGGCCTACCGGATCGCCGAGGTCATGCTGCAGGTCATGAAGAGTCTCAATCCGCTCTATGCCGTCGCGAAGCCGAAAGAGCGCAAGCTGCTCGTCGCGGAGTACAAGGGCGTGCTGTCGGCGTGGCTGGCCGGGCGGCTTGGGTGAGCAGGAAGGGGGCGGTGGACGGTCGGAGCCGGTCGTGGGTTCCGGTAACGACGGGGCCGAAGATCGGTGCCGGGTCCAACTGGCCGTTCTGACCGTGCGGATGTTCGGATTGACCGCGGCCTTTTCGCAATCGGGCGGGGGGAGCGAGAAAAGCCGACTTATCATCGTTTCCGTTGATTCCAGGTACGGTACGGCAACATGCACGTCGAGCGATCAAGCAAGAATTCCCCCTCCATCGGGAATTCCGATCATCCCATTCAGCGGCCTTTGGAGTCCCCAAAGGAGCGCTCCCGTTCGCAGTCGCCGGCCATGGATTCGAGGCTGGCGAGGTTTTCTGCGCGTGCCCAGGAATCGGAAGGCGGGAACAACGGCCGTCCTCTCGACGAGAGTGCCGGCGGTCGGCATGCGGCACCGTCGTTTCGCATGTCCGGTGCGGCGGCTGTCAACACCGTTGGCGCCACGCCGACGGACGACTCCCGGAACACTGCCGCCGTTCCCGCGAGTGCCCTCTCCGCTGACGAGTTGCGCAAGACGCAAAAGGCAGCGTCTTATTTAGGCACGTTCGACGAAGTCGTTGTCTATGTGCCCAACACGCCGAATTACGGAATGCAGGCGATTGCGGCCCGGATGATTCACGACCTCAGGACGAACTTGCTGGCGTCGGGTCAGACTGTCCACATCGCGACGCCGGAAAGTGAAATAAAGCCTTGGGAACAGCAGGTGAAGATAAAGGTTCAGGTTCCCGAAAATGAAGAGTTCGATGAGCAGGGTTTTCTTGAAGCTTTTGCCTCTGCCGACAAACATATCGACGACTATTCCCTGGACGGCAATCACATCAAGTTCGGGAAGTCGGTTTCTGCGCAAAGGACGAGTATGTCCGATATCGACGACTACATCACGTTCGGCCATGCTCATGCCACGTTACTGGAGGGTCCGCACGATTTATATGAGGACGAGCAACAATGCAGGAGAGAGTTGCTCCAGTTGCCGGGAAAGACGACCGTCGAAATCGACTTTCGCATATCCCAGCCGGAAGTGACGACGACGGCGGACAAGTTGAGGACGCTGGCGCCCGAGTTGGGCAGCGCCCGCAACGTGCGCTTCATGGACATCGCCGATTTGGGGAAAAGCGGAAAGAAAACGCTGTTGCTCGCCGGCCCGACTGACGAAACCGGCCACAAGGACTGCAACGGAAACGAGGGGGTGGTCACACAGGTGTTCCTGAACGACAGGGACCATCGCCCCGAGCGGCGCCGCATTTTCGTGGCGGGCAATCGACACGAGCTGCCTGCCGAAATAGAACAGGACGCCCGCTTTCCCGTGGTCGTCAACGACACGGCGGTCGAGAACAGTACCTTGTCCGAAACCGCTAAAAAGAATCTGCGGGCCCTGCTCGACAGATCGCCACCGCTACTCTATGCCTACGGCTTCCATCAGACGCCGTCGGACAAGCGCGAGGCGTTGCTTGAAGGCATGTATCGCGGCGCAGTCCGGAAAGGCGACGCTCGTCCTGTCATCCTGATTGCGGGGGACAAGGACGTTCCGAAACATGCCGGCGAGGTGGATCTGAACGACGAGGAGTTTTCGGAAAAGCTGAAGCAGGATAATGCGATGCCGCTAGTCGTGCGTGCGGGTCAACTGCCGCTCGATGTCAATAACCTCGTGATGTCGAAAGCCAGCCTCGTGCTTGCCGAGGGCAAAGGCAGCATCTCCGTCTGTCAGGATTTAGGGGTGAGGCATCTGATACTGCCGCAGTCAGCAGAAGAAGCCGGTTCCGTCGTACTGAAGACGGAGTATCACGATAGCAGTCCGGAGTTCGGGCCGCGCAAGGCATCCCTCAAGTTGTACGACAGTCCGGGGGAAATTGTGAGGCCGTACATGTACGGTAGCGAAAATGCGGCGCACTACACCAACATGGTGTCCCGGCAGAACCTCTTGATCGAGACGCTTTCGCGTCTCGACGACGGTCTGGATGATTTTCCGGTTAATCAGGGATAGCCTGCGAAAAACGTCGGCATCCGTCGAATGGGGCGGTGGTGCCGTCCACCCGGTTCGCGTAGCGCGCGTTAGCCGCGGTGCGCAGCCACTTCCCAGTTGATGTCGACGCAAAGCACCTGCAGGCCGCGCGCGGTGCGCGCCGCGATCGAGGCGGTCACGCACAGGTGCGCCTCGTTGATCGACAGGTAGGGCGGCGTGAGATGCACGCGGCCCGGCGCGCGGACCGCCTCGATGAAATACGGGCGCCGCTCCCAGCTCGCGCCTTCCGAATGCAGCAGCGGCCGGAAGCGCTTGGCGCGCTGCGTGGCGCGGCCGTCCGGCAGCACGTTGTCGCCGATTTGCCGGCCCGACGCGTCGAGCAGGAAGCAGCGCGCGGTCTGGTCGAGACCGAGGAGCGGCAGCGTCGCGTCGGCCATGCTCGCGCCGTCGGCCAGCCGCGCGCTGGCCGCTTCGAGCGCGCTCGCGTAGGGCGCGAGGCGCGTCGCCTGGGTCTTCTCGCGCGCGCTCACGCGCTCGCGCAGACGTGCCGACAGCGCATCCATCAGCCGGGCCGCCGCTTCGGGTTTGACCGGCTCCACGTCGGGCCGGGCGAAGTAGGCGCCCTGAACGAAATCGGCGTTGCATTCGAGCGCGATCAGCGCGTCGCGTTCGGTGACGAGGTCGCCCATCAGCACGAGCTGACCCGATTCGTGGAGCATCGAGACGAGGCCCGGCAGCACCCGCTCGATGTGCAGATGACGGCTCGCCTGGGTCAGCAGGCCGCGATCGAGCGTGACGATGTCCGGGCGCAGATGCCAGACGCGGTCGATGTTCGAGTGCTTGGCGCCGAAGCCGTCGAGCGCGATCAGGAAGCCCGATTTGCGCAGCATGTCGATGATTTCGGCGAAGCGCGTGGTTTCGCCGCCGGCCTGCTCCGAGACTTCCAGCACGACCCGTTGCGGCGGCAGGCCGAGCGCCTTCAGCCCGGCGAGCAGCGCGTCGCCGTAGCTCGTGTCCATCAGCGCGGCCGGATGCAGGCTCAGAAAGAGCCATTCGTCGTGCGAGTCGAATGCGTTGAAATTGCCCAGATGCAGCGATTCGGCAAGGCGGCCCAATTCGAGCAGATCGCCGCGGCGCGCGGCCTGCGTGAAGACTTCCTGCGAGGGCGCCTGCTGGCCGTGCTCGTCGTGCACGCGCAGCGATGCGTGATAGCCGATCGCGCGCCGGTGGGCGACCGAGAACACCGGCTGAAACACGCTGAAGACGGTGTAGCCGCCGTACAGCACGGTTCGCCGGTTGCCTTCCTCGCTCGCGACCGGGCGCGGCGACTGGAAGCCGGGGGGATCGAGGTCGATCATGCTCGTTGTGGAATAGAGGGCGCGCGGAGCGGACGGCACGCGGGAGCGTCAAGTCTACAGGATAGGTCAGCAAGAAGCATGCGCATTGCCGCGGCGCGGGGCAGGGCGGCTGCGCGCCGCGCGGGCCGGGACGACACGCGCGGCGCGCACCGTGTACGGTCGCGGGTTGCACATGAACGGTGCGCGAAGGGCGTCGAAGTCCGCCCGCGCGCCCGGCTGCCCGGCTTCCCGGTCCGCTCAGGTCCGCTCCGACGGATCGGTGGTCTTCTTCACGGGGCGGCGCACTTCCGGCGAGAGCTGCGCGAAGATCCACGACGAGCCGGCCGTGATGATTCCGACGCAGAGGAACGTCGCGTGGAACGCCGGCAGCGCGTTCGATTGCGTCACGCGCGGCAGGATTCCCGTGAAGGTCGTGAGCAGCGCGCCGGCCACCGTGACCCCGAGGCTCATCGCGAGCATTTGCACGAGCGAAAACAGGCTGTTGCCGCTGCTCGCGCCGCCGGTGCCGAGGTCCTTGAGCGTGAGCGTGTTCATGGCCGTGAACTGCAGCGAGTTCACGGCGCCGAAGAATGCCAGTTGCCCGAGGCGCAGCCACAGCGGCTCGCCGGCGCGCGCGAGCGCGAAGCTCGCCATCGCGAGGCCGACCAGCACCGTGTTGGAGACGAGTACGCCGCGGTAGCCGTAGCGCAGGATCAGCTTCGTCGCGAGGCGCTTCGAGGTCATGCCCGCGGCGGCCGTCGGCAGCATCATCAGGCCGGCGTCGAACGCGCTGTAACCGAGCGCGACCTGGAGCAGCAGCGGAATCAGATAGGGCATCGCACCGCTGCCGATGCGCGCGAACAGGTTGCCGAGCAGCCCTACGCTGAACGTGTGGATTTTGAACAGATCGAGCGAGAAGATCGGGTGCGGCACGCGCACCGCGTGCAGCCCGTAGGCGACGAACGCGGCGAGGCTCAGGATCAGCAGCACGAGCACGGTGGCATGCTGGATGCCGAGTTCTGCGCGACCGTCGAGCGCGAACGAGATCGCGACCATGCCCGCGACGAGCAGCAGATAGCCGGCCAGGTCGAACCTCGGCGTGTCCGCGTTGCGCGCGTCGGGCATGAAGAAGAACGTCGCGATGCAGCCGAGCGCGCCGACCGGCACGTTGATGAGAAAGATCCAGTGCCACGAGGCGATCTGCACGAGCCAGCCGCCGAGCGTCGGACCGATCAGCGGGCCGATCAGTCCCGGAATCGCGACGAACGAGAGCGCCGGCAGATAGCGCTCGGCCGGCACCGTGCGCAGCACCGCGAGCCGGCCGACCGGCAGCAGCATCGCGCCGCCCACGCCCTGGGCCACGCGCCAAAGGACGAGCTGCGTCAGCGTATGCGCGTTCGCGCACAGCAGCGAGCCGACCGTGAACACGAGGATCGCGCTGAAGAACACGCGGCGCGTGCCGAGTTTATCCGCGAGCCAGCCCGAGACGGGGATCATCACGGCCATCGTCAGCGAATACGCGATCACGACCGACTGCATGCTGAGCGGCCTCTCGCCGAGCCCCTGCGCCATGGCCGGCAGCGCCGTGTTGACGATGGTGGTGTCGAGCGTCTGCATGAAGAAGCCGGTGGCGACGATCCACAGCATGACGGTGAGCGCGTGCGGCGACGGGCTCGGTGCGACGGGCGAGGTCGGGACGGACATGAGTTGGGAGGGCCTCTACGGTCTCGGGCAGCCGCCATTGTAGGGAAAAAGAGGAGAACGACGCACCTTTGCCGGCTGCGGCGCGAGGGGTGCGCCAGTCGCTGCGCGGCGCCGCGACGCGGCGTACAGTAGAGATGCGGCGCCTGCAGCCGCCTTTCTTCCGATATCCGGCGACGCCCTTTTCTGCCATGCCATGACGCCACGCGAAGCCCTCGAATACCTGTGGACGCTGGCCCGGTGCGATCCGGCGGCGCTTGATCGTCTCGACATCGCCGGAAGCGACCCGGGCCTGCCGTCCGTCCATCGCATCGGCGCGCTCGCGGCCGCCTCGATCGGCGCGGCGGGATTGGCCGCGGCGCAGTGCTTCCGGTTGCGCGGCGGCCGCGAACAGCGTGTCGGAATCGACGTGAGGCGCGCGCTGGCGGCGTTTCGCAGCGAGCATCATCTGCTCGTCGACGGCGGTCCGCCGCCGCTGCTCAGGCACCCGGTGACGAGTTTCTTCGAGACGCGCGACGGCCGCTGGATCCAGCTCCATGCCAACTTCCCGCATCATCTGCAGGGCATTCTCGCGGTGCTCGGCTGCGGCGGCGAGCGGGAGGCGGTCGCCGCCGCCATCCGCGGGTGGGAGGGCGAGGCACTCGATCGCGTGCTGGCCGACGCGGGCCTGTGCGCGGCGCTGCTGCGCGCGCCGCGCGAGTGGGCCGCGCTGGCGCAGGCCGAGGCCATCGCGGGCCTGCCGCTCTTCGAGATCGAGCGAATCGGCGACGCGCCGCCCGAAGCGCCGGGCCGCGGCGCGCCGTTGCGGCCGCTCGCGGGCACGCGCGTGCTCGATCTCACGCGCATCATCGCCGGGCCCGTGGCCGGCCGCACGCTGGCGCAGCACGGTGCCGACGTGCTGCTCGTCAACGGCCCGCATCTGCCGAACGTCGCGCCGCTCGTGATCGACAACGGCCGGGGCAAGCGCTCGGCCACGCTCGATCTGCGCGATGAAGCAGCGCGCGAACAGTTGCGCGCGCTGGCCCGCGAAGCCGACGTGTTCCTGCAGGCGTACCGGCCCGGCGCGCTCGACGCGCGCGGTTTCGGTCCCGAGGCGCTGGCGCGGCTGCGGCCCGGCATCGTCTACGTGTCGATTTGCGCCTACGGACATCGCGGACCGTGGGCGCAGCGGCGGGGCTTCGACAGCCTCGTGCAGACGGCGAGCGGCATCGTCTGGGACGAAAGCTGCGCGGCGGCGGGCGAGCGTCCGGCCGGTAGTCCGCCGTTCGACGCGCCGCAGGCGTTGCCCTGCCAGGCGCTCGACCATGCGACCGGCTATCTGGCCGCGTTCGGCGCGATGGTCGCGTTGGCCCGTCGCGCGACCGAGGGCGGGAGCTGGCACGTGCGGCTGTCGCTCGCGCAGACCGGACGCTGGCTTCAGTCGATGGGGCAAGTGGCCGACGGCCGGCGCGCGCCCGAGGTGGGCGCCGACGACCTGACGGACTGCCTGACGACGCTCGATTCGCCGTTCGGCCGTTTGCGCGTCGTCGCGCCGGCCGAGCGGCTGGAGTCGACGCCGCCGTTTCATGCGCGGCCGCCCGTGCCGGTCGGCACCGACGCGCCGCGTTGGGATGCCTGATCCGGCCGTTTGCGCGGTTTCGCGATGAGGCTGGTCGATGCGGAAGGAGGCGCCGCGGCGTATCGGGCGCGCTACACTCGGTTGCATCGGCCGGCGCGCCGCCGTCGGTCAATTCATGCCTCGACGAAGGAGAAATCATGGCAACCCATCAAGCCAGCGTCCTGCTGCCCGACGGCGCGCCCATGCCGAGGCTCGGCCTCGGCACCTGGGGCATGGGCGAGCGCTCTTCGCGGCGCGCCGCCGAACTGGCCGCATTGCGCGAAGGCGTGGCCCTCGGCATGACGCTGATCGACACGGCCGAGATGTACGGCGACGGCGCGACCGAAATGCTCGTCGGCGAGGCGCTGCGCGGCGGGCTGCGCGACGAGGTGTTCCTCGTCAGCAAGGTCTATCCGCACCATGCGAGCCGGCGCGGCGTCGAGGCCGCCTGCGAGGCGAGCCTCGCGCGGCTCGGTACCGACCGCCTCGACCTGTATCTGCTGCACTGGCGCGGCAGCGTGCCGCTCGCGCAGACCGTGGAAGGGTTCGAGGCGCTGCGCCGCGCCGGCAAGATTCGCTACTGGGGCGTGAGCAATTTCGACACGGCGGACATGGAGGAACTGTTCTCGGTGCCGCACGGCGACGCGTGCGCGAGCAACCAGGTTCTGTACAACGTGGCGCGGCGCGGGCCCGAGTTCGACCTGCTGCCGTGGTGCGCGGCGCGCTCGATGCCGGTGATGGCCTACAGCCCGGTCGATCACGCGCGGCTGCCGGCGCGCTCGCCGCTCGACGACGTCGCCCGGGCGCGCGGCGTGTCTCCGTATCAGGTCGCGCTGGCCTGGGCGTTGCGCGAGCCCCGCATCTGCGCCATTCCGAAGGCCGCGCGCAGCGAACACGTCCGCGAGAATCGCGCGGCGCTCGACCTCTCGCTGACGGCGGAAGAATGTGCGCAACTCGACGCGTACTTCAAGCCGCCGCGCGGCAAGCAGGCGCTGGAAATGCTGTAACGCCGTAACGGGCCTCAGTGCCCGTGCGGGTGACGGTGGATCGGATCGACCCAGTAGACCGTTTCCGGTTGCTCGACCGCGTCGATGTCGAGGTTGACGACCACGGCCTCGTTGTCGCTGCGCACCAGCACGCACTCGAGCGGCTCGTCGGTGCTCGCGTTGATTTCCTGATGCGGCACGTAGGGCGGCACGAAGATGAAGTCGCCGGGGCCGGCCTCGGCGGTGAATTCGAGCTGCTCGCCCCAGCGCATCCGCGCGTGGCCGCGCACTACGTAGATGACGCTCTCGAGCGCGCCGTGATGATGCGCGCCCGTCTTCGCGTCGGGATGGATCGTTACGGTGCCGGCCCAGATTTTCTGCGCGCCGACGCGCGCCGCGTTGATCGCGGCCGCGCGGTTCATGCCGGGCGTCTGCGCCGTGTTCGGGTCGAGCTGGTCGCCGCGGATCACCTTGACGCCGTGTTCGCGCCAGTCGGGGGCCGGGTGGGGCGGAGTGCCGCCCGCTGCGTGTTCGTCGCTCATTGCATGTCCTCGGGAACGGGCCGTCTGCGCGCGTAGCGTTTCGCGCAGGCGCTGGGTCATTACCGCCGGGTGTTGACGATCGATTCGGCGACGTTCTGCGGCGTTTCCGCGTAGTGCTTGAATTCCATCGTGTAGGTCGCGCGGCCTTGCGTCAGCGAGCGCAGCGACGTCGAGTAACCGAACATTTCGGACAACGGCACCTCGGCGCGCACGATCTTGCCGCCGCCGCCCGCGATGTCCTCCATCCCCTGCACGATGCCGCGCCGGCTCGACAGGTCGCCCATCACGTTGCCCATGAAGTCCTCGGGCGTCTCCACCTCGACGGCCATCATCGGTTCGAGCAGCACCGGCTTCGCGCGGCGCATGGCGTCCTTGAACGCCATCGAACCGGCCATGCGGAACGCGTTTTCGTTCGAATCGACGTCGTGGTACGAGCCGAACGTCAGCGTCACCTTCACGTCCACGACCGGGTAGCCCGCGAGCACACCGCTCTTGAGCGTGTCGAGGATGCCCTTGTCCACGGCCGGGATGAACTCGCGCGGAATCACGCCGCCCTTGATCGCGTCGACGAACTCGTAGCCCTTGCCCTGTTCCTGCGGTTCGAGCGTGATGACGGCGTGGCCGTACTGGCCGCGCCCGCCCGACTGCTTGACGAACTTGCCCTCGACGCCCTCGACCTTGTTGCGCACCGTTTCGCGATACGCCACCTGCGGCTTGCCCACCGTCGCATCCACGCCGAACTCGCGCTTCATCCGGTCGACGAGAATTTCGAGGTGCAACTCGCCCATCCCGGAGATGATCGTCTGCCCCGACTCCTCGTCGGTGTTCACGCGGAACGACGGGTCTTCCTGCGCGAGACGATTCAGCGCAATGCCCATCTTTTCCTGGTCGGCCTTGGTTTTCGGCTCGACGGCCTGCGAGATCACCGGCTCGGGGAACACCATTTTTTCGAGAATGATGACGTGGTTCGGGTCGCACAGCGTGTCGCCCGTGGTCGCTTCCTTGAGGCCGACGGCCGCGGCGATGTCGCCCGCGCGCACCTCCTTGATCTCGTGGCGCTCGTTCGCGTGCATCTGCAGAATCCGGCCGAGGCGCTCCTTCTTGTCCTTCGTCGCGTTGAGCACGGTGTCGCCCGATCCGACCACGCCCGAATAGACGCGGAAGAAGATCAACTGGCCGACGAACGGATCGGTCATGATCTTGAACGCGAGCGCCGAGAACGGCTCGTCGTCGCTCGGATGGCGCTCGGCCTCGCGGTCCTGCAGGTCGTGCCCGAGAATCGCGGGCACGTCGACGGGCGAGGGCAGATAGTCGATCACCGCGTCGAGCATCGCCTGCACGCCCTTGTTCTTGAACGCGCTGCCGCAGAGCATCGGCACGATTTCATTGGCGATCGTGCGCTTTCTCAGGCCCGCCTTGATTTCGTCCTCGGTCAGGCTCTCGTGGTCCTCGAGGTACTTCTCGAGCAGCGTTTCGTCCGCTTCGGCGGCCGCCTCGATCATCTTTTCGCGCCATTCGTGCGCGAGCTCGACGAGGTCTGCCGGAATGTCCTCGTACTGGAACTTGACGCCCTGGCTCGCATCGTCCCAGACGACGGCCTTCATCTTCACGAGATCGACCACGCCCTGGAAGTGATCCTCGGCGCCGACCGGAATCTGGATCGGCACGGCGACGCCCTTGAGCCGCTCGCCGATCTGCCGCTGCACGCGGAAAAAGTCGGCGCCGACGCGGTCCATCTTGTTGACGAACGCGATGCGCGGCACCTTGTACTTGTTGGCCTGACGCCAGACGGTTTCCGATTGCGGCTGCACGCCGCCTACCGAGTCGTACACCATGCAGGCGCCGTCGAGCACGCGCATGGAGCGTTCGACTTCGATCGTGAAGTCGACGTGTCCCGGCGTATCGATGATGTTGATGCGGTGCTCCGGATAGTTGCCGGCCATGCCTTTCCAGAAAGCGGTCGTCGCGGCCGACGTGATGGTGATGCCGCGTTCCTGCTCCTGCTCCATCCAGTCCATGGTGGCCGCGCCGTCGTGAACCTCGCCGAGCTTGTGATTGACGCCTGTGTAGAACAGGATGCGCTCGGTCGTCGTCGTTTTGCCGGCATCGATGTGAGCGCTGATCCCGATGTTGCGATAGCGCTCGATAGGGGTCTTGCGGGGCACGGTACTCTCCCTGGAATGGCCTGGAATGGCCTGGAATGGCGGAAATGGGCCGGGCTGCGCGCCGTCGTCCGGCGCAACGCGAGCACGGCCCGTGCCCGCGCGTCAGCGGGTTCCAGCATAGCGCGAACCCCGTGCGTTTGCTGGGCGGCTGCGCGGCGCGGTCCCGGGTATGCGTCGAACCGGCACGAGGCGGCAATGGGGAAGCCTGTGCCTGAATTGACGGCACCGGCCAGGAAGGAGACGATTGGACTTCGGCCCGGTAAAGGGCCGCGGGGCGGGGAGCATCCTGCGGGGGCGGCACGCGGGTTTTCCGCGCGCCCGGCCGGCCGTCATGCCGTCATTGCGGCTGCGGCAGGCCTCCGATCTGCATGCCGGGCGTGATGCCCTTCTGCGTGAACCAGTTCTGGCTCATTTCGAGCGCATAGACGCCGTTGTTGCGCGGGCAGTGGTTGTCGGTCGTCTCGGCCTGCATCTCGTCGATGTCGGTGATGGTGCCGTCCGCGCGCATGAACGCGATCGACAGCGGGATCAACGTGTTCTTCATCCAGAAGCAGTGCACGGCGTTTTCGCCGAAGACGAACAACATGCCTTCGTTGGGCGCGAGATGCGTGCGGTACATGAGGCCCTGCTCGCGATCGGCGTCGTTGGCCGCGACGGCCGCGTTGATGACGTACATGCCGGCGGTGAGCTTCGTATGCGGGAAATCGGACGGCTGCTTGGCGCCGGGCGGCATCTGCTGGGCATGGACCGAACCGGTTCCGGCGGCGAGCGCCAGCGCGGCGGCAACGGGCAATGCAACGGCGAGCGCGCAACGCGCGAACAGCGGGCGCAGGGAAAATCGCACGACTGGACTCCTGGCGGGTGAATGACCCGCGCATGTTACGCGAGTCCGTCGGGGCGGGTCAAAAAGCCGGGAGCAGACGAGTTCGCGTCAGGCGTTTTTGAATCGGGAACGAGGACCGCCGGGGGCTGCAAGCGGGCACAAAAGCTTGCAGCCCGAAAAACAAAAGGCAGATTTCCGCAAGGAAACCTGCCTTCGAACGCTACCGGAAACAGGCATGCGGCCCGCTCCCGATTACGTCTTACTAAATGCTTACTCCGAAGCGGCCGAAGCAGCCGAAGCGGCAGCAGCCTTCTTCGCCGCGCGGTGAGCACGGTGGTGAGCGCGGTGGTGCGTGGTCTTGTGAGCCGACGAAGCAGCCGAAGCGGCTTCCGGAGCCGAAGCTTGAGCGAAAGCAGCCGTTGCGAAGAGGCCAGCGACCAGAGCGGCGATCAGTTTGTTCATGTTGTGAATCCTCAGCTTGAGTTAATTAACCAAGTGACCCGGTTGTTGAGTCAGGTCGGTAAACGGTGCCATCCCCCTTTTGGTTGACAGTCGCGGCCGACAAATTCGTCGTCGCTCCCGTCAGCCGTCGGAACCGGACTACGCAGCGGCAAGCCGCGCGGCGGGACCGAAGGCCGAATGCCGGACAGCGTTGGATGGCATCTGCGTCGATTAACGCAGGGCGCCGCGTGCCGGTTGACGCGGGTTTTCCACATGAGCGGGAGCTGCGTCATGTTCGCGGCGGCGGGGCGTCCGGGCAGCCGCTGCGCAGGAAACGTGCCGCGTCGATCCGCTTAAGGGGCGTTTCGGCGCGGCCCGGAGCGTGCCGAAGCGCCGCCGCGCCAGGGCGCATCGGGCGGTACGTCGACATGCTGGCCGGGCAGCAGCCCGAGCGTGAACAGGTCCAGCGTGCCGATGCCGACCCGCACGAGCCGTAGCGTCGGGAAGCCGACTGCCGCCGTCATGCGCCGGACCTGGCGGTTCTTGCCTTCGCTGATCGCGAGTTCGAGCCAGACGGTCGGAATCGCGGCGCGAAAGCGGATCGGCGGGTCGCGCGGCCAGAGGCCGGCGGGCGGGTCGATTCGCTTGACCCGGCACGGCTGGGTAACGAAATCGCCGAGATTCACGCCGTTTTCGAGCGCCGCGAGAGCGGACGCCTCCGGTTCGCCTTCGACCTGGGCCCAGTAGCGCTTGACGAGCTTGCCCCTCGGCTCGGCGATGCGCGCCTGCAGCGCGCCATCGTCGGTGAGCAGAAGCAGTCCTTCGCTGTCGGCATCGAGCCGGCCCGCCGGGTAAACACCTGGCGTTGCGATCCAGTCGGCGAGCGACTGGCGCGTCTCGTGCGGGGAGAACTGGCAGATCGTGCCGAAAGGCTTGTTCAAGGCGATCAGACGCATGGCGGGCAAGCGATGAATGACGGGCGCGAGGCGGCGCCGGGCGAATGTTACTGCATAATCCCCGGCCACCCGTGCGGGCGGTCCGGCCGGGAAATGACGAAAGGCCGTAAATCCTGCCGGTCCGGGCTTCCTGCAATCAGCCGGAACGAAAGGGCGAGAATTCAGGAGGCCGAACGATATCCGGGCCGAAATCCTGCGAGCGCTCCCCGGCCTCGCCGCTCCTATAATGAAAGCCCACTCAACAGGCTACCTCATTCACCGTCTGGAGGCGTTTCATGGCTGGCAATGCACCGGGGGCAACGCCCGTTTATCCTTCCACGCCCGGATTGGCCACGCCCGGCGGACACTATAGCCACGCGGTCGTCGCCAACGGCTTCGTATTCGTTTCGGGCGAACTGCCGATCACGGAGGCGGGAGAGAAGTTGACCGATGCGCCGTTCGAGGCCCAGGCCGCGCAGGTCCTGCAGAATCTCGAGCGGGCGCTCGTCGCGGCGGGCAGCGGCATTGCGCAACTGGCCCAGGTGCGCGTCTATCTCGACGACATCGGGAATTGGCCGGCCTTCAACGAAATCTATGCGAAGTGGGCCGGCAGCGCGCGGCCGGCCCGCGCGATCGTGCCGACCGGACTGCTCCACTTCGGCTTCAAGATCGAGATCGAAGCGACGGCCGTGCTGCGGGCAATTGCCCCTTAGCTTTTTAGCCGCGCGCGTTGCCTTTTCGCCGGCGTCCTCGGGTTATTGCCGGGCAACGCTCGGCGTCACGCTGGCCGGATGCGCGGGCTCGCCGTCGAGACGCCGGAACACCAGCGCCGAAATCAACGTGATGACGCCGACGCAGGCGAAGCTGAGCCGGAAGCCCAGCGCCGCCGATCCCCACTGCGCCGAGAACAGGTTCACGAGGCCGCCGCCGATCGAGACGCCCAGGCCGATCGCCAGCATCTGCACCATCGAGAAGAGGCTGTTGCCGCTCCCCGCGTCCTCGGTCGTGAGGTCTTTGAGCGTGACGCTGTTCATCGCGGCGAACTGCATCGAGTTGGCCGCGCCGAAAATGGCGAGCACGGCGATCTCGACGATGATCGGCGTGCCGCGCGAAAACAGCGCGAACGCGACGATCGAGCCGCCGACGATGATCGTGTTGACGAGCAGGAACGCCTCGTAGCCGAAGCGCTTCACGAGCGGGGCGATCCAGCGCTTGGCGACGGTGCCGGCGAGCGCGGCCGGCAGCATCATGAGCCCCGAGTGCAGCGGCGTGTAGCCGAGCTGCAACTGCAGCAGCAGGGGCACGAGGAACGGTACGGCGCTCGAGCCGATCCGGCAGATCAGGTTGCCGATCAGGCCCACGCTGAAGTTCGGCTCGCCGAAGAGCGAGAGCCGGAACAGCGGATTGCGGTGATGCCGCGCATACGGGATGTAGGCGAGCGCGGCGCCGACGCCGACGGCGAAGAGGCCGGCGGACCATTGCGCGCGGTGGGTCTGCATCGGCACGTCGATGGCGAGCGAGCAAGCCACCATGCACAGCGAGAGCAGCCCGCAGCCGGCGAAGTCGAACGGCGGGGCTTCGCCTGAGGCGCCGTCGGGCAGATAGCGGTGCACGGCGGCGAGCCCGACCGCGCCGATCGGCACGTTGATGAGGAAGATCCAGTGCCAGGTGGCGGCCTCGACGAACCAGCCGCCGAGCGTCGGCCCGAGAATCGGCCCGACCTGCCCGGCCACCGAGATGAGCGCGAGCGCCGACACGTAATCGTCGCCCGTCACGCTGCGCAGCACGGCGAGCCGGCCGATCGGCAGTAGCATCGAGCCGCCGATGCCCTGCAGCACGCGCGCGACGATCAACTCGCCGAGCGTGTGCGCGCTCGCGCAGCACAGCGAACCGATCACGAAAACGAGGATCGCCGTGAAATAGACGCGCCGGGTGCCGAAGCGGTCCGCGAGCCAGCCCGAGGCGGGTGTGAGCAACGCCATCGTCAGCGTGTAGGCGACGACGATCGGCTGGGTGGCAAGGGGCTTGACGTGCAGGCTTTGGGCGATGGACGGAAGCGCGGTGTTGACGATCGTCGTGTCCAGCGCCTGCATGAAAAAGCCGGTGGCGACGATCCACAGTAGCGCGGTCTGGGTAGAAACCTTGGTCATTTATCTGAAGCGGCGGCGGGCGATCGGGGCGGTGCGCGAGGCAACCCGATACGAGCCCGGCAGGCGGGGACATGGCCGGCGCGGCACGATGCCGCGCAGAACCCCCGCCATCATAGTAAGAATGTGCTTAATCGGGAACCCCGCGGACGGGGTTCGGCCATAACGGCCGGCGCAATTGTGCCACCAAAGGGGCATTTCCCGCTCGATCGCGGGCGGTTGAAGGGTTTTGTAATGTTCGGGGCGGCCGTCGTGGCCGGATGCAGAGTCGGGCCATCCCCGGCAGCGGCAGGAGGCCGCCGTTCGCCGGACCGGCATGCGCTATGATGCGGCGGTCTGTTATGCCTTTTCTGCCGTTCGATCTCCCATGGCTGCCCGGTGGCGAATCCTCCTTGTCCTCGTAATCGCGTTGCTGGCGCTGCGCGGCACCGGGAACGCGTTTTCGTCCGTGCCCGCTGCCGGCATGGATGGACAGGGGGCGATGCCGACGCGCGGGGTCATGCTGCCGGTTTCGCCGCACGGCGATGGCTCGAGGATGACGATGGCCGGCGAGGTCCGCCACGCCGTCTCGCCCTGCACGCCTTGCCCTTGCTGCCACGTGGCGTGCTGCCATGCGGGCTGCTGCAATTTCCACTGTAGCGTGCTGTCGGTCGCGTATCGCTTCGATACACACGGGCCCGGCAACCCGCCATTTCCTATCTCCTCCGACCCGGGGCGCGCGGGCATTACGCGCGCGCCGCTCCTGCCGCCGCCGATCATCGTTTAACGGGCATCGTCGCCCGGACCCGCCTTCCGCGGCCCGGACGAAAACGGATGCTCCGCCGTCGTTTCCGGTTGTCCACGCGTTCGTCGCGCGCGGACGCAACGATTTCGGCGCG
Organism: Burkholderia sp. WAC0059; assembly: GCF_002870125.1. Taxonomy (GTDB): domain Bacteria; phylum Pseudomonadota; class Gammaproteobacteria; order Burkholderiales; family Burkholderiaceae; genus Paraburkholderia. The sequence continues at coordinate 32,599 of NZ_PNEO01000016.1, forward strand.
GCCGGCTGCCATCGGCTCGCCGCGCCCCCTTTCACGAGGAAACCATCGATGATCCGCAGGGAATTTCTTCTTCGCATGCTCGGCGCGAGCGCCGCGTCGCTGTTTGCCGGCCGCGCGCTGGCCGATGCCATGGCGCCGATGATGCACGGCGGCGGGATGTCCGCCGCGATGCCGGGCATGGCCATGGCGCCGACGTCAGGCTCCGCCGCGCCCGGCATGCTGGCCGCCGCTGACGCGCTGCCGTCCGGCGCGCCGCTGGCGGCGCTGCGCCGGCTCGCGAACGAAAGCCGCGAGCGCGGCGTCTTTAGGGCGACGCTGATCGCGCAGCCTTCACCCCGGCCGCTGCTGCCCGGCCAGCCGGCGACGCCGTTCTGGCTCTACGACGGCGGCAGCGAAGCCGACGCGGCGCAGGCGTCGGGGCCCGTCGTCGGACCGCTGATCGACGTGCACGAGGGCGACACGCTCGAAATTCGCTTCGTCAACCGATTAGCCCAGCCGACCACGATTCACTGGCACGGCCTGCCGGTGCCGGCCGACCAGGACGGCAATCCGTCCAATCCGGTCGCACCGGGCGCGACGCACATCTATCGCTTCACGCTGCCCGGGGGCAGCGCCGGCACCTACTGGTATCACCCGCATCCGGACCGGCTGTCGTCCGAACAGGTGTCGCGCGGGTTGGCCGGGCCCATCATCGTGCGCGCGAAAAACGACCCGCTTGCAGGCTGGCCCGAGCGTCATCTGTTCGTTTCCGATCTGAGGCTGGCCGCCGACGGCAACATTCCGGCCAACGGCATGATGGACTGGATGAACGGCCGGGAAGGGCAGTTCGTGCTCGTGAACGGCGCGCTGCGTCCGCAATGGACCGTCGCCGGCGGCGAGCGCTGGCGTGTCTGGAACGCTTGCAGCGCCCGCTATCTGAACCTGACGCTCGGCGCACAGCATCCGTTCGCGCAGGTCGGCACCGACGGCGGGTTGCTCGAAGCGCCGCGCGCGGGGCTCACGAGCCTGCTGCTCGCGCCGGGCGAGCGCGCGGAACTCGTGGTGAGCCCGCCCGCGGACGCTGGCGAGACGACGTCCGTGTTGATGGCCGCGCAATACGACCGCGGGAAAATGGCGATGAGCGGCGGCGAGCTTCCGCCCGACCCGGATCGCGCGCTGGCGGACCTGCGCTTTGCGGCGAGTGCGGCGGATACGCAGGCCGAGCGGGCGCTGCCGGCGCGGCTGAGGACGATCGCGCCGCTCGGCGAGGCCGGCGCGCAGAAATCCGTGGTGTTCAGCGAGGAAATGGACATGAGGGCGATGATGCAGGCGCCGGGCGCGTCGGCCTCGGGCATGCCCCGCGGCATGCGCTTTCTCGTCAACGGCACGACGTTCGAGATGGGGCGCGCCACGCTGACGAGCCGCCGCGGCGAGGTCGAGCGCTGGTCGATCGGGAACCATAGCGACATGGACCACCCGTTCCACCTGCACGGCACGCAGTTTCAGGTGCTCGGGCGGGAGATCGGCGGGAAAACGCGCGCCGAACCGTTTCTCGCGTGGCGCGACACGGTGAACCTGCGGCCGGGCGAGACGGTGCGCATTGCGACCGTGCAACGCCTGCCGGGCGACCGGATGTTCCACTGCCACATCCTCGAGCACGAGGATCTCGGCATGATGGGCACGCTGCGGGTGCTTTGAACGCAGCGCAAAAAAAAGAAACCCGGCTTCGAGCCGGGTTTTTTTCAGGGATGCAGAAATCGAAATCGCTCAGGACGCTGCCTGAATGTTCGACGCCTGTTTGCCCTTCGGGCCCTGCACGACCTCGAAGCTCACCTTTTGACCTTCTTTGAGGGTCTTGAAGCCATTCATCTGGATGGCTGAAAAGTGAGCGAACAGGTCTTCGCCGCCCTCGTCGGGCGTAATGAATCCGAAACCTTTCGCGTCGTTAAACCACTTGACCGTACCAGTTGCCATTCCAACTTCCCCTGTAACTCATGTCACTACCACGAGCACGTTCGAAAAGCTCAACGACCGCGCGCGGCGATCGTCCCCTCCTCACAAGCTCACCAACGGCATTTTTCCGGAATTTAAGGCGGATGAAAAAAGTGCCAGCTTGATTGTTGGGGCTCTTTATTCGAGTGTCAAGAAGATTTTGAGACAACGTGTCGCACATTGTACGGAACCCAATTTCGACATTTTTCCGACATCGTCGACCGTGCGCATAGGCACAAGCGGCACATCTTGAAAAGTCGCATAATCGACTCACCTGCGATGTCGGCGCGACGCGCGGTCCGGTGTGCGGCGCGGCGAATTTCGGCGTCTTCCGGCGGCCGTGCGCGGGTTGTGCGATACTCGATTCGACCGCCGGTGCGCAAGTTGCGGATCGCCGCGCCACAGGGGTGCGGGCGGTGCAACGCGCCGGCGCGACGGACGCGCGGGGCGCTGCAGGACGGGCTTCGGGCGAGGGGTGGCAGGCAGGCCCGGACGACCGGATTCTGGCGGCGTTGCGGGCTTGTCCGAGTTGTTTAGAATGGGTGTATGGCGATTATCCCGGACAAGCAGGATGGCACCGTACTGGAGAGGCAGGAAGAAAAGGTCAAGCCACCCTCCATGTATAAAGTGGTGCTGCTGAATGACGACTACACGCCCATGGAGTTTGTCGTGATGGTCGTGCAGGAATATTTCAACAAGGATCGCGAAACGGCGACCCAGATTATGTTGAAGGTGCATCGCGAGGGGCGGGGAATTTGTGGGGTCTATACGCGGGACATCGCGTCGACCAAGGTTGAGCAAGTCGTTACCCACGCACGGCAGGCCGGGCATCCGCTGCAGTGCGTGATGGAGGAAGCATGATTGCCCAGGAACTGGAAGTCAGCCTGCACATGGCGTTCATGGAAGCACGTCAGGCGCGGCATGAGTTCATCACCGTCGAGCACCTTCTTCTCGCGCTGTTGGATAATCCGACCGCGGCGGAGGTGCTGCGCGCGTGTGCCGCGAATATCGAAGACCTGCGCCAGAACCTGCGCAACTTCATTCACGACAACACACCCACCGTGCCGGGCACGGACGACGTCGACACGCAGCCGACGCTCGGATTCCAGCGCGTCATCCAGCGTGCGATCATGCATGTCCAGTCGACGTCGAACGGCAAGAAGGAAGTGACCGGCGCGAACGTGCTGGTCGCGATCTTCGGCGAGAAGGATTCGCACGCGGTCTACTACCTGCAGCAGCAGGGCGTGACGCGTCTCGACGTCGTGAACTTCATCTCGCACGGCATCGCGAAGGCGAGCAGCGGCGAGGCCGCGAAGGCGAGCGACACGAGCGCGGAAACCGAAGAAGCCACCGCGCAGAAGGAAACGCCGCTCGCGCAGTTCACGCAGAACCTGAACCAGATGGCGAAGGACGGCCGCATCGATCCGCTGATCGGACGCGAGGCCGAAGTCGAGCGCGTCGTGCAGGTGCTGTGCCGGCGGCGCAAGAACAACCCGCTGCTGGTCGGCGAGGCCGGCGTGGGCAAGACCGCGATCGCGGAAGGGCTCGCCTGGCGCATCACGCGCGGCGAGGTGCCCGACATCCTCGCGGACGCGCAGGTCTATTCGCTCGACATGGGCGCGCTGCTCGCGGGCACGAAGTATCGCGGCGACTTCGAGCAACGGCTGAAGACGGTGCTCAAGGAGTTGAAGGAGCGCCCGCACGCGATTCTCTTCATCGACGAGATTCACACGCTGATCGGCGCGGGCGCCGCGTCGGGCGGTACGCTCGACGCCTCGAACCTGCTCAAGCCGGCGCTCTCGTCGGGCATGCTCAAGTGCATCGGCGCGACGACGTTTACCGAATATCGCGGCATCTTCGAGAAGGACGCGGCGCTCTCGCGGCGCTTCCAGAAGGTCGACGTGATCGAGCCGACCGTCGAGCAGACGGTGGCGATCCTGCGCGGGCTGAAGTCGCGCTTCGAGGAGCATCACGGCGTCAAGTATTCTTCGGGCGCGCTCAACGCGGCCGCGGAGCTGTCGGCGCGCTTCATCACCGACCGCCATCTGCCCGACAAGGCGATCGACGTGATCGACGAGGCGGGCGCGGCGCAGCGCATCCTGCCGAAGTCGAAGCAGAAGAAGACGATCGGCAAGGGCGAGATCGAGGAAATCATCTCGAAGATCGCGCGCGTGCCGGCGCAGAGCGTCTCGCAGGACGATCGCAGCAAGCTGCAGACGCTCGACCGCGACCTGAAGGCCGTCGTGTTCGGCCAGGACCCGGCCATCGACGCGCTGGCCGCGTCGATCAAGATGGCGCGCGCGGGCCTCGGCAAGACCGACAAGCCGATCGGCGCGTTCCTGTTCTCGGGCCCGACCGGCGTCGGCAAGACCGAGGTGGCGCGGCAACTTGCGTTCACGCTCGGCATCGAGCTGATCCGCTTCGACATGTCGGAGTACATGGAGCGCCACGCGGTGAGCCGGCTGATCGGCGCGCCGCCGGGCTACGTCGGCTTCGACCAGGGCGGGCTGCTGACCGAGGCCGTCACGAAGAAGCCGCACTGCGTGCTGCTGCTCGACGAAATCGAAAAGGCGCATCCGGACATCTTCAACGTGCTGCTGCAGGTGATGGACCACGGCACGCTGACGGACAACAACGGGCGCAAGGCGGACTTCCGCAACGTCATCATCATCATGACGACGAACGCGGGCGCCGAGTCGATGCAGAAGTCGACGATCGGCTTCACGACGCGCCGCGAGACGGGCGACGAGATGACCGACATCAAGCGCATGTTCACGCCCGAGTTCCGCAACCGGCTCGACGCGATCATCAGCTTCCGCTCGCTCGATGAGGAAATCATCATGCGCGTGGTCGACAAGTTCCTCATGCAGCTCGAGGACCAGTTGCACGAGAAGAAGGTCGACGCGCTCTTCACCGACGCGCTGCGCAATCATCTGGCGAAGCACGGCTTCGATCCGCTGATGGGCGCGCGGCCGATGCAGCGGCTGATTCAGGACACGATCCGCCGCGCGCTGGCCGACGAGCTATTGTTCGGCAAGCTCATAACCGGCGGTCGCGTGACGGTCGACATCGACGAGGAAGACAAGGTAAAGCTGACGTTCGATGAATCGGCGGCGCCGCACAATCCAAATCCGGAAGCGGTCGAAGTCGAGTAAGTCGGCACGCTTTACAGCGCGTCGTCCAGACGGAAACGGCGCGGACCGAAAGGTCCGCGCCGTTTGTTTTGTCCGCGCCGCTTTTTCAGTGCTTGCCGGTGCTGCCGAAGCCGCCGGTGCCGCGCTCGCTCGCCACGAACGTGTCGACGATGTTGAACTGCGCCTGCACGACGGGCACGATGACGAGCTGCGCCAGCCGCTCGAGCGGGTTCAGCGTGAATGCCGCGTTGCCCCGGTTCCAGGTCGAGATCATCAGTTCACCCTGGTAATCCGAATCGATCAGTCCGACCAGGTTGCCGAGTACGACGCCGTGCTTGTGGCCGAGCCCCGAGCGCGGCAGGATCAGCGCGGCGTAGCCGGGATCGGCGACGTGGATCGCAAGGCCCGTCGGCACGAGCGCAGTCTGGCCCGGTTCCAGCGTGAGCGGCGCGTCGATGCAGGCGCGCAGGTCGAGGCCGGCGCTGCCGGGCGTCGCGTACTGGGGAAGCTGGTCGCGCATGCGCGGGTCGAGAATCTTCAGGTCGATTTTCATGCGGGCGGAAAGGACGGGGAGGTCGAAAGGGACAAAAAGGGCGTCTCAGCGCTGCGAGGACAATCCGAACGCCTCTGCCAGCAGTTCGTAGGAGCGCCGCCGCGCCGCGTAGCTGCCGGCTACGGTCAGCACGATCAGCTCGTCGGCCCGGAAACGCTCTTCGAGCGCACGCAGCCGTTCGGTCACCGTTTCGGGCGTGCCGACGATGCTGCGCGGCTTTTCGCGGTCGATCACCAGTTGCTCGCGCGGACCGTACTCCTGCGCCAGTCCCTGCTCGATGCTCGGGATCGGCGCGTTCAGCCCGTAGGCCATCTGGAGGCGGCGCAGATCGACGGCCTTTTCGAGGTCGGCGGCCTGCGCCTCGGTGTCCGCGCAGATCACGAAGACGGCGGCGGCGAGGTACGGCTTCGGCTCGTGCCCGACGACGAAGCGCTGCCGGTAGGCGTCGGCGACGAGGTGCCCGAAATGCGCGTTGATGAAATGCGCGAACGAGAAGCGGATGCCGAGCTGCGCGGCGAGCATGCCGCCGAAGTCGCTCGAACCGAGTACCCAGAGCTGCGGCCGCGTGTCGATTTGCGGCTGCAGGACGACGCCGTGCGCGAGGTGATCGGCCGGCAGCGTGCCGTCCATGAGCGCGACGAGTTCGGTCACCTGCTGGGCGAAGAGGTCGCCGCGGTTGTAGGCGCCGCCCGCGACGGCCTGCGCGGTGCGCATGTCGCCGCCGGGCGCGCGGCCAACGCCGAGGTCGACCCGGTTCGGGAACAGGGCCTCGAGCATCAGGAACTGCTCGGCGACCTTGAACGGACTGTAGTAGGGCAGCATCACGCCGCCCGAACCGATCCGGATGCGTTTCGTCACGCTGCCGATGCGAGCGAGCATCACTTCGGGACACGGGTTGGAGACGCCGAGCAGCCCGTGATGCTCGGCGCACCAGTAGCGCGTGTAGCCGAGATCGTCGGCGAGCTGGGCGAGCTCGACGGTGGCGGCAAGCGCGTCGGCCGCCGTGTGTCCGGCGATGACGGGAGACTGGTCCAGAACGGAAAGTAGCGTCATGGCGGACGGCTCCGGAAGACGGGGGCGCTACGAAAGGACGCTGGCGTCGGGCAGCCGTCGCGCGATTTCGCCGATCAGCGTGCGCGCGAGCGTCTGCTTGTCGGCGCGCGGCAGTCGCGTGTGGCGGCCCGGTTCGAACAGCACGACTTCGTTGTCGTCGAGCCCGAAGGTCTGCGGGCCCAGGTTGCCGATCAGCAGCGGCACGTTCTTGCGCGCGCGCTTTTCCTCGCCGTGCGCCTCGAGGTCGCCGCTTTCGGCCGCGAAGCCGACGCAGTAGGGCGCATGGGGCAGGGTTGCCACCGCGGCCAGAATGTCGGGATTCTCGACGAACGTGAAATGCGGCACCGAACGGCCTGCCTGCTTCTTGATCTTGTCGGCGCTCGCCTGATCGACGCGCCAGTCGGCAACGGCCGCCACGCCGATGAACACGTCGTAGTCGGGCGCCGCGCGCATGACCGCGTCGCGCATCTGCTGCGCGGTCTGCACGTCCTCGCGAAAGACGCCCCAGGGCGTCTCGAGCGCCACCGGACCGGCGACGAGATGTACGTCCGCGCCGGCCTGCCGTGCCGCGCGCGCGAGGGCGAACCCCATCTTGCCGCTCGAGCGGTTGGTGAGGCCGCGCACGGGGTCGATGGGCTCGAAGGTCGGACCGGCGGTCAGCAGGACGCGCCGGCCGGCCAGCACTTTCGGCGCGAAGAAGGCGGCGATCGCTTCGTAGACGGCCTCCGGTTCGAGCATTCGGCCGTCGCCGATTTCGCCGCAGGCCTGCGGGCCGGAGTCGGGGCCGAGCGTTTCGATACCGTCCGCGCGAAGTTGCGCGACGTTGCGCTGCGTGGCCGGGTTGCTCCACATCTGGCGGTTCATCGCCGGCACGACGAGGAGCGGGCAGTCGCGCGCGATCGCGAGCGTCGAAAGCAGGTCGTCGGCGAGGCCGTGGGCGAGTTTCGCGAGGAAATCGGTCGAAGCCGGGGCGATCACAATGGCGTCGGCATCGCGCGAGAGGTCGATGTGCGCCATGTTGTTCGGCACGCGGTCGTCCCACTGGCTCGTGTAGACGGGGCGGCCCGAGAGCGCCTGCATCGTGACGGGCGTGATGAACTGCGTGGCCGCCTCGGTCATCACGATCTGCACGGTGGCGCCGGCCTTGACGAGCAGACGCGTGAGTTCGGCGATCTTGTAGCAGGCGATGCCGCCCGTCATGCCGAGCACGAGATGCTTGCCGGCGAGCTCGGGCTGGCCTGCCTGGCCTGATGCCGGGTCCGGTACGGTGTTCAAGGCGGCTCTCCTCGTCTGTCGGCCTCTGCGGCCATGCGCGTGCGGTATGCGGGCGCGTCGTCTAGCGCGAACCGCGCACGCGCCGCAGCTCGTCGAACACGAGCAGCACGGCGCCGATCGTGATCGCGCTGTCGGCGACGTTGAACGCCGGCCAGTGCATCCGGCCCGCGTGGAAATCGAGAAAGTCGATCACGTGGCCGTACATCAGCCGGTCGAGCACGTTGCCGAGCGCGCCGCCCAGAATCAGCGCGAGCGCGGTGCAAAAGAGGCGCTGCGTGGCGTGGCGCTTGAGCAGGAAGCCGATCACGAGCGCCGCGATCACGCCGAGCGCCGTGAACGCCCAGCGCTGCCAGCCGTCGGCCGTCGCGAGGAAGCTGAACGCCGCGCCCCGGTTGTAGACGAGCACGAGGTTGAAGAACGACGTCACGACGCGGCCTTCGCCGTAGCTGAACACCTTCGCGATGGCGATTTTCGTGAGCTGGTCGCAGAGGATCACGACCAGCGCGACGCCAAGCCAGGGCACCAGCGTGCCGCCGCCCGCATGCTTCGACAGGGTTTTGGCCATTATGCCGCGCTCCTCGTTTCGCCGTTGCCGAAAAGATTGGCGAAGCAGCGACCGCACAGCGCCGGATGCTCCGCGTTCGCGCCGACGTCCTCGCGATAGTGCCAGCAGCGTTCGCACTTCAGGTACTTCGAGGCGACGACCTCGACGCCCTCGTCGGCCGCGTCGTTCACCCGGACGAGCGTGGCCGCCGAGGTGATGAGCACGAACTTCAGGTCGTCGCCGAGGCTCGCGAGCGCGTCGTGGCGCGCGCCGCTCGCGCGAATCTGCACCTCGGCCTGCAGCGACGAGCCGATCCGGCCCGCCGCGCGCGCTTCCTCGAGCGCCTTCGTCACGTCGCCGCGCACGTCGCGCAGCAGCGTCCACTTGTCGATCAGCACGTCGGCCTGCGGTACGTCCGGGAACGCGTGGAACGTTTCGGCGAAGATCGTCTCGCTCGCGGGCCGGAACACCTTCCATGCTTCTTCGGCCGTGAACGAGAGGAACGGCGCCATCACGCGCAGCAGGCTGTGCGTGATGTGGTGGAGCGCGGTCTGCGCGGCGCGACGCGCGTCCGAATCGGGCGCGCTCGTGTAGAGGCGGTCCTTCAGCACGTCGAGATAGAAGCCTCCGAGGTCTTCCGAGCAGAACGTCTGCAGCTTCGCGACCACCGGGTGGAACTCGTAGCGGTCGTAGTGCGCGAGCACCTCGCCCTGGAGCCGGGCGGTGAGCGCCACGGCGTAGCGGTCGATGTCGAGCCACGCCGACACGGGCCGCGCATGCTGCTCGAAGTCGAAGTCCGAGAGATTCGCGAGCAGAAAGCGCAGCGTGTTGCGGATGCGCCGGTAGCCTTCTGTCACGCGCTTGAGAATTTCCTCGGAGATCGCAAGTTCGCCCGAGTAATCGGTCGAGGCGATCCACAGGCGGATGATTTCCGCGCCGAGCCGGTTCGACACCTCCTGCGGGTCGATGCCGTTGCCGAGCGACTTGCTCATCTTGCGGCCTTCGCCGTCGACGGTGAAGCCGTGCGTGAGCAGCGCGTTGTAGGGCGGCCGGCCGTCGAGCATCGACGCCGTCAGCAGCGACGAGTGGAACCAGCCGCGGTGCTGGTCCGAGCCTTCGAGGTAGAGGTCGGCCGGGAACTGCAGCGAGTCGGCGTGCGAGCCGCGCAGCACGTGCCAGTGCGTCGTGCCGGAGTCGAACCACACGTCGAGCGTGTCGCGGTTCTTCTCGTAGAGATTCGCGTCGTCGCCGATCAGCTCGCGCGCGTCGAGCGTCTGCCACGCCTCGATGCCGTTCTTCTCGACGCGCTTCGCCACTTCTTCGAGCAACTCGAGCGTGCGCGGATGCAGCTCGCCGGTTTCCCTGTGGACGAAGAACGCCATCGGCACGCCCCATTGGCGCTGGCGCGAGAGCGTCCAGTCGGGGCGGTTCGCGATCATCGAATAGAGGCGCTGCTTGCCCCACGACGGATAGAACGCTGTCGCCTCGATGCCTTCGAGCGCGGTTTCGCGCAGCGTCCGGCCGCCGTCCTTCGGCTTCACGTCCATGCCGGCGAACCACTGCGAGGTGGCGCGGTAGATGATCGGCGTCTTGTGGCGCCAGCAGTGCATGTAGCTGTGCTCGTACTTCTCGCTGCGCAGCAGCGTGCCGGCCGCGCGCAGCGCTTCGACGACCTTCGGGTTCGCGTCCCAGATCGACAGGCCGCCGAAGAGCGCGAGCGATTCGATGTAGCGGCCGTCGCCCATCACGGGGTTGAGGATGTCGGCGTCGACGAGGCCGTGCGCCTTGCACGAGACGAAGTCCTCGACGCCGTAGGCCGGCGACGAGTGGACGATGCCGGTGCCCGTGTCGGTCGTCACGTAGTCGCCGAGATAGACGGGCGCGGTCCGCTTGTAGGCTGGGTGCGCCGAGGCGAGCGGATGGTGGAAGCGCAGGTTCGCGAGCTTTTCGCCCGGCGTGGTCGCGACGACGCGCCCTCCCTCGAGGCCGAAGTCCTTCAGGCAGGCCTCGACGCGCTCCTCGGCGAAGATGAACAGGCCGCGCGGCGTGTCGACGAGCGCGTAGACGACCTCCGGATGCACGTTGAGCGCCTGGTTGGCAGGGATGGTCCACGGCGTCGTGGTCCAGATCACGACGCCGCCTTCGCTGCCCTCGCCGTGCGGCAGCGCGGCGAGGCCGAACGCGGCGGCCGTTTCGGCCGGCTGCGCGAACGGGAAGATCACGTCGATGGTCGGATCGGTCCGGTCCTTGTACTCGACTTCGGCCTCGGCGAGCGCCGAGCCGCAGTCGAAGCACCAGTTCACGGGCTTGAGGCCGCGAAACACGTAGCCCTTCTCCATGATCTTCGCGAGCGCGCGGATTTCGTTCGCCTCGTTCACGAAGTCCATCGTCCGGTACGGGTTGTCCCAGTCGCCGAGCACGCCGAGGCGCCGGAAGCCCACCTTCTGCTTCTCGATCTGGCCGGCCGCGTACTCGCGCGCCTTCTTCATGACTTCAGGGGCCGGCAGCGACTTGCCGTACTGCTTTTCGATCTGGATTTCGATCGGCATGCCGTGGCAGTCCCAGCCCGGCACGTAGACCGCGTCGAAGCCCGCCAGGTTGCGGGCCTTGACGATCATGTCCTTCAGGATCTTGTTGACCGCGTGGCCGAGGTGGATGTCGCCGTTCGCGTAGGGCGGGCCGTCGTGCAGGATGAACTTCGGCCGGCCCTTGCTGGCCGCGCGGATCTTCTCGTAGACCTGCTCGTCCTGCCATTGCCTGACCCATTGCGGTTCGCGTTTGGGCAGGTCGCCGCGCATCGGGAACGGCGTGTCGAGCAGGTTGACGGGGTACCTGGCTTCGGTTTTCGGACTGGCTTTCTTGTCGCTCATGATGAGATCGTGGTGAATTCGGAATATGCGCGGCATCGGGGGCGGCCGGCGGGCCGTCCTTGCGCCGCTTCGGGCGCCGGCTGGCCGGCGCGAAGCGGGCGGCCTCCCGCGCGGCGAGGGCGGGAGGCCGCGGCGCTCATCTAATTCGGTCCGTGGCCGAGGTCGCGAAGCCCGTGGAGCGGCTGCCGGCCACCGGTTGGGCGTCGGTCGTTGCGCCGGCTCCGGCCGCCGCGAACCAGGCCCGCGCATGCTCGACGTCCCGCGCGATGGCGGCGGTCAGCGTGTCGAGGTCGACGAATTTTTCCTCGTCGCGCAGCTTCTTCAGGAATTCGACGCGCACGAGCCGGCCGTAGGCATCGCCGCGCCAGTCGAGCAGGTGCACTTCGAGCAGCACGCGACCCGAATCGTCGACGGTCGGGCGCAGGCCGAGGCTCGCCACGCCCGCGAGCGGCTCGTCGGCGAGGCCGTGCACGCGCACGACGAAGATGCCCGAGAGCGCCGGCCGGTGGTGCGCGACCGCCAGATTCAGGGTCGGAAAGCCGAGATTGCGTCCGAGCTTCATGCCGTGCACGACGTGGCCGCTGATCGCGTAGTACTGGCCGAGTGCTGCGGCGGCGGCATCGAGGTCGCCGGCCGCGAGCGCCGCGCGCACGCCGGAGCTCGAGATGCGCACGCCCGTCGGATCGGCGACGGTGGCCATCTGCTCGACCTCGAAGCCGTGCCGCTCGCCCGCCGCCTGCAGCGAGGCGAAGTCGCCGGCCCGCTTCGAGCCGTAGCGGAAATCGTCGCCGATCATCATCCAGCGCGCGTGCAGCCCGCCGACGATGATCTTCTCGACGAACGCGTCGGGCGACTGGCTCGCGAACCGCTGGTTGAAATGCTCGACGACGACGCGGTCGACGCCGTTGAGCCTGAGCGCCTCGAGCTTGTCGCGCAGCATCGCGATGCGCGGCGGCGCGCCGGCCGGATCGAAGAATTCCCGCGGGTGGGGTTCGAAAGTCATCACGCAGACCGGCAGGCCGCGCGCGTCGGCGGCCGCGCGCACGCGCGCGAGCAACGCCTGATGTCCGCGGTGGACACCATCGAAGTTGCCGATGGTCAGCGCGCAGGGCGCGCGGCTCTCGGCATTGGGAAGACCGCGGAAGACTCTCACGATAGCGGGGATCTGGTAGCGCAGACCAGGTAGCGCGGCAGCAAGGCCGCAACGAAACAGGAGATTATAAACGCAGAGTGCAGGCCCCGCCGCCGCCCGGGCGTTCCGGCGGGTTCCCGATGATAAAATCCGCAGATGAAAAATCTCGTCATCCTGATTTCGGGGCGGGGCAGCAACATGGAGGCCATCGTGCGCGCCTGCGCGCGCGAGGCCTGGCCGGCGCGCGTCGCCGCCGTGATTGCGAGCCGTCCCGACGCCGAGGGCCTCGCGGCCGCGGCGTCGCACAGCATCGCCACGGCGGTTGTCGATCACCGCCAGTTTGCCGACCGCGAAGCGTTCGACGCGGCGCTCGCAGCCCGCATCGACGGTTTCTCGCCGGACCTCGTGGTGCTCGCCGGCTTCATGCGCGTGCTGACGCCCGGCTTCGTCGACCGCTACGCGGGTCGCATGCTCAACATCCATCCGTCGCTGCTGCCGAGCTTTCCGGGCCTGAACACGCATCAGCAGGCGCTCGAGGCCGGCGTGCGCCTGCACGGCGCGACCGTTCATTTCGTCACGTCCGAGCTCGATCACGGGCCGATCGTCGCCCAGGCGGCGGTGCCGGTGCGCGCCGGCGACGACGCCGCGACGCTCGCCGCGCGCGTGCTCGAAGCCGAACACGCGCTCTATCCGCGGGCGGTGCGCTGGTTCGTCGACGGGCGGCTCGTCGTCGACGGGTTGCGCGTCACGCTCGCGCCGGGCGGCGGGGCACAGGAATTTCAGGGCGGCTTCTTCGACGAAGCCGCCGGCAGGATCGCCGGGGAGGGCGCATGAGGTTGCATGGTTTTCTGATTGGCCAGACCGAGACGCTGCTGGCCGAGGTGCTTCGGTTCGACGGTCCCGCCGACGCGACGACGAGCCGGTTTTTCCGCGCGCATCCGAAGCTCGGCCACGGCGAGCGCGGCGTGATCGCCGAGGCCGTGTTCGCGGTGCTGCGCCGGCGCATGGAGTTCGCGCATCTGGCCGAAAGCGGCGTCGGCAGCCCGACGCGCCGGCTCGCGCTGCTTGGCCTCATGCAGACGGCGGGGCGCGCGGCCGTGCGGCCGTTTGTGACCGACGCGGAAGCGGGCTGGCTCGAGCACGTTTCGAAGATCGATCCGGCGAGCCTGCCCGCGCGCGTGCAGATGAACCTGCCCGAATGGATCGTGCGCGCGCTCGAGACGCGCTTCGACGCGGCCGAGCTCGTTCGCCTCGCGGCGGCGCTGAACTACCCGGCGCCGCTCGATCTGCGCGCCAACCCGCTGAAAGCGGGCCGAGAGGAACTGCTCGCGGCGCTGGCCGCGGCCGGTATCGAAGCCGGCGCCACGCCGTTCGCGCCGCTCGGCGTGCGGGTCGTCGGCAAGCCGGCGCTTTCGAAACTCGATGCGTTCACGAACGGCTGGTTCGAGGTCCAGGACGAGGGGAGCCAACTGCTGTGCTCGCTCGTCGCGCCGCGCCGCGGCGAGATGATCGTCGATTTTTGCGCGGGCGCTGGCGGCAAGACGCTCGCGCTCGGCGCGGCAATGCGCTCGACCGGCCGGCTCTACGCGTTCGACGTCTCGGAGAAAAGGCTCGCGAAGCTCAAGCCGCGGCTCGCGCGCAGCGGACTGTCGAACGTGAATCCGGTGCTGATCGACAGCGAGCACGACGCGAAGATCAAGCGGCTGGCCGGCAAGATCGACCGCGTGCTCGTGGACGCGCCCTGCAGCGGCCTCGGCACGTTGCGCCGCAACCCCGACCTGAAGTGGCGGCAGACGCCCGAATCGGTCGCGGAGCTCGCGCCGAAGCAGGCGTCGATTCTGGCGAGCGCCGCGCGGCTCGTGAAGCCGGGCGGCCGGCTCGTCTACGCGACCTGCAGCATTCTTGCTGCCGAGAACGAAGCCGTGGTCGAGCAGTTCCTGGCCGCGCATCCCGACTTCGCGACCGTGAGCGCGCGCGAGGTGCTGGCCGCCCAGCGCATCGACCTCGACACGGGCGATTACCTGTCGTTGTGGCCGCATCGCCATGCGACCGACGGGTTCTTCGCCGCCGTGCTGGAGCGGCGCGGCACGCCATGACCTTCGCCATGGAACAGCGCCTGCTCGCCCGCATCCTCGATTCCGCCGTCGCGCACGACTTCGGGCGGCCTGTCATGCTCTGGCAGATCGTGGTGCTGGTCGGCACGCTGGCGCTTGCCTGGCTCGTCGCGCGCGTCGTGCGGCGCACGCTCGACCTGCGCCGGCAGACCCGCTACGAGGCCCTGCGCTTCGGCGCGGAAAGCCTGAACAAGGCGTTCTTTCCGCTCGTGGGCGGCGTGTTCGTCTGGATCGCAAGGACGATCGCGCGCAATTTCATGCACACGAGCCTGCTCGACCTCGCGCTCGTGCCGCTTTTCGGCATCGGTCTCATCTATATAGTGTTCTTCTTCGCGCGCCGCGTGTTCGGCCGCAACGGCGAGACGCATGCCTGGCTCGCCCTCGTCGAGAAACTCGTGTCGCTCATGGTCTGGGCCGGCATGGTGATGACGGTGCTCGGCATCCAGGACGAGGTGCTTGGCTGGATGGACAGCGTGCGCTTCCGGATCGGCACGGCGCACGTCACGCTGCTCTCGCTCTCGAACGGCCTGCTGTGGGTTTGCGTGACGATGGTCGTCGCGGTCTGGGCGGGCGCCGTGCTGGAGGACCGGCTGACTCGCGCCACCACGATCGACGCCAATCTGCGCGTCGTCCTCGCGCGCGTCGGGCGGGCGCTGCTGGTGCTCGCGGCCGTGCTCTTCAGCCTCTCGCTCGTCGGCATCGACGTGACCGTGCTCGGCGTGTTCGGCGGCGCGCTCGGCGTGGGGCTCGGCTTCGGGCTGCAGAAGATTGCGAGCAACTACGTCTCGGGCTTCATCATCCTGATCGACCGTTCGCTGCGCCTCGGCGACACGATCAACGTGGGCGGCCAGGCCGGCATGGTCACGCAGATCCGCACCCGCTACACGGTCGTGCGCGGCCTCGACGGCATCGAGACGCTGATTCCGAACGAGAAGCTCATCACCGACGTCGTGCAGAACCAGTCGTCGTACCTCACGCACGGCTACGTGAAGCTGCCGGTGCAGGTCGCTTACGCGTCGGACATCGAATTCGCGATGTCGCTGCTCGCGAAGGCGACGGAAGGTATCGAGCGGGTGCTGGCCGATCCGGCCCCGACACCCTATCTCGCGAGCTTCGGCGCCGACGGCATCAACCTGGAACTGGCCTTCTGGGTAGCCGACGCGGCGACCGGCACCTCGTCGGTGCGCTCGGCCGTCAATCTGAACATCTGGCGGCTTTTCGGCGAGAATGGCATATCGATTCCGTTTTCCCAGCGCGAGGTCCGGATCATCGGCGGCGACCCCGTGCCGCAGTCGGCGCTTGCGCCGGGCAGCGTGGCGGCGGACGCCCGTCCCACGGCCGGCGCCGGGGAGGCCGCCGGTCGCCCGCTGGAGGCGGGGAATGGCGCCCGG
This sequence comes from Burkholderia sp. WAC0059, assembly GCF_002870125.1. GTDB lineage: Bacteria > Pseudomonadota > Gammaproteobacteria > Burkholderiales > Burkholderiaceae > Paraburkholderia. The sequence goes on from NZ_PNEO01000016.1 coordinate 48,636, forward strand.
TAACGGAGTGCAAAAATATTCGTTTTTGTTACAAACACCTGGAACGGTTCGAGTAGAATGCCGTCCAAACTCGTCGCTTGCTTTCACTTCGGTAACGCCGGTTGTGGCGTTTTTCGCGGCCGGCGCCGACCGTACTCGATTCTCAGGTAAATGATCTTGCTGAATTCCCTCCTGGATTTTCTGGCCCATGGGCTACTGCGCTGGTCGTGGTGGCAGATCGTGCTGTTTACGGCGGTCGCGACGCACATCACGATCATCGGCGTGACGGTCTATCTGCATCGCTGCCAGGCGCACCGCGCGCTCGACCTGCACCCTGCCGCGAGCCATTTCTTCCGCTTCTGGCTCTGGATGACGACCGGCATGCTGACGGGCCAGTGGGCGGCCATCCACCGCAAGCACCACGCGAAGTGCGAGACCGAGGACGATCCGCACAGCCCGCAGACGCGCGGCATCTGGAAGGTGCTGCTCGAAGGCGCCGAGCTCTATCGCACCGAGGCGAAGAACGAGGAAACGCTGCGCCGCTTCAGCCACGGCACGCCGAACGACTGGATCGAGCGCAACGTCTACACGAAGTATCCGATCCTCGGCGTGAGCCTGATGATGGTGATGGACGTGGGGCTGTTCGGCATCGTCGGCCTCAGCGTGTGGGCCGTGCAGATGATGTGGATTCCGTTCTGGGCCGCCGGCGTCGTGAACGGCCTCGGGCACTTCTGGGGTTATCGCAACTTCAATTCGGCCGACGCGAGCACGAACCTGTTCCCGCTCGGCATCCTGATCGGCGGCGAGGAGCTTCACAACAACCATCACACGTTCGCGACTTCGGCGAAGCTGTCGAACAAGTGGTTCGAATTCGACATCGGCTGGCTTTACATCCGCCTGATGTCGGCCTGCCGGCTCGCGACGGTGAAGAAGGTCGCGCCCACGCCGCGGTTGACGGCGGGCAAGCCGGTGCCGGACCAGGAAACGCTGCAGGCCGTGCTGTCCAACCGCTACGAGGTGATGGCGCGGTACGCGAAGGCGGTCAAGCGCGCCTATCGCCAGGAGCTTGCGCATCTGAAGGAAGTGGGCGCGCGCGAGAAATATCTGTTGATGCGCAATGCGCGCAAGTGGTTCGACAAGGAGGAAGCGAGCCTCGACGAACCGCAGAAACGCCAGTTGCCGCAGATTTTCGCCCAGAGCCAGAAGCTGCGCACCTTCATCGAACTGCGCAACGAGCTGACGGCGATCTGGGAGCGCTCGAGCGCGTCGCGCGAGCAACTGCTCGCGCAATTGCAGGAGTGGTGCCACCGCGCGGAGCAAAGCGGTATCAAGGCCCTCCAGGAGTTCGCGATGCGCTTGCGGCGCTATGCATGAGTGCCGATAAAATCCATTAGAATTTGAAGTACGTCACAAAACCCCGCGTTGGCGGGGTTTTGCTTTTTAGGGCCCGCGAAAAGACGGTTCGTGCTTTTCGCGGCGCAGGCAGGGCAGAGGAGATCATGAGCCAGGTGATCAGGAAGGTCGAATACGATCGACCGCAAGGCACGACTTGCAGCGTCGGGCAGGCGTGGGCACGAGTACCGGATGCGCCGGGGGCCGAAGAACGCGCGGCGCTGAAGGCGCGCATCCGGGCACTGCTGGCGCGCGAGCGGGCCGTGCTCGTCGCGCATTACTACGTCGATCCGGAATTGCAGGAACTGGCCGACGAGACCGGCGGCTGCGTGGCCGATTCGCTCGAAATGGCGCGTTTCGGCCGCGATCACGAGGCGCAGACGCTCGTCGTGGCCGGCGTGCGCTTCATGGGCGAGACGGCGAAGATTCTGAGTCCCGGCAAGCGCATCCTGATGCCGGACCTCGACGCGACCTGCTCGCTCGATCTCGGCTGCCCGGCCGACGAGTTCTCGGCGTTCTGCGACGCGCATCCCGATCGCACCGTGGTCGTCTACGCGAACACGAGCGCAGCGGTCAAGGCGCGCGCGGACTGGATGGTGACCTCGTCGATCGGGCTCGAGATCGTGGCCGATCTGCACGCGCGCGGCGAAAAGATTCTCTGGGCGCCGGACCGGCATCTGGGCAGCTACATCCAGAAGAAGACGGGCGCGGACATGCTGCTGTGGCAGGGTTCGTGCCTCGTGCACGACGAGTTCAAGGGTATCGAACTCGATCTGTTGCGGGCCGAGCGTCCCGACGCGAAGGTGCTCGTGCATCCGGAGTCGCCGGCGAGCGTCGTGGCGCTGGCCGACGTGGTCGGCTCGACGACGCAATTGATCGACGCGGCCGTGCGTCTCGACGCGACGCATTTCATCGTCGCGACCGATCTCGGCATTCTCCACAAGATGCGGCTCGCCGCGCCCGGCAAGACCTTCATCGAGGCGCCGACGGCCGGCAACAGCGCGACCTGCAAGAGCTGCGCGCATTGCCCGTGGATGGCCATGAACGGTCTCGCGAATCTGGCCGACGTGCTCGAACGCGGACACAACGAGATTTTCGTCGACCCTGCGCTCGGCGAGCGGGCGCGTCGGCCGATCGACCGCATGCTGGCGTTCGCCGCCGAGCACAAGCGGCGCGTGCGTGCGAGCGGTGATCTCGCGCGCGACTCGGGGCTGTTCTCCAACGTGGGAGCGGCGTAATGGGCGCACAGGAGTGGGTGGGACCGGAGGCCGCGTCGCCGCTGCTCGGGCAGATCCGTGCCGAATATGGCGCGGCGTTCGATGCGGCGCTCGCGCGCAACGTCGCCGACGCGCTGGCCGAGGACATCGGCCCGGGCGACCAGACGGGGCGTCTCGTGCCGGACGGCGACGTGCGCGATGCGCGCATCATCGTGCGCGAGAGCGCCGTGCTCTGCGGCGTGCCATGGTTCAACGAAGTGATGCGCCAGGTCGATCCGCGCATCGAGGTGCGCTGGCACTATCGGGAAGGCGACCGGATGACGGCGGATTCCGCCGTCTGCGCGATGCGCGGTCCCGTCCGCGCGCTGCTTTCGGCCGAGCGCAACGCGCTTAACTTTCTGCAACTGCTCTCGGGCGTGGCCGGGGCCACGCGGCGCTATGTCGACGCGATCGCGCACACGCGCGCGCGCATTCTCGACACGCGCAAGACGCTGCCGGGGCTGCGGCTCGCGCAGAAATACGCCGTGCGCGTGGGTGGCGGCGCGAATCAGCGGCTCGCGCTCTACGACGGCATCCTCATCAAGGAGAATCACATCGCGGCCGCCGGCGGCGTGGGGCAGGCGATGGATGCGGCGCTGGCGCTGAGCGCGAACGTGTCGATCCAGATCGAGGTGGAAACGCTCGCGCAACTCGATACCGCGCTGGCGCACGGCTCGACTTCGGTGCTGCTCGACAATTTCACGTTCGACGCGATGCGCGACGCGGTCAGCCTGACGGCCGGCCGGGCGGTGCTCGAAGTGTCGGGCGGCGTGAACTTCGACACAGTGCGCACGATTGCGGAGACGGGCGTCGACCGCATTTCGATCGGCGCGCTGACGAAGGACGTGCGCGCGACCGATTATTCGATGCGCCTCGTCTGACGGCGGTTAGCGCTTGCCGCCGACCGTCTGGGGCGTCCGGACGTAGCGGTTGCGTACGCGTTCCGGCGTCAGCACCGAAGGCAGGGCCTTCGGCAGCGGGTTCGGCCAGTCGCGGCTGTAATGCAGGCCGCGGCTCTCGTGCCGCGAGCGCGCGCTTTCGACGATCAGCGAGGCCACGTCCACGAGATTGCGCAGTTCGAGCAGGTCGCGGCTCACGCGGAAGTTCGCGTAATACTCGTGGATTTCGTCGCGCAGCAGCGTAAGACGATGCTGCGCGCGTTCGAGCCGCTTATCGGTGCGGACGATGCCGACGTAATTCCACATCAGCCGGCGCAGCTCGTCCCAGTTGTGCGCGACGACCACTTCCTCGTCGGAATCCGAGACGCGGCTCTCGTCCCAGTCGGGCAACGGCGTGCGGCCGGTTGCGTCGAACCCTTCGTGCTCGATGGCCCCGGCCGCCGCGCGCCCGATCACGAGACATTCGAGTAGCGAGTTGCTGGCGAGCCGGTTCGCGCCGTGCAGGCCGGTATAGGACGCCTCGCCGACGGCGTAGAGACCCGCGAGATCGGTGCGTCCGGCGAGATCGGTGATGACGCCGCCGCAGGTGTAATGCGCCGCCGGCACGACGGGGATGGGACCCGTGGTGATGTCGATGCCGAACTCGCGGCAGCGCGCGAGGATCGTCGGGAAGTGCTCCTCGATGAAGGCCGCCGGCTGATGGCTGATGTCGAGATACACGCAGTCGATGCCGTGTTTCTTGATCTCGAAGTCGATGGCGCGCGCCACGATATCGCGCGGCGCCAGTTCGGCGCGCTCGTCGTGGGCGGGCATGAAGCGCGTGCCGTCGGGCAGTTTGAGCAGCCCGCCTTCGCCGCGCACGGCCTCGGAAATCAGGAAGGACTTGGCGTGCGGATGGAAGAGACAGGTCGGGTGGAACTGGATGAATTCCATGTTCGCCACCCGGCAGCCGGCGCGCCAGGCCATCGCGATGCCGTCGCCCGTCGAGGTGTCGGGGTTCGTCGTGTACAGGTAGACCTTGCCCGCGCCGCCCGTGGCGAGCACGGTGTGGGGCGCGTCGATGGTCACGATGCGGCCGCTTGCGAGATCGAGCGCGTAGAGGCCGCGGCAGCGCTGGTTTCGATTGCCGGAGACGATCACGTCGATCGCCTGGTAGTCTTCCAGTATCGTGATGTTCGGGTGCCGGCGCACGCGTTCGCTGAGCGTCTGCAGCACGGCGTGTCCGGTGGCGTCGGCCGCGTGGATGATGCGGCGATGGCTGTGGCCGCCCTCGCGCGTCAGGTGAAAGCCGAGCTCGGCGGCATCGTCCTTCGTGAACGGCACGTCCTGCGCGATCAGCCAGTCGATCGCCTCGCGGCCGTGCTCGACGATGTAGCGGGTCGCGCCTTCGTCGCAAAGGCCGCCGCCCGCGGTCAGCGTATCGTGGACGTGGTTTTCCACGCTGTCGGCCGAATCGAGCACGGCCGCGATGCCGCCCTGCGCGCGATCGCTCGCCCCGTCCATCATCGAACGCTTGGCCAGGATCACGACACGGCGGGTATCCGCAAGATTGAGCGCGACGCTCAGGCCCGCCAGGCCGCTGCCGACGATCGCCACATCGAATTTCATGATCCCGCCTCTCCGTCTGTCAGTGCTGTGCGGCGTCATGCGCGCCGGTAAGTCGGCAAGCATAACCTGCCGCGCGCCACGAGGGGAAACCGGAAACAAAGATGCTGTGTTGCCGCGCCAGAAACAAAAGCCCCGCTCGAGGCGGGGCTTCGTGTCTTCGTCAGGCTGGGGAAACCGCGATTACTTGATCTTGGTTTCCTTGTAAGCCACATGCTTGCGGGCGACGGGATCGAACTTCATGATCTCCATCTTTTCCGGCATGTTGCGCTTGTTTTTCGTCGTCGTGTAGAAGTGACCCGTACCAGCAGTCGACTCCAGCTTGATCTTGTCGCGGGCGCCTTTTGCCATGATGTGCTCCTTAGACTTCGCCGCGTGCGCGCAGGTCCGCGAGCACGGAGTCGATGCCGTTCTTGTCGATCAGGCGCAGGCCGGCGTTCGAGACGCGCAGGCGCACCCAACGGTTTTCGCTTTCCACCCAGAAACGACGGTTTTGCAGATTCGGGAGGAAACGACGCTTGGTCTTGTTGTTCGCGTGGGAAACGTTGTTGCCGCTCATCGGCGCTTTCCCAGTTACTTGGCATACGCGTGCCATGAGAGCACTCCTAATACGCTTAAATTCTGAGTTCGAACGCCGCTGAAGTCACCCGGACGAAGGCGGCGAGAAATTCCTCGACCCTGCACCCGGTTTTCTCGGGTTTTTCGTCAAGAGCCTGCGCCCGCTGACTTCTTGATGGGCTGGCGTGCGAAACAGGACTGAAAAGAGGAAAAAAGCTATTCTAGCAGGAAAAGAGTCGAAAAATCAAACCCGATTTGTCCATGCCGCGTGGGACGCGCTGGTACAAGGCAAAGCGACGGCATTAGTCCCACCCGTTGCGGGCGAACGAAAATGTGTCGTGGGCGCCGATGACGAGATGGTCGACGAGCTGCACGTCGATCAGGGCCAGGGTGTCGCGCAGCACGCGCGTCAGGCGCCGGTCGCTCGCGCTCGGCTTGACCGCGCCGGACGGGTGATTATGCGCCACGATGAGGCTCGCGGCGTTGAGCATGAGCGCGCGGCGCACGATCTCGCGCGGATACACGGCCATGCGCGTCAGCGAGCCCCGGGAGCATTCCTCGGCGCGGATCAGCCGGTGGCGCACGTCGAGAAACAGGCCGACGAACACCTCGTGGGACCGGCCGCCGATGCGCAGACGCAGATAGTCTTCGACGGCTCCCGGCGAATCGACGAGCGGCCGTTCGCGCACCTTTTCCTCCAAGGCTCGCCGCGCCAGCTCGATGACGGCCTGCAGTTGCGCGGCTCGCGCCGGGCCGATGCCGCGCAGTCCCGCGAATTCTTCCGGCTGCGCGTCGAGCATGGCGCGCAGGCCGCCGAAACGCTCGAGCAGCGAACGCGCCACGTCGAACACGTTATGGCCGGGCAGGCCGGTGCCGAGCAGCAGCGCGATCAGCTCCACGTCGGACAGTGCGCCGGGACCGGCGTCGCGCAGCCGCTCGCGCGGCATGTCGCGCGAACGCTGTTCCGCCACCGGGGCCGGTTGCCCAACGCCAGCGGTTTCCGGCAAAGCCGGGCAATCGATTTCGTACATGCGTTCCTCCGTCGGGCCGCCGCGCCGCGGTTTCGCGTACCGGGGGGCGTACGCCCGGCACGACTGCCCGCGAATATGTGGCTTACAATACGTGCTTTGCGGGCGGCGGCGCGCCCGCCCTGACGAAACGAGTACCGCATGAGCATCATCGATATCTCCGAGGTGAAACCCGGTTCCCACGTAACGCTGCACTACCGGCTTTCGCTCGCCGATGGCACCGACGTCGTGAACACGTTCGTCGACCGGCCCGCCACGCTGCTGCTCGGCGCCGGCCAGCTTGCGCCGCCGCTGGAAGAGATTCTGCTGGGCCTGAAGGTGGGACACCATTCGACCTTCCAGCTAGTGGCCGGCACCGCGTTCGGTCAGCGCAATCCGGATCTGATCCAGCGCGTCTCGCTCGCCACGCTGCGCGAGAACAGCATGATCGGCGAAGACTTCACGCCCGGTGACCTCGTCGAATTCAACGCGCCGGACGGCGGCCGCTACGCCGGCGTGCTGAAAGAGGTCGGCGAGACTTCGGCGCTGTTCGACTTCAACCATCCGCTGGCGGGGCAGGCGCTGGATTTCGAAGTCAAAATCATCGGGATTCTGTGACAGATGAGCACCATGGACACCACTCTTGTCGACGTCGAGATTCTGCTCGCGCAGCCGCGCGGGTTCTGCGCGGGCGTCGATCGCGCGATCGAGATCGTCGAGCGCGCGATCCAGTTGCACGGCGCCCCGATCTACGTGCGTCACGAGATTGTCCATAACGCCTACGTCGTCGACGATCTGCGCAAGAAGGGGGCGATCTTCATCGAGCAGCTCGACGAGGTGCCGCCGGGCAATACGGTGATCTTCAGCGCCCATGGCGTATCGAAGGCCGTGCGCGCCGACGCCGCGGCGCGCGGGTTGCGCGTGTACGACGCGACCTGCCCGCTCGTGACCAAGGTGCACGTCGAGGTCGCGAAGATGCGCGAAGAAGGCTTCGACATCGTGATGATCGGCCACAAGGGACATCCCGAGGTCGAGGGCACGATGGGGCAGGTCGGCGAGGGCATGTATCTCGTCGAGGACGCCGGGGACGTCGCAGTGCTCGAGCCGCGCGACCCCGACCACATCGCGTTCGTCACGCAGACGACGCTGTCGGTCGACGATGCCGCCGGAATTATCGACGCGCTGAAGGCGAAGTTTCCCGACATTCGCGAGCCGAAGAAGCAGGACATCTGCTATGCGACGCAGAATCGCCAGGACGCGGTCAAGTTCATGGCGCCGCAATGCGACGTCGTGATCGTCGTCGGCAGCCCGAACAGCTCGAATTCCAACCGGCTGCGCGAAGTGGCCGAGAAGCGCGGCGTGCCCGCCTACATGGTCGATTCGCCGGGCCAGATCGATCCGGGCTGGCTGGTGGGCAAGCGGCGCGTCGGCCTGACGGCCGGCGCGTCAGCCCCGGAAGCGCTCGCGCAGGCCGTGATCCGTCGTCTGAACGAGTTGGGCGTGCACAAGGTGCGGGCGCTGGACGGCATCGAGGAGAACATCGCGTTCCCGTTGCCGCGCGGTCTCGGCCAGCCAGCCTGAACACGCTGTCCGCGGGATGAAATGAGTGCGCCTCTGGCGCGCTTTTTTATTGGCCGCGGGCAGGACGCGGGCGAGTCACCGGATTGACATAAATGGTGACATATCATGGGTCGCGAGCGAATCCGGCGCGTCAGGGCGCTCGAATTTTCTGTTTTTTTCAAAAACGGGACGCATGATTTCACCTATCGTTCCCTATTTATTCAGTCATCGTCTCATTTTGAGTTTGTTGCGTCGCACCAATCCGGTGATTGCCATTTCGATGCATGGCGGGTGATTGTATTCGCCGCAAGGCCTGCCGGTAAAAGGCGCGTTCCGACCCTGCGCAACAGTTGATGCTGCCGGGGTCGAAGATGGTGCAATTGATGCACAAAAATGTTGCATGCCGAGGCGGGAAAAATGGGCGTAAAAGTGCCCCTAAAAGGACGCTGCAATGCAGGAAAACCCTGCCAATTCAACAATATTGCCTGCCGGACGATTGGAGGTACAATGCGCCCGTCCTGAAGGGCTGCGGCCCTTTCGGACAACGGATTTCGGAAGGCGCAGGAGACCTGTTTAATGCAAGTCAAGTTTGCTTACGCCGTGTTCGATGCGGCTGAAGTTGTGCCGCTCGAGGCGGACAGCAACAGCGCAACGGACATGAGCGTGGCGGCGGCTGAGGTTCGGCCGCTCAATCGCTGCGGCGCACATACCGGCCATGACAATGAAAACCGGATGCCTGTCGTCGCTGGTGAAACCGGCATGCGAACAGTTGTTGCGACACGCATTATGAGGCGATCCGGGGGAATGCGGATCGCGGCGCTCGCATGCATTGGCACACAAATTGCTCACCGATATTCCGATAATCGCGCCGTAGCCAGGACGGCAATGCGCGCGGCTCACGCCGCGCCCGTCCCCGGCTGTTCGCGGACCCGCTCTGCGCACGTACGTGCAGGCGGCGACGCGAACGCGTGCGCCGATTCGCGCGGGACGTCCCGGATGTCCGCAACGATGCCGGCAGTCGGTCACGCGCGCGTGACCGACCGGATGGATTGCGGCGGCTCGGGCGCCACGGGCGAGGGGGCCATTGCGCGCGGCAGGCTCCGGGACAGACGCGGCATGGTCGTCCCGGGCACCGTCGCCCTGTAGTGGCAGGGAGTCGAACCCGACGGCACCGACCCAATTGACGGTGCCGTTTTTGCATCTATCGCCGACATGTCCGTCGCGTTCGACCCGAGCGCGGCGCGCGGGTCGACGGCGGATAACTGGTTTTTTATATCAGTACCCGAAAGTGTCGTTGCGGTTTCCGTGAGTCATTTGCCCACCGGCCGATGAAGAGCGCGAATCCGGTCGGTCGCACGGGCTAAGGAGCATTAAATGGATATTTTCATCCAGCAGATCCTGAATGGGCTGGTGCTTGGCAGCGTCTACGCCATCATCGCGCTGGGCTACACCATGGTGTACGGGATTCTGGGCATCATCAACTTCGCGCACGGCGACGTGCTGATGGTCGGGGCCATGGTCGCGCTGTCGGCGATCAACGTGCTGCACAATCATTTCCCCGGGCTCGGCAACATCCCGACGCTAATCATCGCGCTCGTCATCGCCGCGGTGGTCTGCGCGGTGCTCGGCTACGTGATCGAGCGGACCGCGTATCGTCCGCTGCGCCGCGCGCCCCGGCTCGCTCCGCTCATCACCGCGATCGGCGTGTCGATCCTGCTCGAAACGCTGGCGATGATGATCTGGTCGCCCAACCCGCTGTCGTTCCCGCAGCTCATCTCGACCGATCCGATCAACGTCATCCAGTCGACGCAGACCAATCCCGGCGCCGTGATCTCGCCGACCGAAATCGTCATCATCGTCGTGGCGTTCCTCGTGATGGGCGGCCTCCTGCTGCTCGTGCACAAGACGAGGCTCGGCCGCGCCATGCGCGCCATCGCCGAGAACCCGAGCGTCGCGAGCCTCATGGGCGTGAACCCGAACTTCGTGATCTCGGTGACGTTCATGCTCGGCTCCGCGCTCGCCGCGCTGGCCGGCGTGATGCTCGCCTCCGAATACGGCAACGTGAACTTCTACATGGGCTTCATCCCGGGCATGAAGGCGTTCACGGCCGCGGTGCTCGGCGGGATCGGCAACCTGGGCGGCGCGATGGTGGGCGGCGTGCTGCTCGGCCTGATCGAGCAGCTCGGCGCGGGCTACATCGGCAATCTCACGGGTGGCGTCTTCGGCAGCAACTATCAGGATGTGTTCGCGTTCATCGTGCTGATCGTCGTGCTGGTGTTCCGTCCGTCGGGCCTGCTCGGCGAACGCGTCGCGGATCGCGCCTGAGGCCCGGGTCAAAGCAAGGAGCAAGGCAAATGACTTCTATTCAACCGATCGAGCCGTCCGCGACGCTCGCGTCCGAAAAGAGCGCGACGAAGAAGCTCGTCGTGGGTATCGTGACCGCGATCGTCGTCGTCGCGGCCCCGATGCTGATCGGCGCGGCCGGCGGCAACTACTGGGTGCGCGTGCTCGATTTCGCGGCCCTCTACGTGATGCTTGCGCTGGGCCTGAACGTGGTGGTCGGCTTCGCCGGCCTGCTGGACCTGGGCTACATCGCGTTCTATGCCGTGGGCGCTTACACGGCCGCGCTGCTGACTTCGCCGCACCTCACGACGCAGTTCGCCTGGATTGCGGCCGCGTTGCCGGGCGGGATGCACACGTCGTACTTCATCGTCGTTCCGGTCGCCATGCTGCTCGCGGCCGTGGCCGGCATCCTGCTCGGCGCGCCGACGCTGCGCCTGCGCGGCGACTACCTCGCGATCGTGACGCTCGGCTTCGGCGAAATCGTGCGGATCTTCATGAACAACCTCGACCGGCCGCTGAACATCACCAATGGGCCGCAGGGGATTACGGGTGTCGCGCCGTTGCAGTTCGGCGGGTTCAACTTCGCCCAGCCGCACACGCTGTTCGGCTTCACGTTCACGGATGTCTACCTGTATTACTACGCATTCGTGATCTGCGCGCTGTTCGTGATCTGGGTTTGCACGCGCCTGCAGCACTCGCGCATCGGCCGCGCCTGGGCCGCGATCCGCGAGGACGAAATCGCCGCGAAGGCGATGGGCATCAACACCCGCAACGTGAAGCTGCTCGCCTTCGCGATGGGCGCCTCGTTCGGCGGCCTCTCGGGCGCGATGTTCGGCGCGTTCCAGGGCTTCGTGTCGCCGGAATCGTTCACGTACTGGGAATCGGTCGTGGTGCTTTCGTGCGTCGTGCTCGGCGGCATGGGCCACATCCCGGGCGTGATTCTCGGCGCGGTGCTGCTCTCGGTTTTCCCGGAAGTGCTGCGCAGCACGATGGGTCCGCTGCAGAATGCACTCTTCGGCCATCAGGTCATCGACCCGGAAGTGATCCGCCAGCTCCTGTACGGTCTCGCGATGGTCGTCGTCATGCTCTATCGCTCGGAAGGCCTGTGGCCGGCGCCGAAGCACGAGGACAGGATCGCGAAAGTCGAGAAGAAGAGCAGCAAGAAGCCGGTGCGTGCCTAACGACCCCCGGCAGGAGAATTTTTTCATGAGCAACAAACCCATCCGCCTGTCCGTAAAGGGCGTGAACAAGCGTTTCGGCGGTCTGCAGGCGCTCTCCGACGTGGGCCTGCAGATCGAGGAAGGCACGATCTACGGGCTCATCGGTCCGAACGGCGCGGGCAAAACCACGTTCTTCAACGTGATTACCGGGCTCTACACGCCGGATTCCGGCGATTTCAGGCTGGACGGCGAGCCGTACACGCCGACGGCCGTGCATGAAGTCGCGAAGACCGGCATTGCGCGAACCTTCCAGAACATCCGTCTGTTCGGCGGCATGACCGCGCTCGAAAACGTGATGGTCGGCCGCCACGTGCGCACGAAGCACGGCCTCATCGGCGCGGTGTTCCAGACGCCGTCCGAGCGCCGGGAAGAACGCGAGATTCGCGAGCGCGCGCTCGAGTTGCTCGAATACGTGGGCATCGCCCAGTATGCGGACTACACCTCGCGCAACCTCTCGTACGGCCACCAGCGGCGGCTCGAGATCGCGCGCGCGCTCGCGACCGACCCGAAGCTGCTCGCGCTCGACGAGCCCGCGGCCGGCATGAACGCGACCGAGAAGGTGGAATTGACGCGCCTGCTCGACAAGATCCGCGCGGACGGCAAGACCATCCTGCTGATCGAGCACGACGTGAAGCTCGTGATGGGCCTGTGCAACCGGATGACAGTGCTCGACTATGGCAAGGTGATCGCCGAGGGGCTGCCGCAGGACGTGCAGAAGGACCCGAAGGTGATCGAGGCGTATCTGGGCGCGGGGGTCCACTGATGGCTACGGCAATGTTGAAAATCAAGGGCCTGCAGGTCAATTACGGCGGCATCCAGGCGGTCAAGGGCGTCGATCTGGACGTGGCGCAGGGCGAGCTCGTCACGCTGATCGGCGCGAACGGCGCGGGCAAGACGACGACGATGAAGGCCATCACGGGCCTGAAGGCCTACTCGGCGGGCGACATCGAGTTCCTCGGCCAGTCGATCAAGGGCGTGCCGCCGCACGAACTGCTCAAGCGCGGCCTCGCGATGGTGCCGGAAGGTCGCGGCATCTTCGCGCGCATGTCGATCATCGAAAACATGCAGATGGGCGCGTACCTGCGCAAGGACAAGGACGGCATCAAGAACGACGTCGAGCGGATGTTCGGCTTCTTTCCGCGCCTGAAGGAACGCTCGACCCAGCTCGCGGGCACGCTCTCGGGCGGCGAGCAGCAGATGCTCGCGATGTCGCGCGCGATCATCAGCAAGCCGAAGCTCCTGCTGCTCGACGAGCCGTCGATGGGCCTTTCTCCGATCATGGTCGAGAAGATCTTCGAGGTGGTGCGCGAAATCTCGAAGGAAGGCATCACGGTGCTGCTGGTCGAGCAGAACGCGCGGCTCGCGCTGCAGGCGGCCAACCGCGGCTACGTGATGGATTCGGGGCTCGTGACGATGGAAGGCAACGCGAAGGACATGCTCGACGACCCGAAGGTGCGCGCGGCCTATCTGGGCGAATAGGCGTCACCGGCGTTTCCGGAGAAAACCCGCATGTGGTAAGACACATGCGGGTTTTTTTATTGGTCTCGCGATAAGCGAGACGTCTGGATGGCGCGTCTGCGCATGTCAGGATGCCGGCGTTGCGGCGTCAGCCTGCGTCGCGGCAAGCCGCTTGCCGAGGCTGACGACCGCGTCGCTGCGGTAGCCGAGCGCATCGTAGAAGTTCAGCACGTCGTCCTTGCCGGGCAGCACCTGCAGGTTCACCTTCGGGCAGCCGAGCGCGGCGAGCGCCGCTTCGGCGTGGGCGACGAGCCGCGTGCCGATGCCGAGGCGCCGCGCGTCGGGGGCCACCGCGAGCGAATAGAGCCAGCCGCGATGGCCGTCGTAGCCCGCCAGCACCGTGCCGACGATTTTCGTTGCGCGCGTGGCGACGAAAAAGAGTTCGGGTTGGGTGGCGAGCTTGTTCGCGATCGAGAGGCGCGGGTCGCGGTGCGGCTTGCCCGCTTCCCGATACTCGGGGAAGGCGAGCTGCCACAGCGCGACGACGGCGTCGGCGTCGGTCTCGGCAAAGCGGCGGATGATGGGCGGAGAGGCTGTCATGGGCACGGGCCTTTCGTTTCGTCCGGTGGAAAACGGCGCATTACAGCGAATCGAGCACCGTGCGCAGCATCGCCATCATCTGGTCGATTTCCTCGTTGCTCACGTTCAGCGCGGGCATGAAGCGCAGCAGGTTCGGACGCGCGGCGTTCAGCAGCACGCCGTCGGGTTGCAGCTCGCGGGCTTTTTCGACGATCTGGTTGCCGATGTCCTTGCCGAGCAGCAGCGCGCGCAGCAGCCCTTCGCCGCGCTCGCCCTCGAAGCCGCGCTCCGCCGAGAGCTCGAGCAGCTTTTCGCGCAGATACGCGCCGCGCGCGCGCACGCCTTCGAGAAAGCCCGGCGCGACGAGCTGCGAGATCACCGCTTCGCCGACCGCCGTCATCAGCGGATTGCCGTTGTAGGTGCCGCCCTGATCGCCGGCCTCGAACACGGCGACGCTCTCCTTCGCGAGCAGCGCCGCGAGCGGTACGCCGCCGCCGATGCCCTTGCCGAGCGTCATGATGTCCGGTTCGATGCCGGAGAGCTCGTAGGCGAACAGCGTGCCCGCGCGACCGCAACCGCTCTGCACTTCGTCGACGATGAGCAGGAGGCCGTGCTGCTTCGTCAGTGCGCGCAGCGCCTGCATGAATTCGCGCGTGGCCGGAATGACGCCGCCTTCGCCCTGGATCGGCTCGAGCATCACGGCGACGGTCTTGCCGTTGATGAGCCGCTCGACCGAGGCGATGTCGTTCAGCTCGGCCTTCGGAAAGCCCGGCACCTGCGGCGCGTAGATCGTGTCCCAGCCGGGCTTGCCGCTGGCCGACATGGTCGCGAGCGTGCGGCCGTGGAAGCTGTGATCGAACGTGATGATCTCGTAAGCGCCGTCGCGGAACTTGCGGCCCCACTTGCGCGCGAGCTTGATCGCGCCTTCGTTGGCTTCGGCGCCGCTGTTGGCGAAAAACACCCTGTCGAAGCAGCTATGCGCGGTCAGCAGGCTCGCGAGTTTGGCCATCGGCTCGTTGTAGAACGCCGGCGACGGGTTGATGAGCAGGCGGGCCTGTCGCTCGAGCGCCTCGATCATCGGCTCGTTGCTATGGCCGAGGCAGTTGACGGCCCAGCCCTGGATGAAGTCCAGATAGCGCTTGCCCTCGTTGTCGTAGAGCCAGGATCCCTTGCCATGAGTGAAAACGATTTCGGGCCGGTTGGTGATGTACATCAGCGATTGGATCGGATACTCGGAGAATTTCATGGCGGCGGGCTCCACGCGTAGCGGCAAAGAGGATTGACGAAATGAACGAAAAGATCGGGAAAAACGGCCGAAAAATGAAAAAGCCACGGTGGTCCGTGGCTTTCGCGATTCGAACTGCATGCGCATCCGGGTGAAGAAGCGCGCGTCCGTGACGTAGCCAGGCCCCCCTAAGGGTTGGGCGAGCGACGACGTCGAAGGGCGGGCAGGATGCGGTTCATGCGCGAGAGAATACGACAAGGCGAACGCCGCTGTAAACCGTCATTTGGGCGTGGCGAACATTATTTTTTTGTGTCCGGCCGCGCCCGCGGCGTCTGCCGCGCGGGCGCGGGACCGAACCCGGGGGACCGAACCCAGGCCGGACGCCGGCTCAGACCGGATGGGCTAGGTCGGCCGCGCTCGTGAACGAATCGGCGTAGAACTCGCTTTCGGGCAGGCCGTGGTGTTGCGTGAAGTCGCGCAGCGCCGACTCGACCATGACGGGCGCTCCGCACGCGTACACCTGATGGCCCGAAAGATCGGGCAGATCCTCGACGACGGCGCGGTGCACGAAGCCGGTCCGGCCCGTCCACGCGTCCGCGGCGTCGGGCTCGGAGAGCACCGGCACGAAGCGCAAGCCCGGAATCTCCCGCTCCCACTGCCGGGCCAGATCCAGCAGATACAGGTCCTTGAGGCGCCGCGCGCCCCAGTAAAGCGTCATCGGCCGGCCGATGCCCTTGTGGGCGGCGTGCTCGACGATCGCCTTGATCGGCGCAAAGCCGGTGCCCGAGGCGAGCAGCACGATCGGCCTGTCGCTGTCCTCGCGCAGGAAGAACGTGCCGAGCGGCGCCTCGAAGCGCAGGATGTCGCGTTCCTTGAGCGCGCCGAACACGTGGTCGGTGAACTTGCCGCCGGGCATGTGGCGGATGTGCAGCTCGAGCAGACCTTCCTCGTGCGGCGCGCTCGCCATCGAGTAGCAGCGGCGCGCGCCGTCCTTCAGGATGAATTCGAGGTACTGCCCGGCCAGATATTGCAGGCGCTCGTTCGCGGGCAGTTGCAGCTTCAGCACGACGACGTCGTCGGCCTTGCGTTCGATCGCGGCGACGCGGCAGGGCAGCTTGCGCACCGGCATGTCGCCGACGCCCGCGATTTCGCGGATGTCGATTTCGAGGTCCGACTGCGCGGTGGCGCAGCAAAAGAGCGCCATGCCGCGCGTTTTTTCGTCGTTCGAGAGCGCCGAGGCCGCGTGGGCGCGCTGCTCGATTTCGCCGCTCGCCACCGAACCCTTGCATGAACCGCAGGCGCCGTTCTTGCAGCCGTACGGCAGGCCGATGCCCTGGCGCAGGGCGGCGGTGAGGACCGGCTCGTCGGGTTCGACCTGGAACTGACGGCCGCTTTGCTTGAGCGTTACGTTGAATGCCATATTCGAAGAAGAGGGATGAGTCTGTAATCGTTGGGGTCGCCGCCGACGGCTAAAATGCGTCCACCATGACTGTCATACGAACCTTGAGGCGCCCACGCGTGCTGATCGTCGGCTGTGGCGACGTCGGCCTGCGCTGCCTCGAACGGTTGCCGCGCGCCCGCGTGTTCGCGCTGACGAGCCAGCCGGCGCGGTGCGTCGCGTTGCGCGGGGCCGGCGCGATTCCCGTCGTGGGCGATCTCGACGTGCGCCCGAGTCTCGCGCGCCTTGCCGGTCTGGCGCCGACCGTGCTGCATCTCGCGCCGCCCGGCCAGACGGACGACGTCGACTACCGGACGCGCGCGCTGCTGGCCGCGCTCGGCGCCGGACGGCGCCGTCCGGCGGGCCCCGTGTTTCCGGCGTCGTCGGGCGCCGTCGCGCGCCGCAGGCGATCCGCTATTGTACCCGAGCGGGCTTTCCCGCCCGGCCACGGCCGGCATGCCGCGTTGAAGGTGGTCTACGCGAGCACGACGGGCGTGTACGGCGATTGCGGCGGCGCGCGCATCGACGAGACGCGCCGCGTGAGGCCGGCGAACGCGCGCGCGAAGCGCCGCGTCAGCGCCGAGCGCCAGTTGCGCCGCGCGACCGCGCGCGGCGCGCTCAGCGCGAGCATCGCGCGGATTCCGGGCATCTACGCGGCGAACCGATTGCCGCTTGCGCGTCTGGGGAAGGGAACGCCGGCGCTGATCGAGGCCGACGACGTTTATACGAGCCACATCCACGCCGACGATCTGGCCGCCATTCTCGTGCGCATGGCGACGCACGGCCGGCCCGCGCGCGTGGTGCACGCGAGCGACGACAGCGAGCTGAAGATGGGGGACTGGTTCGACCGCGTCGCCGACGTCTTCGGCATGGCGCGTGCGCCGCGCGTGAGCCGCGCCGAGGCGGAACGACAGCTCGATTCTGTGCTGCTGTCGTTCATGCGCGAATCGAGGCGACTGACGAACCGGCGCATCAAGCGCGAATTGCGGGTGCGGCTTCGTTATCCGAGCGTCGATACGTTTCTGGGCGACTTGCGGGCGCGTTCGTCCTGAGCGGGACGCAACCGCTGTTCAGCGTTCAGACGAGGGCGGGCAGCGCTTCGAGCAGCAGAAAGCAGAACATGGCGCCGATCAGCGCGCCGATCAGGCTCGGGGAATACCGTCCCCGCACGTGCATGGCGGCGAGCAGCCCGCCGACAAGCAGTGCCGCGAGCACCAGGAACGCAATCGTCACGTGCGAGAGTCCGAATGTACCGTGGATGGTCATTGCTATCCCTCCTTGCGTAATTCGTTATCGTTGTTTTTTTCAGTATAGGGCGCGTCATGAAAAGAACAACGACGGGCCAACGGACCTGTCGCGGTGCGACAGTCGTTGCCGCCCACGACGGGCCGGCCGCCCGGGCGCCGGGATCTACGCGTTGCGCAGCGCCGCAAGCTGCACATCGTCGAGCCACAGCCACTGGCCCGGGGCCAGATCCGTCGGCAGCGAGAATCCGCCGATTCGCTCGCGATGCAAGGCCTCGACGCGGTTGCCCGCCGCCGCGACCATGCGCTTGACCTGGTGGTATTTCCCTTCGAGCACCGTCAATTCCAGTTCGCACGCGCCGCGCGAGCGTGCCGCGACGGCGGCCGTCGGGGCGGATTCGCCGTGCAGCAGGACGCCCGCGCGTAGCGCGCCGAGCTGCGCGTCGTCGAGCGGATGGCGCGTGGTCGCCACATAGACTTTAGGCACCTTGCGTTTCGGCGATGTGAACGCGTGGACGAACGGGCCGTCGTCGGAGAGCAGCAGCAGGCCCGTCGTATCCTGGTCGAGCCGGCCGACGCACTGGACGCCGCGCGCCGAGAATTGCGGCGGCAGCAGATGAAAGACGCTCAGGTGATGCTGCGGGTCGCGCGAGCACTCGTAGCCGGCCGGCTTGTTGAGCGCGAGGTAGGCGCGCTCGCGGAAGGGCCATGCCGCGCCGTCCACGGCGAAGACGAGCGCGGCCGTATCGAACGATGCGAGCGGATCGGCGCAGACCGTGCCGCCGACCGAAACCCGGGCATCGGCGATCAGCGCGCGGCATTGGCGGCGCGAGCCGAAACCCTGAGTGAAGAGAATGCTTTCGAGATTCATGGCGTGCTGCTGCGCGCGACAAAACGGCTGCATTCTACCCGGGCACGGGGCGGTGCCCGGCCGCGGGCAGTCCGGCGTCCGTATTGCCGGGAAGCGCGTATGGTTGGGGACGGGGCAGACCGGGCCGGCGGTGTCGGCCGGGTTCGGCGGGACGTCGCCGTTCGTTTGCACGATCCTTGCGCAGCCCGCGTCCGGTTTTCCCGGCTTCATTTCCTGGTTTCTGCACGGAGGACAGCATGGCTAAGACGATCGCGGACTTTCTCGCGAAAACGCTTGAGGCAGCGGGTGTCGAGCGCATCTGGGGCGTGACGGGCGACAGCCTGAACGGACTGTCGGACAGTCTGCGCCGGTTCGGCACGATTCGCTGGATGCACACGCGGCACGAGGAGGTGGCGGCGTTCGCGGCGGGCGCCGACGCCGCGGCGACGGGGCAGCTCGCGGTTTGCGCGGGCAGTTGCGGGCCGGGTAATCTGCACCTCATCAACGGGCTTTACGATTGCCATCGCAACCACGTTCCGGTGCTGGCGATCGCCGCGCACATTCCGTCGACGGAAATCGGTCTCGGCTACTTTCAGGAGACGCATCCGCAGGAACTCTTCAAGGAGTGCAGTCACTACGTCGAGCTCGTGACGAACCGCTCGCAGTTCGCGCGCGTGCTGCAGACAGCGATGCGCACGGCCATCGAAGAACGCGGCGTGGCCGTGATCGTCCTGCCCGGCGACGTCGCGCTGCTCGACGCGCCTGACGGCGAGCCCGCGTGGTCGCCGGCCGAGCGCGCGACGGTCGTGCCGGCGCCGGCCGACATCGAACGGCTCGCGGCGCTGCTGAACAAGTCCGAAGCCGTGACGCTGCTGTGCGGCAGCGGCTGCGCGCAGGCGCACGACGAGGTCGTCGCGCTCGCGGACCTGCTCGGCGCGCCGACCGTGCACGCGTTGCGCGGCAAGCAGTACGTCGAATGGGACAACCCCTACGACGTCGGCATGACCGGCCTGATCGGCTTTTCCTCCGGTTATCACGCGATGATGTCGTGCGACACGCTCGTGATGCTCGGCACGGATTTCCCGTATCGCAACTTCTATCCGACCGGGGCCAGCATCGTGCAGATCGACCGCAGAGGCACGGCGCTCGGCCGGCGCGCGCCGCTTGCGCTCGGCCTCGTCGGCGACGTGGGCGAGACGCTGCGCGCGCTGATGCCGAAGCTTGCGCGCAAGACTTCGCGCCAGTTCGTCGAGCGTGCGAAAGCGCACTACGTGGAGGCGCGCAAGGGGCTCGACGAACTGGCGAAACCGTCCGCGGCCGGGCAACCGATTCACCCGCAGTACCTGACGACGCGCGTCGACGCGCTCGCGGCCGACGACGCGATCTTTACCGTCGACGTCGGCACGCCGACGCTGTGGGCTGCGCGCTATCTGAAGATGAACGGCCGGCGCGCGCTGCACGGCTCGTTCAATCACGGGTCGATGGCGAACGCGATGCCTCAGGCGCTCGGCGCGCAGGCGGCCCGTGCGGACCGGCAGGTCGTGTCGCTGTCGGGTGACGGCGGGCTGTCGATGCTGCTCGGCGATCTGCTGAGCGCGCGCCAGCTCGGCCTGCCGATCAAGGTCGTGGTGTACAACAACGGTACGCTCGGTTTCGTGGCGATGGAGATGAAGGCCGGCGGCTACCTCGACACGGGCACCGACCTGAGCCCGACCGATTTCGCCGCGATCGCGAAGGGCGCAGGCATCTTCAGCGTGCGCGTCGAGACTTCGGAGCAGGTCGACGAGGCGCTGCGCGCCGCGTTCGCGCATCCGGGGCCGGCGCTCGTCGACGTCGTGACCTCGAAGCACGAACTCGCCATGCCGCCGAAGCTGCAATGGGCCCAGGCGAAGGGGTTCAGTCTCTACATGCTGCGCGCTGTGCTGAGCGGACGCGGCGACGAGGTGATCGAGCTCGCGAACACGAACCTGCGCCGCTGAGTTCGAACGCGGGCCGGGCCGGCCTTCGCTCCGGTTCGACCCGCGCCGGACGATCCCGGACAGGCCGGGGCATTCCGTGCGATCATGCGCGCGGTTTTGCACGATGCCGCCGTTGCGCGCGGCCATGTTCCGATTTTTCCGCGATCCCGAACGCACGAACACATTCAGACGCCATGACGACGCTCTCCCATGTTCCCATTGCAGTTGCCACGCGCAACGGCCACGTCGAGCGCACGCACTGGGGATCGGTCGCCGTCGTCGATACGGCCGGGGCGCTCGTCGCCTCGATGGGTGACCCCGAGGCCTACGTCTTCTCCCGCTCCACGCTCAAGCCGTTCCAGGCGGTGCCGTTCGTGAGGGACGGCGGCGCGTCCCGGTTCGGCTTTTCGCAGCGGCAGGTCGCCCTGCTCTGCAGCAGCCATTCCGGCGAGGACTTCCATGTCGATGCCGTCACCGGGATGCTGGCGAAAGTCGGCGTCGAGGAGTCCGACCTGCGCTGCGGCGTGCATCTGCCGCTGCAATACTCGGACGATAATCTGCCGCCGCACGGCAGCCTTTTCGACCAGCGGCACAACAACTGCTCGGGCAAGCACACGGGGTTTCTCGGCTATTGCTGCATGCACGGCCATTCGCTCGGCGACTACCTCGCGCCCGATCATCCGCTGCAGCGGGACATCGCCGGCGAGGTCGCCGCGCTGTCGGGATTGCGCGAGGCGGAACTCTGGTTCGGCACCGACGGCTGCAGCGCGCCGAACATCGGCATGCCGCTGTCGCGGCTCGCCATGATGTGGGCGCGTCTCGCGGCCGGCAGGTCCGCACCCGGCGCGAACCGCGACGATGCGCTAGGCGAGATCTTTGCGGCGATGACGGCGCATCCCGAGATGGTGTCGGGAACGGGGCGCTGCGATCTGGCGGTCACGCGCGCGTTCGGCGGCGACGGCGCGGCGAAGGTGGGCGCGGACGGCGTGTACGTCATGGGCGTGCGAAGCCGCGGTCTCGGCATCGCCATCAAGATCGCGGACGGCAACCGGTCGGTGCTCTATGCGGCTGCGGTTGCCGTCTTGAAGCAGCTCGGGCTCCTCGACGAGGTGGGGCTTGCCGAACTCGCCCCGTGGAGCGATCCGGTTCTGCGCAATGCGCGCGGCCTCGAGGTGGGGCGGCTCGAGACGACGATTCGCCTCGCGGCTCGGGCCTGACGTGCCGGTCGCCCACGGCTGGCCACCACGATTACCGCAATTGCCATACGCCTGAAAGAAACGGCGTCTATTCCTCTCACCTGACTGGCGAGGCCCCGCCGCCTCGTCCGGCGGGCATCCGTCCTGCTCCGCATCGTTTCGTGTCTGGGTGCGCGCGTTTGAATGTGCGCGCCCGAGCGGGCATTGAGGCGCTCCGGGCGCGGCCGGTTTCCGCGCGCGTGCCGTCAGGTTTCGCCGCCGGATTCGCGGGCTTTTCCCTACTACGGACGGGTCTTTACGGGTGCGTCAGCGAGAGAATTAAGTCGATGGTATGGTGTGCGTTCTTCCTGATGGCGAGAGCCGGGCCTTCCCGGGTACGGCCGGTCGAGGCCCGCTTCGCCGGACGTCTGCGTCGCGCATCCGCCGGCCGGAACGGGTCGGCACGGCAACCCCGCTCTCTCCCCAGTCATTGTCGGTTCCAGTACACACAGCACTATGTTGATCGAAAGTAATCAGCCGGCGGGCGAGTCCGCGCCGGAGGGCGGCGATTCGTCGTCGCTGCGCCAATGGTTGTCCGTCGGCGCGGTGGCGATCGGCGCGTTCGCCTTCGTGACGACCGAGTTCCTTCCCGTCGGGTTGCTACCGCACATCGCGAAGGAACTAAACGTTCTGCCGGGCACGGCCGGCCTCATGGTGACGACGCCCGCCGTCATCGCCGCCATTTCCGCGCCGGGGTTGATGCTCGGCGCCGGGCGCATGGATCGCCGTCTCGTCTTCCTGCTGCTGACGGGATTGCTGCTCGCCTCCAACCTGCTGTCCGCCTTCGCGCCGAATTTCCCCGTCATGCTGATCGGGCGCGCGCTTCTCGGCGCGGCGCTCGGCGGTTTCTGGACGCTGGCCACGGCGGCCGCGGGACGGCTCGTGCAGCCGAAGGATTCGGCGCGCGCGATGGCGACGATCCTGACCGGCGTGACGTGCGCCACGGTGATCGGCGTGCCGCTCGGTACTTTTATCGCGGGCTTCTCGTCGTGGCGCTTCTCGTTCCTCGCGACGGGCGCGCTCGTCGCCGTCGCGCTCGTGGCGCAGTTCTTCCTCGTGCCGTCGCTGCCGTCGGGCACGGCGCTGCGCTTCGCCGACCTTGTCACATTGATACGGCGTCCCTATCCGCGCCGGAGCATGCTGATGGTGGCGCTCGTGTTCGGCGCGCACTTCTCGTGCTACACGTATGTCACGCCGTTCCTGCTGCGCAACGCCGACTTCGACATGTCCACCATCACGTGGCTGCTGCTCGGCTTCGGCATCATCGGGTTCTTCTCGAACTTCGCGGCCTCGGCCGCGGTGACGCGGAACCTGAAGGCCTCGGCGGCCGCCATGGTCTCGCTGTTGATGTTCTCGCTGCTGCTGATGCCGCTGCTGCGGCACTCGCAACCGGCGGTGACGGCCGTCGTGCTGGGATGGGGCATTGCGTTTGGCGCGCTGCCGCTGTGCTTCAGCGTCTGGATTCAGCGCGCGACGCCCGACCTGCCGGAAGCCGGCTCGGCGCTGTTCGTGAGCATCATTCAGGTCGCCATTGCCGTGGGTTCGCTCGTCGGCGGGACCGTCGTCGACCGGATCGGCATTCCCGTGGACTTCCTGATGGGCAGCGCGCTCGGCCTCCTCGGGCTGGCTGCGCTGGCGAGCTTGGGACGCGACGCCGAGGGGACCGGCCGCGAGCCGTTCGTCTGCGAGGCGACGCCCGAGTGAGGCGGCGGGGCCTCGCGAAATCGTGACGAAGCGGCTGGCCGACGGCCGAAGCTCGGACAGGTCGGTGCCCGATGCCCGGTTTTGTCGCCGGCGCGCCGTTTTTTTGCAACTAGTTTATGTCCGCCGTGCCAGGCTAGAGGGGTCTTGACAACCCCCGAGGGGACGACCCCAAACCGTATGGGCTCTGCACAACAACTTCCTTGTCCCGACGCTTTCGACGCCGGCTTCGTCACGAAGACGTCGTCGCGCCCGAACATCGTCGCCCTGCGTCCCACGCGCGCCCTGTTCGAAGTGATACTCGACGGCGGGACGGCGGCGCGATCGCTCGAGGACCTGGCGACACTTCAGTATTCGCCGATCGGCGTCTATATTTCATGGACCGAGGTCCGGCGCGAGAAGGTCTTCGTCCAGTTCGACATCGCGCCCGAAGACTTCGACTTCATGCTGCATGCGTTGCTGTCAACCTTGCCCGAGGCCACGATCGGCCCCGTGCGGCGGCGTAGCGCAGCGAACAACGTCCACGGTCCGAACGGCTGAACGCCGCGCGGGGCGAACAGGCGAGGAGGAACCCCCCATGACGATGCAGGCCATGTCCGCCCCGAAAGCCTACCGTCTGCTCGAAGCCGGGCCGGTCGTCCTCGTCACCACGCTGGGCGACGGGCGGCCGAACATCATGACCATGGGCTTCCACATGATGATCCAGCACCCGTCGCTGATCGGCGCGGTGATCGGTCCGTGGGACCATAGCTATCGGGCGCTGCGGGAGACGGGGGAATGCGTGATCGCGATTCCGACCGTCGATCTCGCGACGAAGGTCGTGGACATCGGCAACTGCTCGGGCACCGACGTCGACAAGTTCGACTGGTTCGGCCTGACGCCGCTATCGGGACACGAGGTGAAAGCACCGCTCATCGCCGAGTGCGTTGCCAACATCGAATGCCGCGTCGTGGACGACACGCTCGTCGAACGGTACAACCTGTTCGTTCTCGAAGCCTTGCAGGTCTGGGTCGATACCGAACGGAAAGAGCGGCGCACGTTGCATCACAACGGCGACGGCACCTTCATCGTGGACGGCCGGACGCTGAACCTCAAGGAACGCATGGTGCTGTGGAAGCAGTTTCAGGATTGAGTCCGGAGCTGTCTGCCGCAAAAGATCATGCCGATGATGGCAACCGGGCGACCGGCGTGCTGTCGATGCGGTTGTACGGGATGGTTGGGGCGGTAAGTGGGAAGTTCCACCGCCGTCGTGTAGCCAACCCCGTTTCGCGCGGTCTGGAATATGTTTGGAAGGGGGTGGTGCCTCGGGCCGGAATCGAACCGGCACTCCTTTCGGAACCGGATTTTGAGTCCGGCGCGTCTACCAATTTCACCACCGAGGCGTTTTTGCCAAGCTTTATCCGCGAGCGTTTATCTGTACTACCCGCCACGCGGGATAAACGTAAATTATGGCGTAAAACGGATGGGCGGGCAACTGGCGGCTCAGGGAGGAGAGCGGGGGCAGGCCGTGCCGGCCGTTCAGACCGTGCGGGAAAACCGCTCGGACCGCTGCGCTCCGTCGAGATAGCGGTCGAACACCATCGCGATGTTGCGCACGAGCATCCGGCCCGCCGGCAGTACCTCGAGTCCGTTGCAGGTGCGCATGACGAGGCCGTCGCGTTCGAGTTCGCGCAATCGCGCGAGTTCGGGCGCGAACGCGGCCGGAAAACGGATGCCGTAGGCCGCCTCGTACTCGTCGAAATTCAGCTTCAGGTTGCACATCAGCGCCGTGATGACGTCGCGGCGCAGCCGGTCGTCGGCGTTCAGGCGAAGGCCCCGCGTGATGGCGAGACGGCCCGTCTCGATGGCCGCGCCGTACGTGGACAGATCCTTTGCGTTTTGCGCGTACACGTCGCCGATCTTGCCGATCGACGAGGCGCCGAAGCCGATCAGGTCGCAATCGGCGCGCGTGCTGTAGCCCTGAAAATTCCGATGCAGCGTGCCTTGCACCTGGGCATGTGCGAGTTCGTCGGTCGGCAGCGCGAAGTGATCCATGCCGATATAGACGTAGCCGGCCTCGGTCAGCTTCTCGACGACGAGCTTGAGCAGGGCGAGACGCGTTTCGGGCGAGGGCAGCGCGGCTGGATCGATCTGGCGTTGCATCTTGAACAGATGCGGCATGTGCGCGTAGCCGAACACCGACAGCCGGTCCGGCGCGAGCGCGAGGACGGCGTCGAGCGTGCGCCCGAACTGCGCGACGCTCTGATGCGGCAGGCCGTAGATCAGATCGACGCTGATCGACTGGAAGCCCGTGGCGCGGGCCGCCTGCATCACGTCGACGGTCAGCCCCAGCGGCTGGATGCGGTTGACGGCGCGCTGCACGACCGGGTCGAGATCCTGCACGCCGAGGCTCAGGCGGTTGAAGCCGAGCGCGCGCAGATGCGCGATCGTTGCCGCCGACGCTTCGCGCGGATCGATCTCGATCGAAAACTCCCCTTCGTCGTCGGGACGCAGCGTGAAGTGTTCGCGCGTCGCGATCATGAGCTCGGTCATTTCGTCGGGTGACAGGAACGTCGGCGTGCCACCGCCCCAGTGCAGTTGCGATACCGGCCGCGCCGTGTCGAAGAGCGCGGCCTGCAGCGCGAGTTCGCGCTTGAGTTGCGCCAGGTAGGGCCTCGCGCGCGAGCGGTTCTTCGTGATGACCTTGTTGCAGCCACAGTAGAAGCAGACGGTGTCGCAGAACGGGATGTGGAAGTACAGCGAGAGGTCCGTCAGCGCGGCGCCCGAATCGGAGGCTGCCCGCACGTAGTCGGAGAGGTCGAAGTCGTCGCGAAACTGCAGCGCGGTCGGGTAGGACGTGTATCGCGGGCCATGCACGCTGTACCGCGCGAGCAGGTCGGGATGGAACAGAAGATCGGCAGCGCTCATCGCAGTCTCGCTGGTTCGGTAAGGCGTGGTTTCGCGTGGCGGCCGGTGCGGCGGGCCGGCCCGCTGTCGCATCCCGCATGCCCGCGCGGCTCAGGTCGCCGGTACGAACGTGCGAAAGAAGCGATCGGCCCGACGGCCGGTTTCGACGCCGCGCAGGCACCTTGTTTCGATGGGACGCGGCTTTCCGTTCGACGCACCCGATGGGACGATGGGGCGGATAGCCGCGCGATAGCCGATCCAGTGTAGGAGGGCGGTGTCCGGTGCGATTGCGTAAAAAGGTCGCGGGCGATGGTGGCACAATGCCGCTGGCAGGACTCCGGCACGAATCGCCGGAGCGCCGATCTTCAGGACGCAGGATGGTGAGCGCCGCTTTTTCGTTCGATGTGCCCGGCCATGCATGCCGTCCCGGTTGCGGGGCGTGCTGCATCGCGCCTTCCATTACGAGCCCGATTCCCGGCATGCCGAACGGCAAGCCGGCGGGCGAGCGCTGCGTGCAGCTCGACGGGCAGATGCGCTGCCGGATTTTCGGTTCGCCGTCGCGGCCGGCGTGCTGTTCCGGTCTTCAGCCCGAGCGGGACATGTGCGGCGATTCGCGCGACGACGCGCTGGCCTGGCTGACGCGGCTCGAAGCGGCGACGCGACCCGGCGAGCCGGACGCGTCGGGCGATGCGAACACGTGATGCGTCGGCATTCGGCGTCTCATCGGATAACCTCCTGCCTGTGCTTCCGGGTCGAGCCGTCGAGGCCCGCCCGGTGGCGCGAACACGGCCTTGCCGGCATCATGCCGGTTTCGACGAGAGGAGCCTTTGCATGACCCAGGTTGCAACGCGCGTATCCCGGCGCGCCTTTCTGCTCGCGGTGTGCGCCGCGACGGGCGCGAGCCTGTCGCTGGGCGCGTGTGCGTCCGGAATCTTTCCGTTCGTGCCCGACCACTACACGTTTTCGCAGCAGCAGGTGCAGGACGCGGTGCAGCGCAAGTTCCCGTATCGGCATTCGGCGTCCCATCTGTTCGACGTCGAGTTGACGAACCCGGTCGTGGCGCTGCTGCCGCAACGCAACCGGGTGGCAGTGCGGGTCGACGTGCAGTTGGCCAGCCCGCTGCTCGGCCAGCCCGTGAGCGGCGCGTTCACGCTGTCGAGCACGCTGGCATGGGACGAATCCAGACGCGCCGTCGTGCTCAGGTCGCCCGCCGTCGACAGCGTCGACGTGAGCGGCGGCGCGGCCGACTACGAGCCCCAGATCGGCGCGGTCGCCGCGCTTGTCGCGACGCAGTTGCTGGACGGGTATCCGGTCTACACGTTTAAGCCGGGGCAACTCCAGGTCGCCGGCGTGAACTACGAACCCGGCGCCATCACCGTGCTCGCGGACGGCATACGCGTGCAGATCGTCGAGCAGCATTGAAGAAGCGATGAGGCGGGTACGGGCGCGGGCGATGGCCCATGCGATGGAGGTCCCGCCGCTGCCCGCCGACGCGAAGCCCCGCGAAATGCCCGTTTATTCGCCGTCGGCGCGCCGGCGGAACACGAGATCCCACACGCCGTGGCCGAGGCGCAGGCCGCGCCGCTCGAACTTGGTGACGGGCCGGTAGTCGGGGCGCGGCGCGTAATCGGCCGCGGTGTTTTCGAGTGCCGGTTCGGCGCGAAGCACCTCGAGCATCTGTTCCGCGTAGTTCTGCCAGTCGGTCGCGCAGTGCAGGTACGCGCCGGGCTTCATCCGCGAGACGAGGCGAGCGACGAACGGCGGCTGGATGAGCCGCCGCTTGTGATGGCGGGCCTTGTGCCACGGGTCCGGAAAAAAGATGTGCACGCCGTCGAGGCTTTGCGGCGCGATCATCTGCTCGAGCACCTCGACGGCGTCGTGCTGGACGATGCGGATGTTGGCGAGCCCCTGCTCGCCGATCAGCTTGAGCAGCGCCCCGACGCCCGGCTCGTGCACTTCGACGCCGAGGAAGTCGTCCTGCGGACGTTGCACTGCGATTTCGGCGGTGCTCGCTCCCATACCGAAACCGATTTCGAGCACGCGCGGCGCCTTGCGGCCGAACACGGCGTCCCAGTCCGGGCAGGCTGTCCCGTAGGGCACGACGAAGCGCGGACCGAGCTCGTCGAGCGAGCGCCGCTGGCCCGTCGAGACCCGTCCGGCGCGCGTCACGAAGCTGCGAATCCGCCGGCGGTGGAGCCCGTCCGCCGACGCGTCGGCGGGCCCGGGAGCCGGCTGCGGATCGGCGCCGGTCGGCGGGCGGTCTTGCGGGGCGTCGTCAGGATCGTGGTTCGTCATGGAAGCGGCCGATGGGGTAGGGCCGGCATTCCGGCTCGCGCTCAGCAAAAAGCAGCCGCGCATTATATAGCAGCCCGGCAACGCGCCGGCGGGTCCGGCAAGCGTCGGCGCATGCGCCGACGGCCCGATCGCCGGCCCCGGCGTGCTACTTCGTCGAGACCGTGACGTGCATCGGCGAGGGGGACTTCAGTTCGAACGAATCGAGGCGGCCGGCGCGCACGTCGAGCATCAGGCGTTCCAGTTCGGCCGCGGCCTCGCGGGTGCGTTGGGCATCGTCGGGGAGTCGCTCGTCGATCTTCTCGAGCATCGACTGGCGGATCGACACGATCAGTGCGATTGCCCGGTGACGGGGCATGAAAAATCTGTCCATCGCTTTGAGCGTCCGCCCCTCGCGGGGCAGCGGGTGATGCGGGTTGATACAGGCGCCCCGGCCGGCGGGCGATGGGGGGAGCGCGAATTGGGCCGGGCTCCGGAGGAAAGGCGCGCGTCGCGCGGACCGCGTTCTCCGGAGGGCGTCATCTTACGCGCTTTCTATCGGCGGTGCCGCGAGCCAGGTTCCGCTTGCGGTCGATTTGCACCACCGTGGTGAATCATACCGTCTCGAAATTTGTGCAAACCGGGTACGAGCGGGTACACCGGTATGACCAGTCGGGGCTTCGCGGGGTGGCGCGCTCCTTGCTTGAACGGCTCCCAGCATCGCGGCGCGAAGGCGTGCCGCGAATCTCTTCACCCGCCAGGAATCGAGATGGAACAACGACCCGCTTTTCGCGCCACCCGCCGCCGCTGGCTGGCCGCGCTGCTTGCCGCTCCCGCATTGACGTTTTTCGCCGCGTCGCCCGCCCATGCGGACGCGCTCGACACGATCGCGAAGAGCGGCGTGCTGCGCGTCGCGGTGCCCGAGGACTACCCGCCGTTCGGCTCGGTCGGTCCCGACATGCAGCCGCAGGGCTACGACATCGACACGGCGAAGCTGCTCGCGAAGGCCATGAACGTGAAGCTCCAGCTCGTGCCGGTCAACAGCGAAAACCGCATTCCGTACCTGACGACCAACAAGGTCGATCTCGTGATCTCGTCGCTCGGCAAGACGCCCGATCGCGAGAAGGTGATGGCCTTTTCCGCGGCCTATGCGCCGTATTTCCAGGGCGTGTTCGGGCCGCCCGACATCAAGGTGAGCGGTCCCGCAGACCTGACCGGCAAGACCATCGGCGCGACGCGCGGCGCGCTCGAAGAAATCGCGCTCACGCAGATGGCCCCGAACGCAACGATCAAGCGCTTCGACGACAACAACGCGACCATCCAGGCGTTTCTCTCGGGGCAGGTCCAACTGATCGCGGCCGGCAACATCGTCGCCGCCGCGATTCTCGCGAGGAACCCGCCGCGCCGGCCGGAGATGAAGTTCGTCATCAAGAATTCGCCCTGCTTCGTCGGCATGAACCTGAACGAGCCGCGCCTGCTCGCAAAGGTCAATGCGGCCATCGCGCAGGCGAAGTCGGACGGCACGCTCGAGGCGATGTCGAAGAAGTGGTTCGGCCAGCCGCTGCCGGCCGGTCTCTGATCGCCGATCATACCTATCGCACCTCCGGGCACGGACGGCATTCTTCATGAGCTATCAGCTTCAATTCGGCGATCTGGCCGGCTATGCGGGCATGTTCGCGAGCGGCGCCGCGGTGACGTTCGCGCTGACCGGCGTGGCGACGGTGCTGGGCCTGGGCGTCGGCGTACTCGGCGCGGCGGCCTGCGAAAGCCGCTACCCGATGTTGCGCGCGCTGACGGGCGGCTACGTCGAGGCGATCCGCAATACGCCGTTCATCGTGCAGCTCTTCTTCGTGTTCTTCGGCCTGCCCGCGCTCGGCATCCACGTCGACGAATACGCGGCGGCGATCGCCGCGATGACGCTGAATCTCGGCGCCTACGCCGTCGAAATCGTGCGCTCGGGCATGGCGGCGGTGCCGAAGGGACATCGCGAGGCCGCCGCCGCGCTCGCGATGTCGCCCGCCGAGACGTTCGTGCACGTTGTGCTGCCCCAGGCGTTCGCGAAGGTGTTTCCGGCGCTCGTGAGCCAGATCGTCATCACGATGCTCGGCTCGGCCGTCGTTTCCCAGATCTCGGTCGAGGATCTTACCTATGTGGCGAGCTACGTTCAGTCGCGCAACTTCCGCGCGTTCGAGACGTACTTCCTGATTACGGGCCTCTATCTGGCGATGGCGCTGGTGCTGCGCTTCGTGCTCAACGCCGTGGGCCGGCGTCTTTTTTCGCGCGGTTTGCGGGGTGTGCGGTGATCGAGTTCACGTTCGGCCAGATTTTCACGGACCTGCTGCTTGCCGCGCGCTGGACCCTCGTGCTTTCGCTCGTCTCGTTCGTCGCGGGCGGCCTCGTCGGCTTCGCGCTGCTCGTGATGCGCGTGTCGAGATCGCCCGTGCTGCGCTTTCTCGTGCGAATCTACATCGAGATATTCCAGGGTACGCCGCTGCTGCTGCAACTTTTCGTCGTGTTCTTCGGGCTGCCGCTCGTCGGCATCAACGTGGCGCCCTGGATCGCCGCGACCATCGGCCTGACGTTCTTCACGAGCGCTTATCTCGCCGAGATCTGGCGAGGCTGCGTCGAGGCGATTCCGCACGGGCAGTGGGAGGCGTCGTCGAGTCTCGCGATGAGCTACTTCGAGCAACTGCGCCACGTCATCCTGCCGCAGGCCGCGCGCATCGCCGTCGGGCCGACTGTCGGCTTCGGCGTGCAGGCGATCAAGGACACCGCGCTCGTCTCGATCATCGGCTTCGCGGAACTCACGAAGGCCGGCACCGAAATTTCGAACGCGACGTTTCGTCCGTTTCTCGTCTACGGGCTCGTGGCCCTGATCTATTTCGCACTCTGCTATCCGCTCACGCGGTACGCGCGTACCTTGCAAAGGAAATGGCATGCCGCTCGTTGAAACCCGGGGACTCGAAAAGCAGTTCGGCTCGAACCACGTCCTCAAGGGCATCGACTTTTCGGTGGAGCGGGGGCAGGTCGTCGCCATCATCGGCCGCAGCGGCTCGGGCAAGAGCACGCTTCTGCGCACGCTCAACGGGCTCGAGAGCATCGACGCCGGATCGATCGAAATCGACGGCGAACGCGTCGACGCGCGCCATGCCGATCTGCGCGCGCTGCGCCTGAAGGTCGGCATGGTGTTCCAGCAGTACAACCTGTTTCCGCATCTCACGGCCGGCCAGAACGTGATGCTCGCGCAGACGGTCGTCAAGAAGGAGAGCCGCCACAAGGCCCGCGCGGTGGCCGAACTGATGCTCGAGCGCGTCGGTCTCGGCGACCGGTTCGACGCCTACCCCGAGCAGCTTTCGGGCGGACAGCAGCAGCGCGTGGCGATTGCCCGCGCGCTGGCGATGAAGCCGAGCGTGCTGTTGTGCGACGAGATTACGTCGGCGCTGGATCCGGAACTGGTGGGCGAGGTGCTTGGCGTGGTCGAGAGTCTGGCGCGAGACCACATGACGCTGATCATGGTCACGCACGAGATGCGTTTTGCGCGCGCCGTCAGCGACAAGGTGGTGTTCATGCACCAGGGGCGCGTCTGGGAGAGCGGTCCGCCCGAGGAAATTTTCGAGCGCCCCTCGACGGTCGAACTGCGCCGGTTTCTTCAGTAGGCCGCGCGCTTTCCGCGGTGCCTGCCGCCCGACGCCTTGGCGCGGCGGTTCGGGGCGAGGCAGGTGCCGGCGAGCGATCCGGATCCGGGCGATGGGGCCGGTTACGCGCCGTCTGGACGAACGGACTTCAGGTTCAGGACTGCACCGCGTGCCAGAGACGCGGGAGCGGGCCGTTAGGGCCCGACACCGGGTCCGTGTTCGGGAAGCGCACGAGATTCATGGCGTGCAATCCCTCGGACGAGAGTCCGACGCGGCTGATGCCGATGTCTTCGTCCGGCGGATAAGCCCCGACGACGAGAAAATCCGCCGTGGCCTCGATCCGGCAATGCCCCGTGCCCGCGGGCAGCACGGCCACGTCGCCGGCATTGATCTGCACTTCGCGCCCGATCGATCCGGGGCCGCCGAGGATCAGCCGCGCGCTGCCGCCGGCGAAACCGAGCACCTCGTGAGTCGAGGGATGGAAGTGGTGGAAGTCGTAAATGCCGTTGCGCCATTGCGGCGGCCAGCCGTTGCGATCGAAGGCCTGCTCGAAGAGCGAGGCGGGGTCGTCGCCGACGGGCTTGATCGCCGACCGGTACAGGAGCACCGGCAGATGCTGGTTGTTCGGGATCCAGCCGTTGGGCTGGAAGTGGTAGGTTTCGGGTTCGACCGGCTGGGAGCCGGACGATGGGGTGGCTGCTTCGCTGACCGCGGGCAGCAAGCCGCCCATGACGAGTGCCGCGCTGACGCGCCGGCGCGTGATGTTGGTCATCGGACTCTCCATTGGGTGTGGGGCACCAGTTGCAACGAAACAGGCTGCGGGCCTGTATTCAGCAAGATTAGACGAAAAGTATGTCGATGGTTCTCGTCGCCGGCATTTTCCGCGCGATGCTTGCAGTTGTAAGACGATAGGGCTCGATTCAGGCAACATCGGCCTTGAGATGGCCTTTCTTTGCTTTCAGGGCGGAAGGATTGGGTGCGGCGGGAAGGGAAGCGGGAGAAACCGGAGAGGCTCTGGAGCGGGCGATGGGAATCGAACCCACGTCTCCAGCTTGGGAAGCTGGGGTAATGGCCATTATACGACGCCCGCGGAGCACGACATTCTACAGGGTTTCCGGCGCGAGGGACAAGCCGGGCCGGCGACGAACGGCATGCCGGCCGCGGTCTTGCTCACTCCATGAGAAACGGCTGAACCGGCCGGTTTTCCGCAAAAGCAGCCAACAACTCGCGCGCCTGTCCGGCGACATCGTCGGCTACCGGCCGAAACGGGAAC
Source organism: Burkholderia sp. WAC0059 (assembly GCF_002870125.1). Classification (GTDB taxonomy): domain Bacteria; phylum Pseudomonadota; class Gammaproteobacteria; order Burkholderiales; family Burkholderiaceae; genus Paraburkholderia. The sequence continues at coordinate 82,208 of NZ_PNEO01000016.1, forward strand.
GGCCGCGCATGGGGAAGCTGGACGAAATGCGCACCGCTGCTGCGTGCATAGGCGGGGTCGTAGTGCAAGTCGACAAGCTCTTCGAACAGCGCGCGACCTTGCCCGCCGTCAAGAAAATCGTACCAACGCTGCACTCTCGCATGACCGTGCAGCGGAATCAGCTTCGACAGTTGGGACTTGAAGGCGTCGGCCCGCTTGAACAGATGCCCGTAATCCTGCAGCAGCAGTTCGATCCGGTCGTCGCGGGCGGTTTCGACCTGGACGCAGAAGCCGCCGTGAAGGCCGCCCAGCAGCACGGCCGGAAGCGTAATGGCGCCGATGCGTCTGCTTTCGGCTTCCACGAAGACCGGTTTATCCGGATCGAATTGTCGTAGCGCGTGGACGAGCGCGGTGTCGAAGGCTTTCTGCGACGGTTGCGCGCTGTCCGGCAGCGCGCCGAGGAGCGAGCCGCGGTGTGCCGCGAGCGCTTCGAGGTCGAGCGTCTGGGCGCCGGCTTCGGCCAGCGCCTTGAGCAGACGGGTTTTGCCGCTTCCGGTATGCCCGGTCAGCACGATGTAGCGGAGTCGGGCGGGCAGTGCGTCGAGTTCTTCGAGAACCCGGCGGCGGTAATGCTTGTAGCCGCCGTCGAGTTGCCGCGCGCGCCAGCCGATCAGGTTGAACCAGGTCGCCATCGACCCCGAGCGCTTGCCGCCGCGCCAGCAATAGATCAATGGGCGCCAGTTGCGGGGACGGTCGGCGAACGTCGTCTCCAGATGGACCGCGATGTTGCGCGCAACCATCGCGGCGCCGACGCGGGTCGCTTCGAACGGCGAGACCTGTTTGTACATCGTCCCGACGATGACGCGTTCCTCGTTGCCGAGAACGGGCGCGTTCAACGCGCCGGGGATGTGGTCCTCGGCGAATTCGAGCGGTGTCCGGACGTCGACGATTTCGTCGAAGTCCCCGATCTGGTCGATGGATACGGGCGACAGGTTCAACGGTGTCGAAGCGGCGCGACCGCTTCGTCTGCAAAAAGCCAATTATCGCACGGGCACTTTTCGGTCCGGACACGATGCCGCATTCGCCGTCCGGCTTCGGGCAATCCCGTGACTATGAACCGCACCCATCCAGCATAAATGCGGCGTTCAGTCTCTTTCAGGAAAAAGCTATGGACTCCGCTGTGGCATGGCAAAAGGTAAAGTTAGTGAAAGCCCTGACATAAAGTTTCTGTCATATACGGTCGTAAAGCCGCCTGTTGATTCTGAACTGGTCTGGTGCCGGGCGGCGTTACGGAGCCATCCGGAAAGCTGGGTCAGGAGTTCGAAGGAAATGCGGCGATGTTGAAGAACCTGTCGATTCGTACCTGCCTGACCCTGATGGTCGTCTTCTTCGGCGTGGTGCTCCTGCTCGGGGCCGCGGCCGGCCTGATTTCGCTGCGCCAGAGCAACGACTCGCTGAAACAGATGTATACGGTCGACACGCCGGCCGTGGCCGATCTCGAGGGCAGCGCCGGCCAACTGCTGCGCCTGCGTCTGGCGATGGCCACCTATGCCTCGCTCGCCGATCTCAACGATCAGGCGGGGGCGGCAAAAGTGCTGCAGCGCGCGGACGAATACCAGAAGCATTCGGGCGAACTGCTCGATAGCTACCTGAGCCGCGCCGGCCAGGGGGAGAACGAGCAGCGTCTCATCGGCGACATGCGCGACAAGCGCGAGGCGTTCCTGCGCGACGGCGTCGCGCCGGCGCTGGCGGCATTGCGAAGCGGCGACCGCAACACCTTCGAGCAGATGCAGGCGCACAAGCTGCCGGCGCTGTACAGCGACTACGAGACGGCCATGCTCGCGCTCGAGAAATTGCAGATCGAGCACGGCGCGCGCCGCTACAGCGATGCGCAGACGCGCTTCGAGGCGGTCTGCATCGCGGTGGCCGTCGGGATGGCGCTCTCGCTGCTGCTTTCGTGGTTCGCCCGCCTCGTGATGGTCCGCGCCGTCGCGCATCCCGTCGACGCGATGATCGAACAGTTCCAGCGCATTGCGGGCGGCGATCTGACCGGCCGCATCGCGGTGACGGGCAGAAACGAGATGGGCCGGCTGGCCGATGCGCTGCGCGGGATGCAGGCGTCGCTGATCGTGACCGTCAGCGCCGTCCGTCAGGGTTCCGAATCGATCGACGTCGGGGCGAGCGAGATAGCGACCGGCAATGCCGACCTGTCGCAGCGCACCGAGGAGCAGGCCGCTTCGCTCGAAGAGACGGCCGCGAGCATGGAGGAGCTGACCTCCACCGTCAGGCAGACCGCCGGCAATGCGAAAGAGGCGAGCGAGCTCGCCGGCGGCGCGTCCAGCCTCGCGGCGCAGGGTGGAGACCTGACCCGTCAGGTGGTCGGTACGATGCACCAGATCGTCGACGACTCGAGGCGGATCGGCGAGATCGTCGGCGTGATCGAGGGCATCGCGTTCCAGACCAATATCCTGGCGCTGAATGCGGCCGTCGAGGCGGCACGCGCGGGCGAGCAGGGGCGCGGGTTCGCCGTGGTGGCGGCCGAAGTGCGCTCGCTCGCGCAACGCAGCGCCGGCGCGGCGAAGGAGATCAAGGAGTTGATCGGCGCATCGACGACGCGCGTGCAGTCGGGCGCCGATCTGGTCGAGCGCTCGGGCTCGACGATGACGGAAATCGTCGACGCGATCGCCCGCGTGAATTCGATCATGAGCGAGATCGCCTCGGCGACGACCGAGCAGAGCACGGGCATCGACCAGGTCAATCTCGCGGTGGCCCAGATGGATCAGGTGACGCAGCAGAACGCGGCGCTCGTCGAGCAGGCCGCCGCCGCGGCGAGTTCGCTCGAGGACCAGGCGCGCCGGCTCAGCGCGTCCGTCTCCGTGTTTCGCACCGATGCCGGCGCAGGGCCGGCCGTCGGCGGTCCTGCGGCGCTCGATGCCTACTGATCCCGCGCCTGTCCGGGCAGCGCGGACCGTGCATCCACCCCCGCGTATCTCAAAAGAAAAGAAGTGTCATCCGGGGACGACAGGCTTCCATGGCCGTGAGAACATGGCCGCTCGCGTTTAACTCTATGGAGAGCGAAATGGGAATCCTGGACAAGGTAGGCGAGATCGCGGGCGCCGTGGCGGCTGTCGAAGGGTTGGAAAAAGTCGATTCCGATGCGGGGCTGCTTGCCAAGGGGGCGGCGGCCATTGCAGGGTTCGAAGGCGCGGGCGCGCTGGAGTCGCTGCTCGGCAAGAAGGACGGGAATGCCGATAACGCCGACAGCACGACGGCGTCGGCCGACGATTCCACGGATGCCGATTCCTCGCAGTCGCAGAGCTGACCGGGGCTGTCGACGGGCCAGCCCGGCTTTCTGCCCGGGCTGGGCCCGATCCGTTCGCGCCATTGCGTCATAAACGTCATAAGAAAGAAGGGCGACGCGAAACGCCATCGTCGCCGTCGTTACACGTCACCCCTTCCATCCGGCGCGCCGGCGACTTGATCGCCACCGGGCTCCGCCTGCCCGCAGCGCTCAAATTCCGAACGTCGTCAGCGAAATCTCCGCGTGCGTCACGATCATGAGCAGCACCTGCACGATCACGAACAGCAGGATCGGCGACAGGTCGAGGCCCCCCATTTGCGGAATGATGCGCCGTAGCGGGTTCAGGAACGGGGCGGTCAACTGGTAGAGCGCCGGCATCACCGGCGAGTGCGGGTTGAGCCACGACAGCAGCGCCATCACGATCGTCATCCAGATGATGAGATTGAGCGCCCACTTCACCACCGTGAGCACGGTGACGACGGCGAGCGCCGGCAATACGCCCGTCACGTCGATGCCGGCCAGCGTGACGATCAGCAGTACGTAGACGAGCGACGAGAGCAGCGCGGCGACCACGCTGGCCCAGTCGATGCCGCGCACGCCGGGGATGATGCGCCGCAGCGGGAGCACGAGCCAGTTGGTGACCTGCAGAACCGTGTGCGTCACGGGGTTGTACGCCGGCATGCGCACGAACTGCAGCCAGGCGCGCAGCAGCAGCGCCGCGCCGAACAGCGTGAAGACGGTATTGAGCAGAAAACGGGCAATATCGCCGAACATCGGGTGGATCCTTTCCGTCAGGCAGCAGACCGGCGCTTCACGCGACGGCGTCATGGGTTGAGAAGGCGTGCGCCGGGCGGCGCCACGCTTGCGGCGGCTTCAGCGCCGTGTCCGGATTGCGCCGGCAAGGCGCGGGAGGCCGTCCGCGGGGACACGACGGGAGGGGGCGAGACGCCCGGCTCCCCGGTGCGGAAGGAGGATGCTCATCTTGATCATTGTGCGTTCTCGTCGATGGTCCCGAAGCCTGCGGCGCCGGCAGGATGCGCGCCGGTCGTCACATTACCACGGCTTGCGCCTTGCCAGTAAAGGGTTGCTCGCCGGCGTCGCGGGACGGACGCGATTTTTCCTGAACGGGTACAGTGAACGAAGCGGGTCGCTGGGCGGGACCTTGCGCGCGGAGTGTGGGGTGCCGTACCGAGGCCGGCCGAGACTGCCGCTACAAACGAAACGCCGTCTCCGGGGACGTCCGGCCTGTGGCGAGCCCTCGCGGTTCGGGCCGCTACGGTGACGGAACGATATCTCCCCGAATTTTACGATTGGCGGGTGGGGGTGCGGAATCGGCTTGTTTTTCGGGCGCTTGTCCGACACGGGAGTTGATCATGAGTATGTTCGCTTACCGAAAGCATCTGCGCTTCCTGACCCATACGCAGCGCCGCCGCTGGTGGGACCAGAGAAAACGTCTGACGCCGAGAGTGCAGATCAGCGGTGCCTACGTGCCGCCGAGCGTGACGCGCGAATTCACCTACGTGAAGGTCGGATAGCGCTCGAAGGCGGCGGCTGGCAGGCCGCTCCCGCTCTTCGCGGATGCCCGGCGTATCGAATGCGCCGGGCATTTTTCGTTTACGGACGGCGGATTTCGGGGGCGGCATCAACCAATTTGTAATTAAACATTACCGATTAGTCGGCGCCCGCATGCCGCGCGTCCCGCCAATGCCTGAGAACGGCCCTGAGTGGGCCGTAGAAAGGCCCGATCGGCGGCAATGTGCGCGGCACGCCGGGCCGGCTGGGGGTGAAGGCGCGCCCGCGCGCGTCAATGGCCTTCGGGCGCAATTGCAATTTGCAACAAATGGTCTCTGTCGGGCGTCTCTATTCTGGATACATTGAATAGGCAGGCAGTACCGTCATGCGGTACGGCATTCGGGCCGACCGCGAGGAGAAGAGAAGTGAAAAAATTCGTTCCGTTCATTGTTGCCGCCGCGCTCGGCGTGGGGCTCGTCAGTACGGCCGATGCGCGCGTGTCGGTGGGTATCGGCCTTGGTTTTCCGGTTGCGCCGGCCTATCCGGTGTACGCCCCGGCGCCCGTCTACTATGCGCCGCCGCCGGTCGTCTATTCGCCGCCCGTGGTCTACGCGCCGCCGGCCGTCGTGGTGGGTGGCTACTACGGTGGTTATCCGTACTGGCACCACGGTTACTGGCACCACCGCGGCTATTACCGTCGCTAACGAGTTTTTGAGGCCGGTTTGTCCGGGCGGTGCTCCGCCCGGGTTTTGCCGAAGGCTTGCGCAAAAACGGCGCAACGCGGGCTGATTGCTGCGTTGCGCCGTTTTCTTATGCGGGAAGGACTGCCTGGCGGCCGGTCAGGACCGTTGCGCGGCGGGTGCCTCGTGCGCAATCAGCTCGTGGTATCCGTTCACGATCACGCTGTACGAGAAATACGCGAAGAGCAACGCCGAGAGCAGGTGGCAGACGCGCAGCAGCCCGGCGCCGGCCCGCTTGCGGCCGTGGCTCGCGAGCGTGCAGAGGAAAACGGTCCAGGCCAGGCCGCCCATGAAGAAGCCGAAGAGAAAGACGGCCGCCGTGGTGCCGCCGGTGGCGCCCGATTTCGCGATCAGCGCGCCGCCGACCGCGGCGAACCAGAGGATTGCGCTCGGCGAGGACAAGGCCAGCAGTACGCCGCGCGCGAAGCCGCGCCACGGACCCGGCTGCGGCACGGGTTCGCCGGCCTTGCCTTCGACCGCCGCTTCGACGGGCGGCGCGCCGGCCGGCTGCAGTGCCTCGCGCGCCATCTTCCAGGCGAGCATGAGCAGGACAATCGCGCCGCCGATCCAGACAATCCAGCGTACCGCCGTGAATTGCAGCAGCGCGGCCATGCCGGCCAGCGCGAGCGCGGCATAGGTCAGGTCGCCGAAGCAGGAGCCGAGGCCGAGCCAGAAGCCGGGCCTGAAGCCGTGCGAGAGCGTGCGCGAGATGATTGCGACGTTGACGAGGCCGATATCGAGGCACAACGACAGCGACAGCAGAAATCCGTCGGACAACAGGGACAGGTGAGGCATGCGGGCGAAGAAAGCGGACGGACCGGCGGTGGGCCGGGCCAGGCGGTCGGGTGGGGAAAGCGGGCCGGGACTATCTCGTCCGCCCCGGTCTCTCTATCGCTCTATTAGTAACTAACGTCCCAACCCGAGCTTGTCGTACAGCCGGTCGATGTGCTCTTTCACGGCCGCGTCCATCGCAATGGCCCGGCCCCACTCGCGGCTCGTTTCGCCGGGCCACTTGTTGGTGGCGTCGAGACCCATCTTCGAACCGAGACCGGCCACGGGCGAGGCGAAGTCCAGATAGTCGATCGGCGTGTTCTCGACGAGGACGGTGTCGCGCGCCGGGTCGATGCGCGTCGTGATCGCCCAGATCACTTCCTTCCAGTCGCGGATGTTCACGTCGTCGTCGACCACGACGATGAACTTCGTATACATGAATTGCCGCAGGAAGCTCCAGACGCCGAACATGACCCGTTTCGCATGGCCCGGGTAGCTCTTCCTGATCTGTACGATCGCCATCCGGTAGCTGCAGCCCTCGGGCGGCAGGTAGAAGTCGGTGATCTCGGGGAACTGCTTCTGCAGAAGCGGTACGAACACCTCGTTGAGCGCGACGCCGAGCACGGCCGGTTCGTCGGGCGGCTTGCCGGTGTAGGTCGAGTGGTAGATCGCGTCGCGGCGCATCGTGACCCGCTCGACCGTGAAGACCGGAAACCACTCCTGTTCGTTGTAGTAGCCGGTGTGGTCGCCGTAGGGGCCTTCGAGCGCGTGTTCGTAGGCGGCGCTCGCGCCTTTCGCCGGCCGCGGCGGCGCGCCGGCGGGCGCCGCTTCGGGCTCGCCGCGCTGCGGATAAATGAAGCCTTCGAGCACGATCTCCGCGCGTGCCGGCACCTGCAGCGTGTCGACGCCGGGCGTGAGGCACTTCGCGAGCTCGGTGCGGCCGCCGCGCAGCAGGCCGGCGAACTGGTATTCGGAGAGCGTGTCGGGCACCGGCGTGACGGCGCCTAGTATCGTCGCCGGATCGGCGCCGAGCACGACGGCGACCGGATAGGGCAGACCCGGATTCCGGAGCGCGAATTCGCGGAAGTCGAGCGCGCCGCCGCGATGCGCGAGCCAGCGCATGATGAGCCGGTTACGGCCGATCATCTGCTGGCGGTAGATGCCGAGGTTCTGGCGCGTCTTGTTCGGGCCGCGCGTGACGGTGAGCCCCCAGGTGACGAGCGGGCCGGCGTCGCCGGGCCAGCAGGTCTGGATGGGCAGCTTCGCGAGATCGACGTCCTCGCCTTCCCAGACGATTTCCTGGCACGGCGGCGCGCTGACGGTTTTCGGCGCCATGTCCCAGACCGCCTTCGCGAGCGTGAGCAGCTTGCCGGCGTCCTTGAGTCCGCGCGGCGGTTCGGGCTCCTTTAGCGCCGAGAGCAGGCGCCCGACGTCGCGCAGCGATTCGAGCGCCGCGCCGTCGCCCGCGCTTTCCGGCGCGTCGATGCCCATGCCGAGCGCGACGCGGCGCGGCGTGCCGAACAGGTTGCCGAGCACGGGAAACGCATGGCGTTCGCGGTTCTCGAACAGCAGGGCCGGGCCGCCCGCGCGCAGCACGCGGTCGCACAGTTCGGTCATTTCCAGGAAGGGGGATACCGGGTGCGAGATGCGGCGTAGCTCGCCCTGGGTCTCGAGGCGACCGGCGAAGTCGCGCAGATCTTTGTATTTCATTGAAGGCGGATCGGGGCCGCGTCGCGCGGAGGCTGGAGATCGCGGCCGGCACTGCCTACCCCGGCAAACGCGGTGATGGAATTGTCGATTTTACCTGCGTTGCCGAAGCCACGCTGACAGTCGATTGACGAGCCGGCCGGAAACGCGCTCAGGGCGCCATTCTTGTCGAGATGAACGGCGTTCGTTATCACAATTAGTAATGATTTCATCGTTCTATAGTGTTGACGATCTATAAAACCCTGCTAGAATCCGTGCACACTGGTTGCAGGGCTTGAAATTTTAACCAATGCCCCCGGTCCTTCAGACGCGACGCGTCGCCGTTTAGCCGATCCCCTGCACGGCTCCATACGGTCTAGATTGGTTGTCCTTGCCAGCGCCGCTTTGTCGAGCTGGCTTTTTCGTGTGAGAACCTCCGCGCATGCCGCCATGGCATGCCAATGGCTTTGCCTGACGGTTCCACAGACGGCGCATGCCGTGTTCCCGACGCCGCTGCCGCACCGACCAGAGCGCGCGGCGTCTTGATCCTGCGAACGGTTTGCCGGCTCATGCCGACCATCCGTTCACGGATCATGCAACATGGGAGATCTGTGAATGAATACTTGGTTATCGTGGCTGTCGTGGCGTGCCGACGACCGGCTCGCCCAAGGTCTGCGTGCGCTGCTGCGCCGCGGGACGCGGCTTAGCCACAATCTGTTCAGCATCGTCGGCGGCGTAGCCGTTCTGTTCGCGCTCGCCGTCTGGCTGATGCCCACCTGGCGCGGCACGCTGGCCGCCCGGATGATGCCGTTCGTCACGGCGGCCGTGGAAGCCGGCCCGGCCCGTCTGCTGGAGGGCAATCCGCTGCCGTCGTTCGCGCCGCAGGGCGCCGACGAGCAGGACGGCCCCATCGCCCAGGCGACGGGCGGCAACCTGCCGATGGCTGCGACGGCCGACGCCGGCACGAACCCGACGGTGCTCAATGCCGTCGCCCTGAACGGGCTCGACCCGCGCACGCTGCCGAACGTGAGCGACCTCGCGCGGATGATCCCGTCGCAGAACATCGTGCCGGACGCCCGCGACGACCGCGTGCTCGTGTCGGCGCGCGAGCAGGCGCTCGTCGCCTCGTACCTGTCGCGCCGCTACCGCGTGGCCGAGGAGCCCGTGGCCGAACTCGTGAAGGCGGCATTCGACACGGGGCACCAGGTCGGTCTCGACCCGCTGCTGCTGCTGGCCGTGATGGCCATCGAATCGGGCTTCAACCCGTATGCGGAGAGCGGCGTGGGCGCCCAGGGCCTGATGCAGGTCATGTCGAAGGTCCACTCGGACAAGTTCCAGTATTTCGGCGGCCAGAGCGCGGCGCTCGATCCGCTCGCAAACATCAAGGTCGGCGCGCTCGTGCTGAAGGACTGCATCGCGCGCGGCGGTTCGCTGCCGGGCGGATTGCGTCTCTACGTCGGCTCGACCTCGCAGGACGACGGCGGCTACGGCGCCAAGGTGATGGCCGAGCGCGCACGCCTGCGCGCCGTCGCGCGCGGCGTTAACGTGCCGGTGAACGCGCCGCAGGCGCCCGCAGCCCCGGTCGTCAAGGCGTCGGACAAGCGTGTGCGGGCGTCGCTCGACGGCGCGCATCCGCTGACGGAAAAGACGGCGGCGGCCATGCCTGTCAAGGCGACCGAGCAGGACGACGCGAGCGTGAACGCGCGCAAGTCGCGCGTCCAGGGGCCGGAACTGGGCGCATAAGCCGGCTTCCCGGTTCCCCTCATTTCCCGCGTTCCGGCCGGCGACCCGCCGCCTCGGCGCGCAAAACGACAAAGGCACCCTCGAGGTGCCTTTGTCGTTGTTGCTCCAGGAAATTTCTCCCCGGCGGAGGGCGTTCAACGACGGCCGAACAGTTCCCGCAACCGCTCGACCGCTTCCTCGAGCCGCGCGTACGCGGTCGCGTAGGAGAGCCGGACGTGGCGGTGCGGCGCCGCGACGCCGAAATCCATGCCCGGCACCATGACCGTGCCCGCCTCGTGCAGCATCGCGCGCGTGAGCGCGTCGCTGTCGCCGGCGGCCGGATGGGCGACGCCGGTGCAATCGGCGTAAACATAGAACGCGCCGTCCGGCCTGACGGGCACCGAGAAGCCGAGCGACTCGAGCGCCGGCACGATGAAGTCGCGTCGGCGCCTGAACTCCGCGCGGCGCGATTCGTAGATCGCGAGCGTGTCGGGTTCGAAGCAGGCGAGCGCCGCGTGCTGGGCGAGCGCCGACGCGCAGATGAAGAGATTCTGCGCGAGCTTCTCGAACGCGCCGACGAGGGCCGTCGGCACCACGAGCCAGCCGAGCCGCCAGCCCGTCATGTTGAAGTACTTCGAGAAGCTGTTCACGGTGACGACGTCCTCGCCGAGCGATAGCGCGGAGACGGGCGGCGCGTCGTAGCTGAGGCCCTGGTAGATCTCGTCGACGATCGTGAAGCCGCCGCGCGCACGCACGGCCTCGACGATGCGCTCGAGTTCGCCGGCCTCGATCGAGGTGCCGGTCGGGTTCGACGGCGAGGCGAGCAGCACGCCGCGCGTGCGCGGCGTCCAATGGCGCGCGACGTCGGCGGCGCTCAGTTGGTAGCGTGTCCCGGGGCCGCTCGGCACGAGCACCGGACGGCCTTCTGCCGCCGCGACGAAGTGCCGGTTGCACGGATAGCAGGGGTCGGGCATCAGCACTTCGTCGTCGCGATCGACGAGCGCCACGCAGGCGAGCAGCAGCGCGGCCGACGCCCCGGCCGTGACGATCACGCGGGCCGGGTCGATCGAAAGGCCCGAGGTGCGCGCGTAGTGGGCCGCAATCGCCTCGCGCAGCGCGGGCAGGCCGAGCGCGCTCGTGTATTGCGTGACGCCGCGGCGCAGCGCGGCCGTCGCGGTCTCCACGACCGGCTCCGGCGCCGTGAAGTCCGGCTCGCCGATGCCCATGTGGATAATGTCGCGTCCCGCGTGCTCGAGCTTCGCGGCTTCCTTGGCGAGCTCCATGACGTAGAACGGCTGGATTGCGTCGACGCGGGCGGCAAGCCGCAGCAACGGTTCGGCAACGAGGTTCATGGGGTGTTTTCTGCGGACTTCCCGGAAATGGCGGCGGCTTCGGTCCCGAAGGCTTCAGGACCGGCGCGCCGCCTGAGCCTCGGTCGCGCGCAACTGGGCCGAGAGCTTGTCCAGCACGCCGTTGACGTACTTGTAGCCGTCGGCTCCGCCGAACGTCTTCGCGATCTCGACGGCCTCGTTGATGACCACGCGGTACGGAACGTCGACGTGATGGCGCAGCTCGAACGTCGCGACGAGCAGAATCGCGCGTTCGACCGGCGAGAGCTGGTCGATCGGCCGGTCGAGAAACGGCGTGATATCGGCGGAAAGCGCGTCGGCGTCGCGGATCACGCCGTTCAGGATCGCCTCGAGGTGCTCGTGGTCGGCCTTCTCGTAGCCCTGCGCGCCACGCAGTTGCACGTCGATCTCGCTCGCGGGCACGCCCGAGAGCAGCCACTGGTACAGCCCCTGCGTGGCCAGTTCGCGGGAGCGGCGGCGCGCGCTCTTCATTGCTCTTCCTCTTCGCCGGCCTCGTCCTCGTCTTCCTCGTCGCCGTCGAGCTGCTCGAGCGCGACCGTAAGGTTGGCCATCTCGACCGCGACGCGCGCCGCGTCGCGGCCCTTTTCGGTCATGCGGGCGACGGCCTGCTCGTCGGTCTCGGTCGTGAGCACCGCGTTGGCGACCGGCACGCCGAAGTCGAGCGCCACGCGCGAGATGCCCGAGCCGCTTTCGTTCGAGACGAGTTCGAAGTGGTAGGTCTCGCCGCGGATCACCGCGCCGAGCGCGATCAGCGCGTCGAACTGGCCGCTTTCGGCGAGCTTTTGCAGCGCGAGCGGGATTTCGAGCGCGCCCGGCACCGTGACGAGCAGCACGTCCTCGCCCACGACGCCGAGGCGTTCGAGTTCCTCGATGCAGGCGTCGGCAAGGCCGTTGCAGACGGGTTCGTTGAAGCGCGACTGGACGATGCCGATGCGCAGGCCGTCGCCGTCGAGGTTCGGTTGGTATTGTCCGATTTCCATGAAGTGTCCGTAGTGTCGGGTTAAGCGCGGTAGCGCGAGAAAGGGGGCGGGCGTAGCGGTTCAGGCATGCGGTGCGTCGGCTTCGGCCGGGCACGCGGCTTCGGGCGTGCCGCCCGGCATCGGGACGAAGCCCGTGACTTCGAGCCCGTAGCCCGACATGCTGCCGAGCCGGCGCGGCTTCGAGAGCACCTGCATGCGGCCTACGCCGAGCTCGCGCAGGATCTGCGCGCCGATGCCGTAGGTCTTGAAGTCAACCGGGCGGCGCGCGAGCGCCTCGGCGCGCTCCTTCTCGCCGAACGCCTGGAAGACGTCGATCAGATGTTCCTTCGTGTCGCCGCAGTTGAGCAGCACGATCACGCCGAGCTCGCGCGCGGCGATTTCCTTCATCGCGGCGTCGAGCGTCCACGAGTGGGCCGACGAACTGACTTCGAGCAGATCGAGCACCGAGAGCGGCTCGTGTACGCGCACGGGCGTGTCGGATTCCGGCGTCGGCGTGCCGCGCACGAGCGCGATGTGCGGCGAGCGCGTGGGCTGGTCGAGATACATGATGGCGCGAAACGGGCCGTGCGCCGTCTGCATGGTGCGCTCGGCAACGCGCTCGACGATCGACTCGGTGCGGCTGCGGTAGTGGATCAGGTCCGCGATCGTGCCGATCTTGAGGCCGTGCTCGCGCGCGAATTCGATCAGGTCGGGCAGGCGCGCCATCGTGCCGTCGTCCTTGATGACCTCGCAGATGACGGCGGCCGGCGTCAGGCCCGCGAGGGCCGTCAGGTCGCAGCCGGCCTCGGTGTGGCCCGCGCGCACGAGCACGCCGCCGGGCTGCGCCATGATCGGAAACACGTGGCCGGGCTGGACGACGTGCTCGGGCCGCGCGTCGCGCGCGACCGCGGCCGCGACGGTGCGCGCGCGGTCGGCGGCGGAAATGCCCGTCGTCACGCCCTCGGCGGCCTCGATGCTGACCGTGAACGCGGTGCCGTACTGCGTGCCGTTCCGGTAGGTCATGAGCGGCAGGTTGAGCTGCTCGCAACGTTCCTGCGTGAGCGTCAGGCAGATCAGGCCGCGGCCGTAGCGCGCCATGAAATTGATCGCTTCCGGCGTGATGCATTCCGCCGCGATGACGAGATCGCCCTCGTTTTCCCGGTCTTCTTCGTCGACGAGAATCACCATCCGGCCGGCTTTCAGTTCGGCGATGATTTCGGGGGTGGAGGCGAGCGTCATGTCGGGAATCTTTCGGGAAAGGGCGTATTTTACGCCAGGCGGACAGGCGCGTCGCCCCGGAAACGGCGAAATGCGGGCCGGCCGGCCCGACCCGCGGCCGGCCGGCGGTGGGCCCCGCGCCGCGCGAAAAATGACAAAAACGTAATCAGGCCGACGGGTGACGGGTCACGCGCGGCACGTTAGCATGCATGCGGCGTCGGCGCGGGCGGCCGGTTTCGGCCCCGCGCACGCCGTCCATGGTCCCCCGCGTCCTTACCGCTTACGGAGATCCGCGCCATGTCCGGGCATCGTCGAACCTTCGCAGTCGTTGTCGTCACCGTGTGCGTCATGATCGGCCTCGCGGTCGCCGGCGGCCTCGCGTTCATCTATTCGGGCGTCTACGACGTGTCCGCCAGCTCGAAGGACAACCCGCTCTTCGCCTGGGCGGTGCACCGGACCTACGAGGCGTCGCTGCACCGCCATGCGAGCGGCATCGTCGTGCCGGCGGACCTGATGTCGCTCGACAACATCCGGGCCGGCGCGCGTTTCTACGATTCGACCTGCGCGGTCTGCCACGGCGCGCCCGACCGCGCGCCGAGCCCGATCCGCCAGGGCATCGAGCCTGCCGCGCCGCTGCTGCTCTCGGCGAGCCGCCGCAACAACCCGCGGCTGATGTTCTGGACCATCAAGCACGGCGTGAACATGACGGCGATGCCGTCGTTCGGCAAGACCCAATCGGACGCGACCATCTGGCAGACGGCGGCGTTCCTGTTCCATGCGCGCGGCATCAGCGCGAGCGATTACGACGCGCTGACGGGCCGCGCCGGCGGCGGCAACGATCGCGGCGGCGACGCCAAACCCGCGGGTTAGCGGGCGCGTCGCCCGGCGCCTCCCTGTCTTCGCGCGGCGCCGGCGATGCCGGTAAGATGAGCGCGGACGGAGGGGACGATCGGAGCATGACATGCGAATCCTGGTAATCGAAGACGAGTCGAAGACCGGCGCCTACCTGAAGAAGGGGCTCGAGGAATCGGGCTATGCCGTCGATCTCGCATCCGACGGCGGCGAGGGCCTGCTGCTCGCCCAGGAAGAGGATTACGACGTGATCGTGCTCGACGTGATGCTGCCGGTGCTCGACGGCTGGACCGTGCTGCGCCGGCTGCGCGCGACGAAGTCGACGCCCGTGCTGTTCCTCACGGCGCGCGACGACGTGACCGACCGCGTGCACGGCCTCGAGCTCGGCGGCGACGACTACCTCGTGAAGCCGTTCGCGTTCGTCGAACTGCTTGCGCGCGTGCGCACGCTGGCGCGGCGGGGACCGCCGCGCGAAACGGAGCGCATCGTGGTCGGCGATCTGGAAATGGACGTCCTGCGCCGGCGCGTGAAGCGCGGCCAGACGCGCATCGACCTCACGCCGCGCGAATTCTCGCTGCTGCAACTGCTCGCGCGCCGCCACGGCGAGGTGCTGAGCCGCACGCAGATCGCCTCGTACGTCTGGGACATGAACTTCGACAGCGACACGAACGTCGTCGAAGTGGCCATCCGCCGTCTGCGCACGAAGATCGACGACGGCTATCCCGTCAAGCTGATTCACACGGTCCGCGGCGTCGGCTACGTGCTGGAGCCGAAGGGCGCGGCCTGATGAGAGGGCGCTCGCTCACCGTCACGCTCGCGCTGGCGTTCGGCGCGACCACGCTCATCATCTTCACGCTCGTGGGCAGCTACGTCTATGTCGCGCTGAGCCACGAGGTGCGCACGCAGGACGATCTCGACGTCGTGCTGGCGGCCCGCCACGTGCGGCGTCTTGCGCAGGAGCTCGATTCTCCCGCGCTCGTCGTCGCGCACGCGGACCGGCTGTCGAGCGTCGTGCTCGGCAACGAGGCGTTGTCGATGACCATCGCCGACCGCGCGGGACACGTGCTCGTGGAGCACGAGGGCGGCGCGCCCGGCGCCGGCTCCGGCCGTCCGGGCGTGGCCGGCCCGGGCCGGGCCGCGTCCGTCGTCGCCGCGCCGCCGCCCGGCACGCGGCCGGTGCCGGCCACCGCGCGCATCACGACGGACGCCATCGTCGAATCGCGCACGGCCGACGGCACGCCGATCCACAACGTGACGGTCGGCGCGCTGCTGGGCGATGGCGAGGCCGTCACCATCTCGATCTCGCGCAACATGCACGACCGCTGGCTGCTGCTCGACCGCTATCGCGACAAGCTCGAGCTGGCGGGCACGGTCGGCGCGCTGTTCACGATGCTGCTCAGCTACCTGCTGATCCGCGCCGTGCTGCGGCCGCTGCGCGATATCGCGGCGCACGCCGGGCAGGTGACGGTCAACCGGCTCGACACCCGCATCGAACTCGCGCGCGTGCCGCGCGAGCTCGAGCGGCTCGTGACCGCGCTCAACGCGATGCTGGCGCGCCTGCAGTCCGGGTTCCAGCATCTGTCGCAGTTCACGGCCGATCTCGCGCACGACATGCGCACGCCGCTCGCCAACATCCGCGGCGCCACCGAGGTCGTGCTGGCCCGCCCGCGCTCGGTCGACGAATACCAGGCGCTGCTCGCCTCGAATCTCGAAGAAGCCGAACGGCTTTCGCGCATGATCGAGAACGTGCTGTTTCTCGCGCGCGCCGAGCATCCTCAGTTCGTGACGAACATGCGGGAGATCGACACGCACGAGGAGCTGCAGCGCATCGCCGGCTATTTCGAGGGGCTCGCCGACGAGGCGGGCCTCGCGCTGCGCGTGACGGGCGGCGGCAGCCTGAGCGCCGACCTCGAGCTGTTCCGCCGCGCCGTGAGCAACCTGCTCGCCAACGCGCTGCGCCATACGCCGCGCGGCGGCGTCATCAAGCTGCAGGCCTGCTCGCGCGGCGAGCGCTTCGACGTCGTCGTGGCGAACCCGGGCTCGCGCATCGACGAAGCCCATCTGGAGCGCATCTTCGACCGCTTCTATCGCGTCGACCCGTCGCGCACGAGTTCGCGCGACGCGCCCGGCTCGGGCAGCCCGGCCGGGCTCGGCCTCGCCATCGTGCGCATGGTGATGGAGCTGCACGGCGGCACGGCGCGCGCCGAGAGCGACGAAACCGGCACGCGCTTCATCCTGTCGTTCCCGGGCGGCCGTCCGGTTCCCGCGGCGACGTGAGGCCGGCGGCGGATGCCGCCGGGGCTTTCGCCGTCGAGCCGGCCGGCGCGGTTTTTCCCGACGGTTGTCCGGCCGCGCCGGTTGCCGTCGCGCGCTGGTTGGCCAGCCACCACGAGCCGCCGAGCGCCTCGAGCAACTGCACGCTCGCGTCCATGCGCCGGCCGGCGATCTGCTCGGCGGTGCGTTCGTCCGTGAGCGCGATCGTCTGCGCGGCGACGACGTCGAGATAGCTGACCGCGCCGGCGTCGTAGCGGTTCGTCGTCAGGCGCAGCGCGAGATCGGCGGCCGAGGTCGCGCGCGCCTCGCTCTGCGCTTCGTCGGCGAGCGTGCCGAGCGCCGAGAGGTTGTCTTCCACCTGCTGGAACGCGACGAGCACGGTCTGCCGATAGTCGGCGACCGTGCCGCTGTACTGCGCTTTTGCCGCGTGTAGCGTCGCGCTGCGCTGGCCGCCGTCGAACAGCGTGCCGACGAGCTGCGGACCGAGCGCCCAGAAGAGGCTCGGCGCCGTGAGCCACGGCGAGAAGAACGAGCTTTCGAACCCGGCCGTGGCGCTCAGCGTCAGATCGGGGAAGAACGCCGCGCGGGCCTCGCCGATCTGCGCGTTTGCGGCGGCGACC
Source organism: Burkholderia sp. WAC0059 (assembly GCF_002870125.1). Lineage (GTDB taxonomy): Bacteria > Pseudomonadota > Gammaproteobacteria > Burkholderiales > Burkholderiaceae > Paraburkholderia. Next base: position 99,212 of record NZ_PNEO01000016.1, read on the forward strand.
CGGCGTTCCGCCGCAGCAATATCGGGCCGCCGTTCGAGCAGCGCCGAGGGCAGGCCGGCGGGGAGCGCCGGCACCGCGAGCGGGCGCGGGTCGGGCGGCAGCGAGAAGCTCGAGGCGGGCGTGCCGATCAGCGTGGCGATCGCGTGCTGCAACTGGGCGCGGAATACGTCGATGTCGCTGTCCTGGGTCAGCGTGTTGTCGAGCTGGGCCTGCGCGTCGGCGACGGCGGACGCGTCGATCGCGCCGTTCTTCAACTGCTGCCGGAGCAGGCGCAGCGCGTCGGCATAAGCGCGCACCGTGTCGTCGAGCAACCGCTTTTGCGCGTCGAGCGAGCGCAGGTCGAAGTAGTCGAGCGCGAGCTGCGCGCTCATCGAGAGCTTCACGGCCTGGAGGTCGGCGGCGCTTGCCTCGGCATTGGCCTTTGCGTTGGCGACCTCGTCGCGGATGCGGCCGAACACGTCGGGTTCCCAGCTTGCGCCGAGCCCCACCGAGTAGTCGGGCACGGTCTTGCCCGCGAGCGACGAGCCGAGCTTGTTCTGCGAGGTCCGGTAGCGGTTTTGCGCGAGCCCCGCGCTCACGGTCGGCAGGAAGCCCGCGCGCTGGTAGTCGACCATCGCGCGCGCCGCCTCGAGGTTCGCGACGGCTTTCAGGACGGTCTGGTTCGACACGTCGACGCGCGCTTCGAGCGCGTCGAGCCGGGCGTCGCCGAACACGGTCCACCAGGGGCCGCGCGGCGTCGCGTCGGCAGGCGCGGCGACGCTCCAGCCCGGTTGGCCGGCCGGCGCGCCCGCGTAGCGGGCCGGCACGTCGACGCCCGGGCGCGAGTAGGGCGGCAGCGTCGAGCAGGCGGCGAGCGCGCAGGTGAGCGCACAGACGACGCCGGACGGCAGCGCGCGGCGCGCGAACGGCGGGATCAGTCGATTCAGGGGCAGGGGGGACATCGTGGCATCCTCTCGACGCGCGGCCTCAGGAACGGTGGGACGGCGTTGCCGCCGGCGCCGCAGCGGCGGCCGCGGCGATCGACACGGGCTCGCCGGCCGTGATGGCGTCGCCGGGGTTGTCGATCACGCGGTCGGTCGGGGACAGGCCGTCGGTAATCTCGACGCGCGTGCCGAAGTCGCGGCCGATGTGCACGGTCTTCAGCGCGGTCTTGCCGTCCGGGCCGACGACGGCCACGGTCACGCCCGAAGGCCGGAACAGCAGCGCGCTCACGGGCAATTCGAGCGCGGGCGTCGCCGAGTGCAGCAGCAGATGGGCCTCGACGTAGCCGCCCGGCATCAGCGCGCCGTCGCGGTTGTCGACGTCGACCTCGACGCGCAGCGTGCGGCTCGCCGGATCGATGACGCCGGCGCTGCGCGCGACGCGGGCCGCGAAACGCCGTCCCGGATACTGCTGCGTGCTCAGGTAGACCGGCGTGCCCGTCGTGACGTCGGCGGCGCTGTCCTGCGGCACGTCGACGAACACGCGCAGCGCGTCGACCTGCTCGACGTGGAACAGCTCGCCCGAGAGGCCCGGAGTGCCGGGCGTGCCGCCCGCCGTGACGAGCGCGCCGACGTCGACGTTGCGCGCGGTCACGACGCCGTCGAACGGCGCCGTGACGCGCTCGTAGGAGACGAGCTCGGCGAGGTGCGCGACGTTGGCCTGCGCCGCCGCGAGCATCGCGCGCTTCGCTTCCATGTCGTTCGCCTTCGTGTCGGCGTCCTGCTGCGCGACCGACTGCGTTTTCAGCATCGCCTGCCAGCGTTGCGCCGTGACTTTCGCGTAGTCGAAGTTGGCCTGCGCGACGGCCTCGTCGGCACGCGCCTGGCGCAACTGCGCGTCGAGGTCGGGCGCGGCGATCAGCGCGAGCAGTTGCCCGGCCTTCACGTGCGCGCCGATGTCGGTGTTCCAGCGCGAGATGTAGCCGCTCGTGCGCGCGTAGATCGACGCGTCCGCGAACGGCATGGCGGCGCCCGGCAGCACGAGGTCCTGGTCGGCCGGCGCGGGGCTCGGGCGCACGACCGACACGGTCAGCGTGCCCTGCGCGGCGCGTTGCGCGGTGAGCGCCTCGCTCGCCCGGATGCGCGGCACGATGCCGACGGCGAGCAGTGCGGCGGCGAGCGCGACGAGCGCGAACGCGGCCTTGCGCCGTCCGTTGCCGCCCGGCGCGCCGGGGCGCTGCGGCGGGGCGGAGGAGGGGCCGGCTTCGGTGGACGCCGGCTGGGACCGTTCGTTGAAGTCGTTCATGATGAGGTGTCGGCGAAGTGGGATCGGGGTTCGGCTTGCATCGAGGGGCGCCGCGCGGTCAGTGCGCGGCGGGCGGCGCATCGGGCGTGGCGGAAGAGGCATCGGACGCATCGGACGCATCGGGGCCGGGCGGCGGCAGCGCGGCGCGGCGGCGTGCGCCGCGCTTCTCGAGCCACGCGTGCACCATGCCGAAGACGACCGGCACGAAGATCAGCGTCGAGACGGTGCCGAGCGCGAGGCCGCCGATCACGGCGCGGCCGAGCGGCGCGTTCTGCTCGCCGCCATCGCCGAGGCCGAGCGCCATCGGCAGCATGCCGATCAGCATGGCGAGCGCCGTCATCAGCACCGGGCGGAAGCGGCTGAAGCCGGCTTCGAGCGCGGCCTGAAGCGGCGGCACGCCGCGGCGCAGCGTTTCGCGAGCCGTATTGACGACGAGAATGCTGTTCGCCGTCGCGATGCCGATACACAGGATCGTGCCCGTCAGCGCCGGCACGGAGAGCGTCGTGTCGGTGGCGAACAGCATCCAGGCGATGCCCGCGAGCGAGGCCGGCAGGCCGCTCACGATGACGAGCGGGTCGAGCCACGACTGGAAGTTCACGACCATCAGCAGATAAACGAGCCCGACGGCGAACACGAGCCCGGAGAGCAGCCCCGCGAACGAGTCGTGCATGGCTTGCACCTGCCCGCGGATCACGATCGACGAGCCCGGCGGCAACTGCGCGCGCTCGGCGTTCACGATGCGCGTCACGTCGTTCGCGACGCTGCCGAGGTCGCGCCCCTGCACCGAGGCGAAGATGTCGAGCACGGGCTGCACGTTGTAGTGCGAGATGACGGCCTGCTGCGTGCCGCGCGAGAACGTGCCGAGCGTGCCGAGCAGGTTCTGCGCCGCGGCGCCGGCCGCCGGGCCGCCCGCGGGCGTGCGGGCCGTGGTCGCGTCGTTCGTCGTGAGCGGCACGTTGGCGAGCGCCTGCAGAGAATCGATGTCGTACTGGGGCGTCTGCACCATGAGCGGATAGCTCACGCCGTTGCGCGGATCGAGCCAGAAGTTCGGCGTCGTCTGCGAACTGCCCGAAAGCGCGATCAGCATGTTCTGCGAGACCTGGCGCTGCGTGAGCCCGGCCTGAATCGCCTTCGTGCGGTCGACGTCGACGTTGATGGCCGGCTCGTCGCCGGGCTGCTGGATGCGCGCGTCGACGAGCCCGCGCACGCCGCGCAGCTTCGCGAGCAGCGCGTCGGCCACCACGCGGTTCGCGGCGAGCCTGTTGCCGACGATCTGCACGTCGATGGGCGCGGGCAGGCCGAAGTTGAGGATCTGGCTCACGATGTCGGCCGGCAGGAACGCGAAGGTCACGCCCGGGAACGATTTCGCGAGCACGTTGCGCAGCGTCGCGACGTACTGCGCGGTCGGGCGGTGGCCCGGCTTCAGCGTGATCATGATGTCGGCGTCCTCGGTGCCGATCGGGTCCGACGAGTCGTAGGTCAGGTTGATGCCGCTCACCGGCATGCCGATGTTGTCGAGCACCGAGCCTTGCTCGGACTGCGGGATGACGGTGCGGATCTTCGCCTCGACCTCGTCGGTGATGCGCGCAGTCTGCTCGATGCGCGTGCCGGTCGGCGCGCGCAGGTGCAGGCGGATTTCGCCCGTGTCGACCGCCGGGAAGAAGTCGCGGCCGGTGAACGCGAGCAGCGTGAGCGACGCGAAGCAGGCGAGCACGAAGGCCGGCAGGAAACGGCGGCGGTGCGCGATGGCCCATTCGAGCAGCGCGCGGTAGTTCAGGCGCAACTGTTCGAAGCGGCGCTCGAAACCGGCCTGGAAGCGCGCGAGCCGCGCGAGCACGCCGCGGCCCGCGGGCGTGCCGCGCCGCTGGGCGCGCATCAGGTACATGGCGAGCGTCGGCACGAGCGTGCGCGAGAAGAAGTACGACGCGCACATCGCGAAGATCACGGCCTCGGCCATCGGCACGAACAGATAGCGCGCGACGCCGGAGAGCAGGAACATCGGCACGAACACGATGCAGATCGACAGCGTCGAGACGAAGGTGGGTACCGCGATCTCGCCCGAGCCGTTCAGGATGGCGTCCTCGAGCGGCTCGCCGTTCTCGAGGTGATGGGTGATGTTCTCGATGGCGACGGTCGCGTCGTCGACGAGAATGCCGACCGCGAGCGCGAGCCCGCCGAGCGTCATGATGTTGATGGTCTGGCCGAGCGCGGCGAGCGCCGTCATCGAGGTCAGCACCGCGAGCGGAATCGAGACGGCGATGATGAGCGTGGCGCGCCAGCTACCGAGGAACAGCAGGATCATGAGCGCGGTGAGGCAGGCCGCGATGACGGCCTCGCGCACCACGCCCGCGATCGCCGAGGCGACGAACACCGACTGGTCGCCGAGCGGCGTGATCTTGAGCGCCGCCGGCAACCCCGCCGCGATGTGCGGCAGCATGGCTTTCACCTGGCTGATGATCGAGAGCGTCGAGGCGTCGCCGGACTTCTCGATCGTGAGCAGCGCGGCGCGCTTGCCGTTGCTGCGCACGATGTTGGTCTGCGGGGCGTAGCCGTCGCGCACGTGGGCGACGTCGCGCACGTAGACCACCGAGCCGTCGACCGTCTTGATGGGCAGATCGTTCAGCGCCTCGACGGTCTGCGTGCTGCCGTTCATCTGCACGTTGTATTCGCGCGTGCCGATCTTCGCGGTGCCCCCCGGCAGGACCAGGTTCTGCGCGTTGACGGCATCGACGACGTCGAGCGGCGAGAGCCCCCTGGCCTGCAGCTTGCGCGGGTCGATGTCGACCATGATCTGGCGGATCTTGCCGCCGAACGGCAGCGGCACGGACGCGCCCTGCACCGTGGCGAGCTGCGTGCGGATGAAGCTGTTGCCGAGGTCGTAGAGCTGCTGCTCGGGCAGCGTGTCGCTCGAGAGGCCGAGCTGCAGGATCGGCACCGTCGAGGCGTTGTAGGTGATGATGTTCGGCGGCAGCGTGCCGGGCGGCAGGATGTGCAGCAGCGACTCGGAGTTGCTCGTGGCCTCGGCGATCGCACGGTTGATGTCGGCGCCCTGGTGGAAGAAGACCTTCACGACCGCCACGCCGTTGAGCGACTGCGATTCGATGTGCTCGATGTCGTCGACGTCGGAGGTGAGCGCGCGCTCGTAGATCGACGTGATCCGGTGCGCCATGTCCTCGGCCGAGAACCCGTTGTAGGACCAGACGATGCTGACCACGGGGATGTCGATGTTCGGGAAGATGTCGGTCGGCGTGCGCAGGATCGCGAGCGGACCGGCAATGAAGATCAGGATGGCGAGAACGATGAAGGTATAAGGACGCCGTAGCGCGAGCCTGACAATCCACATGGCTGAATCCCCGGAGGCAGTGCGGGCGGACCGCCTGGAGCGTGCGTCGCGGCGGTATGACAGGTTGGCAGTCTGGCGGCTTCGCACTGACCCCGGGGTGACTTCGGGATTACAAAATTGTTATCTGCCGGTGCGCGGCAAAGCTTGCGCCGGGGCCGGTGATGTTCTTATGGGAATAAGTTGGTTCACCCTGGCGACGTTTTTTCCTATCGTGGCCGCAGTCCGGCGCGGTTGCCGGACGCGCTGCGCTTCATCACTAAAACGGAAAAACGATCAACATGACGAAACTACTCAGGCTCCTCTCGTTCGCGACGGCTTCCTTCTTCCTCCTGTCGGGCGTCGCGCACGCCGACCGGCTCGACGACATCAAGAAGGCAGGGGTGCTGCGCGTCGGGGTATTCGACAGCAATCCGCCGTTCGGCTCGGTGGACACCGGCGCCAAAACGATCGTCGGCTACGACGTGGATTTCGCCCGGCTCATCGCGAAGCGGCTCGGCGTGAAGCTCGAGCTGACCGCGACCAACCCCGCCAACCGCATTCCGCTCCTGACCTCGGGCAAGGTCGATCTGATCGTGGCCGCGATGACGATCACCGACGACCGGGCCAAAGTCGTCGACTTCAGCACGCCGTACTTCGTCACGGGCCAGCAGTTTCTGTCGAAGAAGGGCGTCCTCACGTCCGAGGGCCAGCTCGCGACGCTGCGCGTCGGCGCCGTGAAGGGGACGACCGAGGAAGCCACGGTGCGCGATCGCTACCCGCAGGCGAGCGTCGTGGCCTATGACGACATCCCGCTCGCCTTCACGGCGCTGCGCAACGGCAACGTGCAGACGATCACGCAGGACGGCGCGATTCTGGCGGGCCTGCTCGGCAACGTGCCCGACAAGGCGAACTACGAGATCGCGCCGTTCCGCATCACGACCGAGAAGTACGGCATCGCGGTGCCCAAGGGCGAGACGAACCTGCTGAAGGTCGTCGATGCGACGCTCGTCTCGTCCGAGCAGAACGGGCAGGCGAAGCAGATCTTCAACCGGTGGTTCGGTCCTGGCAGCCCGTCGCCGCTCTCGCGCGACTTCACGATCACGGCTTCGAACTGAAGCAGGCGGGTCGGGATTCAAGGCAGAGTTTTTTCGCGGCCGAGTTCGCCCGGCTGCTTTCTATCGGGCGGCCGTCGCGCCGCCCGGTGCCTCACAAGGCCAGGCGAAAGACCGTCCACGCCAGCGACAGCGAGAAGAGGCCCAGCACGACCGATGCGCCGCGCTGGACGCGCGACGGGTCGAGCCATGCGAGCCTGCCGCTGCCGAGCTGCGAGCCGAACGCAATCCACAGCAGACCGATCGGCACGAGCAGGGCCGCGAAGATCACCATCGCCTCGACATAGGCCGGCAGGCCCGCGAACGCGGCGGCCGGAAAGATCGCGCTCGCGAACAGGATGGCCTTCGGGTTCAGCAGCGTCGCGACGAACAGCGCGCGCGCGCCGATGCCCGGTTGCGGCGTGGCGGCCGGGGCCGACGTGCGCCACATGCGCAGCGCGAGCCAGGCGATGTAGACGCTGCTCGCGATGCGCACGACGGGCGGCAGCCACGGCAGCGTGTGCGCAAGCCGCGCGAGGAACAGGCCCCACACCGAAATCGACGCGAGATAGCCGGCAAGTTCGGCGCCCGTCAGCGGGATCGAGCGACGCAGGCCCTGGCGCAATCCGGCGGCCGCGAGCAGCGTGTTGGTGGGGCCCGGCGTGACGAGCACGACGGCAATGCCGAGGGCGAGCAATGCGGCGGTCGGAGCGGAGAACATGGGCGAGGGGGATAGAGGGACGCAGAGCCGTCTTTCTATCACAGCCCGCGATAGCGGGCGCTGCGGCATCCGGGCGCGAGGCGGACGGTCAGTGCCGCAGCTTGCGTTCGAACGCGCCCTTCAGGGCCAGCGTCGCCATCGCCACGATCGCGAGCAGCGATGCGGCCGCAAACGCGCCCGCGAAGTTGTAGTCGTCGTACATGACCTCGACGTAGAGCGGCAGCGTGTTGGTCACGCCCGGCACGTGTCCCGAGACGACCGACACGGCGCCGAACTCGCCCATCGCGCGCGCGTTCGTGATCGTGATGCCGTACAGGAGGCCCCAGCGAACGCGGGGCAGCGTGACGCGCCAGAACATCTGCCAGCCCGACGCGCCGAGCACGACGGCGGCTTCTTCCTCGTCGCTGCCCTGCGCTTCCATCAGCGGAATCAGCTCGCGCGCGACGAACGAGAACGTGACGAACGTCGTCGCGAGCACGAGCCCCGGCAGCGCGAAGACGATGTCGATGTGATGGGCCTGGAGCCACGGCCACAGCGGCCCCTGGGCGCCGAACGCCAGCATGAACAGCAACCCCGCGATGACGGGCGAGACCGAGAACGGCAGGTCGATCAGCGTCTTGAGCAGGCTCTTGCCGTAGAAGTCGAAGCGGGCGACGGCCCACGCCACCGCGAACCCGAACACGGTGTTCAGCGGCACGGAGATGAGCGCGACGATGACGGTGAGCTCGATCGCCGAGAGGGCGTCGGGGTCGCTCAGCGCCGCGAAGTAACCCGATATGCCCGAGCCGAACGCGGCCCAGAAGATCGCGACGAGCGGCAGGACGAGGAAGATGCCGAGAAACGCGACGCCGACGGCGATGATGATGCGGCGGGTCGCGGGACGTTCGGTCGTGAGCTGTTCGACGAGCGAGCGCGGATGCGCGCGGCCGTTTTCCTGCACGAGCGGCCGGGTTTCGGTCGGGGCGGCGGGCTTCATCGCTGGGCGCCTCCGGACGAGCGGGGCAGCATGAACTTCTGCGCGAGGTTCAGCGAGAAGAGCACGAGGAACGAGACGGCCAGCATGACCACGGCGATCGACGCGGCGCCCGTGAAGTCGAACTGTTCGAGTTTCGTGATCACGAGCAGCGAGGTGATTTCGGAGACGAACGGCCGGTTGCCCGCGATGAAGATGACCGAGCCGTATTCGCCGACGCCGCGCGCGAAGGCGAGGCCGAAGCCCGTCAGCAGGGCGGGGCGCAGCGCCGGCCAGATGACGTGCCGGAACGTGAGGCCGCGCGACGCGCCGAGCAGGCCCGCGGCCTCCTCTTCCTCGGTCCCGAGTTCCTCGATGACGGGCTGCAGCGTGCGGACCACGAACGGCAGGCCGACGAAGACGAGCGCGATCACGATGCCGCAGGCGTTGAACGCGAGACCGATGCCGTACGCGTTGAACCACCGGCCGATCCAGCCGTTCGGGCCGAAGATGAACGCGAGCGTGATGCCGGCCACCGAGGTCGGCAGCGCGAACGGCAGGTCGATCAGCGCGTCGAGCAGGCGGCGGCCCGGAAAGCGGTAGCGCGCGAGCATCCACGCGACGAGAAAGCCGAGCCCCGAGTTGATGATGGCCGCGAGCAGCGAGGCGCCGAACGTGAGCCGGTAGGAGGCCAGCAGGCGCGGCGTCCAGACCGCCGCCGCGAACGCCGCCCAGCCCGAGCTCGACGCGCGCGCGAGCATCACGGCGAACGGGATCAGGACGATCAGGCTCAGGTAGAGCGTCGAGTAGCCGAGCGAGAGCCCGAAGCCCGGCAACGGGCTTCGTCTGCGGAATCGGGCGAGAGCGGCGGACATGCGAAAAGTCGGGGAAGCGCAACGCGGACGGGGCGCGCGTTGCGCGCGTCGTCAGTTGGGCTGGAAGATCTGGTCGAAGATGCCGCCGTCGGCGAAGTGCTTCACCTGGGCGTCATGCCAGCCGCCGAACATGGGGTCGTCGATGTTGATGAGCTTGACGGCCGGAAATTCCTTCGCGTACTTCGCCGCCACGGTCGGGTCCGACGGGCGGTAGTAGTTCTGCGCCACGAGCGCCTGGGCTTCGGGCGAGTAGAGATGCTTCAGGTAGGCCTCGGCCGCCGCGCGCGTGCCGCGCCGGTCCACCACCGAGTCGACGACGGCGACGGGCGGCTCGCAGCGGATGCTGATGGACGGCACGATGATCTGGAACTTGCCCGGCGCGAGCTTGTTGACGGTCAGGAGCGCGTCGTCTTCCCAGGCCACGAGCACGTCGCCGATGCCGCGCTCGACGAACGAGTTGGTCGCGCCGCGCGCGCCCGAATCGAGCACCTTCACGTTGTGATACAGCGCCTTCTCGAAGGCCTCGGCCTTGGCCTCGTTCCCGCCGGGCTGGCGCATCGCGTAGGCCCAGGCGGCCAAGTAGTTCCAGCGCGCGCCGCTCGAGGTTTTCGGGTTCGGCGTCACGACGCCGACGCCGGGCCGCACGAGGTCGTTCCAGTCGTGGATGCCCTTGGGGTTGCCGGCGCGCACGAGGAACACGATGGTCGACGTGTAGGGCGTGCTGTTGTCGGGCAACTGCTTCTGCCAGTCCTTGCGCAGCAGGTTGTGGCTCGCGAGCGCGTCGATGTCCGAGGCGATGCCGAGCGTGACCACGTCAGCCTGCTGGCCGTTAAGCACCTGGCGCGCCTGGGCGCCCGAGCCGCCGTTCGTGGTGCGCACGGTGACGGCCGTGCCCGTCGTCTGCTTGTACCAGGCCGAGAACAGCTTGTCGTAGGCGGCGTACAGTTCCCGGGTCGGATCGTAGGACACGTTCAGCAGCGTCGTGTCGGCCCAGGCGGTGGGGGCCGCCGCGAGCACGAGGCTGACGGCGAGCAATGCTTTTCGCGATCTGGAAAAGGCGGCGGACAAGGTGGCCAGCATCGTCATGAAAAAAGCGGGGGGAGAATAAGGGAGGGGTGAGGATAGCCTGTCGGAAAGCCAAATCAAACGATGGAGTTTTGAGGTTGATATGCCCGAAGCAATCTAATGAATATATTGAATATATAAACAAGATTTACTCATCTTGTTGCCGGGGTCGCGCCCCGTCCGGCAATCTGGGGGGCGAAAACGTTCCTGTTCGCGCTACCGCCCCGTGCTCGACCAGGCCAGAATGGCAGCTCAATGCAGGTATTAGGCATCCATTGAAATGTGGAACTACTACTCGACACTCGGCATTGCCCGGAACGCGACGCGAGGCGAAATCGTCAAGGCGTACCGGCGCCTCGCGATGAAGTGGCACCCCGACCGCAATCCCGGCAACGAGGTCGCCGCAGGGCATGAATTCAGGAAGATCCGCAAGGCCTTCGACGCGCTGTCGGCCGCGCGGGACGACGGCGTCGACGAACAGGTCGTGGACGACGGCGTCGCGCGCCGGCCGGCCGCGCCGCCCGAGGTCCGCCCGACGGATGTGCCGGGCGCGAACCTGCGGCGCGTGCTCGGCGTGCCGCTCGAGATCGCGCTCGCCGGCGGCGAGGTCATGGCCAGCTTCTTCGTCACCGAACCGTGCGGCGTCTGCAAGGGCGCGAGCGCCCGCGTGACCTTCGGGGTTTGCGAGCGTTGCGGCGGCCGCGGCACGCGCCGCGGCGGCGAGGCCTGCCGCGCCTGCGACGGCGCGGGCGCGGTCGCGCAACGCCGGGCCTGCGGAGCCTGCCGGCAGACCGGGACGCGCTGCTATTGCCGCCGCGTCGCCGTGCCGGTGCCGGCGGGAACCTGGGATGGCCAGACGCTCGTGGTGAAGGGCGAGGGCGTCCTCGGCTGGAGCGGCGGCCCGCGGGGCGACGCCATCTTCAGCGTCAGCATCGCCTGTCCGCCGGGCTGGTTTCGCTTCGGCTTCAGCCTGATGGGGGACCTGCACGTCGACTGCCAGACCGCCGCGCTCGGCGGCCCGTGCGAGGTCGAAGTGCTCGGCCGGCGTCTTTCGGTCGACATTCCGCCGAACTGTCCGCCCGGCAAATGGCTGAGCCTGCCCGGAGCGGCGCTCGGCGACGCGTCGGGGCAGCGCGGCTGCCTCTATCTGCGGGTCGTTTTTTCGTTGCCGTCGGGCGCCTGAGCGCCGGTCCGGTCCGGGGCTCTACCGGCCGGGCGCAAGGGGCGGCGGTAGCGCCGCCGGTCTGAGTGGAACCTTTCCTGCCCGTTCGTCGGCCCGTCGCCGGACTCGCTCGTCCCGGACCTTGCTCAGGGCTAGGCAGCGCGGCGGGCGTGCACGCGCCTCTCGTGCAGATACGCATACGCGAACAGCAGCAGACCGCCGAGCGGCAGCAGCGCCCCGAAGTAGGCCGTGTCCTGCAGGCCGTGGCGGCTCGAAATCACCCAGCCGCCGAGGAAGGCACCCAGCGCGTTCGCGAGGTTGAACGCCGAGTGGTTCAGCGAGGCGGCCAGCGTCTGGGCGTCGGCGGCCACGTCCATCAGCCGCAGTTGCAGCGGCGCGACGAGCGCCATGTTGCTGCCGATCAGGAACGTGCCCACGAAGGCCGTCAGCACGTGGTTCAGCGAGAACGGGAAGACGAGCAGCACGAGGATGTCCCAGACGAGGATCGCGCCGATCGACGGCATCAGCGCGCGGTCGGCCGCCCAGCCGCCCGCGAGGTTGCCGGCGATCATGCCGCCGCCGAAGGCCGCCAGCGCGAACGGCAGCCAGGCCGGCGGCATCTGCGCCAGCGTGGTGAGCACGGGCGCGACGTAGCTGATGACGGCGAACATGCCGCCGAACCCGATCGCGCCGATGCCGAGCGTGAGCCACACGCGCGCGTTGCCGAGCGCGCCGAGCTCGCGCATCGGGCTGCTGGCCGAATGGTCGTCGCGGCGCGGCAGGAAGATATGGAGCCAGACGAGCGTCGCGACGGCGATGGCCGCCACGCTGCCGAACGCATAGCGCCAGTTCATCTCCTGGCCGAGCCAGGTCGCGAGCGGATTGCCGAACAGCGACGCGATGGTCAGGCCCAGAATGACCCGGCCGACTGCCTCGCCGCGCTGGTGCGGCTGGGCGAGCGAGGCCGCGAGGAGCGCCGCCGCCCCGAAATAGGCGCCGTGCGGAAAGCCGCTCAGGAAGCGAAACAGCAGCAGCGTCGCGTAGTTCGGCGCGAGCATGCTGGCCAGGTTGCCGAGCGCGAACCAGCTCAGGAGCAACAGCAATTGCCCGCGGCGCGAGAGGCGCGAGACGAGAATCGCGAAGAGCGGCGCGCCGACCACGACGCCGAGCGCGTAGGCGCCGATCAGGTCGCCCGCCTGCGGGACGGAGATCCTGAGCCCGTGGGCGACGTTGGGCAAAAGGCCCATGATCGAGAATTCGCCGGTGCCGATGCCGAAGGTGCCGAGCGCGAGGCCGAACATCACCGCGCCGGTATGGACCGGGCTGGCGGATGCGACGGACGGGGGAACGGAAACGGGGGAGGATTGTGCGGCGCGGGGAGCGTTGTCGGTCATGGACGTGTCGCATGGTTGGCGAAGCCGCTCGCCGGCTTCGGACCCATGCGTTGGTTGACGTTAACGCTTACGTCGCGCGCCCTGGGGCGAGCGATCTGCGCGCACTATACAGGGCCGGTATCGTGCGATGCAACATTGTCCTTACGCGGTCTGGGGGAAACGTCGCCGGGCCGGCGGGCCGCCGGATTGCCGTTCAATATGTCCGTCTGTCTATTTCGGCGGGCGATCGCCAACGTCCGCGCCCCGCACCCGTCCGTATTTGCGAAGGAGCCGGTATGCCGATGCCGAAAATATGCCGCCGTGGCCGGGGCGCCGCCGTCGCCGCCTCGCTGACCGTCGCGCTCTGCCTGACGGCGCTGGCCGGATGCGTGTCGCCGGGCCGGGCGCAGGACGTCGTGCCGCCGCGCGTCGCCGTCGATGCGCGGCCCAACGGCATCGCGGTGCGCGCCCGGGACGGGGCGGTCTTCGTGACGGACGACCGCGGCAGCGCCGTTCTCTGGTCCGCCCACGGCGCGGCCTACGCGCGCTATGCCGCGATTCCCGCCGTGGCCGGCGAGCCGGGCGGCCTGAGCCAGCTCGCGTTCGCGGGCCCGGACGATCTGCTCGTCGAGCGCTTCGGGTTCGGCCGCTCGGGAGCCCTCGTCGACGTTCCGGCAGTCGGCCGTCCCGTCGTCCTGACGGGCACCGATCCCGTCCGCCGCCGGCTCGGGCTCGCCGTGATCGGGCCGGGCCGCGTGCTGTCGAGCTGGTTCGTCAAGATCGGCAATCAGCCCGAACGCGGCGGGGTCAGTCTCGTGACCTACGATCCCGCGACACATGCCGCGACCGAGCGGGTCCTGATCGACGGAATGGCGAAACCGGTCGGCCTCGCGGTGCGGGACGGCACGGTCTACGTATCCGATCAGTCGAGCGGCACGATCGTCCGCGCGAGTCTCGACGCGCTGCTCGCGGCCCCGCAGCCGGCGACGGCGGGGCCGGGCTACGCGCGCGTGGACGGGCCGGACCTGCTGGCCGTCGACGGCGACGGCGCGCTCTATACGAAATGCAACGCCCATGGGTTCTGCCGGATCGCGCCGGACGGCACCGCGACCGTGCTGGCCGACGACTTCCAGGACGCGCGGGGCGTGGCGATCGACCGGACGCGCCGGCGGCTTTACGTGGTCGATCGCGCGCGGCAGGGCGGCACGAGCTACGTGCGGTCGTTTGCGTTGCCGGCCGGGACGGACTGAGCGGAGCGCGCCGGCCTCGCGGAGGGCGGGCGAGCGCTCGCCCGATTCGCCACCGGCGGCCCGGCCGCGCTACCTGACGAGGAACCCGTAGGCGAGCGGATCGCGCTCGTCGATGATCCAGTTCGCGAAGCCGCAGATGAACGCGTTGCCCTCGACCTCGGGGATCACGGCCCTGAACTCGCCGACGGTCGTTTCCTCGAGCACGCGCCCCTTGAACACGGTGCCGATGATCGACTCGTTGACGATCGTCTCGCCCCGCGCGAGCTGCCCGCGCAGGTAAAGCTGCGCGACGCGTCCGCCGGTGCCGGAGCCGGTCGGCGAGCGGTCGACCTCGCGGTCCGCGAAGACGCAGCAGTTCGCCTGCGTCGAGCCCGGGCGGCGCGGCGCGTTGGCGATGATGGTGCCGTAGATGTGGTTGATCTCCGGAATCTCCGGATGCACGACCGGAAAGGCGCGATTGGCCGCCGTCTTCACCTCGGCGCCGAAACGGATCAGCGCTTCCACCGACGATTCGCGCACGGGCAGGCCGTGCGGCTCGCCGTCGGTATAGAAATAGAAGGCGCCGCCGAACGCGATGTCGCCCGTCACGGCGCCGAACGACGGCGTCTCGACGGTGACGTCGCGCTTCCAGATGAACGACGGCACGTTGACGAAGCGGACGTCGCCCGCGTGCTCGCCGTCCCACTTCACGAAGGCCTCGATGAAGCCGCACGGCGCGTCGATGCCCACGCGCGTTTCGGGCGACACGCGCTCGACCCAGCCGAGCTCGACCGCCGCCGTCGAGAGCGCGATCACGCCGTGCCCGCAGTGGTCGCTGTAGCCCTCGTTGTGCAGGAAGATGATGCCGAAGTCCGCGCCGGGGCTGACGGGCTCCGTGAGGTAGCCGCCGTACATGTCGGCGTGGCCGCGCGGCTCGAACATCAGCGCCCGGCGGATGTCGTCCGCGTTCTCCCTGAGCCAGGCGCGCCGCTTGACGATGGTGTCGCCGGGAATGCGCGGCAGGCCGCTCGTGACGATCCGGAAGGCTTCGCCGCCCGTGTGGACTTCGACGGTGGAGATCGAGCGTGAGAGTTTCATGGCGGCGAGGCGGTCCGGACCGGACGGTTGCGGGAAGATATCAGTTCGAGTACGGCACGGGCAGGCCGTTGCGGATCACGTAGACGGTGGTCGGCGCGCCCTGGAGGTCGCCGTTCGCGTCGAACGAGTAGGTGCCGGCCACGCCCTTGTAGTGCTCCTTCGCGAGCTGGGCGATGAGCTTCGTGCGGTCCGTCGTGGTGCCGGCCTTGACCATCGCGTCGGCCAGCATCTTCACGCCGTCGTAGTAGTTGACCGCGTACACCTGCGTGTCGATGTGATAGGCGGCCTTGTACTTGCGCAGGAACTCGCGGCCCTGCGGCGTGCGTTCGAGCGCGACGCCGCCCTGTGCGCAGTAGACGATCGAAGCCGCGTCGCCGGCGACCTTGCCCATGTCGGCCGAGCAGATGCCGTCGCCGCCGAGCAGTTTCGCGCGCAGGCCGCGCTGGACCATCTGCCGCGCCATCGGGCCGCCCTGCGCCGCATAGCCGCCGAGGAAGATCACGTCGGGGTTCTTCGACTTGATGGTCGTGAGGATGCCGAGGAAATCGGTGGCCTGGGAGTTCGTGTACTCGCGGTCGACGATCTGGATGCCGTTCGCCTGCGCGACCTTGATGAACTGCTCGGCGACGCCCTGCCCGTAGGCGGTGCGGTCGTCGACGACGGCGGCCGTTTTGGCCTTCAGCGTCTTCGCCGCGAACGCGCCCATCGTGCCGCCGAGCTGCTCGTCGCTTGCACCGATGCGGAAGATGTTCTTGAAGCCCTGCTTCGTCAGGTCCGGGTTCGACGCCACGGGCAGCATCGGCACGTTGGCGGCGTTGTAGACGCGCGAGGCCGGAATCGCCACGCCCGAGTTGTACGGGCCGACCACGGCGATGACGCCGCTGTCCGAGAGCTTCTGCGCGACCTGCACGCCGACCTTCGGGTCGGCCTGGTCGTCTTCGGAGTCCAGCTTGAACGTGACCTTCTGGCCCGCGACCGTCACGCCCGTCTTGTTCAGCTCGTCGATGGCGAGCTGCGCGCCGTTTTCGTTGTCCTTGCCGTTGGCCGCCTGCGGCCCGGTGAGCGGGGCCGAGTGGCCGATGGTGACGACCGCCTGGGCATGGGCGGCGGCAGCGAAACTGCCGGCCGACAGCATGGTCAGGGCAAGGGCGAATTTGCGCATGCGTGACTCCTCGAATTGGGTTGATAAGGAAACCACTCTAGCGTCCCAATTGGTTGCGCCGCAAGCTGATTTCAAAAATCCAGGGTCTTACCTGGTTCAAAAAAAACCATTCGATTTCGATGGGGCCGATGGCCGGCTGGCGCGGCATTCAGTGCGGCGCGATATCGCGGCGAACCCGGCGCAGATGCTGCTCGACGTAGAACGCGGCGGCGTCGGCGTTGCCCTCGACGATGGCCTCGTAGATGAGCCGATGCTCCGAAACGTAGAGCCGGATGCGCGCCGCGTCGTAGATGGCGTCGTCCTTGAGCCGTTTCCAGAGCGGCTGGTCCATCGTGCTGGCGACTTCGTCGGCGATCTTGATGATGAGCGCGTCGCCCGTCATCACGGCCAACTGGCGGTGGAAGAGCCGGTCGCTCTCGTTCCAGAGCGCGCGCTGGTGGAGGTCGGAGATGTCCGAGATCGTCTCCATCTGCGCGAGATAGTGCTCGGCCTGGCGGTCGCGCTTCGCGCGCGCCGCCGCGAGCCGGACGATGGCCGGCTCGAGGATGAGGCGAACGTTGAGCGTGCCGGTCGGGCTGAAGTCCGCGTCGGGCGCCGCGCCGTCCGAGGCAGCGGCCGCGAGGATGTCCGGGGCGTTCGACGCGATGTAGGTGCCGGAATTGCGCCGCGTGAAGACGAGCCCTTCGTTTTGCAGCGAGCCGATCGCCTCGCGCACCGCCGGCCGGCCCACGCCGAACAGCGACGCGAGTTCGCGCTCCGAGGGCAGGCGCGCGTCGGGCGCGAAACGGCCCGAGCGGATTTCGTCACGAATTTTTTCCGCGACCTGCTCGTAAATCTGCAGCGGCCGAAAGCCGCTTTCCAGCTCCAGATGCGCGGACGCCATGTTTTCGCCTCCCAACCCGGCTGCCAACGATTGGTTGAAATATAACCCAGATCGAGCGGCATCCGCATGACGCGGGAATGGTCCGGACGACGTATTCGACTTGCCCGGGCGTTAGAGATGGCGGAAAACCGGGGCGGGCGGGCCGTCCTCATCCCCAGGACGCGTGCATTGCTCTGGGATTATATGTGAACCAATTTGACTTATCGATCTGCCGATCTGGGTTGCAGTAGTACCATTGGCGAGATACATTCGGGGTTCCGACAACGCGACGGAACCGACGGCCGGGACAACATAGGCCACGTCGGGCCGGCCGTTTTCCGTTCCTTTTTCCGCTTTCCAGGGTGCCCTCATGACCTCGCAATCCGGCTTTCCCGTTTTCGATGCCGCCGCCACCGCGGCCCTGCTCGGCTACGACGCGCTGGTCGGCGCGTTGCGCGAGACCGTCGTCGAGTACGGGCGCGGCGTGGTCACGAGCCCCGAGCGGCTCGTGACGCCGCTCGCGGGCGACGGCCTGATGCTGTCGATGCCGGCGGTCGCCGCCGACCTCGCGATCCACAAGCTCGTGAACGTCTGCCGCTCGAACGCGGCGCGCGGGATTCCGACCATCCACGGCCAGGTCCTCGCCTGCGACTCGGTGACGGGCGTGCCGCTGTTCGTGCTCGACGGCCCGACGGTGACGGGCCGCCGCACGGCCGCCGTGACGATGCTCGGCATCGACCTGCTGCACGGCGCGCCGCGCGAGGTGCTGATCGTCGGCACGGGCACGCAGGCCGCCAATCACGCGCAGGCGCTCGCGCAGCTTCATCCGGGCGTCAGGGTGCTGATTCAGGGGCGCTCCGCGCAGCGCGCGGCGGATTTCTGCGCGCGTTACGCGTCGATCGCGCCGACGGCGACGCCGCTCGAAGGCGACGTCGTGCCCGAGACGGTCGACGTCGTGATCACCGCCACCATGAGCAAGACGCCCGTCTATACCGGGGCGGCTCGCGCTGGGCGTCTCGTCGTCGGCGTGGGAGCCTTCACGCCCGACGCGGCCGAGGTGGCGGCGGCGACCGTGCGCGGCAGCTATGCCGTCGTCGACGATCCGCTCGGGGCCAAACACGAAGCGGGCGATCTGATTCTCGCGCAGACGGATTGGCGCGACGTGGCATCGCTTGCCGACGTCATTCTCGGGAAGGCCCAGCCGGCCGGCCCCGTCTTCTTCAAGAGCGTCGGCTGCGCGGCCTGGGACCTGGCCGCCTGCCGCGTGGCGAGGCCGGCGGCCGTGCGGCAGGCGGCCGCCGGCTGACCGCGCGAGACCCTGGGTTTCGGCCCGGTCGATCAGTCCTCGTCGGCGTTTTCGGCTTCCTTACGCTCCCGCCGCTCCTCGTTGCCGCGGCGGGCGCGCAGCCGCTGGCGCGCCAGCACGGCGATGACCTCGCGCGTGCTGGCGCCGGCCGGAATCTCGTTGCGGATGAGGTCCGGCACCATCGGCAATCCCGCGCGTTGCCGGCGCAGGGCTTTGGCGATGGCCCTGCGGCATTCTTCCCCGTGACAATCCCATTCGTCGCGGATTCTTTCGCAGTAACGGCACTTGTCCATGCCGGACAGTTTAGCCGCAATCCTGGATGCGTTGCTGGGCGCTCCAGGGCCGGAAAACGGCCGGAAAATCGCGCGAAATCCGGCGCACAGGGCATCGGCGGACGCCGGCAGGCGTCGATGGACCGTCGTGCGATCGTGTCCGCGCGCCTTCCGGATGCGCACGGCGTCAGGCGATAATCCGACTCATGAACCCGCCCCCTTCGCCTCCCCTGAAAGCGCTGGAATTGCGGCAGTTGCGCTATTTCTCGGCGCTTGCGCGCGAACTGCACTTCGGCCGGGCCGCGGAGGCCGTCCACGTCACCCAGCCGGCGCTTAGCCAGCAGATCGCCAGGCTGGAAGAACTCGTCGGCACGCCGCTCTTCGTGCGCGAATCGCGCGGCGTCACGTTGACGCCGGCCGGGGCGGCGCTGCGCGACGGGATCGACCCGGTGTTCGCGCAACTGAACCTGGCGCTCAGGGCCGCGCGCGATGCGGGAGAGAGGCGGGCCTATACGCTCTCGATCGGGCTCGTCGAATACACGAACCTGCCGTTCGTTCCGCCCGCGCTGATCCGTCTGCAGGCGCTGTACCCCGACGTCAACATCGTCCGGCATGAGATGAACGCGAAGCGGCAACTGACGGCGCTCGCGGCGGACGAGATCGACGTCGGCTTCGGCGTGCCCGTCGAGCAGCCCGGACGCCGGGGGCGCATCGGCTCCGGGCGCCTGCTCGATTCGGGATGGTGTCTGCTGATGCGCCGCGATCACCGGTTCGCGCAGCGCGCGCGCCTGCGGATCGACGAGCTGGAAGGGGAGCGGCTCATCGTGCCGGCGCGGTCCGTCAACGAGCCGCTCTACGATTCGGTGCTGTCGCGCTTCGCCGGTGCGGGCGTCAAGCCCAACCTCGTCTACGAGACGACGCAGTCGCAGGTCGGCATCGCCCTCGTCGACCAGGGGCTCGGTTCGCTGCTCGGCGCGGCCTACGTCTTCGCCTCGGTGCCGGCCTCGCTCGTGTACTGTCCCGTCGACGGCTTCGATCCGCTGGTCGTTCAGGTCTTTTTTCGCGAGGACGAGCGCAATCCGCTCGTCCTCGACTTCATCGAGCTGGCCGTCGAAGAGGCCCGCCGCGCGCAGACGAACGGCCTCGCACCGGCCGGCGACGGCGCGGCCGATTAGCGAAACTTATCGCGCATCCGGCCAGATCGAATTGGCCGGATGCGCGTTTCGCCGCCACACTCCCTCCCTGGGTTGTCGACCGCCGATCCCGCCAAAGGCAGACCGCCCGGCGTAACGGACGGCTGCCGTTGCCTGCGCAGCGGTCCTGGGTTCGGCATGCCTCGCATTCCCGTTCGCGACAGGTATTCGGCACGGACCTCGTCAACGCACGACACGACGTTCGCCATCCGCATTCTAAAGAAAATATACAGGAATACTGAATATGAAATACAAGATCGTTTCCGTGCTCGGCCTTGCGGTCGGCCTCTGCGCTGCGGCTGCGTTCACGGCCGCCGACGCGCGTGCGCAAAGCGCCCCGACGGCCGCCAGCGACGGCATCGCGACCATCGTCGCGATGCGTCAGCAGTCGCTCGTCGGCACGCACGATTTTCTCGATCGCCGCGCGGCCTTCGAAAAGCTCATGAAGGCATTCCCGGTCGTGCCGGCCGGCGTCGCGATCCGCGAGGTCGATGCGGACGGCGTGCCCGGCAAGTGGGTCTCGCCGGACCCGGTCGATTCGCCCGGCGCCCACAAGCGAGGCGTGATCCTGTATCTGCACGGCGGCGGTTTCTACAGCGGCTCGAGCGACAGCCATCGGATGCTGGCCGGCACGCTCGCGAAGGACGCGCAGGCCGACGTGCTGCTGATCGACTACCGGCTCATGCCCGAAGCGGTCTATCCGGCCCAGATCGACGACGCCGTCACGAGCTACGAATGGCTGCTCAAGCAGGGCTATCCCGCCTCGAAGATCGCGATCGCCGGCGAGTCGGCCGGCGGCAACCTGGTGTTCGAGCTGGCGTTGCGGTTGCGCGACGCGCATCGGCCGCTGCCCTCGTCGATGGTCGCGATGAGTCCGATCATGGATCTCACCGCGTCGGGCGCCTCCACGCAGACGAACGCCGCCATCGATCCCGTGCTGACCCGCGCCGGCCTGCTCGGCGTGACCCGCGTCTACATGCACGGCGGCGACCCGCGCAGCGCGGCCGCGTCGCCGCTGTTCGCCGATCTGCACGGATTGCCGCCGCTGCTGCTGCAGGTCGGCCAGCGCGAAATCCTGCTCGACGACAGCGTGCGCACGGCGCGGGCCGCCGCCGAGGACGGCGTTGCCGTCGAGCTGCAGGTGTGGCCCGGCATGGTCCACCAGTGGCAGTTGTTCCCGACCGTCGTGCCCGCCGCCCGTCGCGCGCTCGGCGAAAGCGGCGCGTTCATTCGCGCGCACATGGCAGGCGCCGGGGACATGCCGTGACGGTCGTTCGCCCCGACGCAGGCGTTCGCGACGGCGCGCGTCGCCAGGGACGCCAGGGGCTGGCCTTCGGATTGCTGGCCACGCTGATCTGGGGCGGGTTTCTCGTCGTCTCCCGCTACGGCATCGGCGCGGGTCTGCACGCGACTGATCTGGCGTTCCTGCGCTATCTGACTGCTGGCCTGATTCTGCTGCCCTGGCTGCTGGGGCACTCGCCGCACCGGCTCGCCGGCGTGGGCTGGGGCAAGGGAATGTGCCTCGCCTTGCTGGCCGGCCCGCTCTTCATCGTCGTGAGCGCCAGCGGCTATCGCTACGCGCCGTTGGCTCACGCGGCCGTGATCCAGCTCGGCATGCTCACGCTCGTCAGCATCCTGCTCGCCGCCGTGATGGTCGGCGAGCGGCCGGGCGCGAGGCGACTGATCGGCCTCGGCGTCGTGGTGGCGGGGCTGGCGGTCACGGCCGGCCCCGGTTTGCTGCGCGGCAGTTCGACCGCGTGGATCGGCGATCTGCTATTCGCGCTCGCCGGCTCGATGTGGGCGCTCTTCTCGGTGCTGCAGCGCCGATGGGGGATCGCGCCGCTTGCCGCGACCGCCGTCGTCTCGGTGTTGTCGGCCGCGGTCTATACGCCGCTCTATCTCGCCGGCAACGGGCTTCGCATTTTCAGCGTCGCGCCGCCGACCGTGCTCGTCGTGCAGATCGTCGCCTAGGGCGTGCTGTCGGGCGTCGTCGCGTTGTTTGCGTTCTCGCGGGCCGTGCAGGATCTCGGCCCCAGCCGGGCGGCGCTGTTCCCCGCGCTGTCGCCGGGCGTGGCGATTTTGCTGGGCATTCCGGTGACCGGCGATCTTCCATCAGCAGTCCAGATCATGGGTCTCGCGATCCTGACGATCGGGCTCGTCGTTGCCGTCAGTGCCCGGCGCGCCTGAGCAGCGGGTCATGGCCGGGCTCCGGATGCAACGTCCGGCGTTTCCGCCGTCGCGGCGCCTTCGAATCTTCTTCCGTAAATGGGGTGGTGCCCTCGCGCGCCCCTCGCTTCCCAGGCTTCGGACGAGACCCGGCCGATCTCCCGAAACCCTTGGTGGGACGGCCTTTCGGCGCCTGACGGCAACAAATCCTTACACATCTCACATTTGAGCCGGACCGAATCGGCTTACCGCACGTTAGAGTGGCACAGCCTTCGGTTTCGGGCGGTTTTCGCTCCGTTCCGTCCTTCAAATTCGTTGCAAAAAATGAATAACGTCATCCCCCACAAAAGACGACTGAGCTCGCTGCTGACGATTTCCCTCATGGCCGGCACGCTCGGTTTAGCCGGCTGCAACAAGGCCAACAACGGAACAGGCAGCGCCGCCGCCGCGTCGTCCGCCGCGTCCAGCGCGGCCGTGCCGGCGAGCACGGTCGCGTCGGAATCCGTCGTGGCGTCGGCCGTCAGCGCGGCCTACCGGCCCATGACGATGGATCAGCTCTACCAGCTCGTCGCGCCCATCGCCCTTTATCCCGACAACCTCGTTGCCGAGGTGCTGGCCGGCTCGACTCACCCGGACCAGATCGCGGCCGCGAACGCGTGGATGGGCCAGAACGCCGGCCTGAAAGATGCCGCGTTGCGCGCGGCGGTGGACCCGCAGCCCTGGGACGAGAGCGTGAAGTCGCTCACCGTGTTCCCGGCAGTGCTCAAGCAGATGGCGACCAACGCCCAGTGGACGACGGCATTGGGCGGGGCCTACGCCAACGACTCCACCGACGTGATGAACGCCATCCAGGTCATGCGCACGCGCGCGTACGAGTGCGGCAACCTGAAGACTTCTCCGCAGTTGCGGGTCGTGCGCAGACCGGCCGTCGCGGTGCCGGTCAGCCCGACGGTCATCGTTCCGCCGCCGCCCGAGACGATCCTGATCGAACCGGTGGAGCCGGCCGTCGTCTACGTGCCGATCTACAACCCGGCCGTCGTGTACGGCGTGCCGATGGTCCTGTATCCGGGGTATGTCTACGAGCCTTACGGCGTGGGCGCGGTCGTTACGACCGGCGTCATCTCGTTCGGCGTCGGTATCGCGATCGGCGCGTTCGTCGGCCACTACGGATGGGGCTGGCATTCGTGGGGCATGAACTGGGGGAGCCATCATCGCGACCCGGGCGTCTACCACCATGGAGCCTTCGGCGAGCGGGCGATGGGTCGTCCGATGCACCGTGAGGGCGGATTCTCGCATGCGCACTATGCGGGCGCGCGGCACGCGTTGGGCTTCCGCGGGTTCGGCGGCGGACATTTCGGGCACTTTGGCGGCGGGCGTGGCGGTGGCGGTGGCGGCGGGCGAGGCGAACGCCGACGTTAAGGCCGCGCCGCGAAATGTCCGGCTGCCGACGCGAGCGTCGCCTCGCGTATCGCCCGCCGATGCCCATGCCGGCACGGCGGGCGAATCCGTTTACGCGTCGTCGGGTGCGGAGCGCACCGCGTGTCGTGCTCGCGAAAAACGAATCGACGGAAACGACTCGCGGAACGACTCTCCCCTCAGACGGCGATGCTCCGCTCGAGCGTCTGCTCGATGATCCACTCCTGCAGCGATACTTCGATCGTGATGAACGAGAGGTTGCCGTAGCGGCAGAAGCGGCCCGCGTGCATCTGCCCGGCCGGGTCCGCGACGATGCCGCTGATCGCGGCGCGCGGCGCGCCGCTTTCGGCACACGTTACCTCGCCGGACACGGTCAGGATTTCGACGCCGGGACCGGCGACGGCGAAGTCCTGTTCGCCGGCGCCGTGTCCGCGCGCGAGCTGCGCGTCGATCAGGCTGCCGACGGCGCCCCTCACCACCGCGCGCCGGATGGCGTGCGCGGCACACAGCGCTTCGAGCGAGGCGACCAGATCCTCGTTCGGTTTGATGCGCGCGACGACGAGACGCCCGTAGCGTCCCGTTTCGACCGTGGCGCGAGAAGAGAGCGGGCCGTTCATGCGTTCCTCGCGGGTTGCAGCAGGTCGAAGGTGGTTTCGGCATCGGGCGAGACGACGAGATCGACGCCGTCGAACAGGCATAGATGCACGCGCACGCCGTCGCCGGCGGCGATGGTCTGTTCGAGCGCGAGGTGGCCGCCGTGCTGGAGGCCGTGCTCGTCGACGAAGCCGCCGTGAGCGTGCAGGATGCGCGAGCCGTCGGCGCGGTGGCCGACGTTGATGGCCGCGCCGATCAGCGTGCTCTCGCCGGCGCAGACGATCGGCGGTCCGTACACGTAGGGCTTCACGCCCTGCGCGGCATGCACCATCACGTGATATTGGACCTGGCTGAAGGCGCCGCCGACGAGCCGGCCGCAGCCCGCGTACGGCGGCCAGCCGTCGAGCAGCGCGTGCAGCGCGGCGCCGACGTTCGCGCCAGGCGGCAGCGCGATGCGCAGCTCGCGCGTGCGGCCCGGCGTGACGGCATCGAGAATGCGCGGCGCGGCGGCGCGGCCCGGATGGGCGAACGGGCGCGCGGGATCGGTAGACCCCGCGGTTGACCTCGCGGTCGACGCCGGACGCCGCCGCGCTCGTGCCGCGGTTGCCTCCGGTCGGGATGTCGTTCGAAGCATGGTGGGTTCTCCGCTGAAAGCCCGGGTAGGGCGAGACCCGTCATGCAAGATCGGTGCCGATGCCGGCCCGGTTCGGGCGATCGCCGCGCTGAGCGGGCGATCCGGCCATTCGGTGAATCGGTCCGGCGTGTGCCGGCACGCGCGATATGCAACACCTGTCGCGTGCCGATGCGACAGGTGTCGCATGCCGGGAGGTTTCAAGCGGCGTCGCGCGCGGTCACGCGCCGGGCGCGAGTTCGGCCGCGCTACGCTGCGCGAGCTCGACGAAGGTCTGGATGCAGGGGTTGCGGTTGAGGCGGTTCCAGGTGACGTTCACCTCGACGAACGGCGGCTCGACGAGCGGCCGGAACTTCACGCGCAGCGGGCGGGCCGTTTTCATCGACCGGTGCACGAGCGCGACGCCGAGCCCCTGGCCGACGAGATTGACGATCGTCTGCTGATAGTTGGTCTCGAGGCGAATCTTCGGCGTGAATCCGCACCGCTGGCAGTGCGAGACGATCGAGTCGTAGATGTACGGCGCCGCCTGGCGCGGCGATATCAGGAACGACTCGTTGCGCAGTTCGGCCGCGTCGATCGCGCCGCTGCGCCGCGCCAGCGCGTGTTCCGCGGGCAGCGCGACCACCAGCGGCTCGCGGAACACCGTGCGCGTTTCGAGCCCTTCGGCGTCTTCCGGCGGATACATGATCGCGACGTCCGTGTTGCCTTCACGGACGGCCTGGGTCAGCAGGCGCGGAATCGACTCGGTCAGGTGGACGTCCACGCCGGGAAATTCGGACGTGTAGGCGCGCGTGATGGGCGGCAGCACGCTGTACGCCGTGGCGAACATGAAGCCGACGGAAAGCGAGCCGCTGTGGCCGAGGCTCGCGGTCAACGCGTTGCGTCTTGCCCGCTCGACCGACGCGAGAATTTCCCGGGCATCGAGCAGGAAACGCTCGCCCGCGGCCGAGAGCCGGACGCTGCGCCGCGTGCGATGGAGCAGCACGACGCCGAGCTCTTCCTCGAGCAGCGCGATCTGCCTCGACAGCGGCGGCTGCGAGATGTGCAGGCGCTCGGCCGCGCGGGCGAAGTGCAGCGTTTCGGCCAGCACGACGAAGTAGTGCAGATGCCTGAGTTCCATACACTCATACCTGAAAGGTATTACAGGGTGGTGATTATTGTATTGGAAAATATTAATGGATCGACCTAATCTGGACTGACAACGACGCATCGTGCCGGCCACAAGCTGCGCGACGGTGCGCCCGATGAGAGAAAACCGGCCGGCGACAGACGGGTTGGCCGATCCAAGAACGGAGACATTCGTGAGCGCTCAAAAAGCAGCCCACTGCGTCCACGCCTGGCAAAGCGGGAGCGACCTTGCCTCCCGGCTGGACGAACAAGGAGACATGGACGGCACGATGCGCGAAGTACTCGCGCGCGGCAGGCGTTTCGTCGAGCGCGGCCTGCCCGTGCTGATACTCGGCGAGACCGGCACGGGCAAGGAGTTGCTCGCCCGTGCGCTGCATGCGTACGGCTCGCGACCGCAGGCGCCGCTCGTCACGCTCAATTGCGCGTCGATTCCCGAGACGCTGATCGAAAGCGAACTGTTCGGCTATGCGCGCGGCGCGTTTTCCGGCGCGCTGGCGACGGGCATGAAAGGCAAGCTGCAGGGCGCGCACGGCGGCACGCTGCTCCTCGACGAAATCGGCGACATGCCCGCGGCCCAGCAGGCGCGGCTGCTGCGCGCGCTGTCCGAGCGCGAGGTGACGCCGCTCGGCGCGACGAAGCCGGTTCCCCTCGATTTCCAACTGATCTGTGCGACGCACCAGAATCTCGACGCGCTCGTGGAAACCGGCGCGTTTCGCGCCGATCTCTACTACCGGATCGCGGTCGGCGTGCTGCGGCTGCCGCCGTTGCGCGAACGCGGCGACCTGGGCGCGCTCGTCGAGCGGATCGCCTTCGAGGAAGCCGGGCACGCGATGACGCTCTCGCCCGACGCCTGGGCCAGCCTGCTGGCCTGCCCGTGGCCCGGCAACATTCGCCAGCTCCGTGCTGCGCTGCGTTATGCGTGCGCCGTGGCGCGCGGCGCGCGCGTCGAAGCCGGGGATCTGCCGCAGGAATTGCTGCGCGTGCGTACGCACCATGACGAAGTCTCGACGCCGCGCCGCGGCGCGACTGGTACCTTCGGCACTTTCGGCGCCTCATGCGCCTCCGACCCTTCCGATACCCGCGCCGTGTACAGCGCCCGGCGCGAGCGCGTGCTGGACGTGCTCGCGAGAACGCGCTGGAATTTCTCGGCCGCCGCGAAGGATCTCGGCATCTGCCGCTCCACGCTCTACCGGCAGTTGAAGTCGCTCGGCATTCCGCACATTCGCGATGCGGGCGCGGCGCTTCGCGAACAGGCGTCGTCCCCGGTGCCCCGTCCTTCCGCCCTGTCGCCCGGCCGGCCCGGCACGGGCGAGGCGGTTTGCGAGGTCTGGTCGCCCGGTTCGCCGCGCGACGCCCCCGTGGCCTGATTCTCACGGCGCGCGCGAGGCCGCCGCGGCAGCCCGTTTGCCGATAAAAATCACACAAGGCCGGCACACCGGCCGCTCAGGAGACAAACTATGCAGTCCACAAAAAGAAGATCGTTTCTGCGCTCGCTTTCGCTCGTCGCGGCCGCGCCCGTGTTTTCCGTGATCTCGCGCGAGGCCCGCGCGGCCGAATTCACGCTGCGGTACGCGAACAATCTGCCCGTCACCCATCCGATGAACGTTCGCGCGAGGGAGATGGCCGCCCGCGTGCTCAAGGAGTCGAACGGCCGCGTCCAGATTCTGGTGTTCCCGAACAACGCACTCGGCAGTGACACCGACACGCTCTCGCAACTGCGCGCGGGCGCCGTCGATTTCTTCACGCTTTCGCCGCTGATTCTCGGCACCTTCATTCCGGATGCCCAGATCAGCGGCATCGGCTTCGCGTTCAGCGACTACGGCAGCGTGTGGCCGGCGCTCGACGGCGATCTCGGCGCCTGGGTGCGGGCCCGGATCGGCGCGACCTCGATCTTCGCGTTCGAGCGCATCTGGGACGGCGGTTTCCGCCAGATCACGACGGCATCGAAGCCGGTCGCCCAGCCGAAGGATTTGCAGGGCGTGAAGCTGCGCGTGCCGCCGAGCCCGCTGTGGACGTCGATGTTCCAGGACTTCGGCGCGGCGCCCGCGAGCGTGAACTTCGCCGAGGTGTATTCGGCGCTGCAGACGCACGTGGTGGACGGGCAGGAGAATCCGCTGTCGATCATCTACACCGGCAAGCTCTACGAGGTGCAGAAGTACTGCTCGCTGACGAGCCACATGTGGGACGGCTTCTGGTTTCTCGGCAACAAGGCCTCGTTCGCGCGGCTTCCCGCCGATCTCCAGGCGATCGTGCGCAACGCCGTGAACGATGCCGGCATGAAGCAGCGCGCGGACGTCGCCCAACTGGATCGCACGCTGCGCACGCAGCTCGAGGCCGCCGGACTGCGCTTCAACGAAGTCGACAAGGCCGCGTTTCGCCAGCAGTTGAGGACCTCCGGGTTCTACGCGGAATGGCAGAAGAAGTTCGGCCCGCAGGCTTGGGCGCTGCTCGAAAAGTATTCCGGCCAACTGGGGTGAACCATGGAACGCCCGTCAACCCTTATTCAGGCCGATTCGTTGCCGGACGCGCGTTTGGCGGGCGTGCCCCGGCGCGATTCGCTCGCGGGAAGCGCCGCGTTCCTCCGCGTGCTTCTCGCGACGTCGTTCGCCGGCGCGTTCGTTCCGTGGCTCGCCGCGCATTGCGTTTCGCCCGCTCCTCAATCCTGACCGACCCGCTTCCCGGAGCCCCCTCATGCTCGATACTCCCGTTCCCGAAACCGCCGTGCGGCGCGTCGCGAGCGCGTCCGGCCGCGTCGCGCTCGTCACCGGCAGCGCCATGGGCATCGGCGCCGCGATCGCGCGGCGTCTCGCCGAAGACGGCTTCACCGTCCTCGTCGCGGATCTGAATTTCGAAGCCGCCGAGGCCACTGCCCGAGACGCCGGCGAGTCCGGTTTCGAGGCTGTCGCGATGCCGCTCGACGTCGGCAGCGCGGCGTCGATCGAC
Source organism: Burkholderia sp. WAC0059 (assembly GCF_002870125.1). Classification (GTDB taxonomy): domain Bacteria; phylum Pseudomonadota; class Gammaproteobacteria; order Burkholderiales; family Burkholderiaceae; genus Paraburkholderia. The sequence goes on from NZ_PNEO01000016.1 coordinate 127,999, forward strand.
GCGCTGTTCGCGCAGATCGCCGAACGCTTCGATCGTTGCGACGTGCTCGTCAACAATGCCGGCATCGCGAAGACGTTCCCGTTCGAAAGCTATCCCGCCGATCACTGGCGCGCCGTCATGGAGATCAACGTGACGGGGCCCATGCTGCTCGCCCAGCGCGCGGCGCAGCAGATGATGAAGCGGCGCTGGGGGCGGATCGTGAACATCGCGTCGGTGAGCGGCATCCGCGCGAGCGCGGGCCGCACCGCGTACGGCACGTCGAAGTCGGCCGTCATCGGTCTCACGCGACAGATGGCGATCGAGCTGGCTCGCCACGGGATCACCGCGAACGCGATCGCGCCCGGGCCGATCGAAACGCCGATGGTCGCGGCGCTGCATTCGCCGGTCGCGCGCGAGAACTACCTGCGCCAGGTGCCGATGGGGCGCTACGGCACGCCCGACGAGATTGCGGGCGCCGTCGCGTTTCTCGCGTCCGATGACGCGTCCTACGTCACCGGCCAGACGCTGGCCGTCGACGGCGGTTTCATCGCCGCCGGCGTGCTCGAAATCTAGCTTCGGGCTTTTCCCTTCATAGACGGATTCCTCAGGAAGACAGCATGAATACGCAACCTCTCATCATCGGCTGGCACCATTTGCCGTTCGGAAAATTCGATGCACGCGAGCCCGAGGACCTGATCGCCGAGGCCGCGCGCGGCGCGCTCGATCACGCGGGCGTCGATGCCGCTTCGATCGATTCGGTGCACGTCGGCACGTTCAACGGCGGCTTCGTCTATCAGGACTTCCCGTCCACGCTCGTGTTCAACGCGATTCCCGCGCTGCGCTATGCGTCCACCGTGCGCTGCGAAAACGCCTGCGCGACGGGATCGGCCGCGGTCTATTCGGCTCTCGACGCCGTGCGGGCCGGCCGTTCGAAGTACGCGCTCGTGATCGGCGTCGAGAAGATGAACGGCCTGCCGACGCAGGAAGTCGGCGAGGTGCTGCAGAAGTGCTCGTACGCGAAAGAGGAGGCTGGCGTGCCGGGCGGTTTCGCCGGCATCTTCGGAAACATCGCGCAGGCCTACTTCGACCGCTACGGCGACCAGTCGGACGCGCTCGCGGCCATCGCCGCGAAGAACCACCGTAACGGCATGGCCAATCCGTACGCGCATCTGCGTCGCGACTTCGGCTATGAGTTTTGCCGCACGCCCTCCGAAAAGAATCCGTTCGTGGCCGGGCCGCTGAAGCGCACCGACTGCTCGATGGTCTCCGACGGGGCGGCCGCGCTCGTGATCGCGGCCGACACCGAGGCGGGGAGCGCGCGCCGCGCGATCGGCTTTCGCGCGAGCGTGCAGGTCAGCGATTACCTGCCGCTCTCGCGGCGCGATCCGACGGAATTCGCCGCCGCGAAGCGCGCATGGCAGCGCGGGCTCGACGAGGCGAGGGTGACGCTTGGCGACCTGTCGCTCGTGGAGACGCACGACTGCTTCACGATTGCCGAGCTGCTCGAATACGAGGCGATGGGGCTGGCGAAACCGGGCGAGGGCGCGCGCGCGATCCTCGACGGCGTGACGGCGCGCGACGGGCGTCTGCCCGTCAATCTCTCGGGCGGGCTGAAGTCGAAGGGACATCCCATCGGCGCCACGGGCGTGTCGATGCACGTCATGGCGTCGATGCAACTGGCGGGCGAAGCCGGCGACATGCAGCTCCCGAACGCGACGCTGGCCGGGGTGTTCAACATGGGCGGGGCGGCCGTCGCCAACTACCTGAGCATCCTCGAGCGGCGCGCCTGACGTCTGCGTCCCACTCCTTACCGGATTCGAGAGACAAGCATGTTCAATACGGTCATGAACCTGGGCGATCTGCTGACCCAGGTTGCGCAGCGGTACGCCGACGAGCCCGGCTTCATTACGTCCACGGCCGACTGGTCGTGGGCGACGATCAATCGCCGCGTGGACGCGGTGTGTACCTCGCTGCGAGAGCTCGGCGTGAAGAAGGGCGATCGCATTCTCGTTCACTCGCGCAACAACCTGCCGCTCTTCGAGAGCGCGTGGATCGCGTTCAAGCTCGGCGCCGTGTGGGTGCCGACGAACTATCGCATCGCCCCGCCCGAGGCCGCCTATCTCGGCCAGTCGAGCCGCGCGCGCGTCATGATCTACGACCGCGGGTTCGAGCATTACGTGGACGCCGTGCGCGCGGCGTCGCCGGCGCTCGAACACGTGATCGCGCTCGGCGAGCCGCGCGACGGCGAACGCGTCTACGAGACGCTCGCGACGTCGGGCCCGTCGTCGGCATTCCGGTCCGAGACCGCCGATCGCGACGATCCGCTCTGGTTCTTCTACACGTCGGGCACGACCGGCCATCCGAAGGCGGGGACGCTGACGCACGGGCAGATGGCGTTCGTCGTGACGAACCATCTCGCCGACCTGATGCCGGGGCTGAGCCATCGTTCGCGCTCGCTTGTGGTCGCGCCGCTTTCGCACGGCGCGGGCATCCATGCGCTCGTGAACACGGCGCGCGGCGCGGCGAGCGTGCTGCCGTCGTCGGAGAAACTCGATCCCGAGGAGGTGTGGTCGCTCGTCGAAAGGCATCGCATCGACAACCTGTTCACGGTGCCGACCATCGTCAAGATGCTGACCGAGCACGACGCGGTGGACCGCTACGACCACCGCTCGCTGAAGTTCGTCATTTACGCCGGCGCGCCGATGTATCGCGTGGACCAGCAGCATGCGCTGCGCAAGCTGGGCCGCGTGCTGGTGCAGTACTACGGGCTTGGCGAGGTGACGGGCAACATCACGGTGCTGCCGCCGCATCTGCACGAAGAGGACGACGATGCGCCGGGCTGCCGGGTCGGGACGTGCGGCTATCCGCGTACCGGCATGGAGGTCGGCATCCTCGACGACGACGGGCGCCGGCTGCAGCCGTTCGAGACCGGCGAGGTTTGCGTGCGGGGGCCGGCGGTGATGAGCGGCTACGACAGCAATCCGGAGGCGAACGCGAAGGCGTTCCGGCACGGCTGGTTCCATACCGGCGACCTCGGGCATCTCGACCGCGAGGGCTTTCTGTACATCACGGGTCGCTCGTCCGACATGTACATTTCGGGCGGCTCGAACGTCTATCCGCGCGAGGTGGAGGAGGCGCTGCTGCAGCATCCCGCCGTGCTCGAAGTGGCCGTGCTCGGCATGCCGGACCCGAAGTGGGGCGAACTTGGCGTAGCCGTGGTCGTGCGCCGCGACGGCCGCGACGTGAGCGCGGAAGCGTTGCTGAGCCATCTCGAGGGTCGCGTTGCGCGCTACAAGTGCCCGCGGCACGTTCTGTTCTGGGACGCGCTGCCGAAGTCGGCCTACGGGAAGATCACGAAGAAGGATCTGCGCGCGCGTCTCGCGGCCGAGTGGAGCGAGCTGCAGGCGGGGGCCAGCGTGTAGGGCGGGGTTTGCCTCGGCAGCTTCGAGGTGCCACAAAACGGTCAACTACGGCGATAGGCAGGCGCTACTGCCGCTTCGTAACAGGTAACGGCGTAGCTGGCCACGATGCGCCGGTCGCATCAAAAAATAGAAAAACCGGCATGCGGCAGCCGGCAGCTTCCACTAGAAGTTGAGAAGTCGCTCGCTGAGTCCCCAAAGGTCATCGGCGAATGCAGGGTCGACGGCATAGGGCACTACGCCCGCAAGTCTCATGGCGTCGGCCATATCCATTTTCTCCGGTTGCTCCGCCATGACCGGGGCCACGTCAACGTTTTCGCAATACACACCGCCGAGGCCGTTCAGTTGGGGACTCGTTGCGCACCAGACCTGAGTGGCCGCGCCCTGCCCGATGGTCTTGAGTTGTCTTGCCGGATCACGTACCGGCTTGCCTTGCTCGTCGAGGACGCCGGCGGCGATCAACTGCTCGCGCGTAACGTATTTCCCCAATCCCGTCTCGACAATGGCGCCCGGATGCAGCGAAAATGCGCGGATCCCGTGGGTCTTCTCGCGCTGGTCGAGCGCGACGGCAAAGAGAATGTTGGCCGTCTTCGATTGCCCATATCCCGCCCACGGCGTGTACGGGCGACGCTCGAAATGCGGGTCGTCGAAAACCACTGGCGAATAGCGGTGGCCAATCGACGAAACCGACACCACGCGAGCGCCTTCCGCCTTGCGCAGCGCAGGCAAGAGCCGCATCGTGAGCTGAAAGTGGCCGAGATGGTTGGTCGCGAACTGATACTCATATCCTCGCGAGTCGCGTGTCAATTCCGGCACGGCCATGATGGCAGCGCTGTTGACGAGCATGTGCAGCACCGGTCTCGATTCGAGAAACGACGCGGCAAAACTGTCGATTGAACCTGGATCGAGCAGATCCATCGGCGCGATTTCCACGTCGACGGCGGCCAGGGCCTCGCGGGCGCGGCTTACGTCGCGCGCGGGGACGATCACACGTGCGCCGGCGGCACGCAGAACCCGCGCGGTTTCGCGTCCGAGGCCGGAGTAACCCCCGGTCACGATCGCTGTCTTGCCGGAAAGATCGATGCCGGCGATAACCTCGTCGGCAGGGGTAGCGGCTCCGAAACCTGAACCGAGCGGTTTTTGCGGCGTCATCATGACGTTTCCCCGGATGAACAATGGTGTACGCAGTGTGAGCTCGAATTCCGGTACGATGAATAATCAAGAATTCTGAATACTGTCGTATGAGTTCAAAAATCGCGGGCGACCCACTTTCGGATATCCTTCGGCTGCTCGGCGCCCAGCCCGTCGTGGCCGGCGGCTTTTCCGCCGGCGGCACATGGGCGATCCGCTTTCCGCCGCCGAAAAAAATCAAGTTCTTCGCGGTGGTCAAGGGCAGTTGCTGGCTTCGCATCGACGCGCAGACGGCGCCTGTCGCTGTCGGCGAAGGCGACGTCTTTCTGCTGACTGGCGAACGCCCGTTCGTCCTCGCAAGCGACCCGGACGCGGAGCCGGTCGATGCGGCCACCCTGTTCTCCGGCGACGGGACCTGGACTGCGGCGATTGGCGATGGCAACGGTTGCACGCAGATCGGCGGCCACGTCAGGCTTGCGCCCTCCAACGGCGCGTTGCTGGTCGATGTCCTGCCGTCGCTGATACACATTCGTGCAGACTGCGAGCAGGCGGCCGTCCTTCGATGGCTGCTCGCCCGGCTAGTCAGGGAATTCGCATCGGGTTTGCCGGGCAGCGGTCTTGCCTCGACCTACCTTGCGCAACTGATGTTCGTCGAAATGCTGCGCGTCCATCTCGACACCGGTACGGAAATTCCCAACGGCTGGCTACGGGCCATCGGCGACAGGCGGCTTGCGCCCGCGTTACGGTTGATGCACGGTGACCCCGGCCGCGCGTGGCGGCTGGACGACCTTGCGGCTGCATCGGCCATGTCGCGCACGGCGTTTTGCGTGCATTTCAGGTCTGTCGCGGGCATGGCTCCGCTCACGTGGCTCACGCAATGGCGCATGCGTATGGCAAGGCAGGCACTGATCGACGAGAAAACGCCGATTGCCGTTCTCGCGGCGAAATTGGGTTACGCGTCCGAAAGCGCGTTCAGCAGTGCGTTCAAGCGGGTGTCCGGGGTGTCGCCGAGCGATTACAGGCGAGCGGGAGGGGCGGGCTGAAGCGCGTAGTCGCCTGATTGAATGCAGGCAATTGAATAGACTGCAGCATCCCGACGACGAGAGCGGCCGTTGCCAGTATTGCAAGGAAACCTGTGTCGGACACGCTTCGTCGGCTTTGAAACCGACGTGGTCTTGACCGCTGGCGCGGGTGGCGTGGCAAGCGGAGGAGGCGCCTTGCTCATCGACAGCGTGGCTTCGCTCACGATGCGTGTGCCATCCCCTTTGCACCAATGCCGCGGCAGTTTATTTATCTCGTGGTACGACAGCCCGGTCGTCAACGCACCTCATCAAGAATCGACGATCACGGTATAACGAAACGCGCCTGCCGGCTGTCGAATCCGTTTCCTGTTTTATTGCGGCGCAGCTTCGGTTGTTTACGGCAGCAACTTCGCCACCTGCTCAAGTTCCCCCACCGCATCATCCGGCAAATCCAGTTTGGCCGCGGCGAGATTCTCCCGCAGGTGCGCGACGGACGACGTGCCGGGAATCAGAAGCACATTGGGTGCGCGACGCAACATCCAGGCGAGCGCGACCTGCATCGGCGTCGCGTCGAGGCGGGCGGCAACGCGGGACAAGGTCGAGGACTGCACCGGCGTGAAGCCGCCCAGCGGGAAGTACGGCACGTAGGCGATGCCGTCCCGGGCGAGATCGTCGATCAGGGCGTCGTCGGCCCGGTGGGCGATGTTGTAATGGTTCTGCACGCAGACGATTTCGCAAATCCGGCGTCCTTCCGCGACCTGAGCGGCGGTGACGTTGCTCAACCCGATATGACGCACGAGGCCCTGCCGCTGAAGGTTGGCGAGGGCGGTGAGCGGCGCCTCGATCGACCCTTCCGCGGGCTGGTGCACGTCGATCATGATCCGGAGGTTGACCACGTCCAGCACGTCGAGCCCGAGGTTGCGCAGGTTGTCGTGCACCGCCCCGGTCAGCGCTTCGGGCGTGAAGGCCGGCAGCCACGACGCATCCGCGCCGCGCTGGGCGCCGATCTTGGTCACGATGACGAGATCGTCCGGATACGGATGCAGCGCCTCGCGAATCAATTGATTGGTGACGTGCGGGCCGTAGAAATCGCTGGTGTCGATGTGATCGACGCCGGCGTCGACCGCCTCGCGCAGCACCGCCAGCGCCGCGCCGCGATCTTTGGGCGGTCCGAATACGCCGGGCCCGGCCAACTGCATGGCGCCGTAGCCGAGTCGATGGATGGCGCGGTCGCCGAGGCGGAATGTGCCGGACGGGTGGATGTTGGGCATGTCGATCTCCTTTCTTCGAAAACGGGACCCAAGCTTAAGCCCTGTATCCTTGATCGGTAACGGGTCATAATCCGCACGGGCCGTGCGGGAAGGCGAACAATGCAAGTCGATCTGGCGGATCTGAACGCATTCGTGGCGGTAGCGCGAGCGAGGGGCTTTCGCGACGGCGCGCGCCTCAGCGGCGGCAGTGCGTCCGGGCTCAGCGAAGCGGTACGCCGGCTGGAAACCCGGCTCGGCGTCAGGCTGCTGCACCGGACGACACGCAGTGTCGTTCCCACCGAAGCCGGCGCGCGTCTGCTCGAGCGGCTCGGCCCTGCGCTGAACGAGGTGGAAGCGGCGCTCGACGTGGTCAACCACTTCCGCGACAGGCCCGCGGGAACGCTCAAGCTCAACGTGCCCGTCAGCGCGGTACGGCTGGTACTGCCCGCTATCGTGCCGGGGTTTCTCTCCGCCTATCCCGACATACGACTGGAAGTGATTGCCGAGGAGAGTTTCGTCGACGTGCTGGCGGCCGGATGCGATGCGGGCATCCGCTATGACGAACGGCTCGAGCAGGACATGATCGCCGTGCCGATCGGCCCGCGCGTCCAGCGCTTTGCGGCGGCGGCGTCTTCCGACTACCTCGACCGCCGCGGCCGGCCCTTGCACCCGCGCGAGCTGCTCGGCCACGCGTGTCTGTCCGGCCGCTTTGCCAGCGGCGCGATGCCGTCGTGGGAGTTCAGGCAGGGCGACGAAGCGTTACGGATCGATCCCGTCGGTCCCCTGCTGGTACAGATCGGCGGTGCAACCGATCTCGCCGTGGACGCGGCGATCGCCGGTACAGGCATCGTGTATCTGTTCGAAGACTGGTTGCGCCCGCATTTCGAGCGCGGCGTCCTCGAACCAGTTCTCGAATCGTGGTGGCCGTCTTTCTCCGGGCCGTTTCTCTACTATCCCGGGCGACGGCTCGTGCCCGCGCCGCTGCGTGCGTTCATCGATTTCATCAAGGCGCGCTGATCGCGGGCGTTTGCGGTGTTTTATGCCGGGTTTTGGGGGGGGCGGGGGCGTGTTGGCGGACAGTCAGGTTGCAGGCGAATCTCGCTTCACCGCTACGCACTTGATCTCGACCAGCAAGCGTGGATGCAGCGAACTGGAGAGCGCTTCTGCGATGCCCTGCGTGTGGGCAATTATGAGCCGTCGATGAATGAGGCAAATATCAGATTCAGTTTGCGGTAAATGTCGAGGATGTGAAAGGCTGGATTACTTCAGACGAGTCCCTGAGAAAGGGGTATCTTGTTCAATCGCGCGGGGAGAATACGGCTACAGAATGCATGTGCAAGGCAATCATTTGGGCAAAAAATTCAGACGATGATTTTCCGGATCTTGCGCATGCCGGTGATCGTGGACTCGAACAATTCCGCCCCGATCCGGGCGCGAAGTTTCTGGGCGATATCCGCGCTGGCCTGGTTGATCGGGCGGTCCAATGCCTTGCCCGACCGGGTGGGATACAACCTCCATTCCCTGCCGTCCGATTCCCCCTGCCGACGCTCGACCCGTTGCTTCTGACAGAGACTCTCGACGAGCCGGGTCGCCGTGGGACGTGCAATGCCGAGCGTGTCGGCCACCTGGCTGCCGAGGCAGCCGGGCGAGGCCAGGATGACGCGCAATACGAACCCCTGCGGGGGCGTGAGATCGAATTGCGCATAGACGGTCGCCCACTCGCGTTCGACCACGCGGGCCAACGCAGCGGAGTTGAAGTACAGGCAATGATCGAACATGAGGGAATTAGATCATCAACTGATTAGCAACACAACCATATTCGGCCTTCGGCACATGGCCGGCATCGGGCCGATGCGGTGGGTTGGGGATGGTTTCCTGTGGCCGATGGCCGGCTCGCGGTGATCGGCGGGCATGTCAGGCGGGGCTTATTTGCGGCTGTCCGAGTCGCGTCGAGCAACCGCTGAATCTGGTCGGAAAGGCTTGCCGGGATACTCGCGTACCGAAAATTCTCTGCCGCCTTCAGGCGATTAATCCTTGCGTGCAGCGAGCCCGGCGCGCAGCAGTTCTTCCAGCAGCCCGGTCATGCCTTCAGGATGTGTACCGGCGCGTTCTTTCAGTTCCTTCGCCAGATTCTCGTTGAGCTTGCATGCGAACGGGACTAATCCCTTCTCCTGATCAAGCCTGCGCTGCTCGCGGCGGTCGGGGGCGACTTCGTTCGCACCTTTGCCGAAGCGTTCGGAGTGCGTTTTCTTTATTGCGTGCGTGAGTTTCAGGGCCTTGTTTTTCTCAAGGTCAGTTTTCTTCATTGCCATGGTGGAGGCCCGCGGGTAGGTGGTGGCGCTGTATTTTACGCAGACGTATGACCGGAAGACCTTTTCCGGAGGCGTGATGGTATACGAATCGCAGAAAACAGATCTCCACGGATCGGGAGTTTTGTCATTTGAGTTGGATCCGGTCCCGACTGGAAATGAAACCGAGGGGAAACCCAGAATGGGTTAGGGCATTCTCCCCGAATCGCCCCTCCTGGAGGAGCGTGTCGTTTGTTAAGAATGCAAAACGTATTCCGTCGGCGGATGTCCATCGTTCGACGGCAGACCGGAAGATGGCGGGGCGATCCGGCGGCGGTCCGATAGGAAATGCGCGGAACGCATCGGCTTGTCGCTGACGCGCAAGACGGGTTTATCGGATGCCGCCCATTACGACCGACATCATCGCGCTGCGAAACGCTGGTACGATTGCGACCGGCAGCCCGACTATGCGGCGCTGCATTGTCTCGCATCGCAACCCCTACAGGTCCTCACCCTGCTGTAACGATTCTTACATCCGTATGCGTATTTTTCCGGCTGTGTCAGCGCAGGGCAACCTGCGAGCATTGAGTCCCGTTGTCCCCCGGCGAGCTCCGAGGTTGTCCTTTTGAGCAGGCATCGCACGCGTAACGCGGCGACGATGCTGGCCGTGCTTGGCGTCGGTCTGGCCGTGGGCGCGCCTTTCATACTGGGCTCCCACGAGTCGTTTGCCGGGCTGCGGACTGTCCCGGTGCACCTGTTCCTGGCGCTGGCGGCAAGCGCCGCCGCGAGCGCATTGGGCAAGGCCGGCAAGCAGCAGTTGATGCAAACGGCGCTAGGCTTGCGTCTTCCTTTCGTTCGCACCTATGGAATCGCCCTGGTGACCGACTCCGCCTTTCTCGTCTCGCCTCTGGGTGCAGCAGGGTATGGCGTCAATATCGGGTTGCTGCAGCGCGCCGGAGCCTCGTGGGCGACGGCCACGACGGTCGTCGGCGCAGACCAGGCGCTCGACCTGGCATTCTTGACGGTGGCGGTTCCGGTCGCGATTGCGTTCTCCGTGGGGCCGCTGGCCCTGGTCGTTCCGAAGGCAAACGTACCCATGGTCGTCGGGATGCTGGCAGGTGCCGCGATCGTTGTCGGTACGCTATGGGCATGCCGCCGGAAAGTCGCGAGCGTGCTGGACGCCTTATGCGGCCGCATTCAATGGCTCGGGACGCTGCAAGCCCGGTGGAACACATTCCGCCAGAGTGTGCGCCAGCAATTGGGGCTGCTCATGACGGGGCCTCGCCATCGGTTTGCCGGCTTGCTGATGTTCACCGCGCTGCAATGGCTGCCTCGCTATGGCGTCCTGTGGTTCGTGCTGCTCGAACTCGGCCACCGGTTGCCGTTCGGATTCGTTTGGGCGGTGCAGGCTGTGGTGTTGCATGCGGCGCTTTGGACCGGCATACCGGCCGGCGGGGCCGCCGCCGACCTGGCGCTTGCGGCGGCATTTGCAAACTGGGTTCCGCAGGATGCCATGGCGCTGGCGCTGATCCTTTGGCGTTTCGCGACGCTCTACTTTCCGCTGATGCTCGGTGCTGCGGCCTTCGTTGCCCTTACCTGGCGGCGGGGCTCGGTCATGCCGGCTACGGAATAAGGAACCTCGGGAAACGTCAAAGCATGTTGTCGCGCGGATTTTTGATTCGCACCGAGAACGGTGCGCGATCGGCATGATCGACCCGCAAAAAGAACAGGCGGACCGTCTGTGAAAAGAGCGCGAGCGGATAGGTGACTTTCAGCAAGTCGGCGATCATGCGCCATTCCGCGCGGATGCCCTTCCAATATCCGAGTTTTTCAGTCTTCCGCGCCTGCGTTACGTGAGGCCAGTGGACGACAGCTACCGAGAGCCGGCGCGTGATGATCAGGTGATTCATGAACACCTCGATGCCAAAGCGCGGCAAGCCGTGAATTTCCTTGAGCGCCTCGCCCAGCAGTTCTTTCCTGACGACCCGCTCTCCGGAAACGAAATCCAGGCCAATTGCCCGGAACAACAACAGGCTGTTTTGCCTCAGGCTGAGGCTGATATCTGCCGTGCCGCCCAGAACTGGGGCGGCGAGCGCGGTGATGTGTTCGGTGGCGAGCCCCTTGAGGTCGGCATCGAGCAACATGAGCAACTTGTTCTGGGCGGCCGCCACGCCGATGGCCATCGCCGCGCTTTTACCGCCGTTCGTCGCGCACGTAATCAGCCTTACCGATGGAAAGCCCTTGACGACTTCGGCGGTGCCATCGGTCGAGCCGTCGTCGACCACAATGACTTCGTCTAGCAGGGGATGCACGGATGCCGCCGCCAGCACCTTGCCGATCCGCGGCGCCTCGTTATATGCGCAAATGATGCATGAAACACGGTGATGACTGGACGACGCAGAGATGGCGGTCATGCGTGATAGCAGATGAGCAATTCGAGAAAGCGGTCTCCGGGGGCCGCGGCGTGCCGATCCCGTATGCGGTTGCGATCTGGCATTCCGCTCAGGCGGATAGACCCGGGAGTCGTGTCATAACCCGGCATTCTACGGAACGGCGGCGCGGGGCGCAGCGTAACGGAAGCGTCCGGCGGGCGTTGGGAGCGGCGACCTGAACGGGGAAGGTGCCCGGATCGCTCTTCAGGCTGGGCTCGTAACTGATTCGGTCATCCATGCGCCTTGGGCGTGGTCGATGCAGCGCGGGGAGCCGGTGTGGTGCTCGGCTCGTAGTTTTCCAATGCCGGGTGGGGCGTGCGGAAAACTGGCAGAAAGTCGCGAACTTTCCGCTCTGCCCAATCCCGGAAGATTGCCGCCGATCCCAATGCCTGCGTGGCAGGCGGCCAGTTTGAGTGCTCCGGGAGGGCGGTTTTCTGGAGGCGTGGCGGACGGCATACGAACCGCGGAAAACAGTCGTACACCGCCACGAAAGGCGAGTTTATGCATTTTTTGCGAAACAATCGTAGACGGCGATTTTTAAAATTCTATTTATTTCAAAGAATTAAGGTCGTCTTGAGACGATGTGAGCATCCTCTCCACTACCGCGATTATGTTGAGTCTGGCTGGAAGTACTTGCCTAGTATGGCGGCGATACTAAAGGACATTCTGTATACCGTCAGAAATACCGTCACATCGCGCGAGCTGCGAGGAGACGATAGGGGGCAGCAGTGGGTTGCCGATCAATGTTCGACTAGATCAATCCACTGGTCGTTGTTTTCTTCGCAATCTTCCCATTCCTGGAGCGGATCTCTGTGGTTGGGGCAATGTTGATCCATCCACGATTGTATGCGCAACCATTCGGGGTGTTCGGTCCCAGCTTCCGGTGCCCAATAGGATTTCTCGAGAACAATTCCATATGCCCGATCTCTTACGAGAAGCTGGCAGTAGCGATCTTTCGGGTGAAACTCTTGATCGATCCAGTAGCGAGTCAGCAGATGAAGCGTCGAGAGTGCGTGTCGATTGTCGAATCCGGCTCGAGGGGTGCCAGATTGATCCACGATATGATGGGGACCTTCCTTGGGGCCAGTGACTTGCCAGCCGTGCGGTAAGCTGATGTCAACGGTGTGTAATTCGAAATTTCCCCATTCAATACGCCAAGCACGCCGCATAGCTTCCCTGACATGATCGATGGAATCGTAACCCGTCGGTATCTCAATACCGCGAGGCACGGTAACGACGTGAGCCGCGTCTTCCTCGGATTCTCTGAGTTGCTCGAAATCATCCTTGAAAGGGCGTTCGGTATGGTGACGAGTACGTTGAACGTTTGAGTCTTCGCTTGCAAATGGCGACTTGTAGTCTTTGGGGCGTGCCCCCTTGTTTGGGGGCGTTGCTTTTAGGCTGGGGAACAGCTTTTCGGCACTCATCCGTGCCCGAGTAGATTTCGCAGATTTGGGCATTATGTTTCCTGTACAAGCGGAAGGCGCTCTTACCAATGGGACTAGGTGAATACCGGGCGGCCGTTGACTACAAGCCCCAACTCTTCTAGTCGAATTGCCATCGCCATAGGTGACATTCCAAAGACTTCCGTAAGTGGCTTGAACGTATTGCCGTGCCCGAAGCTTTTCGCGGTCGCCACAGAGCGAGCGAATTCCAGGGAGCCAGTCCTCGAGCGCAGGAGATCCTGCATCCTCGCACCGTCGAGATAAAACGCAACGGTATCGTCCAGGTGAAGGCTTCCAGTTCGGAGCCGTATTTCGAATGCCTGTCGCACGAGCTTCTCAGGCGCCAGGAAGCAGGCGGCGAAGTAATTGGCCTCACGCTCGCGTTTATCGGCAGACATTGACTCCCCGGAGAGGGGCTGATCGCGGTGCAGCGTCATGCCTGGATGCAAGACCATGTGCCCAAGCTCGTGCGAGGCGGTAAACCGGATAACTTCATATGGGAGGTTTCCGGCAATTTTGATGAGGTTGTTTGTCGGGTCGACGATTCCAGCTACCTGATATTTGTCTTTTCCGACGCCGTGGACGCCCAAAGAGCCTGCTGCTACTTCATATTCATATCCATGCACACGTGCGGCATGCTCGGGCCTGAATAGCTGAAGCAGATGGGGGATAGTGTTATGGGTGCGTCCCGCTCGCTGCCAGATTTCCCACTGGAACAGCCTGCACTGTTTGGCGATTGCCTCACGGTCGATATCCGTCATTATGAAGACCCCGGCCAGATATATCTTTATAGGCTAGCACAAAATATGGGGTAATCAAGTAATCGTGGGTCTATATGTTGTAGGGCGATGTCGTGGAAGCTTCCCCTATAATAGGGGTCTAACCCATATATTGGCGTGGAGGGGGAGCCGCTTAACGCGCTTGGCTCAACGATCCTGACGGGTGTCCCAGACGCGAAGCACTGCAATGGTCGTTGGCTTTTCCGCATATGGAGGCAGGACTTCGTAGTGCAGTTCGTATCGGTCGGCAAGGCATACCCAGCGATGCACTTCACGGGCGGGTGGCCCATCGTATCCGTCGAGTTCTTCGCCCAGCCGGTGAAAGTGGTCCTGTCCGAGTTGCTCCGCCTCGTCGAGCAACGCATTGACGACCTTACGAGCAGTGGCGGCATCATTGAACTTCCTGACGTGCTCGGCAATGACTTCAAGATCGGACATCGCCTTGCCGGTGGGGGTGACTTTGACGCTCACGCTTTCGGTACCGGCAGTTCGTTATCTGTCCCGAGGTTGTTCGCCCACGCGCGGGCCTGCTCCATGGAGACAAAGCGCCCGGCAGTTACGTCGTCTAGGCCTTCTTGGATCAAGCGGCGCTTTTCGGCCTCCCGCGCGAGGTACTGGACCAGTGCCTTCTTGATAATCCACTGCCTTGGACGTTCGATCTGCTCTGACAAGGCGTCCACTTCTTCCGCCAGTTCGACCGGTACTTGGGCGGTCAGCGTTCGAGTCTCAGCAACCATCACACACCTCAATTATTGATAGACAATAGTTACTATTGTAAAACAATAATATTGCCGGGGCTGCCGTCCGCCAGCGTGCTTTATGTTGAGTGTGGCCGGAAAGCCCACCTGGAACAGCTCGCCTGTACCGCCACGCGCCGCCGTCCGTGGCGCGACGAGAAAGGACGGCTATGACGTTCTTATGACGCATGGCCCCCGTTTTTGGTTGCCGCAGTCGTCTGCGAGAGCGGCTACGTATCTCGCCGATCACGTGATCTTGCCCATTGGGGTATCGCGGATTCTCGCAGGGCGCCATCGCGAGCACATCTCCCTTGCATCTGCCGGATCGATGTCCGCGTTGCCGTTCAGCCGCTGCATTTTGATAGCTAACATTGCCGTCGGCGCGGAAGACGGCTACGGGCTCACAGAAGGCATGCCTTTCTCAGAATCGGATTTCGGGGATAGATAGCCACGCAGTCAGTTGCCCGGCCATGTCCTGGCGGGTGGATCGCTGGGATATTCCACCTGACCTCGAGGCATCCATGACCCTGACAGAAGCAAAGAAGAATTTTCTACAGCATTGCGCGCTGGTCGTTAATTTGTCGCAGAACACATTGCGAGCGTACGAAAGCGACCTCGACGATGCACATCGATTTTTTGGTCGCAGGACAAAACTGGAAGATGTCCGACCGGAACATTTGCGTGGTTACATCGAGCACCTGCGGGTGCAGCGTCAGTTGAAGGAGACCACTATCAAACGTCGGCTAGCAAGCCTGAAGTTGCTTTTCATATGGGCCGAGCGAGAAAAGCTGATCGAGGGTGACCCGTTTCACATGCTTAACGAAAGGATACGGCTGCCCAAGCGTCTTCCGCGTGCGCTTGATCGAAGCGATCGCGAGTGCTTGAGAAAGACGCTGGTCCTGCGCGCATCGATAGACGACTTCGATGTGATTCGCAGCAAAACGGCCATTCATCTCCTGCTCGATACGGGCATCAGAGTTGGGGAGTTGGTGGCGATTGATCTTCGCGACTTGTCTTTAGCGAATGAATCGCTGCTGATTCATGGAAAGGGGAATAGGCAACGGCTTGTTTATGTGATGCAGAAGCCGCTCTACCGCAAGATGGAGAAGTACCTTGCGTATCGGCGGAGGATTCAGACGTCCAGCGACCGACTGTTCGTATTGGCGAATGGGAGGCCCATTGGCCCGGTAAAGGTGCGCGCGGAACTACGTAGCCTTTGCCGGACAGCTGGCATAGTGCGCCATGTGACGCCTCATATGTTAAGGCATACGTGTGCAACCCAATGGTTGGAATCCGGGGTGGATATCCGATATGTGCAAAAGCTGCTGGGTCATCAAAGTATTTCTACGACTGAAATCTATACACACGTCTCGGATCTAGGACTGAGAGAGGCACTTTTCAAGGCTACGGGAGGGTTTCGACGATAACTAGGAATTAT
>NZ_PNEO01000017.1 GCF_002870125.1 Burkholderia sp. WAC0059
GACCCGGCCTCTTTCCTCCGGGTCCGCCGCCGCGTCTGCAGCAGAGAAGCGAGATTATGCGCACCAAACCAGAACCCGTCAACCCCCTTCTGATATCCCTCTCCATCCCCCCGCCCCTCTCCGCCTCACCCTCGGCTCCACACATCATCCGGCCACTACACGCTCCATCAGCAAACCAGCGCACAACGGCAAAACTACGCAGCCCGATGCCCGACAGAAAACCGGACAACCCGCTTTCCACCTCAACCCCGTAAAGCCGCGGCCGACCGCATTGCGTCGCTGCTACCCACCCCCGACCGCCGACAGGCCTGGTAGATTCCTCCTGCCCCGCACCACCGAACCGACTAGAATGAGGGATTCTTTGCATCCCAAATTCCCCGATTTATTTATGCGCTCGCGAATCGCCAAACGCCTTCCCCCCGATGCCGACAAACTGGTCGGTCTCTCGCTCGCCCTGTTTGCCTCGGGTAGCCGCACCGAAGACCGCTTCTGGGAAGCCAAGCTCGATACGCTACTCGCGAAGATCGTGCGCAACGGCAATCAGACCACGCTCGACGCGGCGCTCGACCATCTTCAGCAAAACCACCCCGACGCTTACGGCGCGCTCGCCGACATGGCCGAAACGCATAGCGAGTCGTTCAGCATCGAGCACGAAGGAACGACATACGAAGCACTGCTGATCGCTGCGCCCGTGCTTGCCTGGACCCGCTACCTCATCCCGTCCGGCCCGCTGAAGACGGACGCGGCGGAAGCCCTGCGCACGCATCTGCAGGCTCATGTGCTGGCGAACGGCGCGCGCGTCGCCATGGCGCCATACCTGTACAGCATCGACCAGTTGCCCCGCCATCACGTCGAGACCTGGCGTCTCGCGCAGCAACTCGCGCAATCGGCCATCAGCGGCGGCACCGCCCGGATCAACACCGGCGAGTTGCCGGAAACCTCCCCGATTCTCGCCGACCCGCGCTTTCTGCTGGCCGTCGCAGCCGCGCCCGTGGGCGCGCCGCTCTTTCGCTGGCAGGAAGAAGAGCACGGCACGCGCATCGAACGCGGCCAGTGCCTCGAGCAATGGACGGCCCAGGGCGGCGCCAACCTGGCTGTCGTCATGCCCGGCTGCGAATTCGAATGCCTGCTACCGGACGCCTACTATTCGGCCTGCCGCGACGCGGACGAGCGCGTGCGTCCGCACACGGTCCGCACCGCCGTGCGCTATCTGCTGGACACGCTCAGCACGACGGCCGACGATCTGCGCGCCGTCGTGGGGGGATTCGGCGAGCGGCGTATCGACGAATATCGGATCGGCTTCACCCGCCGGGGCAGCAACGACGTACTGTACGGCGTGGTCTGGCCGCTCTACGGCCGCGAAAACGGCGACGTGGACATCGACGAGGAGCCGACCGGGGAAAGTGTCGGAGAAGGTCCGCTAGAAGAGATCGTCATGCTCCTGAAAGATGCCGGCATCGTCGACATACGCCGCCACGCCGGCCGCTTCGAGCCCGAATATTGCGACGACTGCGGCGTTCCGCTTTATGCCGACCCGCTGGGCGAGATCGTTCACGCCGAAATGCCCGAGGACGCCGAGCCCGCCCAACCTCACTTCCATTGACCTCCCTCACCCTGGCCGCAAGGTTCGCGCTCTCAGGCGCGTTTTAAGCAGACTCCTATACCTTCCGGACAGGCGCCCTCCCGAAAGCTTTTTGTCATCATTCAGGCGGAGTACCCGGCGCAGACCGTCATCCCGTGCGCCGGGACCCACTTGAGACAGGCCAATCAGGAGGGCATGCCATGCGGTTTTCAGTTTTCAATCCGGACGCCGAGCGTCGCGAAGGACTCAAAGCCCTGCTGAGGCAAATTGACCGGCGCGCACGCTTCAACGACGCCCCGGACTGGCGCGCCGCCGATCGCGTCATGCAGCGCTTCATGCCCAACCTGTTCGTGATCGACTGGCACGACAGCATTCGCGTCGGCGAACTGCAGGCATTCACGTCCCGTTACCCGGATTTGCCGGTCGCCGCGCTGATCGACGAGGCATCGTCCCCCGTCGTGCTCGATCTGCTCGCCGAAGGCGCTCGCGGCGTCATCCCGCGCACGGCGGACGCGTGCCTGATCGTGCGGGTATTCGAAATCGTGCTACTCGGCGGCAACCATGTGCCGGCCGACGCGCTCCGCCCTATAGCCGCACCGCCGCGACGGGCTGCCGTACCCAGCCTCCCGCCACCGCAGACAAAACTGACCGGCAGTCTTTCGCCGCGTCAGCAGCAGATCATGCGTTGCGTCCACATGGGCAGCACGAACAAGATGATCGCCCGCACCCTCGGCATCAGCGAGGGAACCGTGAAAATTCATCTGGCAAGCATATTCCAGCAGCTCGGCGCGCCTAACCGCGCGGCGGCCGTCGCCATCTACAACGGGTGGCTCGCCAGCCAGCTACAGGTACTGCGCACTCGCGACGAACTGGCACCCAGGCCCGTTCCCGGCCAGCCTGGCCCGGTACCGCTGCGTGCCCGCAACGGTGCGACCTTCCGCTACCCGTTGTTGACAGACGACACCGCGGGCGCACTGCCGCTCGCCGCGGAACCCGCCACGCCGTTCGGCGAAGCCGCCCAAACGGAACAGGACACTGCCGAACCGATCGGCTCGCCGCTGCCGGACGATTGCTGATATGGCACATGCCCACACGTTTCGTTGCCCAACGAGTAATATTAAGCACATGGGATTCCTGTATACGCCGCTTCCATTCTGGATCGCCGTCGGTGGCTGGATCGTCGCCGCGGGGCTGATCGCGCTCGCCCTCTGGCGCAGCCCGTTCAGGCGCCTGCAGGATTCGACGCTGCAGCACGTCTGGCTCGCCATCATCGTGGCAATCTCCGTGCTGTGGGCAACCAACGCCTGGCTCGAAGACGGCACGGTGCTGCATCTGCTTGGCGCCACGCTGGTGGTCACGCTGTTCGACTGGGAGCTCGCGCTCGTGGCCATGGCCGTCGTCGCCATGCTGGCGGCGATGGTTTTCGATGCGCCCTGGGACGGCGTAGCCTTCACCTTCCTCGTGTTCGGGGCTTTTCCGGTGGGAATTTCAGCGTTGCTGCAGCGGGCGATCATCGCGTGGCTGCCTCGCAACCTGCTCATGTTTATCGTAGGCCAGGGCTTCCTGTCGCCCGCCATCGTCGTAGTTGCCGTCGCCTATCTCGCACTCGGCACGCACATCGCGCTGACGGGCAGATCGGCTCTCGTAATACCCGCCGGCTACGCATTCAGCGTATTTCTGCTGGCCTCGGGCGAGGTGTGGTTCACCGGCATGGCGACCGCACTGATCGCCGTCTACCGGCCAGCCTGGGTGACGACCTACGACGTGCGCCGCTACCGGCTCGGCGGTCCACGCACTTGAATCGGAAAGCGGCACCGCTATCCGCGCCGCGCTTCATCCCGCCTTTACGCGACTCGCCACCCTTCATCCAATCCTGCATTCTGTCCTAACGCCTGCACAGGCGAAATAATTCCGGTGGAATTGAACTCGTGCCGTCTACAGGCATCTTACGATGCCAGATGTCACCTGCTTTCAAATCCGATGGATTCCAACCAGGCATCCCGCCGGCTGCTGAAGGTGATCAGCCGACTGGCGGCATGCGTCGCGGGCGTCACGCTCGCCTGTACCCTACCCGCCCACGCCGATCAGCTCGAGCAGCACAACGAACTCGTCAGCAAATTCATCAACGAACTGCATGCCGATCCGCTAGTTGCCGATTGCGCCGCGCATGGCGACTTCGTGGCCAGCACGGTCAACATGTTCGACCACGTGGAGTTTCCGCCCGACTCGTTCGACAGCCCCCATGCGTCGGTCACGCCCTGGAACGACTCGTTCAACGAGAATAAGCAGCGCATCAAGGTCGATACCATCGTATCGGTCGACGGCATAGGCATCCCGTCGAACAGCAGCAACGCGCCGATCGATCTGAAATTCCGCTGCGGCTACGTCGGCAACCAGATGCTCGCCTTTAGCTGGAACGATCCCCAGCCTTCGGTGCGGGCTGTCAGCGAACGCGGTCCGGCCGCTCACGGCGCCCGCCGTCACCGGCGCGGCAAGCAGCCGGCGGCCAGCAAGCGAACCGGGAAAGGCAAACCGACGGGCAAGATCGGAAAGAGGCACGCGCCCGGCAAGGCCGCTGCGAACGGCAAAACCGGCACGAAAAAAGCGGCCCGAAAAAAGAAGGCCGCGTCCCACGACTGACGGCATACGGCAGATCGGCCCTATCACGCCGGGCGACATAGGCGATCTCAACAAGAACGGCGAAACCGCGAAAATGCCGGACGTCGTGCCTGCGAACGCGCGATCGCCTTTTAAGCGAACGTCTCGACGTGATGCAGGATCGCCTGCAACATCGCGGCTCCCAGCGCCGCGCTACGCTCACCGTTCCAGCCAACCCGCTCATCGGGCAGATTGGCATTGTCCTTGAACGGCATTTCGAGCGTCAGCGACAGACAGCCGAGCCGGTGACTCACGTATTTCGAGGCCAGCTTCAGCGCATCTTCACGATAGCGTCCGACCGGATAGCCGTGACGGTCCTGAAAATCCGGACTGGCCTGCTTGAATGCCTCGATGAAGACATGCTGTTCGCGCACCTGCTGCTCCGTGAACCCCGGCAGCATTTCCGAACCGGCGACGAACACGTACGGCAGCCCCTCGTCGCCGTGAATATCGAAGAAAAGATCGCAGCCCGTTTCGAGGATCGCGTTGCGCACGCCGAGAACCTCGGGGCTACGCTGCGCATCGGGCTCCATCCATTCCCGGTTCAGGTTGGCCCCTACGGCATTGGTGCGCAGGTTGCCGCGCACGCCGCCGTCCGGGTTCATGTTGGGCACGATGTAGAACACGGCCCGCTCGCCAAGCTTGCGCGCAACCGGATCGCCGGCCCAATCGCCCCAACCGGCCAGTCGCTTGACGAGCCCTTCGACGAACCACTCGGCCATCGTCTCGCCCGGATGCTGGCGCGCGATGACCCAGACTTTTCTCGCCGGCGCCGCGCCCGACGACCCGTCGTCGGGCAACATGCCGAGCCTCAGCATCGATACCGGTCGCCCTTCGACGGTCTGCGCGAGTTCGGTCACCGTCGCGTGCGGCATCTGCTGCACGGCGCCGAGAAACGCCGCGTGACGCTCCTCGCTATAAGGTTCGAAATACGCGTAGTAGATGCCGTCGAATTCCGGCGTGTGATCGATCGTCAGCACCTTGCCGTCATACGTGGTCGGCACGCGGAACCAGTTCACCCGGTCGTAGCTGGCCATCGCGCGGTAATCGCGCCAGCCGTCCGGAAATGCGCAGGCAGACGCGTTCTCGAAAGTCATGACGCAGCGCGCGCCGCGAGCGCCGGCCAGCCTGTAGTAGAACCACTGCGCGAATTCCGAGCGATTGTCGCTGCGTATGCGCAGCCGGATGTCGTCGGGATGCTCGCACGATACGATCTCGATCGCGCCCGCGTCGAAATTGCTTGTGATGGAAAGCGTCATGGCAGAGCCTCCGCGGCGGCGAGTGGCCGGCTAGTCGGCCACTCGCCGACGAAAAACGTAGGTGGAATCGTCCGAGGCGGCGGCATCGAACGCGTACGCTTCGGCATCGAAGCCCTTGAGCGCCTCGGGCGAGTCGATCCGGTTCGTCACCGCGTAACGCGCCATCAGCCCGCGCGCCCGTTTGGCGTGAAAGCTGATGATCCGGTAGCGGCCGCCCTTCCAGTCCTCGAAGACGGGCGTGACGACCGGCGCAATCAACCGCTTCGGCCTCACCGACCGGAAGTATTCGGTCGACGCGCAATTCACGAGCACGCGCGATGCCGCGCCGTCCCGCTCCAGTTGCTCGAACTGACCGTTCAGCGCGTCCGTGATGCGATCGCCCCAGAACGCGTACAGATCCTTGCCGCGCGCATTGCCGAAGCGCGTGCCCATTTCGAGCCGGTACGGCTGCAGCAGATCGAGCGGACGCAGCACGCCGTACAGGCCGGAGAGCACGCGCACATGCTGCTGGGCGTAGTCGAGATCGGCGGCCGACAGCGACTTCGCGTCGAACCCCTCGTAGACGTCGCCGTTGAACGCGAGCATCGCCTGCTTCGCGTTGCGCGTGTCGAAGCGCGGCGACCAGTCCGCGTAGCGCTGGAAATTCAGCCGCGCGAGCGGGTCGGAAATCCCCATCAGCGTGGCGATCTGCTGCGGCGACAGACGACGCAGGCCGTCGATCAGCTCGGTCGCATCGTCCACGAAGTCGGGCACCGTATGCCGCTCGATATGAGGCGGCGTTTCGTAGTCGAGCGATTTGGCCGGCGACAGAACGATTATCATAAGGGCTCGCAGGCACGTCCGTGCCCGATCTGCAAAAGCAAAAGCCCGATTGTAGCGAATGTAAAGAATGCCCGGCTCCCTGATCCCGCAAGCCCCGCTACCCGTCGTGCTCGACTCGAACGTATGGATCGACATTCTTGTGTTCGACGATCCCCATGCGCGCCCGATCCGCGCCGCGCTCGAAAACGGCGCGCTGCGCGCGCTGATCGACGCGCGGTGTCTGGCCGAACTCGCGCACGTGCTCGATTATCCGCAGTTCGTGCCGCGCGGCGTCGACAAGTCGGCCGCGCTGGCGATCGTGGCAAAGCTCACGCAGCAGATCGCGCCGCCCGAACCGGCCGCCGACGCGAGACCGCTGCCCCAATGCAAGGACCGCGACGACCAGAAGTTTCTCGAACTCGCGCACGCGGGCGGCGCGGCCTGGCTCGTGTCGAAGGATCGCGCGGTGCTGCGTCTGGCAAAGCGCGTCGCGCGCGACTTCGGCTTCCGGATCGCCGAGCCCGCGCCGTTCGTCTCCGCCTGCGGCCTCGACGCGCCCGCCTCGCCATCAAGCGAGACGATGTAAGAATCCGCCGATTTCCCTACAATCAGACTTTCGCCCTCAACCCGCACACTGCCGAATCCGCACCATGAATGCCCCGCACCCCACGCCTGTCGCGCCCACCGTCCTGTCCCGTCTGCCGAACGTCGGCACGACGATCTTCTCTGTGATGAGCGCGCTGGCCGCGGAAAAAGGCGCGGTAAACCTGGGCCAGGGTTTTCCCGATTTCGACTGCGACCCGCGCATCGCGGACGCGGTTTCCCAGGCCATGCGCGACGGCCACAACCAGTATCCGCCGATGCCGGGCGTGGCCGCGCTGCGCGAAGCCATCGCGGACAAGATAGCGAACCTGTACGGCCGCCGCTACGACGCCCATGCGGAAATCACCGTCACCGCCGGCGCGACCCAGGCGCTGCTGACGGCCATCCTTGCTACCGTGCATCCCGGCGACGAGGTCGTCGTCGTCGAGCCGACCTACGACAGCTACCTGCCGTCGATCGGGCTGGCCGGCGGCAAGCCCGTGTTCGTCACGCTCGAAGCGCCGGACTACGCCATTCCGTTCGACCGCCTCGCCGCCGCGATCACGCCGAAAACGCGGCTATTGCTGATCAACACGCCGCACAATCCGACCGGCACGGTATGGCGCGCCGCCGACATGGAGCGCCTCCAGGAGATCGTCCGCAACACCAACGTCCTCATCCTCTCCGACGAGGTGTACGAGCACATGGTCTACGACGGCGCGCGTCACGAGAGCATCGCGCGCTATCCCGAACTGGCCGCGCGCAGCTTCATCGTGTCGAGCTTCGGCAAGACCTATCACGTCACGGGCTGGAAGGTCGGCTACGTGGCCGCACCCGCCCCGCTGATGGCCGAATTCCGCAAGGTGCATCAGTTCAACGTGTTCACCGTGAACACGCCGATGCAGGTCGGCCTCGCGCAGTATCTGCGCGACCCGGCGCCCTATCTCGAACTGCCGGCGTTCTATCAGCGCAAGCGCGATTTCTTCCGCGCCGGGCTCGCGAATACGCGCTTCAAGCTGCTGCCCTGCGACGGCACCTATTTCCAGTGCGTCGATTACTCGGCCATCAGCGATTTGCCCGAGGCAGAGTTCTCGAAATGGCTGACGGCCGAGATCGGCGTCGCGGCCATTCCGGTGTCCGCGTTCTATCACGAGTCGCACGAATCCGGCGTCGTGCGCTTTTGCTTCGCCAAGCGCGAAAGCACGCTCGCGACCGCGCTCGAACGGCTCGCGCGCCTCTGAGCGCCGCCGGCCATCACGTCAAGGAGCCACGATGATCGACGTCTATAGCTGGGCCACGCCCAACGGCCACAAGGTTCACGTCATGCTCGAGGAAACGGGCCTCGAGTACGTTGCTCACGCCGTCGATATCGGTGCCGGCGACCAGTTCAAGCCCGAGTTTCTCGCCATCAGCCCGAACAACAAGATTCCCGCCATCGTCGATTCCGACGGCCCTCGGCGCGCGGACGGCAAGCCGTTCTCGCTGTTCGAGTCGGGGGCGATCCTGATCTATCTCGCGGAAAAGACCGGCCGCTTTCTGCCGGCCGATCCGGCCGCGCGTTATGAGACGCTGCAATGGGTGATGTTCCAGATGGGCGGTCTCGGGCCGATGCTGGGCCAGGCCCACCATTTCCGCATATACGCGCCGGAAAAGATCGACTACGCGATCAACCGCTATACCAACGAAGCGCGCCGGCTCTATGCGGTCATGGATACGCAGCTCGCGAAGACCGCTTACCTCGCCGGCGACGACTATACGATTGCCGACATCGCCGCGTTCCCATGGACGCGTTCGTGGCAAAACCAGGGAGTCGACTTCGACGCGCTGCCCAACGTGAAGCGCTGGCATGAAGCCATTGCCGCACGGCCCGCCGTGCAGCGCGGCGTGGAAGTGCTCGCATCGGCCCGCAAGCCGGTGATGGACGACAAGGCGAAGGAAATCCTGTTCGGCGCGACGCAATACGCGAAGCACTGAAGCCCGGTCGCCGTCACTGCGCGCGGGGCAAAGCGGCTCCCGGATGACGCAGCCCGAATATCACCGTCGAGCGCACCGTAACGACGGTTTCGCCGTGCTGGTTGATGCCGTCCCACTGCAGTTGGACGATCCCGCGATCGGGACGGCTCGTCGACACGCGCTTGTCGAGCACGGTGTTCTTCACCGTGAGCGTATCGCCGACCCTGACGGGTTTGATCCAGCGAATGTCGTCGATGCCGGGCGAACCCATCGACGTCGACTCGCCCATCACGCTGCGCACGAGCATCCCCATCATGACCGAGCAGGTGTGCCAGCCGCTCGCGATCAGGCCGCCGAACGGCGAGGCCTCGCCGCCGGCCTCGCTCAAATGGAAGGGCTGCGGGTCGAACTCCCGGGCGAAACGCACGATTTCCTCGCGCGTGAACGTGTGCGAACCGATTTCGTCGGTCTTCCCGACCTCCAGATCCTCGTAGCTGATTCTCATGATTTTGTGTCCCTCCATCGGTCTTGCGGCAGGTGTCTGCGCACCCGCTCACCGGTTGCCCGCGCGCCTCTCATGACGCGCGGCGGCTATTGAAGCGGCCCTTTCAGCGCGGCCGGAATCGGTAACGGCAGGACGTCGATGCCTTCTTCGACGAGCGAGCGCGTGTCCTCGGCCGACGCGACTCCACGGATGCCGCGGGCCGGCGCTTCGTTGTAGTGGATGCGCCGCGCCTCCTCGGCAAAGCGATCGCCCACGTTCTCGGTCTTCTCGATCACTTCGCGCACGGCCCGCATGACACGCGCCTGCCAATCGCCCGCATCGGGAATCGCCGGCGTCCCGGTCGCTCCCGAAAGATTCAGCCGGGGAGCGGAAGGCAGACGGCTGATTTGCGTCGCGCCGCAAATCGGGCATTCGACAAGCCTGCGGGACAACTGCGACTCGAACTCATCGGCGGAGGCAAACCAGCCTTCGAAACGATGGCCGTCCGGGCACTGTAAATCGAGGACCTTCATCTGGAGTCGGGCCTATGCGCATCAGCGGCGCAAGTGGGTAATTTATAAACGATCGTTCGGAATCGATCGGCAACCTGCCGGCCGACCGGCGTGTCAGCGATTCTAGCGTTCCGTGCGCGAAGCCGCTGAAACCGCCAGAATTCCCCGTTCGCCCGTGGCCCGTGTGGCCCGTGGCCGCCGGAGTTTCCAACGAAAACGGCGGCCGCAGGCCGCCGTTCCGGGAACATCCCCGGCCTTTGCGGCCAACTATTCCCGCACCGGCGCGCCCAGGGACCATGCGCCGGAGAGCACCTTCTCGAGCCAGAACGTGCCGATGATCGTCTTCACGTCCGTGATCCGCCCCGTCCTGACCCACTCGGACAAATCGGCCAGCGACGCCGTGAAAAGTTCGAGAAACTCGCCCTCGTCGAGCTTGCGCTCGCCCGAGGTCAGCCCTTTCGCCAGATAGAGGTCGATGAACTCGGTCGAATACGAAATGACCGGATGAATTCGCGTCAGGTAGAAGTATTCGCGCGCCGTATAGCCCGTCTCTTCGAGCAACTCGCGCTTCGCGCAAGCCAGCGCGCCCTCGTCCGGATCGAGCTTGCCCGCGGGAAACTCCGCCATCACGCGCGCGATCGGATAGCGGTACTGGCTTTCCATCAGCACGCGCCCGTCGTCGAAGAGCGGGATCACCATGACGGCGCCGGGGTGCTCCACGAACTCGCGCGTCGCATGCTTGCCGTCCGGCAGCGCGACGGTGTCGCTCTTCAAGGTCAGGAACGAGCCCGCGTAGATCGTCCTGCTCTCTACGCGCGTCTCGACCAGCGCAGCTTCGTGATCGGGAAGTTCGGCAGCCATCTTCAACCTCTGCAAAAAGGGGTCATGCGGCACGGCCCACGCCTTGCCGCTACCGGCGCTTGACGAGATATTGCCAGGTAAAGCCGGGAAAAGCGAACACGACGAAAAGGCTGAACGTAATCGCGTAGAACTGCCAGCCCTGCTCGAAGCGATTGCCGGCCCGCGCTTCGAGCAGAAAGCCGAACCCGCCCACCACGAAATACAGGGCGATCAGTTCGGCGATCCGCCACCACGCGCTTTTCCTGTCGGCTCGCAGGGGAACGAGGCCGAGCAGCCGCTGGTTCAGGAAAGGCAGGTTGGCGCACGCAAGCGCCAACAGCACGATAAACCAGCCGGCAGACGACATTATTACAGCGGCAGCGTAAACGGCAGCGTATGCGCGACAGCCTGCAGGCAGAGGGTCATCAAGGGACCGGGGATGATGCCGAGAATCAGCACGGCCACGCCGTTGAGCGCGAGCAGCGCCCGGTTGCAGGCATCGCCGCGTATCGGCGTCGTGTCCAGCGGCGCATCGAAGTACATGAGCTTCACGATGCGCAAATAGTAGAACGCGCCGAACAGCGACGTGATGACCGCGAGCACCGCGAGCCAGGTCAGCCCGGCGTTCATCGTCGCCTCGAGCACGGCGAGCTTCGAGTAGAAGCCGACCGTCGGCGGAATGCCGGCGAGCGAGAACATCATCAGCATCATCACGAACGCGAATACGGGACTGCGCTGGTTCAGGCCCTTGAAGTCGTCGAGCGTTTCCGCCTCGAAATCGCGGCGCGCGAGCAGCATGATGACGCCGAACGAGCCGAGCGTCGTGATCAGGTAGACGATGCTGTAGAACATCGCCGAGCTGTAGGCGCTCGCCGCGCCGCTCGCCTTGCCGTCGACGATGCCGGCGAGCAGCCCGAGCAGCACGAAGCCCATGTTCGAGATCGCCGAATACGCGAGCATCCGCTTGACGTTGCGCTGGACGAGACCGGTGATGTTGCCGACGATCATCGACAGGGCCGCGAGGATGATCAGCATCTCCTGCCAATCGGCGGCCAGCGGCAGCAGGCCCATCACAAGAAAGCGCACGGCCCAGGCGAACGCGGCCACCTTCGGGCCGCCGCCCGTGAGCAGCGTCATCGCGGTCGGCGCGCCCTGGTAGACGTCGGGCACCCACATGTGGAACGGCACGGCGCCCATCTTGAACGCGACGCCCGCGACGACGAACACGACGCCGAACAGCAGCACCACGTCGTTGATCTGCCCCGACGCGACGGCATGCAGCACGTCGTCGAGCTCCAGCGAGCCCGTCGCGCCGTACAGCATCGAAATGCCGTACAGCAGGAAGCCGGAAGCCAGCGCGCCGAGCACGTAGTACTTCATCGCCGCCTCGGTCGACGAGGTCACGTCACGGCGCAGCGCGATGACCGCATAGAGCGACAGCGACATCAGCTCGAGGCCGAGATAGAGCGTCAGGAAGTTGTTGCCCGAGATCATCACGAACTGGCCGAGCAACGCGAACATCCCGAGCAGGAAGAACTCGCCGCGGAACAGGTCCCGATCCTCGAGATACCGGCGCGAATAGACGATCGACACCGCGTACCCCAACGAAACCACCGCCTTCATCGCGCTCGCGAACGCGTCCACCACGTACATGCGGGAGAAAAAATAGTACGTGTGCGGATCGAACGCGTTCACCGCGAACCAGATGCCGGCCACGATTGTGGCGAGCAACGCGATGAAATAGGTCGTGCGCCGGCCGGCCTGGCCGACGAACGTATCGTTGAGCCACGCGACGACGACGGCGAGCATCACCAGCGCATCGGGCAGCAGAGCGTTCATAGGAGCGTTTTGCATGATTTTTGAGTCTTCCGCTCAGGCGTCACTGCGACAGCGGCAGCTTCGACTGCGCAACGTGGGTAAGAAGATTGTCCACGGAAACGTGCATCACATCGGTGAAGGGCTTCGGATAGATGCCCATGAACAGCGTCAATAGCGCCAGCATGGCCAGGATCAGGTACTCGCGGTGGTCGATGTCCTTGAGCAACTTCACATGGTCGTTGACGATCGCGCCGAAATAAACGCGCTTGTACATCCACAGCGTGTAACCCGCGCCGAGGATCAGCGTGAACGCCGCCCCGAACGCGATCCAGAAATTGAACCGCACGGCGGCCAGAATCACCATGAACTCGCCGACGAAGCCCGAGGTACCCGGCAAACCGCAATTGGCCATCGAAAACAGCATCGCGAGCGCGGCGAACTTCGGCATCACGTTGACGACGCCACCGTAATCCGCGATCTGGCGCGAGTGCATGCGATCATAAAGCACGCCGATGCAAAGGAACATCGCGCCCGACACGAAGCCGTGCGAAAGCATCTGGACGATCGCCCCTTCCACGCCGAGCTGGCTGAAGATGAAGAACCCGAGCGTCGCGAAGCCCATGTGGGCGATCGACGAATACGCGACCAGCTTCTTCATGTCCGCCTGCACCATCGCGACGAGCCCGATGTAGATCACGGCGATCAACGAGAGCGTGATGATCACCGGCGCAAGATAGCGGCTCGCGTCGGGCGTGACCGGCAGCGAAAAGCGCAGGAAGCCGTACGCGCCGAGCTTCAGCATGATCGCCGCGAGCACCACCGAGCCGCCCGTCGGCGCTTCCACGTGCGCGTCGGGCAGCCACGTGTGAACGGGCCACATCGGCACCTTCACGGCGAACGCGACGAAGAACGCGATGAACAGCAGGATCTGCGGCAGCATCGCCAGCTTCACGTCCTGCCATGCGGCGAGATCGAACGTGCCGGTCTGGTGATACAGATAAATCAGCGCGACCAGCATCAGCAGCGAACCGGCCAGCGTGTAAAGGAAGAACTTGAACGCCGCATACACGCGGTTCGGCCCGCCCCAGACGCCGATGATGATGTACATCGGGATCAGCGTGGCCTCGAAGAACACGTAGAACAGCAGCCCGTCCGCCGCGCAGAACACGCCCACCATGATCCCCGAAAGGATCAGGAACGCCGCCAGATACTGCGCGACGTTCTTCGTGACGACCTGCCAGCCCGCGATCACGACGATGACCGTGATCAGCGAGGTCAACACGACGAACCACATCGAAATGCCGTCCACGCCGAGGTGGTACGAGATGTGGAAGCGCTCGATCCACGTCGCCTGCTCGACGAACTGCAGCGCCGCCGTGCTGGAGTCGAAACCCGTGATGAGCGCGAGCGTGACCAGAAAGCTGAGCACGGCCCCGCCCAGCGACAGCCACCGGGCCGCCGCCGGGTGTCGGTCGGAACCCGTCGCGAGGACGAGGAGGCCAGATGCGATAGGCAGCCAGATGGCCGTGCTGAGTATCGGGTACGTGTTCATTCGGGGGTCCCCCGCCTTATTTGCCGCTCAGCGTGACAAATAGGGTTAGGAGCCCCAGCATCCCGATGATCATCGCGAATGCGTAATGGTAGATATAACCGGACTGCAGGAAGCGGATCACGCTCGCGAACCAGCCCACGAAGCGCGCGCTGCCGTTCACGATGCCGTCGATCACGACCTCGTCGCCCTCCTTCCAGAGGCCACGGCCGAGCGCCACCGCGCCGCGCGCGAACACCACGTCGTTGAACTTGTCGATGTAGTAGGCGTTGACCAGCAGCTTGTAGATCGGGGAGAACGTCTTCCGGATCGAAGCCGGCAGCTCCGGACGCTTCAGATACAGGAACCAGGCCACGACGACGCCGGCCAGCGCCAGCCAGACCGGCAGGCTTTCCACCGACTGCAGGCCCATCGCGCTCCAGCCGTGGAATTCGCCGGCCATGTCGGCCAGTGCCGGATGGTTCGCGCCGATGAAGATGACCTTGTCGAACACCACGCCGCTCTGGAAGAAGTTGCCGTACAGCAGCGGACCGATGGCGATCGCGCCGATCACGACGGACGGAATCGCCAGCAGCACGAGCGGCACCCAGACGACCCACGGCGACTCGTGCGGAACGTGGACTTGATGCGCCTCGTCATGAACGTGATGGCTGGCCGCCTCGGCGCCCATCGGCGACTCCGGATGCTTCGGCTTGCGGAAGCGCTCCTCGCCGTGGAACACGAGGAAGTACATGCGGAACGAGTAGAGCGCCGTCACGAACACGCTCGCCACCACGGCGAAAGACGCGAAGCCCGAACCCGGCAGTGTCGAAAGCCGGACCGCGTCGATGATCGAGTCCTTCGAGTAGAAGCCCGAGAAGAACGGCGTGCCGATCAGCGCCAGCGCGCCGACGAGCGTCGTGATCCAGGTGATCGGCATGTACTTGCGCAGGCCGCCCATGTTGCGCATGTCCTGGTCGTGGTGCATGCCGATGATGACCGAGCCCGCGCCGAGAAACAGCAGCGCCTTGAAGAACGCGTGCGTCATCAGGTGGAAGATCGCGACCGGATAGACCGACACGCCGAGCGCGACCGTCATGTAACCGAGCTGCGAGAGCGTCGAATAGGCGATCACGCGCTTGATGTCGTTCTGCACGACGCCGAGGAAGCCCATGAACAGCGCGGTGATGGCGCCGATCACGGTGATGAACGACAGCGCCGCATCGGAGAGTTCGAAGAGCGGCGACATGCGCGCCACCATGAAGACGCCGGCCGTCACCATCGTCGCCGCGTGGATCAGCGCCGAGATCGGCGTCGGGCCTTCCATCGAGTCGGGCAACCAGACGTGCAGCGGAAACTGCGCCGATTTGCCCATCGCGCCGATGAAGAGACAGATGCAGGCCACCGTCAGGAGGCCCCATTGCGTGCCGGGGAACGTCAGCCCGGCCAGCTCGTGGCTCTTCGCGAACACGTCGGTGTAGTCCAGCGAGCCGGCGTAGGCGAGCAGCAGGCCGATGCCGAGCAGGAAGCCGAAGTCGCCGACGCGGTTCACGATGAACGCCTTCAGGTTGGCGTAGATCGCGCTTTGCCGCTGGAAGTAGAAACCGATCAGCAGGTACGAGACGAGCCCCACCGCTTCCCAGCCGAAGAACAGTTGCAGGAAGTTGTTGCTCATCACGAGCATCAGCATCGAGAACGTGAAGAGCGCGATGTACGAGAAGAATCGCTGATAGCCGTCTTCGTCGGCCATGTAACCGATCGTGTAGATGTGCACCATCAGCGACACGAAGGTCACGACGCACATCATCAGCGCGGTCAGCGAGTCGACGAGGAAACCGATCTCGAACTTCAGGCCGCCCACCGACATCCACTCGTAGACGGTCGAGTTGAAGCTGGCGCCGCCGAGCACGTCGACGAGCACGATGACGGAAAGCACGAACGAGATCGCCACGCCGAGGATCGTGACCGTGTGCGCGCCGACGCGGCCCACGGTCTTGCCGAACAGCCCGGCGATCAGGGAGCCGACCAGCGGGGCGAGCGGTATCGCCACCAGCATGTTTTCGTTGAGTGTCGTTGACATCATTCAGTCTCCCCTGAAATTAGCCCTTGAGCTGATCGAGATCCTCGACGTTGATCGTATCGAGGTTGCGGAACAGGGTCACCAGAATCGCCAGGCCGATCGCCGCTTCCGCTGCGGCGACGGTCAACACGAAGAACACGAAAATCTGGCCATGCACATCGCCGAGGTAATGCGAGAACGCGACGAAATTGGTATTGACCGCCAGCAGCATCAATTCGATCGCCATCAGGATAATGATGACGTTGCGACGGTTCAGGAAGATGCCGACGATCGAAATGGCAAACAGGATCGCGCCGAGCACAAGGTAGTGGGCAAGGGTCAACATGGGTTCTTCTCCTTCGCTCAGCCGTTGCCGCCGGGCGCCGTTTGTGCTGCTCCGTCCGCCGTCACCGGTTCTTCCGGCGCGGGCTTTTCGGTCGGCATCTTCACGATGCGCACGCGATCCTCGCGGCGCACCCTGACCTGCTTCGACACGGACTGACGCTTGCGATCCTTGGGCTCGCGCACCGTCAGGCCGATCGCCGCGATGATCGCCACGAGCAGCACGAGGCCGGCGACTTCGAATGCGAAGATGTAATTCGTGTAGATGATGCGGCCGATCAACTGCGTGTTCGAGATCGCCGCGGACGGCGCGGCGCCGGCCGTCGCGTCGCGCACGGGGGAGGTGGTCGCGCCGTAGCCGTGCCAGAGGATCAGGGCCGTCTCGACCACGATGATCGCGCCAACCACGCTCGCCATCGGCACGAAGCGCCTGAAGTCGCGCCGCAGGATGTCGACGTTGATATCGAGCATCATCACGACGAACAGGAACAGCACCATCACCGCGCCCACGTAGACGAGCACGAGCAGGATGGCGAGGAACTCCGCCTCGAGCAGCATCCAGATCGCCGCGGCGTTGAAGAACGCGAGCACGAGGAAGAGCGCAGCCGTGACGGGGTTGCGCGACGTGATCACCTTCAGCCCCGACAGCGTCAGAAGCAGCGCGAAGATGTAGAACAGTACGGTCGTGAATTCCATGGTTACCAGTTCATCGTTAGGCCATCGTGAGGCCGTTGCGCGGCGTGCCCCGGTACAGGCTCGCCACGCCCTGACAGTCGGACTGCGGCCTCCCCTTCCCCCGCAGCCGGCCCGGACCGCGGGCCCATGCGGCGTCAAACCGAAAATCAGCGATACGGGGCATCCGCCGCCTTATTCGCCGCGATCTGCACTTCGTAGCGATCGCCGACGGCCAGCAGCATTTCCTTCGTGAAATACAGGTCGCCGCGCTTCTCGCCGTGATACTCGAGGATGTGCGTCTCGACGATCGAATCGACCGGGCAGCTCTCTTCGCAGAAACCGCAGAAGATGCACTTGGTCAGGTCGATGTCGTAGCGCGTCGTGCGGCGCGTGTTGTCGGCGCGCTTCTGCGACTCGATCGTGATCGCGAGCGCGGGGCACACGGCCTCGCAGAGCTTGCAGGCGATGCAGCGCTCCTCGCCGTTCTCGTAGCGGCGCAACGCGTGCAGCCCGCGAAAGCGCGGCGACATCGGGGTTTTTTCTTCGGGGAACTGCACCGTGACCTTGCGCTTGAACGTATAACGCCCCGTCAGCGCGAGCCCCTTGAGCAGCTCGGTCAGAAAAAACGTCTTGAAGAAATTCTGGATTGCGTTCATTCCCTTACGCCCCTTATTTCCAGATGTTCAGCGGCGACATGATCCAGAAGCCGACCAGCACCAGCCACACCACACAGACAGGTATGAACACCTTCCAGCCGAGGCGCATGATCTGGTCGTAGCGATAACGCGGGAACGTCGCGCGCGCCCAGATGAACACCGACAGCAGGAAGAACACTTTCACGAGCAGCCAGACGACGCCCGGCACGAACGACAGGAAGCCGAACGGCGCGCTCCAGCCGCCGAGGAAGAGCGTCGCCGCCAGCGCCGAGATCACGATCATGTTGATGTACTCGGCGAGGAAGAAGAGCGCGAACGCCATGCCCGAGTAATCGATCATGTGACCGGCGACGATCTCAGACTCGCCTTCCACCACGTCGAACGGATGGCGGTTCGTTTCGGCGATGCCCGAGACGAAGTAGACGACGAACATCGGCAAAAGCGGCAGCCAGTTCCAGGACAGGAAGTTCAGCCCCCAGCTCGCGAAGATGCCGCGCTCCTGCGAAGCGACGATGTCCGAGAGGTTCAGGCTGCCCGAGACCATCAGCACGACGACGAGCGCGAAGCCCATCGCGATTTCGTACGACACCATCTGCGCTGCCGCGCGCATCGCGCCGAGGAACGCGTACTTCGAGTTCGACGCCCAGCCGGCGAGAATCACGCCGTACACGCCGATCGACGAGATCGCCATCACGTACAGCAGCCCGGCGTTGATGTTGCCGAGCACCGCGCCCGCCTGGAACGGGATCACGGCCCACACGGCGAACGCCGGCACGACCACCATGATCGGCGCGACCATGTAGATCCAGCGGCTTGCCTGGGTCGGCTGGATCACCTCCTTGAGCAGCAGCTTCAGCACGTCGGCGATCGGCTGCAGCAGGCCGGCCGGGCCGACGCGGTTCGGGCCGAGCCGCACGTGCATCCAGCCGATCAGCTTGCGCTCCCAGAGGATCAGGTACGCCACGCACAGCAGGACCGCCACCGAGACCACGAGAATGCGCACCAGCGCCCAGACGGTGGGCCACGCCACGCCGAGCAACTGGCTGCCGCCTGCATTGATCGAATCGAACAAGCTCATTTACGCCTTCTCCACCCGCAGTTCACCGAACAGGCCGCCGAGCGCCGCGCCGGCAGGCGTGGCCGCCGACACCCGCACCACCGTCGGCGCCAGCCCCGCATCGCGCGCGGCCGGCGCCGTCACCGTCAGATCGCCCTGGCTCACGCGCACGGCGTCGCCGTCCTTCAGACCGAGCACATCGAAAAGACCGGCCGGCAGTCCGACCGTATGGGCCGCGCGCGCCGCCACCGTCAGATGCAGCGCGCCCGCGCGCCGCACGATCGGATCGGCGTGATAGATCGGCACGTCCGCGACGCGTTCGAAGCGGCCGTCCGACGCTTTCGCCGCGGCGTTGCCCCGCGCGAGCGCAACGCCCGCGACGTTGGACAGGCGCCCTTCGAGGCTGCCGTAGCCGAGCGCCTTGTTGCGCACTTCTTCCGCCGTCTCGAACGAGAAATCGGGCGCGCCGACCAGCGTGCCCAGCACGCGCAGCACCTTCCACGCGGGCCGCGTCTCGCCGAGCGGCCGCACGACGCCGTTGAACGTCTGCACCGTCGCTTCCGCGTTGACGAACGTGCCCGACGTTTCCGTGAACGGCGCGATCGGCAGCAACACGTCGGCGTAGTCGAGCCCGGTACGGTACGGCGAGAGCACGACGACCATTTCCGCCTGGGAGAGCGCGGCACGCGCCGCGGCCGGGTTCGCCGTGTCGAATTCCGGCTCGACGTTGAGCAGCAGATAACCCTTGCGCGGCTGCTCGAACATCTCGCGCGCGTTCAGTCCGTCGCGGCCCGGCACGACGCCCGCGAGCCATGCGCCGACGGTGTTCGCCGCCTCGGTCAGGAAGCCCAGCGTCGCGCCCGTCGTTTCGGCGATCCATTGCGCGGCCGCATGCAAGCTCGAAAAGTCCGGATGCTGGACGGCGCTGTTGCCCAGCAGCACGAAACGGCGTTCGCCGCTTTCGAGCGAGGCGGCCACCTGCTTCGCGGCTTCCGTGGCCTGGGCCGACGCGAACGCGTCGGGCAGTGCCACGCCCTTCGATTCGGCCACGGCGGCGGCGATCGCCGCCAGCTCGTCGAACCAGGCCGACGGCGCAGCGACGAGACGCTGTGCGGACGGAATCAATGCGTTGTCGTCGCTCGCCTGCAGCAGCGTCAGCGCGGCGCCGCCCTTGGCCGCCTGGCGCAGACGCGCGGCGAAGAGCGGATGGTCGCGGCGCAGGAACGAGCCGACGACGAGCGCGGCATCGGTCGCCGAGAGATCGGCGATCTTCGCTCCGAGCCACGGTGCGCCGGCCGGGGTTGCCCGGAAGTCGCTCTGGCGCAGCCGGAAATCGACGTTCGGCGTGCCGATCGCGTTGGCGAACTGCTTGAACAGAAACAGTTCTTCGACGGTGCTGTGCGGGCTCGCGAGCGCGCCGATCGCATTCTCGCCGTGCTGCTGGCCGATGCCCTTGATGCCCTTCACGACGTAATCGAGCGCCGTTTGCCAGTCCGTCTCGATCCACTCGCCGCCCTGCTTGAGCATCGGCTTCGTGAGGCGCTCCGCGCTGTTGAGGCCTTCGTACGAGAAACGGTCCTTATCCGAGATCCAGCATTCGTTGATCTCCTCGTTCTCGAACGGCAGCACGCGCATCACACGATTGTTCTTCACCTGCACGACGAGGTTCGCGCCGACCGAGTCGTGCGGGCTCACCGACTTGCGGCGCGACAGCTCCCAGGTCCGCGCGCTGAAGCGGAACGGCTTGCTCGTGAGCGCGCCGACCGGGCACAGGTCGATCATGTTGCCCGAGAGCTCGGAGTCGACGGTCTTGCCGACGAACGTCGTGATTTCCGAATGCTCGCCGCGGCCCAGCATGCCGAACTCCATCACGCCGGCGATTTCCTCGCCGAAACGCACGCAGCGCGTACAGTGGATGCAGCGCGACATCTCTTCCATGGAGATCAGCGGGCCGACGCTCTTGTGGAACACGACGCGCTTTTCCTCGTTGTAGCGCGAGGCCGACTTGCCGTAGCCGACGGCCAGATCCTGCAACTGGCATTCGCCGCCCTGATCGCAGATCGGGCAGTCGAGCGGGTGATTGATCAGCAGGAACTCCATCACGGCTTGCTGGCCCTTCACCGCCTTCTCGGACGACGTGCGCACGATCATGCCGGCCGACACGGGCGTCGCGCAGGCCGGCACGGCCTTCGGCATCTTCTCGACGTCGACGAGGCACATACGGCAGTTGGCCGCGATGGACAGCTTTTTGTGATAGCAGAAGTGAGGAATGTACGTATCGACCTTGTGCGCAGCCTGGATCACCATGCTGCCTTCGGGCACCTCGACCTTCTTGCCGTCTATTTCAAGTTCAACCATGATGGTCAATCATCCTTAACCTGTTACCGCCCAACCGTTCGCCCCCGACCCATCGCGCGACTGCGCGATGGGTTGCGCGGTGCCTGCCCCGTGATTCGCGATTCCCGCGCGAGGCCGGAACCGGCGGTTACGCGGCCACCGTTTCCGCCGCGGCATGCGCGCCGGCGGGAGCGTCGACGAGACAACGCTTGTTGGTCACGTGATATTCGAATTCGTCCCAGTAGTGCTTGAGCATGCCGCGCACCGGCATGGCCGCCGCGTCGCCGAGCGCGCAGATCGTGCGGCCCATGATGTTCTCGGCGACCGAGTTCAGCAGGTCGAGGTCTTCCTTGCGCCCGAGCCCGTGCTCGATGCGGTTGACCACGCGGTACAGCCAGCCCGTGCCTTCGCGACACGGCGAGCACTGGCCGCACGATTCCTCGTGATAGAAGTACGACAGGCGCAGCAGCGAGCGCACCATGCAGCGCGTCTCGTTCATGACGATCACGGCGCCGGAGCCGAGCATCGAACCCGCCTTCGCGATCGAGTCGTAGTCCATGTCGATCTGCATCATCATGTCGCCCGGAATCACCGGCGCGGAAGAACCGCCCGGAATCACGGCCTTCAGCTTCACGCCGCCGCGCATGCCGCCGGCCAGTTCGAGCAGCTTCGCGAACGGCGTGCCGAGCGGCACTTCGTAGTTGCCCGGCAGCTCGACGTCGCCCGACACCGAGAAGATCTTCGTGCCGCCGTTGTTCGGCTTACCGAGTTCGAGATAATTCTGCGGGCCGACCGTGAGCAGGAACGGCACGGCCGCGAACGTCTCAGCGTTGTTGATCGTGGTCGGCTTGCCGTACACGCCGAAGCTGGCCGGGAACGGCGGCTTGAAGCGCGGCTGGCCCTTCTTGCCCTCGAGCGATTCGAGCAGCGCGGTTTCCTCGCCGCAGATGTAGGCGCCGTAGCCGTGGTGCGCGTTGAGCTCGAACGAAAAGTCGGTGCCGAGAATGTTCCGGCCGAGCAGGCCGGCGGCGCGCGCTTCGTCGAGTGCCGCCTCGAAGCGCCTGTAGACTTCCCAGATTTCGCCGTGGATATAGTTGTAGCCGGCCGTGATGCCCATCGCGTAGGCGCCGATCGTCATCCCCTCGATCAGCGCGTGGGGATTCAGGCGCAGGATATCGCGATCCTTGAACGTGCCGGGCTCGCCTTCGTCCGAATTGCAGATGAGGTACTTCTGCCCCGGAAACTGGCGAGGCATGAAGCTCCACTTGAGACCGGTCGGAAAACCCGCGCCGCCGCGGCCGCGCAACCCCGACGCCTTGACGTCGGCGATGACCTGCTCGGGCGGAATCTTTTCCTCGACGATGCGGCGCAGCTGCTTGTAGCCGCCGCGCGCGACGTAGTCTTCGAGATGCCAGTTCTCGCCGTTCAGGCCGGCCAGAATCAGCGGTTTGATGTGACGATCGTGCAGGGCTGTCATTTCGAAAGCTCCTCGAGCAGCTGGTCGATCTTTTCGCGGCTCATGAAACTGCACATGCGGTGATTGTTCACGAGCAGCACGGGCGCGTCGCCGCAGGCCCCCATGCACTCGCCCTCTTTCAGGGTGAAGCGGCCGTCGGGCGTCGTCTCGCCGAAGTCGATGCCGAGCTTCTGCTTCAGATATGCGGCCGTGCTTTCGGCGCCGCCGTGCGGGCCCAATTGGCAGGGCAGATTCGTGCAGAGCGTAATCTTGTGTTTGCCGACCGGCCGCGTCTCGTACATCGTATAGAAGGTCGCCACCTCCTGCACCGCGACGTCCGGCATGCCCAGATAGCTGGCGACGAACTGCATGAGCTCGGGCGAGAGCCAGCCGTGCTCCTCCTGGGCCACGGCCAACGCCGTCATCACGGCGGACTGTTTCTGATCGACGGGATACTTCGCGATCGCGCGATCAATTTCTTTCAGGCCTTCAGCTGAGATCATTTTCAGACACGACTCTTTCAATTCCTGCTGAACGAAAACCTGCCGCATGCTGCATGCCGCGACAGACGTGGCGTTCCGTGCAATGCGCGACGCGCCCCGACGCGCCCTGTTCCAGCCGGTGCCGCCTAGCGGTCGATTTCCCCGAACACGATGTCCTGCGTGCCGATGATGGTCACCGCATCGGCAATCATGTGACCCCGCGCCATTTCGTCGAGCGCCGACAGGTGCGCATAGCCCGGCGCGCGAATCTTGAGCCGGTACGGCTTGTTCGCGCCGTCCGACACGAGATAGATGCCGAACTCGCCCTTCGGATGCTCGACGGCCGCGTAGGTTTCGCCTTCGGGCACGTGAAAGCCTTCGGTGAAGAGCTTGAAGTGGTGAATCAGCTCTTCCATGTTCGACTTCATGTTCACGCGCGAGGGCGGCACCACCTTGTGGTTGGCGACCATCACCGGCCCCGGATTCTTGCGCAGCCATTCGATGCACTGCTTCGCGATCCGCGTGGACTGGCGCATCTCCTCGATGCGCACGAGATAGCGGTCGTAGCAGTCGCCGTTCACGCCGACCGGGATGTCGAAATCGACCTGGTCGTACACCTCGTACGGCTGCTTCTTGCGCAGATCCCATTCGACGCCCGAGCCGCGCAACATCGCGCCCGTCAGACCCAACTGCAGCGCGCGCTCGGGACTCACCACGCCGATGCCCACGAGCCGTTGCTTCCAGATCCGGTTGTCGGTGAGCAGCGTCTCGTATTCGTCGACGCAGCCCGGAAAACGCGTGAAGAAGTCGTCGATGAAGTCGAGTACCGAGCCCTGGCGCGCCTCGTTCATCTTCGCGAGCGCCTTCTCGTTGTGAATCTTCGACGCCTTGTATTGCGGCATTGCGTCAGGCAGGTCGCGATAGACGCCGCCCGGACGGTAGTAGGCTGCGTGCATGCGCGCGCCCGAGACCGCCTCGTAGATGTCCATCAGGTCTTCGCGCTCGCGGAACGCGTAGAGGAACACGGCCATCGCGCCGACGTCGAGCCCGTGCGAACCGATCCACATGAGGTGGTTCAGCACCCGCGTGATCTCGTCGAACAGCACGCGGATGTATTTCGCGCGGATGGGCACGTCGATGCCGAGCAGCTTTTCGATGGCGAGCACGTAGCCGTGCTCGTTGACCATCATCGACACGTAGTCGAGCCGGTCCATGTACGGCACGGACTGAATGAACGTCTTGTTCTCGGCCAGCTTTTCGGTGCCGCGGTGCAGCAGGCCGATGTGCGGATCGGCGCGCTGGATCACTTCGCCGTCGAGTTCGAGCACGAGGCGCAGCACGCCGTGCGCGGCCGGGTGCTGCGGTCCGAAATTGAGCGTGTAGTTTTTGATCTCTGACATGCGACCCTCTCAGTGTTTCAGACCGCCGTACCGATCTTCCCGGATGACGCGAGGCGTAATCTCTCTGGGCTCGATCGTCACCGGCTGGTAGACAACACGCTTTTGCTCCGGGTCGTAGCGCATCTCGACGTAGCCCGAAATCGGAAAGTCCTTGCGGAACGGATGGCCGATGAACCCGTAGTCGGTCAGGATCCGCCGCAGGTCCGGATGGCCCTCGAACACGATGCCGAACAGGTCGAACGCCTCGCGCTCGTACCAGTTCGCCGAACTCCAGACGTCGACGACCGACGGGATGATCGGCACGTCGTCGTCGGGCGCGAACACGCGCACGCGCAGGCGCCAGTTGTGCGTGATCGACAGCAGATGCAGCACCGCAGCAAAACGCGGCCCCTCGTAGGCACCGTCGCCGTAGGTCTGGTAGTCGATACCGCACAGGTCGCTTAGCTGCTCGAAACGCAGCGACGGATTGTCGCGCAGCTCGCCTGCAATCTTGAGAAATTCGCCCGATTTGACGACAATCGTCAAATCGCCGAGAGATTCCGTTAGGCTCGTGAGGCGCTCGCCGAACACCGCTTCGAGGTTCGCTTTCAGGGTCTCGAGTTTGCTTGCCATATTGTGGGGAACGCTGTGGCCTTATTGACGGGCGATGGTGCTGGTTCGGCGGATCTTCGCCTGTAGCTGGATCACCCCGTAGACCAGGGCCTCCGCTGTGGGCGGACAACCGGGCACGTAGACGTCGACGGGCACGATGCGATCGCAGCCGCGCACGACCGAGTACGAGTAGTGGTAGTAACCGCCCCCGTTCGCGCACGACCCCATCGAGATCACCCAGCGCGGCTCGGCCATCTGGTCATACACCTTGCGCAGCGCGGGCGCCATCTTGTTGCACAGCGTTCCGGCGACGATCATCACGTCGGACTGGCGCGGGCTCGGACGAAACACCACGCCGAAACGGTCGAGGTCGTAGCGGGCGGCGCCCGCGTGCATCATCTCGACAGCACAGCATGCAAGGCCGAACGTCATGGGCCAGAGCGACCCTGTGCGCGTCCAGTTGATCAGTTTGTCGGCCGTGGTGGTGACAAACCCTTCCTTCAAGACCCCTTCGATACTCATGTGCTTTCCACTCCAGACGGACGGCAGACGGCGCCGCCCATGCTAACCGGCGATTGACCCGTCATTCCCAGTCGAGGCCACCTTTCTTCCAGATATAGGCAAAGCCCAGCAGAAATTCGAGCAGGAAAACCATCATTGCCAAGAAGCCGGGCCAACCGATGCTGCGCAGGGCGACACCCCACGGAAACAGGAAGGCGGTTTCAAGATCGAAAATGATGAAGAGAATGGCGACGAGATAGTAGCGCACGTCGAACTTCATGCGCGCGTCTTCGAACGCCTCGAAGCCGCACTCGTAAGGTGAATTCTTTTCGCCGTAGGGGCGATTGGGACCGAGGATTCTGCCGATGCTGACCAGCGCTATGCCCAGACCAACACCCACGATGAGGAACAGCAAGACGGGGAAATAGGCTGCGAGGTTCAAGACTATCCTCTATCGGTTGGTTCCGGGCTCCGCAGGAACGCTCGCGCTCCGCGGGAATCACTTCAATACTTCGCGCTGCGAACAACCCCGATGCACGGCGCCAGAAGCAAAAATGCCAGCCGAAGCGAAGCAAGCGGCTGGCATATCGAATCATTGGTGCCGACGGCGAGACTCGAACTCGCACAGCTTTCGCCACTACCCCCTCAAGATAGCGTGTCTACCAATTTCACCACGTCGGCACTACTGTATGCAATCCGGGAAACAGTTCGTTAAAACACCCGCGAATCGCTTCAAGACTTGAATTCTAACCCGATCCATCGGATTGTTCAACGCACAATAACGTGCGCTCCCAAATTTATTTCGGCACGTCCGCGCCTGCGCCCGAGGCCGGTGCGACGGTCGAAGCACCTGCAGCAGGCGTCGACGCGGCGCCGGCCGACGAAGCCGCCACGACGGGCGCCGATGCCAGCGAGCCCAGCACGCCGGCCGATGGCTTCGAATGATACGAGCCGAGGTAGGTCAAAGCGAGCGTCGATGCGAAAAACACTGTTGCCAGAATGGCGGTCGAGCGCGAAAGGAAGTTGGCCGAACCGCTTGCGCCGAACAGGCTGCCCGATGCACCGCTGCCGAACGCGGCCCCCATGTCGGCGCCCTTGCCGTGCTGCAGCAACACGAGGCCGATCACCCCGAGAGCCGACAGCAACTGGACTACGATAATCAACGTCTTCAAATACAGCATCACACTCACCTGAATTCCTGTTAAGCGCGACCCGAAGGTCGCCTGCACGACGCCGGCCCGCGGCCGGATTTATTTCGTCGCGCGCCCGGCTTGCGCCGCGGCATTGCAAATCGCAAGAAAATCCGCGCTCTTGAGCGAAGCGCCGCCGATCAGCCCGCCGTCGATATCGGCCTGACCGAAGAGCTCCGCCGCATTATCCGGCTTTACGCTGCCGCCATAAAGCAACGGCACGTCCGCCACGCCGGCGCCCTTGCCCGCGAGACGCGCGCGTAGCAGCGCGTGCACCTGCTGCGCCTGCTCCGCCGTCGCGCTGCGGCCCGTGCCGATCGCCCAGACCGGCTCGTAAGCCACGACGATGCGCGCCGCCTGCTCCGGCGACAGAGAAGCCAGCACCGCGTCGAGCTGCCCGGCTACGACCACATCGGTCGAGCCCGACTCGCGCTGTTCGAGCGTTTCGCCGACGCAGACGATCGGCGTGAGGCCCGCCGCCAGCGCGCGCTGCGTCTTGATCGCAACCAGCCCGGAGCTCTCGGCGTGCCCGGCGCGCCGCTCGGAGTGGCCCACGATCGCCAGCGCCGCGCCGAAGTCGGCCACCATCGCGGCGGCCACTTCACCGGTGTAGGCTCCTTGCTCATGGGCCGAAACGTCCTGCGCTCCCCACGCGACAAGGCTTTCCGCCAGCAGCGCCTGCGCCTGCGGCAAATACGGATACGGCACGCACACGCCGACCCGCACGTCGGCCGGCAACGCCCGGCTGCCGTCGGCAACGGCCCGCAGCAACGCGGCGTTCTCCGCAAGACGGCCGTGCATTTTCCAGTTTCCGACTACCAGTTTGGCTCGTTGTTTCGACATTGTTCCGATTCGCAGAGTCGCGGTTTTAAAAACGGGAGCAAAACGCGCAATTTTACCGCGGCGAGTCCGGCCCGGTCAAACCGACCCGGCAAAAACGCTCGCGCATCAAGCGCTTAAGCGCCGGTTGCGCCCCAGTCCAGCACGATCTTGCCGATGTGGGCGCTGCTCTCCATCAACGCGTGCGCCTCGGCGGCCTGCGCGGCCGGAAACACGCGAAACACGACGGGCCGGATGCGGCCCTCTTCAAGCAGCGGCCAGACGCGCGCCTTCAACTGCGCCGCGATCTTCGCCTTGAACTCGACAGGCCGCGCACGCAGCGTCGAACCCGTGATCGTCAGCCGGCGGCGCATGATCTGGTTCAGGCTCACCTCGGCCTTCGACCCGCCCAGCATCGCAATCAGCACGAGACGGCCGCCATCGGCGAGCGCCGACAGTTCGCGCGGCACGTAGTTGCCGCCGACCATGTCGAGAATCACGTCGACGCCTCGGTCGTTCGTCAGCGCCTTCACGACCTCGACGAAATCCTCGCGGCGATAGTCGATCGCGCGCTCCGCGCCGAGCGCCTCGCACGCGCGGCACTTTTCTTCGGAGCCCGCGGTCGCGAACACGCGAAAGCCCAGCGCGTGCGCGATCTGGATCGCCGTCACGCCGATTCCGCTCGAGCCGCCCTGCACGAGCAGCGTCTCGTTCGCCCCGCCCTCGCCCGCACCGAGTTGCGCACGGTCGAACACGTTGCTCCAGACCGTGAAAAAAGTCTCGGGCAGCGACGCCGCCTCGACGTCGGACAGCCCTTTCGGCACAGGCAGGCACTGCGCGAGCGGCGCAGCGACGTATTCGGCGTAGCCGCCGCCCGCGATCAGCGCACAGACACGATCGCCGAGCTCAAGACCGAACGGATTGTGCTTCGCGTCGAGCGCGCCGCCGACGATCTCGCCCGCCACCTCGAGCCCCGGCAGATCGGAGATGCCCGGCGGCGGCGCATACGCGCCCT
Organism: Burkholderia sp. WAC0059; assembly: GCF_002870125.1. GTDB lineage: Bacteria > Pseudomonadota > Gammaproteobacteria > Burkholderiales > Burkholderiaceae > Paraburkholderia. Next base: position 28,598 of record NZ_PNEO01000017.1, read on the forward strand.
TGCGCTGAAACACGTCGGGCCGGTTGACGCCTGCGGCCGCCACCCGGATCAGCACCTCGCCCGCCTTCGGTTCGGGTGTCGGCCGCTCGGCCAGCGCCAGCACCTCGGGCGCGCCGAATTCGGTAATCTCGATCGCTCTCATCCGCGCCTCCCCAAGTCCGGATTGCGTTGCGCCCGCCTTCGGCACGCGCAACGCAATCCATCCTCCATGAAAAACGGCCGGCACGCGTCTCGCGTTGCCGGCCGTCGTGCCTGCCACGTTACTGCTGCGGCGTCGGCTCGCCCTGCGGGGCGCCGCCTTCACCGCCGGCCGCCTCGTTCAGCAACGCCTTGGCGGACAGACGCACACGACCCTTCTCGTCCGTCTGGATGACCTTCACCTTCACCTGCTGGCCTTCCTTCAGGTAGTCGTTGATGTCCTTGATGCGCTCGTTCACGATTTCCGAGATGTGCAGCAGGCCGTCCTTGCCCGGCAGCAGGTTCACGATCGCGCCGAAGTCCAGCAGCTTGAGCACCGTGCCCTCGTAGACCTGGCCCACCTCGACATCGGCCGTGATGTTCTCGATGCGCTTCTTCGCCTCGGCCATCCCTTCGCTCGACGTGCTCGCGATCGTCACGACGCCGTCGTCGGAAATGTCGATGGTCGTGCCGGTTTCCTCGGTCAGCGCGCGGATCACCGAACCGCCCTTGCCGATCACGTCGCGGATCTTCTCCGGGTTGATCTTGATGGTGATCATGCGCGGAGCGAACGCCGACAGCTCCGTGCTCGCGCCCGACACCGCGCCCTTCATCTTGCCGAGAATATGCAGGCGGCCTTCCTTCGCCTGCTCGAGCGCGACCTGCATGATTTCCTTCGTGATGCCCTGGATCTTGATGTCCATTTGCAGCGCCGTCACGCCGTCAGCCGTGCCGGCCACCTTGAAGTCCATATCGCCGAGGTGATCCTCGTCGCCGAGGATGTCGGTCAGCACGGCGAACTTGTTGCCGTCGAGGATCAGGCCCATCGCGATGCCCGCGACGTGCGCCTTCATCGGCACGCCGGCGTCCATCAGCGCGAGACAGCCGCCGCAGACCGACGCCATCGACGACGAACCGTTCGACTCGGTGATTTCCGATACGACGCGGATCGAGTAGCCGAATTCGTCGGCGCCGGGCAGGCACGCGACGAGCGCGCGCTTGGCGAGGCGGCCATGGCCGATCTCGCGGCGCTTCGGCGAGCCGACGCGGCCCGTTTCGCCGGTCGCGAACGGCGGCATGTTGTAGTGGAGCATGAAGCGGTCGCGGTATTCGCCTTCGAGCGCGTCGATGATCTGCTCGTCGCCCTTCGTGCCGAGCGTCGCGACGACGAGCGCCTGCGTCTCGCCGCGCGTGAAGAGCGCGGAGCCGTGCGTGCGCGGCAGCACGCCCGTGCGAATCTCGATCGGACGCACGGTGCGCGTGTCGCGGCCGTCGATGCGCGGCTCGCCGTTCAGGATCTGCGAACGGACGATCTTCGCCTCGAGGTCGAACAGCACGTTGCCGACGGTCGCCTTGTCGGCGGCCGTGGTGCCCGCCGTCGCCGCTTCGGCTTCGAGCTTCGCGGACGTCGTCGAGTAGACTTCCTTGAGCTTCGTCGAGCGGGCCTGCTTGTCGCGCAGTTGGTAGGCGGCAAGCAGTTCGTTGTAGGCGATGTCGGTGATGCGCGCGATCAGCGCCTCGTCCTTCGGCGCCGGCTGCCAGTCCCACTCGGGCTTGCCGCCCTCGCGCACGAGTTCGTGGATCGCGTCGATCGCGGTCTGCATCTGCGCGTGACCGAACACCACGGCGCCGAGCATCACGTCCTCGGGCAACTGGTCCGCTTCCGATTCCACCATCAGCACCGCGCGCTCCGTGCCGGCGACGACGAGGTCAAGACGCGACGCCTTGATCTGCGCGCGCGTCGGATTGAGCACGTACTCGTTGTCGATGTAGGCGACGCGCGCGGCGCCCACGGGACCGTTGAACGGCAGGCCCGACACGGCGAGCGCGGCCGACGCGCCGATCAGCGCGGGGATGTCGGCCGGGATATCCGGGTTGATCGACAGCACGTGCACGACGACCTGCACTTCGTTATAGAAGCCTTCCGGGAAGAGCGGGCGCAGCGGACGGTCGATGAGGCGCGAGATCAGCGTCTCGCCTTCGGACGGACGGCCTTCGCGGCGGAAGAAGCCGCCCGGGATCTTGCCGGCCGAGTAGGTCTTCTCGATGTAGTCGACGGTAAGCGGGAAGAAATCCTGGCCGGGCTTGGCCGTCTTCGCGCCGACGACGGTCGCGAGCACGACGGTGTCCTCGACGTCGACGAGCACGGCGCCACCCGCCTGACGGGCGATCTCACCCGTCTCGAGCCGCACCGTGTGCTGGCCCCATTTGAATTCCTTCACGACTTTGTTGAACATGGACATGGTCACTCCTTCATTCTCGTTCATTGATTGTCACGCCGTGCCCCGCCGGGGCGGCACGGCCGGTCGTGACCGGACGTCGCGGGAAGAGGAGTGTTATGCCATTCCAGAGGATCGCCCCGTTTCGACGACCCGCTGGAATGACACAAAGCTCTGCCCCGAAATCCGGCCAGCCTGCGTACTGCATGCCCGGCGCGCACCACATGAAGCGCACCGTTCAAAAACAAAATGCCTGCATCAGTGATTGACTGACACAGGCATCTTGTTGAGACGACCGTCCGGTTACTTGCGCAGACCCAGTTTCTCGATCAGCGAGCGGTAACGATCAGCGTCCTTGCCCTTCAGGTAGTCGAGCAGCTTGCGGCGGCGGCTCACCATGCGCAGCAGGCCGCGGCGGCTGTGGTGATCCTTCGCGTGGGACTTGAAGTGAACGGTCAGTTCGTTGATGCGGGACGTCAGCAACGCCACCTGGACTTCGGGCGAACCCGTATCGTTGGTGCCACGCGCGAATTGCGCGACGACGTCGGACTTCTTGATATCTGCTACGGACATTTAAGTTTCCTTTGAATCGACAGGCGGTCACGGAAGAAAGGCCGTGCCGTGGGTTACGACAAGACGCGCATTGTAGCACAGGGCGCGAGGGCCGCGAACAGGGGCGTAAGCCCGGCTCCGGAAGCCGCCCGGCCCGTCCGCCGGCAGCATTGCGTGGGCGTTTGGCGCCGGCCGTGTCAAAATGGGGGCCAACCATGACGGCGCCCGCCGGATTCTCGCCTTCAGGAGCATTCATGACCCGCTTATCCGCCGCCGCCCGCGCCCTGCGCTCGCTGTCCGTGCGCCGCGGCACGAAGACCTGCGCGGCCCTGCTGGCCTGCGCCGCCACGCTGGCGCTCACGGGCTGCGCCCAGCCATGGCAGGAGTTCCACGCCGGCGACGACGCTTCGGCGGTCGTCGCCCGCTTCGGCCCGCCGCACGAAACCTACGACCTGCCCGACGGCGGCCGGCGCCTGATGTGGCCGACGCAGCCGATGGGCGAGACCACGGTCGCGGCCGACATCGACGCGGCCGGCAAGGTGATCAACGTGCGCCAGGTGCTGCAGCCGAACGAGTTCTACCGTGCCGATATCGGCAAGTGGACGCGCACCGACGTGCTCGTGAACTTCGGCCGCCCCGAGGAAACGTCCTACTTCCCGCTGATGCACCGCGACGTCTGGACCTACCGGTACGAGGAAGCCGGCATCTGGTACATGCTCTACAGCTTCTACTTCGACGAGAACGGCATCCTGCGCATCACGCAGAAGACGCCGGACCCGCTGCACGACCAGGAAGACCGCAACCTGCGCTGAACGGCCCGGTTAACGCCGGCATAAAGCCAGGCCCCGAGCCCGACTCCGCGTCTGCCCGGACCCGGGGCTGGTATGACGCGGAACCCGGCGAGGCCTGCCCGCGGCATAGCGCGGCGGGCCTCGCCGGCGCGATTACGGACGTTGCGGATTGAGCTTGTCGGCGTTCGAATGGAGCTTGTTCAACGCCGAGATGTACGCCTTCGCCGATGCCGCGACGATGTCCGGATCGGTGCCGACGCCGTTCACGATGCGCCCGGCCTTCGAGAGCCGCACCGTCACCTCGCCCTGCGCCTGGGTGCCCGTCGTGATCGCGTTCACCGAGTAGAGCAGCAGCTCGGAGCCGCTGCCCACCTCGGTTTCGATCGCGTTCAGCGTCGCATCGACGGGCCCGTTGCCGGCCGCCTCGCCCGTCACTTCCCGGCCCGCCACCGAGAACACGATCCGCGCGTGCGGACGTTCGCCGGTCTCCGAATGCTGTGCGAGCGACACGAACTTGTAGTGCTCGTGATCCTGCGCCTCGGCCGACTCTTCGCCGACGATGGCGATGATGTCCTCGTCGAAAATCTCCGCCTTGCGGTCGGCCAGTTCCTTGAAGCGCGCGAACGCGTTGTTCAGGTCGTGCTCGCTGTCGAGCGTGATGCCGAGTTCCTGGAGACGCTGCTTGAACGCGTTTCGCCCCGACAGCTTGCCGAGCACGATCTTGTTCGCGGTCCAGCCCACGTCTTCCGCGCGCATGATTTCATAGGTGTCGCGCGCCTTCAGCACGCCGTCCTGGTGGATGCCCGACGCGTGCGCGAACGCGTTGGCGCCGACCACTGCCTTGTTCGGCTGCACGACGAAGCCGGTGATCTGCGAGACGAGCTTCGAGGCCGACACGATCTGCGTCGCGTCGATGCCGAGTTCGAGACCGAAATAGTCCTTGCGCGTCTTCACGGCCATCACGATTTCCTCGAGCGACGTGTTGCCCGCGCGCTCGCCGAGACCGTTGATCGTGCACTCCACCTGGCGTGCGCCGCCGATCTGCACGCCGGCCAGCGAATTGGCGACCGCCATGCCGAGGTCGTTGTGACAGTGCACCGAGAAGACGGCCTTGTCCGAGTTCGGAATGCGCTCGCGCAGCGTCTTCACGAGGTTGCCGTAGAGCTCGGGCACGCCGTAGCCGACCGTGTCGGCGATGTTGATCGTGGTCGCGCCTTCGGCGATCACGGCCTCGAGCACGCGGCACAGAAAGTCGATGTCCGAGCGGCTGCCGTCCTCGGGCGAGAACTCGACGTCGTCGGTGAACTGGCGCGCGAAGCGCACCGCGAGCTTCGCCTGCTCGAACACCTGGTCCGGCGTCATGCGCAGCTTCTTCTCCATGTGCAGCGGCGAGGTCGCGATGAACGTGTGGATCCGCGAGCGTGCGGCCGGCTTGAGCGCGTCGGCGGCCCGCTGGATGTCCTTGTCGTTCGCGCGGGCAAGCGAGCAGACCGTGCTTTCCCTGATCTGCGAGGCGATCGTCTGGATGGCGTCGAAGTCGCCGTTCGAGCTGGCCGCGAAGCCCGCCTCGATCACGTCGACGCGCAGCCGTTCGAGCTGCTTCGCGATGCGGATTTTTTCTTCCTTCGTCATCGACGCGCCGGGCGATTGTTCGCCGTCACGCAGCGTCGTGTCGAAAATGATCAGTTTGTCTGCCATTTCTGGTCTCCAGGGGGACTCGTTCAATGTCGGGAAGATACCAACGGAATTCGGGTATTCGCGCCACCGCTGGCGACGCTGAACAACGAACGAGGCAGACGCGGAGGGCGAAAACGGTCAGCGCGGCAGGCGCGCTAGCGCTAGCACGCGTAGCGGCGCGCCGGCTTGCGGGAGAAGGAGGGAGAGCGTGAAAGTCACCATGCCGGCGAATATAGCGGGATTCGGCCGAACGCGCAATCGGGGGCGCTCCGCGCCGGGGAACCCGGCGCGCGCCACCGCAACGACGGCGTGCACCGGCCGCGCCGCACCTACCGCTCTCGCGGCGAGGTCCGCGCCGGGTTGCCGCGTCCGCGCAGCACCTGGTAAGCCCAGAACACGTAGCCCGACAGCCCGTACAGCACGAACAGCCCAAACAGCATCAGCGGCGGATCGGAGGACACCAGCACGAAGGCCACCACGACGAGCAGGATCGCCGCGAACGGCACGCGATGGCGCACGTCGAGCGCCTTACCGCTGTAGAACGGCGCGTTCGACACCATCGTGACGCCCGCATAGATGGTCAGCACGAACGCGACCCACGGCAGCCAGACCAGCCTGACGGGCACGCGGTTGTCGGTCGCGAGCCAGACGAAGCCCGAAATGAGCGCCGCCGCGGCCGGGCTCGGCAGCCCCTGGAAGAAACGCTTGTCCACGACGCCGATGTTCGTGTTGAAGCGCGCGAGCCGCAGCGCCGCGCCCGAGCAATAGACGAACGCCGCGAGCCAGCCCCAGCGGCCGAGGTCCTTGAGCACCCATTCGTACATCACGAGCGCGGGCGCGACGCCGAACGACACCATGTCGGAAAGGCTGTCGAACTGCTCGCCGAACGCGCTCTGCGTATGCGTCATGCGCGCGACGCGGCCGTCCATGCCGTCGAGCACCATCGCGACGAAAATCGCGATCGCGGCAATCTCGAAGCGCACGTTCATCGCCTGTACGACGGCGAAGAAGCCGCAGAAGAGCGCGGCGGTCGTGAACGCGTTGGGCAGCAGATAGATGCCGCGCCGCTTGAGAAACTGCTGGCGGACCGCGCGGCGACTCGCGTCGACGGCCACCGCCTCCTGCACGACGGACTTGTTGCGCCGGAACGGCCGCGGCAGTTGAGCGCCGGCGGGACTACGGGGACGACGCGATTTCAGGCCGGCCATCGAAATACCTCCTGTACCGGGTTACAGCTCAGCGAGGATCGTCGACGATGCGGAGACCTTCTCTCCGATCGACACGCGCGGCCGGCTGCCAACGGGCAGATACACGTCGACGCGCGACCCGAAACGGATGAAGCCGTAGCGCTGCCCGCGCGAAAGCGGCTCGCCCGAGCGCACGTAGCAGAGGATGCGGCGCGCGACGAGCCCGGCGATCTGCACCGACGTGACCGTGGCGCCGCCCGTCGTCGTGATGACGAGCGCGTTGCGCTCGTTTTCGAGCGAGGCCTTCTCGAGCGACGCGTTCAGATAGGCGCCCGGAAAATACTCGACCTTCGAGACGACGCCGTCCACGGGCGAGCGCTGCGAGTGGACGTTGAACACGTTCATGAACACGCTGATCTTCAGCGCCTCGCGATCGGCATACGGATCCCTCGTCGTTTCCACCGCCACGATGCGGCCGTCGGCCGGGCAGAGCACCGCGTTGGCCTGCTGCGGAATGGGACGCGGCGGATCGCGGAAGAACTGCACGACGAAAATCAGGAGCAGCCAGAACGGCCAGGCAAGACCCAACCCCGCGACGGCATGGATCAACAGCGCCACGACGGCCGCAATGGCGATGAACGGCCAGCCTTCGCGCGCGATGATCGGATGAGGGTAATTCATGGTGATTTGGGTATTCTTGTAAAACCGTAGGATAGCAAAAGCCGCCCAGGGTTCATCACGCCTGGGCGGCTTCTGTCATGCGACACGGCGCACCGAACGGCCCGCGGCGAACGCGGGCCAGGCGCCGTCGGCACGGTGTGCCGGCCTCAGTTCTTCGACTGGTCGACGAGCTTGTTCTTCGCGATCCACGGCATCATCGCGCGCAGCTTCGCGCCGACCTGTTCGATCTGGTGGTCGGCCGTCAGGCGGCGGCGCGATTGCAGCGTCGGCGCGCCCGCGCGGTTTTCGAGGATGAAGCTCTTCGCGTACTCGCCGGTCTGGATGTCCTTGAGGACTTCCTTCATCACTTTCTTCGTCTCTTCGGTGATGACGCGCGGACCCGTCACGTATTCGCCATATTCGGCGTTGTTCGAGATCGAGTAGTTCATGTTCGCGATGCCGCCTTCGTAGATCAGGTCGACAATCAGCTTCAGCTCGTGCAGGCACTCGAAGTACGCCATTTCCGGCGCATAGCCCGCTTCGACCAGCGTTTCGAACCCGGCCTTGATCAGGTCGACGGTGCCGCCGCACAGCACGGCCTGCTCGCCGAACAGGTCGGTCTCGGTTTCTTCGCGGAAGTTCGTCTCGATGATGCCGGCACGGCCACCGCCGTTGGCCGCCGCGTACGAGAGCGCGATGTCGCGCGCCGCGCCCGACTTGTCCTGCGCGACCGCGATCAGGTGGGGCACGCCGCCGCCCTGCGCGTAGGTGCTGCGCACTGTGTGGCCCGGCGCCTTCGGCGCGATCATGATGACGTCGAGATCGGCGCGCGGGATCACCTGGCCGTAGTGCACGTTGAAGCCGTGCGCGAACGCGAGCGCCGCGCCCTGCTTGATGTTGGCCTGCACTTCCTTCGCGTAGACCTCGGCGATCTGTTCGTCGGGCAGGAGCAGCATCACGACGTCGGCGCCCTTCACCGCTTCCGCGACTTCCTTGACCGTCAGACCGGCATTCTCGGCCTTGCTCCACGATGCGCCGCCGCGGCGCAGGCCGACGGTGACCTTCACGCCGCTTTCTTTCAGGTTCAGCGCGTGCGCGTGGCCCTGCGAACCGTAACCGATGATGGTGACCTGCTTGCCCTTGATGAGAGAGAGGTCGGCGTCCTTGTCATAGAAAACTTTCATGTCTGTTCCCTGGCGAGATTCAAAAAAGGTTCAAAATTCGCTGCTGCACTTCGTACGGCAAAACCGGGCGCTAGGCAGCCCGGCGCCGGGCGTTACACTTTCAGGATGCGTTCGCCGCGCCCGATCCCCGAACTGCCCGTGCGGACGGTCTCGAGAATGGCCGTGGCGTCGAGCGCCTCGATAAATGCGTCGAGCTTGTTGCTCGCCCCCGTCAGTTCGATCGTGTAGGTCTTTTCCGTGACGTCGATGATGCGGCCGCGGAAAATGTCCGCCATCCGCTTCATCTCCTCCCTTTCCTTGCCGACCGCCCTTACCTTGATGAGCATCAGCTCGCGCTCCGTGTGGGCGCCCTCGGTCAGGTCGACCACTTTGACCACCTCGATCAGGCGGTTCAGGTGCTTCGTGATCTGTTCGATCACTTCGTCGGAGCCGATGGTGACGATAGTCATGCGCGAGAGCGAATGGTCTTCGGTCGGCGCCACCGTCAAGGTTTCGATGTTGTAGCCGCGTGCCGAAAAGAGGCCGACCACGCGCGAGAGCGCGCCGGGCTCGTTTTCCAGCAGAACGGAAATGATGTGTCTCATGGTGTTTCCCGCAGATTTATCCAGATAGGGTCGTGGCGACGGACCGCCCCGCGCCGGCTACGCCCTTCGTGAGGACGCGCGCCGCGAAGCCGTCCGGCCGCCGCTCACAGGTCTTCCGAGCCGAGCAGCATCTCCGTGATGCCCTTGCCGGCCTGGACCATCGGCCAGACGTTTTCGGTCGGGTCGGTCTGGAAGTCGAGAAACACCGTGCGATCCTTCAGACGCAGCGCCTCCTTGAGCGCCGGCTCCACGTCCGCCGTCTTTTCGATGCGCATGCCGACGTGGCCGTAGGCCTCGGCAAGCTTCACGAAGTCGGGCAGCGCGTCCATGTACGAATGCGAATAGCGCTTGCTGTACTCGATCTGCTGCCACTGGCGCACCATGCCCAGATAGCGGTTGTTCAGCGAAATGATCTTGACCGGCGTGTTGAACTGCTTGCAGGTCGACAGCTCCTGAATGCACATCTGGATCGAGCCTTCGCCCGTGATGCAGACGACGTCGTCGTCCGGATGCGCCATCTTCACGCCCATCGCGGCCGGCAGGCCGAAGCCCATCGTGCCGAGCCCGCCCGAGTTGATCCAGCGGCGCGGCTTGTCGAAGCGGTAGAACTGTGCGGCCCACATCTGGTGCTGGCCGACGTCCGAGCAGACGAACGCGTTACCGCCCGTCAGCTCCCAGAGCTTCTCGACCACGTACTGCGGCTTGATGATCTCGCTGCCGCGGTCGAATTTCAGGCAGTTCTTCTCGCGCCAGCCCTCGATCTCCTTCCACCAGCCCTCGAGCGCCGGCGCATCCGGGCCATGCTCGGCGTGCTGGAGCTGCTCGATCATTTCGCGGAGCACTTCCTTCACGTCGCCGACGATCGGGATGTCCACCTTCACGCGCTTGCTGATCGAGGACGGGTCGATGTCGATGTGGATGATCTTGCGCGGGTTCGAGGCGAAGTGCTCCGGCGAGCCGATCACGCGGTCGTCGAAGCGCGCACCGATGGCGATCAGCACGTCGCAGTGCTGCATCGCCATGTTCGCCTCGTAGGTGCCGTGCATGCCGAGCATGCCGAGGAACTTGCGGTCGCTCGCGCGATAGCCGCCGAGCCCCATCAGCGTGTTCGTGACCGGATAGCCGAGCAGGTCGGCGAACTGGTTCAGCTCGCGCGCGGCGTCGGCGAGGATGATGCCGCCGCCGGTATAGATATAGGGGCGCTTCGCCGAGAGCAGCAGCGACACGGCCTTGCGGATCTGCCCCGAATGGCCCTTCGTGACCGGGTTGTAGGAGCGCAGCGAGACGCTCTGCACCGGCTCGTATTCGCACGGCGCCTTCGAGACGTCCTTCGGAATGTCGATCAGGACGGGACCGGGCCGGCCGGTGCGGGCGATATAGAACGCCTTCTTGACGGTGGCCGCGAGATCGCGCACGTCGCTCACGAGGAAATTGTGCTTGACGCACGGGCGCGTGATGCCAACCGTGTCGCACTCCTGGAACGCGTCCTGGCCGATCGCCGCTGTGGGCACCTGGCCGCTGATGATGACGAGCGGGATCGAGTCCATGTACGCAGTCGCGATGCCCGTCACCGCATTGGTGACGCCGGGACCGGAGGTGACGAGACAGACGCCGACGTTGCCCGTCGAGCGCGCGTAGGCGTCGGCGGCATGCACGGCGGCCTGTTCGTGGCGCACGAGCACGTGCTGGATCTTGTCCTGCTTGTAGAGCTCGTCGTAGATGTACAGCACCGATCCGCCGGGATAACCCCAGATGAATTCGACGTCCTCGTCGGCCAGTGCCTTCATGAGCACGGTGCCGCCGATCGAGCCGGTTTCAGGAACGGATTCGGGAGAAAGAGGGGGAACCGACGTGGAGAATTCCGCGCTGGGCATGTTCATCACTCACCTTTCGAATTTTCGGCAAAAAATTGATCGGGTGCTCTCTGCCGGACTTGTGGCCCGGGTTCAAGCGGCGCGTCCAGTTGACAGGCGAGCTTCATGGGCTGCGCCTCAATCGAGACAGGTCACTTATGTTGCGAACCCGTGACGATAGTCGCTTGCGCTCGCCGGGTCAAGTAAATATTGCCCCATCGCTCCTTTTCTGGGCACGGGCGGAAAAAATACACGAGGGACGCTCCGGCCCGATTCGTTCCCTGGCTGGACCCAAAATTTGTTAGCATCCGCGAGTTTTACGACACTTTTCAAACGATTACGCGCACTGGCTGCGCCGACCCGCAACGGATGGCTTCAGACAAGGAACTCGCCGATTTTCTGGCGGGCGTCGAAAGACGCGCGTTCAAGCAGACGGTCTACGCCGTACGGGACGACGACGCTTCGCTCGACATCGTGCAGGACGCGATGATCAAGCTGGCGGAAAAATACGGGGACCGCCCCGCCGCCGAGCTGCCGCTGCTGTTCCAGCGCATCCTCCAGAACGCGACGCACGACTATTTCCGCCGGCAAAAGGTGCGCAACACCTGGGTCAGCCTGTTCTCGTCGCTCGGCAATACCGACGACGACGAATTCGACCCCCTCGAGACGCTCAGCGCCGAAGCGGGCGGGGCCGGCGTGGAAAGCGGCGAGGAACAGCTCGAACGCGAACAGATCCTCCAGCTCATCGACGACGAGATCCGGAAATTGCCGGCGCGTCAACGAGAGGCGTTTCTGATGCGTTACTGGGAAGACATGGATGTCGCCGAGACTGCCGCCGCGATGGGCTGCTCCGAAGGCAGCGTGAAAACGCACTGCTCGAGAGCCACCCATACGCTGGCCCAAGCGCTCAAGGCCAAAGGAATCACGCTATGAGCTCCGCTCTCGAAACCAAAGAACTCGAGTTTGCGCGGGAGCTGCGCCGTGCGCTCGACGAGAACGCCGCCCGCATCGCTCCCGCAGCCGCTGCCCGCCTCGCCGCCGCGCGCCAGGTCGCGCTGACGCGCAAGAAAACCGCACCGGAAAGCGTGCGCGTCGCCGCGCCCGTTTTCGTCATGGCCGGCGTCCCGGCGGGCCTGCCGGCGCAACTGCCACGCCGCCGGTCGCCGCTCGCGCGCTTCGTGCTGGCGTGGCCGCTCGTCGCCCTCGTCGCGGGCATTTTCTTTATCGCCTATTGGGAAAACCAGCAACGCGCCGCGGAACTCGCCGATATCGACGCCGCCATGCTGAGCGACGACCTGCCGCTCACCGCGTATCTCGACCACGGTTTCAACGCGTACCTGTCGCGCACGCACTGACCGGGAGACCTGCCGGGTGAATTACAAGCGAGGGCTCGCCGTGGTCGTGGGATGCGTGACTGCCGCGCTCGTCTCGTTTGCGGCCACCTATCCGCGCTTCCATCCCGCCGCGCCGGCGGGCGTCGTCGCACCCACGCCGGCCGCCTCCGACGCGTCCGCCGGCAAGACCGCCACGCCGTCGGAACCGTCGCTCGTGGCCGGCCTGAATCCGCTGCGGCACAACGGTAGTCCGCTCGCCTGGGCGCGCCTGACCGACGCCCAGCGCGCGGCGCTCGCGCCGTTCGCCGGCCAGTGGGACCGATTCAGCGAGGCTCGCCGGCGCAAATGGCTGAGGATCGCGGCGCGTTACCCGAGGATGTCGCCCGATGCGCAAAAGCGGCTCCACGATCGCATGAACGAGTGGGTCCGCATGACGCCCGATCAGCGGCGCATCGCGCGGGAGAACTATCAGGCCTCGAAGTCGCTGCCGCCGCAGGCGCGCCAGAAGGCGTGGAAGGCCTACCAGCAGTTGCCCGAGGACCAGAAGGAACGACTCGCCGCCAGCGAGCGCCGGCGCCGGACCGTCGTCAGCGCGCCGCCGACGGGCAAGCCCGAGATTCGCGACATCGAGCGCCTCGTCGACGGACGCGAGCACCGCGCCGGGCACGCGCCCGTCGCCCTTTCGCCTGCCACGGCGAGCGTTCCGGCGTCGGGCGTCGCCCCCGCTGCGCCGTTGCCGCCGGCCACGCCGACCGGCGCCCGTCCGGGCTGAGCCAGCTCCCGGGCGCCCGCGGACCATCGTCATCGTTGGACGACGCCGACACGCCCGGAACCGCCGTGCCAGACCGTCGGCCTTCCGCCCCCGTCCACCGTTCCGAACCGGCAAGCCTCCGGCGCCGGCTTGCCGCGCTCGCCTACGAGACCGTGCTGCTATGCGGCGTCGTCTTCATCGCAGGTCTCGCCTTCAGCCTGCTGGCGCACCCGCACAACGGGTTCGTCCATCGCCGGCTCATGTCGGTCTGGCTTGCCCTCGTGATCGGGCTCTATTTCGTCGGCTTCTGGCATCACGGCGGCCAGACGCTGCCGATGAAAACGTGGCGGCTGCGCGTGGCCGGCCCGGACGATGCCTCCCCATCGACCGGCCGCGCGACGCTGCGCTACCTGGCCGCCTGGCTGTGGTTCCTGCCCCCGCTCGCGCTGCACCCGCTGCTGCGCCTGCCGCTGCCGGCCACGCTCGCGCTCGAAGCCGTCTGGATCGCACTCTGGGCCGCCGCCGCGCGCCTTGACCGCGACCGGCAATTCCCGCACGACCGGCTTGCGGGCACGCGAATCGTCGTCGTGCCACACTTGCGCTAAAGCGAGCGGCCCGACCGCGCCCGACTCTCGCAACACCCCCGACAGTGTGGCAATCACACAACGCCGGCCTGTCATACCGACGTCACATCGACCTCGCTCAAAGTCGGCTCCGGCCGGCAACCCGCGCCGCACCAGGGCCTGCCGGCGCAGGCTCGCGATCCGAAACGCCGTAACAAGAACTTCTCGTGACTGTCATGGCTCCGTCACGCCCGAATGGCGGAATGCGCCTATCGCAACCTGCCGCGCGAGCCATGGCACCCAAAACGTCCGTGACCTCATTCTTCCGACAGACGACTGGCCAGGACACCGACCCCGTCGCGTTCCACCCGAGTCCGCCGGCCGGTTCACCGCCTTCTCCGCCTTTCGTGCAACAGGACCCGTCCCCCCCCGCCCAGGACGACGATCACCCCACCCCGAATCGCTACCGCACCATCTGGCTGTCCGACATCCATCTGGGTTCGGGCGGTTGCCAGGCCAACTACCTGCTCGACTTCCTCCGCCACAACGAATCCGAGTACCTCTACCTCGTCGGCGACATCATCGACGGCTGGCAGTTGAGGAAAGGCTGGTACTGGCCGCAGGCCCACAACGACGTCGTGCAGAAAATTCTGCGCAAGGCGCGCAAGGGCACCCAGGTCGTCTACATTCCGGGCAATCACGACGAGGTCGTGCGCCAGTTCTGCAACCTCGCGTTCGGCGACATCCACGTGCGCGAGGAGGCGTTCCACACGACGCTGACGGGCAAGCGCCTGTGGGTCGTGCACGGCGACCTGTTCGACGGCGTGATCCAGCATGCCAAGTGGCTCGCCTACCTCGGCGACTCCGCCTACACGCTGATCCTGCTGCTCAACCGCTGGTTCAACCGCATCCGCAGCCGGCTCGGCTTCCAGTACTGGTCGCTCTCGCAGTACCTCAAGCATCAGGTCAAGAACGCCGTGAACTTCATCTCGTCGTTCGAGCGGGTCATGACCGACGAGGCGCGCCGCCGCGGCTGCGACGGCGTGGTCTGCGGGCACATCCACAAGGCCGAGATCCGCGACATCGACGGGCTGCTCTACTGCAACGACGGCGACTGGGTCGAAAGCCTCTCGGCGCTCGTCGAAACCTTCGAGGGCGAGCTGCGCATCGTCTACTGGACCGTCATGCAGTCGCCGGCGGAGAGCGCGAAGCGCGGCAAGACGAAGGTCAATGCCTAGCCGAACGACAGTCGCTCCGCCGGCGCCCGTTTCGCGCGCCGATGCCATCGACGCTTGACCGCCGATTAATTAATCAATCAACTGACCGATCAGAGGACCGACGCGCAATGAAAGTAATGATCGTGACCGATGCATGGGAGCCGCAGGTCAACGGCGTGGTACGCACCCTCAAGAGCACGATCCGCGAACTGACCGCGCTCGGCCATCAGGTGGATCTGCTCACGCCGCTCGAATTCCGCACCATACCGTGCCCGACCTACCCGGAAATCCGTCTGTCGCTGTTGCCGAAACGGCATCTGCGCGAGCGCATCGACAAATTCGCGCCCGACGCGCTGCACATCGCGACCGAAGGGCCGCTCGGTCTCGCCGCGCGCGCCTATGCGATCGAGCACAAGCTGCCGTTCACGACGGCCTACCACACGCGCTTTCCCGAGTACGTGCAGGCACGCTTCGGCATCCCGCTCTCGGCCACCTACCGCTTCCTGCACTGGTTCCACAAGCGCTCGCTCGCGGTGATGGCGCCCACGCCCGTCGTGAAGCACGATCTCGAACAGTTCGGCTTCACCAACGTCGTGCTGTGGACGCGCGGCGTCGATCTCGACATCTTTCATCCGATGGAATCGAAGGTGCTCAACACGGCGCGGCCGATCTTCCTCTACGTGGGACGCGTCGCTGTGGAGAAGAACGTCGAGGCGTTCCTGAAGCTCGACCTGCCCGGCTCGAAGTGGGTGGCCGGCGAAGGCCCCGCGCTCGCCGAGCTGAAGTCGCGCTATCCCCAGGCCAACTACCTGGGCGTGCTGAACCAGGCCGAGCTCGCGAAGGTCTACGCGGCCGCCGACGTGTTCGTGTTCCCGAGCCGCACCGACACCTTCGGGCTCGTGCTGCTCGAGGCGCTGGCCTGCGGCACGCCGGTCGCCGCCTACCCGGTGACGGGGCCCATCGACGTGCTCGGCACGGGCACCGCCGGCGCGATGAACGAGGATCTGCAGGAGGCCTGCCTCGAAGCGCTGAAGATCGACCGCGCGACCGCACGCGCCTGGGCCGAGCGCTTCTCGTGGCGCGCCGCGTCCGAGCAGTTCGTCTCGCATCTGAAACCGCGCCCGCGTCCGGCGATGCAGGAATCGGGCGCCACGGCCTGAGCCCTCTACCCCCTCGCCGATTTTCCGCAGGCTCCGATGACACAGCCCTCGACGGCGCGCCGCGCCGACGGCGACGCGGCGCGCGACGAAGCGGTTCTATCGCGCCCGGGTGACACCTCCGGTTCATCCGTCCCCGCCGCGTGCGATACTGTGCGCTCAACGCGCACCGCCGCCATGTCACATCGACTGCCCTCCTCCCCTCCTTCGCCGGGCAACCCGCCGCCGGACGCCCGGGCGCGCGCGGCCGAGGCCGCCGACGCGCCCGAGCCGCTCGGGCCCGACGATCCGCTCGCGCCGCTGCCGTTCAATCCCTACAAGGGCAACCGCGGGCTGACCCGCGCCTGGCACGCGCTGAAGTATTCGCTGGCCGGCCTGCGCGTCGCCATCCGCGAGGAAAGCGCCTTTCGCCAGGAGCTGACGCTCGCCGCGATCCTGCTGCCGATCGGCGCCATCGTGCCCGTCGAGCCCGTCTCGCACGTGCTGCTGCTCGGCTCGGTGTTGCTCGTGCTGATCGTCGAGCTGCTCAATTCGAGCGTCGAGGCCGCCATCGACCGCATCTCGCTCGAGCGGCACGAGCTGTCGCGCCGCGCGAAGGATCTCGGCAGCGCGGCCGTGACGATCGCGCTGCTCGCCTGCGTGATGACGTGGGTGCTGCTGCTCGTGCCGGTGTTCGGTCCGCCGTTCGTCAACTGGTTGCGCACGCTCTCCTCGCACTGACCGCCCTCGCTGCCCCGCCCCGTCGTCCCCGGGACGATCCCCGACTCCCGGACAATCCCGTGCGCGCCGCGCCGATTGCGCAAAAAAGGCCGGTTTATAATCGGACGACACCTTCAGAAGAAAACCAACCGCATCCGGGCAGCTCACGCAGCAGCAGTGCCGCCGCGCGGACCGCCCAGCATTTCAGGGCCGGACGACATGGAAGCCAAACCTCCCCGACGCACCCGCGAACGGATCCTTGAACTGTCGTTGAAACTGTTCAACGAAATCGGCGAGCCGAACGTCACGACGACGACGATCGCCGAGGAAATGGAAATCAGCCCAGGCAACCTGTACTACCACTTCCGCAACAAGGACGACATCATCAACAGCATCTTCGGCCAGTTCGAGCAGGAGATCAGCAAACGATTGCGCTTCCCGGACGATCACCGCGCGACGATCGACGAGATGTGGTCCTATCTGCAGTACATGATCGACTTCACCTGGCGTTACCGCTTCCTCTACCGCGACCTGAACGATCTGCTCGCGCGCAACCGCACCCTCGAAACGCAGTTCAAGCAGATCATCAGCCACAAGGTGCGCTTCGCCGGGCAGTTCTGCGAGCAGCTCGTCGCCGACGGGGAAATGGTCGCGACGCCGGAGGAAATCGGCGTGATCGGGACCAACATCGGCGTGATCGCGACCTACTGGCTCTCGTACCAATACGTGATGAACCCGCGCAAGTACAACGAGCAGGAGACGATCCGCGCCGAGCTGCACCAGGTGAGCGTGCAGATCGTCTCGCTGATGGCGCCGTACCTGCGCGGCCGCTCGCGGCAGTTGTTCGACGACCTCGTCTCGGGCCGGCTGCCGGGACGCGCGTTCCACGACTACCTGCCGCCGCGCGAGAACGCCGACGGCGCGCTCCGCTCAACCGGCACGAAGGACATCCGCGAATGAAGGCAGTGTGCGTTTACTGCGGCTCCGCCCGCGGCGCCAATCCCGTCTACGCGCAGGCCGCGAAGGCGTTCGGCCGCGCGCTCGTCGGCGCCGGGCTCGCGCTCGTCTACGGCGGCGGCAAGGTCGGCCTGATGGGCGCGATCGCCGACGAGGTCATGGCGGGCGGCGGCCGCGCGATCGGCGTGATCCCCGAGCTGCTCGTCGACCGGGAAGTGGGACACGACGGCCTCACCGAGCTCCACGTCGTGCCCGACATGCATCACCGCAAGAAGATGATGGCCGACCTCTCGGACGCGTTCGTCGCGCTGCCGGGCGGCGCGGGCACGCTCGAGGAACTGTTCGAGGTCTACACGTGGGCGCAGCTCGGCTATCACCGCAAGCCGATCGCCGTGCTCAACATCGACGGCTACTACGACCCGCTCGTCGCGATGCTGCGGCACACCGTGGACGAGGGCTTCATGCGTCCGGACTGCCTCGACCTGCTGCAATTCGCTGCCGATCCCGACGCGCTGATCGCGACGCTGCACGATTACCGGCCGGCCATGCAGGACAAGTGGTCCGGAATGCGCGACGCGGTATAGACCGGCACGGCGGCAGGTCTCGACAAACGACGAACGGAGGAGACGACGATGAGCAAGGTGGTCCTGATCACGGGCGCGAGCCGCGGCATCGGCCGCGCCAGCGCGAAACTGCTCGGCGAACGCGGCTGGACCGTGGGCGTCAACTATCGGCACAACGCGCGCGCGGCCGAAGAAACGGCCGACGAAGTCGCCCGCGCCGGCGGCACGGCGCATCTGCTGCCCGGCGACGTCGCGAACGAGACCGACGTGATCGCCATGTTCGAGGCGCTCGAAAAAATCCACGGCCGGATCGACGCGCTAGTCAACAACGCGGGCATCGTCGCGCCCTCGGTCCCGCTCGCCGAAATGAGCGCCGAACGGCTCAGGCGAATGTTCGACGTGAACGTCTACGGCGCCTTCCTCTGCGCGCGCGAAGCCGCCCGGCGAATGTCGAAGGATCGCGGCGGCAGCGGCGGCGCGATCGTGAACATTTCGTCGGCGGCCTCGCGCCTCGGCTCGCCGAACGAATACGTGGACTATGCGAGTTCGAAAGGCGCGATCGACACGATGACGATCGGCCTCGCCAAGGAGCTCGGCCCCCAGGGCGTGCGCGTGAATGCCGTGCGGCCCGGCCTGATCGACACCGAAATCCACGCGAGCGGCGGCCGTCCCGACCGGGCGGCGGCGCTCGGCGCGCAGACGCCGCTCGGCCGCGCGGGCGACGCGGTGGAAGTCGCGCAGGCCGTCGTCTGGTTGCTCGGCGACGCGGCCTCGTACGTGACGGGCGCGCTGCTCGACGTCAGCGGCGGGCGCTGAGGTCTGCCCGCGCGTCCCGGCGCTCTACGCTCTACGCCGCCTAACCGGCGCGATTGCGCATCCAGTCGGCCGTCTCGAAGAACGAGGTCAGCAAGCGCTCGCGCAACGGTTCGGCGAGCCCGACGTCCTCCATCGCCCACGCCATGCAGCGCAGCCACTGGTCGCGCTCGCCCGAAGCGATCGCGAACGGCAGATGCCGCGCCCGCAGCCGGGGATGGCCGAAGCGGCTGATGTAGTGATCCGGGCCGCCGAGCCAGCCGCAAAGAAACCAGAACAGCTTGTCGCGCGAGCCGTCGAGGCTCGGCGGATGCAGCGCCCGAATGCCGGCGAAGTCGGCTTCGAGATCCATGAGATCGTAGAAACGGTCGATGAGCTCGCGCACGCGCGCCTCGCCGCCCACGAGCTCGAAGGCCGTCGGCTCGGCGGACGCTTCGTCGGTCGGGTCGGTCATGCTGTCGATGCAAAAGGGAAAAAACGGAAAACGGGAACGCCGCGCCGGCCTGCTCCGGCCGGCGCCAGGCAGCAAAACCCGGGCGAAGCGCGCATTCTACGCGTCGCGCAGCGACTGCAGCGCCGGCCGGGCCAGCACGTGCCGCAGGCCCAGCCAGCCGCCGATGCCCGCGCACGCGACGCCGGCCGCGATGCCGGCGGGAACGAGCCACGGGTCGAAGGCGAGATAGAAATCGAAAACCTCGGTGGCCAGCACCCAGCCGACCGCCTGCGCGCCGACCGCGGCCATGAGCCCGGCAAGCGCGCCGACCGCGATGAACTCGGCCACCTGCACCGCGCGCACCTGCTGATGCGACGCGCCGAGCGCGCGCAGCAGCGCGGACTCGCGCATGCGTTCGTCGCGCGTGCCCGCCAGCGCCGCGTAAAGCACCAGCACGCCGGCCGCGAGCGTGAAGATGAACAGGAACTGCACGGCGTCGATCACCTGCTCGAGCACGTGCTCGATCTGCGCGAGGATCGGCCCGACGTCGATGGCCGTCACGTTCGGCCAGGCGCCGACGAGGCCATCCACGACGCTGCGCTGCGAGGCCGGCAAATGGAAGCTCGTGATGAACGTCGCCGGGAAGTCGTGCAGCAGCGCGGGCGGCATCAGCACGAAGAAGTTGACCCTGAACGAGCCCCAGTCGAGCTTGCGCACGCTCGTCACGGGCGCCTCGACCTCGAGCCCGGTCACGTCGAAGCGCAGCACGTCGCCGGGCTTCACACCGATCAGCTTCGCGAGCCCCGCCTCGATCGACAGCGCCGGCGCGCTCGCGTCGCCGTACCAGCTACCCGCCGTGATCCGGTTGTCGTCGGGCAAATGCGTCGTGTACGACAGGTTGAACTCGCGGTCCACGAGGCGGCGCGCCTGACTGCTCGTGTAGTCGTCGGGATTGACCGGCTTGCCGTTGATCGCGATAAGCCGGCCGCGCACCATCGGCTCCAGGTCGACGTTCGCGATGCCGTGCGCGTGCAGCCAGGCGGCCACCGCGTCGCGCTGGTCGGGCTGGATGTCGATCAGGAACTCGTTGGGCGCGTCGGGCGGCGTCGACTGGCGCCAGCCCGCGATCAGGTCGTTGCGCGTCATCGCGATCAGCAGCAGACACATGAGGCCGATGGCGAGCGCCGTGATCTGCAGCGCACTCGCGCCGGGGCGCCGTTCGAGCGAGGCGAGCGCGTAGCGCCAGCCGATGCCCGCGTTGACGCCGCCGCCGAGCCGTCCGCGCGCGGTGCGCGCCGCCGCCCAGAGCGCGAGCCGCGCGAGGCCCGCGAAGAGGAGCAGCCCGGCCGCGAAGCCGCCCGCGACGATGCCGCCGAGCTTGAGCTCGCCGGCCGCCGCCACGAGCAGCGCGGCGAACAGTACGATGCCGACGGCATAGGCAAGCCAGGCGGTGCGGCCCGCCTCGCCCCACTCGCGCCGCAGCACGCGCACCGGCGGCACGCGTGTGAGCGGCAACAGCGGCGGCAGGGCGAAGCCGACGAGCAGCACGAGCCCCGTCGCGATCCCTTCCAGCGCGGGCAGCACGCCCGGCCGCGGCAGTTCGACGTCGATCAGGCTGCCGAGCCCGTCGAGCAGCAACAGATGCCCGCCGTACCCGAGCACGACGCCGATCGCGCCGCCCACGAGGCCCAGTGCCGCGAACTCGAGCACGAACAGCGCGCGCAGCGTGCGCTGGCTCGCGCCGAGGCAGCGCATCGCCGCGCAGCCGTCGAGGTGGCGCCGCGTATAGCGGTGCGCGGCCATCGCGATCGCCACGGCCGCAAGCAGCGCGGTCAGAAGCGAGACGAGCGTGAGGAAATGATGGGCGCGGTCGAGCGTCTGCCGGACCTGCGGCTGGCCGTCCTGCATCGATTCGAGTCCGACGCCGCGCATCTTGCCGCCGTCGACGCGCGCGTGCGCCCAGGCGGCAAAGCGCGCGACGGTGGGGTCCGAGCCGGCCACGAGGAGCCGGTAGGTCACGCGGCTGCCGTAGGTGACGAGGCCCGTGGAGGGCAGATCGTCGGCGCGCATCATGACGCGCGGAGAGAAGCTCACGAAGGCGAAGCCGCGGTCGAGCTCCCGCGTGATGATCGCGCCGATCCGGAAGCCGTGCGTGCCGACCTGCACCGTGTCGCCGACGTGCAGCTTCAGCGCGTCGAGCAGTTGGCTATCGACCCAGACCGTGCCGGACGGCGGAATGCCGTCGGCCGCGTGGTCCGGCGCGCCGGGCGCCGGCGCGATCCGCAGCGCGCCGCGCAGCGGGTAGCCCGGCGAAACGGCCTTGATCGCCGCGAGACGCGATACGTTCTGCGCGGCCTGGCCCGGCGCGGCCGTGCCGACCATGCTCGGGAAGATCGCCGTCGTCGCGGTGCGCAGGCCGAGCAGGCGGGCCTCGTCGCCAAATTCCGCCTCGACCGGATGGTCGGCCCGCACGATGAAATCGGCGCCGATCATCTGCCGCGAATCGCGATCGAGCCCGCGCTGCAGGCGGTCGGCGAGGAAGCTGACGCTCGCGAGCGCCGCCACGGCCAGCACCAGCGCAAGCAGCAGCATCGTGAGCTCGCCCGCGCGCCAGTCGCGCAAGGTCATGCGGGCGGCCTGCCCGACGAGATCGCCCCAGCGCATGCGGCGCGACGGCGGAACGGCGGGGGCGGACGCCCCGGCGGGCAAAGTGCGCGGATTCAATCGTGCCGGCTCCTCAACGAACCAAAACGCGAGACCATGTGGGTCGCCATGCCCCGGAAGCCGCCCTGCACCCCGCGCCAGAGAAGCGGCAGCGCCCAGGCCGCGAGCAGCAGGAAGCCCGCGAGCAGCACGAGGAACAGCAACGGGACGAACATCGCGAGCAGCAGGCCGACGAACGTCAGGCCGTCCTCGGCGCCCGAGGCCACGACGTTCGACACCGGCTCGGGCGAAAGGTTGATGAGCGCGCGCGTGCCGGCCTTCGCGAGATGCGCGGTGCCGGCGAGCGTGCCGCCCGCCAGCGCGGCGACGGCGAGCAGCACGGGGTCGGCATGACCCAGGGCGCCCGCGGCGAGCACGGCGCCGGCAGGAATGCGGATGAAGGTGTGCAGCGCGTCCCAGAGCGAATCGAAGGCGGGGACCTTGTCGGCAAGGAACTCGAGCACCGTGAGCGCGGCGGCGAGGCCGATCACCCAGGGCGAGGCGAGGCCCGACAGCGTGTCGGGCAGATGGATCAGGCCAAGCCGCTCGAGCACGCCGGCCATCAGGACGGTGAGATAGAGCCGCAGGCCGCTGCCCCAAGACAGGCCGGCTGCAACCGATAGGGATTCGAGCATGGCTGCCTCCTCGCGCGACGCGGGCCGCCCTGGCGGGGATCGTGCCGCGCGCGGCGCGAATCGGCGCCGCGGCCGCCGGCCCCGTCGTGCCAGCGGCGCGGAGTGAGTGTGACGATGATGGTGATGCGCTCCATTATAGCCACGCCCTGCGATGGGCCGCAGCCGCATGCACCGGCAAAGGCGGCCCGTGCGGCCGCCGGGACGGAACGTGGTCGTTACGGGGGATTACCGGCTGCCGTCGGCGCGGCCGGTCGCGGCCCGCTTAGCGGCTCGCTTCCTGCGCTCGTCCCTGCCCCGTTTCCCGTCCTTTACGGTCATTTCGCGGCCCTTCCCCGCCGCCATGCCCTTCACAATGCCCCGACGAGCCGGTATCCGACGCCCGTTTCGGTCACGATGTGCTCGGGCTGGGCCGGATCGTGCTCGAGCTTCTGCCGCAGGTGGGCCATGTAGATGCGCAGATAGTGGCTGCTCTCGACGTGCGACGGCCCCCACACCTCGCGCAGCAACTGCCGGTGCGTAAGCACGCGGCCGGCGTCGCGGACCAGCGTGGCGAGCAGCCGGTACTCGATCGGCGTCAGATGGACGGGCTCGCCGTCGCAGGTGACAAGGCGCTGCGCCAGGTCGACGCTCACGGCGCCGAAGCGCACCACCGGGGTCGCGTCGGCGCCGCCCCGGTTGCGGCGGCGCAAATGCGCCCGAATCCGCGCGAGCAGTTCCGAGACGCCGAACGGCTTGGTCAGATAGTCGTCGGCGCCGGCGTCGAGCGCGGCCACCTTCTCGCTCTCCTGGGTGCGCGCGGACAGCACGATCACCGGCACGTCGCTCCAGCCGCGCAGTTCGCGAATCACGTCGAGGCCGTCGGTGTCGGGCAGGCCGAGATCGACGATCACGAGGTCGGGCTTGCGCGTCGCCGCCTCGACGAGCCCCGCCTTGCCGGTTTCCGCGTCGAACACGTCGATCCCCTCGCGCTCGAGCGACACGCGCACGAAGCGGCGAATCTGCTTCTCGTCTTCGATCAGCACGACGGCAAGGCCTGGATCACTCATGGGCGGATTTCCGGGTCATGGGGCAAAGGGACGCGCGGCGGCGCGCCGGCGGGAAGCGTTTGCGCTTCGGCAGCTTCGGCAGCAAGGCCCGGCCCGACGTTCAGCCCGGCCGATTCCTCCGGGTCCTCCGCGCCGTCGGGCGACGGCGGCTCGGCCGCGGCGGGCAGCGTGAACCAGAACGTCGCCCCCTCCACCCGGCCGTCGGCGGCCGTGCGATTGACGGCGCCGATCGCCCCGCCATGCGCCTCGACGATCGCCCGGCAGATCGCGAGCCCGAGGCCGATGCCGGGTGTCGCCGATTCCCGTTCGCCGCGCGTGAATTTCTCGAACAGGTGCCCGCTCATGCCCGGCGGCAACCCCGGCCCGCTGTCCTCGAGGCTCACGCGCACGAAACCGCCGGTCGCCGTGCCCTGCGCCGCAACGCCATCGGCCGTGCCGGCGTAATACGCGCGGATCACGAGCGGCGAGCCCTCGGGCGTATATTTCGCCGCGTTTTCGAGCAGGTTCGCGAAGAGCCGCTCCATCAGCACGGCGTCGAGCTGCAGCAGCGGCAGCCCCGCGTCGAGCCTGACCTGCACCGGATGCCGCGCGAGCACGCGCCGGCAGGCGCGCAACGCGGCGCCGACGGTCTCCTCGACGAGCGTCCACTGGCGGTTCAACTGCAGCGTGCCCGACTGCAGGCGCGCCATGTCGAGCAGGTTCGTGACGATGCCGGTCATGCGCAGCGCCTCGTCGTGGATCGCCTCGGCCAGCTCGTCGCCGGGCTGCGGCTCGGGGGCGCCCGCGCGCGACTGGGCCAGCGTCGAGGCGAGCCCGACGATGGCCGTGAGCGGCGTGCGCAGATCGTGCGAGATCGCCGACAGCAGCGAATTGCGCAGCCGTTCGGACTCCATGTCGACGAGCGCGTCGCGCGCGACCTCGACGTAATGCACGCGTTCGAGCGCCAGCGCGATCTGCGCGGCGAAGGTCTCGAGCATGCGCAGTTGCTCGGGCACCTGCAGCTCGACCGGATCGCGCACGGCCACGGCCAGCACGCCGCGCGTGCGCATCGGCGCCTTCAGCGGCAGATAGCGCGCCGCGGCGCCCGGCAGCGTATCGGTGCCGCGCCCGGCCGGCTTTTGCTGGTCGTACACCCACTGGCCGACGTCGAGGTCGAGCGCCGCGTCGTCGAGCATCGTCCGCGGATCGGCCTCGCCGGACCCGCCGGTTCCGCGCCCAGCGCGCCCGACACGCCCCGCGCCGTCCGGCAGAAGGATCGCGACGCGCGCGCCGAACACCGCGCCGACGTGGCGGCTGCCGGTCGCGACGATCTCCCCGACGGCGAGCGCCGCCGCCAGCTCGCGCGCCATCGCGTACATCGCGCTCGTGCGCTGCTCGCGACACCGCGCGGCGCCCGCCTCGCGGCGCAGGCTCGAGGTCAGGTGGCTGATGACAAGCGAAGTCAGCAGCATGACGGCGAAAGTCAGCAGATACTGCGTATCCGACACCGACAGCGACAGGCGCGGCGGCACGAAGAAGAAATCGAACGCCGCGACGCTCGCGAACGAGAGCACCACGCCGGGCCCCCGGCCGAGCTTCGCCGCGGCGAACACGACGCCACCCAGATAGAGCATGACGAGGTTCGCGAGGTCGATCCGGCCGAGCAGCGCATCGGCGAGCAGCGTGATGGCCGCGCCGATGCCGAGCGCGAACGCGTAGGCGCGCGGCGGCGAACGGCGGGCGAGCGCCGTCAGCGCGCCGCGCCGGCGCTTCGCGTCGTCGCCCTGCCGGCGGTCGGGCAGGGCGTCAGGATCGGGTCGGTTCATGCCTCGTCTGGGGGTTGGATCGCGCGCGTCGGCAAACACGTACCGGATCGTCGCACCGGAACCCGCCGATGGCAACCGCACCGGGCGCGGCCGGCCGGCGCGATAGCCGCAACGGTAAGCGCTCGCGCATCAAGAACGGATTAAAGGAGCCGGGCCCGGCATAAAAAAATCGTAAACGGGCACGGTGCGTGCCGATCGGGCAAGGCCGTCCGCCTGGCGAAACGCCCCGAAGCGGAGCGGGAAAACGCTACGGCACGAGGATGGTCGAGCCCGTCGTGCGGCGCGCCTCGAGGTCGGCATGCGCCTTCGCCGCGTCGGCGAGCGCGTAGCGCTGGTTGATCGCCGTCTTCACCTTGCCCGACGCGACGACCTCGAACAGCTCGGCCGACATCGCCTCGTAGTCGCCGCGCTTCGCGATGTAGGTGAACGCCGTCGGCCGCGTGAAGAACAGCGAGCCGCGCCCGGCGAGTT
Organism: Burkholderia sp. WAC0059; assembly: GCF_002870125.1. GTDB lineage: Bacteria > Pseudomonadota > Gammaproteobacteria > Burkholderiales > Burkholderiaceae > Paraburkholderia. The sequence continues at coordinate 54,629 of NZ_PNEO01000017.1, forward strand.
CCGACGCGTCGATCGGCGGCAGCGGTCCCGACGCGGCGCCGAACGAGACGAACATCCCGAGCGGCGCGAGGCAGTCCAGCGAAGCCGTGAAGGTGTCCTTGCCGATCGAGTCGTAGACGACGAGCACGCCGGCGCCGTTCGTGATCTCGCGCACGCGCGCCGCGAGGTCCTCGCGCGTGTAGACGACCGGGTAATCGCAGCCGTGCGCCTGCGCGATCCGCGCCTTCTCGTCGGAGCCGACCGTGCCGATCACGGTCGCGCCGAGCGCCTTCGCCCACTGGCAGACGAGCAGGCCGACGCCGCCCGCGGCCGCGTGGATCACGATCGTGTCGCCGGCCTTCACGCGATAGGTGCGGCGCAGCAGGTATTGCGCCGTGAGCCCCTGCAGCATGATCGAGGCGGCCGCCTCGTCGCTCAACGCGTCGGGCACCTTCACGACCTTCTCCGCGGCCAGCACGCGCGCCTGCGCATAAGCGCCCGGCGGCCGCGCGACGTAGGCGACGCGGTCGCCCGCGCGCAGGCCGGCAACGTCCGGCCCCACCGCCGTCACCTCGCCGGCCGCCTCCACGCCGAGCCCGCCCGGCAGCGGCTGCGGATAGAATCCGTTGCGGAAATAAACGTCGATGTAATTGAGCCCGACGGCGGTCTGCCGGATGCGGACCTCGCCCTCGCCCGGCTCGCCCACCTCGACGTCGACCCACTTCATGACCTCCGGGCCGCCGGCCCGGTCGTAACGGATTGCCTTGCTCACGACGTCTCCTCCCGTATTGGAATCGGTGAAATCGGGCCGGCCGCACGCCGCGCCCGTCGTGCCCCATGCCCGGCGTCAGATCGAGCCGGCAAGCCTCAGCGCCAGCACGTCCAGAATCATCCGTGCGGTCGAGACGTTCGTCGCGCACGGCACGTTGTGCACGTCGCAGGCGCGCACGAGCGCGTTGATGTCGGGCTCGTGCGGCTGCGGCGTCATCGGATCGCGCAGGAAGATCACCATGTCCACCTTGCCCTCGGCGAGCTGCGCGCCGATCTGCAGGTCGCCGCCGTGCGGCCCCGACAGCATGCGCTCCACGACGAGGCCGTGCGCCGCGGCCACGCGCGCGCCCGTCGTGCCCGTGGCGACGAGCCGGCAGCGGCGCAGCGTGTCGAGATACCCGCCCGCGAGCGCCACGATCTCGTCCTTCATGCGGTCGTGGGCGATCAGCGCGATGCGCGCGTTCGCGGCCTGCTGCCGCGCCGTGTCGTTGCCGCTCATGGCTCAGTACGTCCCCGGGTAGGTGCCGCCGTCGATGAGCCAGTTCTGCCCCGTGATGTAGCCCGCGTGGACGCTGCAAAGAAACGCGCAGGCGCGGCCGAACTCGTCCGGCGTGCCGAAGCGGCCGGCAGGAATGCCGGAGAGCCGCCGCCGGCGGGCCTCCTCGACGGGAATGTTCTGCGCCTTCGCCTGGGCGGCGAGCGTGCCGACGACCCGGTCGGTCTCGAACGAGCCCGGCAGCAGGTTGTTGATCGTCACGCCGGTCGCGGCGACCTTGCGCGCGATGCCGGCGACGAAGCCGGTCAGCCCCGAGCGCGCGCCGTTCGAAAGGCCGAGCACGTCGATGGGCGCCTTCACCGACGAACTCGTGATGTTGACGATGCGCCCGAAGCCGCGCGCGATCATGCCGTCGAGCGTCGCGCGGATCAGCTCGATCGGCGTGAGCATGTTCGCGTCGAGCGCGCGGATCCAGTCGTCGCGCGAGAACTCGCGGAAGTCGCCCGGCGGCGGACCGCCCGCGTTGTTCACGAGAATGTCGGGCTGCGGACAGGCGGCGAGCGCCGTGGCCCGGCCTTCGGGCGTGGTGATGTCGCAGGCCAGCGTACGCACCTCGACGCCCGTTTTCGCGCGAATCTGCGCGGCGCACTCCTCGAGCGTCTGCGCCGTGCGCGCGACGATCGTCAGGTTCACCCCTTCCGCCGCGAGCGCCTCGGCACAGCCGCGTCCGAGCCCCTTGCTGGCCGCGCACACGAGCGCGGTCCGTCCTGCGATACCCATGTCCATCGATTCAGGCTCCTCTCCAGTCTGTGTCGTGCGCGTCGATCGCGCCGCCGGTCTTTCCCGATTCTAGAAGAATCGGCGCCGCCGCGCCCGCCGACGTTTTTGGCGCCCGGCCTTCGGCTTCCTCTCGCTTCCCTTATACTCGGTCTCGAGCCGCCGCCTCGCATCCGGTCCCCCGCCCCGCCATGAAACAGGACAGCCGCTTCCCGAACCTCGTCATCCTCGATCACCCGCTCATCCAGCACAAGCTCACGCACATGCGCGACAAGGACACGTCCACCCGGGCGTTCCGCGACCTGCTGCGGGAGATTACGCTGCTCATGGGCTACGAGATCACGCGCGCGCTGCCGATGACGACGCGGCGCGTGCAGACTCCGCTCGTCGAGTTCGACGCGCCCGTGATCGCCGGCAAGAAGCTCGCGATCGTGCCGGTGCTGCGCGCGGGCGTGGGCATGTCCGACGGGCTGCTCGAGCTGATTCCGTCGGCGCGCGTCGGGCACATCGGCGTCTATCGCGACGCCGACCACCGCCCCGTCGAATATCTCGTGCGCCTGCCCGACGTCGAGGACCGCACGTTCATCATCTGCGACCCGATGGTGGCGACGGGCAACTCAGCCGTGCATGCCGTCGACGTGCTCAAGCGGCGCAACGTGCCCGGCTCGCGCATCCTGTTCCTCGCGCTCGTCGCGGCGCCCGAGGGCGTCGAGGTGTTCAGCCGCGCGCACCCGGACGTGAAGCTCTACGTCGCGGCGCTCGATTCGCACCTGAACGGGCACGCCTATATCGTGCCGGGTCTCGGCGACGCCGGCGACCGGCTGTTCGGCACCAAGAACTGAGGCCAGCAGACCGGCAAACGGCATCATGACCCCGACCCGCCTTGCGCTGCGCGGCCGCCCGGGAAAATGCCCGCCGAAAACCGTCCCGACCATACAGGGGGCGCAGTCGCCGGGTCCCGGCGTGATAAAATTCGAATCCACCTGAAAAATCGCGCCGAGGCCGGCATGGCTCCCGTCATGGAACCGTAGCGAGAGAAGTGGTAGCGGGACAAGGACGTGGCAACAGCCGGGACAACGGCGTGGGCAACGGCGCCGGCCGCTCTCCCCCGCCGCGGTTCGGGCCGGTCCTGGGCCCGACGGCGCCGGCACGGAACCCCGATCGGTCGCGAACCGCCGGCCAGCATGGGTCGCACAGGGGCGATCCGCGCGACGGGCGCGCAGGCGGATACACGGACGAAACCACGCGGACGGCACCCCGAACGGAACCGAGGCCGGCATTGCCTGCGCGCGGCGCGTTCGCGACGGCGGCGACAATCGCAACGATACTTGCACTATGCGTGCGCCCCGCTGGCGCATGCGACGGAGAAAGGTATGGCGGGTCATAGCAAATGGGCCAACATCAAGCACAAGAAAGCAGCCGCTGACGCGAAGCGCGGCAAAGTCTGGACCCGGCTCATCAAGGAAATCCAGGTGGCGGCGCGCCTCGGCGGCGGCGACATCGACACGAATCCGCGCCTGCGCCTCGCCGTGGACAAGGCGACCGACGCGAACATGCCCAAGGACAACATCAACCGCGCGATCCAGCGCGGCGTGGGCGGCGTGGACGGCGCGAGCTACGAGGAAATCCGCTACGAGGGCTACGGCATCGGCGGCGCCGCGATCATCGTCGACACGATGACCGACAACCGCACGCGCACCGTCGCCGAAGTGCGGCACGCGTTCTCGAAGTTCGGCGGCAACATGGGCACGGACGGCTCGGTGTCGTTCATGTTCGATCACGTCGGCCAGTTCCTGTTCGCGCCCGGCACGCCGGAAGACACGCTGATGGATGCCGCGCTCGAGGCCGGCGCCGACGACGTCGTGACCCACGACGACGGCAGCATCGAGGTGGTCTGCCCGCCCAACGACTTTCCGAAGGTGAAGGCCGCGCTCGAAGCCGCCGGCTTCAAGGCCGAAGTGGCCGAGGTCACGATGAAGCCGCAGACCGAAGTCGAATTCAGCGGCGAGGATGCGATCAGGATGCAGAAGCTGCTCGACGCGCTGGAAAATCTCGACGACGTGCAGGAAGTGTTCACGAACGCGTCGATCGACGACGAGTGAAGGGCCGGATGCCGCGAGACGCGACGGGCACGGAAGGCCCGGCGCGGAACACCGCGACGCGGCGCGCGCGGGACTGCGCCGCGCGCACGGCCTGAACGCCGCGCCGGGTCGCGCACACGCCGGGGTCGGGCTTTGCGCGCATCATGCACAATTGCGCGGCCGATACGCTCGCTGAGCCGTCGGCCGTCACTGTTTTCAAGTCTTCGGGGAATCACATGAAGTTACTCGTCGTCGGTTCTGGCGGCCGTGAACATGCGCTCGCGTGGAAGCTCGCGCAGTCGCCGCGCGTGCAGCTCGTCTACGTCGCGCCGGGCAACGGCGGCACCGCGCTGGACGAGCGGCTCGCCAACGTCGAAATCACCGATCCGGACGCGCTCGCCGACTTCGCCGAGCGCGAGCAGGTGGCGTTCACGCTCGTCGGGCCGGAAGCGCCGCTTGCCGCCGGCCTCGTCAACCGCTTCCGCGCGCGCGGCCTGAAGGTCTTCGGGCCGACGAAGGAAGCGGCGCAACTCGAAAGCTCGAAGGACTTCGCCAAGGCGTTCATGAAGCGCCACGGCATTCCGACCGCCGCCTACGAGACGTTCTCGGACGTCGCCGCCGCGCACGCCTACGTCGACGCGCAGGGCGCGCCGATCGTCGTCAAGGCCGACGGCCTCGCGGCCGGCAAGGGCGTCGTCGTCGCGACGACGGCCGACGAGGCGCACGCGGCCATCGACATGATGCTCGCCGACAACAGGCTCGGCGACGCCGGCGCGCGCGTCGTGATCGAGGAGTTCCTCGCGGGCGAAGAAGCCAGCTTCATCGTGATGGTCGACGGCATGCACGTGCTGCCGCTCGCGTCGAGCCAGGACCACAAGCGTCTCGCCGACGGCGACCAGGGCCCGAACACGGGCGGCATGGGCGCCTACTCGCCCGCGCCCGTCGTCACGCCGCAACTGCACGCGCGCGTGATGCGCGAGATCATCCTGCCGACCGTCAACGGCATGGAGAAGGAAGGCATCCGCTACACCGGCTTCCTTTACGCGGGCCTGATGATCGACGCGCAGGGCAACCCGAGGACGCTCGAATTCAACTGCCGGATGGGCGACCCCGAAACGCAGCCGATCATGGCGCGGCTCAAGGGCGACTTCTCGAAGGTGGTCGAGCAGGCCATCGCGGGCACGCTGAACACGGTCGAGCTCGACTGGGACCGGCGCACGGCGCTCGGCGTCGTGCTTGCCGCGCACAATTACCCCGACACGCCGCGCAAGGGCGACCGCATCAGCGAGATTCCGGCCGAAACCGCCGACTCGGTGACGTTCCACGCGGGCACGACGCTCACGGACGGCAAGCTCGTCACCTCGGGCGGCCGCGTGCTCTGCGTGGTCGGGCTCGCCGACTCGGTGCGCAGCGCCCAGTCCGTCGCCTACGAAACGGTCAACCAGATTTCGTTCGACGGCATGCAGTACCGTCACGACATCGGCTACCGCGCGGCGAACCGCAAGCAGCAGGGTTGACGGGGCTCCGCGCGCCCGGCGGCGACCCGTTCGCGCCGCCGGGCGCGCGTCCGGACACCCTCCTGCGCTACGCGCCCTCGCCCGGAACGATAGGCAAGCCTGAAAAGGCGCGTCCGGCGCCGGCTCCCGGTGCGAGCCCGACATGCGACTCCGCCCCCGGCCGGGGTCCGATCGGCGCTACACTGCCGCTGTCGGCGCGCCCTCGCAGGCGGACAGTCTCCCGCCGGCGATCCGAACGATTCCGCGACGCTCAAGGCGCCGCCCCCTTCTCACCGATGACCGACTCGACTCACGACAGCGCAGCCGTGCGCACCTGGCTGCAGGGCCTGCAAACGCAGATCGCCGACACGCTCGGCGCGTTCGACGGCACCACGTTCGCCGCCGACGCCTGGCAGCGCCCCGACGGCGGCGCGCTGCGCGGCGGCGGCTGCACGCGGATTCTCGAGGGCGGCCAGTTCTTCGAGCGCGCCGGCATCGGCTTCTCCGACGTGTCCGGCGCCGCGCTGCCGCCGTCCGCGAGCGCCGCGCGGCCGCAGTTGGCCGGCCGCGGTTTCGAGGCGATGGGCGTGTCGCTCGTGCTGCACCCGCGCAACCCGTACTGCCCGACCGTGCACATGAACGTGCGCCTCTTCGCGGCGACGCGCGAGGGCGAGGCGCCCGTCTTCTGGTTCGGCGGCGGCATGGATCTCACGCCCTACTACGGCTTCGAGGACGACGCGCAGCATTTCCACCGCGTCTGCCGCGACGCGCTCGCGCCGCACGGCGCGGACCTGTACCCGCGCTTCAAGCGCGGATGCGACGAATACTTCTTCCTCAAACATCGCAACGAAGCGCGCGGCATCGGCGGGATTTTCTTCGACGACTTCTCCGAGCCCGGTTTCGAGCGCGCGTTCGCGACGACGAAAAGCGTCGGCGAGGCGTTTCTCGACGCGTATCTGCCGATCGTCGAGAAGCGCCGTGCGCTGCCGTACGGCGAGGCCGAGCGCGCGTTCCAGGCCTACCGGCGCGGGCGCTACGTCGAATTCAACCTCGTCTGGGATCGCGGCACGCTGTTCGGTCTGCAGAGCGGCGGACGCGCCGAGTCGATCCTGATGTCGATGCCGCCCGGCGCGAGCTGGCGCTACGACTGGCAGCCGCAGCCGGGCTCGCCCGAGGCGCGGCTCTACACCGACTTCCTGCCCCCGCGCGACTGGGTCTGACGCCGTGACGACGCCCTCCGCTCGCGCCCTCCCGCCCCGCGCCCGCCGCATCGGCCTGCTCGGCGGCACCTTCGACCCGATCCACGAAGGCCACCTCGCGCTCGCGCGGCGCTTCGCCGACGTGCTCGAGCTGACCGAGCTCGTGCTGCTGCCGGCCGGCCAGCCCTGGCAGAAGCCCGACGTGTCGGCGGCCGAACACCGGCTCGCGATGACGCGCGCCGCGGCCGCCTCGCTCGCGCTGCCGGGCGTCACGGTCAGCGTCGACACCGACGAGATCGAGCACGACGGGCCGACCTACACAGTGGACACGCTGCGCCGCTGGCGGGAACGCGAAGGCGACGACGCCTCGCTCACGCTGCTGATCGGCGCCGACCAGCTCCTGCATCTCGATTCGTGGAACGACTGGCGGCGGCTCTTCGACTACGCGCACATCGGCGCCTCCACCCGCCCCGGCTTCGAACTGGCCTCAGTGCCGCCGGCCGTCGCGGCCGAGGCCGCCGCACGCGGCGCCGCCGCCGACGTGCTGCGCTCGAGCGCGCACGGCCATCTGCTGATCGACACCGCGCTCGCGCTCGACGTCTCGGCCACCGACATCCGCCGGCAATTGCGCGAACGCGTCGCCGAGCATCATCGCGGCGGCCCGGGCGCGAGCGCCGCCGACCATATTCCCGCGGCGGTGTGGGACTATATTCTTCAACATCATCTGTACCACGGGTAATTCATGGACATCCGCAAACTGCAGCGCGTCATCATCGACGGCCTCGAAGACGTCAAGGCACAGGACATCAAGGTGTTCAACACGAGCCACCTGACCGAACTGTTCGACCGCGTCATCGTCGCGAGCGGCACCTCGAACCGGCAAACCAAGGCGCTCGCCTCGCACGTGCGCGAGAAGGTCAAGGAAGCCGGCGGCGAGATCGTCAGCACCGAGGGCGAGGACACCGGCGAATGGGTGCTCGTGGATTGCGGCGACGCGGTCGTCCACATCCTGCAGCCGGCGCTGCGCCAGTACTACAACCTCGAGGAAATCTGGGGCGACAAGCCGGTGCGCGTGAAGCTCTCGGGCCCCGGCGGCTTCAGGCTCGCGCAGCCGGCCGAGCCGCTCGACGACGACGAGGACGACGAAGCCGCAGCCGCGCCGGCCGCGAAGCCCGCGCGCAAGAGCGCGGCGCGGCGCCGCTAAGGGACGCGCTGCTCGCCATGAAGCTCCACGTCGTCGCCGTCGGCCACCGGATGCCGGACTGGATCGCGGCGGGCTTCGACGAATACGCGAAGCGCATGCCGCCCGAGCTGCGCATCGAGCTACGCGAGATCAAACCCGAACTGCGCTCGTCGGGCCGGTCCGCCGAGAGCGTGATGGCCGCCGAGCGGCAACGCATCGAGGCGGCGCTGCCGAAGCAGGCGCGCATCGTCGCGCTCGACGAGCGCGGCAAGGACTGGACCACCCTGCAGCTCGCGACCGCCCTGCCCGAGTGGCAGCAAGACGGACGAGACGTCGCGTTCCTGATCGGCGGCGCCGACGGGCTCGACCCGCCGTTGAAGGCGCGCGCCGACCTGCTGCTGCGCCTCTCGAGCCTCACGCTGCCGCATGCGATGGTGCGCGTGCTGCTCGCCGAGCAGCTTTATCGCGCCTGGACCATCACGCAGAACCATCCGTACCACCGCGTATGAGCGTACCGCGCGCCCGGTCCCGTCCCGCCGCCGACGACGTCGTCGGCACCGCGCAACGCCGCGCGACCGCGGCCGGGCCGACGCGCTCCTTTCGTCCGCTTTCATCCGCTTCCGCCGAGACCGACTGATGCCCCTGCCCCTGGCTCCCGCCGCGACCTTCCCCTTCGTCTATCTCGCCTCGCAAAGCCCGCGCCGCCGCGAACTGCTGCAGCAGATCGGCGTGCGCTTCGAACTGCTGCTGCCGCGGCCCGACGAAGATGCCGAGGCACTCGAAGCCGTGCTGCCCGGCGAAGCCGCAGCCGACTACGTGGTACGCGTTTGCGTGGCGAAAGCGCAGGCCGCGCGCCGCCGGCATGCCGAGGCCGCCGTGCTCGACGGCGCCGCGCGGCCGGACGCGCCGATCCTCTGCGCCGATACCACCGTGACGATCGACGGCGCCATTCTCGGCAAACCCGCCGACGCCGACGACGCGCTCGCCATGCTCGCGCGCCTCGCCGGCCGTGAGCACGAAGTACTCACGGCCGTCGCCGTGATCGACGCGCGGGGCACGCTGCTGCCGGGCGCGCTCTCGCGCTCGCGCGTGCGTTTCGCCGCCGCGAAAGCCGAGGCGCTCGCGCGCTACGTGGCGAGCGGCGAGCCGTTCGGCAAGGCCGGCGCCTACGGCATCCAGGGCCGCGCCGCCGAATTCGTCGAGCGGATCGACGGGTCCTATTCGGGTATCATGGGTTTGCCCCTTTTCGAAACGGCCGCCCTGCTGCGCGCGGCCGGCATCGACTTCTAGTCCCGCCTGGACCCGCCAAGAACGACACCATGAACGAAGAAATCCTGATCAACGTCACCCCGCAGGAGACGCGCGTCGCGCTCGTCCAGCAAGGCGCAGTCCAGGAGCTTCACGTCGAGCGCACGCTTTCGCGCGGACGCGTCGGCAACGTCTATCTCGGCAAGGTCGTGCGCGTGCTGCCCGGCATGCAGTCCGCCTTCATCGACATCGGGCTCGAACGCGCGGCCTTTCTGCACGTCGCCGACATCTGGCATCCGCGCATCGGCGAGGACACGCATCATCCGGTCGCCCATCAGCCCATCGAAAAGACCGTCTTCGAAGGACAGTCGCTGATGGTGCAGGTCATCAAGGATCCGATCGGCACCAAGGGCGCGCGGCTGTCCACCCAGGTCAGCATCGCGGGACGCACGCTCGTCTATTTGCCGCAGGAGCCGCACATCGGCATCTCGCAGAAGATCGAAAGCGAGGCCGGACGCGAGGCGCTGCGCGCGCGGCTCACGGCCTTGCTGCCGCCCGACGAGAAAGGCGGCTACATCGTGCGCACCATCGCCGAGGACGCGACGGTCGACGAGCTCGCGGCCGACGTCGCCTATCTGCGCAAGACCTGGTCGACGATCATCGCGCAGGCCCAGCGCCTGCCCGCCACGAGCCTGCTCTACCAGGACCTCAACCTCGCGCAGCGCGTGCTGCGCGACTTCGTCAACGACGAGACGATGCGCATCCAGGTGGATTCGCGCGAGACGTTCCAGAAGCTCGGCGAATTCGCCGCCGAGTTCACGCCGGCCGTCTCGTCGAAGCTGCACCACTACAGCGGCGAGCGGCCGCTCTTCGAGCTCTACAGCATCGAGGCCGAACTCCAGCGCGCGCTGTCGCGCCGGGTCGACCTGAAGTCGGGCGGCTACCTCGTGATCGACCAGACCGAGGCGATGACGACGATCGACGTGAACACGGGCGGCTACGTCGGCGCGCGCAACTTCGACGACACGATCTTCAAGACCAACCTCGAAGCCGCTCACACGATCGCGCGGCAGTTGCGGCTGCGCAACCTCGGCGGCGTGATCATCATCGATTTCATCGACATGGAGAACGCCGAGCATCGCGACCAGGTGCTCGGCGAACTGAAGAAGGCGCTCTCGCGCGACCGCACGCGCGTGACGGTCAACGGTTTTTCGCAGCTAGGGCTCGTCGAGATGACGCGCAAGCGCACGCGCGAATCGCTCGCGCACGTGCTCTGCGAACCCTGCCCGATTTGCCAGGGCAAGGGCCAGGTGAAGACGGCGCGCACCGTCTGCTACGACATCCTGCGCGAGGTGCTGCGCGAGTCGCGCCAGTTCAATCCGCGCGAATTCCGCGTGATCGCCTCGCAGCAGGTCGTCGATCTGTTCCTCGAGGAAGAGTCGCAGCATCTGGCGATGCTGATCGACTTTATCGGCAAGCCCGTGTCGCTGCAGGTGGAGTCGAATTTGAGTCAGGAGCAGTACGACATCGTGCTGATGTAACGCCCGCCCGATCAATCACCGCACCAGAAACTTCTTCACGTAGATCGACCTGGCCCGCTCCATGTGAGCCTGGGACAGCCAGTCGAGGCGTTCGCGATCCGCGTTGCGCACCGCCTCGACCATGTCCGCGTGCTCGCGGCAAGCCTGTTCGAGCGCGCCGGCGTCGGCGACGCCGTACGCGCGCACGGGAAAGCTGATCCAGTCGTGCAGGCGGATCGAATCCGCCAGATAAGGGTTATCGCAAAGCCCGTACAGTTCGCGGTGAAACGCCATATTGGTACGGTGAATCGCGATCAGGTCGCCGGACGCGGCGGCATCGGCATGCGCACGCATCGTCGCTTCCAGCAGCGCGAAACGCCCGGGCGGCAACGGCAGCCGGATCATCGCGACCGCGGCGTGATGCAGCACGCTGCGCATCCGGTACAGATCGTCGAGTTCCTGTTCATCGAACCGGCGAATCTGCGCGCCCACGTGCGGCGGCTTGACGACCACGCCGAGCCGCTGCAACTCCAGCAACGCCGCGCGAACCACATGGCGCTTCGCGTTGTAGTCCTCCATCAGATGATCTTCGATCAACCGGGTGCGCGGCAGGATCCGGCTGCGAATGACGTCGGTTTCGATCGCCTCGATGACCGCCTGTACCTGCTCCGGCAAGCCGTCCTCGAAAACGGAGCGCGGTCCGTTGGCGAAAGGATTTCTACTCATCTGGAAGGGGGCATCCGGTCCTCCGCGAACGGATAGCCGGCAGCGCGGCGGTTCGCGTGAGATCACAAAAACGCCATTGTACCGCCGCATCGACATCGTTCCCGACCCGCTCACGCACATCGCCGCCCGATCAGGGGAAACCCTGTATCGCCCACATCGCTGCGGAATCGACGCCGATGGCACGTCCTTCTGCGCCGATTTCGCGCCGATCCGGCCGCTTCGTTATCGATAATCTTATTGCCATTAATGCCGACAACGCGCTGGTTGCCAGCGGCGAAGCCGCGGATACAGACTGGCGATCTGTCATCTGAAATGAGGATCGCTTCATGACCGCGAACGACTATCTTGTCAGCATCAATCCGGCAACCGGCGAAGAAGTCGGCCGGGTCCGCACGACTACGCTGCCCGAGCTCGATGCCGTCGTGGAGCGGGCGTGGCACGCCTTCCGTCACTCGGGCTGGAAATCCCTGTTGCCACATCGCCGCGCCGCGGTGCTGCACGCGATCGCCGACGGCCTCGCCGCCGAGAAGGAATCGCTCGCGCACCTGCAGATGCGAGACAACGGCAAGCCGCTCGGCGAATGCCGCGGCATGGTCGACTCGGCGATCGGCACGTTCCGCTACTACGCGTCGGTCTGCGAAACGATCGAAACCGACGTCACGCCGCGCCGCGGCGACTACGTGTCGTTCACCGTGCTCGAACCGTTCGGCGTCGTCGCGGCCATCACGCCGTGGAACTCGCCGATCATGAACGACGCGACCAAGGTCGCGCCCGCGCTCGCGGCCGGCAACGCGGTGCTGCTCAAGCCGTCCGAGGATTCGCCGCTGCTCGCGCCCGAGCTCGCGCGCATCGCGCTCGCGGCCGGTTTGCCAGAAGACCTGCTGCAGGTCGTGCAGGGCCGCGGCGCCGAAATCGGCGCGGCCCTCGTCGCCCACCCCGGCGTGCGGATGATCTCGTTTACCGGCGGCACGGTGTCCGGCCGCGCGATCGGCCGCATTGCCGGCGAACGGCTCGTGCCGGCCGCGCTCGAACTCGGCGGCAAGTCGCCCCACGTCGTGTTCGCCGACGCGGATCTCGATCACGCGGTGGCCGCGGTCGTCGCCGGCATCTTCGGTTCGGCCGGGCAATCGTGCGTGGCCGGCTCGCGTCTGTTCATCGAACAACCCATCTACGACGAGGTGCTCGGGCGCGTGGTCGAGCGCGCGAAGCGCCTGCGCGTCGCGCCGCCCGACGCAGACGGCGTCGAAATGGGTCCGCTCGCCTCGCTCCACCATCGCGAACGGGTCGTCCGCTTCGTCGAGCGCGCGCGCGCCGAGGGCGGCCGCATCCTGTGCGGCGGCGGCATTCCCGAAGGCGCCGAATACGCGCGCGGCGCGTTCTTCCAGCCGACGGTGATCGACGGCCTCGGCCCGCACGCCGCGTCGTGCCAGGAAGAGGCGTTCGGGCCGGTGCTGGTCGCGCTGCCGTTTCGCGACGAAGCCGATCTCGTCGAGCAGGCCAACGGCACCGCGTTCGGCCTCGCGTGCGGAATCTGGACCGAGAGCTTCAAGCGCGCCTGGCGGATCGGCCGCGCGATCGAAGCCGGTTCGGTATGGATCAACACGTACAAACAGTCCGTCACCAGCACGCCGTTCGGCGGCTTCAAGAACAGCGGCATCGGCCGCGAAAAGGGCATCGACGGGCTGCGCCTCTACGCGCAGGTGAAGAGCCTGTACTTCGGCCTGCACGACGCGCCGCTCGCGGTCGCGAAGTAACCCGCCACGCCGCCTGCCGCGAGCCATCGCGGACCGATGCGCCGCGCTCGGCGCAACAGAACAACGACGCAGTTTCCAGGAGATACCCAATGTCCACCCAGAGCGACGCGCTCGAACGCCGGACGATGACGCGCGTGATGCTGCGCGTCGTGCCCTTGTTGATGGTCTGCTACATCGTGTCGTACCTCGACCGCGTCAACGTCGGCTTCGCGGCGCTGACGATGAACCGCGAACTCGGCCTGTCCGAGCAGATGTACGGGCTCGGCGCCGGCATTTTCTTCGTCACCTACTTCCTGTTCGAATTGCCGTCGAACCTGATGCTGCACCGGTTCGGCGCGCGACTGTGGATCGCGCGGATCATGCTGAGCTGGGGAATCGTCTCCGGCGCGATGGGCTTCATCCCGCAGATCGCCGCGCTGACGGGCCTGTCGAACGTGACCGTGTTCTACGGCCTGCGTCTGCTGCTCGGCGCCGCGGAAGCCGGCTTCTTTCCGGGCGTGATCTTCTACCTGACGCTGTGGTTCCCGAACGCGTACCGGGCGCGCGTGGTCGGTTATTTCATGACGGCGCTGCCGCTCGCCAGCGTGATCGGCGGGCCGCTGTGCGGCTGGCTGCTCGGTGTCGGCGGCACCCACGGCATGTCCGGCTGGCAATGGCTGTTCGTGATCCAGGCTGTCCCGGCCATCGTGCTGTCGGTCGTACTGCTCGTCTGGCTCACCGACCAGCCGGCAAAGGCCGCGTGGCTCGCCGACGACGAACGCCGCTGGCTGACCGTCCAGCTCGCGCGCGAGGCGGCGGCCCTACCCGCCGACGCGCACGCGAGCGTCTGGCGCACGCTGGCGAATCCGCTCGTCATCGCGCTGGGGCTCGTCTACTTCAGCGTCGTCTACATGAACTACACGGTCGGCTATTTCCTGCCGCAGATCATTCACGCGTTCGGGCTCGGCAATTTCGAAACCGGCTGTCTCGCGGCGCTGCCGTCGGCCGTCGGCGCGCTCAGCATGGTCCTGTGGGGTCGCCGCTCCGATCGCCTCGGCGAACGCAAGTGGCATCTGGTGTTCCCGCTCGCGGTCGGCGCGGCGAGCTTCGGCGCGGTTTCGCTCATGCATGCGCCGCTCTTCGTCGTACTGACGTTCTCGTTCGCGGCATTCGGCATCTACGGCTGCCAGCCCGTGTTCTGGACGCTGCCCGGCGCGTTCCTCACGGGCGGATCGGCCGCGGCGGGCATCGCCGTCATCAACGCGGTGGCGAACCTCTCGGGCTTCGCCGGTCCCTACCTGATGGGCTGGATCAAGTCCGCCACCGGCAGCTACACGCCGGGCCTGCTGATCGCGTCCGCGATGGCGGCAATCGCGACGCTGCTCGTCGCCGGCGTGAGCCAGCGCCGCTTCCCCATGAAGACGCGCGCGGCCTGAACCGACGCGCTCGCGGCGCCGGGCAAGGACATCGAAAAAGGAAAGCATCATGCAATGGGAAATCTACGCGCTCCGCTACGGCATCCAGGAACGGCGGGTGCGCGACAACTTCATCCATCCGCCCGGACCGCGCGACGCCCACGACGCGCCGATGCCGCTCGACTACTTCGTGTGGCTGCTGCGCGCCGGCTCGCGGCAGATTCTCGTCGATACGGGCTTCGGCCGCGAAGTCGCCGAGCGGCGGATCCGGACCATCCTGCGTCCGGTCGAAGACGCGCTGCGCGCGCTCGGCTGCGAGCCGGCCGCCGTCGAGGACGTCGTGATCACGCACCTGCATTACGACCATGCGGGCAACCTCGATCTGTTCCCGAACGCGCGCATCCACGTCCAGGACCGCGAGGTCAGCTTCGCGACCGGCCGGCAGATGTGCTTCGCCTGTACGCGCGCGGCGTTCGAAGTCGAGGACGTCGTGCGGATGGTGCGCGCGGTCTACGCGGAGCGCGTCGTGTTCCACGACGGCGACGGCGAAGTCGCGCCGGGCGTCAGCGTGCATCACGTCGGCGGACACACGGCCGGGCTGCAGGTCGTGCGGGTCGAGACGGCGCGCGGCCCGGTCGTGCTCGCGAGCGACGCGAGCCACTACTACGCGAACATGGAGCGTCGGGAACCGTTCCCGATCTGCTTCAACCTCGGCGAGATGACCGCCGGCTGGCTCGCGGCGCAGCGGCTCGCCGGCGGCGACGCAAACCGCGTGGTGCCCGGCCACGACCCCGAAGTGCGGCGCCGCTATCCGGCGCTGCCGGGCTCGGACGGCGAAACGGTACTGCTGCACGTCGCCCCGCTCACGCGCTGAGCGCCCGACACCGCCGGCCGCTGAGGCGCCGGCCCGTTTTCGAGGGCGGCCCGCGTTCGCGGCGGCCGCCCCGGCTTCACCGGACAGCGCTCGCCGCGCCGTCCGCTCATCAAGGAGCAGCCATGCAAAACCATCAGGATGTGGCCGTCTACGGCCTCGGCAACATGGGTTATCTGGTCGCGCAGCGCATCGCGAAGGCCTTTCCGGTGCGCGCGTTCGATCCGGACGAGACGCAACTGGCCCGCGCGAAGCAGGCGTTCGACGCGACCCCGATCGGCCGGCCGGAGGATCTGAAGAATACGAAGATCGTCGTGCTGTCGCTGCCGAGCCCCGCGGTCTCGCAGGCAGTGATGCGGCAAATCGCGCCGGTGCTGCCAAAGGGCAGCGTCGTCGTCGAAACGAGCACGGTGAACCCCGCCGACATGCACGCGAGCGAGAAACTGCTCGCGCCGTACGGCATCGGCCTCATCGACGCGTCGGTGATGGCCGGCGTCAGCCAGATGGCCGCGGGCACCGCGGCGCTGCTGATCGGCGGCGCCGAGGAGCACGTCGCGGCCTGCCGGCCGGTGCTCGACGCCATCGCGGGGAAGCAGGTCTATTTCGGCGCGCTCGGCGCGGGCGCGGCCGCCAAGGTCATCAACAACGCGGTCGCGCACGCGGTGATGGTGGTCGTCGCCGAAGCCGGCTCGATGGCGACCGCGACCGGCGTCAGCCACGAAAAGCTGGTCGCGCTGCTGGCCGACCCGCAGATGGGCCTGCACCGACCGCTTACGCACCGGTACGCAGAACGCATCGTGAGCGGCAACTACGCCGGCGGGATGCCGCTCGACGCGGCCCGGAAAGACTCGGTGCTCGCGCTGCAGCTCGCGCAGACGGCCGGCGTGCCGATCTTCGCGATCCAGGCGTCGCACAGCGTGTACGAGATGGCGGCCGCCGCCGGCCACGGCCGCGACGACTACGCGGCCATCGCGAAGCTGTGGGCCGATTGGGGGCGCCCGGCGGCACCGGCGGCATAACGATCGGCAATGCGGCGGCACGCGGCACGTCGCCCGGCGCCGACGAACAGTCGGGTCGGCTCGCTCCGGGCAAACACCCGCCCACACGCGCCCGGCCGAAGGCCTGCCGTCACCCGCCCACCGCCGCCGCGATCCGGCCGAGCAGCGCTGCATCGGGATACGGCCCGACGCCCGCCCGCACGTTCTCGAGCATGTAATCGGGCCGCCCCGTGCCCGGAATCACGGCGGTCACGGCCGGATGCGCAAGCACGAACTTCAGCAGGATCTGCGCCCAGCTCGTGCAGCCCAGTTCGGCGGCCCAACCCGGCAGCGGCTGCCGGCTCACCCGCGCGAGCAGTCCGCCGCCGCCGAACGGCTGGTTGATCAGCACGGCGATGCCGAGGTCCTGCGCGAGCGGCAGGATGCGCGCGGCGGCCTCGCGGTCGTCGGCCGCGTAATCGACCTGCACGAAGTCCGGCCGCTCGGCACGCATCACTGCCTCGACCTCGGCGAACGCGCTCGACGTGTAATGCGTGATGCCGATATAGCGAATCCGTCCGGAGGCCTTCCATTCGCGCAGCGTCGCAAGCTGCGTGCGCCAGTCGAGCAGGTTGTGCACCTGCATCAGGTCGATGCGGCCGGTCCGCAACCGCTGCATCGACTGTTCCATCTGCGCGATGCCGGCCTCGCGTCCCTCCGTCCACACCTTGGTCGCGACGAATGCCTTGTCGCGCGCGTCGAGACGCGCGAGCAGCGTGCCGACGACGGCCTCCGACGAGCCGTACATCGGCGACGAATCGATCACCGAGCCGCCCGCCGCGAACAGTGCGCGCAGCACGTCGGCGAGGCGGTCGAGCGCGGCCGCGTCGGTGCCGACGTCGAACGTGCGCCATGTGCCGCAGCCGACGACGGGCAACCGTTCGCCGGTCGCGGGAATGCGGCGGCGGTCGATTGCGACCGGCAACGACGCGTCAGCGGACGAATCGGCGGACGCGGCCGTCGCCGCGCCGGCGCCGGGCGCGCGCGGCTGCGCGCGCAACGGACCCGAAAACGGCGCGAACGCGGCAACGCCCGCCAGCAGCAAACGCCGACGCGTGCGCCGCGACGCATCCGAAAGAGACGGGCGGTCGGGACGATGAAAGCGCATGGTCGATCCGGGGCAACGAGAAAGGACGCCCGTCACGATAGCGCATCGGCCCGTTTCGCGTGCCGCCGGACGGGCGCCCGCCTCCGCCCATGCCCCAGCGCGTCAGCCGGCCGTCGCCAGCGCCAGTTCGACGCCCGACTGCCTGATCGCGACCGCGGCGCCCGGCGTCAGGGCGCTGTCGGTGATGACCAGGTCGAACGATTCGAGCCCCGCGACCTTGTACAGTCCCACGGTCCCGTACTTCGAGCTGGCCGCCGCGAGCACGGTGCGCGAGGCGGCGTCCATGGCCGCGCGCTTCACCTCGACTTTCGGCGCCGACGGCGTGGTGACGCCGCGGCGCAAATCCCACGAACTCGCCGAGATGAACGCAATGTCGAGCACGACGTGGCGCAGCGTGGCCGCAGCAAGTGCGCCCACGCTCGACAGGTTCGCGTGATCGAGCTGGCCGCCCGTATGGACCACGTTGACGTGCGTCGCGCCCGCAAGCTCGCGCACGATTTCGAAGTCGTTGGTCACGACCGTCATGTCGCTGAGCGCAACGACGTACGGCACGATCGACAGCATCGTCGTGCCCGCGTCGAGATAGATGGACATGCCCGCGCGCAGATCCCCGGCCGCGCGCTGCGCGATGGCCTGCTTCTGCGGCTGCTCGACCACGGCCTTCAACTGGTGGCTCGGCTCGCTGTTCAGATGGCTGGCGATACGCACGCCGCCCGGCACCGTGTAGACGAGACCGGCCTCCTCCAGCACCGCGATGTCGCGCCGGACCGTCATGTGCGAGCACCTGAGCGACTCCATCAGCTGATGCACGGAGAGCACCTTTTCCCGGCGCAACTGACGCAGCATGGCCTCGCGCCGCTGATCGGGGATCAGCGGCGTGCCGGATTCGTCGGGGTTGACTCTGCTCGACATGAAGGTTCTCTGAAGCGCGGGGCTGCCCAGCGGCCTCGCGGACGCGGAAACGCCGCTATCTTAGCCGATGAATCTGCCGAGCAGAACGACGCCCGCCAGCCCGACCAGCGACTGCACCGAGAGCATGAGCGTCCACGTCCGCAGCGTCTGGGCGATCGTCAACTGGAAGTATTCCTTGAACAGCCAGAAGCCGGAATCGTTGACGTGCGAGAGCATCACGGCACCCGACGCGGTCGCGAGCGCCATCAGCTCGGGCGACACGCCGGGATGCGAGAGCAGCAGCGGCGCGACGATGCCGCTCGCGGCAACCGTCGCGACCGTGGCCGAGCCCACGCAGACGCGCAGCAGCGCCGCGATCGCCCACGCGAGCACGAGCGGGCTCACGGACCAGTGCGCGGAATGCTGGACGATGATCGCGTCGAGATGGATCGACGTGAGCATCTGCCGGAAGCCGCCACCCGCGCCGAGAATGAGCAGAATGGCGCTGAGCGGCGCGATGCCCTTGCCGATCATCTTTTGCAGGTCCGCGAGCGGATGGCCGCCGCGCACGCCGAGGGCGAAATAGGCGAACACCACGGCGGCGAGCAGCGAAAGGATCGGGTCGTTGAGCGCCTGGAAGAAGACGAACGCGGCGCTGCCCTTCGCGGCATGAGCCATGCCCAGGGTGCCGCCCAGCATCAGGCCGGGCGGAATCAGCAGGCACAGCACGGACAACGGCAACGACGCCGTGGATTCGCGTGCGTCCTCGCCGCGCGTGCCGCCCGGACCGGCGGCAAGATCGGGCGCGGGGCCGAAGAAGTGCTGGGCCAGCCGGGTGAAGAGCGGCCCGGAAAGCACGGCGCCGGGAATCGCGACGATGAGTCCGTAAAGCAGCGTGAGCCCCGTATTCGCGCGATAGGCGGTGACGGCCAGCGTCGGCGCCGGATGCGGCGGCAGCAGACCGTGCGAGACGTACAACCCCGCCGCGACCGGCAGGCCGATGTAGAGCAGATGGCTGCCGGTGCGCCGCGCGATCGTGTAGACGAGCGGCGCCAGCATGATGAAGCTGACGTCGAACAGATGGGGCATGCCGACCAGCAGGGCCGCGGCGCAGATCGTCCACGGCGCGAGCCAGAGCGGCCGATTGCCGACGAACGCGTTGGCGATGCGATCCGCGCCGCCGGTGCCGATCAGAATGCCGCCGAGCACGGCGCCGAGGCCCACGACGGGACCGGTATGCGAGAGCGCGTCGCCGAACCCCTTCGCGAAGCTGTCCACGACCTGCGCGGGCGCGACGCCGGCGGCCAGCCCGAGCCCGATGGCCGACACGGTGAGCGCCACGAACGGGCTCAGCCGCACGCGCGCAATCAGGATGATCAGGATCGCGATGGCGCTCACGGCCATCGCGATCGTCGCGGCGTCTCCCCGCATGGCGTCTTCTGTTCGGTGTCTTTTACGGTGTTTCGGTGAGCGAACCCGCGCGCGCCGCATGCACCGCGCACGGGTCGAACGGCATCAGGCGCAGCCTGCCTGCCAGGCGCCGAGCAGGGCTTCGTCGACGCCGCGCAGGTCGTCGATCGTCAGCAGCGTGCCCGCCTCGACGTCGCGCGCGAGCGTCGCGTGCGCAGCCAGGTAGAGCGGCGCGACGTTCGCGGGCGCGTCCTTGCGGTCGAGCAGCACCGCCTGCACGCCGGTCACGTCGTGGTGGTGGCCGCCCATGTGCAGCGTCGTGCCGGCCGCGATGGCGGTCGTCGTGCGTCCCGCCAGCACGACGCACTGGCCCGGGTTCGCGGCGCCGGACGGCCGGCCGTGCAGCACGGCCTCGAACAGCGTGACGGGCGTCTCGACGCCCATGAAGTGATACGGCAGATAGAGGCACGCATAGCGGCCGTTGCGGCTCACCACGTGGCCCTTCTGCGCGAGCAACTCCCACGTGGGCGCGTCGTGCGTGCGGACCACGACGAATACGCCGCCCGCGAAGCTGGCCTCGTCCGGACGGCGCAGCATGTTGAACACGTCGATCACGCCCGCGCGCGACAGCACGCCGCCGTCTTCGCGCAACGCGTAGACGTCGGCGAGTTCCGTGGTGCGCGCGACCGGATAGTGCATCAGTTCCACGTCGGACACGAGGCCCGTGCTGGTCGCGACCACGCTCATTTCGCAGTAGTCGGCGGTGGCGGACGTCTTGTGTCCGCCCAGCGCGCGGCGGCGCGCCGCGAGCGTGGCGGGCACGTCGCTGCCGAGCGACATCAGGCCGGCCAGCTCCGGCGCCGCAAAGCGCTGGTCGAGTTGCGTCACGTAGCCGGTGGCTTCGTCGAAGACCAGGTCGTACTCGCTCGACTTGCCCGCGGCCACGACCTCGAGCCCCAGCATCCGCGCCCACGTGACCCAGCCGATGAGATTCGACGGCTGGTCGCCGTCGGCGGTCGTATACACGACGCCCCGGCTGGCGGCGAAACGGGCCAGCGCCACGCCCGTGACGGAATCGACTTCCTTGCTGACCATGGCGACGTGGCGCTTCGCCTCGAGCGCGGTCCGGGCGGTGCGATAACCGACCGAGGGGTTGCCCGTGGCTTCCACGAGGATGTCGAAGCGGGCCGGATCCAGCAGGCTCACGTCGGCGACGAGCGCGATCTGGCCGGGCGCGAGCGCGCCGACGCTCGCGGCGTCCGCGCAGTCGACCAGCGTGCCGGCGTCGTAGCCCAGCTCGATGCACAGCGCGCGCAGCCCCGCGAGGTCGAGGTCGCACAGGATGGTCGGCGCGAGACGGTCGACGATGAGCCGGGTCTGCGCGAGCAGCGTGCGGGCGAAGCCGCCCCGCGCGCCCGTGAGCGCATAGCGCACGACGGCCGGCGCGCGGTTCGCGGCGCCGGCATGGGCGCGATCGGCGCCCGGGCGGAATAGCAATTCGAAATTCATAGAGCGGATGTCCCCAGAGTTGTAGTGGCCGCCGCCGGCAACGACGCCGGCCGGGGCGGCCAGCGTCGCACGTCGTTCAGCGGGCGCGGCCCGGGCGCCGCGCATGGCGCGCCGGATCGCCGGCCGTTTGCGTTGGCTGTCCGTTGGCTATCGGGAGCCTCGGCACGAATTTAACGTCGTTTATCACTTACGTCAAATTTATTATCATGAGTTACCATATCAGAACATTGCCGTTATAATCGGCCGGCATCGAGGAAGAAAAAAGCATGTCAGACATTCAGGAGAACGCCGGCCGCCCGGCGCCCGCCGTGCCGCTGCTCGGCTGCATCGCGGACGATTTCACCGGCGCGACCGATCTCGCCAGCATGCTCGTGCGCGGCGGCATGCGCACCGTGCAGCTCATCGACGTCCCGCACGGCGTCGAACCGATCGCCGCGGACGCGCTCGTAATCGCGCTGAAGTCGCGCACGATTCCCGCCGCGCAGGCCGTCGGGCAGTCGCTGGCCGCGCTCGCCTACCTGAAGGCGCAGGGTTGCCGCCAGTTCTACTTCAAATACTGCTCCACCTTCGACTCGACGGCCGCCGGCAACATCGGCCCCGTGGGAGAGGCGCTGATGGAAGCGCTCGGCGCCGATTTCGCGATCGCCTGCCCGGCCTTCCCCGAGAACGGCCGCACCGTGTATCGCGGCCATCTGTTCGTGGGCGACGGGCTGCTCAACGAATCGGGCATGGAGAAGCATCCGCTCACGCCGATGACCGACGCCAATCTCGTGCGCGTGCTGGCGCAGCAAAGCACGGTGCGAACCGGCCTGCTGCGCTACGACGCCATCGCCGCCGGCGTGGCGAAGACGCGCGACGCGGCCGCCGCCCTGCGCGCGGACGGCGTGCGCTTCGCCATTGCCGACGCCGTTTCCAACGACGACCTGCGCACGCTCGGCAGCGCGTTCGCCGATGCGCCGCTGCTCACCGGCGGCTCGGGGCTCGCCCTCGGCCTGCCCGACAACTTCCGCCGCGCCGGGCTGCTCGCGCACGCCGGCGAGGCCGCGCATCTGCCCGCCGTCGGCGGTCGCGCGGTCGTGCTGGCCGGCAGCAGTTCGCGCGCGAGCCAGGCGCAGGTCGCGCACTGGCGCGCGGAGCGCCCCGCGCTGCGCATCGATCCGCTCGCGCTCGCGGCGGGCGAGCCCGTGGTCGAGCAGGCGCTCGCCTTCTTCGAGCGCCATGCGGGCGAGACCGTGCTGATCTTCGCGACGGCCGCCCCCGACGAACTGCACGCCGTCCAGGCGCGGCTCGGCGTCGAGCGCGCGGGCCAGCTCATCGAAGACGCGCTCGCCGGCATCGCGCGTCAGCTCGCGCAACGCGGCGTGCGCCGCTTCGTGGTGGCGGGCGGCGAAACCTCGGGCGCCGTGGTGCGCGCGCTCGGCGTCTCGCGTCTGCTGATCGGCGCGCCGATCGATCCGGGCGTGCCGTGGACGATCGGCGACGGACCCGCCGGCGACGTCGCGCTCGCGCTCAAATCCGGCAACTTCGGCGGCACGGACTTTTTCGCGAAGGCCCTCGCGCTTCAGCACTGAAAGGAATGCCCATGAGCAAGGAAAGCGCGCTGCGCGAACACGTGGCAAGCGTCGGCCAAAGCCTGTTCGAGCGCGGCTACGCCAGCGGCACGGCCGGCAACATCAGCGTGCGGCTCGACGACGGCTGGCTCATCACGCCCACCGACGCCTGCCTCGGCGACCTCGATCCCGCCCGCATCGCGAAGGTGAACCTGGCGGGCGAATGGGTGGCCGGCGACAGGCCCTCGAAGACGCTCGCCCTGCACCGCGCGGTGTACGACCACCAGCCGGACATGAACGCCGTCGTGCACACGCACTCGACGCATCTCGTCGCGCTGACGCTCGCCGGCGTCTGGCGCGAAGACGACGTGCTGCCGCCCATCACGCCCTACTACGTGATGAAGGTCGGGCACGTGCCGCTCGTCGCCTACCGGCGTCCCGGCGACCCCGCCGTGGCCGAACGCGTGCGCGAACTCGCGGGCTCGGTGCGCGGCGTGCTGCTCGAGCGGCTCGGCCCGGTGGTGTGGCATCGCAGTCTTCGCGAAGCGTCCGCGGCGCTCGAAGAGCTCGAGGAAACGGCACGGCTCGTGCTCCTCATGCAGGCGCAGGGCAAACGCGTCGAACCGCTCGACGCGCAGCAGATCGAAGAACTCAAAACGGTGTTCGGCGCGCGCTGGTAAGCCGCGACAGCCGGACGATCCGCGGAGGAGACATGCAGGCAGACATTCAGGCCGGGACCGGCCGCCAGTCGATTCGCTCGCTGCTTGCGAGCACGCGCTGGCGCATGATCCTGATGCTTTTCGCGCTCTACACGGTGAACTGCATCGACCGCATGTCGCTGTCGGTCGGCATGCCGTCGATCGTGCGCGACTTCCATCTGAGCCCGACGATGCAGGGGCTCGTCCTCTCCGCGTTCTTCTGGACCTACAGCACGTGCCAGATTCCCGCGGGCTGGGGCGCCGACCGCTTCGGCGCGCGCCGCATGATCGGCTTCTCGGCCGTGCTGTGGGGCGGTCTGCAATGCGTCGCGGGCTTCGCGGCGAACGGCGTCGTGCTACTGCTCACGCGCATCGGGCTCGGCGCGTTCGAGGCGCCCTACATGCCCGCCGCGACCCGGCTGACCGCCACGTGGCTGCCGCCGCGCGAACGCGCGCGCGGCGTGACGCTCATCGACAGCGGCGCGCCGCTCGGCTCGGCGATCGGCGGCCTCGCGATCAGCGCGCTCATCGCGACGACCGGCTCGTGGCGCACGGCCTTCGTCGTCGTCGGCGTGTCGACCGTCGCGCTGGGCTACGCCGTCTACCGGATGCTGCGCGAAACGCCCGACCAGCACCCCGGCATCTCGCCCGATGAAGCGCGGCACATCCGCGAAGCGAAGCTCGCCGCCGGCGAAACGCGCGCGGCGCGCAGCGCCCCGCTCTCGCGCGCGACCCTCGCGGCGATGGTCGTCGGCCGCATCGGCTGGACCACCGTGTTCTACGGATTCGTCACGTGGGGCCCCAACTATCTCTCGGCCGGCCGCGGGCTCGACATTCGCAGCATGGGCGTCGCCACGTTCGCCATCTTCCTCGCGGGCACGCTGGGCGAGGTGTTCTCGGGCGTGATCGCCGACTGGCTGCAGCGGCATCTCGCGCGCGGCCCCGCGTTCAAGGTGCTGTTCGGCCTTTCGGGCGGCGTTTCGCTCCTGTGCCTGCTCGCGCTGCCGTTCGTCGCGGACGTCCGCCTCGCCGTGGCCGTGCTCGCGCTCGGCCTGTTCTTCCATCTGTGGGGCGGCCTGCACTGGCTGATTCCCGCGCTGCTCGCGCCGCGCGAACAGGTCGGCTTCGTCGGCGGCGTCATGAACTTCGCGGGCACCGGCGGCGCGATCGCCGTGCCGATCGCGGTCGGCGTCATCGTCGACATGACGGGCGGCTATCACGCGGTGCTGCTGTTCCTCGCCGCGGGCGCCTTCACCTATCTGGTCGGCTCGCTGCTGATCGACTTCGGCGCGCGCGCCGCGGAGGAACGCGCATGAGCACGCGCTACGACGGCCCGATCGTCGACGCCCACCAGCATTTCTGGACGCTGGCCGGCAACCGCCATCCGTGGCTCGCGCCCGGCGTGCTCGTGCCGCACCGCTACGGCGACTATTCGGCGATCAAGCGCGACTACCTGCCCGCCGATTACCGGCGCGACGGTGCCGACCACCAGGTGGTCGGCACCGTCTACGTGGAAGCGGAATGGGACCCGGCCACGCCGCTCGACGAAACGCGCTTCGTGACCCGGCTCGCGCAATTGACCGGGCTGCCGAACGCGATGGCGGCGCAGGCCTGGCTCGACCGCGACGACGTGGCCGACCTGCTCGCGGCGCAGTGCCGCTTCGCGCTCGTGCGCAGCATCCGGCACAAGCCGGCCCACGCCGGCGACGGGCCCACGCTGATGTCGGACGCCCGCTGGCGCGACGGCTACGCTCAGCTTGCGCAGCACGGCCTGCACTTCGAGCTGCAGGCGCCGTGGCGCCATCTTCACGAGGCGGCAGCGCTCGCGCGCAACTTTCCGCAGACGCTGCTGATCGTCAATCACGCCGGCGTGCCCGGCGACCGCTCGGACGCGACGTTGAACGGCTGGCGCGACGGTCTCGCCGCGCTCGCCGCGCTGCCCAACACGGCCGTCAAGGTGTCGGGCCTGTGCGAAACCGGCAAGCCGTGGAGCGTCGAGGCGAACCGCGCCGTGCTCGAGACGCTGCGCGCGCTCTTCGGCGCCGACCGGCTCATGTTCGGCAGCAACTTCCCCGTCGACGGCCTGTTTCTTTCGCTCGACGCGCTGATCGCCGGCTTCGGGACGCTCGTGTCGGCATGGCGACCGTCGGAACAGCGCGCGTTCTTTCACGACACGGCGATGCGCGTCTATCGCCCCGTCGATCTCTCGAACCCGACCTCAAGGACTCTTTCATGAACGCTCCGGCCCGCAACGCGCTCGGCTTCGACCTGCCCATCTTCGACGCCCATCACCACTTCTGGGATCTCGACGACGGCCACTTCCCCTGGCTCACCGACGACTACGACGAGCACTTCTTTCTCGGCGACTACCGGCGCATGTGCAAGAACTTCCTGCCGCCGCAATATCGCGAGGCGACGGCCGGCTTCGACGTGATCGGCACCGTTCACGTCGAAGCGGAACGTTCGCGCCGCGAGCAGGTGCAGGAGACCGAATTCCTGACCCGCCTGAACGCAGCGACGGGCCTGCCTTGCGCCATCGTCGGCCACGTGTTTTTCGTGCAGCCCGATTGCGAGGCGGTGCTCGCGGGACACGCGAAGAGCCCGCTCGCGCGCGGCGTGCGCTCGAAGCCCGAAACCTCCGGCGGCCCCGGCGAATCGGTGCGCGGCCAGCCCGGCACGATGCAGGACGACGCCTGGCTGCGCGGCCTCGCGCTGCTCGAGCGTTTCGGCTTCTCGTGGGATCTGCGCGTGCCTTACTGGCACCTCGAGGAAGCCGCCGAAGTCGCGCGCGCGTTCCCGGACACGCCGATCGTGACGAACCACCTGGGCCTGCCGCTCGACCGCTCCGACGCCGGCCTCGCCATCTGGCGCCGCGGCATGCAGGCGCTCGCGGCCTGCCCCAACGTGTATCTCAAGGTGTCGGAACTGGGCCTGCCCAACGGCACGTGGGACAGCGCGAGCAACCGCCGCGTGATCCGCGAAGCCGTCGACCTGTTCGGCTACGAGCGCTCGATGTTCGCGAGCAACCTGCCCGTCGCCAATCTCTCCGCGAGCTTCACGGCAGTCGTCGCCGACGTGCTGGGCGCCCTGCCCGGCGCCACGGAAACCGAATTGCGCGCGCTCTTCGCGGGCACCGCGCAGCGGTTCTACCGCGCCGGCTGACGCCGACCGCCGCCCATAACGACAATTCAGGAGACACCATGTCGACCATCGACGAAAACGCCCTCTTCCGGAAGGTCTCCCTGCGCATCCTGCCCGTGCTGATGCTGGGATTCTTTTTCTCGTACCTGAACCGCGTCAACGTGGGATTCGCGAAACTGCAGATGGCGAGCGACCTGCAGTTCAGCGACGCCGTCTACGGTTTCGGCGCGGGCATCTTCTTTCTCGGCTATTTCCTGCTCGAAGTACCGAGCAACGTGATGCTGCATCGCGTGGGCGCGCGTCGATGGATCTCGCGCATCATGATTTCGTGGGGCCTGCTCTCGTGCGCGACGGTGTTCGTGCGCACGCCCATGCAGTTCTACGTCATGCGCTTCCTGCTCGGCCTCGCCGAAGCGGGCTTCATTCCCGGCGCGATCTACTACATGTCGCAATGGTTTCCCGCCGCGCGGCGCGGCCGCGCCTGGGGCACGTTCTACATCGCGCTCGCCTCGTCGGGCGTCGTCGGCGGCCTCGTGTCCGGGTCGATCCTCGAGTTTTTCTCGGGCCTCGGCGGCCTGCGCGGCTGGCAATGGCTGATTCTCTGCGAAGGCGTGCCGACCGCGCTGCTCGGCGTCTACGTCTACCTGCGCATGAGCGAGGACATCCGCAAGGTGAACTGGCTGAGCGCCCAGGAAAAGGACTACCTGGGCAGCCTCATGGCGGCGGAAGCGCGCACGAAGGTCGCGCACGGCTTCGGCGCGCTGCTCGTCGACGGCTACGTCTGGGCGCTCGTCGCGATCTACTTCCTCTACAACGTGGGCCTGTACGCCATCAGCTTCTGGATGCCGACGCTGATCCAGCGAATGGGCGTCGCCGACGCGTTCACCATCGGCCTGCTGAACGCCGTGCCCGGCCTCTGCGCGATCGTGAGCATGCTGGCGTTCGGCTATAGCGCCGACCGCTTCCGCGAGCGCCGATGGCATCTGGTCGTCGCGTTCTCGATGGCGGCCGCGGGCTTCGTGCTGAGCGTCGTCTGGCAGGACAACCGGGTGCTCGGCATCGTCGCGCTGTGCCTCGCCAACATGGGCGTGCTGTCGATTCCCTCGCTGTTCTGGGCCGTGCCGACCTCGTTCCTGAGCGGCGTGACGGCCGCCGCCGGGATCGCGATGATCAATTCGATCGGCAATCTGGCGGGCTTCGTTTCGCCCTACATGATCGGCTATCTGGAGGCGATGACGGGCCGCACCGACGTTGCGCTGTACACCGTGGCGGGCGGCCTCGTCGTCGGCGCGCTGCTCGTGGCCGGCGTGCTGCAAAGCCGGAAGTACCGGCGCCATCTGGCCGCTTCGTGATGGGAGAGCGCGGGTTCAGGGCCCGCGCGAACCCCGGGAGAAACTTGCCCGCTCCGGACATGCCCGAAGATGCGCCCGTCGCCGGGCTCGCCGCCAAAGCTCGCTTCAAAAAAACGGGCGGCCTCGTCATGGCCGCCCGCATCGTTGCCTCGCCCGCCCCTTGCCGACGCGCACGGCGACGACGGACGGCACGCGAAGCCATCACCAGTGACGATGGCCGTACCACTCCCTGCGGCCCCACCAGCGGCGGCCGTCCCAATACTGATCCCCGTGCCAGCCGATCACGACGGCGGGCGCCACGACGGGCACGACGGGCTGATAGGCCACCACGGCCGGCGGGGGCGGAGGCGGTGCATAAACAGGCGCGGGCGCGACATAGACCGGCGCCGGCACGCCGAGGTTCAGGCCGACCGACACACCGGCCATGGCGGCCTGCGAGGCCGTGAAAACGACAGCGCCCAACCCCAGCGCGGCAAGCAGTTTGGTCTTCATGGAAGTCTCCTTCGGAACGAAATGGACGACTTCAATTTAGCGAGTTGCCGGCTTCCTTGAGTTACATAAGTGCAACAATCGTATCTCCGGAAGGCCCGCGCGCTGCGGGCGCAATGAACGATCGGCACGAGGGCAACCGCGCGTTGCCGTCATGCCGATGCGCTTTCGATCCGGACTTGCCTGATGCCCACTGCGAAGCTGACGCGCCCCGCCCGATACTTCGGAAGACTTGACGAGCGCTGATTAGCTGCCGCCGCCCAGAGGACACTTCAGGTTGCAACCGTTGGGGTCGCCGTTGTCGCCGCGCAGCCGGGCCGCCGACGGCGCGCCGTGCTGATACTTGCTCGACGGCGCGGAAGCCGCGAACGGCATATCGGGATGCGAGTCCAGGTGAAACTGGTCGGTCAGGATACCGCCCGGCACGCCCGGCGAATCCTGGGCGAAGGCGAGCGAAGCGGTGGCGAAGAGCGCCCCCGCGGTGGCGGCGGCAACACAGACATTGAGCAGAAATTTCATGGCGGATCGGCGCGTTGCCCGCATTCAACCGCCATGCAGGCCCGCGACATCAAACGGGAGCAGAACCGAAAGTATCGCAAAAAGCGTCGCCGGCTGCAGCGCGATTCCATTGCTCCGTATTACAGCGGCGCAAGCTGGCCGCCGTTCATCCTCCCGAACGAGACCGCGACGAGGCGCTGGCCGGCATCGCCGATCATATCCGCCGCTTCCGGGCGCCGCGCATGCGGCGCGCGCTGCTCGCGAAGCTTCTCGACCACGCGCCCGCCGAAGCGGCCTCTCCGGAATCGTTCTGGCCGCGCCCCTTGCGCATCGCGATGCGTTGACGCCCGCGCCCGGGGTTGCCTGAGCCTGAATCGCCGGCCCGGCTGACCCGACTGACCGTTACGTCTGCGTCGGAGCAGCGAACGGCATGCCGCCCCGCGCGAACCAGGTTTCGCAGTGCCGCGCCAGCGCATGCAGATCCGATGCGGGGCGGCCGCGCGCGCAAATGTATCCGTCCGGCCGCACGAGGTAGAACGCCGGCCGCGCGCGTCCGTAAGCCTCGCTGAGCGAGGGCGCGCCGCCCCCGGCAGCCTGGGCGCCCGTGCCGGAAGCGACGTCGCTGAGCCGCCAGACCCGCACGACTTCCGGCAGAAGCCGCTCCACCGCCTGCGCGAAGCGCGTCAGCTCCTCGTCGACCGCGATGTCGGCCGGCGTGCGCGCCGCCGCAACGCCCTCGGCCGCCGTCTCCGCTTTCGCATCGACGAGCAGGAACAACGAGAAGCTGGCCGGGTCGTGCAGATCGAACATCCGCCCCTTGCCCGGCGCCTTGCCGAGCGGACCGTCCACCACGCGAACGAGCGCGTCGGGCGCGCGTTCGCCCGCGCGCGGCCCGCCATCGAGCACGCGCTCGAGCGTGAGCGGACTGCGCCGGTACTGGATCGACAGCTCGCTCACGGCCTGGCGCGCGGCGTCGCGCAGCGGTCCCAGCGCGACGAGCGCCGGCATCACGCGCTCGCGCAGCAGTTTCAGCGGCCCGCGGTCGGCCTCGACCAGTTGCGTGACGAAACTCGTCTGCCGCAACACGATGCGCTCGATCGGATGGCGTTCGGCGTTGTAAGTGTCGAGCAGACGGTCCGGCGCGCCGCCGGCAAGCACCCGCGCGATCTTCCAGCCGAGATTGAACGCCTCCTGAATGCCGGTGTTCATGCCCTGCGCGCCGGCGGGGCTGTGCACGTGCGCCGCGTCGCCCGCGAGAAACACGCGCTGCACGCGCAACTGCCCCACCATCCGGCTGTTCACGTGGAAATACGACGACCAGCTCAGGTCCGAGAGCGCGACGGGATGATGGACGCGCTGCTCGACGATCGCGCGGCACGCGTCGAGCGAAGGCACGGGCATGACGCCCTCGGGCACGGCAGGCAGCACGACCCGATGGTCGGCGACGAGCCGGTAGCGCCCCTTGCCGAACGGAAACAGCGCGGCCAGCCCGTCGCCGGAAGCGAAGATGTGAAACTCGTCCTCGGGCCAGGGCGTCTGCGCGCCGACGTCGGCCAGCAGGAACGATTGCTCGAGCGTCTGGCCATCGAACTGCATGCCGAGCTGGTGACGGACAGTGCTATGCGCGCCGTCGGCCGCGACGAGATATGACGCGCGCTGCGCCCCGGTATGCCCGTCGGCATGGCGCAGCACGGCGCTCACGCCGTCCGGGTCCTGCTGGCATTCGAGCAGCTCGACACCGCGCTCCACTTCCACGCCGAGCGTCGCAAGCTGCGCGCCGAGCAGTTGCTCCGTGACGGTCTGGTCGAGAAACAGCAGATACGGATAGCGCGTGAGCAGGGGATCGAAGTCGAGCCGCGCGCGGCGCTGCCCGTTCGAATAGAGATTCGCCGCGTGCGCGCGATGCCCGAGTTCGAGAAACGGCTCGACGACGCGATGTTGCTCAAGCAGCTCGAGCGTGCGCGCCTGCAGACCGATGGCGCGCGTATGCCGGCCGGGCTGCGGCGCGCGGTCGATCAGCCTGACCGGGACGCGCGCGCGGGCGAGGCTCATCGCGGCGGCCAGCCCGGTCGGCCCGGCTCCGACGACGAGTACGGGCAACGTGGCGGAGACATCGGTCATGCAGACCTCCATAAGGCCGACATGCCGTCTAGTGTACGCCGGCGCACCGCGCGGCCGCGGTGCGCTGTCCCACGCAGTCAGTGCGCGTGGTGATGGTGCGATGCGTCGTGGTCGTGACCGCGGTGGTTATGACCGCCGTGGTCGTGACCGCCGGGATCGGGATCGTCGAGCGCGCAACGGTGGGTACTCGTGCCGAGATCGACCTGCAGCGTAACGTGATGCATCCGGAAGCGTTCGCGCAGCGCGCTCACGAGCCGGTCGAGCACGGCGTCGCCGGGATGGCCCGCCGGCATCACGAGATGCGCGCTCAGCGCGTTGCCCGTGGTCGAGAGCGCCCAGACGTGCAGGTCGTGGACGTCCGTCACGCCGTCCTGCCCGGCAAGAAAGCGCTGAATGCGTTCGACCTCGACGCCCGAGGGCACGGCGGCGAGCGCGAGACGCACCGACTCGCCGAGCAACCCCCACGTGCCGCGGACGATCACGAGCACCACCACGATACTCATGACGGGGTCGATCCATACCCAGCCGGTCGCGAGAATCACGAGCCCGCTCACGGCGACGGCCGCGGAGATAACCGCATCGGCCGCCATGTGCAAAAACGCGCCGCGAATGTTGAGGTCCTCCTCCTGCCCGCGCATGAAGAGCCATGCGCAGAACGCGTTCGTGATCATGCCGATGGCGGCGACCACGAACACGTCGAGGCCCATGACCGGCGTGGGATGCAGCATCCGGTTGATCGCCTCGGCGAGGATCGCGCCGCACGCGAACAGCAGCAGCGTGGCGTTCGCCAGCGAGGCGAGGATCGACGAACTGCCGAAGCCGAACGTGTAGCGCCCCGAGGGACGCCGCATCGTGAGACGCGCCGCGCCCCAGGCCAGCAGCAGACCGAGCACGTCCGAGAGGTTGTGGCCTGCGTCGGCAAGCAACGCGGTGGAATGCGCCATCACGCCGTAAATGGTCTGCGCGACGACGATCACGACGTTCAGCGCGACAGCCAGCGCAAACGCCTGCCCGCGACCCGGCGCGGGCAGGTGGTGATGATGGTGATGGCCGGCGTGGTCGTGCCCATGCTCGTGCCCATGCTCGTGCTCGTGCTCGTGCTCGTGCTCGTGCTCGTGCTCGTGCCCGGCATGATCGCCGCCGGACGCGAAATGTCCAGACGTCGTCTCGTGTTCGTCCAGCGGGCGGCGGTCTGCCGGAGTGCGGTTCATCATGCGTCCCTCTGCCAGTCGGCGACCGGCTCCTCTACGTGCTCGAGCATGCCGGCAAGCATCTCGCTGATGTGCTGGTCGGCGGCCGTATAAAACACCTGCTTGCCTTCGCGCTCCGCCCTCACGATCCGCGCCGCACGCAAAAGCCGCAGATGATGGCTGACGAGCGACGGCGACAATCCCAGCGATTCGGCAATCGCGCCGACGGCGCTGCGCGCCGACACGCAGGCGAGCACGATGCGCAACCGCGTCGGGTCCCCGAGCAGCCGGAACAGGTCGGCCAGCAGCGCGACGCGATCGTCGTTGAATGGCGTATTCACGGTTCCCAACATATGAACAAATGTTCAAATGTTATAGGCATGGAGATATCCCGTCAAGCTTCGGGATCGCCCGGGCAAGTATGGGAAAATGCGGCCCTTGCTCCCTTCACGCTTGACGCCCCGCCCCATGAAACAGGCTTTTGTCCGCGCCTACGCCGCCCATCGCGACGGCCGGCTGGACGACGCCGAGCGCGACTACCGCGCGACGCTCGCCGCCGACCCGGCGCACGTCGACGCGCTGCATCTGCTGGGCGTGCTGCGCCATCAGCAGGGGCAGCACGCCGAGGCCGTCGCGCTCGTGCGCCGCGCGGCCGACCTGCGTCCGGACGACGCCGCGCTGCAGCTCAATCTCGGCAACGCGCTGAAGGCCATGGGCAAGCTGGAGGGCGCGATCGAACGCTTTCGCAACGCGCTCACGCTCGCGCCGACGTTCGCGCTGGCCCACTACAACCTCGGCAACGCCTACGCGGCGCTCGGCCGTCACGAAGACGCGCTGTTCTCGTTCAGCCACGCGGTGCGGCTGCAGCCCGCCGACGCGGCGTCGCACAACAATCTCGGCAACGCGCTGCATGCGCTCGGCCGCCACGCCGAGGCCGTCGAGTCGTTCCGCATGGCGCTGCGGCTGCATCCCGGTCACGCGGGCGCGCACAACAATCTCGGCATGGCGCTCAATGCCCTCGACGATCACGAGGGTGCGATCGAACAATTCCGCGCCGCGCTCGCGCTGCAGCCGCGCTTCGTGGCGGCGCAGTTCAACCTGGCGAACACGCTCGATGCCACGGGCCGGCACGACGAGGCGATCACCGCGTTCGAAGCCGTGCTTGCGCTGCAGCCGCGTCTCGCGCCCGCGCTGCTCGGTCTCGGCAACGCGCTCGCCGCGCGAAACCGGCACGAGGAAGCGTCCCCCGCGCTCGAACGGGCCGTGGGCATCGACCCGAAATTCGCGCTGGCCTGGCTCGCGCTCGGCACGACGCGTCACGCGCTCGGCCGCCACGAAACGGCGCTGCGCGCCTTCGGCGAGGCGCTGCGCGTGCGCCCGGATCTCGCCGCTGCGCACTTCAACCGCGCCCTCGTCTGGCTCACGCTCGGCGACTTCCGGCGCGGCCTGCCCGAATACGAATGGCGGCTCGATCCCGCCTCGCGCCGGGGTGCTTCGCCCGCAGCAACCGACAACGACGCCACACAGACCGCCGCCTCGCCCGCGCGCTGGAACGGCGAGCCGCTCGCCGGGCGCACGCTCCTCGTGCAGGCCGAGCAGGGCTTCGGCGACACGCTGCAGTTCATGCGCTTCGTTCCGCTTCTCGCGCAGCGCGAGCCCGGCGCGCGCATCGTATTCGAAGTGCAACCGCCGCTGCTCCCGCTCGTCGCGCCGATGGCCGCCGACTGGCGCGTCACGGTCGTCGCCCGCGGCGGCGCGCGGCCGCGGGCCGCTCTGCACTGCCCGCTGCTCAGCCTGCCTCTCGCGCTCGGCACGACGTTCGACACGCTGCCCGGCCCCGCGCCCGGCCTCGCCGCGCCGCCCGCCTACAGGCGCAAGCGGCGCGGCTCGCTCGGCGGCCAGGCGAAACGCAAGATCGGCCTCGCGTGGTCGGGGCGTATCCAGCGCAACGAGAACCGCGCGCTTCCGCTCGCCGCGCTCGAGCCGCTGTTCGCGCTCGACGGCATCGACTGGATCGTGCTGCAACCGGAACTCGACGCGGCCGACGCGGCGGCGCTCGACCGCCATCCGTGCCGGCGCCGGATTCACCGCCCCGGCAAGCCGCTCTCCGACTTCGCGGATACGGCGGCCGTCATCGAGCGCCTCGACGCGGTCGTGTCGGTCGATACCTCGATCGCGCACCTTGCCGGTTCGCTCGGCTGTCCGCTGTGGCTGATGCTGCCGTTCGCTGCCGACTGGCGCTGGTTCGCCGGCACCGACGACAGCCCCTGGTATCCGCGCGCGCGGCTCGTGCGCCAGCCGCGCCCCGGCGCGTGGGCCGACGTGGTCGAGCGGATCGCGCGGGCGCTGCGCGCATGAAAATGCAGGCGACGGACCGACGGGCCCGCGACCGACGATAACCGGCGATAAAAACGAAACAGCCCCTTTTCAGGGGCTGTTTCGTTTCCTGTGGGGACCGGCCGATCAGGCCGTCTTGTACTGATTGCGCGCTTCGGCCGTCCGGTACAGCACCAGCGTGGCGATCAGCCCGCAGATCGCGGCCACGCCCATCCAGACGCCGGGCGCCGCCTTGTTGCCGCTCACGTGGATCAGCAGCGTCGAGATCGCGGGCGTGAAGCCGCCGATCGTCGACGCGAGACTGTAGGCAAGCGAGAAGCCCGCGGTCCGCACCTCGACCGGCATCACCTCGGTCAGCGCCACCACCATCGCGCCGTTGTAGCAGCTATACAGGAACGACAGCCACAGTTCGACGGCGAGCAGCCGGCCGAACGACGGCTCCGCGACCAGCCACTGCACGGCCGGATAGGCGGTGAGGATCGTGAGGACCGTGAAGGCGATCAGCACGGGCCGGCGGCCCAGGCGGTCGGACACCGCGCCCGAGACCGGCAGCCAGATCAGGTTCGACACGCCGATGCAGATCGTGACGACGAGGGCGTCGAGCTCGTCGAGCCGCAGCACGACGCGACCGAACGTC
This sequence comes from Burkholderia sp. WAC0059, assembly GCF_002870125.1. GTDB lineage: Bacteria > Pseudomonadota > Gammaproteobacteria > Burkholderiales > Burkholderiaceae > Paraburkholderia. The sequence continues at coordinate 90,092 of NZ_PNEO01000017.1, forward strand.
GGCGTATAGGCCGTGATCATGTAGAACGACACGGTCGTCATGATGACCATGCCCATGCCCGCCAGCACGACGCCCCAGTTCTCGGCCATCGAGCGCACGATCTCGCCCATCGACGGGTGATGCTGGCGGCGGCTGAACTCCTCGGTTTCCTGCAGCGAGCGGCGAATCATGAAGAGGAACGGCACGATCAGGCAGCCGATGATGAACGGCACGCGCCAGCCCCAGGCCGACATGTCGCCGGCCGGCAGGATGTGGTGCAGCACGACGCCGAGCAGCGCCGCGAACACCACCGCGACCTGCTGGCTGCCCGACTGCCAGGAGCAGTAGAAGCCCTTGTTGCCCTTCGTCGCGATCTCCGACAGGTAGACCGACACCCCGCCCAGTTCGACGCCGGCCGAGAAGCCCTGCAGCAGGCGTCCGCACAGCACGAGAATCGGCGCGAGCACGCCGATCGTCGCGTAGCCGGGCACGGCGGCCACGGCGAGCGTGCCGAGCGCCATCAGGCAGAGCGTGAGCATCAGCCCCTTGCGGCGGCCGTGGTGGTCGATGTAGGCGCCGAGCACGATCGCGCCGATCGGGCGCACGAGGAAACCGGCGCCGAACACCGAGAGCGACAACATCAGCGAGGCGAACGTGTTGCCGTTCGGAAAGTAGGTCCGGGCGATCGCCGAAGCGTAGTAGCCGTAGACCATGAAGTCGTACATTTCGAGGAAGTTGCCGCTGACGACGCGGAAAACAGTCCGGACTTTCGATTCGCGGGAAGATGCGGGAGACGCTGTAGACATGACACTCTCTGGAGAGCCTGCCGCCGCACCGAGGCTGGCGGAACGGGCAGTTGAAACGGTGCCCCAAAGGTGCGGCGCGCTGGTCTGCAGACACCGTGGCGCGCCAGAATGGGCGGCGGTGGGGCGCGTCATTATGGGAGGAATGATCGCCGTCTGGTATCGGGTTTACACCTGGGGAGGATATCCCTGGTGCCGACCGGCACCGACCGCGTTCCGATGCGATTTACGCCGTCTTTCCGGGCAACAGGGACACACCGCGGACCGGGAGAGCGATCCGGCCCGAACACTCGTGCGCGCACCGTTGCGTCGATCCCGTGGCGGCAATGACGAAGCTCGTGCTTTTAGAGCAATTGCGAAATACACTTTGACAGTCTGCCTGCCATGATCCGATCATTTGACCGAAAATAGCGCGGTTGCCCGGCGGGACGCCCGAGTCGTCCCGGGCGGGTAAACTACGCTACGCGACAATTGTGGCAAGGCGCACCCGGCATCTGAAGATGGCCGCGAAAGCATCAGTCGTCCGGTATTCGCGGCTGTCCGGGAGATTACGGCGAAGGAGAAATTTGATGGCAAGTGTTCTATCGATTCCAGTAGCGGTGGCCGTGGAGGGCTCCATTGCCTTGCCGCGCATGCGGCCGCTCGACCGCCTTCCGCCGCCGTTCGGCAAGGAATGGGCGCTGCTGCCGCCGCGCTTCAACCTGCGCGCCGAGATCATCGCGCTGTATGCGGCGATTCTGCACACGGTCTACCGGAGCACGCGCGTGCTCGACGCCTCGTATCGCCGGAACCGTCCGGGCCGCGACGACGCCTATGCGGCCGCGGCCGCGAACCTGGCGAGGTTCGGTTCGCCGGCGGGCGCTTACGCGCCCGGCATGGCCGCCGCGCCTCATGCGCCGATATTCCGGCAGCGGGTCCTCCTCGGCGGCGTGTGCGTGCTGGGCAGCGCCGCGCTGATCGGGTGGATCGCGGCCGGCCATCTGCAGCATCGCGAAAACGAGGCCCCGGCGGCGCAATCGGCGGCGGTGCACCGCAACGCACCGGCCGTCGTCCCCGTGCAGCCGAGTCAGCAGGCGCTGGAACAGGAGCCGCCGCTGCCGCCCGGCATGGCCGGCACCGACGACGCATCCGCCGCTCCCCGCGCGGCGATCGCTCCCACGCAAACCGCGCTTCGCACGGCCCGGGCGCACGAAGACCCGCGCGTTTCGTCGGCGCACAGCGAGTCGCGCGGCCGGACGGCCTCGGCCCATCGGGCGCATGGCCGCCGGCACGAGTTCGCGGCTCCGCATCACGAACGCCGCGCCGGGCGCCGGCATCACGCCTCGTCGGAACCGGGGCTTTACTCGTCGCGCCGGTCGGCGTCCGATCTCGACAGCCAGTACAGCTCGATCCTGAGTTGGGCCGCGCACGCGTATCGGCCCGCCGCGGGTCGTCCGATGGTCCCGGCCGACAGCACCGACTGGGAAAACCATATGTCGCAGCGGCGCCTCACCGACGTGCCCGACGAGTTTTCGAAGTAAAACGGAAAACGTGTGCGCCCGGCCTTGCGCCGGACGCCACGAACGAAAAGCCCGGCACAAAGGCCGGGCTTTTCATTTTCTGCGCACGGAAATCAGTTTCACCCCGCCGGCAATCCCGCCTCGGTCGCGCGCTGCAGGTCGAGCACCTGCCGTTGCAAATCTCGCAGCCGCGCCCGGGCCTGTGCCGCCTCGACGCCCAGCCCGGCAGTCTCGCCCCGCAGTTGCCGCTGACGTTCGGCCACCTGTGCCTGCTGCGCACGCGCCACGTCGAGATCGGCCTGCAAACGTCTCGCCTGCACCCCGGCCCACGCAATGCCCAGCTCGATCTGTGCCTTCTGCGCCTGCAACTGCGTGCGCTGAATCTCGATACTTGCGAGCTGCTCGGTCTGGCTGACGAAATTCGCGTAGATGGCGTTCGCGCGCGTGTCGTCCTGAGAACGGACGACACGCCAGAAATGCCTGTGCTGGAACAGGGCGACGTAGTACGTCATCTCGGGCGCGTAGAAGAACAGGCTCGCCCCGTAGCTGCCGTTGTACGTCGTGCGCAGTTCGGCAAGCTGATGATCGTGGAGCAGTTGCAGCAGTTGCTCGACGTCGCCCGACACGTTGCCGGCCGGCGCCGCCACAGCAGCCGCAGAGGCAACCGGGCCCGCCGGGCCGTCGGCGGCCAACACGGGCCCGCCATACTGCAGCAGCAGGAGAACCGCTGCACCCGGCAAGCTGCGACGCAGCGGGATCGAAAACTTCATACGCGGGCGCGCCTCCATCGCAAACCAGAAAACGCCCGATTATCGCCGCCGCCTCCCACCCTCCGTCTCAAATTTGGACGCGAGGGTTCCGGCTAGAAGCGTGTCTCCCGCGCCGACCGTAGAAAGGTATCGAGCAGCGGCGTGCAGTCGAGCAGCTCCGGCCCGCCGGCCCGATGAAACTCGGGATGCCACTGCACGCCGACGACGAACGGCGAGCGCCGGTGTCGCACGGCCTCGACGAGGCCGTCGCCGGCCGAAACGGCCTCGATGCTCAAGTCGCGCCCGAGATTCTTGACCGCCTGATGGTGAATCGAATTGACGATTGCCTTGCGCTGCCCCGCGAACAGGCTCGCGAACGTCGAACCCTCGGGAAACTGGATCGCGTGACGATGCTGGTCGTATTGCTCGTTGACGTGCACGCCGGCGGTCGGCACGTCGGTGGCGATGTCCTGGTACAGCGTGCCGCCGAACGCGACGTTGATGAGCTGGCATCCGCGGCACACGCCGAGCACGGGCTTGCCCGACTCGACGAACTCATGCAGCAGCTCGAGCTCGTACATGTCGCGCACGCGGTCGCCGGGCCACTCGGGACGCGCCGACGCCTCCGCATAAGTCTGCGGCGACACGTCCGCGCCGCCCTGCAGGAGCAGGCCGTCGAGATGCTTCGCGTAATCGCGCAAGCGGATGTTGCTCGGATGCAGCATGCCCTGATGGCCGACGGTCGGGATCATGAACACGATCACGTCGCGCGACATCACCCAGTGCGCGATCGATTCCTCGAGATACTGCAGCGTCTTGCCGCGCAAACCGAGCGCGCCCGGCTCCGGATGGAAGATCCGCGCCGACACGCCGATGCGCAGCGTGCGTTGCGTGATGCGCCGCCCGGCGCGGTCGAAGAGCTGCCGCGCGCGCGCCGCGACGATGCGGCCGAACACGGACCACGCGGAATCGCCGGGACGCAGGTAGCGCGGCGGATTCGGCGGCAGCGAGCCCGGCGGCGGCGGGTTCTGCGCCGTGAAGTCGGGCGGCTGGCCGAACCCGGGCGGGACCGACGACGCCTCCCCCATGCTGCCCACCCCGACTCCGCCGGCCGCTGCTGCGGCAGCTTCCTGCGCGTCGGCGGCCTTCGCCGCCTCGCCCCCGGACTGCGCCCCCCCGCCCGCGGCCTTCTCCGCCTCGGCCTCCTGCCGGGCCACCGTCTGCGCGGCCTCCGCCCTCGCCTCGGCGGCCTCGTCGCCGCGCGGCGGCGGATTCTCGGGCGTCAGCGCCGACGCGCTCGCCGGCGCGTCGGTCGCCGCCCGTTGCGCCGCGCCGGCATCGGCCGGCAGTCCGCTCGCGCCGTGCGCGGACGTCGGGACCGGCACGTCGTCCGCGGGATGCGCCGGGCCGGCGTCGCCCGACGGCGTACCGGGTGCGGCGCCGGAAGCGGGCCGGGAAGTATCGGGAGATTCGGTATCTGGCTTGTTTTCGCTCATGACGGAAGGTCAGACGCGCAGCGCACGCGAACGGATGGACACGTTTCGATTATCCGCCTGCCCCCACCCGCCCGCAAACCCGCGCGGACCCGGCGGACGACCCGATGCCGTCACGACTCCGGGCGCTCGTCGAACGTCTCGCGCAGCGCGATCTGCATGCTCGCGTGAATGCGCACGCACCAGCGCCAGAGCAGCATCGCGAGACAGGCCGCGCATACCAGCACGGCGGCCAGCAGCCCGACGGGCGGCAGGATCGCGCCGGACAGCGCCGCCACCAGCAGGAACACGCCGATCATCGAGACGACCGGCACGAGCTGCGCGATCGCGTGACGGATCGCATGCGAGAAGCGCCCCGCTTTCGCGGGCTGCACGCTCACCTCGGCAAGCAGCATCGCGAGCGACTTGCTCTTGCGCCACACGGCGACGAGAAACGGCATCGCGAGCACGAGCGCCACGCCCCAGAGCACCGCGCGCTGCAGCGACTCGTCGGGCAGCCAGCCGGCGAAAAGCGGCCCGGCATAGCCGGCGCCGTACGACACGCCGAGAAAGATCGCCGACACCACGGCGAGATTCACGCCGATCGGCACGACGATGCCGCGCACGAGCACGAACAGCGACGGCCCGTCCGACTGCGTGCCGAGGCTGCCGAGCCATTGGCCGTAGAGCCCGAACACGTTCGCGACGGGCGCCGGCACGGCCTTCGCGAGGCGCTGCGAGAGCGGGTCCGCGAGACGGATCAGGTACGGCGTCGTCAGCGTCGTGATGGCGGAGACCGACACCGCGATCGGATAGAGAAAGCTGCTCGTCACCTTCAGCGTGAGCCCGAGCGAGGCGATGATGAACGAGAACTCGCCGATCTGCGAGACGGTCATGCCCACGCGCATCGCGGTACGCCCGTCGCGGCCGGCGAGGAACGTGCCGAGCCCGCACGACACGAGCTTGCCGAGAATCACGGCGATCGAGATCGAGGCGATCGGCCAGGCGTAGTCGACGAGCACCGCCGGGTTGAGCATGAGCCCGATCGTGACGAAGAAGATGGCCGAGAACGCGTCGCGCAGCGGCGCGACGAGATGCTCGATGCGGTACAGGTGACGCGATTCGGCCATGATCGCGCCGATCAGGAACGCGCCGAGCGCGATGCTGTACCCGAGCTCGACGACGAGCAGGCAGAAACCGAAGCAGAAGCCGAGCACGGCGACGAGCAGCATCTCGTCGCTGTCGGTGCGCGCCACGTAGTCGAGCACGCGCGGCACGACGAGGATGCCGACGAGCAGCGACACGACCATGAAGAGCAGCAGCTTGCCGAGCGTGACGAACGCGACGCCCGCGCTCAGCTCGCCCGTCTGCGCGATGCCCGAGAGCAGCACGAGCATCGCGATCGCGAGAATGTCCTCGACGATCAGGATGCCGAACACGAGCTGCGCGAACGGCTCGTGCTTGACGCCCAGCTCGGACAGCGCCTTGACGATGATGGTCGTCGACGAGATGGCGAGGATCGCGCCGAGAAAGAGCGCGTCCATCGCGCTCCAGCCGAACGAGCGGCCGATCTCGTAGCCGATCCAGAGCATCATCACGATCTCGGAGAGCGCCGCGACGATCGCCGTGAGGCCCACGCGAAAGAGCTTGCGCAGGCTGAACTCGAGGCCGAGCGAGAACATCAGGAACACGACGCCGAGTTCGCCGAGCGTCTGGATGGTGTCCTGGTCGTGGATCAACTGGAACGGCGGCGTGTAGGGGCCGATGATGACGCCCGCGGCGATGTAGCCGAGCACCACGGGCTGTTTCAGCCGGTGAAAGAGCACCGTGACGATGCCGGCCAGCGCCATGACGACGGCCAGATCGTGAATGAAGCCAATGCCGTGATGCATGCGTCGGTTCCTTACAGAAACATTAAAGAGGCATGTTACCCGATGCGAAGGTCCGTCCAGACTACCTGCAGCGGACGCCGCGCGCTCTATACGCGCTCTACAATGCGCCATGCCCTTTCCACCCTCCCGACCGACGACCGCCATGACCGCCTCCGCCCCGACGCCCTTTGCCCCGCTCGCCGAACTCGCGGCCGACCTCGCCGCCGGCCGCACGACGAGCCGCGCCCTCGTCGAAACCGCGCTCGAACGCATCGCCGATCCCGCCGGTCAGGGCGCGACGGTCTTCATCGAAGTGGACGCCGAACGCGCGCGGGCCGCCGCCGACGCGCACGACCGCCTGCGCGCGGCCGGTACCGTGCTCTCGCCGCTCGCGGGCCTGCCCGTCTCGGTGAAAGACCTGTTCGACGTGCAAGGCCAGGTGACGCGCGCCGGCTCGCGCGCGCTCGCCGACGCGCCGCCCGCCGCGGCGGACGCGGTCACGGTCGCGCGGCTGCGCCGCGCCGGCGCCGTCCTGATCGGCCGCACCAACATGAGCGAGTTCGCCTTCTCGGGCCTCGGCCTCAACCCGCACTACGGCACGCCGCGCTCGCCCTACCGGCGCGGCCAGCCCGGCGACGAACGCGTGGCCGGCGGCTCCTCGTCGGGCGCGGCCGCGTCGGTCGCCGACGGCATGGCCGCCATCGCGCTCGGCACCGACACCGGCGGCTCGATCCGCATCCCCTCCGCCTTCTGCGGGCTAACCGGCTTCAAGCCGACCGCCGCGCGCATTCCGAAGGCGGGCGGCCTGCCGCTTTCGTCGACGCTCGACTCGTTCGGGCCGCTCGGCCGCTCGGTGACGTGCTGCGCGCTCGTGGACCGGCTGCTCGCCGGGCTCGCGCCGCGCGTGCCCGCCGCCCGGCCGCTCGCGGGCGCGCGCATCGGCGTGCTCACGAATTACGTGACCGACGGCGTCGAGCCCGAGGTGGCGAACGCCGTCGACGCCGCGCTCGGCCATCTCGGCGCGGCCGGCGCGATCCTGACCGACGTGCGCTTCGACGCGCTCGAGCGGCTGCCCGACATCAACCGCTTCGGCTTCTCGCCGATCGAGGCCTGGGCCTGGCACCGGCCGCTCGTCGAGCGGCATCGCGACGTCTACGATCCGCGCGTGCTCGCCCGCATTCTCAGGGGCGAAGCCGCGAGCGCGGCCGATTATCTCGACCTGATCGCCGCGCGCGCGGCGCTGATCGAAGAGGCCGGCGCCGCGCTGTGGCAACGGTTCGACGCCGTGATCGCGCCGACGGTGCCCATCGTGCCGCCGCGCCTCGCGCCGCTCGTGGACGACGACGAGGCCTTCGCGCGGACCAACGCGCTCGTCCTGCGCAACCCGAGCGCCTTCAATTTTCTCGACACCTGCGCGCTATCGCTGCCGTGCCACCGGCATGGCGACGCGCCCGTCGGGCTGATGCTCGTCGGCGCGCCGCACGACGACGATGCCCTGCTCGCGCTCGGCCTCGCCGTCGAAACCGGGCTCGCCTCGCGGCGCTGACCGCGGCATGACGCTTCGGCGAACCCGCCCGCCGCTTCTGCCCCACGGCAAACCAGCCGGACGCGAAATACGGCGGCCGGAGCGTTCGCGCTAGAATCGCGGACACCGCCGCTGTGGCCTCGGGCCGCCCAGGCACGACACCCAAGACTGCAACATGACTGACGACAACGCGTTACTGCGCCACGAGCGCGGCTTGCTGTTCCTGCTCGGCCTGATCTGTCTCGCGCTGCTGGCGGGCGCCCTGTGGATGCAGTACGGAAAAGGCGAAGACCCGTGTCCGCTCTGCATCATCCAGCGTTATTTCTTCCTGCTGATCGCGATCTTCGCGTTCATCGGCGCGCGGTTCGGCAGTTGGCGCGGCGTGCGCGCCGCCGAAGCGCTCGTCGTGCTGTCCGCGCTCGGCGGCATCGTCGCCTCGGCGCGCCACGTCTACGTACAGGCCCACCCGAGCTTCAGTTGCGGCTTCGACGCGCTCGAGCCCATCGTCGACGGCCTGCCGCCCGCGCACTGGCTGCCCAGCGTATTCAAGGTGGCGGGGCTCTGCGAAACGCAATATCCGCCGATCTTCGGCATCTCGCTGCCGGGCTGGGCGCTCATCGGATTCGTCTGCGCGTTCGTGGCCGTCGCCACGAGCCTGTGGCGCAATCGCAACCGCCAGGTCTCCTGGCCGGGCCTGCGGGGCTGATCGCGGCCGCCCCGGCCTCTTTCTGCTCCATTGCTCCCGTGACGGTGCCCGCGGGCGGGCGCCGCGGCGGGCGCCTCAATCGCGCCCGCGACACACGGCGCCGCCGCGCGCGGTGTTATCTTCGGGCATGACGGGCCGATCGCCCGCCTGCCGCCGACGGGCGGCAGCCTGCCTCGCGCGCGGCACCGTCTCCGGGAGAACCCTCCGATGCAAGCCTGGCTGTCCGATCTCCAGCACCTGCTCGCGCACGGCGACGCCGCCGTGCTCGTGACGGTCGCGCGCGTCGAGGGCGTCGCGCCGCGCGAGGCTGGCACGAAGATGATCGTCACGCGCGACAGCGCGCGCCACACCATCGGCGGCGGACGCTTCGAAGAGAAAGCCGTCGAAATCGCCCGCCAGGTGCTGCGCGACGGCATGCGCGAGCCGCGTCTGCGCCGGCTCGAACGGCTCGTGCTCGGGCCGGCGCTCGGCCAGTTCAGCGCCGGCGCCGTCGTGCTCGCGTACGAACGGCTCGACGTGGGCGACCTCGGCTGGCTCGCCTCGCTCGCGCGGCGTCTCTCGGCGGGACGCTCGACCGTGCGCAGCGTGTCGTTCGGCAGCGCGACGGATGCCGTCATGCTTTCGGAACCCGAGCCGGGCGTCGAAGCGCCCGACTGCCTGCTCTGGGACAGCACGGGACCGGGCGGCGACGCGCTCCTCACCGAAACGATCGCGCCGAACACGTTTCCCGTCGTGCTGTTCGGAGCCGGGCACGTCGCCACGGCGCTCGTGCGCGTGCTCGCGGCACTGCCATGCCGGGTGCGCTGGGTCGACCGCAGCGACGCGCCGTTCCCCGCGCCGGAGACGCTGGCCGCGCTGGGCGCGGCGAACGTGGCCGTCGAGGCGACCGACCGGCCCGCCGAGGCCGTCGACACCGCTCCCGCCGGCGCCTGCTTCGTCGCGATGACGCACGACGACGCGCGCGACCTCGAACTGGCCGGCCGCATCCTGCGCCGCGCCGACTATGCATTCTTCGGCCTGCTCGGCTCGCACGCGAGACGCCGCCAGTTCGAGCAGCAGCTCGCCGCGCGCGGCATCGACCCGCTGCAGATCGCGCGGATGCAATGCCCGCCCGGCGTGGAAGGCATCGCGGGCCAGGCGCCCGAGATCGCGGCCGTCGCCATCGCCGCCCGGCTGTTGCAGGCCGTGGAGACGCACGCCGCGCATGCGCGCAGCGCGCCGCCCCAGCCGTTCCCCTGACGCGCCGTCGCCTCGACGGCAACCCGATTCCGCCGCCCCTTCATCGCCCCAGCCCATCCGACACGCTCCATGAACACGACGACGCCCCCCGCCGCCACGCCGCTCGCGCGCAAGATCGCCGGCGCGCCGAAGGCCGAACTGCACATTCACATCGAGGGCTCGCTCGAACCCGAACTGATCTTCCGGCTCGCGCAACGCAACGGCGTGAAGCTCGCCTACGACTCGGTCGAGGCGCTGCGCGACGCCTACGCGTTCACCGACCTGCAGTCGTTCCTCGACATCTACTACGCGGGCGCGAGCGTCCTGCTGACCGAGCGGGATTTCTACGACATGACGATGGCGTACTGCGAGCGAGCGCGCGCCGACGGCGTGGCGCATGCCGAAATCTTCTTCGATCCGCAGACGCACACCGAGCGCGGCGTCGCCATCGAGACCGTCGTGGCCGGGATCGACCGGGCGCTCGCCGAGGCGCAGACGCGCGGCCTCTCGAGCCGGCTGATCCTCTGCTTCCTGCGCCACCTGCCCGAGGAAGACGCGCTCGCGACGTTCGAAGCGGCCCGGCCGCTTTTCTGGCAGTACGCGCACCGGCTGATCGGCGTCGGGCTCGACTCGTCCGAACGCGGGCATCCCCCGTCGAAGTTCGCGCGCGTGTTCGAACGCGCGCGCGCCGAGGGCCTGAAGCTCGTCGCCCATGCCGGCGAGGAAGGCCCGCCCGCCTATGTCCACGAGGCGCTCGACACCCTGAAGGTGGACCGCATCGACCACGGCGTGCGCAGCGCCGAAGACCCGGCGCTCGTCGAGAGGCTGGCCCGCACGCGCGTCGCGCTGACCGTCTGTCCGCTCTCGAACCTCAAGCTGCGCGTGTTCGACGACCTCTCGCAACACACGCTGAAGACGCTGCTCGACGCGGGCGTCGCGGTCACGGTCAACTCCGACGACCCCGCCTACTTCGGCGGCTACGTGAACGACAACTACGTCGCGACGATCGAGGCGCTCGGCCTGACCGACGACGACGTCTACCGGATCGTGCGCAACGGTTTCGAGGCGTCGTTCATCGCGCCCACGGAACGGGACGCGCTGATCGCGAAGCTCGATGCCTACTGGCACGGCGGGCATAGCGGCGAACATGACGGACGCAGCGAGCAGCGCGACAACGGAAGCGGAAGCGGACGCCATGAGCCGGCCGGCGCAGCCTGAGCGGCAGATCATGTCCGACTCGCCGCGCGTACGGCACGCGGGGCACGCATGACGAAGCAACGGGCGCTGCGCGCGAAACTACTGACGTTTACGGGCGACCCAGCGCAATCGCAGGACGCCGTCGTATTTCACGAAGACGGCGGCGTGATCGTCGAGAACGGACGCGTGCTCGCCTCGGGCGCATGGACTTCGCTCGCGGCGCAGCTCGCGCCGGATGCGAACGTGCGCGAGCTGCGCGACAAGCTGATCGTGCCCGGCTTCATCGACACGCACGTGCACTATCCGCAGACGGAGATGATCGCCTCGCCGGCGCCCGGCCTGCTGCCCTGGCTCGAAACGTGGACGTTCCCGGCCGAGCGGCGCTTCGAAGACCCGGCACATGCCGGGGACGTCGCGCGCTTCTTTCTCGACGAGCTGCTGGCATGCGGCACGACCACGGCCCTCGTCCATTGCACCGTGCATCCGCAGTCCGTGGACGCATTCTTCGCCGCCAGTCACGCACGCAACCTGCGCATGGTCGCGGGCAAGGTGCTGATGGACTGCCGCTGCCCGGCGTTCCTGCGCGACACCGCGCAATCGGGCCACGACGAAAGCGCCGCGCTCATCGCGCGCTGGCACGGCCGCGGCCGCCAGCTCTACGCCCTCACGCCGCGCTTCGCCATCACGTCGAGCGAGGCGCAGCTCGAAGCGTGCGGCGCGCTCGCCAAACAGCATCCCGACGTCTTCATCCAGAGCCACGTCGCCGAGAACCGCGACGAAGTGCGCGAGGTCGCCGCGCTGTTTCCGGACCGCCGCAGCTATCTCGACGTCTACGACCACTACGGGCTGCTGCGTCGCCGCGCCGTCTACGGCCATTGCATCCATCTCGACGACGGGGATCGCCGGCGCATGGCGGCAACCGGCGCGATCGCCGCGCATTGCCCGAGTTCGAACCTGTTCCTCGGCAGCGGCCTGTTCGACCTCGGCGAGGCGACGCGCGCCGGCATGGCCGTGACGCTCGGCACCGACGTGGGCGGCGGCACCTCGCTCTCGATGTTGCAGACGATGAACGAAGCGCACAAAGTCGCGCGCCTCTCGGGTCATCACCTCGACGCGACGCGGATGTTCTGGCTCGCCACCGCGGGCGCGGCGACGGCGCTCGATCTCGCGGACCGCGTCGGCACGCTCGCGCCGGGCACCGAGGCGGACTTCGCGATCCTCGACCCGGCCGCTACGCCGCTGCTTGCCCGCCGCACGGCACGCGCCACGTCGCTCGAGGAACTGCTGTTCGCGTTCGCGCTGCTCGGCGACGATCGCGCGGTGTTCGAAACCTGGGCGGCCGGCCAGTGCGCGCATCGCCGCGACGCCGCCGTCCGGCACTAGTGATAGTGACGACCGTCCGGCGGCACACCTCGGGCAGCCTGCGGCCGACCCCGTCGGCAGGATTGGCCGCACGACGCCCCATGCTATAATCCGCCCCTCATTGGGGAGTAGCCGCCCCGCGTTCCGCGACTATCCGGCCAACAAGCCGGATTTCTTTTGCGCGGCAACCGCGGGGGCGCCTGTCAACAGACTTGGCCGCAAGGCCATGGCAGGTGCAGCCTCGGGCCTGGCGAGACCGATGACTCATGACCGCCGCAATAGGGCCCGGCGGATCGTGGGTCGTCGCTCGCACTCATCCGGCCCGGGGAACATCACGACGTGGAACAAGCCTTTCTGGTCTCGACCAGCGCAGTCGCCCTTGCCGAGATCGGCGACAAAACCCAACTGCTCTCGCTCGTACTCGCCGCCCGCTACCGCAAGCCGCTACCCATCATCCTCGGCGTGCTGGCCGCCACGATGGTCAACCATGCGTGCGCCGGCGCGCTCGGCGACTGGCTCGGCTCGCTCGTCACGCCGACCATCATGCACTGGGCGCTGGCCGCGTCGTTCATCGCGATGGGGCTCTGGATACTCGTGCCCGACAAACTCGACGACGAAGAAGCCAACGTGAGCCGTTCGCGCTTCGGCGTATTCGGCACGACCGTCGTGACCTTCTTCGTCGCCGAGATGGGCGACAAGACGCAGATCGCAACCGTCGCGCTCGCCGCGCGCTTTCACGACTTTTTCGGCGTCGTGGCCGGCACGACCCTCGGCATGATGATCGCGAACGTGCCCGCGATCCTGCTCGGCGACCGCTTCGCGCACCGGCTGCCGACGAAGCTCGTGCACGCCATCGCGGCCGTGATGTTCGTCGTGCTGGGCTCGCTCGCGCTGCTGCACGTCGGACTGTAGTCCGTGTCCGCGGCGGCGCGGCGGACAGCGGCGCGGCGAACCGGGCACTGACGCGCGGACAAGCGCGGAATAATGTCCGCGCCGGACAACCGCCGCGAGCCTTTGTACAATGGGCCGATCTGCCCGCGCGCGGCCTTGCAGCCGGCCTGCGCGCAGTCGGTCCCATTTCTCCCTCTTTCGCGTCCCTGCCAGCCTGAGCCATGACCGATACCGCCACGTCCACCGCGATCCGCCGCGCGGATTACACGCCGCCCGCCTTCCTGATCGACACTGTCGCGCTCGAATTCGACCTCGTGCCCGAGCGCACTGTGGTCAGGAGCACCCTGCGCATCCGCCGCAATCCGGCCGCCGCGCATGCGCCGCATCTGGAGCTGGTCGGCGAGCAGCTCGAATTCCTCGGCGCCACGCTCGACGGCGCGCCCTATGCCGCGGTGCGCGCCCACGAGCACGGCCTGAGCGTCGAGAACGTGCCCGACCGCTTCGAGCTGACGCTCACGGGCGCGTGCGATCCGTCGGCCAACACGACGCTCTCGGGCCTCTACGTCTCGGGCGGCAACTTCTTCACGCAATGCGAGGCCGAAGGCTTTCGCCGCATCACCTGGTTCCTCGACCGCCCCGACGTGATGGCGACCTACACGGTCACGCTGCGCGCCGACAAGGCCGCGTATCCGGTGCTGCTCTCGAACGGCAATCTCGTCGAGGAAGGCGTGCTGCCCGACGGCCGCCATTACGCGCGCTGGGAAGATCCGTTCCGCAAGCCCTGCTATCTGTTCGCGCTCGTCGCGGGCAAGCTCGTCGCGCTCGAGGAGCGCATCCGCTCGGGCTCCGGCAAGGAAAAGCTGCTGCAGGTCTGGGTCGAGCCGCACGACCTCGACAAGACGCGCCACGCGATGGACTCGCTGATCCACGCGATCCGCTGGGACGAAAGGCGCTTCGGGCTCGAGCTCGATCTCGACCGCTTCATGATCGTCGCGGTCAGCGACTTCAACATGGGCGCGATGGAGAACAAGGGGCTCAACATCTTCAACACGAAGTACGTGCTGGCGAACCCCGAAACCGCGACCGACACCGACTTCGCGAACATCGAGGCCGTGGTCGGCCACGAATACTTCCACAACTGGACCGGCAACCGCGTCACCTGCCGCGACTGGTTCCAGTTGAGCCTGAAGGAAGGGCTCACGGTGTTCCGCGACCAGGAGTTCTCGGCGGACATGGCCGGCGGGGAAACGGACGAGGCCGCGCGCGCGACCAAGCGCATCGAGGACGTGCGCGTGCTGCGCCAGGTGCAGTTCGCCGAGGACGCGGGCCCGATGGCGCACCCGGTGCGCCCGGAAAGCTACGTCGAGATCAACAACTTCTACACGGTGACCGTCTACGAAAAGGGCGCGGAAGTCGTGCGGATGTATCAGACGCTGTTCGGCCGCGACGGCTTTCGCAAGGGCATGGACCTGTACTTCCAGCGCCACGACGGCGAGGCCGTGACCTGCAACGACTTCCGCGCCGCGATGGCCGACGCGAACGGCCGCGACCTCGCGCAGTTCGAGCGCTGGTACAGCCAGGCCGGCACGCCGCGCGTGACGGTGACGACGCGTTACGACGAGGCCGCGCGCCGCTACAGCGTGAGCGTCGCGCAGAGCTACGGGCCCACGTCGCCGGCCGCGCGCGAGACGCAGAACGGCCCGCTGCTGATCCCGTTCGCGATCGGCCTGATCGGCCCGGACGGCGCCGACCTGCCGCTGCGCCTCGAAGGCGAACGCGAGGCGCAGGGCACGACGCGCGTGCTCGACGTCACCGGATCGCAACAGACGTTCACGTTCGTCGACGTGCCGGCGAAGCCGCTGCCCTCGCTGCTGCGCAATTTCTCGGCGCCGGTCATCGTCGAGTACGACTACAGCGACGACGAGCTCGCGTTCCTGCTCGCGCACGACAGCGATCCGTTCAACCGCTGGGAAGCGGGCCAGCGGCTCGCCACCCGCGAGCTGCTCGCGCTGGCGGCGCACGCGGCCACCGGCCGGACGCTGCAGCTCGACGACGCCGTGGTCGGCGCGTTTCGCCGCGTCCTGACCGACGAGACGCTATCGCCGGCATTCCGCGAGCTCGCGCTGATGCTGCCCTCCGAGACCTATCTCGCCGAGCAGATGGCCGAATCGGACCCGGCCGCGGTCCATGCCGCGCGCCAGTTCGTGCGCCGCCGGCTTGCCCAGGCGCTCAAGGCCGACTGGCTCGCCGTGTACGAGCGTCACCGCACGCCGGGCGCCTACGAGGCGACGTCGACCGCCGCCGGTCATCGCGCGCTGAAGAACCTTGCGCTGTCGTATCTGGCCGAACTCGACGATCCGGCCGACGCCGTGCGGCTCGCGAGCGCGCAATACGACGCGGCTGACAACATGACGGACCGCGCCGCGGCGCTCTCGGCGCTTCTGAACGCGGCCGCCGGAAGCGGCAGCGACTTCGCGCAGGGTCCGCTCGACGACTTCTACCGCCGCTTCGAGAAGGAGCCGCTCGTCATCGACAAGTGGTTCGCCCTGCAGGCCACCCAGCGCGGCCGAAAGGGTCGTCCCGTGATCGCGGAAGTGCGCCGCCTGATGGCCCATCCCGCGTTCAACCTGAAGAACCCGAACCGCGCACGCTCTCTGATCTTCAGCTTCTGCGCGGCAAATCCGGCCCAATTCCATGCGCCGGACGGCTCGGGCTACGCGTTCTGGGCCGAACAGGTGATCGCGCTCGACGCGCTCAACCCGCAAGTCGCCGCACGGCTGGCCCGTTCGCTCGAGTTGTGGCGGCGCTTCACGCCGGCGTTGCGCGAGCCGATGCGCGCCGCGCTCGAAAAGGTCGCCGCACAGGTGAAGTCGCGCGACGTGCGCGAGATCGTCGAAAAGGCGCTGGCCTGAAGACGCGGGACACGCTGGCGTCGTCCGGCAATACACAACACAATCCGCTGACGCACGAAACCGGCCCGCCGTTCACGTGGGCCGGTTTTTTTCGATACATCGGGACGGAAGCGAAACGTATTGCGGAACCGGCACGAACCCGACCGCAAAAACCGGCGGCCGCTACCCCGGACGCCCGGGCACGGCACCGATCCGGTGCGGCCGAATGTCAGGCAGGTAGAATCTCGTTATTCCCCAGCCTACCGGAGCATCGCAATGGCCTTGCAACGTCGCACCACCCTTACGAAATACCTGATCGAGCAGCAGCGAAAAACCCATAACCTGCCCGCCGATCTGCGCCTTCTGATCGAAGTCGTCGCCCGCGCCTGCAAGGCGATCAGCTACAACGTCAGCAAGGGCGCGCTCGGCGACGCGCTCGGCAGCGCCGAAAGCGAGAACGTGCAGGGCGAGGTGCAGAAGAAGCTCGACATCCTCTCGAACGAGATCCTGCTCGACGCGAACGAATGGGGCGGCAACCTGGCCGCGATGGCGTCGGAGGAGATGGAAACGTATTTCCCGATCCCGGCCAACTATCCGAAGGGCGAGTACCTGCTGCTGTTCGATCCGCTCGACGGCTCCTCGAACATCGACGTGAACGTGTCGATCGGCACGATCTTCTCGGTGCTGCGCTGCCCGGACGGCCAGCAGGCCACGGAGCAGTCGTTCCTGCAGCCGGGCACGCAGCAGGTCGCGGCCGGCTACGCCGTGTACGGCCCGCAAAGCGTGTTCGTGCTGACGACCGGCGACGGCGTGAACTGCTTCACGCTCGACCGTGAAGTGGGCTCGTGGGTGCTCACGCAGAGCGACATGCGCATCCCCGAAGACACGCGCGAATACGCGATCAACGCGTCGAACGCGCGGCACTGGTACGAGCCGGTGCAGAAGTATGTCGGCGAGTTGAACGCAGGCAAGGACGGAGCGCGCCAGCAGGACTTCAACATGCGCTGGATCGCGTCGATGGTGGCCGACGTGCATCGCATCCTGAACCGCGGCGGCATCTTCATGTACCCGGCCGACCGCCGCACGCCGGACCGACCCGGCAAGCTGCGCCTCATGTACGAGGCGAACCCGATGGCATTCATCGTCGAGCAGGCGGGCGGCGCCGCGACCAACGGCGAAAAGCGCATCCTCGAAGTTACGCCGAAGGGCCTGCACGAACGCGTCGCCGTGTTCCTCGGCTCGAAGAACGAGGTCGATCGCGTGACGCGCTACCACCTCGAAGCGAAGGGCTAACGGGAGAAGGATCTGCTGCGCCGGTCCGGGCCGATCGGCCCGGACCTCAAGCCCAGGGGGACGATTTTCAGCGAGGGGCTTCCCAAGGCCTGAAATGCCCGATAGAATAGCGGGCTCTATCTGATTGCACGCCAAGCTGGCTTCGCCGGACAAAAGCAACGCAATTCAGAAGTGGGCCGGAATAGCTCAGACGGTAGAGCAGCGCATTCGTAATGCGAAGGTCGGGGGTTCGATTCCTCTTTCCGGCACCAAGAAATTCAAGGGGTTACAGGCGATTCGCTTGTAACCCCTTTCTCGTTTCTATGGTCATGTAACCACCATGTAACCGGATTCGATCAACAGGCTGCCCTTTGATCACGGTTGCACTATCGATCTCTCCGTTGCCCCATCCATCGCGAAAACGATATGGTCTGCGGAGAGCCATGCCTGCCCCGGCACTGTGTAAAATCGTCCCTAATTCGCGTCGAGGCAGCGCTTGCGCACAACGAGCGTCGGGTGTCTTGCCGCCGGGCGACACACCACACTCGATGCCGCGAGCCCCTAAAATATGATCAACGGGCAGGTCATACAGATTGTCGAAGTTTTGCAGCGAGCCATCCAGGGACGAACTCAACCGTTCCTGTGTCGAGGGGAAGACGAGCGGCTCTATTACGTGAAAGGTCGAGGCGCCGGCCGTCAAGGCCTCATTGCCGAATGGCTCGGCAGCAACATGGCCATTGCATTTGGCTTGCCCGTGGCAGAGTGCCGGATTGTCGAAATTCCGGATGTTTTGCGCCATGCCGGCATCCAGGATTTTCATGATCTGGGCGTCGGATATGCTTTCGGGTCGCGGGTGCATGACAATGTGATCGACCTGCCCTATACATATGTATCCCGGGTCGATCGCGAGCTTCGCAAGGACGTGGCCGTCTTTGACTGGTGGGTTCGCAATGAAGACCGAACGCTCACAGACCTCGGTGGCAACGTCAACCTGCTCTGGAATGTCGTCCGGCAGGAACTCATCGTCATCGACTACAATCTTGCGTTCGATAGAACCTTTAATGAGGGACAGTTTCTCAGCGGCCATGTCTTTGCTGCCGCCTGGAACGAGGTCTATCAAGATTTCCTCGCGCGTCCAGCCTACGAGGAACGCATGCGCCAGGCGCTGGCCCATTTTGAGGATGCATGCGACAAAATGCCTGACGAATGGCTCGAAGCTGGACCGGGCGTCCCGGCACTTCTGATGCCGGCGGACGTCAAACTGATGTTGGAACGGGTGAATCTACCCGCCTTTTGGGACAAGTCATGAAGCACGCGTGCAGATATGCGCTTATCCGGTTCATGCCCTATACGGAAACCGGAGAATTTGCGAACGTAGGCATCGTTCTGATGAGCCCTACAGCGCATTTCTTTGGCTTCAAGCTGCTTGATCGCGTGGGGCGAATCACCGCATTTTTCGAAGAACTCGACGCCAGCGTCTACAAGCGTTCACGCGATACGTTTCGCGCGGAATTGGCCCGCGTCTGTGACATGACGCAACGCGCTTTCATCGGGGCGGTCAACGGTCCTAGCACGGACTATGCAAATTTCGTGTTTGACGAGCTCGTTCGCCCGCGCCAGGCGATCATTTACGCTGACGTACCTCGTGCTATGGTCGAGGACGATCCCGCTCGCGCCCTCGACAAGCTCTACAATCATTACGTGGGCCGATCCTTTGTGACGTCGGTTTATCAGGAGCGAATCGTCGAGCAGCGCGTGCGCAACATCCTGAAAGCCGCCGACCTGCAACGAACGTATCAAACCAAAGTGCTGGGCACCGAATATCAGGCTCGGATTCCGTTCGTGCGGCTGAATGACGAGGGCATAGCAACCCGACTTATCAAGCCGCTTGATCTTGATCGAAAAGATCCAACGCGCCTCTATGACCACGGCTGGGAATGGCTTGGAAAGGTGAAACGCCTCCGGTACGACCAGCAGCTACGAGGCGACGCGATGTTCGTGGTGCGGCCACCAGAGAAAAACTTCGATACGGTTGCCAGCATCTATGCTGATCTCAAGCACGAACTTGAGCATGCCAACATTGAGGTTGCCGAGGAAAGCGATCAGGACAAGATTCTCGAATTCGCGGCTCACGGTTAAACGCACACTCCAGCCCCGCTCTTGCGGGGCTTTCTATTTCGCCGTCGCACACGAAAATCGACGATCTGGGCTGGACGATCTGCCATTCTGGCGACTGACAGGAGAACCACTCGCGAGGAGGTTCGCAACTGAACATCTGCTCGCATGGCGACAGCACTCCATGGAGCAACAGATGGGCGAGGAGCGAGTTGAATTGCGCAGCGTGCCTGACTTGCAACGTCGAGTTTTCGACGTTGCAAGCGGACTCGTTACTTTTGACGGCGACCTGCATGCGGGCAAAACGACGCTTGCCCGCAAGATCGGCGAAGCGCTTGGTCACCCCGTACTCGACCTAGATGGCTACCTGCTACGCGAGCAAGGTAATTTCGTCAACGCTTTGCGTATCACTGAACTTACTCGCGACATTGGTAAGGCGCTGGATAGTTCGTCCGTCGTGCTCCTGTCCGGCGTGTGCATGCTGCGGGTCCTGGAAATCGCGAAGCTGGACACATCGTTAAGCATCTATGTGCGACGACTGTCACCTATGGGCATTCCCAACGACCTGGATACCACTGACGCCGAGAACGGAAAACCGTTTGATGACGATCCGGACATACCAGCGATATTCAGAGAAATTCATGTATATGGAGTAGCCCCACGTATCTGAGGACACAAGGACTCTCTTAAAATACGGATAGTCTTGTGACCATCACGAAGCCTAGTCATTACGTGGAAAGCATCGAAATTCTGAGCGGACCGGAGCGTCGTCGGCGACGCACGGTGCAGGAAAAAATCGCCATCGTGCAGGAGACGTTAGCTCCCGGCGCGTCGGTATCGGCAGTGGCTCGACGGCACGGCGTCAATCCGAACCAGGTGTTCGGCTGGCGCAAGCAGTACCAGGAAGGCAGCCTGGCGGCAGTCAAAGCGGGTGAGACAGTCGTGCCTGCGTCGGAACTGGCCGCCGCCATCAAGGAAATCAAGGAACTGCAACGGCTGCTCGGGAAGAAGACGATGGAGAACGAGATTCTCCGCGAGGCAGTCGAATGGGGCCGCTCAAAAAACCTGATTGCGCGCTCGCCCTTGCTGCCGGGGGACGACCATTGAAAACGGTCTGCGAAGTTCTCGGTGTGGCGCGCTCTGGTGTGGCGGTGAAGCAGGTTCGCGAAGCTGGCTGGCAAGATGGCCGCCGTGCACGGATGCCCAACGACACGGGCCTGCTCGATGAAATCCGGGCGCATGTGGCAGGTCTGCCGAGCTACGGCTACCGGCGAATCTGGGCACTGCTGCGGCGCAGCCGCGAGATGGCCGGTGCGCCGTGCGTCAATCACAAAAGGGTCTACCGTGTGATGCGCGAGCACCAGTTGCTGCTGCATCGGCCTGGTGTGCGGCGAGACAAGCGACGGCATGATGGTCGCGTGGCCGTGGACCGGAGCAATACGCGCTGGTGTTCGGATGGCTTCGAGTTCCGATGCGACGACGGCCAGCCGCTGCGTGTGACGTTCGCGCTGGACTGCTGCGACCGGGAAGCGATTAGCTGGGCAGCGACAACAGGCGGCCACAGCGGCGATGTGGTGCGCGATGTGATGCTGGCTGCTGTCGAGCAGCGCTTCGGCACCATGCAGGCCGCGCAGCCCATCGAGTGGCTGACGGACAACGGTTCAGCCTATATCGACCATCGCACGCGCCGCTTCGCGCGAGAGTTGGGTCTGGAGCCGCTGACCACGCCCGTGCGCTCGCCGCAGAGCAACGGCATGGCCGAGCGGTTCGTGAAAACGATGAAGCACGATTACGTCGCCTTTATGGACAAGCCCGATGTGCCCACGGCGCTCACGCATCTGGCCGCTGCCTTCGAGCAGTACAACGAGCGCCACCCGCACAAAGCCCTGAAATACCGCTCGCCTCGCGAGTTCAGACGGGCTGCGGCATCATCAACCTAATGATGTCCGCGTGTCCTGAGTTGCAGGGGCAACTACAGTATACCACGCGGACTATCGACCGCTGGCCCATGCTGACATCATCTTTCTGAGAGTGGCAGATTGACTGATCCGCAGTCAGGCACGTGTAGTCGGCCACATGGACTCGCGAAATCTAACGATTCACGTGTGCTAGGATCGTGTCAGTGATTCAAATAACGATAAGTAGACGGGGTATGCCAAATGGATTTCTGGACATTCGTTTCCAAGTTGATCGAAGCCTTGGCATGGCCCGGCGTTGTTTTATACCTGATACTGAAATTTCGTGACCGGTTTGAATCCCTGTTGGGCCGACTCACTGAAGCCACTCTCCCCGGAGGCATCACGGGGAAATTCTCTCTAGATATCGAGAAAGCCCAAGAAGTAGTTAACGAGATCCCAGAACCGGAACCCGCAGTGATTGCGGAGATAGAACGCGGCAACCCGATCGAAATGGACAACCGCGCACTGAAGATCAACCCCAGCGGGGTCATCATGGAGATGTGGCAAAAGGTCCTCGGGCAAGCCAAGGAACTATTGGAAAGTGGTGGTGCCCTGCAGGAGCCAAGCACAGCCGGACGCCCCCTGCCTCCTCAAACTCTTTTCCGGATGCTTGAGACGCGCAATCTGGTTACACCCGAAGAGATGAAACTGGTTAATCAATTGCATTCCATTCGGAATGCAGTCGCGCACAGCCAAACGCAAGCGACACCTGCCGATGCCGACAGGTATCGCGCTTTCTCCGAAAAACTGATTCTCACGTGGGTCGTGAGAATCGCAAATGGAGAGCCGCGGCAATAGCTTTGATCGATCTGCAGTCAAACGACCATTCGGGACAACGTCAACGACCAAGATGGCATCGAATCGCGGATCAGCCGGAGGTAGAGCAGAAGCGGCAGGCGGAAGCTATGAAACCCTGGTTGCCGCCTGGTACTGCGTCCGTATTCTGCTCGGCCGTCTCGCACACCCACTATTTGACCTACCTGCGAACACCCGTCTGCTCACCTTGCGCTCTCAGAGCGGAGAAGACGTCGACGACGTAAACTGTCGGACGAGCGACGATGGCATCGTCCTCGTACAGGTGAAGCGTACCGTCGGACTGACTACTGGCGCGACATCACCACTGGCGAAGGCCCTGGACCAGTTTGTCCGCCAGCAGAAGGCGGCATCCGAACACCTGTCCAACGCAGCAGCTCCTGGGCGCCCCCTTGATCCTGCGCGCGACCGGCTTGTGCTCGCGACCAGGAGCACCGCGCCGGCCAAGATCAGAGGCGCACTGACCCGGCTTCTTCGAGGACTTCGAGATCAGCCCGACAGGGCCTTGCTTTCGGAGATCGCGCTGAACGAGAAGGAGCGCGAAGTAGCCAGTGTTGTTGAGGCTCACATTCGACGCTCATGGCTGGTAGCCTATGGATCCGCGCCCACATCCCCCGCGATCGGCACGCTACTTCGCTTGATTCACCTTCAGTTCATCGACGTCGAGCCGGGTGAGCGCGACCGGCTCTCGGCGATGGACGACCTGCGTTCCCAGCTACTCACGGCCCCAGATCAAGCCGAGGCGGCCTTCTCGCATCTGGTCACTCATTGTGCGCGCCTGCGTTCCGATCAATCGGGTGCGGACGCCTCAACACTGCTCAGCACGCTCGTTCAAGCCGGAATCAATCTTCAGGCTGCACCCGACTACCGCGCCGACATCGCTGCCCTCCGCGCATGGACGGCCCGCCGCCTGACGACAGCTGTGCGTTTCACCCGCCTCATCGAAGGCAATCCCGCGTCGATCGTTGAACGGGCCGTCTGGCCGAACACCGTCGAGGCTGCACGACAAAATTCCGTGCTGCTCGTCGGCGAACCGGGCGCTGGCAAAACCAGTATCACCTATCGTCTCGCAGAGACCGAGAAGGCCACGGGTCGTGACGTCATTTTTATCCCTGTCGACATATTGATGGTGGATGGCCTTGCGGCGCTACGCGCAGAGCTCGGCATTTCACACGACCTGGGGGAAGTCCTCGCGAACTGGCCTGGCGCACAGCACGGTCTCCTGATTGTCGACGCGCTGGATGCCGCCCGGAAATCCGAAACCCAAACCGTGCTGCGCGTGACGATTGAGGATGTTCTAAGGCAAGCCGGAGGCAGGTGGAATGTCGTTGCCTCGGTCCGAAGCTACGACCTGCGCCAGGGCGCTGAGTGGGCTCGCCTCTTTAGAGGCCGTCCGCCAACTCCCGATCACGCAGACCCGGGATTTCCAAACGTACGACACATTCTCGTGGCGCGCCTGACCGAGCCAGAGCTTGCCCAGATCGCTGCGTTTTCACCGGAACTGAAGAGTCTTTATGACGCCGCCTCGGCTCCATTGCGCGGCTTGCTGCGCAACATTTTTAACCTCAAGCTCCTCGCCGAACTGGTCGAAGATGGCATCGTGACAAGCGAACTTGCAGATATCACGACCCAGTCTGAACTGCTTGGCACCTACTGGAATCACCGCATCCGCCGTTCCGACGGAAATCACGATCGTCGTGAACTCGCCCTTCGCTCGGTTGTTGACTGCATGCTGACGTCCAGATCCCTCCAGGCCTTTCGCGTTGACGTCCTGGCGCAGGCTGATCCCGGAGCGATCGTCGAGCTCGAGGAGCTCGACATACTGCGAGCAGAGGACGAGCACGGCCAAAATGAGGACGCGCTCCTTTTCTCGCACCATATCCTGTTTGACTACGCCGTGGCACGTCTCGTCTTTCGGCGCGGCCGGGACCCCTCGGATCTGGTCGACAGGTTGATCCAGGAGCCCGCTCTCGCCTTGATGCTCAGGCCAAGCCTGTCTCTGACGTTCAGCGAGGTGTGGAGCGACGGCCAATCCGGCCGACCTCGCTTCTGGAATCTGGCCTTCGCAGTCGCGCGCGAGGCCCGGGTGTCGCCCGTTGGTCAGCTTGTCGGCCCTGTCGCGATCGCAGAGCAGGCAGAAACCTTGACGGATCTGCAGCCGCTTCTTGATGCCCTGACACCAGACTCGCCCCGACAAAGCGCCGCCGAGCTGATCCTTCAGCACTTGACCGGTGCCCTGCTTGCTCACGTCAAGGCAGGCGCTCCGTTGATCGGGCCGGACGCCGGTCCGTGGATGGCGCTTGCCGACACGCTATCGCAGGTCGGAACCGACGCTGCCATGAATACGGTTCGAATTCTCGTTCAGGCAGGCACCGAAAGGCCAAGGGATCTGACCACCGAACAGTTGACCCACGCCGGCGCGGCCGCGCGCCGCTTGCTCGATTTTGCGTGGAATCACGACCCGCGTATCGAGCAGTTCGTCATCACCGCGATCAACGGCGTCGCCAACACCATGGCGTCCGACCCGCAGGCTACGATCAGGCTTCTGAGACGTGCGCTGGAACCTGAACACCTTCGCCAATTCGGCTATGAGGAACTGGACTGGATCACCCGCCACATCCGATCGTACGCGGCCCACGACCTTGACTTTGCAATCGACCTGTACGCTTCGATATTTGACTACGAAGAGCCCTCAGGCGATGCAAAAACCAGCATTTCAAGCAGCGCCATCATGGGCTTCTCATCCACGCGACGCCAGGACTATGAAATGGCCTGGTGGATGCTTGGGGAAGCTGCCCCGTGGCTGCTCGACGAGCATCCCGTTGAAGGAACGAAGGCCATCGCGCGCGGCCTCGACGGTTACATTCGTCGCCATGAAGCCGACCCCGAGAGTCCAAACGAAGTAGAAGAGTTCTACATCGGCGAACGACCAGCACGCTATGTCCATGACCGAAGCTATGGGTGGAACGGGCGAGGTATCCAGCATTATCGAGACGCTCCTGTCCTCCTCAACAAATTCAATGAGTTCCTGGAGCGCCTGTCGGCCAGAAATGACACGCAGGAAGTGTTCACACGCATTGTCGAAACGGTAGCCGACGAAGCGGGGAATGCTGTCCTTTGGTCCGCCCTGCTGACAGCGGCGGCGAAACACCCTGCCATGTTTGGCACAGCCGTTCTACCCTTGGCGAGCGCCCAGCCGGTCTTAGGGTCGCTCGAAACACGGTTTCAAGTTGGCAACTACCTCACGGCCGTTTTTTCGACGCTGACCACCGAACAAAAGGCTGCCATCGAACGGGCTATCCTCGACCTGTCCGGGCCAGGAAGCACCCATAGTCAGCAAATCCTGGCGGGATGTCTCTCCGCCGCTGACTGCGTGACGCCGGAGATGCAGTCCTTTCAGGACCAGCTCGCCGCAAACGCAGAGGTACCCGCGAATCGTCCGGCCATGCAGCTTGAATTCAGCAGCAGGCCGTATGACACGGACGCCTACCTGAAAGAAATGGGCGTCAATGTTACGGACGAACACAGCATCGCCATCCGGGAACTCATGCGCCCCGTCGAAGCTCTGCCGAACACTTGGGACACCAGCCTGAGCCTTGATGAGGCCCGTCGACGGTTAGACCTCATTGATCCGCTGGTGGATCGTCTCCTCGCGCTTTCCCAGGGACAAATAGACCCAACGCTCTACGAACATGCCACCGGCAGGGCAGCAGAAGCTGCGCACCGGGTGGCAATAACGCATTATGAAGTCATCGAAGAGGCTGACGTTCGGGACCGCCTGAAGAGAATCTTTCTGTTCGCGAAGGGATCGACGTCCCCATCGTTTTCCCAGGAGCACGAAGAGCGCTTCCACGACCAGGCGAGCTGGGGTGGCCCATCGGCGCGCAACGGGGCAGCCGGAGGACTCATGGCGCTCGCCCGGCCTCAGAATCCGCTCGATCCTGACGTCCAGGCTGCCATCCATGAACTCGCGCGTGATCCAGTCTGCGACGTTCGTCTCCAGATTGTGCAGAACCTCCACGTGCTTCGAGACAGCGATCCGGCGTGGGTATGGGCCGAGATCAAGCACGTGGTGGAGCACGAGTACACACGTCAGGTGATCGATTCCGCCATTCAATCCCTGGCACAGGTCGCGTATCTCGACGTTCAGCGTGCCATTCGGATCGCAAAGCACGTCCTTGACCGGTACAAGGGACAGCAGGGTCCGGGAATCGGGCAAGTCTACCAATCTGCGGCTTCGCACATCATGGATATCCACTTCGTATTCTCAAATGCCGAAGCCGACGAATTTTACGCGGAGCAACTTGCTGACCCGTCACGGCATGCCGAGAACTTGCATGCCTGGGTCGCTCGGTACTCCGACAAATTGACCATCGGCGACGACACAGGCTCGGATCAAGATCGCCAGCGGGCCAAGACGATAGCGTTCTACCGGGACACGGTCGATGCCGTCTCTGATGCCATCGAAAAAATCTACGCCGAGCATGACGTGGCCAAATCGCGTGAATGGCCATCGGAGGTCGTATCGCGGGCGCAGGCATTAAGCGGCGTCCTTGACGACATGGCACTGAGAATTTACTTTGCGAGCGGCGGCAACAATAACGCGGATCACACCCGAGAGGAATTGGCGCGTCGCTGGCGCCTCTACCGTGAGCTTATGCCAGTGCTTGACCGCCTGGCCGAATGCAGTGTCGTCCACACGGCTTACTATCTGATCCAGGCCCTGGAGAACTTCATCCAGGCCGACCCGCCCAGCGTATTTCGACTGATCGTCAAGTCGGTCATGGCGTCCTCCAGATTCGGCTATGCATTTGAATCGATGGGCGCCGACGTAATTGTTCGCGTTGTTGAGAAATATCTCGCCGACTATCGGGACGTGTTCAGCGACGATGCGCGGCTGGGCGAACTCATGGCGTGCCTCAATCTGTTCGTCAGTGCTGGCTGGCCAGCCGCCCAGTCCCTGACTTTCCGGCTCGCAGAAATCTGGCGCTAGGCTGCGAGGCTAGCGATTCCACCCTTATATACTTCGCATAGCCACGCCGATACGGACCCTCCATGACGATCCAGCAGACCCGGAAAGACCACCTGAAATCGCTCTGGGCAGAGGGAATATGGGGGAAGTGGGTTGGGCTGGCGTGGTTCGTATTGACCGCGTTTCCGTTCGTTCGTGACGAGTTCTGGCGACCGGACGATGAGAATCGCTGGAAACTGATCAACCTAGTCCCGCACTGGTCGTTACCGATGTGGTCGGCGGTTACGCTCGCGCTGCTGCTTGCATGGGTATACGAGGCCTCGTATCGCTCGTCGGTCAAAGACAAAGCCCGTTTGTCGACTTATGAAGCGCTATCGCCCATCGAAATCATCTTCGATACGACCAATCGCCAGCGCCGTTTCTGGTCGCTTGAAACTGTCACGAAACCCGACAATACAGTCAGTCATAACTATTATCGATACGCCGTTGCGATCCACAATACTGGCGGACGTACGCTCCGAGACGTTCAGGTGGTGAGTGAATTAACCGGGGAGTTGAGGCATAGCCCGTCGGCGGGGCAGTTTGAAATGACCAAAACGCAACAGACGGACCTGCACCCCGGTGACGAGCGACTGGTCACGATCTTTACCTGGCCGTACCCGGCAATCCAGCCGGGCATGGCCGCCGGTACATCCGCGAAAGATTGGTACGGGGGAGTCAAGGTTAGTGTAAGCGCAACGGATATGCCGGTAGTAACACGCACATTCGACTTCGATTACACAAAAGAGCCCATGCTGTTTGATCCGCTGCCGGACGGGCAAAACGACCCCGACGCTTTTAACCCTTTCCGGGTCACGCGCAGCTAGCAGCCCCAATTTCTGTGATCTATCAAGATCGCCGACCGCAATCAGGAAATGCGGAAGTCCGAGAAAATCTACTGCGCGCGGTTGATCGCAACTTATTTTCGTGCGTGTACTGTGCTATTGTTGAATCGAACAACCTGATCCGGTTTCAAGGCGAAAGCCTACCGAGGCCTCTGCGAGATGGGCTCCGATACGGCGCTCCATGCATGCTCAAAGGATCACATCAAGCCCGCCCCCTGAGCGGGTTTTTTTATGCAGCCTCGCTGTCATCGGCGTTCGGTCGCCTCAACCGATATATGAAGCGAGGTTCACGATGCCCCTTATCGTTCCCGCCGGCCTTGCCACACTGGCAAAGGGTCGCGACGCGCTCTCCACCAACGAAGCTGCCCATGTTCTCAACCGGCAGCCTCAAACGCTGCGAAAATGGGCATGCCTAGAAAACGGACCTATCCGCCCCGTCCGTATCAACGGACGCCTTGCGTGGAAGGTCCTCGACCTCGCCTTACTACTTGAGCAACCGTGACCAGGACGTGAAGCATGTATCTGCCGCATTCATCTGGCTTCCCGGGTGGAACGGAACCCCCATTCAGGCAGAAGACTCTCAAGGTACTGATCGATCGGGCCTTTAGAGCACACATCCGGGCCAAGCTCATCGCCATCGGGCCATTGCACCAGAAGATCCGCAAACACGGCCCTTTCAGGCTGCCGGGCATCAAGCCCGAGCACCACTACTTCTGCCACGTGCTGGCCGGAGTGCTCGAGTCGATCCCCGCGCTCCCGGACTTTTCCGACGACAACAAGATCGCGGTCATGTCCGATTACGGCGGCGAGCATGCCGATGCGCGCTACAGCACGTATTCCTTCCTCTTTGTTGCGCTGGACAAGAATGGCCCCTTCCAGGCGCATATGCACGCGCTGCGGCAGAAGCACAAGATTCACGATCCCTACAGCGAATTCAAATACAAGGATCTCAAATACGGGCCGCGGAGCCGCGCTCTGCCCGAGTATCTCGAACTGATCGACAACCTCGTCCACGGCGCGGTCGTCACCGTCGCGATCGACAAGAAAATCGGTACGGTCTTCGGCATGACAAAAAGCGAGGCCCATGCATCGATTGCAAGGCAGCTCGAAGAGGGCGGGTTCGGAAAATGGACTGGCCACGTCGGCGAGAAAGTCCTCCGCGTGCTGCATATCCTCGCGGCATTCACCGCGGCGATGACGTATGACCAGCAGCGTCTGCTCTGGTACAGCGACACAGACCAGATCAACGAAGATGCCAAAGATCGGTCATTTGCCGACACGCAAAAACTGTTCGGCAGCATCGGTGCGATGTACATGACGCACGGCTTCGACGTTCTCGGGTTCGGAAAATCGTTTGTGGAAAAGGGTTATCTTGACGATCTGCTAAGTGTGCCTGATCTTGCCGCCGGCATGTTGCAGGACCTTCTGACGGCGCAAGATACTGGACACGACATCCCCGGCGGGGACGAAAAGCTGGCGATACTGAAGTGGCTCGCAACACCGGCCAGATTTCTGTCCAAGATCCATGTGCGCATCGCCCCCAGGGACGACGGCACGTATGAAGGCCATATGCTTACGCTCGAACCGAAATGGTGACCCGCATGCACGAGGCCATTTCACCGGTCGCACTTGCCCACTGAAGCGCCACGACGGCTTCGTGACTTCGGGGTCTCCCTGCCCCATTCCATGAGGCAGGGTCGGGCTCTCGTGCTGCGCATCGAGCCGCCTGCGGCGTCTCGCCCTTCCGGCTTCCATCCCTGACCCCTCCGGCCCGGCTTCCCGATCCGGGCCTGCGCGCTCCGCTTGCCCGGAGCCAGCGCCGTCTGCGGCCATTGCCGCATCCGCCGTCTTCCCTCGTTCATCACCTCTCCCGCGACTGTAGCCCGCGGGCCGGCACCGTCAAGGCGCGTCCGGCCGTGTCCTCGCTGCGCTGCGGGCCGCCCCACCCCGGCCGCATCTTTCCTTGACGGCGCCGGCCCGCGCGCTCCTGACCGTCGCGGGCGATGAACTCAGGAAAGACGGAGGCAACGGGACAGCCCAGCTCCCTGCGCCGGCTCCACCGGACAACCCGGAACGCGGGCTCCGAATCTTGGAATCCGGTGGTGTTTTTGAAAACCATTTCATTTTTTCAGGAGCAAGACCATGCAACTTGCCAGCCGTTTTGCATCGGGTTCGCCGGTGCTGCGCTCGCGCTTCCCCCTCTCCGACGACGCTATCCGCGCCGTGGCCCCGTCGATCTTCGCGGAGGCCGCACACGACAGCCGCTCGGAGCGGTACAGCTACATCCCCACGTCGGCTGTGCTGGACGAACTGCGCGGCGAAGGGTTCCAGCCGTTCTTTGTGTGCCAGACGCGCGTGCGCCATGACGACCGCCGCGAATTCACGAAACACATGATCCGCCTGCGCCACGCGAGCCAGATCGACGGGCGCGAGGCCAACGAAATCATCCTTCTCAACTCGCACGACGGCACCAGCAGCTATCAAATGCTGGCCGGCATGTATCGCTTCGTCTGCCAGAACGGCCTTGTCTGCGGCGACACCGTGGCCGACGTGCGCGTACCGCACAAGGGCAGCGTGGCCGAGCAGGTCATCGAAGGGGCCTATGCGGTGTTGCAGGGTTTCGGGCAGGCCCAGGCCTCGCGCGACGCCATGCAGGCGGTCACGCTGGATGACGGCGAGGCCCAGGTGTTCGCGCGCTCCGCGCTCGCCCTAAAGTACGACGACCCCACCCGCCCCGCTCCCGTCACCGAAGCGCAGATCCTCGCCCCGAAACGCGCCGACGACGCCCACGCCGACCTGTGGAGCGTCATGAACCGCGTGCAGGAAAACCTGATCAAGGGCGGCCTGTCCGGTCGCGCTGCCAATGGCCGACGCCAGCAGACCCGGCCGGTACAGGGCATCGACCAGAACGTGCGTCTCAATCGCGCGCTCTGGCTCCTGGCTGATGGCATGCGCCGACTCAAGGCCTGATGTTCCCGGAGGGGTTCACGCCCCTCCGTTTTCCCGGTGCTTGTTGCTGTCTTGCGCCGCGCTGTGTCGTGCCGTTGTTTGTGTTTTTCCGCTATTTCTCCCTCTTTATTTTAAAGGATTCCTTATCATGAATGCGATCACCCAAACCGAAGCCCGCGCCGTCACCTCGTTCGACATGGCCGATCCGGCGAAGAACCTGATTCTTGTGCCCCTCGGACAACTGCTTCCGCGTCACTCGAAACTCAACGTGCGCAAGACCGCCCGCCGCCTGTCGATCCCGGAACTCGCCGCGAGCATTTCTCGCGTCGGCCTGTTGCAAAACCTGATCGTCGTGCTTGCCGCCGACGGCGAGCATTACGAGGTCGTGGCAGGCGACCGCCGCCTGACCGCCCTCAAACTGCTCGCGAAGAAAAGGCGCCTCGCCGCCGACCATCACGTGCCCTGCCTGCTCGTGGCCGATGCGTCCGCGCGCACCGTGAGCCTCGCCGAAAACATCCTGCGCGAGGCCATGCACCCCGCCGACCAGTTCGAGGCCTTCGCCGCACTCGTCAGGGAAGGCCGTCCCGTCGAGGACATCGCCGCCGACTTCGGCGTGTCGCCGCTCGTCGTGCAGCGCCGCCTGAAACTCGCCAACGTCTCCCTGCGCCTGATGGCCGACTATCGCGCGGGCGACGTGACGCTGGAACAACTGATGGCCCTGACCATCACGGACGACCACTGCGCGCAGGAAGCCGCGTTCTACGACGCGCCGCACTGGCAGCGCAGTTCGGCCGCGCTGCGCGAGCGGCTGATCGCGCGCGAAGTCAGCGCGGCGCATCCGCTCGCGCGCTTCGTCGGAC
Organism: Burkholderia sp. WAC0059; assembly: GCF_002870125.1. Classification (GTDB taxonomy): domain Bacteria; phylum Pseudomonadota; class Gammaproteobacteria; order Burkholderiales; family Burkholderiaceae; genus Paraburkholderia. Next base: position 122,078 of record NZ_PNEO01000017.1, read on the forward strand.
TGGACACGTATACGGCAGCGGGCGGTCAGGTCATCCGCGACCTGTTCGCAGAGGACGACAGCGGCGTGTATCTGACCGACGCCGCCCTGCTCGACCGGCTCGCCCGGGCAACACTCGACACGCTCGCCGCCGGCCTGCGCGCCGAGGGGTGGGCGTGGGTGGACGCCACGCCGCACATCAGCCATGCCGACCGGCAGGCCTTTCACACGGCCCGCCAGCACGCCCGCGAGCCGAACGCGCGAGAAGGCCGCCGCATTGCCTCCCTGCAAGCCCGTATCGACCGTACCGACGCTGCGCTTGAGGAAGCCTGGGACGCAGGGGATGAGGACAGGGCAACGACCCTGCAAGAGCGGCGCGACGCGCTCACGGACAACCTCGAAGCCGTCCACGCCGGTCTGCTCGACTACACGCCGGACGTGCGCGCCGTCGCCGGTGCCATCGTCACCGTGGGACCGGACGGCGGGGCGGTCATGCTGCGCGGCCTGCTGCGCGAAGCCGAGGCCCGCGCGCTCGACACGCTGGAACGCCTGAAACGTGGCCTGGCAGGAACGCCCTTCGCGGACGATCCCGGCGACGAAACAGATGACCCCGTACCGGCAGCCGCCACCCTGTCCGACCGGCTGGCGCAGCGCCTGAGCGCCCATCGCACCGCCGCCCTGCAGATCGAAGTCGCGCGGCATCCCCAGGTCGCACTCGCCGCGCTCGTACACGGCATGGTGCAGACCACCCTGCAGGAACGGTACGACGGCCATGACCTGCCGCTCGGCGTGAAACTGACCGTCCAGGACCGGCTCGCCAGCCTCGCCCCGGACTGGCCCGACTCGCGCGCTGCCGTCGCGCTGCGCGACGTGCAGCAGACGCACACGGCCTCGCTGCCCGGAGACAGCGGGGAACTGTTCGCCGTGCTGCTCGCCATGTCGCAGGACGCACTGGTGAACCTGCTCGCTGTCTGTGTCGCCCCCACGGTCGACGTGATGACGCTGCGCGCGACGAAGGACGATCCGGGCGCGGACCTGGCCCGGGCGGTCGGGCTCGACATGGCGGCATGGTGGAAGCCGACCGCCGAAGGGTATTTCCGCCATGTCCCGAAGGCCGCGATTCTCGACGCGGCAAAAACCTTCGCGCCGTCCGAAGTCAACCGCCTCGCCAGGCTCAAAAAGAACGACCTGGCAACCGAAGCCGAACGGCTCGCCGCAGCGGCGAACTGGATGCCTGCCGTGTTCGGGCAGAACAGCGCGCGGGACGGCAGCCCCGGCGACTTCGGCCCGGACGCCAGCGAGGACGAGAACACGGACGGCAGCGAAATGAACGGGGCGGGCGGGGCACCTGACACTGATGCGGCCGCCTCCCTGCCACACGCGCCGATGGCTGCGTGATCCGCACCGTGCACGCGTCCCGGTTCAGTCCGTACCGGGACGCGTGCAGCCCGGCAGCGGCGACCGCTCACCACGGACCGCTACCCTACCACTCCCTACCGGAGCCGTCACCATGTCCCCTTCCCCTGACAGCCGCCGCCCGGTGTCGGTCGGCCAGCGTATCCATTCCCTCCTTTACGGTGGCCGCAATGGCATCGTCTATGCGATCCACGGCGAACAGCACCCGGAAGGCGTGCAGTCCCTAGCCCATGCCGTAATGCACGGCGGCGGGGCCGAATTCGATATCGTGTTCGACAACGGCACGATTTCGCACCGCCTGCCCGAATGCATCCTGCGCGGCGTACAGTGGCGCGTCCATGACGATATCGCGGACGCGGACGAGATCGCCGCCGCGCTCGCGAACGCTGCCACCATGCAGGCTACCCGGGCCGCACAGGCTGCCGAAACCCGGCAGCGCGCCGACGACAAACGCGTGCGGCTTGCGACAGCCAGCGAATACCGGCATCTAAAACAGGGCGACGACGTGTACAGCGGCAGACTCGCCGCCGCGAACATCCGCATCGAGCTTAAACGCGCCTTTCCCGGCGTGAAATTCTCCGTGCGGATGACCCACTACGGCGCCGTATCGGTCCACTGGACGGACGGCCCGAGACAGGCCGAAGTCGAGGCCCTCTGTCGCCGGTACAAGGCCGGCCGCTTCAACAGCATGGAGGATATATACGAGCATGCGGTACAGCCGTGGCACCACGTTTTCGGCGGCCTCGAATATCTCAGCGTCTCGCGCGAAGAATCCGCCGCCCTCGTTGCGCAGGCAATCGATGCCGTCTATGCCGGACACGCAGCCAGTCTGGCGGCCATCCCGAAGCCCGCGCCGGAACAGTTCAGGCGGGGGGAACTGATCCATGTCTGTGTGCCCGGTCTCGCGCGCGATCTGCACACGCTGATCTGCGCCCAACTGCGGGATGTCGCCTGACGCATCCGGCCCGATCTTCGTCGGCTGTCGTATCCGGGCGGCGTCGCGCTGCCCGGATACGCGCGTCTGCGCCACGCATGCGGCGATGCGGGTGCAGGCGGGATCTACCCGCCTGCACCCGCAGGTTCATATACCGTGCCGGTAAATCGCAATCCGCAGCGTCAGCTATCCACCACGCTCGCCCGATCTGACTTCAGGAATACCTTCAATTGCTCCCACGCCCGCAGGTATCGATGGGCAGGCACGACAGCCAGCTGCCCGTCGTGCAGCGACAGGATCTGTCCAACAATGTCCTGCTCGTTCACCTCGAGCACCCATTCCCTGCTCGCCACCGAGCGCTCAATGCAGCTTTGCAGTGCCCGCTCGCCCTGCCGGAACAACTCCGTCTCCACGGCAGGAGACGCATCACGCAGATACCAGGCCAGATACACCATGCGCAGCAGGCGACTTATCTGGACATGATCGCCGGCTCCCGCGTTGAGCGCAGCAAAAGCCAGATGATTTTCGAGCGACATGGCCCGCACCCTGGCAGACGGCAACGGCAGCAGCTCACTCTTGCTGAGCGGTTTACGCCCCGGCTTTCGACGATTTCCCGACATGCTCCGGCTAGGTAAAAAGCGTCATCCTATACCAGCGCCCTCCCCGCATGCCGACTGACAAATCTATGGGGTTTTACAGGGTATTCGGATGCTGTCGTTGATTTCTGTTTGTGCTCCACAACAGGCCGGGTAAAGCAATTCTTCCTCCCGAGGAGGCAGAACGGCCAACAGCGGCCGTAGGCTGCGCTGGTATAAATTCCTCAGAAACGGACTGTCGCGCGATCGGCGACGAGCGAATTAGGGCGACTGGGAATAGTGAGGAATTGCCTGACTAAGGCAAACCCACGGTTGCGCACTAGATGTCCAGATATCCAGCATCGGCTGAAACTCCGACGGATTGTCCAGCGTAGGGAAGCGGATGGACATAACTTCTGGAGCAGCCTCGCCACGCGTGAACAGAGGAGAGCCGCAATCGGAACAAAAGCTGCGAGTCGCGAGCTTGCCACTGCCAGCACGAACGGAGTATGTCTTCGGCGTGCCGGTTATCGTCACGTCCGAGACCCGGACGATGAAGCCGGAAGCAAAGGGAGCGCCACTTGCGCGCTGACAGTCCAGGCAGTGACAGTTTAGCGTCGCAACGGGGGCGCGCGAGCATACATAGCGGATCGATCCGCAAGCACACCCACCGGAAAATGGAGCAGTCACGTCGCTGTTTCCTCCTATCGCCCAAATTGTTTTAACTGGCATCTACAGGTGCCTCGCCGGAAGCTTGCTGGTTGGCGCTTCCTCATCGCCCGCGCAGTGTAGCGTCGTACACATCGCAAGGCAAATGACCGGTTTCTCACTCGCGAGCGTCCGGTTAAGGCAATCGTGACTGCCCGCTACGGGTCAGGTGCGGTCTTCCGCGTCAGTCGGCGTTCGGCCGAGGCCGTGTAAAAACACGCGCGATCTCCTAGACTGAATCAACCCGTTGTTGCGTGAGGCGAAGATGGGGCGATTTGTCGAAGGTGCGGACCGCAGTCAGGCAACGTTGTTGCCGGAATGTCTCGAAGACTTCATCACCGAGGACAATCCAGTCAGGATTATCGACGCATTCGTTGAAGAACTCGAACTGGCCGTGCTGGGATTTGACGGTGCCATGCCCGCGACTACCGGCCGACCGTCTTACCACCCGGCGGTGCTGCTCAAGATCTACATCTACGGTTACCTCAATCGCGTGCAGTCGAGCCGGCGTCTGGAGCGGGAGTGCCAGCGTAATGTCGAACTGATGTGGCTGACTGGCAGACTCGCTCCCGACTTCAAGACCATCGCCGAATTCAGGCGGAGCAATGGTGAAGGCATCCGCAGCGTGTGCCGACGCTTCGTGATGATCTGCCGGGACCTGACGCTGTTCACGGAAGCAGTCGTCGCCATCGACAGCAGCAAGTTCAAGGCGGTCAACAGCCGTGACAACAACTTCACGCCCAACAAGATCGAGAGACGCCAGGAGCAGATCGAGCAAAGCATCCAGCGCTACCTGGAGGCACTGGAGACAGCAGATCGCACGCAACCGGCCGAGGTGGAGGCGAAGACAGAACGGCTGCGGGAGAAGATCGACACGCTGCGCGAACAGATGCGTGACCTGGATCGCGCGGCGGAACTGTTGAAAGACCTGCCGGAGAAACAGGTCTCGCTGACTGATCCTGACTCCCGCTCGATGATATCGCAGGCCAAAGGCACCGGCGTGGTCGGGTACAACGTTCAGGTGGCCGTTGACACGAAACATCACCTCATCGTGACGCATGAAGTCACGAACATCGGCAGCGACCGGGCGCAGCTGAGCCCGATGGCCAAAGCCGCACGTGATGCGATGGGCACGAAGAAGCTCCGGGCGCTGGCGGACCGGGGATACTTCAGCGCGCCGGAAATCAAGACGTGCGATGACGCGGGGATTGAGGCTATGGTGCCCAAGTCGCAGACGTCGAGTGCAAAGGCTGATGGTCGGTTCGACCGGGCCGACTTTATCTATATCGCCAGCGATGACCAGTACCTGTGTCCAGCGGGTCAACGAGCGATTTACCGGTTCAGCTCCGTTGAACGCGACAACCCGATGACCCTGCGTACCTACTGGAGCAGTGCGTGTCCGCGATGCCTGATCAAGAATCAATGCACACCGTCTGACTATCGACGTATCCGGCGATGGGAACACGAAGCGGTGCTTGAAGCGATGCAGAGCAGACTGGATCGCCAGCTTGATGCGATGACGATACGACGCCGAACAGTCGAGCACGTGTTCGGCACGCTCAAGCACTGGATGGGTTCTGCACACTTCCTGACGCGTGGGCTTGGTCACGTCGCCACTGAGATGAGCCTGCACGTGCTGGCGTACAACCTCAAGCGAGTCATCAGGATACTTGGATTCGCAAGGGCCCTGCGGGCGATGAAGCTGGCGGGCGCGTGATCTCACGCGTTGCCGCTTCGACTGGCTCGGTGCAATCAGGCCAGTCGCTCCGCTTCGACGCTGAACGCACGCACGCGCCCCGATGCTCGCCGACCCACCCGAACGTTTTTACACGGCCTCGGCCAGTTTCGGACCTTCGACACGCAGTCCCAGATCGTTGACAATTGACGGATAACCCACGGCTAAGAAAGCCATCTCGCCAGTTGGCGACGCCACTCCGTCTATTGAAAATTCACGATGAACAGCCCCCATACCGCGAACATTCGCGCCGCGACCAACCAATCCCGTGCCAGCTTGCTTCGACGCGGTCTAAACCTCGAATACCTCACATTGGGCTGGAATGTCGTCGGTGTAATCGTAGTCGTCATTGCCGCGCTACACGCCAGCTCCGTGGCGTTAGCGGGATTCGGAATCGATTCACTGATCGAAATTTTTGCTTCGATGGTCGTGATTTGGCAGCTCACCGAGAGCAAAGGACATAACGAAAAGCTTGCCCTCCGCCTGATCGGTGCAGCATTTCTCGCGCTGGCCGCCTATGTCGTCGTTCAAACGGCATACATCCTGATCGCAGGTGGTCGTCCAACTCCATCTGTTCTCGGCATCGTTTGGCTCGCCGTGACTGTGCTTGCCATGCTGCTTCTGGCCTGGGGCAAGAAAGTCACTGGACGAAAACTCGACAATCCAGTCCTGATAGCCGAATCGCGCGTGACTGTAATTGATGCCTACCTTGCGGGTGCCGTGCTCGTCGGTGTGGCGCTGAACGCGCTTCTGGGATGGTGGTGGGCCGATCCACTCTCCGGATTGGTGATTGTCTACTACGCAATAACGGAGGCCGTGGCCCATTGGCGTGAAGGCAGCGATGTCGCATCGTAGGGTTGATCACATTGCATAGGCAATGCGTTCGCGTACGCAAAATCCGTTTTGCGAGAGCACCCGAACAGGCTATGACCGTCCGGTATTGAGAAAATCGTCGGACCGCTCCGGGTCGGCAACCGCCGGATGCCAACACATATTTCGACGATGCCTGTCTTCGCAATGCAGCATGCATGGCGAACGTCCACCGCCCAGAACGATAAAAGCGACGGATCAATTTTCATCGATGAAAATTTTTATCCGAGTGCAGGATAGGCCAGTGGGCCGGATTTGCCGGTAATCGGTCGAACCGCCACGCGCTACCATGTCCCGTCGCCGGACTGATTCGTCGAATGGATGGACCCAGCCTTTTCGCTTTTTTTGCCAGAAGCGCTGTTAAACGATGCGACTAGACATAGCGACAACCCGCACGCAGCGCAAAACCATGTGCGATAGCGGTACGTCATGGAAACCGAATCAGAACGTCCGCTGCGTCGCATAGCTCACCGATAGGTCGAAACCGGCCGTCGGAAACTTCGTGGGGAATGACTTTCCATGCGGAGACACATTACGGAAAGCGACGTCAGACGCCCGGACGTCAAATCCACACCGATTGCAAGAACACCGCGAGTACGCGATTGAACACATCCGGCACCTCGACGGGCGGTGCGTGCCCGCAATCTTCCAGAATCTCGAGAGAGGCCCCGGGGATGCCATCATGCAACCGCAGCCCCAGTTCCAGCGGCGCGACCCGGTCGAGGCGCGACTGCACAACGAGCACCGGCGAACCGCCGAGCCGGCCGAGAACAGGATCGAGCATGTCTTCCCGCCGGGCCCACGACTCGGCAATGGACTGGATGGCCCACCCGTCTCCGGCTGCCAGCCGCTGCGCAAAAAACGCGTCGACGTTCTCTTCCGAAACCAGCGCCGGGTTGTGAAATACCTGTTCCAGCAGCATGCGTGCTTCACGCCTGGTCGCAGGATTCAATGCCCATAGTCCACCCGACTCCTTCGCATGGCCCAGATCGCGCACATTGTCCGCATCACGGAGCGCCAGCCCGTATCCCGCATTGACCAGTACCAGCCCGCTGACCCGCTCCGGGCAATCGGCCGCAAACAGCCCCGCAACGTGACCACCCATCGACTGCCCCACCAGCATCGTCGGGCCGATTTCCAGCGTGTCCAGTAGCGGCGCAATCATGTCCGACAGGGTGCGCGGCTTGATCGGGACGTTCGGCTTCGAAGACTGCCCGAATCCGAGATGGTCCGGCGCAATCGCCCGGTAGCCGGCCGCTGCCAACGCCGGCAGCGTTTCTGCCCAGTTCGTCGCGTCGCTCGTCATACCGTGAAGTAGCAGCACGGCTTTGTCGCCGCTACCGACTTCCAGAAAGCTGATTGTCTGGCCCAGCACCTGTATTTCCCGACGCGTTACCGCACTCATCACAACCCTCCTTCATTTGTTACGGGGTACCGTCATCCGCTCTGCCCCGGGGTTAACCCCCTCTTCCCAAAGCTCCGTCGATGACCTATAAAATCAACGTCATTGATTATAAATCAACATCGTCATGGACATTCAACACCTCGATCACTTCACCCTGCGCACCCCGCTCCTCGCCGAGACCACCGCCTTCTTTGAACAGGTGGCAGGCCTCCAGGCCGGCTGGCGTCCGTCGTTTCCTTTCGACGGACGCTGGCTTTACAAAGGAGAGCGACCGGTTCTCCACCTCGCTATTGCTGCCGGCGGCCAGCCCGGTCTCGACAGCTATCTCGGAGAACGCGATGCCGGGGGAAGCACGGGGTCCGGCGTCGTCGACCACATTGCATTCCGCTGCACCGACCTCCCTTCCTTCGAGGTGCGGCTGCGCGATCTGGGCATGGGATACCGGGCCCGCACTGTGCCGGACCTGCGCGAACACCAGGTATTCGTCATGGACCCGAACGGCCTGACCATCGAGTTCATTTTCAATTCGTCCGAGCCCGCGTCCTGGAAGGATCACGCGGACTATCCGGCGGCAACGACGGCCAGCGTTGCGTAACCAGGCCGCAGCCGTACCGCCATTCAGCACATGAAGGAGACAGCACGCATGAATCATCCTGCCGATATCGCGGCTTTAGCCGCCTTCGATGACCTTCCGTCCGGGCGTCTGGCTGCCCGGCAGATCAAACTCCCGCCGCCACCCGCAGCCGTCGGCAGCTACCAGCCATGGGCACGGTACGGCGACCTGGTCACGACGTCATTCCAGTTGCCGTTCGAAAACGGCAGCTTGCGCTTTGCCGGACGCCTCGGAGAAACGCTGACTGCTGAGGACGGCATTGCGGCCGCCCGTCTGTGCGCACTGAACGGGCTCGCGCAACTCGCGCAGGCGGCCGGCTCAATCGACCGCGTCCGGCTGATCCGTCTCGATGGACACGTAGGCTGCGTGGCAGGATTCGACGCGATGCCAGAGGTGCTGGACGCAGCGTCGGAACTGCTGCACGAAGTGCTCGGCCGCCGTGGACTGCACGCGCGTACCGCACTCGGCCACCACGTGATGCCGCTCGACGCACCGGTCATGCTCGGCTTCTTCGCGCAGATCGTCGACAACGAACGGAGCGACGCATGAACCGGAACCGACTCTTCATCGCCAGCTTCACGTCGATGCTGACAACCGCGCTCGTCTTCGCGATTCGCGGCGACATCGAAGGGCCGCTGCGCGAAACGTTCCGGCTGACGGCGGAGCAGATGGGCTATATCTGGGGACCGGCTTTCTTCGGATTCACGGCATCGATCTTCGTCAGCGGCCTGGTGGTCGACCTGATAGGCATGCGGCGCCTGTACAAACTGTCTGGTTTCGGCTTCATCGCCAGCGTGGTCGTGATCCTCTGCGCGCCGCATCCGGTGACGCACGCCGACTCGATCTTCTCGCAGCCCGGCACCACCCTGCTTTATCTCGGCTTCCTGCTGATGGGGCTCAGCCAGGGACTCGTGGAAGGTGTCGTGAACCCGCTCGTCTCAACCCTGTACAGCGACCGGAAGACCGCGCGGCTCAATGCGCTGCACGCGGGATGGCCGGCAGGCATGATCGTGGGCGGACTGGCCGCGCTCGCGCTATCGCAACTCGGCGCGAGCTGGCAACTAAAGCTTTCCACCATCGTGATTCCGACGATTGTCTATATGGCCATATCGTGGAACCAGCCTTTCCCTCCCACGGAGCGGGCCGCGAACCGGGTTTCGATGCGCCAGATGGCAGCGGAGGCCGTCAATCCGCTATTCATCGTGATGTTCTGCCTGATGTGGCTGACCGCCATTACCGAACTCGGCGCCGATCAGTGGTTTCCGGCCATCATGAAGGCGCTGACAGGACTCGACGGCATCATGTTCCTCGCGTATACCGCCGGACTGGTCTTCGTGATGCGTGCAGTGGCCGGACGTTTCGTGCATCGCTCGCCGTTCCTCGCGCTGCTGGCATGCAGCGCACTGTGCGCGACAGGACTGTGGACGCTCGGCTCGCTGCGTAGCGGAGACTCGGTCATCGTCGCATTCGCAGCCGCCACGCTGTTCGGTATCGGAAAGTCGCTCTTCTGGCCGACGATGCTCGGTATTACGTCCGAACGCTTTCCGAAAGGCGGGCCGCTGTGTCTTGGCCTGATGGGCGGCGGGGGATTCCTGTCGATTGCGGTGGCGTTGCCGGTCATCGGCCGCAACCTCGACCGCTTCGGGCCGACTGGGGCGCTCAGGGCGCTCGCAGTATTGCCGGCCGTCCTCTGCGTCTGCTTTCTCGCGCTCTACCTCGTCTTCAGACGGCGCGGCGGCTACCGCGCGCTCGGGCTCGCGCACAACGCGGTCCCGGTGCAGGGAAGCGCCAGCCTCTAGCCGGGCGCTGCGGCACTGGCAGCGCATTTGCGTCCGCCAGTCACACGGGAGATAATCGACGACATCATTGATCTATTGTCAACCCGAACCATGCCGCGCGCCGCCAGAAAAAATCCGGCTTCCGCGAGCGTGCCGCCCGACGAGGCGGTCGCTCGCGCAAAGCCGGACACCACCATCATCCAATCGCTGGACAAGGGACTGTCCATCTTCGAGTACATCCTGAAGGCCGGGCGGCCGAAGAGGCTGAACGAAGTGGCGTCGCATTTCGACATCGACAAGAGTTCGGCCTTCCGCTTTCTCAACACCCTCGAACGCACGGGTCTCGTCGTCAAGGACGCGGCACTGAAAACCTATACGCCCGGCCCGACCTTGTCGGCGTGGAGCCGAATGGTCCGCGCCGATGCATCGCTGGTCGAAGTTGCCCGCCCGTTCCTGAAGAAGCTGTCGGTCATGACGAAGCAGACCTCGCATCTGGCGGTGCTGCAGGACGACCGTGTCGTCCTGATCGAGGTAATGCCCGCGGACAATGTGGTTTCCGTCAGACAGACCGCCGGTGACTGGGAACCGCTGTATTGCACCGGGGTAGGCAAGGCGATCCTCGCCCACCTGCCCGAAAACGAGCGCAACCGGCTGATCGACAGGATTACATTCCGGGAACACACACCCACAACGCTGACCACGCCGGAAATGCTCCGGCTGGAACTGGCCCGGACCGTCGAAGAAGGCCTCGCGTATGACAACGGCGAGGCCAATCCGCAGCTGTGCTGTATTGCGGCGCCGGTTCTCGACGCAAACAGCTATCCGGTAGGATCGGTCGGGATTTCAATGATATATCCGCTCTTTCCTGATGGCCCGCGTGCGCAGGCTGCATTCATCCGCGCCGTCGAGCAGACGGCTCAAGGCATCAGTGCATCGCTCGGAAACGCGCACGCATAAGCAATGCGGCATGCCGGGCTGGACGGGAGCGATGTTGCACGGACGCGCTCCCCACGGAATTCATCGCACCAACGACGCCAGCATCGGTGCCAGGAGAGAGGTCAACACGCCATTCATGCCAATGGCCAGCCCACCGAAAGCACCGGCGGTCTCGTTAATCGACAGCATATGAGCTGTTGTCAGCCCGTGCCCCGCCGTACCTGCGGCCAGGCCTTGCGCACGCGAATCTGTCACGCGCACCAGCGCGGAAATCAGGCGTACGAGCAACACGCCCATGATTCCAGTAAACAGCGTGAAGGTGGCGGTCAATGCCGGGTCTCCACCAATCCCCGACGATATGCTCATCGCGATGGGCGTGGTGGCCGAATGCGCGATCAGCGAAGCCGTTACCACTGGTGCGGCGCCGGAGTATTTGCCGATCAGGAACGCGGCACCCGCCGACACAATCGAGCCTGCACACAACGCCGGAACGAGCGCACCGGCGGTTCGGCGAATATGGTGCAGATTGCGGTACATCGGCAGCGCGAGTGCCACCGTTGCGGGCCCAAGCAGGAAATGCACGAACCTCGCGCCCGCGAAATAGCTCTGATACGGGATGTGCGTCGCCTTCAGCAGGACTACGAGCAGTAGCACCGACACCAGTACCGGATTGGCCAGCACGTTGCCCTTCGCGAGCCGATTGGCCATGAGCCCGATCTGGTATGCAATCAAAGTAGCCAGCAGCCCCCACACCGGAGTCTTCAGCACGGTTTCCGCAAGGATCGGTACCAATGTCATGGTTGCTCCGGCCTGTCATGGATGAGCCTGGTCAGCCTATCCATCAACCACCCTGTCGTCGCCAGACCCAGCGCAGTGGACACCACAATGGCAAGCGCAATCCGCCACCAGTCGGCCTCGAGAAGTCTGAGTCCCGTGACAAGACCAGTGGCAGCCGGCACGAACAGCAGTGCCAGCCACGACAGCAGGCTACGACCGAAACTCTCCAACCCGGCTGACGGCCCACCACGGACCATCAGCCACGCGAGCAGCAGCACCATGCCGATCAACGGCCCGGGTACGGGCACGTGCGTCACCGTTGCCAGCGTCTCGCCGATGAACTGGAACAGCAGAAGCGTCGAAATTGCTGCCAGCATGCCGGGTACTCCCTCCGAAATCCGGTCGGCTGCCGATGCGCACAGCCGACGGGTTCATCACGCAATTTTTGCCAGATCGATGATCTCGAGCGATGCCCGTCCGTCGAGCACGGATGACAGCTTCCGGAACGCCGCTGCTTCGCCATGTGCCTTCAACGCTTGCTCGTCGCTCCACTGCTCGATCATGACGAATCGCCCCGGTTCCGACTGGTCCCGATGCAAGTCGTACTGAATGCATCCAGGTTCGGTGCGCACCGCGGGCACGGCGGCTTGCAGCGCCTGTTCGACGGCATCCGCATGAGCGGGTTCGGCGGTAATCACCGCGACGATGAATTTGATAGCCATGAGCGTGAATCTCCAGTCGACTGCGTGATGAGGCCAGACAGTGCGCTATATACAGGCTTCGCTCAGAATCCTTCGAGCACGATCTTGCCGCGCGCGCGATTAGTTTCGATCAGCTCGTGCGCACGCCGCAGGTTCGCCGCGTTGATCGTCCCGAACGTTTCGTTCAGCGTCGTGCGCAGCACGCCCGAGTCGATCAGCG